>NZ_JBSPUE010000001.1:0-1224809 GCF_056861455.1 Stenotrophomonas sp. 22LJNL06-5-1
AGACTCGAACTCGCGACCTCAACCTTGGCAAGGTTGCGCTCTACCAACTGAGCTATTCCCGCAGATTTCGTTCGACCTGCGTCGAAGGAGCGCTATTGTGTCGATATTGCTGCACGGCGTCAACAGGAATTTTCGCCTGCATTGTGGGGCGGCGTTCGGGACCCCAGGACCGATACCTCAGGTTCGCAGGCCACGGCGGTGGAAGTAGACCTGCTCGGCGATGCGGCGCGTGGCCGCCGTGTGCAGCAGCGCGTTGAGGGGCCAGTCGGCCTGCAGATGATCCATCGCCCAGCGCAGCAGGCGCTTGCCATGGAATGCCGGCGCCACCTGTCGCGCCACCCGCTCCGGCTGTGGACCGGCGCCACGCAGGTGGCGGCCGATGGCATCACCGACCGCCCAGCCGTGCCGCCACGAGGAGTGAATGCCCCCGGCAGAGAGCGGCGAGACGATGCCCGCCGCGTCGCCGGTCAGGATCAGCCGCTGGCCGGTGATCGGCCCATCCGGCCGGCCGCAGGGCACCAGCCCTGCGCGGGTGGCCGAGGGACGCGCCGAAGGCGGAATGCCGACCACATCGCGCACGTGGTCGAGGAAGCCATCGATGTCCGGCGGCCGTACCTGTTGCGGATCGTGACGCAGCGCCAATCCCACCTGCAGCCCGGTCGGATTCTGCGCGACCCAGCCGATGTAGCCCGGTGCGTAGTGCTTGCTGACGAAGCAATGCAGCGCATCGCCCTGCGCCACCTGCAGGCCGGCGAACTCACGTTCGACGCCGTAGAGATTGTCACGCACCTGGCCGAGCCCGGTGCGCTGGGCAACGCGTGAGCGTGCGCCATCAGCGCCGACCAGATAGGCGCACCGCCCTGCCCCTTCCACCTGCCAGCCATCGCCACTGAGATCGGCGTCGGTGAAGGACTGCTGCAGGTGCAGATCGACACCGTTCGCGCGCAGTTCGCTGGCCAGCCAGCGCATCAGGTTCGGTGTATCGGTGGTGAGGAAGTAATAGCCCGGCGCGGCCAGCAATACGCTGCGCAGGTTGGGCGAGTACAAGCGTACGTTTGCGACACGTTGCACCAGATGTTCGGGCATGCGCCCCAGCCAGGTCTGCTCCATCGCCTCTTTCACCACGATGCCGGTGGTGTGCAGGCGCTCGCCGGGATCGGCCTTGCGCTCAAGCACGCAGACGCGCAGGCCGTACTGCGCGGCGGCCAACGCGCAGGCGGCGCCGGCGAAACTTGCGCCGACGATTACCAGATCGTGGTCGTAGGCGGAGGGAGTGTGGGGCATGGCTGCATCGTCCTGGAGGAACGGAGATGCAGCTTCGAACACCCGCGTGGTGAGGCGATGGGGTGGCGGTGAAGTGGGGATGAAGCGCAACACCCCCGCTCGAGAACGTTGCTTGCAGGACTTCTTTGCGCCGTCAGGCCACAACAATCCGCAGCGGATCCGCCGACGCCAGGATCTCCGCGCGCTCACCACTGGGCGGGTAGATCCATTCGGTGTTGATCCGGGTCTTGAGCGCCTTGGCTTCAGCGCCGGACAGCACCACCTGTCGGTCCCAGCCCTCGGTGTAGACAGCACCCCACGGCCCCAGGTCCAGGCAGGTCACGTACTTGGGCTGCGCATACGGAATCATCACTTCCCCGATCAGGTCAGCCGCGGCGTTGTGTCCAGCGGAACGCCCGAGATTCATTGCGTGCTGGCAGGACATCATCGCCACGTTGCCCTCGTCATCGGTGGCGGCATGCGCGCAGTCGCCAGTGGCGAACACCGCGTCGACACCCTTTGCCTTGAGAGTGCGATCCACATGCAGGCGACCCACCGCGTCATGTTGACCGGGAATCTGAGCAGTCAACACACTGGCACGTGCACCGGCCGTCCAGACAACGGTGGCGGCGTCGATGCGTTCTCCGTTTTCCAGCGTCACGCCCTCTGCATCCACGCGAGCGACGCCCGAGCCCAGCCGCCAGGACACACCCAATTCCTTGAGCGCCTGCGTGATGACAGGGCGCGGGCCTTCGCCCAGATCCGGGCCCACCGCATCGGCGCGCTCGACCATGATGACGTCTACTGCAGCATCGGCACCGAGAACTTCGCGCAGGCGCGTCGGCATTTCTGCCGCGGTTTCGATACCGGTGAAGCCCGCGCCCGCGATCACCACCGTATTACGCGCCGCGCTCTGCGGGCGAGCGGCGAGGCCTTCCACATGTGCCTGCAGGCGGGCTGCATCGGCAATCTGGTCGACGTTGAAGGCGTGCTGCTGCAAGCCGGGAATGGGCGGGCAGTTCAGACGACTACCGGCGGCCAGCACCAGGCGGTCGTAGTGCAGTGTCTGCATTGCGGCATCGGCACTCATGTCCACCACCTGCACCTGCTGGTTGGCAGCGTCGATGTGTTCGACGCGGCCGGCAAGGTAGCGCACGCCCACGGCATCAAAGATCGCCTGCAGCGGCGCCTTCATGCGCTCCGGTCCCTTTTCGTAGAGGCGCGGGCGCACATGCAGTTCCGGTGACGGCGCAACCAGCACGATCTCCACATCACGGCGCGCGGCCTGGTCGAGAAGACGGGCGGCGGCGAGTGCGCTCCACATGCCGGCAAAGCCGGCGCCGATGACAAGAATGCGTTGGGACACGGAGGGAAATCCTTCAGGGAATGGGGTTCAGACGCCCACATGCGCAGTCGGCATGGGCGTAAGTGATGTGCCGCGCGCACCACATAACGCGGATCATATGAGTCCGCGTTATGTGGTGCAAGCACCTGACGGCGGGGCGGTTCAGGCCGGCGTCTCCCTGCCCTACTCCTTTTCCCCGCCACAACGCCAATGAAATCAAAGATCTGCATGAAGTTCCGCAGGGTTGCGGCGGGTAACTCAGGCCCCTATAGTCCGCGTTATATTTTTTTATGGACCGGCCCCATGGCCCACATCGGAACGGGTGTCGAGTACGCCCTGCACTGCCTGCTCTGGCTGGTCCCGCCATTGGAGCAGCGGCCGAGCAGCCGCGATCTGGCCGAACTGCAGGGTGTACCTGCGGCCTTCATGGCAAAGATCTTTCCCAAGCTGGAGAAAGCAGGAATCGTCGAGTCCACTGGCGGCATCCGTGGCGGCTACCAGTTGGCGCGCGCGCCCGAAGACATCAGCGTGCTGGATGTGGTCGACGCCGTTGAGGGGCAGAAGGCACTGTTCGACTGCCAGGAGATCCGCGGGCGCTGTGCGCTGTTCGATGGCAGCCCGCCGCGCTGGGCCAACCGCGGTGTGTGTGGCATCCACGCAGTGATGATCAATGCACAGAAGGCCATGCGCGAAGAACTGGCGCGTTCGAGCCTTGCCTCGATTGCCGAGGGTGTGCAGGGCAAGGGGCGCCCGGCGAGCTTCGCAGGGGATGTGCAGGAATGGTTTGCCGACCGCCAGGTGGCACGCGAGGAAGCACGCATCACCGGCATGCGTTCGCGCGCAGCGGCGCAGGATGATGATTGATCTGCGCGGACACCGCCCCGCGCATAACGAAAAACGCCCCCTTCCGGGAGCGTTCTTCTTGAATCTGGAGCGGGAAACGAGACTCGAACTCGCGACCTCAACCTTGGCAAGGTTGCGCTCTACCAACTGAGCTATTCCCGCTTGGGAGGCGAAATTTTACCTATTCCAGGGATGGCGTCAAGCGCTTTTTTCAGGGTCTACCGAGGCACCTGGCACCGCGTATCCACGCATGGCGTGGATCTACCACGGCATCCCCGCACACCGATGGATCCGCATCATCCGTGGACGCAACATTTCCAGATGAATCCGCATCATCCGTGGATGCAACATTTCCAGTAGATCCACGCCATGCGTGGATGGGGCATCACCGTAGATCCGTCCAGCGCGTCGAGTAGATCCACGCCATGCGTGGATGGGCGAATCGATGGGCTCAGTTGCCCAGCTTCTTCTGCCGCGCACGCTCACGCGCGGCGCGCTCGTCATCGCGCAGGCTCGGCCAGGCGGCGTGCAGGTACTGCAGGCCCGACCACAGGGTCAGCACTGCGGCAATCGCCAGGGTCCAGTCGCCGATATGGAACACCGGCCAGCCCATCCAGATGTCTTCCACCGGCACGTTCGGGGCCACCGAATACAGCAGGCACAGCAGCGCGACCATCTGCGCGGTGGTCTTGACCTTGCCGATCATCGCCACGCGCACCTTGGCGCGCTGGCCCAGCTCGGCCATCCATTCGCGCAGCGCCGATACCGCAATTTCACGGCCGACGATGACCGCCGCCCAGAACGCCATCCACGGCGTCGGGTGGCCCTGCACGATCAGGAACAGCGCCACTGCCACCATCAGCTTGTCCGCGACCGGGTCGAGGAAGGCACCGAAGGCCGACTCCAGCTGGTAACGGCGTGCGATCCAGCCGTCGAGCCAGTCGGTGATCGCGGCCAGGCCGAAGATCGCCGCCGAAGCGAAGTTGGTCCAGGTGTAGGGCAGGTAGAACACCAGCACCAGCACCGGGATCATCACGATCCGCAACAACGTCAGCCAGGTGGGCAGGGTCAACTTCATGCTTGCGTGCTTCTCTCTCTACTCGGCCGCATCAGGCGTGGCCAACCCGTGCAGGTTAGCGTAGATACGTGCCGCGAGGGCGTCATTGATGCCTTCCACCTTGGCGATTTCCGCTTCGCCAGCGGCTTTCAGGCCCACCAGGCCACCGAAATGCTTGAGCAGGCTGGCGCGGCGGCGCGGCCCGATACCGGGGATGTCCTCCAGCTTGCTGGTCATCCGCGCCTTCTGGCGGCGGCCGCGATGGCCGGTGATGGCGAAGCGGTGCGCCTCGTCGCGCACCTGCTGGATGAACTGCAGCGCCGGGTTGGCCGCGCCCGGGCGCAGCTCGCGGCCATCGGGCATCACCAGCGCCTCGTGGCCGGCGCGGCGCTCCACGCCCTTGGCCACACCCACCAGCAGCACGCCTTCCACACCCAGGTCGGCCAGTGCGGCCTGGGCCTGGGCCAGCTGGCCGGCGCCACCGTCGATCAGCAGCACGTCCGGCAGCACGCCCTGCTCTTCCACCGCGCGGCGGAAACGGCGGTCGATGGCCTGGCGCATGGCGGCGTAGTCATCGCCCGGTTCGATGCCGCTGATGTTGAAGCGGCGGTACTGCGCGCGCACCGGACCGGCGGCGTCGAACACCACGCACGAGGCTACGGTGGCCTCGCCCAGAGTGTGGCTGATATCGAAACATTCGACACGCTTGACCGGCTCGGCCAGGCCCAGCATGTCACGCAGTGCATCGCTGCGCGCGTGCTGCGCGTTGCGGCTGTTGAGTTCGGTGGCCAGGGTCAGCTGCGCGTTGCGGCTGGCCAGTTCCACGTAGCCGGCGCGCTCGCCGCGCACGTTCCACTTCAGCTGCACTTTGCGCTCGGCCGAGGCCGACAGCGCGGCAACCAGCAGGTCGGCGTCGGGAATCTCGCGGTCCAGCAGGATCTCGCGCGGTGGCTCGAATTCGATGTAGTACTGCGAGACGAACGCGGCCAGCACTTCCTCCGGGCTCTCCTCGCCATTGGTGCGCGGGAAGAACGGGCGGGTGCCTAGGTTGCGGCCATCACGGAAGGCCAGCAGCAGCACGCAGGCCTGCGAGCCCTGCATGGCCACCGCCAGTACGTCCAGATCGGCGGCGCGGCCGTCCACGTACTGGCGCGTCTGCATGCTGCGCAGCGAGGAGATCAGGTCGCGCAGGCGCGCGGCCTGCTCGAACTCCAGCGCCTCGCTGGCGGCCTGCATCTGCTCGCCCAGCTCACGGGTCAGTTCGTCGCTCTTGCCTTCCAGGAACAGCGCGGCACGACGCACCGATTCGGCGTAGTCCGGCGCCGGCACCAGCTCCACGCAGGGCGCGCTGCAGCGGCCGATCTGGTACTGCAGGCAGGGCCGCGAGCGGTTGCGGAATACGCTGTCCTCGCAGCTGCGCAGCTTGAACAGCTTGTGCATCAGGTTCAGCGTTTCACGCACCGCGGTGACCCCGGGATACGGCCCGAAGTAGCGGCCGGGAATGGCACGCGGGCCACGATGCAGCGCGATGCGCGGCCAGTCCTCGCGGGTCAGCAGCACATGTGGATAGGTCTTGTCGTCGCGCAGCGAGACGTTGTAACGCGGCGACAGCGACTTGATCAGCTGGTTTTCCAGCAGCAACGCCTCGGCTTCCGAGCGCGTCACGGTCACGTCCATGCGCGTGATCTGCGAGATCATCGACATGATCCGCGCGTTCTTCGGGCTGCCGTTGAAATAGCTGCCAACGCGGTTGCGCAGCGCACGGGCCTTGCCCACGTACAGCAGGGTGTCGTCGGCCGCGTACATGCGGTACACGCCGGGGGCGGTGCTGAGCTGGGCCGCGAAGGCCTTGCCGTCGAAGACCGGAGCGGGAACGTCGGTCATTCGCTGATCGGCACTTCGCTGAGCACGCCGCTGTCGGGATCGAAGCGCAGCACGGCGTGGGCGTCGGTCTCGGCGATCCACACCGCACCGGCGCCCACCGCCAGTCCCGCCGGGCCGTGCAGGCGGCGTGGCAGCGGCTGGGTGGTCAGTTCACCGCCGCCCAGGCGCAGCGTGCGCAGGCGACCGTTGCCGGTATCGGCAATCCACAGCAGCGGTGCATCCGGGCTGAGCGCGATCGCCTGCGGGAACTGCAGGCTGGCGTCCGCACGCGGGCCGTCTTCGCTGCCGAAGCGCCACGGCCCCTGCCCCACCAGCGTCTGCACCAGGTCGCCGCGCAACTGCAGCGCGCGGATCGAGGAACCCAATGCATCGGCCACGTACAGCACCTGCTGCACCACGGCCAGCGCGCTCGGCTGCGCGAACGCCGCCAGATGGCCGCTGCCATCACGCTCGTCGATGGAACCACTACCCGCCCGCCATTGTAGGCTGCGCTGGCCCAGGTGGTAGCTCCAGATGCGGTTGTCGCCGGCCATGGCGATGTGCAACTGGTTGTCGGCGATGGCCAGGCCGACCGGATGGTCCAGCGAGACCTGCCGCGCCTGCGCGACCGGACCTTCCACCGGCGCCCCGGGACGCCCGTTGCCACACAACGTATCGACGATGCCGGTCAGCAGGTTGATGCGGCGCACGGCATGGTTGCCGGTATCGGCGACGTACAGCGAATCGCGTTCCAGCACCAGCGCCTGCGGGCGATGGAACGCCGCTTCGGCGAGGTTGCCGTCCATGAAATCGGCGGTGCCCAGCCCGAACTGGCGCAGGATACGGCCGCCATGGCTGCATTCGAGGATGCGGTGGTGGCCGCTGTCGGCGATGTACAGGCGTTCGGTACTGACTGCCAGGCCCAGCGGGAAGCGCAGCGCCTGGCGGGGTTCCGGGTGCAGTTCGCTGCCGCCACGCGGCGGTGCCGACGGCGCACCTTCGCACAGCGCGTTCAAGGCGCGCTCCAGCTCAACGGGTGCCCCCTGCCCGACCAGCCGTTGCTGCTCGCGGCCCTGCGCATCCAGCAGCACCAGCGTCGGCCAGGCGGTGATGCCGAAGCGGCGCCAACCATCCCAGTCGGCATCGAGCAGTACCGGCATCGTCAGGCCCTGGCGACGCAGCAGCTTCAGTGCAGCACCGGCGTCGCGTTCGAAGTCGAAGCGCGGCACCTGCAGCACCAGCGGCTGCAGCTTGCCGGGGTGGCGCGACAGCCATTGGCCGAATTCGGCCAGGCGTTGCGCACTCCAGGCGGAGGCGGCGTTGACGAACAACAGCGCCACCGGCCGACCGCGCAGTTCGGTCAGGGTGCAGGGGGTGGCATTGAGCCAGGTGGCGAACTCGGGCAGGTCCGGGACGGGCTGGACGTTCATGGCCCGATTATGCCGGAGTCGGCGTCATGCAACAGTCGTGCCACGGCACGTTTTGCAGCATCGTCGACCAATGTCCAGACCTGTTCGAAATGCTCACTGCCGCCGGTGTACGGGTCCGGGATCGCCCCTCTGCCCTGCCCGCCGGACCACGGCAGGTACAGCGCCAGCCGCTCGCGCTGGGAGGGCGTAGCGAGGCGGCCGGCATCACGCAGGTTGGCCTCGTCGGCGCACAGGATCCAGTCGAAACGGTCGAAATCCACGGCCTGCAGCTGGCGTGCACGCAAGCCGCCGATGTCCACGCCGTGCCCGGCCGCGCAGGCAATCGCACGCCGGTCCGGCGGCTCGCCCACATGCCAGTCGCCGGTGCCGGCCGAATCGACCTGCACCCGCCCGGCCAGCGGCGAGGCCTCCAGGCGTGCGCGCAGCGCACCTTCGGCCATCGGCGAACGGCAGATGTTGCCGAGGCAGACGACCAGCAGCTTCATCGGGCAGCCAGCGTCTGCAGCAGTGCTTCGGCGCGCTCCAGATCCTCGGGCGTGTCGATGCCCGGCGGGAACGGTTCGGGTGAGATCGCCACGCTGATCGGGAAGCCCGCTTCCAGCACTCGCAGCTGTTCCAGCGATTCGACCTGCTCCAGCTGGCCCGGCGGCATCGCCGCGAACTGCTGCAGGAAACCGGCGCGATAGCCGTAGATGCCGATGTGGCGCAGCCAGTTGTGACCGGCCGGCAGCGTGTCGCGGCTGCGTGCAAAGCCATCACGATGCCAGGCGATCGGCGCACGACTGAAGTACATCGCCTCGTTGCGCACATTGCGCACCAGCTTCACCACGTTCGGATCGAACAGGGTTTCTGCATCCTCCACGGCGGTCGCCAGGGTCGACATCGGCGCGTTGCCATCGACCAGCGCCTCGGCCACCGCGCGGATGCCCGCCGCGGGCGCGAACGGTTCATCGCCCTGCAGATTGACCACCACGGTGTCGTCGGCCCAGCCGGCGATGCGCGCGCACTCGGCAAGGCGGTCGGTACCGGAGGCATGCGAGGTGGCGGTCATTGCCACCTTCACTTCGGCCAGGCCGGACAGTGCGTCGGCAATGCGCTGATCGTCGGTAGCGACCCAGACCTCAGCGGCACCGGCCTGCAGCGCGCGGCGCGCCACGTGCAGCACCAGCGGCTCACCGCCGAGCGGGCGCAGCGGCTTGCCCGGCAGCCGCGAGGCGGCATAGCGGGCCGGAATGGCGACGACGAATTCGGTCATGGGGCGGTACTCGGCAGGCTCGTTACAACGGGAATGCGGCCGGCGGCGCATGAATGCAAGCGCCGCCGCGCCACTCAGTTCGGTCGCAGCTTGTCCAGGCGGTCGGTCAGCGCCACCCAGAATGCGGCAGGCAGCTCGGCGCGCAGCGGGACCGCGTAGTGCCAGTCATTGCCGAACGCACGGCATTTCACCGCGTCCTTTTCGGTCATCAGCACCGGCAGCTGGCTGCCAAAGGACAGGTCCTGCGGCTGATAGGCCTGATGGTCGGCAAAGGCATGCGGCACCACGCCGATGCCGCGCGCGCGCAGCATGTCGAAAAAGCGCTGCGGATGCGCGATACCGGCCACGGCGTGCACGCGCTGGCCCTTGAAATACGACAGCGGTCGGGCGCGGCCTCCGGCCAGCGGTTGTGCGCTGTCGATGTGCAGGGCCATCGGCCACTGGCCGAAACCACAGGCCTGGGCCGCAGATTCCTCATCGGCCTGGCCGAGATTCACCACGCGGAAGTCGCACTCGCTGGCGCGGCTGACCGGCTCGCGCAACGGCCCGGCCGGGATCATCCGGCCATTGCCGTAGCGGCGCTGCGCATCGACCACTTCGATTTCGATGTCGCGCGCCAGCCGGTAGTGCTGCAGGCCATCGTCGCAGACGATCACGTCGCAGCCGGCTTCGATCAGTGCTTTGCCTGCAGCCACACGGTCGCGATCCACGCGCACCGGCATGCCGGTTTTCCAGGCAATCAGCACCGGCTCGTCACCGCCCTTGGCGGTCGGCGTATCGGCCTTTACCCACAGCGGCTTGTCGGCATCTTCGCGGCCGTAGCCACGGCTGGCCACGCCCGGCTTCCAGCCGGCGGCACGCAGGCGCTCCACCAGCGCGATGGTCAGCGGCGTCTTGCCAGTACCGCCGGCGGTGATGTTGCCGACCACGATGACCGGCACCGGCAGCGTGTAACGCTTGCGCCAGCCACGCCGATAGGCGCGCCGGCGCAGCGCGGTGACGCCGGCATACAGCGGCGCCAGCAGGCGCATCGCCCACGGAACCGGGCTGCCGTCGTACCAGTACGGCGGGGTCTGGGTGCCCTTGCCGGCCATCAGTCCTGCCTTTCGCGGAACTGCATGCTGTGCAGATGCTGGTACAGGCCACCCATGGTAAGCAGCTCCTTGTGGGTACCGCGCTCGACGATGCGACCGTGGTCCATCACCAGCACCTGGTCAGCATGCTCGATGGTCGACAGGCGATGCGCGATCACCAGCGTGGTGCGCTCGGGCATCAGGCGCTGCAGCGCGTCCTGCACCAGGCGCTCGGACTCGTTGTCGAGCGCTGCAGTAGCTTCATCGAGGATCAGGATCGGCGCGTCGCGCAGGATCGCACGGGCGATCGCCAGGCGCTGGCGCTGGCCACCGGACAGCAGCGCACCGTTCTCGCCCACCGGGGTCTGCAGTTGCTGCGGCATGCGCGCGATGAACTCCCAGGCGTTTGCGGCTTCGGCCGCCGCCCGGATCTGTTCATCGGTCGCGTCCATGCCGTAGGCGATATTGGCGCCGATGGTGTCGTCGAACAGCATGACCTTCTGCCCGACCATCGCCACCTGGCGACGCAGGTCGGCCAGCGGATAATCGTCCAGTGCCACCCCATCAAGGGTGATGCGCCCACCGCTGGGTTCATAGAAGCGCGGCACCAGCCGGATCAGGCTGGTCTTGCCACTGCCGGATCGACCGACGATGGCGGTGACCGTACCCGGCTTGGCCACGAAGCTGATGTCGTCCAGGGCGATGCCACTGTCTTCGCGGTAACGCAGCATGACGTGCTCGAAGGCCAGTTCGCCACGCACGCGCTGCACCGTGTTGCGGCCTTCGTCGCGCTCGACCGGCATGTCGAGGATGTCGAACAGGCGTTCGGCGGCGGACACACCGCGGGAGATCGAGGACTGCACGCTGGTCAGGCGGCGCAGCGACGGGATGATCGCGGTCATCGAGATCATCAGGCCCATGAACTGGCCGGCATTGAGGCGGCCTGCCAGTGCTTCGCGGGTCGACACCCAGACGATCACCGCCAGCGCCAGCGCGGCCAGGAACTGGACCACGCTGGAGGCACCGGCACGGGTGATTTCCACCTTCATGTTCAGCGCCAGCATGCGGTTGGCCAGGCGCGAATAGCGCGACATTTCGTGCTGCTGGGTGCCGTGCACCTTCACTTCCTGCTGGGCCGCCAGCGACTGTTCGGCGGTCTGCGCCATCGTGCCCATGCCGTCCTGGATGCCGCGGCTGATACGCCGGTAGCGCTTGCCGACGTAGGACACGATCACACCGATCATCGGCACCACCACCAGCATGGCCACGGTCACCTTGACGCTCATCTGCAACATCACCGCCAGCATGGCGATGATGGTCAGGGTGTCGGCAACCACGGTCTTGAGCGCATCGGCGCTGGCCTGGGTGACCTGCTCGGTATCGAAGTTGAGGCGGCTGACCATCACCGGCGTTGATTCGGTATCGAAATGCGAGGACGGCAGGTGCAGGTACTTGGCCAGCACCTGCTCACGCAGGTCGCGCACCACGCTGCGGCCGGTCTTGGCCAGCGCGTAGTCGCTGACCCAGGTGGCAGCGCTGCGCATCAGGAACAGGCCGAGGATGGTCAACGGCAGGATCACCGCCATTTTCGGTTCGGGATTGACGAAGCCACGGTTGACCAGCGGCTCCATCAGCTTGGTGAAGTGGTAGCCGGCCACCGACTCCACCGCCATGGCGATGACGGCGGCAACCATCATGCCCCAGTAGGCACGGGTGTATCCCAGCAGACGTTTGTAGATCGGCCACACCGGCGCGTGTTTGGAACTCATGGACGCACCTCGGGTGCTGTTGCAATGGCAATACGGCGGAAGCCGAGCTGACCGAGCGCGTCCTGCGCAGTCACCACGGCCTGGTAGGGGGTGCGTGCGTCGGCACGCAGCAGCACGGGCTGGCTGCGGTCACTGCCGGCGACAGACGCGATGGTCTGCTTGACCGACTCGACGTCGCTGCGCAGCACTTCCTGGTCATTGATGAAGTAGCGGCCTTCGGCGTTGATCAGCACGCTCAACGAGCGCGGCGGCTCATTGCTGGGCTGCTGGCTGGCCGTGGGCAGCTCCACCTGGAGTGTCGAGCGCGCGTCGAAGGTGGTGGTGACCACGAAGAAGATGATCAACACCAGGATGACGTCGATCAGTGGCACCAGGTCGATATGCGGCTCATCCTGGGATCGGTCGTTGCCGATACGCATCGATCAGGCCTTCGCCGTGGCGGCGCCGGCCGGACGCGCGGCCGGGGCCGGGTTCATCACCCCGGGGCGGCCGTCGAGCGTATCCAGCAGCGCGCTGGCTTCCTGCTCCATTTCCACCACGTAGCCGTGAATGCGGCCCTTGAAATAGCGGTGGAACATCAGCGCCGGAATGGCGACGATCATGCCGGTGGCGGTGCACACCAATGCCTTGCCGATACCACCGGCCAGCTGGTTCACATCTCCCACGCCGTGGTCGAGGATGCCCAGGAACATCTGGATCATGCCGATCACCGTGCCCAGCAGGCCCAGCAGCGGCCCGGCCGAAGCGATGGTGCCCAGCGCGTTGAGGAAACGCTCCATGCGATGCACCAGGTGGCGGCCGGTGTCTTCGATGCGCTCTCGGATCTGGTCACGCGGGCGGTTGCGCGCTTCCAGCGCCGCGGCCAACAGCGCGCCCAGCGGCGAGTTCGCGCGCAGTGTCTGCAGGTGGGCCGGGTCGAGCTTGCCGCGTGCCGCCCAGTTGCGCACTTCCTGGCCGAGGCCGGGCGGCAGCACTTCAGTACGTCGCAGGGACCAGAAACGCTCCAGGATGATCGCCAAAGCCAGTACGCCCAACAGCAGCAGCGGCACCATCGGCCAGCCACCGGCCTTGACCAGTTCCCACACGTTTCAACCCTCCGGCCCAACGGCCGCTTGTTCGATCGGCGATAGGATAGCAGCCGACCGCGCCCGCCCAGCGGCATCCCACCAGCGGGATGCGTGGATGCGCTGTTCACGCAGCTGCAGCCCTTGTGCGCCAAGCCATAGGCGGATCGCCCCGGAATCGGCCGTGGCCAGTACCTCTGCCCCTTGCGCCTGCCAGCGCTGGACCACGTCCTGGCGGGGATGGCCGAAACGGTTGCGGTGCCCGGCCGAGACCACCGCCAGCTGTGGCGCCACGGCCTCAACCCACGGCGCGCTGGAGCTGCCGCCGCTGCCATGGTGCGGCACCAGCACCACATCCGCCTTCAGCGCGGCCGGAGATGCCTGCAGCAGCGCCCGCTCGGCCGGCCGGCCGATGTCGTCAGGCAGCAGGACCACGCCATGACGACTGGCGATGCGCAGCACGCAGCTGTCCTCATTTTCGGCCTGGCGGCTGCCCGGCGCCGGGTGCAGGACCTGGAAATGAACCCCGTCCCACTGCCAGCGCATCCCCTGCTGGCAGGGCGTGGCGCCGGCGATGGTGCTGCCGGGTGGCGCCAGCAGCTGCAGACCGGGCAGCTGCCGGCGCAGGCTGGGCAGGCTGCCGGTGTGATCAATATGGTCATGGCTGAGCATCACCTGCCGGGGCGGCCCCTGGCCGAGCGCGCGCAGGGCCGGGACCAGAATGCGTTCGTTGCCTTCGCCGCCGGTCGGCGGCCCCACGTCGTACCAGAGCGCGTGCCGCGCCGTACGCACCAGCACCGCGGTGCCCTGCCCCACGTCGTGCACCAGCAGCTCCAGTTCCCCCTCGGCCGGTGCATGCCGGGCGGGCCACAGCAGCGGCAGGCACAGCAGCAGGCCCACCAGGCCGCCGCCAGCGCCGCGTGGCAGCAGCCACCAGAACACCCCCGCCAATGCCGCCGGTACGGCCCAGCGCGGCGCCTCGGCCAACCACCACATCGCCTGCGGGTGCAACGCCAGTGGCTGCAGGGCCTGCCAACTGAGATCGAACAGCCAGGCGGCGGCACGCCAGGCCCAACGCCCCGCGCCGTCATGCAGCGCGTGCAGGCCGGTACCCAGCAGCGACAACGGCACAACCAGCAGCGTCCACCACGGGATGATCGGCAGATTGACCAGCGGCCCCAAGCGCGCGGTGCCGCCGAACAGGGCCACGCACAGCGGCAACAGGCCGAGGCTGGCCACGCCCTGGGCAGCCAGGAAGCCGCGCAGGCCGCCGCCGACGCCCTCCGGCCCGGTCCGCGGCAGGCACCACAGCAGCCACAGCACGCCGCCAAAGCTGAGCCAGAATCCGGCCGACAACACCGATAGCGGCGCCGGCAGCAGCATCACCATCGCGGCCAGGGCCAGCCCCTGCCCCGCACCCACCGGGCGACGTCCGGCACGGGCCAGTGCCACCAGCCCGATCATCAGCGCCGCGCGCACCGTTGGCAGCGCGCCGCCGGCCGCCACGGCATAGGCGGCTGCGGCCAGCGCCGCGCCCCATGCCGCCGCCTGCGGCCGTGGCCAGTGCCGTCCCAACACCGGGCACAGCCACCACGACACGCGGCACAGCAGTACGCCGAAGCCAGCCACCACGCCCACGTGAAAACCGGAGATGGCAACCAGATGGGTCAGGCCCAGCGCGCGCAGGTGCTCCCAGTCGGCATCGGACAGGCCACGGGTGTCGCCCAGTGCCAAGGCCTGCACGAACCGGGCGGCAGGATGTGCCACCTGCGTGGCGATGGCGTCACTGCTGCGCTCGCGCCAGGCCGGCAGGCCCTGCGCGGGCGCGCGCTCATGCGCAGCGCCCGGGTCGCGCACCGTGCCATTGCCGGAAATACCGCGCAGCAATGCATGGCGTTCGCCATCGAAGCCGCCGGGATTGATCCGCGAGCGTGGCGCGCGCACGCGCAACGACAACTGCCAATGTGATCCCGCACGAACCGCATGGCGCCCGCCGGCCTCGTGCGCTGACGATCCGCGCCATGGGTCGTTCCAGGTGACCTGCAGCCGTTTGCCACGCAGCGCTGGCAGCGTATCGGCCTCATCCACATGCAGCACGAAACGCGTGTAGCCGGGTCCTCGCTGCGGAAGATCCGCGACCCGCCCGCGCACCTGCACATCCTGCGGCGGCGCGCCGGGTGGTAGCTGGCCGTGCAGGGCCCACTGCCCGTGCACTGTTGCCCATGCCAGCCCGAGCATGACTGCAGCCCAGGTGCGGCCTCGCCAGCGCACCAGCCAGCCCGCGCCGCCGGCAACCACCATCGGCACGCTCAGCCACAGCGGCAGCAGCACCGGCATCTGCACGCAGGCCAGCGCGCCCAGCACCAGGCCGGCGGCGCAGCCGGGGCCGAACAGGGCCGGCGCGGAACGTTCGGAAACCATTCCACCAGCCTGCCGCCAGGCGTGACAGGCTGCCTATCGGGGTTTTCCCCGCGTAGCTGTCAGCGCCGGACGGTGCCGCGGTGGAAGTTGACCCTGAAGCTGGCACCGCCGCCGGCGGCCTCGCCGACACTGACCGAGCCGCCGTGATGCTGCACGATTTCCTTCACCAGATGCAGGCCCAGGCCACTGCCACTGCCCGCCGCGCGCAGGCGATGGAACGGTTCGAAGATCGCTTCACGGTCGCTCACCGGAATACCGGCGCCCTGATCGCTGACTTCCAGCAGGCCACGTGCATCCAGGCGCACGCAGATGGTGCCGCGCCCGCCGCCGTGGACGATGGCGTTGTGCACCAGGTTGGCGATCACCCGCCCCAACGCCAGGCTGTCGCCATGGATCCACACCGGCATCTCGGGTGCATCCACTTCGAAGCCGTAACCGGCACCGACCACCAGCGGCGCCAGATCGGCGGCCGCTTCACGCACCAGCAACGCCAGATCCAGCCGCTGCAGTGCGCCGACATTGCGATCAAGTCGCTGCAGGTCAAGCAGGTGCTCGGCAACGTTGCCGAGCCGCGCCACGTCGGTCAGCAGTTGCGACTTCAACTCGCCCTGCGGCAGCTGCGACAGGCGCGCCTGCACCACGGCGATCGGCACACGCAGCTCGTGCGCGGCGTCGGCAAGGAACTTGTCACGCGCCGCATACCCCTGCTGCACCTTGTCGATGGCATCGTTGAATGCTTCCACCAGCGGCGCAACCTCGGTCGACACCAGCTGTGCGTCCAGCCGCGCACCCGGCTGGCCGATATCCAGCTCCTTGGCCTGCTGTGCGGACCGGCGCACGCCGCGCATCGCGCGGTGGATCACGGTCGGCATCACCAGCAGCGTGATCACGATCAGCGGCAGGAAGAACCACAGGCCGATCAGGCGCAGCACCATCAGCGCGCCATCCAGCAGCCCGCCCTTCGGTGCCCCGCCCACCATCACCGTGATGCGCCGCCCATCCTCGTTGCGGATCATCACCCGCGCCACGTCCAGATAGGGCGGCACCAGTGAACCCAGTTCGGTGGCACCCACTGTCGGCAAGCGTGCCAGCAACGGCGCGTGGACCGCAGGAATCGTGCCGCGCTCCAGCCACGTACCCCTGTCATCAACGGCCGCGAACCAGAGGTTGCCGCCGGCCCCGGCATTGAGCTTGTCCCAGCGCGGCTGGTCCAGTTCCAACCGGCCGCCTTCGCTGTGCACGGCTTTGGCCACCGCCTCGGCCGTGAACATGTCCATGCCCCAGGAGTCCTTGTCGCCCCAGGTCAGGATCAGCGCGACCACCGCGAACAACACGGTGAAGGCCTGCGCCAGGAACAACCGCCAGGCCAGGCCAAGCGTGATGGAGCGGATCGGACGGGCCATCTCAGGCCTCCGCCAACAGGTAGCCGACGCCGCGGATCACGTGGATCTCCACACCGGCCCCGGCCTGCTGCAGCGCCTTGCGCAGCTTGGAAATGTGCGCATCGAGCGCATTGGACTGGATCTCATCATCAAAACCGTACACCGCCGCCTCCAGTGCGCTGCGGGTGACAGTGCGGCCCTGGCGCATCGCCAGCGCCTGCAGCACCAGTACCTGGCGCCGGGGCAGCGCCAGCGGCTGGCCCTCCACCTGTGCCTGCAGCGATTCGAAGTCAAATTCCAGCCGCCCCAGATGCAGGCTTGGCGTCACCATCGCCGAGGGCCGCCGCGAGACGGCGCGGATCCGCGCCATCAGCTCCTCGATCGCCACCGGCTTCACCAGGTAGTCATCGGCACCGACATCCAGCCCCTCGACCTTGTCCGACAACGTGCCCTTGGCCGTCAGCATGATCACCGCCAGGTTCGGGCGCAGCGCACGCGCGGTGGCGACGAAAGCCACGCCATCGCCATCGGGCAGCTGGCGGTCGAGCAGCATCAGCTGGTGCACCGGCTCGCGCAGCGCGACCGCGGCTTCAGCCAGGCTGCCGACCACGTCGGCGACCACGCCCTGCCGCTCCAGGCCCGATTGCAGGGCACGGGACAGATCGGGATCGTCTTCGACCAGGAGGATGCGCATCAGGGGCTCGGCTACCGGAAACGGTGCCGATCATAGTGCCTGGCGCCGGGTTTGGGCGCCTTCGCGTGCCGATTGCCAAGGCGCAATGTTCTGACAATGTTGTGCGCGCACCATGCACAGCCATCCCCCGCAAAGTGGCTGATCGATGCCGTCGTTGTCCCCGCCCCTGCTGCGCCCGTTGCTGTTCTCCGCTGCCATCGGCCTGCCGTTGATCGCCCACGCCGCCGACCAGAACCCGGGGGTGCAGGCTGGTATCAGTGCCGGCGCGACCTCAGGGGCGTACGCCCACTACGATGTCAAGCCGCTGGTCGTGCCGTCCATTGCCTGGCAGGGCGAGCGCTTCTTCGCCAGCCCGGGCTCGCTGGGCATGTATCTGTACAAGCGCGATGGCCTGCGCCTGTCGGCGGCGGTCACGCCCTACACGCTGCGCTTCAAGACCGACGATGTGAACGATCCTCAGCTGCGTCGCCTGCACAGCCGGCAGATGTCCGCCATGGCCGGCATCAATGGTGAATACAGCGCCGACTGGGGCATCGTCGAGGCCAGCGTGATGCGCGAGGTCACCGGGCACGGAGGTGGCATGGAGTCGCGCCTGCACTACAGCTATCCGATCCAGGCCGGTCGCTTCACCTGGGTGCCCAAGGTCGGAGTGGTGCACTCCAGTGCGCGCCTGCTCGACTACTACTACGGCATCACCGACGAAGAAGCGCTGCGCTCGGGACTTGCCGCCTACAACCCGGGCAGCGCGACATCACCGAGCCTGCAGATCGCGGTCAGCACGCCCCTGGGCACGAAGTGGCGCGCGACCGGCGTCGTCGCCAACCAGTGGTTCGGCGATGCAGTAAAGGACAGCCCGATGGCCCGTCGCGGTACGCAGACGTCGGCCTTCGTTTCCCTGATGCGCTCGTTCTGATCGAGCGCCCGCAACAGACAAGGACCCCCCATGGCCTCCGTCTCCCCTGCTGCTGAAGCACACGCGATCCTGCGTGCCCCGGACCTGGACAGCGCCGAGCGCGCCTACCTGGGGCTGCTGCCCGACCTGGAACACGTGAACGCGCTGACGCGCCGCGCACTGGGCCTTTCGCGTGCTGCCGATGCGGCACGCGGCTATGCGTTGTCGATGACGCTGGTGGGATTGCGCCTGCAGGAACTTGAGATGGGCGAAGCGACCGCAAAGGAACATCGCCAGGCCACCCTGCGCAGCCTGCGCCAGGCCTTCAGCGCCTGAGCGCAGGCCAGCAACGCTGCCGGTGCTGCAGGGCAGCGGGAAGACTCAGCGGAACGTGGTCCACGCCAGCACTGCCGCCAGCAGGGCCACCCAGATCACCGCCTTGAAGGTACCCTCCAGCATGTTGCCGCCGAACAGCAGCTCGAGGATGGGATTGGGCCGGGAAACCGGAACGTGATCACTCATGCGGCAGCTCCTTGCAGTGACGGCGCGATTGCGCGGTAGACCGGAGTCTACGCCTGCACGGCCCGGATTCATCGCCCCCCGGCCGTCTTTGGCGGTTCAATTCCGGCCTTCGTCGCAGGCCGGCTGCAGCACCCCACATGTCATGCCAGCCTGCGTGCACTTTCCCGCTGGAGCACCGTGCCATGCCGATGCTTGCCCTGATGCTGCTGCTCTCCAGCCTGTTCGGCGCGGGCAACGGGCCCACTGAAGAGGCCCTTCGCAGCCAGATCCTGCTCGCCGAAACCCAGCAGCCGGAAGTAGTACGGCAGGATTGCGGTTCGCCCTCCCTGCTGCTTTACCGGCTGCGCCAGGACCGGGTCCTGAGGCTGGCCAACCAGCCCCTGCAACACGAACCCGGCGTTGCCCAGCCCACGCGTGGTGCGACGGTTCGCGTCGCTCAGCTCTGGGAGCGCGTGGACGGTCACTGGAAGCTGCAGCGGATGATCAGCGTCGAAGACCTGGTCGTGCAACGCTGACCATGTGGCACCGTGGTCGATGTCTGAAACGAAAAAAGCCGGCCCAGGGCCGGCTTCCATCGTGAACCACCGCTGCACCGGCAATGCCGGGAGCCAGGTGGTGGGCGGTACAGGGTTCGAACCTGTGACCCCTACCATGTCAAGGTAGTGCTCTACCGCTGAGCTAACCGCCCATCTTGTTCTTGCCGCCCGAAAGCTGGCCTTGCTACGTAAAAACCCGGCGCCAGGGCCGGGCTTTGCAGTTCACGACAGCCTCCTTCCGGAGACTTCGTGGTGGGCGGTACAGGGTTCGAACCTGTGACCCCTACCATGTCAAGGTAGTGCTCTACCGCTGAGCTAACCGCCCGTTTTTGCTTCTGAACGTCCGCGATTGCGTCGGTGCAGGCCGCGTATATTACGGATGCCGGCCGTGAAGCGCAACACTTTTGTGAAGAAGATGCTGCACCGCCGCGTTCAGCCCAGACTCGCTTCCTTCAGCTGCCGGATCTGGTCACGCACGCGGGCGGCATCCTCGAATTCCAGGTCCTTGGCGTGCTGGTACATCTGTTGTTCCAGCGCCTTGAGGCGGGACGCCAGCTGGGCCGGGCTGAGCGATCGATAGTCACTCCCCTCCTCGGCAACGCCGGGCCTGCCCTTGCCCTTGCCCTTCTTTGCTTCCTTCTCGGCCGCATCGGAGCGCGCCCCCTCCAGCACGTCGGTGATCGGACGTGCCACCGAGCGCGGCACGATGCCGTGCTCCTCGTTGTACTCGACCTGCTTGGCGCGACGGCGGTCGGTCTCATCGATCGCGGCCTGCATCGAACGGGTGATCTTGTCCGCATACAGGATCGCCTTGCCGCGCACGTTGCGCGCGGCACGGCCGATGGTCTGGATCAGCGAGCCGGTCGAGCGCAGGAAGCCCTCCTTGTCGGCATCGAGGATCGCCACCAGTGACACCTCGGGCATGTCCAGGCCCTCGCGCAGCAGGTTGATGCCCACCAGCACGTCGAACTTGCCCAGGCGCAGGTCGCGGATGATCTCCACGCGCTCGACCGTGTCCACGTCCGAGTGCAGGTAGCGCACACGGATACCGTGCTCGGTCAGGTATTCAGTGAGGTTCTCGGCCATGCGCTTGGTCAGCGTCGTGACCAGCACCCGGTCACCGGCCTTGATGCGCGCGTTGGCTTCGCTCATCAGGTCGTCAACCTGGGTCCCCACCGGGCGGATCTCCACCACCGGGTCGATCAGGCCGGTCGGGCGCACCACCAGCTCGGTGATCTCGTCACCGGCCTCGCGGTACTCATAGGGGCCCGGTGTGGCCGACACATAGATGCTGCGCGGGCAGCGCTCTTCCCACTCCTCGAAGCGCAGCGGACGGTTGTCCAGCGCCGAGGGCAGCCGGAACCCGAATTCAACCAGCGTCTCCTTGCGCGAACGGTCGCCCTTGAACATGGCACCGATCTGCGGAATGGTCACGTGCGATTCGTCGATCACCAGCAGCGCGTCGGCCGGCAGGTAGTCGAACAGGGTCGGTGGCGGTTCGCCGGCGTTCTTGCCGGTCAGGTGCCGGGAGTAGTTCTCGATGCCGTTGCAGAAACCGACCTCGGCCATCATTTCCAGATCGAACTGGGTGCGCTGCGCCAGGCGCTGCGCTTCGACCAGCTTGTTCTGCGCGTACAGCTGCTCCAGGCGCTCCTTCAACTCGACCTTGATCGTCTCGATCGCTGCCAGCACACGCTCGCGCGTGGTGGCGTAGTGGGTCTTCGGGTAGACCGTGAAGCGCTGCATGTTGCGCAGCGTCTCGCCGGTGAGCGGGTCGAACAGGGTGATCTTCTCGACCTCGCCATCGAACAGCTCCAGGCGCAGGGCTTCGCTGTCCGACTCGGCCGGAAACACGTCGATCACTTCGCCACGCACGCGGAACGTACCGCGCTGCAGCTCGTACTCGTTGCGCGTGTACTGCAGCTGGGTGAGGTGATTGATCAGGTCGCGCTGGTCGATGCGCTCGCCCTTGGACAGGATCAGGCGCAGCGACAGGTAGTCTTCCGGCGCGCCCAGGCCGTAGATTGCCGACACCGTCGCCACCACGATCGCGTCCGGGCGCGACAGCAGGGTCTTGGTCGCCGCCAGTCGCATCTGCTCGATGTGCTCGTTGATCGAACTGTCCTTCTCGATGAAGGTGTCCGACGACGGCACGTAGGCTTCCGGCTGGTAGTAATCGTAGTAGCTGACGAAGTACTCCACCGCGTTGTGCGGGAAGAACGCCTTGAACTCACCATACAGCTGCGCCGCCAGCGTCTTGTTCGGCGCCATGATCAGCGTCGGCTTCTGCACGTTCTGGATGACGTTGGCGATGGTGTAGGTCTTGCCCGAGCCGGTGACGCCCAGCAGCGTCTGCTTGGCGATGCCCGCTTCGAAGTTGCTGGTCAGCTTTGCGATGGCATCAGGCTGGTCGCCCGCCGGCGAGTACGGCGAGACGAGTTCAAAACGGTCGCTCATGGTGGTGCCAGTTCCCGGGAGTGGTGAGTATACGGGGCATGGAGTGACGGCCCGCTGAGGGGTTTTCGGGCAGGCGGGCGCGGCGGTGCCTGATGGTGAATGCCCCGGCGTACGTCGAGGCTGAAGGCATGTTCCTTCGTCTTCGCCCTGCCCGGCTCCACCGCGGCCTCCATCTGATCGAGCTGCTGATCGCCGTCATGGTGCTATCGGTCCTGCTGGCGTTGGCGTGGGGCCCCTGGCAACGCATGTTGCGGCACTTCCAGGCGGAAACGCTGCGCGCCGAACTGACCGCCAGCCTGTCGTTGGCACGCAGCGCCGCCATCACCGAACGCCGCCGCGTGACGGTCTGCGGTTCGTCGGACGGCATGACGTGTGACCAGGCATGGAGCCAGGGCTGGCGGGTACAGGTCGAACCGGCCAACAGCGCGACCGGTGCCGCAAAGGAACTGCGCGTGCACAGGGCGCGCCAGCGTCATGTCGACCTGCGCACCAGCGATCATCGGCCCGACATACGGTTCCGGCCCGACGGCCGCAATGCCGGCACCAACCAGTCCATCGTGCTGTGCGTGAATGGACAGGAGCACAGCCGCGTCATCATCAGCGTCCCCGGACGGGTCAGGAGCCAACGCCCGCGCAGGCCCACCCTCTGCTGAAACCTGCAATGCCATCGCAGAAACGAAAAAAGCCGCGATTTCTCGCGGCTTTTTCGAATCTGGCGCCCGAAGTTGGACTCGAACCAACGACCCCCTGATTAACAGTCAAGTGCTCTAACCGGCTGAGCTATTCGGGCGGGGTGCGCATTTTAGCCAGCGTTTGGCGGCCAGCGCAAGCCCTTTTTGCAGGTGCGATGCCCAACCGTTACCAGCACTCCGCATTGGTCTTCTTGTCCGGCGTCTTGCGTCCGGCCTGATCCAGCGTCAGCGTGCCGCACACATCCTTGTCCTGGCCGGTTTCCGGCACCGCCTGCAGCGTGTAGGTGCTGGCCGTGGCCTTGCCGTTCAGGGACAGCGTGTAGCGCTTGTTGCCCTGTCGCGGTGACTGGTTGAACGGCAGTGAGAAACCGTCATAGCTGTTCTGCACCGTATGGTAGCGCTCGAGCAGCTGTGCGATCTCGACCAGATCGGCCTTGGCCAGGGCCCGGTTGGTCTTCAGCACATGCCGCTGATAGGACGGCAGGGCCACGGCCGCCAGGACGGCGATCACGGCTACGGTGATCATCAGCTCGATCAGGGTGAAACCGGCTGCAAAGCGGCGGGTTGAGGATGTGTGCATCGGCGCTCTCATGTTCATGGTCATCAGCGGATCTGGCGCCAGGACTGGCGACCGCAGGCACGCTGGCCGTATGCAGTATCCGCGCCCGGAGTGTTGAGCGTCACGATGCACCGGTCAATCGAACCATCAACCGAGCACTTCGGATCGCTGGGGTCGCAGCCCTTGCGCATCGATGTACTGACTTGCGTATCCAGCACAGGAGCCCCGGTCGCGACGTCTCCGCCGCGAGTCAGCGCACCGGCGCCACAGTTCGCACCACACAGCGGGTCGCCCCCCACTTCGTCGGTGAGACCGCCCATCGCCGGCTGGCCGGTGGCCATGTTCAGCCGATAGCGCCAGTTGACGCCACCACCTGTACCGCAGACGGATTGTCCAGGCACGTACGTGGTGAACATCACGGTGCCCCCCTGCAACGTCGGATATCCAAAGAAGCGCTCGCCCTCCACCGTGGTATCAACGATCAGATCAACATACCAGCCACGCTTTGTTGAATAGTCCACCGCATTGCTGGAGATGTCGCGGAATCCCGCGCCATTGGCACTGATCGCCTGCCCCACCAGCGCGTCACGGCTGGAGATTGCATCGCTGAGGTTGTCCCATATTCCGTACAGCGTCTGCACAGGTGAATTACGGGTAACGGCGTTGTCGTCGGCAGTGAAATAACGACCGGTACCGAAGAACAGGCTGACACCCCCACCCGGTCCCGCAGACGTCTGGATCGCGCCGGTGATCGGTTGCGCCACCGCACTGCGCATGGCGGTGAAGAGCGGTGTACCGCTGAGCGACACATTCCATGCCGTAGGATCGCCACCACGCAGATCGAAGCGCCAGATATTGCCCTGCATGTCACCGCCGTACACGGTATCGGCCAGGCTGCTGCTGTTGTGCAGTGCCACCGCAGTGACGTGGTTGAGCCCATTGGCAATAGCGTACTTGCCCCCGCTCGGATACAGCCGCTTGAGTACCTCACCGCTCTGGATATCGACCACATACAGCACAGGACGGCCCGTACTCGAATTGACGCCGTTTCCGAACAGCGCAACGAATCGCGGCGCGCCGTTCGGATCAGTGCCAGCGACAGGTACCACCACCGGCTTGCCGAACGCGAAGCCCATGTCCGATTCGGTCTTGCCGGAAATCTCCCACAGTACGTTGCCGCGATTGAACGCCGTTGGATTGCTGACATCCAGCGCAAACACCGAGCCATTGCCGACTGCCGTGGCGGACGGGCCGCGCGTGGCACCGCCGCCGCCGGTGGTCCCTACCAGTACCGTATGCCACGCCTCGCCGTAGTGGACGTCGGATGCCGTCAGTCCGCCGTCAACGTAGTAGCGATGGCCATAGGCAGGGTTGGCCAGTTCGGCCATGTGCTGCAGCGACGTGGAGGGAATGTAGGCGAACTGTTCGGTACCGGCAGCCGCTCCGGTGCCGGCATTGAATCCGTGCAGCATGCCGTCGTTGGCCCCGACATAGACCATCGACGGGGGGCCGCCAGACGCAGTCTTCGATGTCAGATAGGCCTTGTAGCGGGTACCCAGTGTCGTCTTCCAGCCTATCCCACCCTGCTCCTTCCAGGATGCATAGCCGTAGTCATCCCGGGTGGAAACAATCTCGACGCTGGAATTGACGATGTCGCCAAGCAGTACGCTGCGCGGACGGAACCCGCTGACCGGTGAACCACGCAGATAACTGACGAGATCGGCAACCGTATGCGAACCGAACCAGTTGGGAATGGTATTGAGCCCCAGGTTGCCCAATTTCTCGGCGCGGTCGCGGCCGGGAATGTTGTCCGCAGTGAAATCGGCCGCTGCTGCAGCAATCAACTGATTGGACTTGTCCACGAAGGTCGGCGCAGTCGACATCACAATACTGCGGCCCGAGGCGCTCATCCTGGTCGACGCCCGCCAAAGCTCGGGACCGACTCCACCATTGGAGAGGGTCTGACGGGCGATAAGATCGCCAGTCCAGTCATTGGATCCCGACGGAACCGTGTAATGCGCCGAGACCGTGAAGGAACCTGCATTGACCCGCGCTCCAGTGGCGCTGCCCCCCACCGGCGCTTCGCCCGCGGCAGCACTGTCGAAGATCGACTCCAACGCCGATTTCAGCTTGGCCGGGTTGCGCGCCAGGAAGTAATTGTCCGGAACGCCAGGCACCTTGCTGTCCCACTTCTTGCCAGCAGGCACGCCGTACTTGGCGGCGTACCACAACGGGCTTTCCAACTGATTGGCCTGGCCGCTTCCCAGGCGGTAGCGCAGGACAATGGCACCGGTCCATTCCGCCGGCGGAGCGGAACTGGTCGTCAGCACCGAACCGTTCTTGTCGCCGGGCCGCAGTACCAGACGCTGCACGTTGTCGGCCGCGTTCGAACCCACGATCGTGTAGCCGGTGAGCATCGCGTTGCCGGCATAGGCAGAAAGATTCTCAATGCGGACCAGCACCTCATCGCTGCCCACGGTATTGCGTACAGCATTGTTGCTGCACTCCGCACTGCTGGAGCGCCAGCAGATGTTGCGGAAATTCGTGTTGTCGCCGTCGTTGCAGGTAGCGCCCACGCAGTAGCTGAGCATGGAGACCACGTCGTTGTCGTGGTCATTGCCCCACAACGAGTCTTCCCATACCAGCGAGAAACTGCCAGCCTTGCCGTCTGCGCGATAAGTTCGTCCATAGACGAAGTTCGGCGAGACCGTAGACTGTTTGGTGCCGATACCAACAGAACCGAGGAAGCAACTGCGCCAGCCATTGCTGGTGATCTTTGCCGAACCGGTATTGTTGGCCTGGCACAGTGGGGCCAGGGTGATCTTGCCGTTGCCCACCGGAATCTCGAACTTGGGCAGGCTTTCAGCCATGGCCACGGTATAGGTGGTCGCAGTGAGCTTGTAGGTATCCGGCTTGTTCTGCACGCCCGGACGAAGGTCGGTCTCGGCCGCGGCTTTTGACAAGCCCGCCATCAGGTAGCTGCCTTCCGTGGAAGGTACATCCGGGCAGATGCCACGCACCAGCGACAGGCCAGTAACCTTGGCCGCGCGACAGATGTCCTCATGGGTATTGATCGAGGCATAGCGCTCGGTCAGGCCGACACGGCCAGCCATGTAACTGCCGCCAGTAATGCCTTCAAGATTGCCGATCGCATCCGTTGCCGACGCCGCAGTCGCCAGGCCATTGATCGACCCGATGTTGTCGCTATCGAACGACGGCAGGCCTGAGGACATCACCAGGATGTTGCAGGTGGCGCAGTAGGAGTTGCCGCCATCGTTCGGGGAGCGGTAGGGATCCTTCCAGGCAACCGCATTGGGCAGCCCGCTCAGGTCTCCGGACGCACTGTAGATGCCCTTGGTTTCACCCTTGATGTAGCGCACAGCTTCGGCATACATCTCGGCCAGAGGGTTGCCCCAGGCACTGCACTTCTTCGAGGCATTGCCCGGGTCGGTCAGATTACCTCTGTCACCGAAGCCCTGCCGGTTGAGGATGCTGTAGTCGTTGCAGTCATTCCAGTTGTTGCTCCAGTTCCACTGATCGATACGGAAGTTGGAGATGGTATTGATGATGCCCTCCGCACCACCGGACAAGCTGTTACAGAACTGACCATTGGACAGGTTGATTTCGTCGCCGGCCGCACAGAATCCGGTGCCGTTGCCTGCGATCTTTCCGATGTTCCGCCGCACCACGCCACCATCGCGCGGATTGACATAGGTGCCCGTGACCAGGCCAAAGCGAAGACGGCCGCTTTCACCATACGACTGCAGCAGGCCAGCCGGTTTCAGGTAGTCCCTGGTGCCATCGTTGTACTTGCGGCAGAACGCCTCCGGGAAAGCTCCGCTGCCATTGGCGCAGACCTCAACCCGGACATTGAAGTTGGTGGCAGAGCCAGGTGAATCGGCCTTGCCTTCGTCGCTTCGGCCGGTGATGCACTGGCGGCTGGCCGTGGCCGCCCACTCGCCCCAGTTGCCAGACGCAGCGCGCATCAGCGGTGCACCACCGGATTCGATGGTGGCGTTGCAGAAGGACATGGTGGTCTTGTAGGGGGTGAAACTGTTGATATCACTGCCGCTGTATACCTTTACCCACGCGTGCAGATCGTTGGGGATCTGCGCGCGCTCCAGCACAGTGCTGGCGGCGCTGTCGGTGATGCGATGACCGCCGTAGAGCACGTAGCGCATCACGTCCAGGCGGCTCATCGTTGCCCAGTTCAGGAAATTGCCGGACCAGGTCCCACCGCAGCTGTGCTTCCAGGTGCCGCTGGCCTGTGCACTGGCCTTGAACTGGCCGCTGGCATAGGTGTAGCAGAGGTTCGAATCGAAGTAGCCGGAGTAATCGAACTTGTCCTGGTAAGTGGTGTCGAGGGTGCCATCCTCATCCAGGTCGCTGTAATCGCTGTAGGCCTTGTTGAACAGCTGCTCGTCGCGCGACATCACCATCATCATCAGCGGCGGCTGGGTCTTCTTGCTGTACAGCGGCTCCTGCGCGATGTCGTAGTCACCGATCGCGGCGAGCAGCGGGTAGACCAACGCACCCACGCCAACCAGCGCGGCAACGGCGGCGCCCGCGCGCAGCCAGGGAGTCGAGACCATGCGGGAGAAGCGGCGCGAAATGTTCATGGAATGAAGATCGTGTCGATGACAGCGCTGGAAGAAGGATTGGCCGGGTCGTCACTGGCCAGTACGGTGATCTGGTAGATGTTTTCGGTCTCTTCGTTCTTCCGGCCCCCGAGGCCAGTTCCCCCGCCACCCATGACGCATTTATCAAGTCGCCGGGTATGGATTGCCGCAGCCGTGGTCTTGCCATCGGCCCAGGTTGCCGGGTCGAATACCGGACTGCATTCTTCTTGGTTGGCCTCGAAAACGCTGCCGCTTTCGATGGCTGTCTTGATTGCCGCCTCCTGGGTACGCACGTCGGCTTCAGCGTTCTGGAAGGCCTGATTGGAACGCAGGTAGTTGGCCGCCATGCGCTCCTGCATACCGGTGACCTGCATTCCGGCGATGCCGATAAGGGCCAGCAGAATCAACATGATCAGGGCGACATACAGCACTGCGCCACGCTGCTGCCGGCGTGCTGTGAAGGAAGGAAGACGCGGGCGTGTGTACATGCGAGCCTCAGTTGCCAAAGAGGCGGTTGCGAAGGGCGATGGTGGTTTGGTAGACAGCGCGCATGCGACCGTCTGCCGGCGCCGTGAACGTCACGCCCAGCGAAGTGAGCGCAGCGTTCTGGTCGGCCTGCGGCGCCGCCGATGGATCCGGGCTGGACATCACCAGCCCCAGCTGCACGGCGCCGACGCGACGCCAACCATTCGCGGCCGGATTGGTAGAGCCCTGCACCGTTTCCGCAGTGCCCTGGCGATCAATGAAACCGGTTGGATAAACGTCGGTAAGCCCGCGGTCCTGGCCATACAACAACTGCATGTTTTCTACGCCCTCCACCAGTGCCTCCGGCGCACTGGCCACCAGCGCGCCATTGGGGATGGCGGTGAAGCGCACGCGATACAACGAAGAACGGGCAATGGCGGCGTCATAGCCGATGTAGTACAGCGCGCTTTCTGCACGGTGCAGCATCGCCTGACCGGTGGTAACCGGACGGGTGAAATTCCCTACATTGTTCGGCGCGTCACCAAAGGTGACGGTGCCAGCGCCCTTGTCCACCGCGCGCGCCTGGAAGATTGTGACGCTGGCGCAGTCGGCCGCACCATACAGCCCCGGGTTGGAGACACCACTCTGCAGTACTGCAAGGCGCGTTTTGTCAAAACTGAAAACCGGCTTGCCTGGAACGCCGCCAATGGCGGTGATCGGTACGCCATCCGGCATCAGGTAACGCAACACCACGATGTCACTGCCATTGACCCGATTGGGCATGGCCGCAGCAAACTCGGCGGGCAGCGCCGGCTTGTAGCCGGTTCCGCCAGTTGCCGGCGTGGCTGACAGGGTAACCGCCGCGCCCGGCGCCGTCGCGGTAGCTTCAAAGCCCTGGATCGACGTCTGGAAGTCCAGCGCCGGATGCGGAGCCGTTGCGAAGGTACTGAACAGCGAGGCATTGTCCGGTGCATTTCGTCCCTGGTCATTGACACAGCCGAAATGCCCAGCCATGCGAAGTTCGCGCTGCAGGGCATCCATCGCAAAGCGACTGTTTTCCTGCACCCGCGCCAGGCCATCGGACAGCTGGTAGGCCGCCCTCGATGCTGCAAACACCTGCACCACGCCGAGCATGACGATCACACCAATGGCCAGTGCGATCATCAGCTCAACCATCGAAAGACCCGACATGCGTCGGGATGAAGAGCATGTGGTGCGCATCACAAGCCGCTCCTGGCAGTGAACGTGGTGTCACCGGCATCGGTATTCCAGCGCTCATCTCCCCAGCTCACGCTGACCGAGTACTGGTCACCGTTCCGGGTTACTTTTCCCGTGGCTCCGTCGCCCAGCGCCTTGCCCAGGCGGCACCTCCAATCCAGGGTGAAGGCATCCTTGCTGATGTCCTTGCCCGTGGGAGGTACGCAGTTCTTGCTGGACGTGGTCGCGGTGTAGTCGCCGACATAGACCGGCGCCCTCTTCCGATTCACTCGCAACTGATCCAGCATCTCGTAGGTCAGATTGGTCGCCTGGGTGCGGTAGTTGGCACTCTGGACGAAGCGTACGTTCATGGTCTGCATCAGCGCGAAACCGAGCAGGCCTACGCCAAGCACGAGAATGGCGATCAGCACTTCGATCAGACTGAAGCCCCCTTGCACGCCGCGCGGGGAACGGGATCGGGACGGCCTCACTTGCAATCCTCCTTCAACAGCCGGACCTGTCCGGTCGGCGAAATGCGCAACGTTCGTTGCAGCGGTTGCTTGCCGCAGGCGTCCGGGCGCAGGGTCAGGTCCAGCGACGCGTTGGCGCGGTTGCGACCACGCGGGTCAAAACCCACGGACAGATCCGGCGTCCCAATCGTAGTCAGCCCAGGTCGGCCGGCACTGTAGCGGAGCACGGTCTCCCCAGCGCTCAGCGCACCATCTCCATTGGTGTCCGCCCAGACCAACCAGCCGTCGGCCCAGCTTTTGCCATCGCATGTACTGCCCGCAGACGACGCACAGACACCCGCACCGCGACGGTTCTTGACCGCCTCGCTACGGGCCAAGGCCAGTGAAGCGATCAGCTCGTTGCTCGCGGTAGCGATGCGATTGGATCGCAGGGTGCTCTGGAAACTGGGAAAAGCGATCGTCGCGAGCACGGCCAGGACCATGATCGTGATCATCAACTCGACCAGCGTGAAGCCGTTTTGCCGGCGCAAAGACATTGGACGCTCCCCAGCGTGTTGATGGCCACGATGGGCCATCGCCCTGCCACCGGCAAGCGGCGGCAGGATGAACGGTCAATCCGGGGCGACGGGCGTCAACGCCTTGACGACCCGCCCTCCCCTACCTGTCCCGGCGCGATCCCCATCGCGCCGGCGCGGGCTCAGGCCAGCACCTGGTAGCAGGGCTGGTATTCGCCGGAGATCTTCATCCGGCGCTGCTCGACGAAGGCACGCAGCAGCCCGTCCAGGGCCTGCATCATGTCCGGGTCGCCATGGATCTGGAACGGGCCGAACTGCTCGATGCGGCGCATGCCGTCTTCCTTCACGTTGCCGGCGACGATGCCCGAGAACGCCCGGCGCAGGTCGGCTGCCAGCGCGTGCGGGGCACGCCCGTGGTGCAGATCCAGCGCGGCCATTGCCTCGTGGGTCGGCACGAACGGCTGCTGGTACTCCCACGGAATCTCGATCGACCAGTTGAAGAAGAACGAGTCCTTCTGCGCCAGGCGGTGCTCACGCACACGCTTGATGCCGTTGGCCATCTTCTTTGCCACTGCCACCGGGTCGCCGATGACGATCTCGTAGCGCTCGGCGGCCGCGTCGCCCAGGGTCAGGCGGATGAAGCGGTCGATCTGCTCGAAGTACGGCGCTGCCACCGTCGGGCCGGTCAGGATCAGCGGGAACGGCAGGTCCTTGTTTTCCTCGCGCAGCAGGATGCCGAGCAGGTACAGGATCTCCTCGGCGGTACCGACACCACCGGCGAACACGATGATGCCGTGGCCGATGCGGACGAAGGCCTCAAGGCGCTTCTCGATGTCCGGCATGATCACCAGGTGGTTGACGATCGGGTTCGGCGACTCGGCCGCGATGATGCCCGGCTCGGTCAGGCCGATGTAACGCGTCACGGTGCGGCGCTGCTTGGCATGGGCAATGGTGGCGCCCTTCATCGGGCCCTTCATCGCGCCCGGACCGCAGCCGGTGCAGATGTCCAGGCCGCGCAGGCCCAGCTCGTAGCCCACCTGCTTGGTGTACAGGTATTCATCGCGCGAGATCGAGTGGCCACCCCAGCACACGACCAGATTCGGGTCGCCCGGGTTGAGGATGCGCGCGTTGCGCAGCAGGCCGAACACCGCGTTGGTGATGCCCTCGGACGATTCCAGCTCGGCCGCGTAGGCCGGGCCCATCTCGATGGCCATGTAAGCCAGGTCACGCACCACGGCGAACAGCAGTTCGGCGACGCCGCGGATGATCTCGCCATCGACGAAGGCCATCGCCGGTGCGTTGACCAGGTCGATGCGCACGCCGCGATCCTGCTGCGCCACCTGGATGTCAAAATCGGGATACAGATCGCGTGCCGCGCGCGGATCGTCAGAGGCACTGCCGCTGGTCAGCACGGCCAGCGCGCAGCGGCGCAGCAGCTCGTGCATGCCGCCGGCAGAGGCATCGCGCAGGCGGGCCACTTCGGCCCGCGACAGCACATCCAGCCCACCGCGCGGGTAGATCCGCGCGTCCTGCACCGGCAGTGCACGGGCTGATTTTTCGTTCGTGGTCATGTCCAATTTTTCGCTTCCTTCAAGGTTTCCGACTGTACTGCCGCCCCCTTAAAAAGCAAAACGGCCGGGAAGCCCGACCGTTGGATGTGTGCTTCCCGCGTTCGCCTTTCCGGGACCGCATCGGCGGCGTTGGCACCGCGCACATTTCTGGATGCTACGCCGATGCCTGGTGACCTGCAAGAACTTTCGCCTGAACGGAAAACGGCCGGGTTTCCCCGGCCGTTTTCACTTACTGCTTCAGGCTCTGACGGATCAGAACTTGTACTTCACGGTCAGCTGCATCGACCAGCGCGACACGGCGGTGTTGCCCTTGTCGTTGTTGTTTTCCTGGATCGACGAGTTGTCGGTACGGCCAGTGAAGTTGTACAGGTACTTGCCGGTAGCCGGGTCGATACCCGAGTAGTTGGCAACACGACGGGTGGCGTAGAAGCCGTAATCGTCGATCAGACCCCACTTCTTGTTGAGCAGATTGCCGACATTCATGATGTCCAGCGCGATCTCGCCCTTGTGGGTCTTCGCGAAGCCCGGGAACTCCTGGCTGATGCGGACATCGAAGCTGTTGACCCACTTGGCGCGGTGCGCGTTGGCCGGGACCACGCTGCCACGGTAGGCATCGAGCTCCGGGTTCTGCGCCAGCCACTCGAAGAACTTCTTCTCCATGTCGGCACCGCCGGTGAAGATCACGTCGCCCGGGCCCTTCGGCACGTAGAACAGATCGTTGGTGCCTGCGCCGTCGCCGTTCACGTCGTTATAGAACACGTAGCTGTACGGACGACCCGAACGGCCTTCATAGAACAGGCCGACGCGGGTGGCGTTGTCACCGAAGAAGTTGTGCTTCCACTCCAGGGTGCCGGTGATACGGTCCTTGATCGCGTAGCGCGAGTTGTACGCAACGTTGTCGTTGGCGTTCAGGCTCAGCGTGTTGTTCCAGTTCGAGGTGTTCTGCGAGCTGGACAGCGGGCTCACTTCCTTCGCCTGGGTATAGGTGTAACCCAGCGACCAGCCCCAGTTCTCGGTCAGCGGCTTGGCCAGCGAGAACGTAGCCTGGGAACCACGACCCTTGTCGGTGTTGCGCAGCAGGATCACGTCGCCGATATCACCCGGACGGTTGACACGATCGCTCGGGCAGGTCTGATCGGTGGCCGAGCAGGCACGGCCATTCTTCTGGCCAGCCTGCATGCCGTTCGAGCCAGCATTGGCACCGTTCATGCCGTAGTCGTTCCAGTACAGCGCACGGCCGTCCTGACCAACCGAGCGGTTGGCGTTCGGGGTCATGACGTCCAGACGATCGAAGTACAGACCATCCTTGACCTTGGTCACCAGCAGCTCGGCCGAGGCCACGATGCCGTACCACGGCAGCTCATGATCAAAGGCCAGGTTGGCCTTCCACACCGACGGCAGGCGGGTGCCCGGGGCGATCAGGTCGACGTTCTGACGGGCCGACGCGAGCGACGGATTCGGAATGAACGGATTGTCCGCATCGAAGCTGAAACCACCCGGATTACGGGTCAGGTTGTACTCGGAGTAGTTCAGGCCAGTGTTCTGGTAGGCACCTGCCAGCCACACATTCGGGGCAGCACCGCCAAACAGGCCCACGCCACCGCGCAGCTGGGTCGGGCGATCGCTGTCGAAGGTGTAGTTGAAGCCGACGCGCGGCTGGAACAGCTTCTTGTCGACCAGCTTGGTGTTGTTGAAGCCGTACAGCTGTTCGATGCGCGGGTTGTACAGGCGCTGGGTGCTGAAGTCCGGCATGTCAACGCGGACACCGAACATCAGGCTCAGGTTGTAGTTGATCGCCCAGGTATCCTGGATGAACAGACCCGTGTTCTTCAGGTGGAACTTCGCCGGAATGTCATCCAGGCTGCCACCAGCACGCGGCACGCGCACCTGGTACGCGGACGGGGTGCCGGCTTCAAACGCAGCCAGGTTGGCGAATTCGTACGCACCGTACAGATTACGGCCGTAGAAGTTCATCAGGTCGTTGTCGGTGTAGTCGAAGCCGAACTTGACGGTGTGGTCACCGACGTACCAGGTACCGGCACCGAAGGCGCTCAGTTCCTTCGACTCGACCAGATTGGTGTGGGTGTTCTGCTCGGTACCCAGGTACAGCGAATTGTTGTTGTCGAAGCGGACGCGGATCTGCGGCAGGTGCGAAGCAGCAACACGGTTGGACGAGTAGTCCTTGTGCGAGACCTTGAACTCGGTCGAGAAGTTCTCGGACCAGTCACTGAACAGTTCACCCATCCAGGTTTCATACTCGGTCGGCTGGGTGTACCAGAAGTCGCTCAGCGAAATTTCGCTGTTGCTGACCTTCGGGAAACGCACCACGTCCTGCTTCATCTTGTTGTAGCGCAGGGCCGCACGGTGGTTCTCATTGATGTTCCAGTCCAGCTTGACCGCGTACTCTTCGATCTCGGTCTTGTTGTTCAGCGCACCTACGCCGCCGACCTGATAGCCAAGATCGGACATACGCTTCTGGACGCGGGCGATATCAGCGTCGCTGATGCCGCCAGCCTTGTTGTACGGGCTTTCGCCAAGGCTGACACCGCCGCCGCTACGCTCATACTTTTCGTAGTTGGTGAAGAAGAACAGCTTGTCCTTGACGATCGGGCCGCCGAAGGTCATGCCGTAGGTCTTCTCGTCCTTGAAGCCGTTGAAGTCCTGCTTGTCACCTTCCAGGCGCGAACGGACCATGTCCTTGTCGCGGTACGAACCGTACACGGTGCCGTGGAATTCATTGGTACCCGACTTGGTCACGGCGTTGATCACCGCACCGGTGCCACCGGCGATGGTGGTGTCGTAGTTGGCCAGGTCGATGTTGATTTCCTGGATGGCGTCCATCGACACCGGCTGACGCTCGGTCGGCAGGTTGTTGGAGCCCAGGCCGAACGGATCGGAGGCGCTGATGCCGTCGATGCGGATGGCGTTGTAACGCGTGTTCTGGCCACCGGCCGAGATCGCGCCGTCAGCCTTGCTGACCTGCGAGATGCGCGGATCCAGGCGGATGTAGTCCTGGATGTTGCGGTTGGCCGACGGCAGCGCGTCCATCGTTTCGCGGGTCACGTTGGTGCCGCTGCCCATCTTGGTGGCGCTGAACAGGTCCAGGCCGCCAGCGGTGGCGACAACGTTCACGGCGTCCAGGTTGGTGGCGGCCAGGTCGCCGCCGAGGCTGGCGTTGACCGTGTTGACCTGGTTCAGGTTCAGGAAGACACCCTCTTCGGTCTTGGTGCCTTCACCGGACTTGGTGATGGTGATGGTGTACGGGCCACCCACGCGCAGGCCGCGCGCGTTGTAACGACCCGACGCGTCGGTGGTGGCACGCGAAACGGTGCCCGACTCGGTGTGGGTGATGGTGACTTCAGCGCCAGCGACAGGCTGGCCTGCAGAGGACATCACCTGGCCGCCGACACCGGCAGAGGTGCTCTGGGCGAAGGCGGGAGCGGCGGCGAGCGCAGCCACGAGACCAAGGGTGAGCTTGGACATCCGGAGTGGGTGGGTCATTTTTCGGTAGCCTCGATGCGAGTTGGCGATGGCGGAAAAAAAGCGCATCCAAACAGCCCTGCGGGTGGCTGGTCGGACATTTATCTGGGGTTCCCTACCGCTTGGCTGAAGGAAGCCACAACGGTTAACACTAGATTAACACGCTACGCCATCAATGTGACGGTTGTGCGACAAACGGCACCGGATCGCAACGCAATCGTGACGGGTTCTTCACTCCGTCTTTCCCCGGCACTCACTCGGCGGGGGATGCCTCGCTAGCATCGAGAATCTGGCCGCGCCAGGCGGCGCCAGCACCGGACAAAAGGGTCACGGCCGCAGCGGCGGCGGCCTCCGGGCCTTGGGCGGCCGGGTCCTGGTCTACGGAATAGGCCCGGGCCCGCAGGGCCGTGCGCAGCGGACCGGGGTACAGGCCACTGACCCGTACCGGGCTGCGGCCGAGTTCGTCGTGCAGGCTGGCGATCAGGCCACGCAGGCCATGCTGGGCCACACCGTAACCGCCCCAGTAGGCCTGGCCGACCCGTTCAGGGGCATCGACCGCAAACACCAGCGCCGCATCTTCACGCTGCCGCAGCAGCGGCAGGCAGGCCTGGGCCAACCAGGCCGGCGCAGTCAGGGTGACGTGCACCGCGCGGGCGAAACTGGCCGGGTCGGCCAGTTCGAACGGGGTCAGGCCCGGGAAGTGAGCGGCACAGACCAGCAGGCCGTCCAGCCGCCCGAGCTCGCGCTGCAGGGCCTGGGCCAGTTCGGCATAGTCGTCGGGTCCCGCGCCTTCCAGGTCCAGCGGATACAGCAGGGGCTCCGGGCCGACCGCCTGGACCTGGGCGTAGACCCGGTCCAGGCGCCGCGGCTTGCGGCCCAGCAGGACCACGGTGGCCCCAGCGGCTGCAGCAGCCACTGCCGCAGCACTGCCCAGCCCACCACCGGCGCCGGCGACCAGCACCACGCGATCCTGCAACGGGCGGCCATCGAGCGCCCCGTCGGTCGGTGACGTCGATGGCCAGGCACTCATCCCTGGGTCGCCTCTTCGACGATGCGCTTGAGCTCGCCGGCTTCGAACAGCTCCAGCACGATGTCACAGCCGCCAATCAACTCACCGTTGATGAACAGCTGCGGGAAGGTCGGCAGGTTGGAAAAGCGCGGCAGGTTGGCGCGGATCTCGGGCTCTTCCAGCACGTTGACGGTGCGCAGGGTGACCGCGCCGGCCGCCATCAACGCCTGTACGGCGCGACTGGAGAAGCCGCACATCGGGTATTGCGGGGTGCCCTTCATGAACAGCACGAGCGGGTAACGATCGACCTCGGCCTGGATTTGCTGCATTACCGCCACAACCACACTCCTTGCTTCGCCGGACAAACCGACCGTGATGGTCGGCTAGACTGCCCACGGTAGCCGCCATTGTAAGCGGATGGAACCGGCTGCCGCCGCCCCCTGGCCACGAACCTGTCCATGCCTGTCGAATTGCCTGCCCTGCCCTACCTTCCCGGCTCCCTGCAGCCGCACCTGTCCGCACAGACCGTGGAACTGCATCACGGCCGCCACCATCGCGCCTATGTGGATGCCGTCAACGCCGGCATCCTCGGCACCGAGTGGGAGGAAGCGTCGCTGGAGGAGATCGTCCGCCACGCCCAGGGCACGCTGTTCGATGCCGCCGCCCAGGCCTGGAACCATGGCTTCTACTGGCAGTGCCTGCGCCCGCGCGGCGGCGGTGAGCCGCAGGGGCGGCTGGGCGAACTGGTCAAGCGCCAGTTCGGCGACGTGCAGCGCCTGCGCGAGGAATTCAACCGCACCGCGCTGGGCCTGTTCGGCTCCGGCTGGGTCTGGCTGGTGCAGCATCCGGGCGGGCAGCTGGGCCTGCAGGCCACCCGCAATGCAGGCACGCCATTGACCGGTGAAAGCACCCCGCTGCTGTGCTGCGACGTCTGGGAGCACGCTTACTACACCGACTACCAGAATGATCGCGCGCGCTATCTGGACGCGTTCTGGCAGATAGTCAACTGGGAATTCGCCGAGAGCCAGCTGCGCTGAGGCAGCGGCTCCCCCCGGGGTAGTGCCGGCCGCTGGCCGGCATCCCCATCGGTGTACAGAGATGGCGAATCTGCCGGCCAGCGGCCGGTACTACCGGGAAACAGGACAGAGCTTCACGCGTTCCCGTGCGCGGCCACCGCGTCCATCACCCGCGCCGAATACACCAGTGCCGCACCGGCATTGAGCGACACCGCCACGCCCAGCGCCTCGGCGATTTCCTCGCGGCTGGCGCCGTGCTTCAGCGCCGCGTCCACATGTACGGTGATGCAGCCGTCGCAACGGGTGGTCACCGCCACCGCCAACGCGATCAGTTCGCGGGTCTTGGCATCCAGGTGGTTGGTCTGGGCGCCGGCGTTGGCCAGCGTGGCGTAGCCCTTCACCGTATCCGGCGAGAGCTTGCCGATCTCGCCGATGCGGCCCTTCAGTTCCTTGCGGTAGGCATTCCAGTCGAGCATGGTCGTGACTCCTGTAAAAGGAGCTCCACGCTACCACCGGGAATGTTGCGCCGATGCCTGCACCGGCGCGTCATAGCGTTGCACTGCCGGCCAGCGGCCGGCACTACCGGGCCCAGCGATTGCGCAGCGCGTGTACCGCCGGCGCCACCTGGGCCTGGCGGTCCAGCTCCAGGCCAACCTGGTCCAGCGCATCGGCCAGTGCAGCGGCATCATCGTCGCGCAGCGTGGCGTGGCCGACCTTGCGGCCTTCGCGCGACTCCTTGCCATAGTCGTGCCAGTGACCGCTGGCTTGGCCCAGCACCGGTGCCGGGTCGGGCATCGCGCCCAGCCAGTTCAGCATGCAGGCATGGCCGAGCATGCGGGTGCTGCCCAGCGGCAGGCCCAGCACGGCACGCAGGTGGTTCTCGAACTGCGAGGTTTCGCTGCCTTCGATGGTCCAGTGGCCGGAGTTGTGCACCCGCGGCGCCATCTCGTTGGCCAACAGCTCACCATCGCGGCAGAACAGCTCCAGCGCGAACACACCGACGTACTGCAGGTGCTCGGCGACGCGGCGGGCATAGCCGATCGCCGCCTGCTGCTCGGCGTCGGACAGCACGGCCGGGGCCACGCTGGCCGACAGCACGCCGTCGACATGCCAGTTGCCAGTGACCGGCCAGGCCTCGAAGCTGCCATCGCGGCCACGCACAGCGACCACACTGACCTCGCGCTGGAAAGCAACGAAGCCTTCCAGGATCAGCCCGGTGCGCTCGACCTGTGCGCCCAGCGCGTCCCATGCAGCGTCGATGTCGGCTTCGCTGCGCAGGCGGAACTGGCCCTTGCCGTCGTAGCCGAGGCGGCGGGTCTTGAGGATGCACGGCAGGCCGAACTCGGCGGCCTTCGCGGCCAACTCGTCACGGCTGCAGATGTCGGCAAAGGCCGGCAGCGGAATGCCCAGCTGCTGGAACAGGGTCTTCTCGCTCAACCGGTCCTGGGCCACCGCCAGCGCAGCCGGCGGCGGATAGACCGGCACGCGGTCGGCCAGGAACTGCGCGCTGTCGGCCGGCACGTTCTCGAAATCGAAGGTGACCACGTCGACCTTGGCGGCGAAATCCGCCAGCGCCTGGCGGTCATCGAAGGCACCGACGGTGAGCGGCGCCAGCGGGCCGCTGCAGGCGTCAGCTGCCGGGTCGTACAGTTCGAAGCGCAATCCCAGCGGCGCACCGGCCAGAACCATCATGCGGGCGAGCTGGCCGCCGCCCAGGATGCCGACGGTCAGGCTCATTGGCGCGGGTCGTCGTGGGCCATCACGTCTTCGGTCTGGCGCGCACGGAAAGCGTCGAGCGCCTGGCCGATCGCCGGCTGGTCACTGGCCAGCATCGCGGCGGCGAACAGCGCGGCGTTGGAGGCGCCGGCATTGCCGATGGCGAAGGTGGCAACCGGAATGCCGGCCGGCATCTGCACGATCGACAGCAGCGAATCCATGCCGTTGAGGGCCTTGGACTGCACCGGCACGCCCAGCACCGGTACGGCGGTCTTGGCGGCGATCATGCCCGGCAGGTGCGCGGCCCCGCCGGCACCGGCGATGATCGCGCGCAGGCCACGCGGGCCCGCCTGCTCGGCGTAACTGAACAACACATCCGGCGTCCGATGCGCGGACACCACCTTCACTTCGAACGGAACACCCAGGGCTTCAAGCTTCTGGGCGGCGTGCTGCATGGTTTCCCAGTCGGAACGGGAACCCATGACGATGCCGACAAGCGGCGCGATCGGGTTGGGGGTCATTGGCCGTCACCTGCCTTAAAGACGTATTCTAGCCATCTTCCACGCAAGACGAAGAACCATGGATCGCAAGCTGCTCGACCTGCTGGTGTCGCCGGACACCCGCCAGCCCCTGTCCCTGCTGGATGGCAAGGGCCTGGAAGCCCTCAACAAGGCCATTTCCGCCGGCGCGGTGAACAAGGCCGATGGCAACCCGCTGGCGCAGCCGCTGCGCGAAGCGCTGGTCACCCGCGACCGCAAGCAGGTGTTCCGCGTTGACGACGGCATCCCGGTGCTGCTGGCCGAGGAAGCCATCCCGACCGCCCAGATCGCCGACTTCCCGGCCGCATGAGCGCGCTGCCGACGCCGGATGCGGCCGTTGTCGCCGCCGATGTCGCGCGTGCGCTGGCCGAGGACCTGGGCAGCGGTGACGTCACCGCCGCCCTGTTGCCCGACCAGGCCGACAGCGCCTACCTGCTGTGCAAGCAGGACGGGGTGATTGCCGGCCGCCCGTGGTTCGACGCCACCCACCGCGCACTCGACCCGGACGTGCGCATCGAATGGCAGGTTTCCGATGGCGACGCGGTCACCGCCGGTACCGTACTGGCGCTGCTGCACGGGCGCAGCCGCAGCCTGGTCAGCGCCGAACGCACCTCGCTGAACTTCCTGCAGACACTGTCCGGCACCGCCACGACCACCGCGCGTTACGTGGCGGCGGTGGCCGGCACCGGCACGCGCATTCTCGATACCCGCAAGACCCTGCCCGGCCTGCGCCTGGCGCAGAAGTACGCGGTGCGCTGTGGCGGCGGCGAGAACCACCGCTTCGGCCTGTACGACACGGTGATGCTGAAGGAAAACCACATCCGCGCCGCCGGTTCGCTGGCGGCAGCAGTTGCTGCCGCGCGCCGGCAATGGCCCGCGCTGCCGCTGGTGGTCGAGGTGGAAGACCTGGCGCAGCTGCGCCAGGCGCTGGAAGCCGGTTGCGAACGCATCCTGCTGGATGACTTCAGCCCCGACCTGCGCCGCGAGGCGGTGCGCATCACGGCGGGGCGCATTCCGCTGGAAGTGTCCGGCAGCGTGGGCCTGGGCGGCCTGCGTTCGATCGCCGAGGACGGCGTCGACTGCATCTCCATTGGCGGCCTGACCAAGCACGTGCAGGCCATCGATCTGTCGCTGAAGCTGGGCCCGCCCCCGGGTTGAGGCCTGGCCGGGGTCCGATCCCATTCTCCTTTTCCATGGGAAAAGGGATCTGACCCGGTTCTCACACCCGGCGTTCACGACAGCGCTGCGACGCTGCGGTCATCCCCCACAGGAGCCGCGCATGCGCCGGATGCTCTTGCCTGCCTGCCTGCTGCTGGCCGCGGCGCCGTTGTCCGCAGCGGCGGCCGAAGCCTGCGATGTACCGCCCCGCTTCGGCCTGAGTCCGTTGGCGGTCGCCATCCGCAACACCGCCTGCAATGAGCACCGGCTCTGGTACCGGCCCTTCATCGACCGCGATGGCCGCGCCGCCAGCCTCAGCGTCACCGAAGCCGAAAGCGATCACCTGGCCGACAACGGCCTGATCGCCTGGCAGCGCGTGGCCGGCTACTGGCGCAACAGCGGCACGCTCAACGCAATGGGCAGCATCGCCGGCGCCAGCAGCTGTCTGGCGCCGCTGGGTACGCGCTACACCGACAGCGACTGCCGCGCCTTCCTGGTCGACAACCCGTGGTCAGCCGCCTTCATTTCCTGGGTGATGGTGCAGTCCGGCGTTCCCGGCTTCAACACGTCGCCACGCCACATCGACTACATCCGTGCCGCGTACCAGGGCGGCCCCTCGGGCGTACCGTACCGGCTGGTCGATCCGGCCACGGCCAAACCCGCACCAGGCGATCTGCTGTGCTTCCTGCGCGACCGCAGCACCACGCTCAGCTACAGCGGGCTGGTGCAGGCACTGGGCAATGGCTCGGTGGGCCACTGGAAATCACATTGCGAAGTGGTGGTAGCGGCCAATCTTGGCGGCGACCAGACCCTGTACCTGGTCGGTGGCAACGTGATGAACACCGTGGCGATGCGGTTGCTGCAGCTGGACCGCACCGGACTGATCAAGCTGCCGCCCGCGCGCGAACGCAACAGCACCGGCATCGACCCCAGCTGCACGCCGGGCCGCGAGGACGAATGCAGCTTCAACCGCCAGGACTGGGCGGCGCTGCTGCAGTTGACCGCCACGGCACCGCTGGTGATGCCGTCGCCCACTGCGACACCAATGCAGCCCCTGCCTGCGCCGCAACCGGTTGTCATACCGCCTCAACCGGTCTCAACTGGCCCACAACCAACGCGCTGATGCCAGGCGCTTGATCCAGCGCGCGTTCGCCGCCATCTTTGCGGGATCGACCTCTGACGGCTGACGCCATGCCCACCCTGCTGCTGTTGCTGATTGCCGGCGGAATCATCTATTTCTTCTGGAATGCCGCACGTTCGGCCGCCGAACGCGCCGTTGAGCTGGGCCGCAACGCCTGCCGCGCCGCCGATGTGCAGTGGCTGGACCAGGCAGTGCACGCCACCGGCCTGCGCCTGTCGCGCGGCGAGGATGGCCGGCTCGGTTTCGAGCGCACCTTCAAGTTCGAGTACTCCTACGATGGCATTGATCGCCACGTGGGCCGCATGGTGCTGCGCGGCGACCAGCTGATCTCATTCACTGGCCCGGGCGCGGCGCGGATCAGCCAGATCCGCGCGGATGTGGACGATGCCGAGGATGTGTAGGGGCTTTGAGTGCCGACCAACGGTCGGCACCTACCGGTAAATCCTGCATCGGCACCCACCGGTAAATCCTGTAAAGGAAAACGCCGCCCATCGGGGCGGCGTCGGAAACATTACTTGACCACGCGCAGGTTCGGGCGCCCCTTCGGCGGCGGGCTGGCCGGCGGCGTATCGTCCGGCGGCGTGCCTTCCTCGTGCAGCAGCTCGTCGCTGGCCGGCGCGGTTTCGTTGCCCGGAATGTCATCCGGCAATGCCATGCCCTGCCCGGTCTCGCGGGCGTAGACGGCCAGCACGGCGCTGATCGGCACCTGCACCGGGTAGCTGGTACCGGAGAAGCGCGCCGAGAAGCTCACCATCTCGTTGTCGATCATCAGCCGCACGACAGCACGTTCGGCGATGTTGAGCACAACCCGGCCATCCTTGACCGCCGAAGGCGGCACCTGCACGCCGGGGACGCCGGCGTCGACCAGGATATGCGGGGTCAGCTGGTTGTCGTTGATCCATTCCACCAGCGCCCGCAGCAGGTACGGGCGGTGGCTGGTCATGTGGAAGAAGTCTTCGGTCATGCGTGAAGTGTACGCGCCCGGCGCCCTGCCGGGGCGGATCGCCTGCACGCCGGTCGGCGTGCAGACGGGTAAAGCAAGGCTGGATCAGCCCGGCAGATCGCGCAGTTTCTTTTCCTGGTCGGTCAGGCTGCGGACAAAACCCGGATGGCGGAAGATGCGGTTGCCGTAGTCTTCAATCGCCTTGCCGTCCTTCGGCAGCGGCACATCCAGCGACTGCAGGCGCCAGATGATCGGCGCCATCGCGCAGTCGGCCAGGCTCATTTCCGGGTTGAGGAAGAACTTGCTGGCCTTGAACAGCGGCAGCGAGGCGGTCAGCAGTTCCTTCAGGCGCTTGCGGCCGGCCTCGGCCTGGGTCTTGTTGCCCAGCTGGATGGCCTGCACCTGCGGCACCCAGTCGTGCTCGATGCGCAGCATGGCCAGGCGGATGCGCGCACGCGACAGCGGATCGACCGGCATCAGCGGCGGATGCGGGTAGCGCTCGTCCAGGTATTCGCTGACCACCGACGCGGCGTAAAGCACCAGTTCGCGTTCGACCAGGGTCGGCACCGAGTGGTACGGATTGAGGTCGATCAGGTCTTCAGGCGGGTTCTGTGGATCGACCGGAACGAAGTCGAAGGTCACACCCTTGGCCGCCAGGACCAGGCGTACACGGTGGCACAGCACATCGTCGTTCGAGGAAAACAGCGTCAGTGTATTGCGCATGCGTACGCTCGCCGCCATCAAAGGCTCTCCCACGACAGGAGACCGCCTGCCGCATCGGCGCCGCCGGCACCGTGCCAGCGATCGACTCCTCCCCGAGTGTGCAACCGACCATCACAAAAGCCAATAGGCCCGTGCGATGGTCGGCGGCAGATTCAGTGAACGTCCTTCCAGTATTCCTTCTTCAACAGATACAGCAGGAAGGTCAGCAGGGCCAGGAACAGGATCACCCACACGCCCAGCTGCTGGCGCTTGAGCGCGGCCGGTTCGCCGGCATATTCAAGGAAGTTGGTGATGTCCCGCACTGCCTGGTCGTACTGTCCGGCATCGACGTTGCCTGGCGTTTCCAGGCGCAGGCCGGTCACCGGCGGATCCATGCCCGGCGCCTCCGGCTTGCCATGCACGGCATGCTGCAGGCCCTGCATTTCCCACAGCGGGTTGGGCATGGACGCGTTGGCGAACAGCGCGTTGTTCCAGCCCAGCGGCCGGCTGCTGTCCAGGTAGAACGACTTGAGGTAGGTGTAGACCCAGTCACTGCCCCGCACGCGCGAGATCAGGCTGAGGTCCGGCGGCATCTTGCCGAACCACTTCTCGGCATTCTCCTTGGGCATCGCCACCGGGATCGGGTCGCCGATCGCCGAGCCGGTGAAGTTGAGGTTGTTCATCACCTCTTCCTCGGTCAGGCCCAGGTCCTGCGCCATCCGCGAATAGCGCAGGTACTTCAGCGCATGGCAGCCGGAGCAGTAGTTCATGTACAGCTGCGCGCCGCGCTGCAGCGATGCGCGGTCACCGAGGTCGTTGCCGGCCTGCAGCAGCTTGGTGCCGCCTTCGGCGGCGGAGGCCAGGAAACTGCCCAGCATCAGGGTGGCCATCAGGGCCAGCCGGACCATCCAGCGTTCAGTCATGGGTGGTCACCCTCTCCGGTACCGGTTTGGTCCTGTCCAACCTTGTCCATAGCGGCATGGTGATGAAGAACGCGAAGTACAGGAAGGTCAGCACCCGCCCGACATAGGTCTCGTGCGCGTCGGTGCCGGGGCCGGAGCCGATCACGCCCAGCCAGACGAAGCACACCGCGAACACCCCCAGCAGCACCTTCGAGAGCAGGCCGCGGTAGCGGTAGGACTTCACCCGCGCACGGTCCAGCCACGGCACCAGGAACAGGATGGCGATGGCCGAGAACATCACCAGCACGCCGCCCAGCTTGTTCGGCACCACGCGCAACATCGCGTAGTACGGCGTGTAGTACCAGACCGGCTTGATGTGCTCGGGGGTCACCAGGCGATTGGCCTCGGTGAAGTTGTCGTGCTCCAGGAACAGGCCACCGAATGCAGGTGCGAAGAAGATGATGAAGGCGGCGATGATCAGCAGGAAGCCGGCGCCGACACCATCCTTGAGCGTGTAGTACGGATGGAACGGAATGCCGTCGGCCGGTGCGTTCGGCGACCAGCGGTTGCCCTTCGGCCCCTTCTTGATCTCCACGCCGTCCGGGTTGTTCGACCCCACTTCGTGCAGTGCACCCAGGTGCAGCACCACCAGCAACAGCAGCACCAGCGGCAGTGCGATGACGTGCAGCGCGAAGAAGCGGTTGAGCGTAGCGTCACTGGGCAGGTAGTCGCCCATGATCCACTCGGTCAGGCCGTTGCCGATGACCGGTATGGCACCGAACAGCGAGATGATCACCTTGGCGCCCCAGAACGACATCTGCCCCCACGGCAGCACGTAGCCCATGAACGCTTCGGCCATCAGCACCAGGTAGATCAGCATGCCCAGGATCCACACCAGCTCGCGCGGCTTCTGGTAGCTGCCGTACAGCAGGCCGCGGAACATGTGCAGATAGACCACGATGAAGAACAGCGAGGCACCGGTGGAGTGCATGTAGCGGATCAGCCAGCCCCACTCCACATCACGCATGATGTATTCGATGGAGCCGAACGCCTCGGCGGCGTTGGTCTTGTAGTGCATCGTCAGGAAGATGCCGGTGACGATCTGGTTGACCAGTACCAGCAGCGCCAGCGAACCAAAGTAGTACCAGATGTTGAAGTTCTTCGGCGCGTAATACTCGCTGACGTGCTTGCGGTACACCGGCATCAGGCCGGGCGCGCGCGCATTGACCCAGTCGGCCACGCCGCTGGCGGTACGGCTGAGGATATTGGCCATCAGGCAGCCCCCTGCGGATCGACACCGATGATGATGGTGTTGTCGTCCTGGTAGTGGTGCGCGGGCACCTTCAGGTTGATCGGCGCCGGCACGTCCTTGAAGACGCGGCCGGACATGTCGAAGCGCGACTTGTGGCAGGGGCAGAAGTAGCCGCCCTTCCACTGCGGGTCGTAGGGCTCAGGCCGGATCTCGGCCACCATTTCCGGCGAGCAGCCCAGGTGCGTGCACAGGCCGACCAGCACGGAAATATCCGGCTTGATCGAGCGCAGCTCGGGGTTCTGCTTCAGCACGTACTCCGGCTGCTGGTCCTTCTCGCCGGACTCGGGGTCCTTGAGACGGCCGTCCAGCCCGTGCAGCGCATCGAGGATCGCCTTGGACCGTTTGACGATCCAGATCGGCTGGCCACGCCATTCCACGATCAGGCGTTGGCCTTCCTGCAGGGCGCTGATGTCGGCCACCACCGGTGCGCCGGCAAGCTTGGCGCGGGCACTGGGGTTCCAGGATTTGATGAAAGGAACTGCGGTGAATCCGACGCCGACGGCGCCCACCACGGCTGTGGTGGCAGAAAGAAAACGCCGACGTCCGGTGTTGACTGGATCGTGTACCCCATCGTTGGCCATCCGGCACTCCGATATTGATTAGGTAGCTTTAAGGCTGCCAGCGGATCCGGTGGGGGCCAGAGCCGCATTGAATCACGGTCGAGTGTAGCGGAACCGTCGCGCGCCACACAACGCATTGCAACAACATTGATTGCGGGGTTGCCGGCCAGCGGCCGGTCAGTACCGGCCATTGCCCAGGGATTGCCGGCCAGCGGCCGGCACTACTGGTGCGTCAATGCGGTGCGGTAACGCTCGGCCAGCTGCCCGACCCGACGCACGTAGTACTGGGTTTCGCTGTAGGGCGGTACGCCACCGTGGCGGTCGACCGCGCCTTCGCCAGCGTTGTAGCCGGCTGCGGCAAGGGTCAGGTCGCCATTGAAGCGCTTCAACAACCAGGCAAGATACTGTACGCCGCCGCGGATGTTCTGCCCGGCATCGTAGGAATCACTGACGCCGAAGCGCGCGGCGGTTGGCGGCATCAGCTGCATCAGGCCCTGCGCACCCGCGCGGCTGAGCGCGGTCGGGTTGTAGGCCGACTCGGCATGGATGATGGCCCGCACCACCGCCTCTTCCACGCCGAACTCGCGCGCGGCCGAGGTGATCTCGGTCTGGAAGGCCGAGGTGTTCAGGCGCACGGTGCCGAAGTCCACGCGTGGATTGACCCCGCACGCGTAGCAGCGCTCCATGAAACTGTAGCGGATGGTCCGGACCGGGCCGAGGTTGGCGACCTGGGTCGGGCGCGCACTGGTGTAGTGGCGCACGCCATCCTTCATGAAGGAATAGACCTGGCCGCTGACCACGCGCCCGGCGCGCGAGGCGACCGGCTGTGCCGGAGCAGCTGCAGGCGCGGCTGCAGCAGGTGCCGGCGCGACCGTTGCCGGCGTCGCGACACTGGCGGCAACGGCAACCGGGTTGCGTTCGATGCTGGCCACCGTGGTCGGCGCCGGCCTGGGCGCGGCCACCACCGGACGCGGCGCCGGACGGGTGTCGCGGCTGTAGCTGATGGTGCTGCAGCGCGCACCCGCCACCCGCTTGCTCACATAACTGGTGACGCCATCAGGGCCCTGGCACTTGTACAGGGTTCCGGCGCTGGCCGGCGCAGCGGTCAGCGCAGCGATGATGATCGCCGTTGTCCCCAGTATCCCCTTCATGGCGGCGAGTGTCCCAGCTTCGCCGGGGCTTGCCAAGCGATGTGGCTCAGCCTGTGACCGGCGGCACAGCCAGCACCTGGCCCAGCCCGGCCAGGCGCTGGGCCAGTTCGTCGCGCAGGCCCGGCGGCGTGGTCCACAGCGCCACCGGCACGCGGTCCAGGCTGAGGATCTGCGCCAGCATCATGCCCCGGCTCTCGGCCCCCATGCGCAGCAGGCAGTGCTCGGTACCGTCCGCCTCCAGCACCCCGCACCAGGGCGGAATGCGACCTTCCAACTCGGCGCGGCTGCCGGCCAGGCGGATGATGGCCTGCAGCGCGAACGGGGCCTGGCTGACCGCCTGCCGCACCATCACATCCGGCGGCGCCGGGGTGCGCCGGTGCATGCCCGGCTCGGAGCACTCACGTACCGCGCCCATCCGGTCCACGCGCAGGGTGCGCCAGTCCTGCCGGCCCAGGTCCCAGGCCAGCAGATACCAGCGCCGCCCGTAATTGACCAGGTGCTGGGCCTCGACCTCGCGCTGGGTCACCGCATCCTGTGCACTGCGGTATTCAAAGGCCAGCCGCGAGGCCTGCCGGCAGTGCTGGGCCAGCCGCCCGAGCAGGCGTGCATCGGTGGACGGAAGATCGGACAGGGTGGCCGTCGCCGCATGCACCTCGCCCGCCTGCTGGCGGCGACGGGTCGGCACCAGCGGATCGAGCTTGGACAGCAGGCCACGCGCGGTGTCGTCGATGCCGGCCACTGTGGCCGAGGCCGCACGCAGGGCGATGGCCAGGGTGGTTGCCTCCTCCTCGTCCAGCAGCATCGGCAGTACCGGTGCCCCAGCCCCCAGCTGGTAGCCGCCGCCGACCCCTGACGAGGCCTGTACCGGATAGCCCAGTTCACGCAGTCGCTCGATATCGCGGCGGATGCTGCGCCGGTCCACGCCCATGCGCTCGGCGAGTTCGGCCCCGGACCACTGGCGGCGGGCCTGCAGCAGGGCGATCAGGCGCAGCAGTCGATGGGCGGTATGGCGCATGAAGGATCGAGGACAGAAGTCGTCCTCAATAGTGCCTCAGGATGGCCTCCAGTTCACCACCCACCGCAAGGAGCAATGCCATGAATTCACGCCAGATCACCCTGTACCACGCCGCCCGCTCCCGCTCGAGCGGCGCCGTGGCCCTGCTCGAAGCGCTGGGTGCCGACTACCGCATGCAGGTGCTGGACCTGAAGGCCGGCGCCAACCTCGCCCCGGCCTATCTGGCCATCAACCCGATGGGCAAGGTGCCGGCCATCGTCCACAACGGCGCGCTGGTAACCGAACAGGTGGCGATCTACCTGTACCTGGCCGACCTGTACCCGGAAGCCGGGCTGGCGCCGCCGATCGGCGACGCCCTGCGCGGCCCCTACCTGCGCTGGATGGCCTTCTATGGCGCCTGCTTCGAGCCGGCGATGATCGACAAGGCGATGCATCGCGAGCCGCCGCCGCGCCTGATGTCGCCGTACAACGACGCCGAGACCGTACTGCAGGTGATCGAGGCCCAGCTGGCACATGGGCCTTACCTGCTCGGCGAGACGATGAGCGCCGCCGATGTGCTGTGGGGCAATGCGCTGGGCTGGACCAGCGATTTCGGCCTGCTGCAGCTGGCCCCGGCCACCAAGGACTATGTCGCAAGGATCGGCGCGATGACCGCGTTCGAGCGTTCGCGACAGATCGATGCGGAGCTGGTGGCGGCCTGAGGCGTGCCGCCGGGCGCGGCCCGGCGTTACCAGGGGGCGGACCCGGAATTCCAGTAGATCCATGCCATGCGTGGATGAATGCAGCCAGGCTTGGCCTGGCTCTACTGGGCCGGCGCCCGCGCCGGGATGCGGGTAGAATTGCCCGCTTTCCCGCCACCCGAATGGATTAAGCGCCATGACCGGGACGCCAGACGTCTTTCCGCCCGCCACGCCGGGCGGCACCCCGCTCGTTGCCCTGCCCGCTGGTCCGCGCAAGCCCGACCAGGTCAAGGGCAAGCTGTACATCAAGACCCACGGTTGCCAGATGAACGAGTACGACTCGGCCAAGATGGCCGACGTGCTTGCCGCCAGCGATGGCCTGGAACTGACCGACAGCCCGGACGACGCCGACGTCATCCTGGTCAACACCTGTTCCATCCGCGAAAAGGCGCAGGAGAAGGTGTTCAGCCAGCTCGGCGTCTGGAAGGGCCTGAAGAACAAGGGCCGTGAGGTCATCATCGGCGTGGGCGGCTGCGTTGCCTCGCAGGAAGGCGAAGCGATCATCAAGCGCGCGCCGTTCGTCGACCTGGTGTTCGGGCCGCAGACCCTGCACCGCCTGCCGGAGCTGATCCGCGCCCGGCGCGAGCAGAAGCGCCCGCAGGTGGACATCAGCTTCCCCGAAATCGAGAAGTTCGACCGCCTGCCGGAACCGCGCGCCGAAGGCGCTTCGGCGTTCGTATCGATCATGGAAGGCTGCTCGAAGTACTGCTCGTTCTGCGTGGTGCCCTACACCCGCGGCACCGAAGTCAGCCGCCCGTTCGAGGACGTGGTGGTGGAAGTGGCCCAGCTGGCCGCGCAGGGCGTGCGAGAGATCAACCTGCTCGGCCAGAACGTCAACGCCTACCGTGGGCCCTATGGGGATGGCGAATTCGCCGACCTCGGCCTGCTGATCCGCACCATCGCCGAGATCGATGGCGTCGGCCGCATCCGCTTCACCACCTCGCACCCGCTGGAGTTCAGCGATTCGCTGATCGATGCGTTCCGCGACGTGCCGCAGCTGGCGAACTTCCTGCACCTGCCGGTGCAGGCCGGCAGCGACCGCGTACTGTCGGCGATGAAGCGCGGCTACACCGCACTGGAATTCAAGTCGAAGATCCGCAAGCTGCGCGCGGTGCGCCCGGACATCTCGATCAGCTCGGACTTCATCGTCGGCTTCCCCGGCGAGACCGATGCCGACTTCGAGAAGACCATGAAGCTGATCGAAGACATCGGCTTCGACCACAGCTTCTCCTTCATCTATTCGCGTCGCCCGGGCACCCCGGCGGCGGACCTGGAGGACACCATCAGCGATGCCGAGAAGCACGCGCGCCTGTCGCGCCTGCAGGAGCGCATCAATGCGCATGCCGCCGGCATTTCCGAGAAGATGGTCGGCACCGTGCAGACCGTGCTGGTGGAAGGGCCCTCGCGCAAGAACCCGAACGAGCTGACCGGCAAGACCGAGAACATGCGTTCGGTGAACTTCCCGGCGCCGGCACGGTTGATCGGCCAGTTCGTGGACGTGGTGATTACCGAAGCGCTGACCAATTCGCTGCGCGCGCGGGTGGTGGCGGAATAAGGTTAGGGTGTGCCGACCAACGGTCGGCACCCACCGGAATTGATGCCGGCCAGCGGCCGGCACCTACCAGGGTGGATGCCGACCGTTGGTCGGCATTTCCTAATCCAGCCGCTTGCGGAAACGCAGGATCGCCAGGGTCATCATCACCACGATGAAGGCCAGCAGCGCCAGCGCGTCGTGCCATAGTTCCCACAGCGAGGCGCCGCGCAGCATGATGCCGCGCACCAGGCGCAGGAAGTGGGTCAGCGGCAGCACTTCGGCCAGCCATTGCACCGGCTGCGGCATGCCGGCGAACGGGAACATGAAGCCCGACAACAGGATCGACGGCAGGAACAGGAACAGCGTCATCTGCATCGCCTGGAACTGCGAGCGCGCGCGCGTGGAAATCAGCAGGCCCAGCGCCAGGTTGGCCAGTACCAGCAGTACCGCAGCCAGGTAGATATCGAGCAGGCTGCCGCGGATCGGCACCTGGAACAGCCAGGTGCCCAGCACCAGCACCAGGGTGGTCTGCAGCAGGCCAATGGCCGCATAGGGCAGCACCTTGCCGACCATCAGTTCGCTGCGCGACACCGGCGTGGCGATCAGCAGTTCCATGTTGCCGCGCTCGCGTTCGCGCACCACCGCCACGGCCGTGAACATCACCAGGGTCATGGTCAGGATCACCCCGATCAGGCCCGGCACGATGTTCACCGCCGAGCGCCGCTGCGGGTTGTAGAAACTGGTCACGCTGATTGGACCACCGGCGATGCTGCCTTCGCGCAGCGGCCGCGTGTTGCTGGTCGGTCGCGTCTCCAGCGGCACCTGCGCCAGCTGGATCGCCGCACTCTGCACCACGGTGTCGCTGCCATCAACCAGCACCTGCACCGCCTCGCGTCCATCGAAGCGACGGCGCTCGAAGTCGGCCGGCACCACGATGCCGACACTGATCTCGCCACGCCGCAGCGCCTGCATCAACTGGTCGGGCGTGTAGGCTTCGCTGCGCGGCGTGATCACGCCGGTGGCGACCATGTCCTGCACCAGCGCGCGCGAGGCGGCACTGTTGGCCTGGTCGGCGACACCAGCGTCGAGGTGGCGCAGGTTGAGATTGATCGCATAGCCGAACAGCAACAGCTGCATCACCGGAATGCCAACGATCATCGCCAGCGTGATGCGGTCGCGGCGCAGCTGCCGCAGCTCCTTGAGCATGATCGCCCACAGCCGGCGCAGGTTCATGCCGCCGGCTCCCGGCCACGGCCGCGGGTAGCGGCGACGAACACGTCTTCCAGGTTCGGCGCCACCGCCTCGATGCGGGCCTGCGGATCGGCGCTGGCCAGCGCACGCCGCAACGCTGGCGTATCGGCGGCCCCCTCGCTGCACAGCACGCGCAACTGGGTACCGATCTGCGCCACGCTCAGCACGCCGGGCAGCTCAGACAGCGCGCGGCTGGCCTGCCGCGGCTGCACCGACGTGACCTGCAACGTGCGGCCGTCCAGCCGTGCACACAGCTCGGCCGGCGTGCCATCGGCGACCAGCGCACCACGGTCCAGGATCGCCAGCCGGTGGCAGCGCTCGGCTTCGTCCATGTAGTGGGTCGATACCAGCACCGTGGTGCCCGCATCAGCCAGCTCGAACAGGGCCTCCCAGAAGTCGCGGCGCGATTCGGGATCGACCGCGCTGGTCGGCTCGTCCAGGAACAACAGCTCGGGCGCGTGCACGACGGCGCCGGCCAGGGCGAGGCGCTGCTTCTGCCCACCACTGAGCGTGCCGGCCAGCTGCGGCTGCCGGTCCAGGAGACGGTACTGCTGCAGCAGTTCGTCGACCCGCTGCCGCGCCTGCGCGCGTGGCAGGTCCTGGATGGCAGCGAGGAATTCCAGGTTTTCGCGCACCGACAGATCTTCATACAACGAGAAGCGCTGGGTCATGTAGCCGATGCGCCGGCGCAGCGCTTCGGCCTGCTCGGGAACCGCCAGCCCCAGCACCTCGATCTGCCCGGCGCTGGGTTCCAGCAGGCCGCACAGCATGCGGATGGTGGTCGACTTGCCCGACCCGTTCGGGCCCAGGAAGCCATAGACCTGCCCACGCGGCACGGTCAGGTCGACGTTGTCCACGGCCAGCAACTCGCCGAAGCGACGGGTGAGGCCCTGCGCATGCACCGCGATGTCCGCACCGGTGTTCAGAAGCGCACCTGCACCGGCAGGCCGGCCGGCAGCTTCTGCATGTCGGTGGCTTCGGTCACTTCGATTTCAGCCAGGTAGCTCAGGCGCTCGACGTCGTCGCCGGTCAGTGCGTAGTACGGGGTGAACGACGGTTCGCTGCGGATCGATCGCACGCGCCCTTTCAGCACCGTACTCCGACCCTCCAGCTGTATCTGCGCGGCCTGACCGACCTTCACCTGCAGGCGCAGCGGCTGCGGCAGGCAGACGCGCGCATAGGGACGCTCACCGACCAGCATCACCGCCAACGGCGCGCCGATCGGCGCCTGGTCGCCCTGCCGGTAGGGCAAGGCATCGACCACACCATTGCGCGGCGCACGCAGCTGCAGCTTCTGCAGATTCACGCCCTGCACCACCTGCTGTGCGCGTGCGGCGTCGGCCGCGGCCTTGCCCTGGGTGATGTCCTGTGCCCGGCTGCCGTGCACCAGCTCCAGCCAAGCCTGCTCGGCCGCGCGCGCGCTGGCCTCGGCGTTGCCGGCGGCGGCACGTGCACGATCCAGTTCAGCGGCAGCCACCAGCTGCTGGCGTGCCAACGGCTGCACCCGGCGATAGTAGGCGCTGGCTTCGACGGCCTGGGCGCGAAGCGCGGCCAGCTGGGCCTGGGCCTGGGTGATCTGTTCCTGGCGCGGGCCGATCTCGAGCTCTTCCAGCTGTGCCTGCGCGCGCAGCGTATCGGCCTGTGCGGCGGCGAACTGTGCGTCGCCACGGGCGGGATCAAGCTGCATCAACACAGTGCCCGCCTTGACCGGCTGGCCCTCGCGCACCTCCACCGCGGCGATCACTTCGGCCGCCGGTGCCGGCACCGTGATCCGGTCCCACTCCAGCGTGCCCAACGCGGTCGGCGGTGCCTGCCCGCACCCTGCCAGCAAGCCGATGCCCGCCAGTCCGATTCCCCGCATCCCGTTGCCGATGCCCATGCCATCCCCTCCTGCGACGGCGCCACGGTGGCATGCGCCCCGTGCACCCACAATGATCCCGATCAGACCTGACGGTTTTTTCACCACACGCTGGCGGGCCTTTTGCTGCAAGGCTCCGCACCACCTATCCACAGGTTGATTCAGCATCATTCCACAACCGGTGTGGAAAACCGGCGAAACAAGCTCCCCTTGCTCGTTTGGCAGCAGAACATGCCCCGCCATCAGGAACATGCCGGTGCGGATGGCGGATTGAACGGGAATGCACAGCCCGCTACCGCACCTCCCTGCACCGCCGTTCCCGGGGGAAGGAGCGACTGCGGGTCGTGACGGTTTTTTCACCAGCCCCTCATGATGCTTGTGGCACAAGCGCTGCGAAGGGCTATCCACAGCTTTCCGCAACGCCGGTCCACACCCGGTGTGGAAAACCGCCTGGCGCTACACCGTTCCGATGCCCGCGCTGGCCGGCCGCCCGGCACGCGCGTAACCTTGTCATCCCGAGTCCATCGCGGTGGACGGCGAACCCGCCCCACCCCAAGCAATGAAAAGCATCGAGCATCGAGACTTCACCCTGTCGCCGGAAGACAACGAGCGACTGGCCAACCTGTGCGGCCCCTTCGATGGGCACCTGCGCCAGATCGAGCTGAAGCTCGGTGTGGAGATCGCAAATCGTGGCTTCGTGTTCCGCATCAGCGGGCCCAACGAGGCCATCGTGGAAGCGCAGAAGCTGGTTGAGGCGCTGTACGCCGAAGCCGGCGAAACCACCTTCGACAACCACGCCATCCATCTGCGCCTGGCGCAGGCCAATGTCGAGCAGATCGCCGAGCGCTCCTATGAAGCACAGGAGGTGGCGATCAAGGTCAAGCGCGGCACGGTACGCGGCCGCGGTGCCAACCAGGGCCGCTACCTGCACCAGATCGCCACCCACGACATCAACTTCGGCATCGGCCCGGCCGGTACCGGCAAGACCTTCCTGGCCGTAGCCAGCGCGGTCGAAGCACTGAACGAATCGCGGGTACAGCGCCTGATCCTGGTGCGCCCGGCGGTGGAGGCCGGCGAGAAGCTGGGCTTCCTGCCCGGCGACCTGAGCCAGAAGGTCGATCCCTACCTGCGACCGCTGTACGACGCCCTGTACGAGATGATGGGCGTGGAGAAGGTGGTCAAGCTGCTGGAGAAGAACGTCATCGAGATCGCGCCGCTGGCCTACATGCGCGGCCGCACACTCAACGATGCGTTCGTGATCCTGGACGAAGCACAGAACACCACCATCGAGCAGATGAAGATGTTCCTGACCCGCCTGGGTTACGGCTCCACTGCGGTGGTCACCGGTGACCTGACCCAGACCGACCTGCCCAAGCATGTGAAGTCCGGCCTGCGCGACGCCATCGACGTGCTGCGCGAGGTCGAGGGCGTCAGCTTCACCTTCTTCGAATCCCGTGACGTGGTCCGCCACCCGCTGGTCGCGCGCATCGTGAGCGCCTACGACCGCCGCGACCTGCATCAGATCCAACCTGGAGCAACTCCATGACCCGTGGTCCCGTGCGATTGGACGTCGCCGTCAGTTATGCCCTGCCACGTGCCGGCCTGCCGGCGGCAGTGAGCTTCCGCAAGTGGGTGGCCGCCGCGTTGAAGGGCCGCATCCGCGAGGCCGATCTGGCCATCCGCGTGGTCGATGCCAAGGAAGGACAGTCGTTGAACCGCCATTACCGCGGCAAGGACTACGCCACCAACGTGCTCAGCTTCCCGGCCGAAGTGCCCGAAGGCCTGCCCAAGGGCGTCAAGTTCCCGCTGCTCGGTGACCTGGTGATCTGTGCTCCGGTCGTGGCGCGCGAGGCCGACGAACAGGGCAAGGCGCTCAACGCCCACTACGCGCACCTGACCGTGCACGGCGTGCTGCACCTGCTCGGCTGGGACCACGAGGACGACAAGGAAGCCGAGGCGATGGAGCAGCTGGAGCGCGACATCCTGGCCGAGCTGGGCATCGCCGATCCGTACGCGGGCGAGCGCTGAGCGGGCCACCGTCCGTCGCCACGACTACAAGGGGATCAAGGATGACCTCGGGAAACAGCATCACGACGTTTGCAATGAGCGCCGGCCTGTTCGCCGGCCTGCTGGTACTGGGTGCCTACACCGTGCGCCGCATCAGCGCCCGCGACCCCAGCGGCAGCCACTGGCTGCTGCGCAGCCTGGCCCTGCTCTCGCCTTTGTGCCTGCTGGCCGGGCTGGCGATCGGCATGATCGGCCCCCACCTCACAGGTAGAGCGGAACCCGCCCACCTGCCCGGGCTGTGGGAAACGTCGATGGTGCTGATACTGGTCGGTGCCTTGACCCTGCCGGTGCTGTGGCGAACGCTGCTGCAGCAGCGGTTTGGCAGGCCGGTCAACGCGCTTCCGTTCTTCCACGCCAGCCGCACCTCGCTGCTGGTGCTGTTCGTGCTGGCCGTGATCTACATGAAAGTGGCCAGGACCGCCGCAGCGGAACTGATGCCCTGGCTGACCAGCCCGGGCCTGTGGCCGGCGGTGGCGCGCATCGCGGGGCAATCGATGCAGGTCGCCATGCTTGCGGTCGTGCTGACCCTCTCACTGATGGTCGTGCGGCGGGCGATGACCGGTTTTCTGCGCCTTCTCAGCGGGCTGTTCAGGCGCTCGCCGGGGCTATGATGGCGGCCCTTCGCCTGCGGAAACCGACCGTGCCACTGCGCTGCTGCCTGCCCCTGCTCTGTGCCCTCGCCGCTCCCTCCGCCTTCGCCACCAGCCTGGACCTGCCGGCCCTGATCGAATGCCGCCAGGGCGTGGCCGAGCAGGCCGCGCTGGCGCCGCTGCTGGCCGATCCGCTGAAGGCCGTGGCCCAGGGCCTGCAGCCGCTGCCGCAGGGCAACCAGTTCATGAGCGAGTTCCGGCTGGCCAACCCGATCACCGTCTTCGGCCAACAGACCGAGCGGGTGGCGATGGCCGGCGCCAGCATCATGGCCGTCCTCGACCAGGCCGACCCACGCCCGCTGGCCAAGCGCCTGGCGCTGGAGACCGGCTACGACCAGGACGGCAAGTTCATGGCCGGCCGCGAGCTGATCAGCCGCGACGTGACCAACCCGAAGACCGGCGAGGCCCAGATCGAGTCGATCATCCTCAGCGTCTCCACCGTGGCCTCCCACCCGGGCAAGACCCTGGCCGGCTGCACCTACAGCCTGGACCTGCCCGAAGAGGAGCCGGCCACGGCCGCCCCAGGCCCGGCCACCGGCAGTCACTGACAGGCCGTCACATCCTGCTAGACTTGGGTCAACGCCCGGCCTGCCGGGTGCCTTTTTTCCAGAGATGTCAGAAGACGACAGTAGTAGCTCCCCTGCGGAGCACAGTGAAAAGAAGCGCGGCTGGCTTGAACGCCTGACCTCCGCCTTCTCCGGCGAACCCCATACCCGCGACGAGCTGGTCGCTATCCTGCACACCGCGCAGGAAGAGGGTCTGATCGCCGCCGATACCCTGAAGATGATGGAAGGCGCCATTTCGGTGGCCGAGCTGACCGTGGGCGACGTGATGATTTCGCGCTCGCAGATGGTCTCGCTGCCGGTTGAAGCGCCCTTCCTGGAACTGATGAAGCAGGTGGTCGAATCCGGCCATTCACGCTTCCCGGTGCACGGCGAGAACAAGGACGACATCCTTGGCATCCTGCTGGCCAAGGACCTGCTGCGCGGCGTGGTCGCCGACAACGGTCCGGCCAACGTGCGAGAGCTGCTGCGCCCGGCGGTACTGATTCCGGAGGCGAAGAAGCTCAACGTGCTGCTGAAGGAATTCCGCCTGTCGCGCAACCACATGGCCATCGTGGTCGATGAGTACGGCGGTGTCGCCGGCCTGGTCACCATCGAGGACGTGCTGGAACAGATCGTCGGCGAGATCGACGATGAGCATGACGAGGCTGAAGATCCCTCGGCGCAGATCGCGATCCAGTCCGACGGCCAGTACGTGGTCGACGCGCTGACCCCGATCGGCGACTTCAACGAGCGGTTCGGCGCGACGTTCTCCGACGAGGACTACGACACCATCGGCGGCCTGGTCACCGAGGCCGTGGGCCATCTGCCGGAAGTCGGTGACGAGCTGGCGCTGGACCGTTTCATGTTCCGCGTGGCCCGCGCCGATGCGCGCCGGGTACAGGCCTTCCACGTGACCGTGCTGCCGCCGGACGCGCAGGACGACGCTTGAAGCGCCGCGGCCTGATCCTCATGGTGTGGCTGGCACTGTGCGTGCTGGCCATGGCCCTGCCGCTGGCCGCCTTCGCGCAGCCGGTGGCAGCCACACCTGCCGTACCCACGACCAACGCTGAAGCCCCTGCCCCGCGCATCGGCGTGGTGACCATGCAGCCGGGCACGGTGTTCTTCGAACGCTTCGGCCATGACGCCATCGTGGTGGTTGATCCGGTCAGCGACGAGGCAACCTCGTACAACTTCGGCTACTTCGACCCGTCCGAGGACGATTTCATCAGCCGCTTCGCACGCGGCGACATGATGTATTACCTGGTGGCGCTGCCGCTGCAGCAGGACCTGTCGTACTACGACGAGACCGGCCGTGGCGCCAGCGTGCAGTGGCTGGACCTGCGCCCGGACCAGGCGCGTGCGCTGGCCGCCGACCTGGCCGAGCGGGCCAAGCCGGAGAACGCGCGCTACCACTACGATTACTACACCGCCAACTGCGCCACGATGGTGCGCGACACCGTGGACAAGGCGCTGGGCGGCGGCCTGCACTCGCAGTTGTCGGGGCGCTCGCGCGGCAACACCTATCGCAGTGAATCGGTGCGTCTGGCCTCGCCGGCACCGTGGATGTGGCTGGGCTTCGACGTTGGCCTCGGTCCGTTCGCCGACCAACCGCTGTCGCGCTGGCAGGAAGCGTTCGTGCCGATGCGCCTGGCCGATGCACTGCGCCAGGCGCGCAACAGCGACGGGCGGCCGCTGGTGCAGTCCGAACAGGAGCTGTTGCCGCACCGCATCGACCCGGAACCGAAGGAGTTCGCGCGCCGCTGGTGGCCGTGGCTGCTGTGCGGGCTGGTGATCGCCGCTGGCGTGCTGGCGATGGGCCGCCGTCCGCGCCTGCTGGCCGGGCTGGCGCTGCCGTTCTGGCTGCTGTGCGCCCTGCTCGGCGGCGTACTGGTGTTCCTGTGGGGCTTCAGCATCCACTACGCCGCCTGGGCCAACCGCAACCTGCTGCTGCTCTCGCCGCTGGCAATACTGCTGCTGCCGGGCGCGATCGCCCTGCTGCGCCGGCGTATTCCAGGCCGCATGTTCAGGATCGTGCTGTGGCTGCTGGCGGTACAGGCAGTGGCCGCGCTGGTGCTGCACTGGCTGAGCCTGCAGGCCCAGTACAACGTGCAGTGGATCGTGCTGCTGCTGCCGGTGCACGTGGCACTGGCATGGGTGCTGGGGCGTCGTCCTCACTTGTCCGAAACACGGCCCTGACGCACGATGGCGGGCATGTCATTGCCCGCCTCCGCTTCCGCACCTGCCTCGGCCAACCCCGCCTGCGTCATCAACTGCGTCCACTACGATGACGAGGGCAAGCGCCACGACATCAGCCTGGACGCCATCAGCGATGTCATTGCCAGCGGCAATGGCTTCGTCTGGGTCGGTCTTTACGACCCCAACGATGATGTCCTGCTGAAACTGCAGGAGGAATTCTGCCTGCACGACCTGGCCATCGAGGACGCACGCAACGCGCACCAGCGGCCCAAGGTGGAGACCTACGGCAATTCGATGTTCGTGGTGGTCACCACCGCGCAGATGGTCGATGAGCGCATCCAGTATGGCGAGACCCATGCCTTCCTCGGCCCACGCTTCCTGGTGACGGTACGCCACGGCGCGTCGCTGTCCTATGCACCGGTGCGCGCTCGCGTCGAGCGCGAGCCGCAGCTGCTGAAGATGGGCCCGTCGTACTGCCTGTACGCGGTAACCGACTTCGTGGTCGACAACTACCTGCCGATCGTGCACCGCTTCCGCGATACTCTGGAACTGCTGGAAAAGGACATCTTCGCTGACAACTACAAGCGCAGCACCGTGGTGCGGCTGTACGAGCTCAAGCGCGAACTGAACAAGATGCGGATGGCGGTGGCGCCACTGCAGGACGTGCTGTCGCAGCTGCGTCGCTACCAGGGCGAGCTGATACCCGACGAAGTAAAGCTGTACGTGCGCGATGTGCACGACCACGCCGTGCGCATCAACGATGTGATCGACACCCTGCGCGAAATGCTGGGCACCGCACTGAGCGTGAACCTGTCACTGGTGACGCTTGCACAGGGCGAGACGGTCAAGCGCCTCGGTGCATGGGCCGCGTTGCTGGCGGCACCGACACTGATCACCAGCTGGTACGGCATGAACTTCAGCCACATGCCGGAGCTGAGCGAACCATGGTCATACCCGCTGATGATTGTTGGCGTGGGCGGTGTGTGCGTGGGGCTGTACCGGTTGTTCAAGCGCGCGAAGTGGTTGTGACCCGCTTCTGGTAGTGCCGGCCGCTGGCCGGCAACCAGGCCATGCCGGCCAGCGGCCGGCACTACCGTTCGGCATCAAGCCACGTAGACGGTCTTGATGTTCATGAACTCATGGATGCCGTGGTCGGCCAGCTCCCGACCGAAACCGGACTGTTTGCTGCCACCGAACGGCAACCGCGCATCGCTCTTGACGATGGCGTTGACGAACGCGGCGCCGCATTCCATGCGCTGGGCGAAACGTTCGCCGCGCACCGGATCGCGCGTCCATACGCTGCCGCCCAGGCCGAAGCGGGTGTCGTTGGCCACGCGTAGTGCCTCGGCCTCATCGGCAACCCGGATCACCGCAGCCACCGGCCCGAACAGCTCCTCCTCATACGCCGGCATGCCCGGGCCGACCTGATCGAGCACGGTGGCCGGATAGCCAGCATGTGTACCCGCAATCGGCTCACCACCCAGCAGTACCCGCGCGCCCTTGGCCACGCTGGCCTGCACCTGCTTGTGCAGTTCGTCACGCAGGTCGGCACGGGCCATCGGCGCCAGCGTGGTACCGCGCTCGTCCGGATCACCGTACTGGCGCTGGCCCGCCGCTTCAACGAAGCGCCGGGTGAATTCATCAGCCACAGCATCGACCACGATGAAGCGCTTGGCCGCGATGCAGGTCTGCCCGCTGTTGTCGAAGCGCGACTTCACCGCCGCCGCGACGGTCTTGTCGAGATCGGCGTCATCGAGCACCACGAAGGCATCGCTGCCCCCTAGTTCCATCACCGATTTCTTCAGCTGGCTGCCGGCATTGGAGGCGATCGAGCGCCCTGCCCGCTCGCTGCCGGTCAGCGTCACCGCCTTCACCCGCGCGTCGCGCAGCACCTCGGCGGCCTGGTCATTGTCGATGTGCAGTACATCGAACACGCCGTCCGGCAGCCCGCCGTCACGGCACACCGCCAGGATCAGGTCGGCGCACTGCGGCACGTTGCTGGCGTGCTTGAGCAGGGCCACGTTGCCAGCCATGAACGCCGGGGCCAGGAAACGGAACACCTGCCAGATCGGGAAATTCCACGGCATCACCGCGAACACGCAGCCGATCGGCTCGTAGCGCACATAGCTGCGCTGGGCTTCGGTGTCGATCAGCTGCGGCTTGAGATAGTCGGCCGCGTGGTCGGCGTAGTACTCGCAGGCGGCAGCGCACTTGTCGACCTCGGCCAGCGCCTCGGCCTTGAGCTTGCCCATCTCGTGGGTCATGGCCTGCTGCAGGTCATCACGACGGGCGCGCAGCTGCGCGGCGATCTGGCGCAGGATGGCACCGCGATCCTGCAACGAGCGATCGGCCCAGCCGGGGAAGGCATCGGCAGCGGCCTGCAGGCGCTGCTCGATGTCGGCTGCGCCCATCAGTTCATGGCGGTAGGTCACCTGGCCGGTAGCCGGGTCGATGATCTCGACGGTCATGGGGGATCTCCATCTGGAAGACCCCCATTGTGCGCCGCTGCCCGTGAGCCGGGTGTTGCCGACGCTGTCGACAAACCGTGTGCTCAGCCGTTGTCCTGGCGTGCCAGCTGCAGGTCGCGCTGGCGCCGCTTCTCGGCGCGGGCATTGATGTACCAGCCGATCACCGCAGCGATCGAGACCGCCGATACCAGCAGGGTGGCCAGTGCGTTGATCTTCGGGCTGATGCCCATGCGCACCGAGGCGAACACCTTCATCGGCAGCGTGGTCGAGCCCGGCGTGGCCACGAAGCTGGCCACCACCACGTCATCCAGCGACAGGGTGAACGCCAGCAGCCAGCCCGCCACCAGCGCCGGCGCGATGATCGGCAGGGTGATGCGGCCGAACACGGTCAACCGGCTGGCGCCCAGATCCATCGCCGCTTCTTCCAGCGACAGGTCCATTTCCTGCAGACGCGAGGACACCACCACGGTGACGAAGCACAGGGTGAAGGTGACGTGGGCGATCCAGATGGTGGTCAGGCCGCGTGCCGGGAAGCCGGGAATCGCGCCCATCGAAGCCAGCAGCGCCATCAGCGAGAAGCCCAGGATCACATCCGGCATCACCAACGGTGCAGTCACCAGCGCGCCGAACAGCGGCTTGCCACGGAAGCGCTTGAAGCGCGTCATCACCATCGCCGCCAGCGTGCCCAGCACGGTGGCCGTGCAGGCGGTCCAGAACGCGACCACCAGGCTGGTCCACATCGCGTCCATCAGCGCGCGGTCGGCGAACAGGTCACTGTAGGCACGGGTGGAGAACCCGGCCCAGACCATCGCCAGCCGCGAGCTGTTGAACGAATAGAACATCAACAGCAGGATCGGCAGGTACAGGAAGGCGAAGCCGAGCAGCAGCACGCCCAGCCCCAGGCCCTTTGCGCTACGCGGGCTCATGCCTGTTTCCCTTCCAGCAGGCGCTGCTGGGAACGGTTGAACAGCAGGATCGGCACCAGCAGCAACAGGATCATCGCCACCGCCATCGCCGAGGCGCCCGGCCAGTTGCGGTTGTTGAAGAACTCGTTCCACAGCTGGCGGCCGACCATCAGCGTTTCCGAGCCACCGAGCATCTCGGGGATCACGAATTCACCAATGGCCGGAATCATCACCAGCATGCAGCCGGCGATGATGCCCGCTTTGGACAACGGCAGGGTAATGCGCAGGAACGCCTGCCACGGCTTGGCACCGAGGTCGTAGGCCGCTTCCAGCAGGCGGTGGTCATGCTTGACCAGATTGGCGTACAGCGGCAGCACCATGAACGGCAGATAGCAGTAGACGATGCCGATATAGGCGGCGGTCGGGGTGTCGATCAGCTGCAGCTTGGGCAGGCCCATGCTGGTCATCAGTGTCTGCAGGCCGGTGAACTGCAGGAACTGGTCGAGCAGGCCGTTGCGGTCCAGGATCGCCTTCCACGCATACACGCGGATCAGGAACGAGGTCCACGACGGCAGCACCACCAGCATCATCGCCACGTTGCGCGCGGCCGGGGACAGGCGGGCGATGGCATAGGCCATCGGGTAGCCGATCAGCAGGGTCAGGAAGGTCGAGATCGCCGCGATCCTGATCGAGCTCAGGAAGGCCTGCGCATAGATCGAATCGCGGAACAGCGCCAGGTAGTTTTCCAGATTCAGCTTCAGCGAGAAGCCACCGTCGGCGTACTGCAGCAGCCAGGTATACGGCGGCGAGCCGACCCGGCTGAGCGAGAAGCTGATCATCAGCACGATCAGGAACGGCACTGCGAAGAACAGCAGCAGCCACAGATACGGAATGCCGATCACCGTGGCACGCAGCCCCGGTAGCCAGCGCTTCAGTCCGGCCGTGCTCATGAGGTCAGCACCACGCCGTCGTTGTCGCGCCAGTGCACCCACACCTCGTCGCCCCAGGTGAGGCCATCACTGGCCCAGCGCTGCGAGTTGGCGAAGTTGGCCAGCACCTTGGCACCGCTGGGCAGGCGCACGTGGTAGACCGAATGGCTGCCGAAGTAGGCGATGTCCTCGATCACGCCCTGGGCCTTGTTGGTGTGCCCTTCCGGCTCGTCCTTGCCGATCATCACCTTCTCGGGGCGCAGCGCGAACGCGACCGGCTGCCCTTCATAGCCGGTGATGCCATGGGCGATGTAGATCGGCGCCGGGAACAGCGGCGAGCGCACGGTCACGTACTCGGGCAGGTCCTCGTCGATCACCCCGTCGAACAGGTTGACCGAACCGATGAACTCGGCGACGAAGCGGTTGGCCGGCTGCTCGTAGACCTCGTCCGGCTTGCCGACCTGCTGGATCCAGCCCGCATCCATCACTGCGATGCGGGTAGCCATGGTCATCGCTTCTTCCTGGTCGTGGGTGACCATCACGCAGGTCACGCCCGACGACTCGATGATGCTGACCAGTTCCAGCTGCATCTGCGAGCGCAGCTTCTTGTCCAGCGCGCCCATCGGTTCGTCCAGCAGCAGCAGCTTCGGCCCCTTGGCCAGCGACCGCGCCAGCGCCACGCGCTGCTGCTGGCCGCCGGACAGCTGGTGCGGCTTGCGCTTGCCCAGGTGGCCCATCTGCACCAGGTCGAGCATCTCGCCGACGCGCTTGCTGATCGCGTCCTTGCCCAGGCCATCCTGCTTCAGGCCGAAGGCAATGTTCTGCTCGACCGTCATGTGCGGGAACAGCGCATAGGACTGGAACATCATGTTGACCGGTCGCTGGTACGGCGGCAGCGCGTCCAGGCGCTGGCCATCGAGGGTGATGCTGCCCTTGGTGGGCGTCTCGAAGCCACCCAGGCAGCGCAGCAGGGTCGATTTGCCACTGCCGGAGCCACCGAGCAGGGCAAAGATCTCGCCCTTGCGCACGTCCAGATTGACGTCGTCGACGGCGACGAAACCGTCGAATTCCTTGCGCAGGTCACGAATGGAGAGATAGCCGGGCGCACCGGTCGTGTCGACGACGGCGGCTACCGGCTGGGCTTCAACGGGCATGGGGGCTCCGGGAGCGGGCGGTGGACAGCGGCCGCCATTCTAACGGCCGGGGGCCGCAGGGGATATGACGGGGAGCTGGCAAGACGACGCCGATGCATCGGCCGCGGACCCGTCATTCCCGCCCGCTACCCCACGCACCAATACGATCGTTACAAAGTAACACCACCCTTCATGCGCCGCCGATCAGTTCTCATTGCCATGATTGTCAGCGAAGTACTCGTATCCGTATGAATGCTCAGATGCCAGATCACGCGCCGTCCTAGCGACGTAGCGCGCGTCTTCCGGGCTTGGAAACTGCTCGTCCAAATCGGTCGTTCCAAGTGCGAAGGTATCGGAAAAATGAGTTACTTCATGGTAGATGGTCGCCGCCTTTGACCCAGAGGGCACATTGGGACCTATCGGGAGATCGAAAAAACGTGGGCAATAATTCACAACATAGGGAACTGCAGTGGAGATCCAAGCATTGGTGTCTCCAACCATCTCTTCCGGGCAATCGCAAGAAGGTTGCTTGAGCAATGCGAACCGGGTAGCGACTCCCGAGACTGTCTTTCTGATCCGGTCATTGACCGGATTTGCGATGTTAGGATCGCCATGCTCACCGAACCACGACCTGTAGCGAGCAGTCTCTTTGAACGTCACGATAATGGATGATTCTCCAGACTCATATCCATAAAGCGACTCCAGATAATTCTTCGAACTGCGGGCGATACCCGCCGCAGCGGCAATTCCCGCCGTTACCTCCTTTAATCGGGTTGGCGGGCAAGATGCCACTCGGGATGCTTCCTGCGGCGCAGTTTCGGCGCGCTGGCCTGCACGAGGCAGCGGAGCCACGATCAGCAACGAGACGGGAGATGTGGAAGCCTCCTTGTCGATCGCGGCCGCTCCTGCAGTCTCCGTACCGTCAAGAACCCGGTATCTAAGAATCGGAGCGGAAATCTTGTATGTCTGACCCGGACGAAGCTCATAGTTCAGGGAAAGATTGACCTGTCGAACAAGCCGCTGTCCAGGCTCCAGCGTCAGCGTTTTCTCTCGGGCTGCGGCGCTCAGGTGGGCAATGATTCCGCGATATGCAGCTGCATCTCCATCCTGCGAAACGACAAGAAACGCATCATTCCACAGCCTTCCATCCTGCAGGACTCTGGGTAGCCCCCTCTCGGGAATACTGAGCGCCACTGCGCCCGAATTGATGTAGGTGACGTGGACCACTACGTCAGCCATGGCGGCTCCTGCTGCCTGCTTCATTTCCACGGACAACTGCGCATTTGCCGAAGCAGCCCCGGCCAGAAATATGACCACAGAACCGATCCAGGATATGGCTTTCATTATTCACTCCCTTGAGGTGGATGGACAACAAGCATCCGCGACATGAGAATGAAAATGCAAGAAATCGACGAACGAATGCTAATCCACTCGCCATTTTCAGAATTTTTGCAGTGCAGCCCTGCTCCAAGGAATTCTCGGCTAGGGAGACGTGTCTACATCCGCTTCACTCCTGTACCCCCACTGTGCGCTTTCCATCATGGGCTGCTTCCATCGCTGCTTGACTGCACGGCATGCGCCTTCATCTAAAGGCGCGCTGACCAACGGTCGGCAATCACCCGCGCCTCCCGACCAGCGCTCAATGCCCGATCTTCACCTCGGCCCACAGCCGGGTGTAGAGCTTGTCGATATTCGGCGTGTAGATCGAATAGGTGAATATCTTCTCGGCCACGTCAGGCGGCAGGTAGATGGTCGGGTCGCTACGGACCGCTTCAACCGCCAGCGACGTCGACGACGGCGGCTACCGGCTGGGCTTCAACGGGCATGGGGGCTCCGGGAGCGGGCGGTGGACAGCGGCCGCCATTCTAACGGCCGGGGGCCGCAGGGGATATGACGGAGGCAGGCGGAAGCGGCCGCTGGCCGGCCCCGGGGGCCCGAGGAGTGTCGGTTTTCCCCCGCCACGGTGGCCTGTCCGCGCAAAGGCCCGAGCTCACGTGGACGCCCCTGCGGCCGTCCCGGCCAGACACCACGGGCGACGCCCCGATCTGCAACGTTTTTCAGAACCGGATCTGTTGAAGGCCCGGGCCATTGCCCGCGCAATGCCCCGGATCAAGGCCTTGCATGGACCCCCACTGGTGATCTCCCCGGACAGCCCCTCCCCTTTCCCGCCCCGCCTGCCGGGCTCCCTGCCTGCAAGGCTGCCGCTGGTCATCATCGGCGCCGGCCAGGCCGGGTTGTCGCTCAGCGCACTCCTGCAGGAGGCCGGCGTCGAGCATCGCGTGCTGGAGGCCGAAACCGTGGGCGCCAGCTGGCAGCGGCGCTGGGAGTCGTTCCAGACCAACACCGCCAACGCGACGATGGCCCTGCACGGTCATGCCTATGCCGGCGATGACCCGGAAGGCTTCATGGGGGCCCCGGAGGTGATCCGGCGGCTCCGCGTCTATGCCCACGAGCGCTCGTTGCCGATCAGCGAGGGATGCGTGGTGGATCGGGTTGGGCCTGAGTCCGGTGGATACGCCATCGACAGCAGCCAGGGGCCGATCCACGCCCGCGCAGTGGTGGTCGCCACGGGTGAATACCGCCGCGCGCGGCTGCCCCGGGTGCCCTTCGCAGCCGCGCCAGGCCTGACCGTGCTGCACTCGGGCGACTACCGCAGTGCCCGCCAGCTGCCCGATGGCGCCGTGCTGGTCATCGGCGGTGGGCAGTCCGGCGCACAGATCGCCCAGGACCTGCGCGACAGCGGTCGCAGCGTGTACTGGTCATTGGCCCAGCGTCATTCGCATACCCGCCGGCTGCGCGGCAAGGACTCGATGACCTGGTGGGACATGGCCGGGCGCATCCACCAGCATGTGAGTGAAGCGGCCGCCGTACTGGCCGGACAACCGGATGCGCTGCGCAAGGCCCGCACCGCCGAGTTCCCGCTGATCTCCGGCAAGGGAAGTGCCGGCCTGGGCAGCTCGATCAGCCTGCTGGCGATGCACCGCGCAGGCATCAGGTTGCTGGGCCGGTTGCAGGAGTTCAGTGGAAACACCGCCCGCTTCGCCGATGTCCGCCCGCAGCTGCACACCGCGATCGAGGCGACACGGAGCGAATATGACTATCTCGATTCGCTGGCCAGCGCGTACTACGCCACGCGGCCCGAACCGCGCACCGATGATGCCCGCTACATTCCCGAAGAGGTCTATCTGCACTGGGAGCCGGAACCGTCGCCATGCGAGCTGGATCTGCAGGCCGCAGGCATCCGCTCGGTGGTGCTGGCCACCGGTTTCGTTGCCGAATGGCCCTGGCTGGACGTGCAGGGCGCGCTGGATGCACACGGCTATCCGCTCGGGGAGTTCGGCGTTTCACCGCAGCCGGGGTTGTTCTTCATCGGCATGCACAACCTGCAGCGGATGAGTTCGTCGTTCCTGTGCAACGGCGGTCGCGATGCACGCGACCTGTTGCCGGCCATCCTGCGGAACCTGGGCCGAAGCGGGAGTACCGGCTTCGGCCTAGGGTAAGGGAGCCGCCGGGCATGACCCGGTGGCGCCAGACCGGCTTAACGGCCGGTCTTCACCTCGGTCCACAGCCGGGTGTAGAGCTTGTCGGTCTCCGGCGTGTTGATCGAATAGGTGAACATCTTCTCGGCCACGTCGGCCGGCGGGTAGATGGTCGGGTCGGTACGGATCGCCTCATCCACCAGCGGAGTCGCAGTCGGCACCGGGTTGGCGTAGTGGATGAAGTTGGTGTTGGCCGCGGCAACCTTCGGCTGCAGCAGATAGTTGATGAACGCGTAAGCGGCTTCCGGATGCTTGGCATCCTTCGGGATCGCCAGCATGTCGAACCACTGCGGGGCGCCTTCCTTCGGGATCGAATAGGCCACGTGCACGCCATTGCTGGCTTCCTCGGCGCGGTCGCGGGCCTGGATGATGTCACCCGACCAGCCGACCACCAGGCAGGTGCCGCCATTGGCCAGCGAACCCACGTACTGCGAGGAGTGGAAATTCTGCACGTAGGGGCGGATCGACTTCAGCAGGTCGGCAGCCTTCTGCAGCTCGGCCGCATCGCCGCTGTGCGGGTCCAGGCCCAGGTAATGCAGCGCGATCGGGATCATGTCCGCCGGCGTGTCCAGGATGGTCACGCCGCAGTCCTTCATCTTGCTGATGTTCTCCGGCTTGAACACCAGGTCCCAGCTGTTGGCGATGTCGGTGCTGCCGCCAAAGCGCTGCTTCAGCATCTCCACGTTGTAGCCGATGCCGGTGGTGCCGATCATGTACGGCACGCCGTACTGGTTGCCCGGGTCCTGGGTGGCGATGCGCTTCATCACCGCCGGATCGAGATTGGCCAGGTTCGGAATCTTGCTCTTGTCCAGCGGCAGGAACACGCCGGCCTGGATCTGGCGGCCGAAGAAGTTCAGGGTCGGCACCACCACGTCGTAGCCGCTGTTGCCGGCCAGCAGCTTGGTCTCGACCATCTCATCACTGTCGAACACATCGTAGGTCACCTTGATGCCGCTCTCCTTCTCGAAGGTCGGGATGGTGTCCTCGGCGATGTAATCGCTGTAGTTGTAGACGTTCAGGACCTGGCTGTCCTGCGCGCCGCCGTTGCCACCGCTGCAGGCGGCGAGCATGGCGGAGGCCAGGCTGAGCGTGAGGATACGCAGCTTCATCGGGTGCTCCAGAATGCGGAAAGGGGGGCCGGCGGGGCCGGCAACGGGTGCCAGCCTACCCCCCGGCGGCGGATTTTTCTATTCCAGATGCTCAGACGTTCAGCAGCAGGAACTCGCGCTCCCACGAGCTGATGACGCGGAAGAAGGTCTCGTATTCCTTGCGCTTGACCGAGATGTAGGCGCGGCAGAAGCGCTCGCCCAGCAGTGCCTGCAGCTCGCTGCACTGCTCCAGCCCGTCCAGCGCCTCGCCCAGCGAGCGCGGCAGGTTGTAGCCCAGTTCCTTGGCGCTGCCAGTCACCGGCGCATCCGGTGCCAATCGCTCGCGAATGCCCAGCAGGCCGCAGGCCAGGGTCGCCGCCATCGCCAGGTAGGGATTGGCGTCGGACCCGGCGAAACGGCTTTCCACGCGCATGTTCTCCGGCGTGTCCAGCGGCACGCGCAGCCCGCAGGTGCGGTTGTCATAGCCCCAGTGCACGTTGCTCGGCGAGACCTCGCCGAACACCAGCCGCCGATAGGAATTCACGTTCGGCGCGAAGAAGGCCATCGCCTGCGGCACGTACTTCTGCAGACCGCCCAGGTAGTGGCCGAACACCGGGCTGAACTCGCCCTCGGCATCGGTCTCACCGGCGAACACATTGCTGCCATCGCTCACCCGCACCAGGCTCTGGTGGATGTGCATGGCGCTGCCCGGCTCGTTCTCCATCGGCTTGGCCAGGAAGGTGGCATACACGCCGTGGCGCATCGCCGCCTCGCGCATGGTGCGCTTGAACAGGAACACCTGGTCGGCCAGGTCCATCGCATCGGCATGGGTGAAGTTGACCTCCAGCTGCGCCGCGCCGGACTCGTGGATCAGCGTGTCCACGTCCAGCTTCATCGCATCGGCGTAGTCGTACATCAGGTCGAGGATCGGGTCGAATTCGTTGACCGCGTCGATCGAGTACGACTGCCGCGCGGTTTCCGGGCGCCCGGAGCGGCCGGCCGGTGGCAGCAGCGGGAAGTCCGGGTCGGTGTTCTTCTGCACCAGGAAGAACTCCAGCTCCGGCGCCACCACCGGGCGCAGGCCCAGTTCGGCGTAGGCCGCCAGCACGCGGCGCAGCACATTGCGCGGTGCCAGTTCGTGCGGCTCACCGTTCTTGGTGTAGCAATCGTGGATGACCTGCGCGGTGGCATCGGCCGCCCACGGCACCATGCGCACCGTGTCCGGATCAGGGCGCAGCATCATGTCCGAGTCCGACGGCGAGGTCAGGTCGTAGTAATCGTCAGGGAACTCACCGGTGACGGTGGTGGCGAAGATGCCTTCGGGCAGCCGCGTACCGTAGTCGTGCGAGAACTTGTCGGCGGGAATGATCTTGCCGCGCGCGTTGCCGGTGATGTCCGGCACCAGGCATTCCACCTCGGTGATGCGCCGCTCCTTCAGCCAGCGCAGCAGGCTGCTTTCCTGCGGTGCGGGGGGCGTGGCCGTCTTGCGCGGGCGCGTTCGGGAACTCATCGGGAATCCAGTCGGTTCTGTTGGTGCTGCCGGCAAGCTTGGCCGAACGCACGGAAAATAGCGTGATAGAACGGCGCCTGCATGACACGCCACTCCGGGTGCCACTGTACGCCGAGCACGAAACCATGGTGCAGGCTGCGCGCCGCCTCGACCAGTCCATCATCAGCCACGGCCTCGACCTGCAGGCCCTGCGCGAGGCGGGCAAGGCCCTGCCCGTGCACCGAATTGACCTGCGTCCTGTCACTGCCGCTCCACCGCGCCAACCATCCATCAGCAACCAGGGTAACCGCGTGGGCCGGACCGTACTGCACCTCCACCGGCGCCTGTGGGTCTTCGCGATGGTCAGCCAGGCCAGGCACCGCGTGCACCTGCGGATGCAGGCTGCCACCCAGCGCGACGTTCAGTTCCTGGAAGCCGCGACAGATCGCCAGTACCGGCAGGTCCAGCGCCAGCGCCTCGCGCAGCAGCGCGAACGCATTGGCATCACGGGCCGGGTCATGCGGATTGCCCGGCCAGCTGCGGCCGCCCTCGTAGTGCTGCGGTTCGATGTTGCTGACCGCCCCGGTCAACAACAGGCCATCAAGCCCCTGCAGCCAGTCGCCAGCCGGCAAAGGAGGCTGCAGGCTCGGCAGTACCACCGGGGTCACTTCGGCGGCCTCGGCCAGCGCGCGCACGTACTTCTCGCCAGCCACCGCGAAGCGGTGGTGGCCGAGCACGGTACTGTCGGTGGGCAGGCCCACCCAGGGCAGGCGGCGCATGGGAAAACTCCTTGGCGTGCCGCCACGTTACCCGTCGCCCGCCGAGGGCGGCAAGTCGTCGCCGTCACACCATGGCTGTCACGCATCGGCGAAACTACGCGGGTGAATGCTGATCGTCCTGCCCCACTCCCCCCTCCCGCACTGCGCCCGCGAGGCCCGCTGTGAGCGCCGCCTTCCCGCCCAGCTGGTATGCCGCCAGCCTGCCCGAACCACCCGCGCTGCCCCCGCTGCAGGGTGAGGTTCAGGCCGATGTCGCAGTGCTTGGTGCGGGCTACACCGGCCTGACCGCGGCCCTGGAACTGGCCGCACGTGGCCAGCGCGTGGTGGTGCTGGAGGCGCAGCGGATCGGCTGGGGCGCATCCGGTCGCAACGGTGGCCAGGCGCTGGTCGGCTATGGCTGCGAGGTGGACGAACTGGAGCGTCAGCTCGGCCGTGATGATGCGCGCCACCTGTTCGACTGGTCACGGGACGCGGTGCAGGCAATGCGCACACGCATCGATCGCCACGGCATCGACTGCCATTGGATGGAAGGCCACGCCAGCGTCGCGATCCGCGAACGCCATGAGCGCGACCTGCGGGCCAACTGCGAGCATCTGCAACGCCACTACGACTACCCCATGCAGTGGTGGGATCGTGATGCCCTGCGCTCACAGCTGGACAGCCCGCGCTACCGCGCCGCGATGTTCGATCCGCTCAGCGCGCATCTGCAACCCCTGGCCTATGCCCGCGGACTGGCCGATGCGGCGCGTGCGGCCGGCGTGGTGATCCACGAGAACTCCGCAGTGACCCGCGTGCAACGCGGACCGCAGCCCACCCTGCATACCGCGCAGGGAAGCGTGCGCGCTGCGCATCTGGTGGTGGCTGGCAACGCCTGGCTGCAGGGCCTGCTACCCGAGCTGGAACGGCGGATCATGCCGGTCGGCACCTATATCGGCGCCAGCGCGCCGCTGGGTCCCGAGCGCGCCCGGGCCCTGATCGGCAACAACATGGCCGTGGCCGACACCGCCTGGGCACTGGACTACTTCCGTCTCAGCCACGACCACCGCCTGCTGTTTGGTGGCCGCGCCAGCTACTCGGCACTGCCCCCGCCCGGCCTGCGCAGGGTGATGCAGCGGCGCATGCACCAGGTGTTCCCGCAGCTGGCCGACGTGACACTGGAGCAGGTCTGGGGTGGTTATGTGGACATTACCCGCAACCGCGCCCCGCATTGGGGCCGGCTGGACGGCAATCTGTACTTCGCGCAGGGGTTCTCCGGCCATGGGGTGGCCGCCGCCGGGCTGGCCGGCGAGGTGATCGCCGCCGCCATTGCTGGCCAGAGTGAGCGCCTGGACGTGTTCCAGCGCCTGCGGCATTCCCCCTTCCCCGGCGGCCGGTGGCTGCGCACGCCGCTGCTGGTGGCGGCGATGTCGTGGTACAAGCTGCGGGATGCGTTGTGGTAGCGGGGCCTTCCCAGCCACATAATCGGCGCAGGAGCTGGGGAGCACGTGGATGCAGTGGTGGAAAGACGGCCTGCTGGTGAGGATACGGGTCAGCCCCGAAGGGCTGGCGCTGGCGCTGCTCTATGCCCTCGCCTGCTGGGGTGCGCGCAAGCTGTCACTGGACCAGTTCTTCCTGCCTGCCGGCGTACGGGTGGCCGCATTGCTGTTGTGCCCGCCCCGTCTTTGGCCCTACCTGCTGATCGGTGAATACGCTTACTTCGCGCATCTGCGCATCCCCCTGATCAGCAAATACAACTTGACCTGGGTGATCCTGGCCTCGGTGTTCCTGATGCCTGCCGTGATGCTGATCGTGCGCCTGCACCGGAAGCTGCTTGCGCGCACCACGATCCTCGGTGTGATCTCAATTGCGGTATGCGCCGCGACGGTCATCAGTCTGCTCAACCTGGGCATCTCGTACCTGATCTGGGAACCGTTGCATGAAGAGACATTTCTCACCAACGTGCTGCGCTATGCGCTGGGCGACTTCACCGGCATCCTGATCCTGGCGCCTCTGGCACTGCTGTGGATCCGCCGCGCCGAGGAACAATGGACGATCCGGTCTGTTGCGGCCACCGTCGGAGCCCTCGGAGCCATGCTGGTCATTGGCCTGCAGGCGACGCCGGTACCTGCCTCGATCACCGCCCCTGGCTCGCTGCAGTTGTTGTTGATCCTGCCTATTCCCGCGATCGCTCTGACATGCCTGCTGGGATGGCGCGGTGCGGCCATCGGTGTCGCCGCCGTTAACATGATTCTTGGCCTCAGCACCCCCGCCGACCATCCGACGGCATTCGACCCGGCTACCTTCGCCACCCAGCAGGCCATGGCCATCGCCAGCATCGCCCTGCTGTTGCTCGGCGCGCGCATCACCCACTTCCAGAACCAGCACCGGTTGCGCGAGGAAGATGGCAGAGCGGCCCTGCAGCTTGCTCGGAATTCACATCTGGCCAGCGAGATGGACCTGCGTGAGCGCGCGGCCCATCTGCGCCAGCTGGGCGATGGCATGGACCTGTCGCTGAACGAAATGGTGAACTGGCTGCATGCGCAGGGTCATCACGCCGTGGCCGACAGCCTGCGGCATACCTCGGAGGTGCATTCACGCCTGTTCCGGGCCCAGGCCAGCATGATCTATCCCGCCGCCCTGGAACGGCTGGGCTTGTACGTGGCCTTGCAGGCGGGTGGAGTGCGTGAGGCATGGAACGCCACGCATCGAATCGGGCAACCCAGGTTGATGGGTGATCCCTGCCCACTGGGGGTTGGCCTGCAGCTTGCGGCATACCGACTTGTGGTGGATGCGGTATCACTCCTGCTGAAGTGCGAATCCGGACAGATTTCGGTCCGTATCCGCTGTGGGAACTTCAGGGGGAGACTTGGCGTGTTCATCTGCGTGGCCCTGCTGGACCAGCACGAGGCATTGGGAAGCCGAACCAAGGAACTGGCAAACGAGCAATTTCTTGGCCGGGTCATTGCCCACGGTGGCCACATGGACATTATTGGCAACAGGCTCCGCATGGTATTGCTGGAAGCACAGGAAGATCTCCCCCACACAGCTCGTTCCACCTTGTTTCAGGCAACCACTCGCCCAATCGACCCAAACGACCCACAGGCAGCAATCTGATACTGCAAAAAAACGAGACATTGATCACTTCTCGAAAGTGATGTTTGTTGGCGCGCCCAGTAGACCGATCAATGCTCGTCGATACCTCACGATTGCGCACTGTTGCTTCTGCCGATACTGTCGCCCCATGGGGCGTCCAATCATCGATGGGCCTGCTGCCATGTATCGAGCAAGGGAGGCTTGGGATTGAATTGGTGGAAAAAAGGAATTGATCTGAGTTTTCGGGTACGGCCGCATGGACTGGCCATCGCTGCGCTTTATGCCGTGATGTGCTGGGGAGCCCGACAGATCTCTCTTGACCAGTTCTACTTGCCTGCGGGCATCCGGGTAGCGGCGCTGCTGCTATGCCCCCCTCGCCTCTGGCCCTACTTGCTCCTTGGCGAGTATGCGTACTTCGCTCAGTTGCGATACCCGCTAATAGAAAAATACGGACTGGCTTGGGTAATCCTGGGGTCGGCCTTCCTGATGCCTGCCGTCGCGCTGGTAGTTGGAGCACACCGCAAGGCCAGAACAGCGGCTTCGGAAGGATGGCTGCTATCGATCGCCGTATCTGCCGCACTGGTCGCCACAGCATTGAAACTGGGGCTCGCTCATCTGCTGTCGGAAAGCCCTTCCAGTATTCCATTGGCCACAAGGGCAATGCGATTTGTCCTCGGTGACTACATAGCAATTCTCACAGTGGCGCCGATCACCCTGTTGTGGACAAGGCGGAACCTAGCTTCCGAGTCGCGATTCTGGCGCTCTTCACCGACACTTACGTCCCTCGCATTGATGCTTGGTCTTGGGCTGTTCACAGCGTTTGCCCCTGGCCTATCCGACACCAGCAAGACAACCCTGCAGCTGGCGATGACCTTGCCGGCAATCGTGCTGACCTGCGTTCACGGATGGCAGGGCGCGGCAATCAGCGTTCCGCTCCTGAACATTCTCATCGCAATGACGACTCCAACATCGGGACTTCCCGGCTCATTCGATGAACGAACCTTCATGACACAACAGCTAGTTGCCGTCGCGGGAACGGCACTATTGGCACTGGGATCCCGGATCTCACAGCACTATCACCAGCGTGTGCGGAGGGATCTGGACGGCAGCCAGACCGCCAAGCTCTCCCGCACTGCACACATGGCCGGAGAGATGGATCTCAGGGAGCGCGCTTTGGATCTCAGAAGGATTGCCAACGGTATCGAGGCTTCCCTCAATCAGACTGCCGACCTGCTGAAAATGCACGGACATGACTCGCCTGCCATGGACCTTCTGACTACGTCCAATGCGCATTCACGCCAGTTCCGCGAACTGACCAGCTTGGTGTATCCAACTGAAGTCGAGCAGGTTGGGCTGTATCTGGCCCTTCAGGTCAGTGGCATCCGTGAAAGCTGGGATCAGACGCATCGCATCGTGCCTCCGCGTCTAGCCGGAGATCCCTGTCAGTTGAGCATTGCGCTGCAGCTCGCAGCCTACCGCACGCTTACAGAGGCCGTGGCTCTGCTCCTCAAAAATGAACAGGGGCAAATTCAGATTAGCGCGCGTTCTGGCAGGCTGCGCGACCAGCAGGGAATCCTGCTCAGCGTTGCCCTGCTTGATCGCGATCGTCAATTGATGCTCGAAACAACAAAGCTGGCGGTAGAGCGCTTGAGCTCGCGTGCAGTTGCCTATGGAGGTCGCGTGGATTGCTCTGGAAATCGAGTTCGTGTACTGCTGCTGGAGCCTGCCACCGGCATTTCACATGGCAGCACTCACGCCGCTTGGATCGCCCGCACTGACATTGCATAGAGAATCGGCACCTGCTGCATCCCGGCATCCAAAACCTGCAGGAGTCGGCCATACCCGACTCCTGCTTTTCCGCCTCCGCCCCTTGTCTCTACGGCGGGATTCAGCGAGGCGTACCCGCAGACTCGATAACCCAAATCGCGTCCACGCCACCACCATGCACCACCAGCGAAAACTCCGCATTGCGGAACACTACGTGCCGGAGTGCCTTCGCTGGGAGGGTCAACCGGTGCGCTGGCAACGATACCTTGGCTGGGCGCTTTCCGGCGGGCAATGTCCAGAATGTGGCCTCAACATTGGCGACAATGAGCACAACCTGACCAGAGAGGTCATTGACCTGATAGTAGTTGATCCCCTCGCGTTCGAATCCGTAGACACGCCAGTTCGGATTGAGGCTCAGGTCCGCCGCGAGCGGCAACGATTCGCCCAAACCGCTCTTGGCCATTGCGACTCCATTGTCATCGCTCGGACAACATGCCGACGCGCTGAAAGCGGATGCAGATAGAAGGAATGCGGCCGGAAGCAACACTCGCAATTCAGAAAATCTCACGCTCACCCCCATGGATGGTTGGAAAGACAACTCCAGGCAATTCCGTTTCGCCACCCCACTACTGGATGGCGTTCGACCTCGCTTGAAGGGTTCCTTCGTTCGACGCAGTCGTGTCCAAGACACCAGTAGGGGTGGTGCGACCCAGCATAACCATGCCGCACTGTGAGCGCCATGAAGGGAGCCTTCGAACCTGACTCTATCGTCCCAAAGATAACCGATGCACTGCTCCGAACCGCGCAGGGCAGATATGTCCACAAGCGAGGGCTCCGGCTAAAGTTACGCCCGAAACCGCCGCTTTCCGTGCCGAGTCCTCCTTCGTGAGCCACCGCATCATGCCCGTCCTGCCGCAGGCCGCCGTCGATGGCGACCTGGCCGATCCGTTGCCACAGCGGATCCTGCTGGTCGAAAATTCCCGTGCCTTCACCGGCATGCTGCGCGAAGCCATCGAGCAGCGCCTGGAACTGCCGGTGGTGATTGCCTCCACCCTGGCCGAGGCCGACCGCCTGCTCAACGAAGGCGGCGGCTGGTTCCTGGTGCTGACCGGGTTGGTGCTGGCCGACGGCGACCGCGATGCGGTGGTCGAGTTCTTCCTCAAGCGCGACCTGCCGACCGTGGTGGTCAGCGGCGTGTACGACGAGGACCTGCGCAAGCGCGTGCTGCAGCAGCAGATCATCGACTACGTGCTGAAGAACACCCCCGGCAGCATCGACTACCTGGTGTGGCTGGTGCAGCGGCTGGAACGCAACCGTCGCATCGCCGCGCTGGTGGTGGACGATTCGCCGTCCGCACGTGGCTATGCCGCAGCCCTGCTGCGCATGTACGGCCATGAGGTGCATGAAGCGGCCGACGGCAACGAGGGCCTGGCTGCAATCGAGGCGCATCCGGCAATCCGCCTGGCGGTGGTCGACCAGGAAATGCCCGGCATGCAGGGCGTGGAGTTCACCCGCCGCCTGCGCACCCTGCGCTCGCGCGACAAGGTGGCGGTGATCGGCATCTCCGGCAATACCGATGCCTCGCTGATCCCTCGCTTCCTGAAGAACGGTGCCAACGACTTCCTGCGCAAGCCGTTCTCGCGCGAGGAATTCTTCTGCCGCGTCTCGCAGAACGTGGACCAGCTGGAACTGATCGGCACCTTGCAGGATCTGGCCACCCGCGACTTCCTGACCGGCCTGCCCAACCGCCGCTGCTTCCTGGAACAGAGCCAGCGCCAGCTGCCGCAGCTCCAGCTGCATGGCCAGTGCGTAGCGGTGGCGATGATCGACATCGACCACTTCAAGCACATCAATGACACCCACGGCCATGAAGCCGGCGACGATGCGCTGCGGGCAGTGGCCAGCGCGGTGGCCGCACACGCACGCAGCCAGGATCTGATCGCACGCTTCGGTGGCGAGGAGTTCTGCCTGCTGGTGCCGGACATGGAACAGGACGAGGCGCTGCTGTACTTCGAGGAACTGCGCCAGCGCATCGCCGCACTGGAAGTGGACATCGGCAGCGCTACCCTGCGCATGACCGTGAGCATCGGCCTGTGCTGCCTGCGCCCGCAGCGCGATGCACTGCACCGGTTGATCTCCGAGGCCGACCGCCAGCTGTACCTGGCCAAGGCCGGTGGCCGCAACCGGGTCAGCTGCACCACGGTGGCCAGCCCGCTGCGCCCGCGCGAGCCGGCCCTACCCTGACCGGCCCGCTTTGATCCAGATCAACGCCGCACCCGCGCGGCAGTTCTACAGTCGCCCCCGACATACGCATGAAGGGGAGCCGGGGATGGCACTACTGGTCTGGCAGGACGATCTGAACATCGGCATCGATGTGATCGACCAACAACACCGCCGCATCATCGAGATGCTCAACCACCTGCACGTGGCCCAGGCCAGCATGCAGCGTGCGGCGGTGGGTGAAGTGATCGACGAGGTGGTGGACTACACCATGTCGCACTTCGCGTTCGAGGAAGAGCTGATGGAAGAAGCGGGCTATCCGTTCTGTGCCGCGCACAAGCGCGTGCATGAGGTCTTCATCAAGCGGGTATCGGAGTACCGCATGCGCTTCCAGGCCGGCGAGGACATCAGCGACGAACTGCGCACCATGCTCTCGCGCTGGCTGTTCAACCACATCCGCGGTGATGACCAGGCCTATGCCGAACAGGTCAAGGCGCACCTGAACCAGTTCGCCCGCGAACACCAGGGCGGCGGTTGGCTGGGGCGCACGCTCAAGCGCTTCTTTGGTTGAGCCGCAGCGCGCGCCGGTGCAGTGCCACCAGCGCGCACAGGGTCGCCACCGCGGTCAGGCACAGGTAGTAGCCCACCGCGACCAGGCCGAAGCGTTCAGCCAGCCAGGTGGCCAGGTACGGCGCCGGTGCCGCGCCGAGGATGCCGGCCAGGTTGAATGACAGCGATGCACCGGTGTAGCGCACCTCCACCGGGTAGATCTCGGCCAGGAAGGTGCCGCAGGGGCCGTAGGTCAGGCCCATCAGGAACAGGCCCAGGCACAGGAAGCCAGTGACCAGCCACGGGCTGTGCGGCTGGAACAGTGGTGCAAACAGCACGCCGAAGCCGACGATCAGTACGCTGGCGACAATCATCGTGCGCCGCGTGCCCCAACGGTCGCCATAGCGCGCCGACAGCGGGATGCCCAGCGCGAAGAACAGCATGCCGGCCATCTGCATCAGCAGGAACTGCTCGCGGCTGTAGCCCAGCACCGCAGTGCCATGGCCGAGACTGAACACCGTCATCAGGTAGAACAGCACGAAGGTGGCGAACGCGCCCAGGGTGCCCAGCAGCATCGGCACCGGATGGTCACGCAGCACCGTCCACATCGGCAGCCGCACCGGCGCCTTGCGCTCCAGCGCCTTCTTGAAATCGGGCGTCTCGTGGATGTTCAGGCGCACCCACAAGCCGAGGCCGACCAGCAGCGCGCTGGCCACGAACGGAATGCGCCAGCCCCACTGCAGGAAGTCGTCCTGGCTCAGGCAGCGGCCGAGCACGAGGAAGATGCCGGCCGACAGCAGAAAGCCGAGCGGTGCGCCCAGCTGCGGGAACATGCCGTACCAGGCGCGCTTGCCCGGCGGTGCGTTCTCGGTGGCCAACAGCACTGCCCCGCCCCACTCACCGCCCAGCCCCAGGCCTTGGCCGAAGCGGCACAGCGCCAATAGCGCGGGAGCCCACAGGCCAATCTGCGCGTGGGTCGGCAGCAAACCGATCAGCACCGTGGACAGGCCCATGGTCAGCAACGCGGCGACCAAGGTGGCCTTGCGACCGATACGGTCACCGAAGTGGCCGAACACCGCCGAGCCCACCGGGCGCGCGATGAACGCGACCGCGAACGTTGCCAGTGACTGCAGCAGCGCAGCCTGTTCGCTGCTGTCCGGGAAGAACAGGTGCGGGAACACCAGCACTGCCGCCGTGGCGTAGATGTAGAAATCGAAGAACTCGATGGTGGTGCCGATCAGGCTGGCCAGCAGGACTCGACTGGGGGAATTCACGGGCGGCGCGGCAGCGGTGATCGTCGACATCGGCAACACGGGTAACGGCGGATCGCCCGATTCTGCCACGGGCCGATGGCCGCACGGGGCGATGGTTTCAGCCGACACCGATGCCAACGGAATTTTTCGGGCCGCCCGCTAGGCTGCGCCACCGGTCCCTGCATGGATGCTTTGCCGATGACTGCAGTCGCGCTGTCGTGGTCCGATTCGCCGAAGCTGCCGCGCATGGCGGCATGGCTGGTGGTGCTGCTGGTGCATGGGTTGATGGCAGTGTGGCTGCTGGGCAGTGGCAGGATGGCGCTGCGTGGCGAAGAAGCTGCCAGGATTTCATTGCGCTGGTTACCGCCGGAGCAACCCGCGGCGGTTCAACCACACCCGGCGCTGCCCTCTGCATCGGCGACGCGACCAGCGGCATCGACAGCGCCACGCCCGACCTTGGCTGCACCCACGGATGCCATTGCGCCCGCGTCCGAGGAACCGCCTGCAACAGCGCCACTGATGCTGGACCTGCCTGCGGGCAGCATCGATGGCGGTGACGGCATCAGCGCAGCGGGCGTGGCGCCGCGCCTGATCGGTCGGCGCGAGGTCCATCCTGCGTTCGGGCCTCGCCGCAATTACTTCCGGATCCGTCGGCAGATGAGCCCCGAGCAGATCGTGCATGGCGTGGCGCAACTGCTGGGTTTGTGGCCACCGGGGTACATCGTCGACCCCTGCGAACTGGGCAAGCAGAATATGGAGTATTTCCAGAACGCGGTCGAAGAAGCCGACCGCGACATGCTGCGCGCGGCAGTGCTGCAGGTGAGTGCCCGCTGCCGGTAGCGGGCACGCCTTTGTAGAGTCGAGCCATGCTCGACTGCTCTTCCCGAGTGCAGCCGAGCATGGCTCGGCTCTACAGAAGAACGAACGGCAGTCGAGCATGGCTCGACTCTACAAAGAGCGAACAGCCGTCCAGCAATCGCGTCGTTACAACTGGATCCAGGTAGCCTTGATCTCGCTGTACTTGTCGAACGCATGCAGTGACTTGTCCCGCCCATTGCCGGACTGCTTGTAACCACCAAACGGTGCGGTCATGTCACCACCGTCCCAGCCGTTCACCCAGACGCTGCCGGCGCGCAACTGTCGCGCGACCCGATGCGCGCGGCCGAGATCGCGCGTCCACAGACCCGCAGCCAGGCCGTAGCGGCTGTCATTGGCCAGGCGCACGGCTTCGGCCTCGTCGTCGAAGCCGAGCACGGCCAGCACCGGCCCGAACACTTCCTCGCGTGCCAAGGCCTGCTCCGGGCGCACCTGGTCGAACACCGTCGGCTGCACATAGCTGCCACCCGCCTCCACCTCGGCACGATGGCCACCCAGCAACAGGCGGGCACCCTCGGCTTCGGCGCGTGCGATGTCGCCCATCACCTTGTCCAGATGCGCGGCGTCCACCAGCGCGCCCATCGGCGCATCCGCCTCCAGCGGATGCTGCGGCTGCATATGCTGGCCATGGGCGATCACCTGATGCACGAAATCCTCGCGGATCGAGCGCTGGACCAGCAGCCGAGAGCCAGCAGTACAGACCTCGCCCTGATTGAAGAAGATGCCCTGTGCCACCGCCTTGGCGGCTGCGTCCAGATCGGGGGCGTCGGCGAACACCACATGCGGGCTCTTGCCACCGCATTCCAGCCAGACCCGCTTGAGGTTGGATCGCCCGGAATACTCCAGCAGCTTCGCGCCGGTGGCAGTGGAACCGGTGAAGGCCAGCACGTCCACGTCCATGTGCAGGGCCAGCGGTTCACCGACGCGCGCACCGTGGCCCGGCAGCACGTTCAGTACGCCCTCCGGCAGGCCCGCCTCGGCCGCCAGTGCGGCCAACCGCAGCGCACTCAGCGGTGACCGCTCGGAAGGCTTGAGCACCACCGAGTTGCCCATGGCCAATGCAGGCGCGATCTTCCAGCACGCCATCAACAGCGGGAAATTCCACGGCACGATGGCCGCCACCACGCCAGCGGCCTCGCGCGTGACCAGGCCAAGTTCGTGCGGGCCGGTGGGCGCGACCTCGCCGTACAGCTTGTCCACCGCTTCGGCGGTCCAGCTCAGGCAGCGCACCACACCGGGCAGGTCGATACGGCGCGCGTCACGCACCGGCTTGCCCATGTCCAGGGTTTCCAGCAGGGCCAGTTCATCGCCGTGCGCTTCCACCAATGCCGCCAGCGTCAGCAGCACGCGCTTGCGATGGGCCGGGCTCGCCTGCGACCAGTGGCCCGCCTCGAAGCTGCGCCGCGCAGCCCGTACCGCGCGCTCGACATCCTGCGCGTCGCAGTCGGCAACCGCGCCCAGCACGCGACCGTCGATCGGGCTGATGCAGTCGAAGCGGGCGCCGCTGGCGGCATCGACATAGCGGCCGTCAATGAAGGCCTGGCCCGGCATCGACAGCTGGAGGGCCAGCGCCTGCCAATGGCTGCGGTCGGGGAAATCGGCCATGGGAAGCTCCAACATTCAACGAGCCTTGGTTATACCGGGGCCGCCGCGACTCCGCCGTGACGCAGCTGCGCTACATTCATCGCATCGGATCCGATGGAGCTGGCATGAAGCGTCCCGAAAGCGACCTGCACGACCTGGCCACCCAGCGCCCCGAGTCACTGGACGCGTACTGGATGCCGTTCACCGCCAACCGCCAGTCCAAGGCCGCGCCGCGCATGCTGGTACGCGCCGAAGGCATGCACTACGAGGACGTCGACGGCCGCCAGATCCTCGACGGCACCGCCGGCCTGTGGTGCTGCAACGCCGGCCACGCCCGCCCACGCATCGTCGAGGCCATCGTCGAGCAGGCACGCACCCTCGACTATTCGCCGGCCTTCCAGATGGGCTCACCGCCGGCCTTCGCGCTGGCGCAGCGGCTGGCGGCACTGGCGCCAGGCCCGCTCAACCATGTGTTCTTCACCAGCTCCGGGTCCGAGGCGGTGGATACCGCGATGAAGATCGTGCTGGCCTACCACCGCCAGCGTGGCGAGGGCCAGCGCACCCGCTTCATCAGCCGCGAGAAGGCTTACCACGGGGTGGGCTTCGGCGGCATGGCGCTGGGCGGGCTGCCCAACAACCGCAAGCCGTTCGGCCTGCAGCTGGGTGGCGTGGACTACCTGCGGCACACCCTGGACCTGCCGCGCAATGCGTTCAGCAAGGGCCTGCCACGCCAGGGCGCGGAGCTGGCCGACGACCTGGAACGGCTGATCGCGCTGCACGACGCCTCCACCATCGCGGCGGTGTTCGTCGAACCCATTGCCGGTTCCGCAGGGGTCATCCTGCCCGCGCCCGGCTACCTGCAGCGCCTGCGCGAACTGTGCGACCAGCACGGCATCCTGCTGGTGTTCGATGAGGTCATCACCGGCTTCGGCCGGGTTGGCATGCCGTTCGCCGCGCAGCGCTTCGGGGTCACCCCGGACCTGCTGACGTTCGCCAAGGCGGTCAGCAACGGCGCGGTGCCATTGGGCGGCGTGCTGGCCAGCGACGCCGTGCACGCCGCGCTGATGCAGGCGCCACCGCAGGCCATCGAGCTGTTCCACGGCTACACCCATTCCGGCCATCCGTTGGCCTGCGCCGCAGCGCTGGCCACGCTGGACGTCTACGCCGAGGAACGCCTGTTCGAGCGTGCCATCGAGCTGGGCGAGTACTGGCAGGAACGGCTGCATGCGCTGCAGGGCCTGCCCAACGTGATCGACATCCGCAACTTCGGGCTGGTCGGCGCGGTCGAGCTGGCGCCGCGCCGCGACGCCCCCGGCAGCCGTGGCTACGAGGTGTTCCGGCGCTGCTTCCACGACGGCCGGCTGCTGGTGCGCTGTACCGGCGACATCATCGCGCTGTCGCCGCCGCTGATCGTGGACAAGGCACAGATCGACCAGATCACCGGCACCCTGGGCGAGATGATCCGGGCCACCGCCTGAGCCCGGGCCGGCGGTGGCGAGCGGGTACAATGGGCGGTTCCGCTCCTGCTCGCTGCCGTGCCCATGGATATCGTCGTCAAAGAAGAACTCAAGGCCTACATCGACCCGCTGACCGCGGACGAACATGACGCGCTGGAGCGCAGCATCCTGGCCGAAGGCTGCCGCGATGCGCTGGTGCTGTGGGGTGATGTGCTGGTCGATGGCCACAACCGTTTCGGCATCTGCCAGAAGCATGGCCTGACGTTCAATACCGTGCAGAACACCCGCTTCCAGAGCATGGAAGACGTGCACCTGTGGATGATCGAGCAGCACCTGGGCCGCCGCAGCGTGTCCGACTTCCAGCGCGGCGTACTGGCGCTGCGCAAGCGCGACATCCTGGCGGCCCGCAAGCAGGTCGAGCAGGCACAGCTGCAGCGCGAGAGCGACGGCACCGCCGACGTCGTCGAAGACGTGGGTGAGGACAGCCCGCCGTGGGAACCGGCACCGAAAATCAGCCGCGCCGAGCTGGCCCGCGAGGCCAAGCTGAGCACCAGCCAGGTCGGCATGATCGAGCGCATCCACGCCCAGGCCGCGGCCGAGGTGGTGGAAGCGGTGAAGGCCGGCGTGATTTCGATCAGCGCTGCCGCGGCCGTGGCCGACCTGCCGGAAGACGAGCAGCGCGCCGCTGCCGCCGGTGGCAAGGATGAGTTGAAGCAGGCCGCCAAGCGCGTGCGCGAGTCCAAGCGCAAGCCGCGCGCACCGAAGCCGGAAGCAGCCGAGATGGACTTCGAGGAAGCGGACGAAGTGCAGATCGCCAGCCGCGACGCCGAGGTGCTGTCGGCACTGGAGCAGCTGGGCGAGGATGCCCCGGCGCTGCGCCGCCGCGTGGTCGCGCTGACCCGCGAGAACGACACCCTGCGCGCGCAGTTGGCCGCGCTGCGCAAGCAGCTCGAAGCGCTCTGAACCAACGGGTAGTGCCGGCCGCTGGCCGGCAACCCCATGAACGTTCCGGGTGCGTTGAGGATGCCGGCCAGCGGCCGGCACTACCAGATGCTCATGCCGTGCCGGTTAGACTTCCGGCATGACGTCTGCCCACGATCCGCGCCGCGCACAGCTGCGGCGCCTCAAAGCCCTCGCGCTGGGCCTGCTGCTGTTGATGCTGGCCGGTTTCGCGGTCAGCCACTGGCAGGGCGAGCGCGGCATCTGGGCCTGGGTCTCGGCCTTCTGCGAAGCAGCGGCCGTAGGCGCACTGGCCGACTGGTTCGCGGTCGTCGCGCTGTTCCGGCGACCGATGGGCCTGCCGATCCCGCACACCGCGATCATTCCACGCAGCAAGGAACGCATCGGCGACAGCCTGGCGCTGTTCGTGCGCGACCAGTTTCTGGAGCCGGGTGTTTTGCTGGCCAAGCTGCAGGTGTTCGATCCGGCCAGCCGCCTCGGCAGCTGGCTGGCCGACCCGGCACGTTCGCGGATGCTGGCCGACATGGCCCGCGGCTGGGCCCTGCAGGCGCTGGATTTCTTCGACGAGACCGCCGTACGCCGTCAGCTGCATGCCTTCGTGGTGCAGCAGCTGCGGCAGTGGAATGCCGCCGCCACCGCCGGTGAACTGCTGGCCCTGCTGACCGCCGATGGGCGCCACCAGCGCGTGCTGGACGAGGGCCTGCAGCGGCTGGGGCGCTGGCTGGAACAACCGGAGGTGAAGGAACGCGCCTCGCAGTTGATCGTGCGCTATATCCAGCGCGAATGGCCGACGTTGTCGAGCACAGTGAACTGGGTCAAGCCGATCGACGAGATCGGCGACAGCCTGGCCGAGCGCCTGGCGCGGGCGGTGCTGGAAGAACTGCAGCAGGTGCTGGCAGAGCCGCAGCATCCGCTGCGCCAGGACTACGAGAGCTGGCTGCAGAACTACGTGCAGCGCCTGCGCGAGGACCCGGCCCTGGCCGAACGCATCGAACAGCTCAAGCAGGAAATGATCGACCACCCGGCCCTGCAGGACTACGTGCAGGGGCTGTGGGCGCGCATCCATGCCAGCCTGCGTGCCGACCTGCAGCGCGAGGATTCGGCGCTGGTCGGGCACCTGCAGCGCAGCCTCGCGTCACTGGGCAGCAGCCTGCAGGCCGACCCCGCCCTGCGCGACGCGCTGAACCAGCATCTGCTGGAGGGCGCCCAGCGTCTGACCGGCCGCCTGCGCGAAGGCGTGACCACGCACATCGCGCAGACCGTGAAGAGCTGGGACGAACGTCACTTGGTCGAGCAACTGGAACTGAGCGTGGGTCGCGACCTGCAGTTCATCCGCTTCAACGGCACCCTGGTAGGTGGCCTGATCGGCCTGCTGCTGCATGCGGCGACGGTGGTGTTCAGGTTCTAGGAACCCATCCGGCAGTTGATCCACGCCCTGCGTGGAAGGCCGAGTCCGTCACGCTTGATTAACGAAATGCGAATGCCTATCATTTGCCGATCGGTTGTACGCTTAGCCAAGCGGGGCACGGAAGCACGCACCTACCCGCCCCTTCGCCCGTGTACATCCCCCGACTACCGGGTCGCCCGCACCAAGCGGGTGGCGCACCGTCGATGGGACTCGCTGGGCGACGTGCGCGAAGCGCATGGCTGCTGTGTCTGCGCATTCCATCGCCTGTTTCGTCCTGCATGGAATCGCACCGATGGCAATGCCGTTGAACCACCCTCATCCCACTCTGCTGGCCCTGGCCGTGACCGCACTGATGATCGCCCCGCTGGCCCACGCCGACGGCACTGCCGATCCTTCCGCGCGCACGCTGGACACCGTGCAGGTCACCGCCGACGGCGATATCACCGACAGCTACACGGTCAAGCGCGCCAGCACCGCGACCAAGCTCGGCCTGTCGCTGCGTCACACGCCACAATCGATGACCGTGGTCACCCGCCAGCGCCTGGATGACATGGGCCTGTTCTCGCTGTCTGACGTGATGGGCCAGGTCACGGGCGTGGCGGTGTCGTTCACCGACAGCGAACGCATCAACTACGTCTCGCGCGGTTACAACATCACCAATTTCCAGGTTGATGGGATGCTCAACACCTTCGGTGGCTACATCAAGACCAACACCGACAGCGTGATCTACGACCGCATCGAGGTGGTGCGCGGTGCGACCGGCCTGACCACCGGCGCAGGCGATCCGTCCGGCACCATCAACTTCGTGCGCAAGCGCCCCACCGACAGTTTCCAGATGAGCGCCAACCTGACGCTTGGGCGCTGGGGCAACCGGCGCATGGAAGCTGACCTTGGTGGTCCGATCGCGCTGGACGGCCGTATCCGCGCGCGCGTGGTGGCTGCCAAGCAGCAGAGCGATTCGTTCCGCGATGTCTACAAGCTGGACAAGGATGTGTTCTACGGCATCGTCCAGGCTGACCTGACCGACAGCACGCTGCTGGAAGCCGGCTACGAGTACCAGTCGCCGCGCACCACGGGCGTGACCTGGGGCGTGGTGCCCTATTGGGGGGCCGACGGCCAGCCGGCCCACCTGCCGCGCTCGACCAATCTGTCCGCGCGCTGGAGCAGCTGGCCGATCATCGAAAAGAGCGCCTTCGCGCGCCTTGAACAACAGCTGGGCAACGGCTGGACCGCGAAGGCCGCCTATACCCGTTCCAAGCGCGAGACCAACGGCGCCGTGTGGTATGGCGCCTCCGGCTACCCGCGCGCCGATGGCAGCGGCATCAGCGCGTTCGTCGGCAGCTTCGGCGAGAACGGCGACATGCAGGTGTTCGACTTCAACGTCGGCGGCCCGTTCCAGCTGTTCGGCCGCGAGCACGAACTGGTGTTCGGGTTCGGCCAATCGGTGCGCAAGGGGGAAGTGCCCGCCACTGAAACGGCCGACTCCCCGGACGGCTATGAACGTGTTCCGGATTGGCGCAACTGGAACGGAGACGTCGCACCGCTTCAGGTCACCCGCCTGGGCTATCTGGCGTCGGAAGACGAACTGCGCCAGCGTGCGGCCTACCTGGCGACGCGCCTGCAACTGGCCGACCCGCTGACCGCCGTGCTCGGCGCACGCTATGGCAGTTGGGAAACCCGCACCTGGACCTACACCCATGACGCTGCCGCGCGCCTGACCGGAACCCGTCGCGGCGGCTACAAGCCGGACGACTCGTTCACCCCCTATGCCGGGTTCATCTACGACTTCAACCGCTATTTCAGCGGCTATGCCAGCTACACCGACATCTTCCAGCCGCAGGACTACCGGGACAAGGACAACAATTACCTGGAACCGGTGGTCGGTGACATGTGGGAAGCCGGTGTAAAGGCCGAGTTCTTCGATGGACTGCTCAACGCCTCCGCAGCAGTGTTCAAGGGCCAGAAGGACAACGTTGCCGAACTGGACGACTCCGTGCCTGAGAACTCGTTGCCCGGCGGGGCCAGCGCCTACCGCTCCACCGGCAAGGGCAACAAGGTCAAGGGCTGGGAGATCGAAGCTCAGGGCAGCCTCGGCGAGAACTGGAACCTGTCGGCCGGCTTCACCCATACCGTCAGCCGCAATGCGCTGGGCGTGCGCCAGAACACCACCACCCCGGTCGATCTGTTCCGGCTCAACGCCAGCTGGCGCCCAGCCTTTGCTGACGGCCGCTTCTGGCTGGGTGGCGGTGCCACCTGGCAGAGCGGCATCTGGAGCTTGAGCAACCGCCCAAGCGCGACCTTTGCGACCACCGGCAAGCGTGACCGCGTGGCGATCGAACAGGGTGACATCTACCTGCTCAACCTGTCCGGTGGCTATCGCTTCAACGAAAACTTCACCGCGCAGGTGAACGTGAACAATCTGCTGGACAAGAAGTACTACAACCGCGTCGGTTTCTATGACGGCGTGTTCTGGGGTGAGCCGCGCAATGTCACCGTGACGCTGCGCTGGAAGCTCTGAACCCGATGGATGGCGCTGGTTCTGCGACCAGCGCCCGGCCACGGATGGCCAACCCCGGCGCGCTGCGGTGCGCCGGTTCCTTTTCACTGAAACCTGCAGGAACGCCGTGGACCGCTCGCCCGCAACCGCCAGCCCCCGCACCTTCTTTTCCAACCCGCGCTGGGGCGTGCTGTCACGCTCGTTGGCTGCAATCTTCGGCGGCTACGCGCTGGCCGCAGTGACCAGCGTGTTCTGCGCAGTGGCACTGCCTGGCGCGCGCGGCCAGACCGTGCTGACCGGCATGCTGCTGGCGATTCTGGTGGCCGCCTGCGCGGCACTGTGGGCGTTCGCCACCCGCAGCGCGCTGCGTGCGTGGGTCGGCATTCTCGCTCCCACCCTGCTGATGGCAGCCATCGCGCGCATGCTGGGAGCCTGGGCATGAAGAACGGATTCCGCCAGTCGATGGCCTGGCTGCACACCTGGACCGGCCTGCTGGTCGGCTGGTTGCTGCTGCTGATTTTCATGGCCGGCACGGCCAGCTACTACCGCGAGGAAATCAGCCGCTGGATGCGCCCGGAGCTGCCGTCCAGCAACGTCAGCATCGACGTCGCCGCGCAGCGCGCGGTGGACTACCTGCAGGCCAACGCCGCGCAGGCCGAGAACTGGTTCGTCACCCTGCCGCAGCCGCGCAACCCGGCCATGCAGATGTTCTGGCGGCTGCCACCGGAGCTGGCCGACCCCAGCCGTGGCCGTCGTGGTGGTTTCGGCGATGCCACGCTGGACCCGAACACCGGCCAGGCACTGAAGGCGCGCGAAACGCGTGGCGGTGATTTCTTCTACCGCCTGCATTTCGACCTGCACTACATCCCGGTGCTGTGGGCACGCTATCTGGTCGGCTTCTGCGCGATGTTCATGCTGGTGGCGATCATCACCGGCGTCATCACCCACAAGAAAATCTTCAAGGACTTCTTCACCTTCCGCAAGGACAAGGGCCTGCGCTCCTGGCTCGATTTCCACAACGTCAGCGCGGTGATGGCCCTGCCCTACCACGCGATGATCACCTACACCGGCATCGTCACGCTGATGATCATGTACCTGCCGTGGGGCGTGAAGGTGGCCTACCCGCAGGACGAGGACAAGTTCTTCAGCGAAGCCTTCGGCGGCATGCCGGAGGTGACCGCGCCGGCCGAAGGCCGCGCCACGCCGCTGCCGATCGCGCAGCTGCTGGACAGCGCGCGTGCGCATTGGCACGGCGTGGAAGTGGCCGGCTTCACCGTGTCCAACCCGGGCGCTGCCAATGCAGTGATCGACATCCGCCAGCGCGACGGCAAGCGCCTGTCCACCGACACCCCGGCCGTGCGCTACGACATGGTCAACGGCACGCTGCTGGAAGAAACACCGCCTTCCGGTGGCGCCACCGCCACCCGCGGCGTGCTGTACGGCCTGCACCTGGCGCGTTTTGCCGATTGGGGCCTGCGTGCACTGTTCTTCCTGTCCGGCCTGGTCGGCTGCCTGATGGTCGCCAGCGGCGTGGTGCTGTGGGCAGTGAAGGAACGCCCCAAGCACGCCAAGAGCGGCCGTACCGGTTTCGGCCTGCGCCTGGTCGATGCGCTGAACATCGGCACCGTGGCTGGCCTGCCGATCGCCTTTGCCGCCTACTTCTGGGGCAACCGCCTGCTGCCGCTGGACATCGCCGAGCGCTCGAGTGCGGAAGCCAACGTGTTCTTCTACGCCTGGGGCGGCGCGCTGCTGGCCGCCTTCATCTGGCCGAAGCGGATGATGTGGGCATGGCAGCTGTACCTGGGCGCGGCTGCATTCGCGCTGGTGCCGGTGGTCAATGCACTGACCACGCACGCGCACCTGGGCATCACCCTGCGCAATGGTGACTGGGTGCTGGCCGGCTTCGATCTGTCGATGATCGCTTTCGGCGCGATGCTGGCGTTGTGCGGCTGGCGCATGCAGCGCTGGACGCCACCGCTGAGCGCGGCCGAGAAGAAGAAGCGTGCGGCGGCTGCGGCGGCGCCCAAGGCTGTGGCAGAACCCACCGAAGCGGAGGCCAGCGCATGATGCTGCTGGCGTTGACCCTGTCGTTCTCCGCGTTCACCGCGCTGTCGCTGGCGATGGAAAAGCACCAGCACGACCTGCACGGCAAGGCGGCAGCCACCCCGGCACGGCGCACGCAGTGGCGGGTGCTGGGCTGGGCCCTGCTGACGGTAGCGTTCTCGTTGTGCGTGGTCGACCACGGCTGGGCGATGGGCCCGGTGCTGTGGCTGGGCGTGATGACCGTGGGCGGCGTGGTGCTGTCGTTCGGACTGTACCCGTACCGACCGAAATGGATCGCGCCGCTGGCAGTCGCACTGCCCGTGGCCGGGCTGCTGGTGGCGTTGCTGTAACTGCCATCCACGCATGGCGTGGATCTACTGAACAACCCTCCACGCATGGCGTGGATCTACTGAACAACCCTCCACGCATTGCGTGGATGTGCCGACCGGATATGGGTAGTGCCGGCCGCTGGCCGGCATCCCATGAACCCTCTGCGCGTCTGACACCGTTGCCGGCCAGCGGCCGGCACTACCGGGCTTACCCCAACCGCTTCAGTTCCCACGCGCGGTGGATGCGCGCGTTGCGTTCGAAGTCCGGGCCGATGGTGCGTGCGGTGATCTCGCGGCACTGGGCGAATTCGGCGATGGCGTTCTCTTCCAGCTTGAAGCGGCGGAAGTTGTTGGAGAAATACAGCACGCCACCCGGCGCCAGCCGCGCCACGGCTGCACGCAGCAGCTTCAGCTGTTCGCGCTGCACGTCGAAGTCATCGGCGCGCGCGGAGTTGGAGAAGGTCGGCGGATCGCAGAAGATCACGTCGTACTGGCCGCGGTCGCCTTCCAGCCAGGCCATCGCATCGGCCTGCACCAGCAGGTGCTGGTTGCCGCCCTGCCCGTTCAATGCCAGGTTGTCGTAGCACCACTGCAGGTAGGTGGCCGACAGATCGACGCTGGTGGTGCTGGCGGCACCAGCCACCGCGGCCTGCACGCTGGCCACGCCGGTGTAGCAGAACAGGTTGAGGAAACGCTTGCCACGCGCCTGCTCGGCCATCATCCGGCGCAGCGGGCGGTGGTCGAGGAACAGGCCGGTGTCCAGGTAGTCGAACAGGTTCACCTGCAGCAGCGCGTTGTTCTCGCGCACCACGATGAATTCGTCACGCTGCTCGAAGCGGCCGTACTTGCTGCCGCCCTTGCCTCGCTCGCGCGACTTCATCGAGACCTGCTCCGGCGGCACGCCGAACACTTCACGCGCAGCCGCCAGCAGCTCGTTGCGGCGACGGCGCACGTCGTTCTCCGGAATGGCAGCCGGTGCGGCGTATTCCTGCACGTGCAGGAAGGTACGGCGCTTGCCGCCGTCCTCCTCGTAGACGTCGATGGCCGCCGCGAATTCCGGCAGATCGGCGTCATAGGCGCGGAAGCAGGTGATGTCTTCGCGGGCACGCCAGCTCTTGAACTTCTTCAGGTTCTTGCGCAGGCGGTTGGCCACCATCTGCGCACCTTCGCTCAGCTCGCGCGGCTGTGCCGGATCACGGCCCGGCACGGCAATCGGGTCGCAGACGATCAACGCGCATTCCAGCGCACCATTGAACATCTGGTACTTCTTGCCCGCGCGCAGGCCGGTGGCGAAAGCGAGTTCGTCGTTGCCGCACAGCAGGCTGGCACGCCACTGCGGCACGGCCTTCTGCAGGGCGTTGCCCAGTGCGCGGTACAGCGTCGGGTCGGCGGCCAGGCGTTCGTCGTACGGCGGGTTGCAGACCACCGCACCGATCTCCTGTTCAGGCGCGGCCAGGTCGGCCACATCGGCGCGGGTGAAGCGGATCGCATGAGCGACGCCCGCGACCTCGGCATTCTCGCGTGCCGCCTGGATCGCGGTCGGGTCGATGTCGCTGCCGTGGATGACCGGCTTCAGCGCGGCCAGGCCTGCGGCCTCACGGTCACGCGCTTCGCTCTGGATGGTCTTCCAGGCGGCCTTGTCGAAGCCCAGCCAGCGGCTCGGTGGCAGGCTGCCATGGCGCATCAGGCCGGGAGCAACGTCGGCGGCCATCAGCGCGCCTTCGATCAGCAGGGTGCCGCTGCCGCACATCGGGTCCAGCAGGCCACCACCGGCGGCGTGCAGGCGCGGCCACTGCGCGCGCAGCAGCAGCGCGGCAGCCAGGTTTTCCTTCAGCGGTGCCTCGTGGGCGGCCCCGCGCCAGCCACGGCGATGCAGCGGGCCGCCGCCAAGGTCGATCGACAGCGAAGCACGGCCCTTGCGTAGCGACAGGTTGACGCGCACGTCCGGCAGGTCGGTGTTGACCGAGGGGCGCTCCAGGCCTTCATCGCGCATGCGGTCGACGATGGCGTCCTTGATCCGCTGCGCGGCGAAGCGGGCATGGGTGATCTTGTCGCCGGACACATGTGCGTCCACCGCCAGGGTCATCTCCGGCTTGATGTGCTCATGCCACGGCAGCGCACGCACGCCGTCGTACAGAGCCTGCTCGTCCGGGCACTCGAACTCGTCGATCGGCCACAGCACGCGGCTGGCCAGGCGCGACCACATCACGATCCGCAGCGCCTGCTCCAGTTCGCCTTCGGCGTTGACGCCGGCAATGGTAGCAGTGGCCTTGCCAAGGCCCAGGGCCGACAGTTCATCGGCAAGCAGGTATTCCAGGCCCTTGGCGCAGGAGACGAAGAATTTCACGGGATCGGTTCGCAGGTGGTCGGGCGCGGCACAGGGGCCGGGCCAGTCGGAAAGGAGGGCCGTAGGCACGGCCGGCAGGCCCGCGCCGGGGGCGGCGGGGCTGCCATTGTAGTCAATGCGGGCGGGCGCGCCGTGCGCCCGGGCTTCACAGTTGCCGCAGCAGGCGCTCGAAGGCCTGCGCGGAGGCCTCCACGTGGCGTTCCAGGCGGTGGCCGTCGTCGACCAGCAGCAGCTGCGCCGAACGCGCCTGCGCCCAGGCAATCACCCCGGCGGCCGGTACCACCTCGTCATGCCAGGCCTGCACCACCGTGGTGGGCACCGCAGCGGCATCCAGCGCCGGCATCGGGCCCATGGTGGTCGGCGGCACCATCAGGAACAGGCCGGCCACCGGCACCTGCAGCGAGGCGATGGCGGAGATGTAGGCGCCCAGGCTGGAGCCGGCCAACACCACCGACCCCTGCTGGGCGGCGATGGCGGTGCGTTCCACCAGGCGCTGCAGCCGGGTGCGCACGTCACCCACCCGGCTGACCTCGCTCATCGCGTCCAGGTCGGTGTAATCCGGGCGCTCATGGGTCCAGCCCAGGCGCTGCGCCACGTCAGCCAGCGCGGTGACCTTGGTCGCCTCCGGGCCGCTCTCGAAACCGTGGGACAGGATGCAGTGGCCGCGGCTCATGCGCGCGCTCCGTGGGAGCGGGTCGGCGGCGAAAGAGGAGGCAGGTTCATGCCGCAATGCTAGCATCGCCGGATGCCCAACCCGCTCCTGCCCGGCCTGCAGCTGCAGCCCCTGCCCTACCAAGACCGTCTGCCACTGCGCGACCCGGCCACGCTGGAGATGGTGGTGATCCACTGCACCGAGCTGCCCGATCTGGCGATGGCCCGCGAGTATGGCGAGCGCGTGCTGTACGACAGCGGCGCCGGCAACAGCGGCCACTTCTACATCGACCGCGATGGCAGCGTGGTGCAGTACGTGGCGCCGGAACGCGTGGCCCACCACGTGCGCGGCATGAACGCGCATACGCTGGGCATCGAGCTGGTCAACACCGGGCGCTACCCGGACTGGTTCGACAGCCGCCACCAGGCGATGGACGAGCCGTACACCGAGGCACAGCTGCAGGCGCTGGAGCAGCTGCTGCAGGCGCTGGTGGTGCGCTATCCGTCGCTGCGGCGGATTGCCGGGCATGACCAGCTGGATCTGGAGCAGGTGCCGGCCAGTGATGACCCGACGCTGATGGTGGCACGCAAGCGTGACCCGGGGCCGTTGTTCCCGTGGGCGCGGGTGCTGGCGAAGGTGCCGCTGCAGCCGGTTGGGTAAGCGGCAGGGCTGCGCCCTGCACCCGCAGAGGCAACGGCAACGGCAACGTCAAACGCTGGCATTCCGTGGGATGGCGGGGTGGGTCCGGTTGCGGGGGACGCCGTAAACCCGTCCATGGGGGCTTGGCCGCGGCATCCATGCCGCGGACACCCCCGCAACCGGACCCACCCCGCCTTCGACAGTTTCCCGCTGCTGTTGGTGGGTGCCGATCTTGGTCGGCACGGGATCGAATCGATCGGAGGGTGCCTTTGTAGAGTCGAGCCGCGCTCCATGACCTGCGGGCGCCGATGATTTGAACGCATCGCCATGCGCGTGGAGCCGGCCGCTCGGCTCTGGAGAGGCTCCGCGCTCGACTGCTTCATGCGCGATGCGTGCGAGGGTACGAGCTCAGGCGCCGGTCGCCACCGGGCGGCTGCTGTCGCTCACCCATCCGCTCCAGGAGTCGGCGTAGATGCGCGCGCCGGGCAGGCCTGCTGCTTCCATCGCCAGCAGCAGGTGGCAGGCGGTCACGCCGGAGCCGCACATCAGCACCACCTGCTGCGGATCACGGTTGCCGATCACGCCCTGCAGTTCGGCGCGCAGTTCCTGTGCATCGCGCAGGCGGCCGTCGGCGACGTTCAACGCAAACGGACGGTTGACCGCGCCGGGTACGTGGCCGGCGACCGGGTCCAGCGGCTCGACTTCGCCGCGGAAGCGTTCGCCCGCGCGTGCGTCGACCAGCCAGCCCGGCGCGTGCTTCAGGCGTGCGCTGATTTCATCGGCATTGGCGATCTGGGTGGTGTCGAAACGGCCCGGGTAAGCCGGCAGCGCGGTCACCTCATCCTGCCCCGTCGCCAAAGGATGCCCTGCGGCCTGCCACGCGGCGATACCACCATCGAGCACGGCCACCTTGCTGTGCCCGATCAGGCGCAGCAGCCACCACAGGCGCGAGGCGGCCATGCTGCCGTCGCTGCCGTCGTAGACCACCACCTGGGTGTCAGGACCGATACCCCACTGGCCAAGCTTCGCGGCGAAGGCATCGCTGTCCGGCAGCGGGTGACGGCCGTGGCCGCTGCGGGTCAGATCCGACAGGTCCCGATTGAGGTCGGCATACACCGCGCCCGGAACGTGCCCCGCGAGGTACTGGCCGCTGCCGGCCTGCGGGTCGGCCAGCGAGGAGCGCGCATCGACCACGCGCACCGCAGTGCTGGCGGTGGCGCGTGCGTCGACCACGCGGATGCCCTCGCCCAACGCGGCAGCCAGGGTGGCGACATCGACCAGGGTGGTCCACGGCGGATCGATCGGGTTCATTGCACTTGCTCCAGGCGGCGACGCAGGTTGTAGAGAATGGCGGCGGTCGCGCCCCAGATTCGCTGGCCCGGCCAGCCGTATTCGAGGACGTGGCGGATGCGGCCGCGGTGATTGATTTCGACCTGGCGCAGATTGTCTGCGGCCATCAGGTAGGCCAACGGCACTTCGAACACTTCGGCCACTTCGCTGGGCTGCGGCACCGGCACGAAGTCCGGATCGACCACCGCCACCACCGGCGTGACCCGGTAGCCAGTGATCGTCACAAAGGGATCGAGATAACCCAGCGCCTGCACCTGGCCCGGAGCCAGTGCGATTTCTTCCTGGCTCTCGCGCAGCGCGGCCGCCAGTGCGTCGCGGTCATCGGGTTCGGTGCGGCCACCGGGGAACCCAACCTGGCCACCATGGGTGCGCAGGGTTTCGGTGCGACGGGTAAGGATGACCTGTGCGCCGTTGGCGCGCGGCACGATGCCGGCCAGTACGGCGGCTTCCACGGGTGGCCCCGGCGGCAGCAGGTCACTCAGTTCGCTGCGGTTCCAGCCGTCGCCGGCCGGCGGCTCGGCCAGTGGATGCAGCGCGCGCATCAGGCGTTCGTGATCGGCCAGCGAGCCGCGCAGTGAGTGCTGCAGCTGTTCACGCAGGGGTTGCACGCGATGCAGGATGCGGCTGCGTTCCTCGTTGCTCATCGACGACCACCGTGCGATTTCATCGATGTGCCGCCCGCAGCCGGTGCATTGCCGGTCCGGATCCAGCGTGCACACTCCGATGCAGGGACTTGCGACAACACGCGCCGTTTCTTCCATTGTTTGCACCCGGCAACAGTAGCGCGATCGGGCTGAATTTGCGCGAGGTGCAGATGCGGTGCATGGCACCGTCGCGCTCCGCGCAAACAAAAACGCGCCGGTGGAATCACCGGCGCGTTTCGTTTACGGCGTCGATTTACTTGACGCTGACCAGCTTGATCTCGAACTGCACAGCCACGTTCGGCGGGAACGGGGTGCGCGGGTCGGCACCGTAGGCCTGATCCGGCGGCAGGGTGACTTCCCACTTCGAGCCTGCCGGCATCTGCAGCAGGGTCTCGCGCATGGCCTTCATTTCGACTTCGCTGACCTTGATCGACGGGATCTGCTGGGCCGGGCGGGCTTCGGTCGGGCGCTGGCCGTACGGGAACGGACCGGCCACTTCCAGCTGCACGGTGCTGGCCTGGGTCGGCTTGGCGCCCTTGCCGGCTTCGATCACGCGGTACTGGACGCCGCTCGGCAGGGACTGCACGCCGGCCTTGGCCTTGTTCGCCGCGACGAACTGATCGCTCTTGGTCTTGTTTTCGGCAGCAGCCTTTTCGTACTCGGCCTTGGCAGCCTGGGCACGGCCCTGCTCGCGCTTCTGGAACGCTTCAACGGCCGGCTTCAGCTGGTCGGCGGTGATCGCCGGCTGCTTCTTGGCGTAGGCGTCCTGCAGGCCCTTCACCACCGAGTTGATGTCCAGCTGCTCACCACGACCGGTCAGCTCCGCCAGGTTGTTGCCGTAGTCGTAACCGAAGTAGTAGCTCAGCTTGCCCTTTTCGGACGAGACGTCCTGGGCGAAGGCATTGCCCGTCAGGGCCAGGGCCGCGACGGCGACCGCGATAGAACGCAACTTCATCAAACAGTTCTCCAGGGGTGGTAACTCAGGGACGTTCTGCGCCGCCCTGAGGCGACGGGTTAGGATAACGGGCACAACGTGTAACCGCTACTCACGATGCAGGCTAAGACCCGTCTGCGTTGGCGGAGTTCAATCTCACTTTTTTTTAACGTTTCAGGAGTTTTCCCGTGGCCGATGCCCTGATCGCTGTCGCCGACGACGGCGCCATCCGCACCGTGACCGTCCAGCGCCCGGACAAGCTCAATGCCTTGAATGCCGCGACCCTGCAGGCGCTGGCCGAGGCGTTCAGCGCCGCCGCAGCCGACCCTGATGTGCGCGTGGTGGTGCTGACCGGTGCCGGTCCGAAGGCGTTCGTGGCCGGGGCCGACATCGCCGAGATGAACACACTCAGTGCGGTTCAGGGACGTGATTTCTCCCTGCTCGGCCAGGCCCTGATGCGCCAGATCGAGCGCATGCCCAAGCCGGTGATCGCGCGCGTGAACGGCTTCGCTCTGGGCGGCGGGCTGGAGCTGGCCATGGCCTGCCACCTGCGCATCGCTGCCGATACGGCCAAGGTCGGGCAGCCGGAGATCAACCTCGGCCTGATTCCCGGCTTCGGCGGCAGCCAGCGCCTGCTGCGCCTGTGCGGCCGCGCCGCCACCCTGGAGCTGTGCCTGCTGGGTGCACCGGTCAACGCCGCGCGTGCGCTGGAACTGGGTATCGTCAACGAGGTGGTACCCGTCGACGCGCTGGACAACCGTGTGCAGGACGTCGCCCGCCAGTTGGCGCGCTCGGCGCCGCTGGCCCTGCGCGGCCTGCTTGATGCCGTGCACGTGGGTGGCGAATGCAGCCTGGAGGCTGGGCTGGAGTATGAAAGCGCGCAGTTCGGCCTGCTGTTCGCCACCGAAGACATGCGCGAAGGCACCAGCGCCTTCCTGCAGCGCCGCCCGCCGGCCTTCCAGAACCGCTGACGCCATGGCATCCCGACCCAACCCAGCGCAGCTGTTCGCCCGGGTCCAGGCAGACGATCTCGATGGCGCCCTGCAGGCGGGCCTGATGGACTACGTCGCCCGCGCTGGCGACGAACAGCTGCTGCCCGGCCACCCTGACCTTCCACGACGCCTGCAGCAGGCCCAGCAGCAGCTGCGCGCTGCCTGGGCTGCACGCGAACGCTACCGTGCCCGTGCGGTGCGCCTGGCGCGCCGCGAGGCCGAACGCGATGCGCGACGCACGCCGGCCCCGGCGCCGGACGTGAAACCCGCCCTGCCCGCCGCAGCCGCCGCCATCCTCGCCCGGGCCAAGGCCCGCGCCGCTGGCAAGGAGCAGTAATGGCCAACGCGAAGAAGACCCCGCGCGCGCCGGCGCGACGCGGTGGCAGCATGCCGCGCGCCGACGTGGTGGAAATGTTCACCCGCCTGCGTGAACTCAATCCGCACCCCAAGACCGAACTGGAGTACAGCTCGCCATTCGAGCTGCTGGTGGCCGTCGCGCTGTCGGCGCAGGCCACCGATGTCGGCGTCAACAAGGCCACGCGCCGTCTGTTCCCGGTGGCCAACACGCCGGCGAAGATCCTCGCGCTTGGCGAGGACGGGCTGAAGCAGTACATCGCCACCATCGGCCTGTTCAACGCCAAGGCGAAGAACGTGATCGCCACCTGCGCGATCCTGCTGGAGAAGCATGGCGGTGAAGTGCCGCGCGATCGCGATGAACTGGAAGCGCTGCCGGGCGTGGGCCGCAAGACCGCCAACGTGGTGCTCAACACTGCGTTCGGTGAGCCGGTGATGGCGGTGGACACGCACATCTTCCGCGTCTCCAACCGGACCGGCCTGGCGCCAGGCAAGAACGTGCGCGAAGTGGAAGACAAACTGGTGAAGGTGATTCCGGCCGAGTTCCTGCTCGACGCGCATCACTGGTTGATCCTGCACGGGCGTTATGTGTGCAAGGCGCGCAAGCCGGATTGCCCTGGCTGCGTGATCGCCGACCTGTGCCGGTTCAAGGAAAAGACCACGGCCGAGGCGTGACCACGTTGGTGGTGTGACAAAACAAAGACGGCGGGCACAAGGCCCGCCGTCTTTGCGTGTAGGCAAGGGTACTTCAGGACATCAGAACGACAGGTCGCCCCAGACGCCGAATTCCTTGGTCTTGTCGTTCTTCTTGTCGCTGGCGTTGGCCAGGTGCGTGTACTTGTACACGGTCGACAGCTTGAGGTTCTTCATGACCGGGAACTCGACGCCGACGTTCCAGTACTTGTCGCTCAGGGTCGGGTCCAGCGTCTTGCTGACGTCGGTGTCATCGTAACGACCGAACACGTTGATGCCGCCGTCGGTGACGCGCACGCTGCCCCACACCGACCAGCCGCTGGTCTTGTCGGTGGCGACGGTCATCACGTTGTTGAGGTTCTTGGCCTGGAAGTACTCGCCACCGACGCGGAAGTCGCTGCTGGCGTAGGCCACCATCGCATTGGCGCGGGTATAGGTGTTCTCGGCGCTCTGGATGTCGGTTTCCTTGCCCAGCTTGCCGCTGTAGCCACCGACGGCAACCACGAAGTTCTCGTTCGGGGTATAGGCCGCGCGGCCTTCCACGTCCATGCCCTTGCTGCGGGTCGGGTTCTTGTAACCGGCGCCGGACACGACCGAGACCGCGTAGTTGAAGTTGTTGCCCAGGTTGCCGAAGCCATGCAGGCCCCAGTCGGACGAGTTGCCGTACTTCAGGCGGTCGGTCAGGGTGTTCTCAACATAGCGCATGCCGTAGAACTTCTCGACGTACGGGATCCACGGCATGTCGGCGGCACCGACGCGCAGGTTGAAGGCCGGGTCGAAGCTGCCCTGCACGTAGGCCTTCTTGACGAACAGTTCGGTGTTGCCGATGGCCGAGCTGTACTGGAAGTCGGTGGTCAGGTTCGCCGACCAGATGTCGTTGAACTTGTGGTCGACGGTCAGGTAGAAGCGCTTGACGTCCAGGCCGGTGCCGCTGGCGGCGGTGTCCTTGCCGTTGCTGGTCTTGTCGATGTTGGTCAGGTCGAAGAACATGCGACCGCCGATCTTGTTGTCATTGACCAGCTTGGCCAGCTTGTCGACGCTGGTCTGGGTCTTCTGTGCACCTTCCAGGGCCTGGGCCTGGGTGATGTTCACTTCGGACTGCGCATCGGACTGTGCCTGCAGCGCCTGCGAATCGTTCTGCAACTGCTGGACCTGGGCCTGCAGCGCAGCGATCTGTGCCTGCAGCTGCTGCAACTGTGCCTGGGACACGCCCGAGCTGGCGGGGGCTGCGAAGGCGTCGGCGGAAACCAGACCGAGGCTTGCAACGACCGCGGCGGCGAGCAAATGGGAACGCATTTTGGATTTCTCCAGAGGGTTGGAATGGCTTGGGCAGAACGCCACGCCGGCAGGCCGGTCAAGCGTTTTGCGAACGTTCCGTTAAAACCATGACAACCGAATGACAGATTGAGCACCAACCACAGATTTCTTCGTGCGGTCATGCGTACGACTCATTTGTGGCCACATGCTTGTCGATCCCTTGCGGCATATGGCGTCACGTATCGGCGTCTCGCCCCGGGCCGGCCGCCGCACAGCCCTCACCTGTATCGATGGTTTCGTGTGGATGACGCGGCATCACTGCGGAATGCCGGGCCGGGACGGCATTGACGATCACAGCGGGCAGGTCTTCAGCGACATATAGAACGTGATCGCAACCGGGCCACGTCCGTCTCCAGCGCATCGGTCATCACGTCGCCCGCGGTACGCAGAACCTTCACGCCCTTGCTGTGGGGGCGCCGGGCAGCGCTGTAACGGTTGCGTCATACAACGGTCCCTGCGCTGTCATCGAACCGTTATGGAATGTGCGCCGGGCGGGTAACCCCGCATCCCAATCAACCCAGGAGCCACCCCGTGATCCACGCCTTCAAGTCGCGCGTTGCCGTTGCCGTCTTCGCAGCGTCGTCCGTGTTCGCCGCCAACGCCGCTGAAATCACCGGCGCGGGCGCCTCGTTCATCTACCCGGTGATGTCGAAGTGGTCGGCCGACTACAACGCCGCCACCAGCAACAAGGTCAACTACCAGTCGATCGGTTCCGGCGGCGGCATTGCGCAGATCAAGGCCAAGACCGTTGATTTCGGTTCCTCCGACGCCCCGCTGAAGCCGGAAGAACTGGCGGCTTCGGGCCTGGCCCAGTTCCCGTCGGTGATCGGCGGCGTGGTGCCGGTGGTCAACGTGGCCGGCATCGCCCCGGGCGCGCTGAAGCTGGACGGCACCGTGCTGGCCAATATCTTCCTGGGCAAGATCAAGACCTGGAACGATCCGGCCATCGCCGCGCTGAACCCGGGCGTGACCCTGCCGAGCGCCAAGATCACCGTCGTGCACCGTTCGGACGGCTCGGGCACCACCTTCAACTTCGTCAACTACCTGTCCAAGGTCAGCCCGGAGTGGAAGAGCTCGGTCGGTGAAGGCACCTCGGTCCAGTGGCCGGCCGGCATCGGCGGCAAGGGCAACGAAGGCGTTGCTGCCTACGTGAAGCAGATCAAGGGCGGCATCGGCTACGTCGAACTGTCCTACGCGCTGCAGAACAAGCTGTCGTACACCGCGATGAAGAATGCCGCCGGCCGCTTCGTGCAGCCGAGCGACGCCTCGTTCGCCGCCGCTGCCGCCAGCGCCGACTGGGCCAGCGCCAAGGACTTCTACCTGGTGATGACCAACGCCCCGGGCGCCGAGTCCTGGCCGATCACCGCCACCAACTTCATCCTGGTGCACAAGAAGCCGAAGAACGCTGCCAACGGCAAGGCCACCCAGGAGTTCTTCCGCTGGGTCTACAAGAGCGGCGACGCCCAGGCACGCCAGCTGGACTACGTGCCGCTGCCGGACAGCCTGGTCCGCCAGATCGAGACCTACTGGTCGCAGAACCTGAAGTAAGCGCGTTCCCCCGCAGGAACGGGATCGGCGGGTCCTCTCTCCCCCGCCGATCCCGCCCAGGGCGCGAGATCCTCGAGATCTCGCGCTCTTCTTGTTTTTTCGGGGTTGGTCGTGAAGAGCGTTGCGCTTACGCTGATCCGTGGGTGAGTCAGTGGGCCAGGGCGTGCAGGACACGCCGTAAACCCGTCCCTGGGGGCTCGGCCACGGCATCCATGCCGTGGACGGTCCTGCACGCCCTGGCCCACCGCCTCTGGACGGTTCAGCGGGGGCGCGGTGGGATCATGGAAGGCAGGAGCAAAGGCAAGAGCGTTTGTAGAGCCCCGACCGTCATACCGGTGCGCAGATCCGGGGTCCCCGGGGGTCTCCCGGATCGCAGCCAACCCCGTGAAACCCTTGTCAGAACGTGATCCAGGACACCTCTGTCATGGTCGTAATACGGCTGTAACAAAAACATCATTTCATAGCCGCATCCGCCGACGCCGTCGGCTCTACCCCGCTATGGAGTGACCATGAAACTGCACTCGGCCGGCCTTGCCGCCCTTTCCCTGGCCATCGCCCTGGGCCTGTCGGCCTGCGGTGGCGACAAGCAGGCCGCGCAGCAGCCGGCTGCCGACGGTGCCGCTGCCCCGGCCGCTGCCGGTGCCAAGGTGACCGCCGAAGTGTCCGGTGCCGGCGCGTCCTTCATCTTCCCGCTGGTCTCCAAGTGGTCGGCTGACTACAACACCAGCACCGGCTCCAAGATCAACTACCAGTCGATCGGCTCGGGCGGCGGTATCGCCCAGATCAAGGCCGGCACCGTCGACTTCGGTTCCTCCGACAAGCCGCTGAGCAGCGAAGAGCTGGCCCAGGCCGGCCTGGCGCAGTTCCCGTCCGCCATCGGCGGCGTGGTGCCGGTGGTCAACATCGAAGGCCTGGAAGCCGGCAAGCTGCGCCTGAGCGGCGCCCTGCTGGCCGACATCTTCCTGGGCAAGGTCAAGACCTGGAACGATCCGGCCATCGTCGCCGCCAACCCGGGCGTGAAGCTGCCGGAAGGCAAGATCACCCTGGTCCACCGTTCGGACGGTTCGGGCACCACCTTCAACTTCTCCAACTACCTGTCCAAGGTCAGCCCGGAGTGGAAGAGCAAGGTCGGCGAAGGCACCTCGGTGCAGTGGCCGGACGGCGTCGGTGGCAAGGGCAACGAAGGCGTTGCTTCCTACGTGAAGCAGATCAAGGGCTCCATCGGCTACGTCGAACTGGCCTACGCCCTGCAGAACGGCATGCCGTACACCGCCATGCAGAACGCGGCCGGCAACTGGGTCGAGCCGAGCGCGGAAACCTTCGCCGCTGCAGCCGCCAGCGCCGACTGGGCCAGCGCCAAGGACTTCAACCTGGTCATCACCAACGCTCCGGGCGAGCAGGCGTGGCCGATCACCGCCACCAACTTCATGCTGATGCAGAAGCAGCCGAAGGACGCCAAGCGCAACCAGGACACCCTGGCCTTCTTCAAGTGGGCCTTCGAGAACGGCCAGGCCCAGGCCAACGAGCTGCACTACGTGCCGCTGCCGGCCGAACTGGTCAAGCAGATCGAGGCCTACTGGGCGACCGACCTGAAGTGATGGACACGACGGTGCCCGCCCCGCGCGGGCACCGCCTCTTCCACGCCGTGCCGCCCCGCCCCTTCCTGGCCCTGCCGTCCCCATGAATGCCATCGCCCAGCCTGTAGCAGCCCCGTCCACGCGTGATACGCGTGATGCCCGCAACGACAAACTGTTCCGATGGGTGCTGGTCGGCACCGTCATCTTCGTCCTGATCGCCCTGGCCTGCGCCGCACTGTCGATGCTGTGGGGCGGCCGTCATGCCCTGCAGATGCAGGGCCTGAGCTTCTTCTTCTCCGCCGACTGGAATCCGGTCGAAAACAAGTTCGGTGCGCTCGCACCGATCTACGGCACCCTGGTCACCGCGCTCATCGCGATGGTCATCGCCGTGCCGGTCAGCTTCGGCATCGCCTTCTTCCTGACCGAAGTTGCGCCGCGCTGGCTGCGTGGGCCGGTCGGTACCGCCATCGAACTGCTGGCCGGCATCCCCTCGATCATCTACGGCATGTGGGGCCTGTTCGTGCTGGTGCCGGTGATGACCGAGTACGTCACCCCGTTCCTCAACGAAACGCTGGGCGAGATGCCGATCATCGGCCCGCTGTTCCAGGGCCCGCCGCTGGGTATCGGCATGCTCACCGCCGGTTTCGTGCTCGCCATCATGGTCATTCCGTTCATCTCCTCGGTGATGCGCGAGGTGTTCCTGACCGTGCCGACCCGCCTGAAGGAATCGGCCTACGCGCTGGGTTCCACCAAGTGGGAAGTGAGCTGGGACATCGTGCTGCCCTACACCCGCTCGGCGGTGATCGGCGGCATCTTCCTCGGCCTCGGCCGCGCCCTGGGCGAGACGATGGCGGTGGCCTTCGTGATCGGCAACAGCGTGCGCCTGTCGCCGTCGCTGCTGGAACCGGGCACCACCATTGCCGCGCTGATCGCCAACGATTTCGGTGAAGCCACTGAAACCTACCGTTCGGCCCTGCTGCTGCTCGGCTTCGTCCTCTTCATCGTCACCTTCGTGGTGCTGGCCATCGCCCGCCTGATGCTGATGCGCCTGTCCCGCAAGGAGGGCAACTGATGTCCACCACCGCTGATTCGCTGTACCTGCGCCGCCGCATCGGCAATGTCATCGCCATCGCCGCGTCGTGCGCCACCGCCCTGTTCGGCCTGTTCTTCCTGGGCTGGATCCTGTTCACCCTGGCCTCGAAGGGCCTGGCCGGCATCAACTGGGATCTGTTCACCAAGATGACGCCGCCGCCGATGCAGGAAGGCGGCCTCGCCAACGCCTTCTTCGGCAGTGCCGTGATGTGTGCGCTGGCGATCGGCATCGGCACTCCGCTGGGCGTGCTGGCCGGCACCTGGCTGGCCGAGTACGGCAACGCCCGCAAGGCCGGCACCGTGGTCCGCTTCGTCAACGACATCCTGCTGTCGGCGCCGTCCATCGTGCTTGGCCTGTTCGTCTACACCCTGTACGTGATGCAGACCGGCGGCAACTTCTCGGCGTTCGCCGGTGCCCTGTCACTGGCCTTCATCGTGCTGCCGGTGGTGGTGCGCACCACCGACGAGATGCTGCGCCTGGTGCCCTCGCAGATGCGCGAAGCGGCCCTGTCGCTGGGCATCCCGCAATGGAAGGTGATCGTGCAGGTGCTGTACCGCAGCGCGTCGGCCGGCATCATCACCGGCATCCTGCTGGCCCTGGCCCGCATCTCCGGCGAGACCGCACCGCTGCTGTTCACCGCCTTCGGCAACCAGTACTGGAACAACAACATCTTCCAGCCGATGGCCTCGGTGCCGGTGGTGATGAACCAGTTCGCCGGCAGCCCGTATGAATCCTGGCAGGTGCTGGCCTGGGCCGGTGCCCTGGTGCTGACTGTCTTCGTGTTGCTGGTCAGCCTTGCCGCCCGCGGCATCCTGCTGCGCAACCGTATCTCCCATGACTGACCTTTCCGTGGATAACGCCATGAACGACCTTTCCAACGCCGTGCCGATGCAGCGCATCGCCGTGCCGTCCTCGCACGAGAGCCTGCACACGCCGTCGCCGGTGAAGCTGGCTGCGCGTGGACTGGACTTCTACTACGACAAGTTCCACGCCCTGAAGGGCATCAACCTGGAGATTCCGGAAAAGCGCGTGACCGCGCTGATCGGTCCCTCCGGTTGCGGCAAGTCGACCCTGCTGCGCATCTTCAATCGCATCTACGCGCTGTACCCGAAGCTGGAAGCGCGCGGCGAAGTGCTGCTGGACGGCGAGAACATCCTGTCGCCGAAGTACCCGATGAACCGCCTGCGCAGCAAGGTCGGCATGGTGTTCCAGAAGCCGGTGCCGTTCCCGATGACCATCTTCGAGAACGTGGCCTACGGCATCCGCCACCACGAGAAGCTGAGCAAGGCCGACATGGCCGACCGCGTCGAGCAGGCACTGCGCCAGGGCGCACTGTGGGACGAAGTGAAGGACAAGCTGGGGCAGAGCGCCCTGGGCCTGTCCGGTGGCCAGCAGCAGCGTCTGTGCATCGCCCGTGCCGTGGCCCTGCGCCCGTCGGTGCTGCTGCTGGACGAGCCGACCTCGGCGCTGGATCCGATCTCGACCAGCCGCATCGAGCAGCTGGTGGAAGAGCTCAAGAACGAGTACACGATCGTGATCGTCACCCACAACATGCAGCAGGCCGCGCGCGTGTCCGACTACACCGCCTTCATGTACCTGGGCGACCTGATCGAGCACGACCGCACCGAGGTGATCTTCTCGCAGCCGTCGCAGCGGCAGACCGAGGATTACATCACCGGTCGTTTCGGCTGATCGACGCTGATCCTTCGCCACATGTCCCAGCCAGGCACGGCCTGGCTCTACCCGGATTGCAGACCATGAACCTTCCCAACGACCACATCGTCAAGAGCTACGACGAAGAGCAGCAGCGCCTGGTGGCCGAAATCGTGCGCATGGGCGAGATGGCCGTCGCCCAGCTCGAAGCCGCAATGGACGTGATCGAGAAGCGCGACGAGAACGCCGCCCATCGCATCATCGCCAACGACGAAGCGATCGATGCGCTTGAGCAGCAGATCAGCCACGACGTGATGCGCCTGGCGCTGCGTGGCCCGATGGCGCGCGACCTGCGCGAGATCCTGGCGGGCCTGCGCATCCCGGCCGACATCGAACGCATCGGCGACTATGCAGCGAACGTGGCCAAGCGTTCGATCGCACTGGGCAAGGTGCCGCCGCTGCCGCAGATCCAGGGCCTGCGTGCGCTGGGCCGCCTGGCTGCGCAGCAGGTGCGCCGTGCCATTGCCGCCTACCGCGACAACGACGCCGATGCCGCGCTGGAACTGCGCGAGGACGATGCCCGCCTGGACGCGCAGTACACCGCGCTGTTCCGCGAGCTGCTGACCTACATGATGGAAGACCCGCGCAACATCACCCCGTGCACGCACCTGCTGTTCATGGCCAAGAACCTGGAGCGCGTGGGTGACCACGCCACCAACATCGCCGAGAACGTGTGGTTCCTGGTGCACGGCGAGCAGCCGCTGCCGCCGCGCGAGAAGCGCGACGAGACCTCCAGCACCGGCCAGCCCTGACGCTGCACTGCAACACCGGAGTTGACTCCAAGGTGGCCGCTGTCCTGGTGACAGCGGCCTTCTTGTTTCTGGGCATTCCGGCGGTTCATCCACGCATGGCGTGGATCTACTGGCCGGTCGCAGATGGATCCACGCGATTCCCTGGGAACCGTGTTCCCCTTCTGTAACAAACCTCACGAAATTTTGAGGTCTTGGCGAGGATTCGTTGAGTAGGATCGCTGCACCATCTATTCCACCGGCATCCCTGCCGGCCACCCGGGCACCCGCCCACACCACCCAGGAGCACGACCGATGAGCAGTTCCAACAAGACCCTGTCCCTGCTGACTGCTACCGCCCTGGCCGCCGGCCTGGGCATGACCGCCAGTGCCTCGGCGCTGAGCATGAGCGACCTCGCCCAGGGCTATCTGGTGGCCGGCCAGGCGGCCAAGGCCAGCACCGATGCCAAGGCAGCAGATACCAAGATGGCCGCCGACGCGACCAAGCACGCCGAAGGCAAATGTGGTGCCGACGGCAAGAGTGCCGAAGGCAAATGCGGCGCCGACAAGGGCAAGGCCGCCGGTGCTGCGGCAGGCGCCAAGGCCACGTCCGGCGACAAGAAGTCGGCCGAGGGCAAGTGCGGCGAAGGCAAGTGCGGTGCCAAGCACTGACGTCCGCGCCAGCGCCGTCCACCTGCGGTCGCCGCTTCGTGCGGCGGCCGCCGGGTTGGGGCTGCGCCGGGCGCTGCTGCAGGACCTGCGTGATGCACCGGCGGGTGACTTCGATTTCCTCGAATGCGCGCCGGAGAACTGGATCCATGTCGGTGGTCCTGCCGGGGATGCACTGGCCGAACTGGCGCAGCGCCATCCGTTGAGCTGCCACGGCCTGTCGTTGTCGCTGGGCGGCAGCGCGCCACTGGATACGCAGCTGCTGGAACAGGTCGGCCAGTTCCTGGAGAAGCACCGCGTGCCGCTGTACAGCGAGCACCTGAGCTACTGCAGCGACGACGGACACCTGTACGACCTGCTGCCGATTCCGTTCACCGACGAAGCGGTGCGCCATACCGCCGCGCGCATCGCCCGCGTGCAGGACCTGCTCGGTCGCCGCATCGCGGTGGAAAACGTGTCCTACTACCTGGCACCGGAACCAGCGATGGACGAACTGGTCTTCACCAATGCCGTGCTCGCCGAGGCCGACTGCGACCTGCTGCTGGACGTCAACAACGTCTACGTCAACGCCTGCAATCATGGCTACGACGCCGACACCTTCATTGCCGGGCTGCCCGCAGAGCGCATCGTCTGCCTGCACGTGGCCGGGCACCTGGACGAGGCGCCGGACCTGAAGATCGACACCCATGGCAGCGCGGTGATCGACCCGGTCTGGGAGCTGCTGGCGCGTACCTACGCGCGCATCGGCCCACGCCCCACCCTGCTCGAGCGCGATTTCAACTTCCCACCCTACGCCGAACTGCAGGGCGAGCTGCAGACCATCCGCCGCCTGCAGGCGACGCATGCGGGGGGCGCACATGGCTGATGCTCCCGACATGCTGCGCGCGCAGCAGCACGCATTCACTGCCCATCTGCGCGATCCACAGGGCATGCCGCCACCGGCCGGGCTGGAACCACGCCGGGTCGCGGTATACCAACGACTGCTGTTCAACAACCTGCTCGGCCTGTTGAACAACGGCTTCCCGGTCTGCGTGCGCCTGCTCGGCGAACCGGCCTGGAGCGGATTGGTGCGCCAGTACTTCGCGACCCATCGCTGCCAGACACCGCTGTTCACCGAACTGGCCGCCGAATTCGTGCAGTGGCTGCAGGTGCAGCCACTGCTGCCGCACCCGGCATTGGCCGAACTTGCTCATTACGAGTGGGTGGAAACCGCGCTGTACCAGCTTCCTGCCGAGCCGCTGCCGGCGGCGGGTGACATCGACCCGCTGCGGGTGCCGCTGCAGCGCTCGCCGCTGGCATGGCCGCTGCTGTACCAGTGGCCGGTGCACCGGCTCGGTGCCGAGGACGCACCATCACAACCACCCGCCGAACCCACCGGCCTGCTGGTCCGTCGCGAGGCCGATGGCGAGGTGCGCTTTGCCGTACTCAGCCCGCTGGCGGTGTACCTGCTGTCCAGCATCGGCGAACACCCCGGCCTCGATGGTCATGCCTACCTGCAGCAACTGGCTGCTGCGCACGGCCTGGCCGAGGACGCGCTGGCCGGACCCGGTGCTGCGCTGCTGCAGCAGTTCCTGCAGGCCGGCGTGATCGGCCCGCTCGCAGTCCCCGGCTGACGCCCCCTTCCCCCGGAGAACCACCGATGAACCTCCCGACCCTGGCCGCTGCGCGCGGCCAGCTGGACCGTCTCGCCCCCTGGTTGGCCCCACTCGGCCTGCGCCTGCTGCTGGCCTGGGAATACTTCGAATCCGGCCGCGAAAAACTGCACGGCCAGAACTGGTTCGCCGACCTGCAGGACGCCTTTCCGTTCCCGTTCGACCAGCTACCGGCTGCCCTGAACTGGCAGCTCGCCACCTGGTTCGAACTGATCGGCGCGGCCTGCCTGCTGGTTGGCTTCGGCACCCGGTTTGCCGCAGCCAGCCTGCTGGTGCTGACCGTTGTGGCGACCTATGCGGTGCATTGGCCGATGGAGTGGAACTCGCTGGCCGACCTCGCCATGGGCTATGCGATCACTGACCAGGGCTTCGGCAACTTCAAGCTGCCGGTGCTGTTCATGGCGATGCTGCTGCCTCTGATCTTCACCGGCGCCGGCAGGCTGAGCGTGGATGCATGGCTGGCGCGGTGGCAGCCATCGGGCACGACGGCACGGCCCGCAGTCCGGTAGATGGCGACCCTGGTCGGCGCGTCGTGTGCCAACCAAGGTTGGCACCTACCGGAGTCCTGAGTGCGCGGTGCACCGGTGGGTGTCGACCTTGGTCGACACGCTCCTGCGCAGGGAACCCGTGCGCCACAGGCTGGCCGGGCGCTCAGGGTCGCTCTGCTAGAATTCACGCATGACTGACCCCACCCCCGCACCTGCCGCCGCTCCCGATTCCGCAGTACCCCAGGCGCAGCGCGCGATGTCACAACGCTTCCGCGGCTTCCTGCCGGTGGTGGTGGATGTGGAAACCGGCGGCTTCGACAGCCAGCGCAACGCGCTGCTGGAAATCGCCGCTGTGCCGATCGAGATGGACGAGAACGGCCTGCTCTACCCCGGCCAGACCGCCAGCGCCCACGTGGTGCCGGCCGAAGGCCTGGAGATCGACCCGAAGTCGCTGGAAGTGACCGGCATCATCCTCGACCACCCGTTCCGGCTGGCCAAGGAAGAGAAGGCCGCACTGGATCACATCTTCACCCCGGTACGCGCGGCGATGAAGAAGTACGGCTGCCAGCGCGCGATCCTGGTCGGCCACAACGCCCATTTCGATCTCGGTTTCGTCAATGCGGCGGTGGCACGTACCGGTCACAAGCGCAATCCGTTCCATCCGTTCAGCGTGTTCGACACAGTGACCCTGGCCGGCATCGCCTATGGGCAGACCGTGCTGGCGCGTGCGGCCACCGCCGCCGGGCTGGGTTGGGATGCCAACGAGGCGCACAGCGCGGTGTATGACACCGAGCAGACCGCGCGGCTGTTCTGCACCATCGCCAACGCCTGGCCGCGGTAAGCCAGCCAACGACGCAACCGCATCCACGCAATGCGGACCATCGGTCCGCACCCACCACTCACCGGACGGTAGATCCACGCCACGCGTGGATGCAATCAACCAATGCTCGTACGATCCCGGCCGTCGCTCTTGGCGCGGTACAACGCGCGGTCTGCGCGCTGGTACAGCAGCGCCGGGGTGCGATCGTCGGCATCCAGCTCCACCAGCCCCGCACTGAAGGTCACACGCAGGCCGTCCACACCGGCCCAGTCGGGGTGGTCATGGAACAGGCCACGCAGGCGCGCGCACAGCTGTGCGGCTTCCTCCAGGCGGGTATCGTTGAGCAGCAGCGCGAATTCTTCGCCACCGGTCCGCGCCGGCAGGTCCGAATCGCGGCTGGCGGCGGCGATCAGCCTCGCCACCTGCACCAGCACGGCATCACCGATGCTGTGGCTGTGGCGGTCGTTGACGTCCTTGAAGTGGTCGATATCCAGCACCACCAGGCACAGCGGATGACCACTGCGCTGCGAACGCGCGAAGTCGCGTGCCAGGGTCTCATCGAAGGCACGGCGGTTGGCCAGGCCGGTCAGCGCATCCTCGCGGGCCTGCCGTTCGAAGGCCTCGGCCTGGCGTGCCAGGCGCTCGGCCAGTTCGGTCTTTTCCTGGTTCAGCGCCTGCAGGTGCACGGTCTTGGCCTGCAGGTCAAAGGTGGCTTCATCCACCCGCCGTGCCAGGCGCAGGTTGCTGGCCTTCAACTGCTGCAGCAGCAGCCGGTACAGCGCCACCAGCCCGGCCAGCAGCAACAGCCCACCCAGCACCTGCACGCTGCGTCGCTGCCACCAGAACGGCTCCACGGTGAAGCTCCATACCGCTTCCTGCTGGCCCCAGCTGCCACTCGGATGGGCAGCGGCCACGTGCAGGGTGTAGTCGCCCGGCGGCAGGCCGACGAACTCCACGCTGCGCTGCGGGCCGCGTTCGACCCACCCCGCATCCAGGCCGTCCAGCCGCGTGCGGTAGCGGATCCGGTCGGACATCAGGTAGCTCAGGCCGACATAGCTCACCGTCAAGCGGCGGCCGCCGGGAATGTAGTTGCGGTCCGGGCCTTCCCAATGCACCGGTGCGCCATCCACCTGCACGCTTTCAATCGCTGCCGGCGGTGAAAGACGCTCGCGGAAGCGCTGCAGGCGCTGCGGATCGACGGTGCTGAGGCCGCCGGCGGTGACCACCCAGAACGTGCCGTCCTGGCGCAGGATCGCCGATGGCCCGGAGCTGCCGTTGGCCTGCGCGTTGGCCATGCCGTCGATCTCGTTGTAGCGCTCCACCACCACCCGCGGTGCGCGGCCATCGGCCACCGCGTTGAGGGTGGCCATGTCGGTGCGCAGCACACCGCGATTGCTGCTGATCCACACATTGCCAAGGCGGTCCGGCACCAGTTGGAACACCGCATCCACCGGCATGCCCTGCTCCAGCCCCACCCGCGCCAGCGTGCCGTTCCGCCAGCGGTACAGGCCGCGGTCGCTGCTGATCCACATCGCGTCGCCCAGTTGGTGGAAACCGAACACACTGCGGCCGCCACCCAGCGGCGCCAGGTTGATCGACTGCACGTGGTCGCCGCGCAGTACGCGGATTCCCTCGATGGTGCCGATCCACAGGTTGCCCTGATGATCGTGCTCGAGCGCGGTGATCAGGCCACTGGGCATGCCCACCATGTTTGATACCTGCACGCGGTCGCCGTCGATGCGGACGACGCCCTTCTGCGTGCCGGCCCAGACCACGCCCTGCGGGTCCACGCTGATCGCGCGGATGTTGCCGCCCGGCATGCCATCGGCGGCGGCATAGTTGTGCCGCAGCCGGCCGTCGCGGCCAAGACGGTAGACGCCATCGCCGAACGTTCCGACCCACAGGTCACCGTCCGGGCCCTGCGCCAGGCTGAGCACCGAAGGTGCCTTGCCGCCGCGATTGTGCAGCGGCATCGCGCGGAAGCGGCCGTCGGCAGTCTGCAGATCGAGGCCGCTGGCACTGCCGACCCACAGCTGGCGGTCGCGGTCCTCGAACACGGTGCGCACATAGTCGCCACTGAGGCCATCGCGCTCGGTGTAGCTGCTGAACAGCGTTTCACGCAGGCGGTAAAGGCCACCGTTGGCACCGACCCAGATGCTGCCCTCGGCATCCTCGCGCAGGCTGACCACGCGTCCCCCCGGCAGGTTCAGGCCCGCCGGCAGCCGCTCCAGGCCATGTGCGGAGATCCGCAGCAGACCCTGGTTCTCGGTACCCAGCCACAGGTCACCATGGCGATCCTGCAGCATCGAGGTCAGGTGCAGCTGCCCCGGCAGGCGGTGCATCAGCACCAGCTGATCATCGTCCACCCGGTACAGGCGCTCGCCGGCGACGATCCACAGCGCGCCGTCCGGAGCGCGGTACGGCCACGACAGGCCACTGCCGGCGCCCAGCCCCCACGCCGCGGGCGCCCGCTTGAGCACGCCGTCGTTGTCGCGCAGCACCAGCCCGTCCAGCGTGCCGGCCCAGACCCGGTCCTGCGCATCGACCACCAGCTTGGTGAAGCTCATCGCCATCGGCAGGTCGGCGGCCGGGGCCTGGTAGACGATGCCGGTGTCCGGCGTCAGATAGCCGATACCCTTGCCTTCATACAGCAGCCACAGGCGGCCCTGGCTGTCCATCTGCATGGACTGGATCAGTACCTGCGGGGTATCGGCCTGGTGTTCCCAGACACGCCACTGGCCATCGTTGCCGCGGTGGCTGACGTTGCCGCGCGAATCACTGATCCACAGCCCGCCCTGGCGGTCGACGAACAGCGCGCCGATGCCGTTGTCGCGCAGCCCCGGGCGGGTGCTGCGGTCGAACACGGTGAAATCGAGGCCGTTGTATCGCACCAGGCCTTCCCAGGTGGCGAACCACAGGTGGCCTTCGGGGGTCTGCGCGATGTCGCGCAGCGAGTTGTGTGGCAGGCCGTTGCGCGACGTCCATACATCGATGGCGTAGTCGCGCAGTGGCGGTGCTCCCTCCTGCGCTGCCACCGGCAGTGCAAGGGCCAGCAGCAGCCACAGCAGGCTCTGTCGCAGCCATCGACCGATATCTGATCCGCAGCGCTCCGCCCAGCGCCCGATGTCCCCCTGTCCGGCCATCAGTGCAGCGGCGGCGGCCAGGCGGGGCTGCCGGGCCTGGCAGCATGCGGGAACTGCCGGGCAGCACGGAACGGCATGCCGGCGGGAACGGGCTGGCTCATCGGGGGGGAACTGGGAAGATGCGCAGATGATAGGCCAAACCCGGCCCACGGCGTCACCATCGCCAACCGCGAAGGCTCAGCCCGCGCGCCCCGGCGGCGTCACCTGTGCACTGGCCGGCCACTGCACCACGGCCTCCAGCCCACCTTCGGCGCGGTTGCGCAGCCACAGCCGCGCCCCATCCTTCTCGGCCAGGGCGCGGGCGATGGTCAAGCCCAGCCCGGCGCCGCCGGTTTCGCGCGAACGCGAGGTCTCCACCCGCACGAACGGGTCGAACACGGCTTCCAGCTGATCCTCGGCCAGGCCGGGGCCGTCGTCGGCCACCACCACGGTGATCGCGCCGCCACTGCGCTCGACCCGAACCCGCACCCGGTAGGCATACATCACCGCGTTGTCCACCAGGTTGGAAAACAGGCGGTGCATGGCCAGCGGACGCAGCATCAACACCGCTCCGCTGCCGCCTTCGAAGACGACATCACCGCCGCCCTCGGCCGTGTCTTCAACAATGCTCTCCAGTAGCGAGTCCAGGTCCAGTGCGGCACGCTGCTCGGCGCTCTCGGCACTGCGCGCCAGCTCCAGGCCTTCGCGCACCAATGCCTGCATCGCGGCCAGATCGCCGATCAGGCGCTCGCGCAGCACCTCGTCGCTGACGTTCTCCAGGCGCAGGCGCAGGCGGGTCAGCGGGGTCTGCAGGTCATGGGTGATCGCCGCCAGCATCTGCGTGCGCTCGGCCAGGTGCCGCTGCAGGCGGTGCTGCATGGCGTTGAAGGCTTCGGCGGCACGCTGCACTTCGCGCGGGCCGCGCAGCGGCAGGGGATCGCGCTGCAGGTCGTCGCCCAGGTCTTCGGCGGCTGCGGCCAGCTCCTGCAACGGCGCGCTGGCCATGCGCGCGACGATGTAGGCCAGCACCGCGATCGCCAGCACCAGCAGGGTCAGGAACCACGGGTCAACGGCGAGGATGCCGTTGTGCGCCACTGCCGGCGAATCCAGCGCCAGCTTCAGCAACGTGCCGTCGTTGAGGGTCACGTCGACCGCACGGCACTTGGGCGGGATGAACGCCGGATCACGCTCGCGCGGGCGCTTGCGATGCCCGGGCGGCGGCGGCGGCAACAGGTCCTGCAGCTTGGGAATGCAGGAGCGGAACGAAGCGAAGTGCACATGCGCGCGTGCGACCGGGCCGGGCCGGTCATCCAGCACTTCCATCAACGCGGTATCGGCCCGCCCCAGGCGCGCGCCCGGTTGCAGCGCGCGGACGCTCGGCCCACCGATTTCGAGCAGGCGCTCACGCAGTTCGGGATTGCCGTCGAGCAGGTTGACGTAGCCCTGCAGACGGTCGGCGATGCGGTTCAGGTTCTGCCGCTCGAACTCCTGCTGGCGCTTGGAGGTGGCCAGCATGGTCGCGCCGATCGCGGCCACGCTCATGCCCAGCAGCAGGATCACGAACAACCGCCCGACCATCGAGGACAGGAAATGGCGCAGGCGCTTCATCGCGGCTTATTCCAGATTCACCGAGGAGGCCAGTACATAGCCTTCGTTGCGAACGGTCTTGATCAGTCCGTCCGGGCCACCATCGTCGCCCAGCTTGTTGCGCAGCCGGCTGACCTGCAGATCGATGGCGCGGTCCTGTGCCTCGTAGTTGCGGCCGCTGCTGAGCGCGACCAGCTGCTCGCGCGACAGCACCTTGTTGGCGTGGGCGATGAACACCCGCAGCAGGCGGAACTCGGCGCCGGACAGCACCACCACGCGGTCGTCCGGGTCCACCAGGTGGCGATGTTCCAGATCGAACACCCAGCGCGAGAAGCGCGCGCGGCGCACCGCCAGCGGCTCCAGGTTGGCCGGCAGCGCCTCGGTCCGGCGCAGTACGTTGCGGATGCGCGCCAGCAGCTCGCGCGGTTCGAACGGCTTGGCCAGGTAGTCGTCGGCGCCCATTTCCAGGCCCAGCACGCGGTCGATCGGCTCGGCACGCGCGGTCAGCATGATCACCGGCGTGTTCGAGCGCGCGCGCAGGTCGCGGCACAGGGTCAGGCCATCCTCACGCGGCAGGTTGAGGTCGAGCACGATCAGGTCCACGTGTTCACGGTCCAGCAGCTGGCGCATGGCGGTGCCGTCGGCGGCCGTGCTCACCTGGTAACCGGCACGGCCGAGCTGTTCGGCCAGCAGGGTGCGGATGTCGTTGTCGTCGTCGACGATCAGCAGTCGATGCATCGTGTTTTCAGTCTCCATGTCGCGATCATCCCGTGTCGGCAGCTGAACCGCATCCGGGGCAATGCGTACCAGTGTATCCACCCATGGGTGGGATACCTGTGGTTACGCGTATTCACCGACAGTGTTACATAGAGACATACCCCGAGGATTGAGCCGCCCATCGCCCGGTCTTCACAATGCCCACCAACGCCGCCCCTGCGGCCCCGAGAGTGAAGCCACGACGTGACGTTCCGCCTGCTGCCTGCGACCCGCCGGGGTCGCCTGATACTGATCGCCCTGCTTGCCCTTGCCGTCGCCGCAGCCGCCTGGTGGCTGCTGCGCAAGCCCACCGCCCCGGCGGTGGCGACCACGCCCGTCAGCCGTGGTGACATCGAGCAGACGGTGGAGGCCACCGGCGTGATCGACGCTTACAAGCTGGTCAGCGTCGGCGCCCAGGCCTCGGGCCAGATCAAGTCGCTGAAGGTACAGCTGGGCGACACCGTGAAGGAAGGCGACCTGATCGCCGAGATCGATGCCACCACCCAGCAGAACCAGGTGCTCAACGCACAGGCCTCGCTGGACCAGGTCACCGCCCAGCGCGCCGTGCAGCAGGCCACCCTGCGCCAGGCCGAACTGGAGTTCGCGCGCCAGCAGCAGATGCTGGCCGCCGAGGCCACCTCGCGCCAGGAATACGATGCCGCCGAGGCGCAGCTGAAGACCGCCCGCGCCCAGCTGCAGTCCTACGAGGCGCAGATCAAGGGCCGCGAAACCGAGCTCGGCACCGCCCGCGCCAACCTGGCCTACACCCGCATCACCGCGCCGATGGACGGCACCGTGGTGGCGGTGGTGGCCGAGGAAGGCCGCACGGTGAACGCCAACCAGACCGCGCCGACCATCGTCATGCTGGCGCGGCTGGACGTGGTCACGGTCAATGCCGAGATCTCCGAGGCCGACGTGGTCAAGATCAAGGCCGGCATGCCGGTGTACTTCACCACCCTGGGTGACCCGGACCGCAAGTACCACGCCACGCTGCGCCAGATCAATCCGGCGCCGGCCTCGATCGCCAACGAGAATTCGTCCAGCTCCAGCAGCTCCTCCAGTTCCAGCTCCAGCAGCGCGGTCTATTACAACGCGCTGTTCGATGTGGAGAACCCGGACGGCACGCTGCGCATCGACATGACCGCGCAGGTCTCGGTGCTGCTCAAGCAGGCCAAGGGTGTACTGATGGTGCCGGCGGTAGCTCTGGGACCGAAGCGCCGTGGCGACGAGCGCATGGTGCGGGTGCTGGACGACAATGGCCAGCTGCAGCCGCGCAAGGTCACCGTAGGCATCAACAACGGCGCCTCGGCCGAGATCCTGTCCGGGTTGAAGGAAGGCGAGCGTGTGGTGGTGGGCGAAGCCGGTGCGGCCGGTGCCAGCGCCGGCGGCGGCAACCGCGGCGGCATGCAGATGCGGGTCGGCGGCCCGGGCATGGGGCGCCGATGAGCACGACGGCGCCGCTGCTGCGCCTGCGCGACCTGCGACGTGAATTCCCGGCCGGCGATGATGTGATCGCCGTGCTGCGCGACGTCAATCTCGACATCCACGCCGGCGAGATGGTGGCCATCGTCGGCCAGTCCGGCTCGGGCAAGTCGACGCTGATGAACATCCTCGGCTGCCTCGATCGTCCTACCCGTGGCAGCTACCAGGTGGCCGGCCGCGAAACCGGGAAGATGGAACCGGACGAGCTGGCCGAACTGCGCCGCGAACATTTTGGTTTCATCTTCCAGCGCTACCACCTGCTGGGCGACCTGGATGCGCGCGGCAACGTGGAAGTACCGGCGGTGTATGCCGGCAGCCCGGGCGCAGTGCGCAACGCGCGTGCCGAGCAGCTGCTGCAACGGCTGGGCCTGAGCGACCGCATGCACCACAAGCCGGGCCAGCTGTCCGGTGGCCAGCAGCAGCGCGTGTCGATCGCACGTGCCCTGATGAACGGCGGCGAGGTGATACTGGCCGACGAACCGACCGGCGCGCTCGACACGAAATCCGGCGAGGAAGTGATGGCGATCCTCGGCGAGCTGCACGCCGAAGGCCACACCATCATCATCGTCACCCACGACATGAGCGTGGCCGAACACGCGCAGCGCATCATCGAAATCCGCGATGGCGAGATCATCGCCGACCGCACCAACCCGAACGCACCGACCTACCGCGCGCAGCGCGAGGCCAGCACCGGCGTGGCCCGCGGCAACAGCTGGCGGGCCGCGCGCGACCGCTTCACCGAAGCGTTCCGCATGGCCCTGCTGGCGATGAACGCACATCGGCTACGCACCTTCCTGACCATGCTCGGCATCATCATCGGCATCGCCTCGGTGGTCTCGGTGGTGGCGCTGGGCAATGGTTCGCAGCAGCAGATCCTGCAGAACATCAGTGCGCTGGGCACCAACACCATCGACGTCTATCCCGGCCGCGGTTTCGGCGACATGCGCTCGGCGCGGGTGCAGACGCTCAAGGCCAGCGATGCCGATGCACTGGCAAAGCAGAGCTACGTGGACAGCGCCACCCCCAGCGTGTCGACCTCGGTCACCGCGCGTTACCGCAACCAGTCCTCCACCGCCCAGGTCAGTGGCGTCGGTGAACAGTTCTTCCGGGTCAAGGGCGTAACCCTGCTCAGCGGCAGCTTCTTCGATGGCGATGCGGTGAAGGGCCTGGGCCAGGTGGCGGTGATTGATGAGAACACCCAGACCCAGTTCTTCCCCGATGTCGATCCGGTCGGCCAGGTGATCCTGCTCGGCAACGTGCCGGCGCGCGTGGTCGGCGTGGCCAAACGCCAGAGTTTCGGCTTCGGCGGCAGCACCAGCCTCAGCGTGTGGGTGCCGTACACCACGGTGATGTCGCGCATGCTCGGCCAGAGCCACGTCTCCAGCATCACCGTGCGCGTAGACGACGACACGCCGATGGATGCGGCGCAGGAAGCGATCACCCGCCTGCTGACGATGCGCCATGGCACCGAGGATTTCTTCCTCAGCAACAGCGCCGAGATCCGCCAGACCATCGAACAGACCACGCGCACGATGACCCTGCTGATCGGCGCCATCGCCGCCATCGCGCTGCTGGTCGGTGGCATCGGCGTGATGAACATCATGCTGGTGTCGGTCACCGAGCGTACCCGCGAGATCGGGGTGCGCATGGCCGTGGGTGCACGGCAGAGTGATATCCGCCAGCAGTTCCTGATCGAAGCGGTGCTGGTGTGCCTGCTCGGTGGCCTGCTCGGCATCGGCCTGGCCCTGCTGCTGGGCTCGATGATCGGCCGCTTCGCCAGCGACTTCCAGGTGCTGTTCTCCACCGCATCGATCGTTGCCGCCTTCGCCTGCTCGACCCTGATCGGGGTGGCGTTCGGCTTCCTGCCCGCGCGCAATGCCGCGCAGCTCGACCCGGTGGAGGCCCTGGCCCGCGAATGAAGATGATGACCCGACTGCCCTTCCCTGCTCCCTCGCGCCTGCTGCTGGTGGGCGCTGTTCTGCTCGCCCTCTCAGGCTGCGCATCGGTGGGCCGCTACCCGGTGCAGCCCCCCGACGTGGCGGCCAGCTACGGGCGTGGCGATGCCACCCTCAATGCGCCCGCCGACGACCCGCTCAGCAGCCTGGATACACCGGGCCGCGACATCCGCCAGGACACCTGGTGGACCGGCTTCGGCGATGAGCGCCTGGACCGCCTGGTGGCGCAGGCGCTGGCCGCCAACAGCGATCTGGCCGCCGCCGGCCTGGCCGTGCAGCGTTCGCGCCTGCAGGCCGGCCTGGCCAGCAACGCGCTATGGCCGCAGCCATCGTCCTCCGGGGTCAGTGGCAGCGCCAGCCGCGCCACCGACCAGGCTGATGATTGGCGTCGCAGCTATTCCACCGGCGTCTCGCTGGGCTGGGAGGTCGATCTGTGGGGCCGCCTGCGCACCCAGCGCGACATCGCCCGCTGGGAAGCCGAGGCCAGCGAGGAAGACCGGCAGAACACCGCACTGCTGGTGATCGGCGACACCATCACCCAGTACTGGAACCTGGCCTATCTCAACCAGTCCATCGCCACCGGCCAGGCCAACCTGGAGCGCCTGGAACGCACACGCGAACTGGTCCAGGCCCGCTTCGACGCTGGTGCGGTATCGCGCCTGGAAGTACGCCAGGCACTGCAGAACCTGCAGTCGCAGCGGTCCTCGCAGAGCGCACTGGAGCAGCGGCGGGTGGAGGTGCGCAATGCACTGAGCGTGCTGCTGGACGGCACGCCCTGGCCCCAGCAGGACGAACCGCAGGACCTGCTGGCCGCACGCAGCCCCGGGATCAACGAAGGCCTGCCGACCGACCTGCTCGGCCGCCGTCCCGACCTGCGCGCGGCCGAACTGCGCCTGCGCAACAGCCTGAAGACCATCAAGGTCACCGCAACCCAGTACTACCCGGCGCTGAGCCTGACCGGCAGCCTCGGCTCCAGTGCAACGTCGCTGGGTGACGTGCTGCGCAACCCGGTGGCCACGCTGGGCGCCGGCCTGTCGCTTCCGTTCCTCAACCTGCAGCGCGCGCAGCTGGATACCGACATCGCCGGCACCGCCTACCAGATCGCCGCGACCAATTTCCGCAAGACGCTGTACACCGCGCTCTCGGAAGTGGACAACGCGCTGTCGGCACGCGAGCAGCTGGCGCGCCAGGTGGCGGCCTCGCAGGCGTCGTACGACGAAGCGGTGGAAGTTGAGCGCGCGCAGGAAGTGCGCTACCGCGTGGGTGCCACCGACCTGCGCACCTGGCTGGAAGCGCAGCAGACCCGGCGCGATGCCGAGCTGTCGCTGGCGCGCGTGCGCCAGGGCCAGCTGAACAACGACGTCACCCTGTTCAAGGCACTGGGCGGCAGCGCGGGGTGAGGCGGCAAGAGCACCAACCCAGGTTGGCGACTACCCGGTGGGTGTCGACCTTGGTCGACACGGCCCCTCCTGCCGATCAACCGCGCTGGCGCACGGCCTCGAACAGGCTGACGCCGGCGGCGACGGACACGTTCAGGCTCTCGATCTCGCCCGGCATCGGGATCTTGACCAGGCCATCGCAGTTTTCACGGGTCAAGCGGCGCAGGCCATCGGCCTCGCCACCCAGCACCAGTGCAATATTGCCCTTCAGGTCCAGCTGGTACAGCGAAGCGGTGGCTTCGCCGGCCAGGCCATAGATCCACACGCCCTGCTTCTGCAGGTCCTTCAGGCAGCGCGACAGGTTGGTCACCGCCACCACCGGGATCAGATCGGCGGCACCGGCCGAGGTCTTGCGCACGGTCGCGTTCACCGTGGCCGACTTGTCCTTGGGGATGATCACTGCAGTCGCACCGGCCGCGGCGGCCGAGCGCAGGCAGGCACCCAGGTTGTGCGGGTCCTGCACCTCGTCCAGCACCAGCAACAGGGCCTTGCCCTCGGCTGCAGTGACCAGGCCTTCCAGCTCGTTCTCGCTGTAGGTGCGGGCGGCGGCATAGCGCGCGGCCACGCCCTGATGGCGCACCGAACCGCCGACACCGTCCAGCGCCTGGCTGTTCACCTTGCGCACGTCGATGCCCTTGCGGCGGGCGTTTTCCTCGATTTCGGTCAGGCGCGGGTTCTTCGCACCGGCCTCGACCAGCACTTCGCGGACGTTCTCGGCGTCGTTCTCGATGGAGGAGGCGACGGCGTTGACGCCGACAATCCACTGGCTGTTCTTGCTCATGCGGGCGGGGACCGGAAAGGGGGTGGCTATGGTAGAGCATCGGCGGGCCGGGCGCTGCGACCGGCCCTCTGTGGAGCCGGGGCCATGCTCGGCTGGCGGGAGCCGATGAAGCCTGAACCCGGGCAGCCGAACGTGGGCTCGGCGCTACAGGTGCGTTACCGGCTGCGCGGCGGCCAGTGCGGGGTGTCGTGGTCGGGGTGCTGGTGGGACACGATCGTGGCCAGGAAGTCCAAGGCCGCGATGTCGTCCTCTGTGCGCCGCGCCGGCAGGCTGGCCAGGCTGTCGACGAAGGGCAGCTTGCGCTCGACCCCGTACTGGATCGTCGGCGGCAGGCGCTCAGGTTCGTCAAACGCGCCAGCAGCCACCGCCACGCCGTCGGGCGCCTCGTAGGTCAATGGCGTGCCGCAGTCGGCGCAGAAGCCACGCCGCACCACGTTGGACGACTGGAAATAGCGCGGCTGGCCGCGGGTCCAGCTGAACTGCACGCCGCGCACCGACACCAGTGGCGCGTAGTAGGCACCGAAGGCCTTCTGGCACATACGGCAATGGCAGATCGAGCTGTCGCTCAGCTCGCCACGTGCCTGGAAGCGGATCGCGCCGCACTGGCAGCCGCCGCTGTATTCGGGTTGGCCCTGCATGGTGAGTTCCTCCGAAACGTCGTGCCAACCAACGGTTGGCACCTACCGGGTGAGGTGGGTACCGACCGGGTAAGGTGGGTGCCGACCGTTGGTCGGCACACCTTTCAATACTGCTTTTTGGTGCGCTTGGCCGGCTTGCCACGCTCGGGCAACGGCGGCAGGCCATCGCCCTCGTCCTCACCTTTGTGCTCGACCAGGCGGAAGTCGATCTTGCGCTCTTCCATGCTGGCCTTCAGCACCAAGATCCGCACGCGGTCACCCAGCCGGTAGCTGCTGCCGCGGCGCTCGCCGGTCAGCGTCTTGCGGGTGGCGTCGAACTTGTAATAGTCCTGCGGCAGCTGGGTCACGTGCACCAGGCCCTGCACCTTCGACTCATCCAGCTCCACGAACAGGCCGAAGCTGGTCACGCCGCTGATCACGCCATCGAACTGGCCACCCACGTGCTTTTCCATCCACGCCGCGCGGTAACGCTCGTCGACCTCGCGCTCGGCCTCGTCAGCCCGGCGCTCACGCTCGGAGCACTGCAGTGCCAGCGCGGCCATTTCGCGCGCGTTGTAGGTGAACTTGTCCAGCGGCTTGCCGGACAACGCGTGCTTGATCGCGCGGTGCACCAGCAGGTCGGGGTAACGGCGGATCGGCGAGGTGAAGTGCGCGTACGCCTCCAGTGCCAGGCCGAAGTGACCGTGGTTTTCCGGGCTGTAGATCGCCAGGCTCTGGCTGCGCAGCAGCACCGATTCCAGCAGCGTGGCATCGGGGCGGTCGCGGATCTTCTTCAGCAGCTTGGTGTAATCGCCCGGGCGCACCTTGGACCACGGCGGCAGGCTCAGCTTGAACTCCTTGAGGAATTCCAGCAGGTCGGCGTACTTGGTTTCCGGCGGCTTCTCGTGGATGCGGTACGGGGCAGGCACATGGCGCGACAGCAGGTACTTCGCCGCCTCCACATTGGCCGCGATCATGCATTCCTCGATCAGCTTGTGCGCGTCGTTGCGCACCAGCATGCCGGCCTGGGTCACTTCACCACGGTTGTCCAGCACGAAGCGCACTTCGCTGCTTTCGAACTCAATGGCGCCACGCTTGGCACGCGCCTTGGACAGCACCTTGTACAGCTGGTGCAGGCGCTGCACCTGCGGCAGCAGGTCACCCATCCAGGCCTTGGTATCGGCATCGTCCTCGCCCACCGCCTTCCACACCTGGGTGTAGGTCAGGCGCGCATGCGAGTTCATCACCGCTTCGTAGAAGCGCGAATGCGTGACCAGGCCGTCGCGGTCGATCTGCATGTCACAGACGAAGCACATGCGGTCGACCTTCGGCATCAGCGAGCAGATGCCGTTGGACAGTGTCTCCGGCAGCATCGGCACCACGAAGCCCGGGAAGTACACCGACGTGGCGCGCTTCTGCGCCTCTTCATCCAGCGGCGTACCGGGGCGAACGTAGTTCGAGACGTCGGCAATCGCCACCACGAGGCGGAAGCCATCGGCATTCGGCTCGCAGTACACCGCGTCGTCGAAGTCCTTGGCATCCTCGCCATCGATGGTGACCAGCGGTGTGCTGCGCAGATCAACGCGGTCGCCGATCATCGCCGGCTCGACCACCAGCGGCACCGAGGCCGCTTCGTCCAGCACTTCCTGCGGGAACTCGAACGGCAGTTCATGGCCGTGGATGGCGGTTTCCACCACCAGCGAGGCGGTCAGCTTGTCACCGAGCACGGCGATGATGCGGCCGATCGGCGGGCGGCGGCTGTCCGGCGCCTGGGTCAGTTCGCAGACCACCAGCTGGCCATCGCGCGCGCCACCGGTCTGGTCCGGCGGCACCTGCACGTTGCGCTGCACGCGCTTGTCGTCGGGCACCACGTAGTTGATGCCCATCTCGATGCTGAAGCGGCCGATCAGGCGGGTCATGCCGCGCTCGAGCACGCGGGCGATGCTGCCTTCGCGGCGGCCACGGTGATCGATGCCGGTCACACGGGCCAGCACCTTGTCGCCGTGCATGACCTTGCGCATTTCATACGGCGGCAGGAACAGGTCGTCCCCCCCTTCGACCGGGCGCAGGAAGCCGAACCCTTCCGGGTTGGCGATCACCACGCCAGTGACCAGGTTCAGGGTCTGGATCGGCGCGAATCCGCCCCGACGGTTCTGCACCAGCTGGCCATCACGGACCATGGCGCCGAGCCGGCGCGACAGCGCCTCGGCCCGGTCCGGAGCGGTCAGGCCCAGGCGCGCGCCCAGTTCCTCGGCGGTCTGCGGCCCTTCGCAGCGCTCCAGCAGGGCCAGGATGGCCTCGCGGCTGGCGATGGGCTGTTCGTATTTCTCGGCTTCGCGGGCGGCATAGGGATCGTCGATCACCTTGCCGGTCGGCGGCAGCTTGCGGCCCGGGGCCGGGCCCGGTGCGTCGCTGCTGCGGACCTTGCGGCCACGCGGTGGTGCGCCGCCTTCATTCAATTCAGGGAACCAGCCCGGCAACGGCTTGCCCGGCTTGGTGGTGCGGGCTGTGCCCGCCTTGGCGCCCTTCTTCGGGGCCTGGCCGCGGGAGGTGCTCCCGCCCTTGCTTGGTTTTTTGGTAGTCATCGCCCTACATGGTAGCCGTTGACGGCGTGCAGAACGGGTCAGTGGCCGTCTTGAAGGCCTTGCGTGAAAAATATTCAGGAAGTCGTTGACAGCCTGCGGATTCATCTTCACAATTGCGCCTCTGGAACGCCCAGGTGGCGGAATTGGTAGACGCACTAGTTTCAGGTACTAGCGGGTAAAACCGTGGAGGTTCGAGTCCTCTCCTGGGCACCAACGAAAAAACTCCTCGCTTCGGCGGGGATTTTTTTTGCCTGCGATCCGGCGATGGGGTCGGCCCTGGGTCGGATCCCTTTCCACGGGAAAGGGCTCTGACCCCAAGCAAATGAGAGGGGCCAGTGCCCGTTCCGCACGCGAAACGGGATCCGACCCCGGATCCAGAAAAAGTGTTGACACCTCCATAACAACACCCCATAATCTCGCTCCTCGACGCCCAGGTGGCGGAATTGGTAGACGCACTAGCTTCAGGTGCTAGCGGGGGCAACTTCGTGGAGGTTCGAGTCCTCTCCTGGGCACCATGTCGAGAAAGAAAACAACCCGCGCAAGCGGGTTTTTTCTTGCCTGTGATTCGGGCGTTTGTAGCGTCGACCGCGAACACCGTCAGAACAACGGCCGCAGCACCAGCTCCAGCCCGAGCAGCAGCAGGAATCCCAGGAAACAGGCACGGAACACCCGGGCACTGATCCGCTGCCGGATCACCTGCCCCAGCCACATGCCCAGCAATGCCGGCAGCACCGCCAGCGCACTCAGCCCCAGCTGCTGGATGCCGAATGCGCCGTGCAGCACCAGGCCGGTGGTCAACGAAATCGTCGACACCGTGAACGCCAGCCCCAGCGCCTGCACCAGCTCCTCGCGCTGCAACCCCAGCGACTGCAGGTACGGCACCGCCGGCATCACGAACACGCCGGTGGCGCCGGTCACCACGCCCGACAACGCGCCCACCAGCGGCCCCAGCCAGCGCTCGCGCCGCTGCGGCACGCGGAACACCGGCGCAAGCAACGCATAGGCGGCATAGACCACCAATGCCACGCCCAGCGCAACGCGCGACCAGGTGCGATCGACCCGCACCAGCAGCGCCGCCGACCCTAACGTCACCACCACCACCGCCAGCATCATCGGCCACAGCCGCCGCACGATGTGGCCCAGCGCTGGCCCGGACAACAGCTGCCACGCATTGGTGACAAAGGTAGGGATGAACAGCATCGATGCCGCCGCCACCGGCGACAGCGCGCCACCGAGCAGACCCATCGCCACGGTCGGCAACCCCATTCCGGTCACGCCCTTGACCACACCGGCCAGCACGAACACCACCACCAGCAGCACGTAGAAGTACATCGATTCATTCATGCCTTCATTGGATCGACCGGCCGCTCGGCGCACAATGCGGTGTTCCCGGCCTTGCCTTCGGCTGATCCGAAGGCGCAGGCCTTGCGATGAGGGCATTACATGCGGATGGATATCGCCGACCTACGCCTGTTCCTGGCGATTGCCGAGGCGGGCAGCATCACGGCCGGCGCAGCGCAGGCAAACCTGGCACTGGCTTCGGCCAGCGAACGCCTGCGCACGATCGAAGCCGATGCCGGCACCCCGCTGTTGAACCGGCATCCACGTGGCGTCAGCCTGACCGAAGCCGGTGCCGCCCTCGCCCACCATGCACGCCTGATCCTGCAACAGCAGACGCAGCTGCGCGGCGAACTGCAGGCGTTCGCGCATGGTGCGCGCGGCACCCTGCATCTTTATGCCAATACCGCAGCACTGACCAACTACCTGCCCTCGCGGCTGGCACCGTGGCTGGCCGAACGCCCACGCCTGCACGTGGAACTGCTGGAGCGCACCAGCCCCGAAGTCGTGCGTGCGATCAGCGCTGGCCAGGCCGAGGCCGGCATCATCAGTGATGCGGTCGACGCTGCCGGCCTGCAGCAGCATGTGGTCGCCGAAGATCCACTGGTGATGCTGCTGCCGGCCGACCATCACTTCGCATCGCGGCGCAGCGTGGCCTTCGCCGAGGTTGCCGGCGAGACCTTCGTCGCCCTGGCCGATGGCAATGCGCTGCAGACCTACATCGAGGACCAGGCGCGCGACATCGGGCGGCGCCTGGATGTGCGCATCCGCATGAAGACCTTCGAAGGCGTGTGCATCATGGTCGGCCACGGCATTGGCGTCGGCATCGTGCCGCGAACCATCGCCCGCCAGCATCGGCGCAGCACGCATACCGTCGCCGTGCCGCTCGCCGATGCATGGGCACAACGTCGCCTGTGTGCGTGTTTTGCCGAGTGGACGCAGCTGTCACCGGCGATGCGCAGCCTGCTGCATCACCTGGGCGTGCAGCCGCAGAAAAAAGCGTGAAATGTTGTTGACACATCTTCTGTCGTTCCCCATAATTCGTCTCCTGAGTCGCCCAGGTGGCGGAATTGGTAGACGCACTAGCTTCAGGTGCTAGCGGGGGCAACTTCGTGGAGGTTCGAGTCCTCTCCTGGGCACCATGACTCAGCAAATGATCAAACCCGCGCAAGCGGGTTTTTTCATTTCCGGGGTTTGCAGCGTCAACGCGATGATGACGTCCATGCGCCCACGGTAGATCCACGCTATGCGTGGATGCATCCGGTGTTCGCAGGAATGCACAAACAAGAACCCCGCCTTGCGGCGGGGTCAAAATACAGCACGTGTTTCCAGGGAGTTTTCAGTGCCCGCCACCGGCGGCCGCACCTGCGCCTGCACCGAACGGCGGTTTGGCCAGCCACAGGAACGCGATGATCGCCAGGAAGATCCAGCCCAGCAGGAAGAAGATGTCGTTGAAGCCCATCTGCGATGCCTGGTGGTTGATCATGTTGTTCAGTACCGCTGCGCCATGTTGCAGGTCGCCCTGCCCCATCGCTGCCACCTGGTCCTGCATGCCCGGCTGATAGACCGAGATGTGCTCGGTCAGGTCGGCATGGTGCACCTGGGTGCGCCGCGCCCACAGCCACGTCGTCAGCGACGCCGCGAAACTGCCGCCCAGCGTACGCAGGAAGGTGGCCAGGCCGGAGCCCGCCGCGATCTCGCGCCCATCCAGGTCCGACAGCAGGATCTGCAGCACCGGCATGAAGAACAGCGCGACGCCGATGCCCATGATCAGCTGTACGCCCGCTACATGGTTGTAGTCCACCTGCAGGTTGAAGTTCGAACGCAGGAAACTGGTCATCGACAACACGATGAACGCCACCGTGGCCAGCATGCGCATGTCGAAGCGTGATGCGTACTTGCCCACGAACGGGGTCATGATCACCGGCAGGATGCCGATCGGCGCCGTCGCCAGGCCCGCCCAGATCGCGGTGTAGCCCATGTCACGCTGCAGCCACTGCGGGATCAGCAACGCCACGCTGAAGAACGCCGCGTACGCCACCACCATCGCCAGCGTACCGGCGCGGAAGTTGCGATGCCGGAACAGCTTCAGGTCGACGATCGGATCCTTGTCGGTCAGTTCCCAGATCAGGAACACCGTCAGCGTCACCACCGCCACACACGCCAGCACCACGATCTTCATCGACGAGAACCAGTCCTCGTCATTGCCCAGGTCGAGCACCAGCTGCAGCGCACCAACACCGATCACCAGGGTGACCAGGCCGACGTAGTCCATCTTCGGCTTCTCGATGTGCTCCGGGCGCCCCTTCAACTGGTTGCCCACCACCAGTGCAGCGAAGATGCCCAGCGGCACGTTGATCAGGAAGATCCATTCCCAGCTGTAGTTGTCGGTGATCCAGCCACCGAGGATCGGGCCGCAGATCGGCGCCACCACCGTGATCATCGCCAGCAGCGCCAATGCCTGCCCGCGTTTCTCACGTGGATAGATCGAGACCAGCAGCGACTGCGTGATCGGGTACATCGGGCCGGCCACGAAACCCTGCAGCGCACGCGACAGCACCAGCATGCCCATGCTCTGCGCCAGGCCGCACAGCAGCGAGGTGATGACGAAGGCCAGCGTGGCCCAGACGAACAGCTTTCGTTCGCCGAAACGGCGGCTGAGCCAGCCGGTCAGCGGCAGCGCGATGGCCGTGCTGACCGCGAACGAGGTGATGACCCAGGTGGCTTGCTGCGAACTGGCACCGAGGTTACCGGCGATGGTCGGCAGCGAGACGTTGGCGATGGTGGTGTCGAGCACCTGCATGAACGACGCCATCGCCAGGCCCACGGTGCACAGGGCGACGCTGGGCGGCAGGAACCCGGAGGCCGCACCCGGCGCCGCCGGTGCGCCGGGCGCGGCTGGAGCTTGTGCGGACATGGCGACCTCAGCCCACCTTCGCCTGCTGCGGCAGGTTGCCCTGGATGATCGTGTGGATCACCTCATCGGCATCATGCAGCTGCTTGGCATACACGTCGGTGTCGAACACCGTGCCCTTGGCCGGGGTGCTCGGCAGCACTTCGCCCTTCTGGTCGCGCAGGCTCACTTCGGCCTTCATCGACAGGCCGATGCGCAGCGGGTGCTCGGCCAGCTGCTTGGCATCGATGGCGATGCGTACCGGCACGCGCTGCACGATCTTGATCCAGTTGCCGCTGGCGTTCTGCGCCGGCAGCAGCGAGAACGCCGAGCCGGTGCCCAGGCCCAGGCTCTGGACGCGGCCCTTGTACTTCACGTCACCGGCGTACAGGTCCGACTTCAGCTCCACTTCCTGGCCCAGACGCATGTGGCGCAGCTGGGTTTCCTTGAAGTTGGCCTCGACCCACATCTGCTCGGTCGGCACCACGGCCATCAGGGCATTGCCCGGCTGCACGCGCTGGCCGACCTGCACCGAACGACGGGCGACGAAACCGGTGACCGGCGCGACGATGCCGGCACGGGCGTTATTGAGGAAGGCCTGGCGCAGCTGCGCGGCGGCCGCCTGCACGTCCGGCTGGGTGGCGATCACGGTGTCGTCGACCAGCGCGCGGTTGCGCTCGACGGTCTCGCGCGAACCGGCCACGGCGGCTTCGGCAGCGGCCAGCTCGTCACGGGCATGGGCCAGCTCTTCGTTGGAGATGGCGCCGGTGGCGGCCAGATCCTTGCGACGGGCGAAATCTTCGCGCACGCGCTTCAGGGTCACCTGGCGGGCGTTCAAGTCCGCCTGCGCGCCCTCCACGCTGCGGTACAGGCCACGGGTCTGGCGCACGGTCTTGGCCAGGTTGGCTTCGGCCTGCTGCAGCGCCACCGAGGTGTCGGACGGGTCCAGCTGTACCAGCAGCTGGCCGCGCTCCACGCGCATGCCGTCATCGGCGTTGATGGCGACCACGGTACCGGCCACCAGCGGGGTGATCTGCACCTGGTTGCCCTGCACGTAGGCGTCGTCGGTCTCTTCGAACCAACGGCCGAACATGAAGTACCACAGTGCCAGTGCGGCAAGCAGCAGCACGACGATCACGAACAGGCCGCGCAGCAGGTTGCCGCGGCGGTTGGGGGCGGCCGGGGCCGCAGTGTCTTGGGTCTGGCTCATGGCGGAAGTCTTCAGGAATGCGAGGAATCGGAATGGGAGGCAATCGGTGCGCGGTCGGCGTCAGTGGGCTGGAAACCACCGCCCAGCGCCTTGCTCAGGCGCACCGAGGTCTGCACCTGCTGCGACTGCAGGCCGGCCAGCTGCTGCTGCGACTGCAGCAGGGTGGACTGTGCGGTCAGCACGTCCAGGTAGCTGCCGATGCCGGCGCGGTAGCGCTGCTGGGCCAGGTCGAAGGCCGAACGAGCGGTATCCACCGCCTGCTGCTGCGAGTGCGCCTGCTGCGCCAGCGAGCGCACCGCGTTGACCTGGTCGGCGACGTCGCGCAGTGCATCGAGCACGGTCTGGTTGTAGTTGGCCACCGCCAGGTCGTACTGCGCATCGGTGTTGGCCAGGTTGGCGCGCAGCTTGCCGCCTTCGAAGATCGGCAGGCTCAGCGCCGGGCCGATGTAGGCGAAGGTGGAGCTGCTCTTCAACAGGTCACCCACGTTCGGGGCGACCACGCCGGCCAGCGCGGTCAGGTTGAAGCTCGGGTAGAACTTGGTCTTCGCAACCTTGATCTGCTTGTCGGCCGCTTCCACGCGCCAGCGTGCGGCAACGATGTCCGGGCGACGACCCAGCAGTTCGCTGGGCAGCACGCCCGGCAACTGCAGTGCCATCGGGTTCAGTGCCTGCGGGCGCTGGATCGACAGGCCACGGTCCGGGCCCTTGCCGACCAGCGCGGCCAGCGCGGTGCGGGCGGCATCGATGCGCTGCTGCGCGGCCTGCACCTGCTGCTGCGCGGCGGGCACGCGGGCCTCGGCCTGGCGCACCTGCAGATCACTGTCGATGCCGGCGCTGCGGCGCTGGCGGGTCAGTTCCAGCGACTTCTGCGAGCGGCCCAGCTCTTCTTCGGCCACATCATTGAGCTGCCATGCATAGGCCAGGTCGGCATAGGCCTGGGTGATGCCGGTGGACAGGTTCAAGCGTGCAGCCTGGGCTTCGACAGTGGCGGCATGGGCGCCGTCCACGGCCGCTTCCCAGGCGGCACGCTTGCCACCCCACAGGTCCACGCCATAGCTGAAGTCGAAGGCGACCTGGCTGCTGCCGGCGTAATGGCCACCCATCTCGCTGCCGGCCATCGACTCAGGCAGGCGCAGGCCGGTATAGCCACCGGACACCGACAGGCTCGGCAGACGATCGGCACGCGCGGTACCCACCTGCGACTGGGCCTGGCGCAGGCGCGCGTCGGCGGCGTCCAGGCTCGGGTGACCGGCCAGGCCTTCGGCAACCAGGGCGTCCAGCTGTGCATCGCCCAGCGCCTTCCACCAGTCCTGCGCCGGGAAGCCGGTGGCGCTCAGGTCGGTGTCGGCCAGGGTGCGTTCGCTGTGCAGGCTGTCCACGTCGAGCACGTGGCCCTGCGGGTTGAGGCCACGACTGCTGGCGCAGGCGGCCAGGGCCAGGGCCAGCGCTGACACCAGCAGCGCGCGCCCGGACCGGCGGAGAGTGGAATGCGGGATCGGGTTCATGGGGTCGTCAGGGAATCGCGGATTCGGGTAAGGAGGGACAGCAGCAGCGTGCGCTCGTCGGCGGAAAGATCACGCAGGGCGTAATCCATCACCGCGTCGCCACGCAGCTTCAGCCGCGCCCACAGTGCGCGGCCTTCATCGGTCAGCACGATCTGCAGCGCACGCCGGTCCTGGGCATGCGGTTCGCGGCGAACGCAGCCCAGCGACTCCAGCTTGTCCAGCAGGCGGGTCACCGCACTGGGCACCTGGTCGATGGCCTGGGCCAGCTCGTTGGCCGTGCACGGGGCCATGTTGGAAAGCACCTTCAACCCGATGTAATGGGTGAAGCCGATACCCAGGTCTTCTTCAGCCATGGATGCGTCGAGTTGACGGACCAGGCCGTCGCGCACCTGGCGCAGCAGCAGGCCGAAGCTGGGGGGAGTGGTTGCAGGACAGATCATGGGGGAGCATTCTCTTCCAAAAAAAATATTTCTCAATGGAAATATTCGATCTGGCATCGAATGCTGTGTTGCAGCAGCGGGCTGGATCAATGAAGGCGCCTACCTTAATGATCTGGTCAGGTGGCCCGGCAGTACAATTCAGCCAATGGATGACACATTTCAGCCAGCGGATATGATGAACAAGGCAGAAATCCCCCCTTCCAAGCGGTTGTTGCGCGACGACGCGCTGGATTGGTTCGAGCGCAATGACGGGCCACCGGTTGTCGCTTTCCGCTTCGACAGCCCCCTGGGCCTGGTCCGCGAAGTGGACTGGCACCACCACCAGCGCGCGCAGCTGATCTGTGTCGAACGCGGCCTGCTGACCACCCGGACCTCGCACGGCACGTGGTCACTGGCGCCGGGCTCGGCCGGCTGGATGCCGCCGCTGGAGCCGCATACGGTCACCCTCGACGGCCCGCTGCGCGGCTGGGGCATGGCACTGGCCGCGCCGGCCTGCGCCACCCTGCCCGCCGATCCCTGCGTACTGGGCCTGTCCAAGCTGGCGCAGGCGCTGGCCGACCGCATCTGCGAATGGCCGCTGGGCTATGACACCACGCCCGAGCGCCAGCACATCATCGAGGTGCTGCTGGATGAGATCCGCACCGCGCCGCGCCAGCGCATGCATCTGCCGATGCCGCACGACCGGCGCCTGCTGAAGATCGCCTCGCAGCTGCTGGCCGACCCGTCCGACGAGCGCAGCCTGGCCGAATGGGCGCATTGGGCCGGCCTGTCGCCGCGCAGCCTGACCCGTCACTTCCGCGACGAGACCACGCTCAGCTTCGCCCAGTGGCGGCAGCAGGCCCGCCTGTCCGAGGCCCTGCGCCAGCTGACCGACGGCCGCAGCGTGGCCGACATCGCCCACGCGCTGGGCTTCAGCAGCGCCAGCGCCTTCGTCACCGTGTTCCGCCGCCACTTCGGGCTGCCGCCGGGGCGCTACCTGGCACGGGCCGGACACGGCCTGGAAACCGGGCTGGACCCTGCACGTGGCTTGGCATCCCCCGCCGCATCCGGATAATCACAGGATTGCGAGCGGCGACCGCCGTCGCCGCCTCCCGACAACAGGTAACAACGCCGCATGACCGAACTTGCCCGCCCCGTGTTCCACGGATTCGAACAACTGCCGCTGCGCGAGTACGCCGAACGCGCCTACCTCGACTACTCGATGTACGTGGTCCTGGACCGCGCCCTGCCGTTCATCGGCGACGGCCTGAAGCCGGTGCAGCGCCGCATCATCTATTCGATGAGCGAGCTGGGCCTGAATGCCGCGTCCAAGCCGAAGAAGTCCGCGCGCACCGTCGGTGACGTCATCGGTAAGTACCACCCGCACGGCGACAGCGCGTGCTACGAGGCGCTGGTGCTGATGGCCCAGCCGTTCTCGTACCGCTACCCGCTGATCGAGGGCCAGGGCAACTTCGGCTCCAGCGACGACCCGAAGTCGTTCGCGGCGATGCGTTACACCGAATCCAAGCTGACCCCGATCGCCGAAGTGCTGCTGGGCGAGCTGGGCCAGGGCACCACCGACTGGGCACCGAACTTCGACGGCACCCTGCAGGAACCGACCTGGATGCCGGCGCGGCTACCGCACCTGCTGCTGAACGGCACCACCGGCATCGCCGTGGGCATGGCCACCGACGTGCCGCCGCACAATCTCAACGAGATCGTCAGCGCGCTGCTGCACCTGCTGGACAACCCCGAGGCCAGCGTGCGCGACCTGTGCGAGCACGTGCAGGGCCCGGACTACCCGTCCAGCGCCGAGATCATCACCGCGACCAACGACCTGCGCAACATCTACGAGACCGGCAACGGCAGTGTCCGCGCACGTGCGACCTTCACCAAGGAAGCGCACAACATCGTGGTCACCGCGCTGCCGTTCCAGGTGTCGCCGTCGAAGGTGATCGAGCAGATCGCCGCGCAGATGCGCGCCAAGAAGCTGCCGTGGCTGGAAGACATCCGCGATGAGTCCGACCACGCCAATCCGGTGCGCGTGGTGCTGGTGCCGCGTTCCAACCGCATCGACGCCGACCAGCTGATGGGCCACCTGTTCGCCACCACGGACATGGAACGCAGCTACCGCGTCAACCTCAACGTGATCGGGCTGGACGGCCGTCCGCAGGTGAAGAACCTGAAGATGCTGCTCAGCGAATGGCTGACCTTCCGCAGCAACACCGTCACCCGCCGCCTGCAGCACCGCCTGCAGAAAGTCGAGCGCCGCCTGCACCTGTTGGAAGGCCTGCTGGTCGCGTTCCTCAACCTGGACGAGGTGATCCACATCATCCGGACCGAGGACGAACCGAAGGCGGCGCTGATCGCGCGCTTCGGCCTGTCCGACGACCAGGCCGAGTACATCCTGGAAACCAAGCTGAAGCAGCTGGCCCGCCTGGAAGAGATGAAGATCCGTGGCGAGCAGGACGAGCTGGCCAAGGAGCGCGAGAAGATCCTCGGCATCCTCGACAGCAAGGCCAAGCTGAAGAAGCTGATCCGCGACGAACTGACCGCCGACGCCAAGAAGTTCGGCGACGCACGCCGTTCGCCGCTGGTGCAGCGCCAGGCCGCGCAGGCCATCGACGAGACCGAGCTGGTGCCGAGCGAGCCGATGACCGTGGTGCTGTCGGAGAAGGGCTGGATCCGTGCCGCCAAGGGCCACGACGTCGATGCGTCCGCCCTGTCCTACCGCGACGGAGACGCCCTGCAGGGCGCGGTGCGTGCGCGCAGCACCCAGCAGGTCGCGTTCCTCGACAGCGAGGGCCGCGCCTACTCGACGCCGGTGCACACCCTGCCCTCCGCGCGTGGCAACGGTGAACCGCTGACCGGGCGCTTCTCGCCGGCAGCGGGTACCAGCTTCGTGACCCTGGCCAGCGCCGAACCGGACACCCGCTTCGTGCTGGCCTCCACCCACGGCTACGGCTTCGTCACCCGCTTCGAAAACCTGATCGGCCGCAACAAGGCCGGCAAGGCGATGCTGAACCTGTCGGCCGGCTCCACGGTGCTGACCCCGTCGGTGGTGGCCAACGTCGCCACCGACCGCATCGTGGCGGTGACCAGTTCCGGCAACCTGCTGGCGATCGCCGCCAACGACCTGCCGGAACTGGACAAGGGCAAGGGCAACAAGATCATCGAGATCCCGAAGGCCAAGCTTGCCACTGAACGCGTTGTCGCCATCGTGGCGATCAGCCCGGGGCAGACCCTGCAGGTACGCAGCGGCCAGCGCACCATGGGCCTGAAGTTCAACGAGCTCGACGCTTATCTCGGCGCCCGCGCCACCCGCGGCCACCTGCTGCCGCGCGGCTGGCAGAAGGTGGAAGGGTTGTCGGTGGAATGACCGGTAGTGCCGGCCGCTGGCCGGCAACTGTTGTATGCCTCTAGGATTCCACCTTGCCGGCCAGCGGCCGGCACTACCGGAAATCAGGGACGTCAGACACGAAAAAGCCGGGGCATTCCCCGGCTTTTTCGTTGTCGGCTGGCGGGCGGTGGAGCGGCTGGCTGGCGAAAGCTGGCTGGCGGTGCTCCGGTGCTGGCGGGCGACAGAACGCTGTACTTCTTCTGGTAGAGCCGGCCGCTGGCCGGCTGCATTTCGCAGAGCAGCCGACCAGCGGTCGGCTCTACCGGGTAGTCGCCGGGCATGGCCCGGCGTCACCTGCGGTCAGTGCGCCGGGGCACCGTTGCCGTCGATCTTGCTCAGCTGGTACAGCTCCAGGCCGATGCGCTTGATCAGGCCCAGCTGCTGCTCCAGCCACCAGGCGTGGTCTTCCTCGGTGTCCTTCAGCTGCGCCAGCAGGATGTCGCGGCTCACATAGTCGCCGTTCTCTTCGCACAGCTTCATGCCGGCGGCGAGATTGTTCCGAACCGCGTATTCAGTGTCGAGATCCTTCTGCAGCATCTCTTCCACGGTCTTGCCCGGCTCGGTGGCATGCGGGCGCATGTCCGGGTCGCCGCCCAGGAACAGGATCCGGCGCAGCAGCGCATCGGCGTGCTGGGTTTCCTCTTCCATCTCGTGGTTCAGGCGTTCGTACAGCGCGAACAGGCCCTGGTCCTCGTAGCGGCGGGAATGGATGAAGTACTGGTCGCGGGCTGCAAGCTCGCCGCGCAGCAGTTCCTTCAGGCAGGCGATGACGTCCGGGTTGCCTTTCATGGGGGGGCTCCTGTGAATCGATGTGGCATAGGGTGCCGCATTTCAAAATACGGTGATCTAATCGGAATCAGTCGCAGTTGCGCCTGCGGCTACAATCGGCCCACGAGTTCGGAAAGGACGTGCGATGCGACGTACATGGCGTTGGGTGCTGGGCGTGTTGGTCGCCATCGTGCTGGTCACCGCACTGGTCCTATGGCTGCTGCTGCGCGGCAGCCTGGCCGACCTGGACGGCGAGCATGCGCTGCCCGGGCTGTCCAAGCCGGTCACCATCGAGCGTGATGCGCTGGGCGTGGTCACCATCACTGCCGGCAGCCAGGCCGACGCGATGCGCGCACTCGGCCGCGTGCATGCGCAGGAACGCTATTTCGAGATGGACCTGATGCGCCGCAGCGCGGCCGGCGAACTGTCCGCACTGTTTGGCCCGAAAGCCATCGACGCCGACAAGCGCATGCGCGTGCATCGCCTGCGCGCCCGTACCGAGGCGAATCTGGATACCGCGCTGGGCGGCAACGGTGCGGTCGTGCGCGCCTATGTGGACGGTGTCAACGAAGGCCTTGCCGATCTCTCGGTGCGGCCATGGGCCTACCTGCTGCTGCGGCAGTCGCCGCAACCCTGGCAGGCCAGCGACAGCGTGCTGGCCGGGCTGGCCATGTACGCCGACCTGCAGGATCCGGGCAACCAGACCGAGCTTGCACTGAGCCGCATCCGCGCAGTGGTGCCGCCCGCGCTGTACGCGCTGATTGCCCACGACGGCACCGAATGGGATGCACCGCTGTTCGGCGAACCGACCGGCAACGCCACGCTCCCCGATGCCAGCCAGCTCGATCTGCGCACGTTGAAGGGAAAACCGGGCACCGCGCAGGAAGAAGCCGATGTCATCGGCAGCAACAACTTCGCGGTGGCCGGTGCGCTCACTGCCGACGGCCGCGCGATCGTCGCCGACGACATGCACCTGGGCCTGCGCGCGCCCGGCCTGTGGTTCCGTGTGCGCCTGCGCTATCCCGACCCGCAGGCCGCGGGTGGCCAGGTCGACGTCACCGGCTTCTCCCTGCCCGGCCTGCCGGCGGTGATCGTCGGCAGCAACGGGCACGTGGCCTGGGGCTTCACCAACAGTTACATCGACACCGCCGATTACCGCACGGAACCGGCCAACGCCGCGGTCACGGTGCATGAAGAGCGCATCGCCGTGGCCGGCCAGTCCGACGTGCTGTTCCCGGTGCGCGAAACTGCCTGGGGGCCGATCCTGCATACCCATGCCGACGGCAGCGGCGATGCGCTGCGCTGGGTCGCCCACCTGCCCGGCGCGGTGCGCCTGGACTTCGGTGACCTGGCCCGTGCCGCTGACCTGGACGGTGCCCTGCAGTTCGCCGACCGCGCCGGCATTCCCGCACAGAACCTGGTGGTCGGCGACCGCAGCGGACGCATTGCCTGGCGCCTGATCGGCGCCCGCCCGGATCGCGGACCCGGTTGTGCACCTGCGGGCTTCACCGCCACCAGCAACCAGGACTGTGCGCCGTGGCCGATCCGCAGCGATGCCGCACCGGCATTGATCGATCCCCCCAACCATCGCCTGTGGACCGCCAACGGCCGCGTCCTCGACGGCGAGGCGCTGGCTACCGTCGGCAATGGCGGTTATGACCTGGGTGCCCGCGCGCGGCAGATCCGCGACCTGTTGGCGATCCAGGAGCGCTTCGACGAACACGACCTGCTGGCGATCCAGCTCGACGACCGCGCCGTGTTCCTGCAGCGCTGGTGGGCCCTGCTGCACGACGTCATCGAACGCAGTGACGACCCTGCACTGAAGCGCTTGAAGGCGGTCAGCCATCAATGGGGCGGCCGGGCCTCGGCCAGCTCGGTCAGCTACCGGGTGGTGCGTGAGTTCCGCACGCAGGTGATGGATACCCTGTCCGATGCACTGCTGGCGCCGGCCAACGCGCAGCTGGGCGATGACTATCTGGATCCGCGCCTGGCGCAGCTGGAAGGTGTGGCCTGGCCGATGCTGCAGCAGCGCCCCGCCAATCTGTTGCCACCGGCCTACGACAGCTGGGACGCGCTGCTGCTTGAGGCCGCACGCCGCACCGAGAGCGAGCTGGCCAAGCAGGGCCCGCTGGCCCAGCGCACCTGGGGCGAACGCAACACCGCGGCGCTCTGCCACCCCATCGCACGGGCGTTGCCCGAGGTCGCCAAGCGCTGGCTGTGCATGCCCGCCGACCAGCTGCCCGGCGACCGTGACATGCCGCGCGTGCAGACGCCCAACTTCGGTGCCTCCGAACGCATGGTGGTCTCGCCCGGCCACGAGGCCGACGGCATCGTGCACATGCCCGGCGGCCAGAGCGGGCACCCGCTGTCGCCGTACTGGGGCGCCGGCCACGAAGACTGGGTGCATGGGCGGCCGACGCCCTTCCTGCCCGGCAAGACGCAGCACACGATGACGCTGGTGCCGGCGCAGTAGTACCGGCCGCTGGCCGGCAACCTCATGATGCTGGACACACCGGCATGGATGCCGGCCAGCGGCCGGCACTACCGTTCAACGCTCAAGCCCTGCGACGCTCGATCAGGTTCAGCAGCGGCCCGGTCATCGCCGTGGTCACCAGCGCCATGATCACCAGCACCGCGAACAGGCGGTCGCCGAGCAGGCCCAGCTCGTAACCCAGGTTGAGCACGATCAGCTCCATCAGGCCACGGGTGTTCATCAGTGCACCCAGCCGCCACGCCTCGCGCGTGGGCATGCCCGCGCTGCGCGCGGCACTGAAGGTGCCCAGCAGCTTGCCCGCCGTGGCCACCACGATCACCACCCCGCACAAGACGATGTCGCTGGCCTGCAGTGCATCGGCACGCATGCGCAGGCCGGTCATGGCGAAGAACAATGGCAACAGCAGGGTCACCGCAAACGGTTCGACGCGGGCCATCAACAGATCACGCAGCTGCGTGTTGGACGATACCGCGACACCCGCCGCGAATGCACCGAACAGCGCGTGGATGCCCAGCATTTCGGTGATCAGGGCACTGCCCAGCGACAACAGCAGAATGCCGAGCAGCCAGCGTCCTTCACGGCCCGGCGCGATCTGCTGGCGGGCGAACCACGGCTTCACCAGCCCCAGCATCAGCGCCACGAAGGCGACCACGCACAGCAGGTTGAGGCTGGCCGGCAGCCATCCACTGGCCTGTGCCGCCGCCACGATCAGTGCCAGCAGGCACCACGCGGTGGCATCGCCCAATGCCGCGCAGGCGATGGCGGTCTGCCCCAGCGGCGTCTGCGTGATGCCGCGGTCGGCAAGGATGCGCAGCAGCACGGGGAAGGCCGTGATACTCATCGAAATGCCAACGAAAAGCGCGAATGCAGTGAAGCCCACGCCCTGCGGGCCGTGCTGCGGATACAGCCAGATCGCGAGGGCGACGCCGAGCACGAACGGCACCGCGATGCCGGCATGGCTGACGGTGAAGGCGAAGCGTCGGCGGCCGCGCAGCGCCGCCAGGTCCAGCTCGGCACCGGCCACCAGCAGGAACATCAGCACGCCCAGCTGGCTGAGCATGCCCAGCGGGCCCAGCGAACTGACCGGGAACAGGGCACCATGCAACTGCGGCAGCAGACTGCCGAGCACCAGCGGCCCCATCATCAGGCCTGCGGCCATCTCGCCAATCACCGCCGGCTGGCCGAACCGCTTCAGCAATGCACCCGCCCCCTTGGCCACCAGCAACAACACCAGCAGCTGCAGCAGGAACAGGCCCAGCGGTGACGCCAGATGCTGCGCCCAGCTGCCTTCGGCAGCAACCGTGGCACGGGCGACCGCCTCGGGCGCCGCCGGCCCGGCATACCGCGCCAGCAGCATGCCGGCCAGCAGCGGGACACCGGCCCAGGCCAGATAACGCCATCCCCATTTCGTGGGCGGCGCGTTGCCGCCTGCCTGTACGTCCATGAACATTCCCCAATGCGCAGGGGGCGATCATACAAAAAGGGGACGGAGGGGATTAAGTCGTTTGTGCCACTAACGACTTAATCCCCTCCGTCCCCTTTTTGGGGCTTAGGCCAGTGCCTGCTCGTGCACGCCGGCAATCGCGCGTCCGGAAGGGTCAGCAGCTGCGGCGAAGCTGGCATCCCAGGCGATCGCCGCCGGCGACGAACAGGCGATCGACTTGCCGCCCGGCACGGTCTCGGCGGCCGCGCGGCTCGGGAAGAACTGCTCGAACAGGTGGCGGTAGTAGTACGCCTCCTTGGTCTGCGGCGGGTTGTGCGGGAAGCGCTTGTCGGCCGCCGCCAGTACACGGTCGCTCACCTGCGCCTCGGCATGCGCCTTCAGCCCGTCGATCCAGCCGTAGCCGACGCCATCGCTGAACTGTTCCTTCTGCCGCCACAGGATGCTGTCCGGCAGGTAGCCATCGAACGCCTCGCGCAGCACCGCCTTCTCGATGCGGCGGCCGCCAAAGCCGGCACCGACCATCTTGTGCGCGGCATCGAAGCGCATCGCCACATCAAGGAACTCACGATCGAGGAACGGCACACGCGGCTCCACGCCCCAGGCCATCATCGACTTGTTGGCACGCAGGCAGTCGTAGTTGTGCAGCGCGTCGAGCTTGCGCACCAGCTCGTCGTGGAATTCTCGCGCATCCGGCGCCTTGTGGAAGTACAGGTAGCCACCGAAGATCTCGTCGCTGCCCTCGCCGGAAAGCACCATCTTCACGCCCATCGCCTTGATCCGTCGTGCCAGCAGGAACATCGGCGTCGATGCACGGATGGTGGTGACGTCGTAGGTCTCGATGTGGCGGATCACTTCCGGCAGTGCATCAAGGCCTTCCTCGAAGGTGTATTCGAAGCCGTGATGCACGGTACCCAGCGCTTCGGCGGCGATCGCAGCGGCGGCCAGATCAGGCGAGCCCTTCAAGCCGATCGCGAACGAGTGCAGGCGCGGCCACCAGGCTTCGGTCTGCCCCCCATCCTCGATGCGGCGACGTGCGTAGCGCGCAGCCACCGCCGCCACCAGCGACGAGTCCAGGCCACCGGACAGCAGCACGCCGTACGGCACATCACTCATCAGCTGGCGTTCCACCGCATGCTCGAAGGCCTGGCGCAGTTCGGCCAGATCCGCCTGGCGGCCCTGCACGTCGGCATAGTCGCGCCACGGTTGCTGGTAGTAGCGCACCAGCTCACCACGGGCACTGTCGAAGTAGTGGCCCGGCGGGAACTGCGCGACGTCGGCACAGGTATCGACCAGCGCCTTCATTTCCGAGGCCACGCGCAGGCGCCCCTGGGCATCGTGGCCCCAGTACAGCGGCACCACACCGACCGGGTCGCGCGCCACCAGCACGCGTCCACTGTCACGGTCCCACAGCGCGAAGGCGAAGATGCCGTTGAGCTGTTCCAGCCACTGCGCCGGCGAGCCGCCCTGGCGGTACAGCGCATTGATCACCTCGCAGTCCGAGCCGGTCTGGAAGTCATAGACGGTGGTCAGCGCCGCCTTCAACGCCTGGTGGTTGTAGATCTCACCGTTCACTGCCAGCGCCAGCTGGCCATCGGCCGACAGCAGCGGCTGCGAACCGCCAGCCGGATCGACGATGGCCAGCCGTTCGTGGACCAGCAGCACACCTTCGTCGATGTACACGCCGCTCCAGTCGGGGCCACGGTGGCGCTGGCGTTGCGACAGTTCCAGCGCATGGCGGCGCAGGGAAGGAAGATCGTCACCGGCCTGCAGGCCGAAGATTCCGAAGATCGAACACATGGGGGAGCTCCTGTTGGGGAATTTCACGGGTGGGAAGGTGTTCGACCGGCCATCCAGGCCCGGGTAGGCTGCGCCCGGGCACAAAAAAACCCGCATCGGCTGATGCGGGTTTTCTGGTGTCCGGGCGTGTGTTGCTGTCTATCTACCCAGGGCGCAGTCCCGCATCGGCCGCGCACGATTATTCGCGCGCAGATTATTGCGGTTGTTGTTATTGACGGCGGTGGCCAGGCGGATCGACATGGCATCGACCCTACCCCGGTTTCCGGCGCGGCGCAACAGTTGCGTCGGCAACCACGCCTGGAGCGCATAATGGCCCGCCGTAGAACGTGTAACAGGAATGCAACACCGCAATGGATGCACCGGGGCACTGGCTGCCCTGCTCTGCCTGGGCCTGGCGGCCTGCCAGACCCTGGCCCCGCCTTCTACCCTGCCGCAGTCCCAGCAGCAGGCATTGGAACAACGCGGAACCGACGGCAGCTTCGAAGGTGCCTTCGATACCGCGCAAGCCTTCGAACGCTTCAACGATCCGCGCGCCATCGCCTACTACGAGCGTGCCGCAGCGATCACCCCTTGGACCTTCCACAACACCAAGGCGGAAGAAGCACTGGGCCGGATCTGGACCTCCGGCACGCTGCGCCATGCCGACAGCCCCCACGTCAACCCGTCGCCGGTGCTGCGCGCGTCCTGGCGACGTGGCGAGCGCGCCTATCTGGCGGCCGCCAACCACGGCAATCCCTATGCGTTCCACGGGCTCGCCAAGGCCTATCGTCAGCGGGGCGACGCGCAACAGGCGCTGCGTTGGGACCTGCGCGGAATGATCTACGAGCGCTACCCGAGTTCATCGTCACATCTACCGGATGCGGTAGCAGCACAGGGAGCCACCGTGCATCCACTGGTTGCGCAGATCCAGCGTCGCGCCGAACGTGGCGATGCCGAGGCGCAGGTGGACCTGGGCGCACTGCTGGAGAAAGGCATGGGACTGCCGCGCGATCCGGCGCGTGCGCTGCAGCTGTACCAGCGCGCCGGTGAGAAGGGCAATGTGTTCGGCCAGTACTTCGCCGGGCTGCTGCTGGGCCGCAGTGCGCCGGGGGTAGAGAAGGACACCGAGGCCGCGGCACGCTGGTTTGCCAAGGCAGAGGCGCAGCACTTCTACATGGCGGCGCCGAGTTACTGGAAGAAGGCGGTCGAGCCGCCGTTCTTCATTTTTTCGGAATAGTGCCGCCGGGAGGTGTGCCGACCAACGGTCGGCACCCACCTCAGCAGGACCGAGGCATCTCCACCGCGGGGTTCACGCCAGCAGCCGTTCCACCAGGCGCTGGTACAGCCCCGGCAACGCTTCCAGATCGTCCACGCGCACGTTCTCGTCCACCTGGTGGATGCTGGCGTTGACCGGCCCCACTTCGATGCACTGCGCACCCAGCGGCGCGATGAAGCGCGCATCGGACGTGCCGCCGCCGGTGCTTTCTTCCGGCGCACGGCCGATGTGCTCGGCCAGCACCGCGCGCGCGGTGGCGCGCAGCGTGCCTTCCGGGGTGTAGAACGGCTCGCCGCTGCGATGCCACTTCAGCGTGTACTGCAGGCCATGCCGCTCCAGCAGTGCGGTGATCTCCGCCTCCAGCTTCGGCGCATCCCAGTGCGGGTTGTAGCGGATGTTGAAATCCACTTCGAGCTCGCCGGGAATCACGTTGTTGGCACCGGTGCCGGCGTGGATGTTGGAGATCTGCAGGCTGGTCGGCGGGAAACTCTCGTAGCCTTCGTCCCAGCGCCGCGCGCTCAGTTCGGCCAGGGCCGGAGCGGCCTGGTGAATCGGGTTGCGTGCCTTTTCCGGATACGCCACGTGGCCCTGCACGCCCTGCACGCGCAGCTTGGCCGACAGGCTGCCACGACGCCCCACGCGCAGCAGGTCACCCAGCGTCGCGGTCGACGACGGCTCGCCGGTGATGCACCAGTCGATGCGCTGGCCGCGCTCGGCGAACAACCGTGCGACGTGGCGCACGCCATCGATGGCGTCGCCTTCCTCGTCGCTGGTCAGCAGCACCGCCAGCGTACCGGGATGATCGGGATGCGCGGCGACGAACTGCTCGGCGGCCACCACGAACGCGGCCACGCTGCCCTTCATGTCGGCGGTGCCACGGCCATACAGCACGCCATCGCGGATCTGCGGCGTGAACGGGTCGCTGGTCCAGGCCTCGCGTGGGCCCGTTGGCACCACGTCGGTGTGGCCCAGCAGGACCAGTACCGGCGCGCCCTGGCCGTGGGTCGCCCACAGATTGTCGACCTCGCCCAGGCGAAGGTGATCGCACTGGAACCCGGCCTGCTTCAGGCGTGCCGCCAGCAGGGCCTGGCAGCCAGCATCATCGGGCGTCACCGAGGGGCGTGCGATCAGTTCGCAGGTCAGGTCGAGGACCGCGCTCATGCGTCACCCACACCGAAGCGGGCCTTGAAGCCGCTGTCACTGAAACCCTGGCTGACCGCGCCGTCGGCGGTGACCACCAGCGGGCGCTTGATCAGCTGCGGGTACTCGCGCAGCAACAGCTTCCATTCGGCCTCGGAATCGGCGGCCTTGCGGTTGTCCGGCAGCTGCCGCCAGGTGGTGGAGGACTTGTTGACCATCGCGGCCAGGCCACCCAGCTGCGCTGCCCACGCAAGCAGCATTTCCGGGCTGGGTTTGTTGTCGCGGTAGTCGATGAAGGTGTACGGCACACCGAAGCGGTCCAGCCACTTGGTCGCCTTCTTGCAGGTATCGCAGTTCTTCAAACCGTAGACAGTGGTGCTCATGGCCATCTGTGATGCTGGAAAACAGAGGGCCAGAATCTCACAACAGGCGCTCGGACACGACCCGGAACGGCACCCGTGGCAGCAGGAAGGCCAGCCCCTCGGCCAGGTTCACGCCCATCGCCTGCAGGCGCGGGCACTGCAGCTCGCCATCCAGCTGCAGCGGCTGCAGGCGGTCGATCTCCACCGGCAGCGCGATGCGGGTGCTGGCCCAGCGACAGTCGCAGGTGCGGGCGATGGCCTCGTCCTGGCAGGTCAGGAAGCGCAGCAGGGCCTGATGGCCACCGAAGGCAGCCGTCCACGCCGCATCCTCCCAGCCCACAGCGGCCTGCCACTGCAGGAGCAGCCCCGGCGCACTGCCCTGCCCGCCTTCGATCCGGGTGTGCCCACCGCCATCGGCGCCCACCGCATGCTCGAAGCGGGTGGACAGATGCGGCTGCATGGCATCGCTGAAGGCACGCGCGCCGGCCACGAAAGCCAGCTGGTCCATCACGTTGCGGTCGAACAGCACCACCGGTGTCCCGTCCGGAGCGTCATCACGACGCAGGTACCAGCGCCAGTTGCTCTGCCTTGGCGACGGCATCAGGGAACGCAGCGGCCCGGCCAACGCGGGCCCGAAGTGGCCGTGACGGTAACTGAGGATGGTGTAAGGCGTACGTCCGGCATGGACCACGTAATGATGGCCCGGCGGTGGCGATGGTGCGTGGCGCACGTCGACCCACCAGCTCACGTAGACCACGTCGCGCACATCACTGACCAGCGCCGGCATCGGCCAGCGCCGCGACAGTGCGCGGCGCAGCCGGGTCCAGCGCGGGGCGTGCAGCAGGCGCGGCAGCATCCGCCCGAACAGGGTGTCGGACGGATGCTGGTAGATCGCGGACTGCGCCAGATCTTCCGGCGCAGTCACGTTCAGTCGGCCAGGCCGCGCAGCAGGTCGTTGACGCTGGTCTTGCTGCGGGTCTTGGCATCAACCTGCTTGACGATCACCGCGCAGTACAGCGAATGGGTACCGTCCTTGCTCGGCAGCGAGCCGGACACCACCACGCTGTACGGCGGGATGTAGCCGTAGGTGATTTCGCCGGTGGCACGGTTGTAGATACGGGTGCTCTGGCTGAGGAACACGCCCATGCCGATCACGCTGTGGTGACCGACCACCACGCCTTCCACCACTTCCGAACGGGCACCGATGAAGCAGTGGTCCTCGATGATGGTCGGGCTGGCCTGCAGCGGCTCCAGCACGCCGCCGATGCCGGCGCCGCCGGACAGGTGGCAGTGCTGGCCGATCTGCGCACAGGAACCGACAGTGGCCCAGGTATCGACCATGGTGCCTTCGCCAACGTAGGCGCCGATGTTGGTGAAGCTCGGCATCAGCACCACGTCCTTGCCGAAGTAGGTACCGCGGCGGGCGATCGCGCCCGGCACCACGCGCACGCCACCACGGCGGAACTTCGCTTCGTCATAGCCGGCGAAGCGCGATTCGACCTTGTCCCAGAACGGCGCCGGGCGGGCGTCGACCACGGCCATGTCGTTGACGCGGAAGTACAGCAGCACGGCCTTCTTCAACCATTCGTTGACCTTCCAGCCGCCCTGGCCGTCCGGCTCGGCGACGCGGAACTCGCCGCTTTCCAGGCCGTCGATCACGCGGTTGACCAGCGGCTTGGTCGAGCCTTCCAGCTCATGCAGGGTCAAGGTGGCGCGGCGCTCGAAGGCACTCTCGATGCCGAACTTCAGTTCTTCCACGCCCGGGGCCGACGGCTTGCGCAGCGACTTGCGGGCGATGGTTTCGGCGCGGACGGCTTCGGCGCTCTTGGCCGGCGCCGGCTTCTTCACAGCACGCTTCACCGCCGCCGTTTTCTTCGCCGGGGCCTTCACCGCAGCAGCCTTCTTCGGCGCGGTGGTCTTCTTCGCGGCCGGTGCGGCGGCAGCAGGTTTCCGGGCCGCTGCGCTCTTGGTGGTCGCGGCGGTCTTCTTGGCGGGCTTGGTGGCCATCAGGCGGGGTCTCCGGCGTTTCGATCAGGGTCCAGGCAGGCCAGCATCGCGTCATGCAGCTGCTGCCGGGCAGGTTCAGTCAGGGGGAGGTCGTGTTCGTCACTGATCACGAAGGTGTCTTCGGCGCGTTCGCCGAACGTGGCAATGCGCGCATCATGCACGCGCAGGCCCTGGTTGCGCAGCACGAACGCCACATCGGCCAGCAGGCCGGGGCGGTCGGGGGCGACCAGGGCAAAACGGGTTGCGCCCGGCTCATCGCGAAACTCGATGCGCGGGGCGAAACGGAAGTGCCGCAGCTGCCGTGGCACCACCCGGCGTGACGGCCGCAGGCGCGACAGGTCACCGCTGAGTGCCTCGCGCAGCGCCGCTTCCAGGTTGGCACTGCTGCCATCGGCGAAGGTATCGGCCGGGTTCACTTCGAAGGTATCGAAGATGGTATCGGCCGGACCGTCCAGCACGCGTGCGCGGTGGATGCCGTAGCCCTTGCGGTCCAGCGTCATCACGATCGCGGCGAACAGGCCGTCGCGGTCCGGCGAATGCACGAATACTTCCAGCGCGGGGTCGTCGACACTGATCCGGCGTACCTTCACCAGCGCCTGGCCCTGCTTCACCGGCACCAGCGCGGCGGCCTGCCAGGCCAGCTGTTCCGGGCGCAGGCGGATGAAGCCCTCATCAGGCATCACCGCGAACTGGCGGTCGATGGTGGCATCGTCGTAACCCCGCTCGCGCACCAGCGCACGCACGCTGTCACGCGCTTCGGCCACGCGCTCGGCCGCCGGCACCGGGTGTTCCAGCCCCTCGCGCAGCGCGCGCCGGGTGGCGAAGTACAGGTCGGCCAGCAGGCGGTCCTTCCAGGCATTCCACAGCTTCGGGCTGGTGCCGGCGATGTCGGCGCAAGTCAACAGGTACAGGTAGTCCAGGCGGTCGCGGCTGCCGACCAGGGTGGCGAAGCGATGGATCACCTCCGGGTCGGCGATGTCCTGCTTCTGCGCGGTCACCGACATGCGCAGGTGCTGTTCGACCAGCCACGCCACCAGTTCGGTATCGGACGTGCTCAGCGCATGCGCCTGGCAGAACACGCGCGCGTCCACCGCGCCCAGCTCCGAATGGTCGCCGCCACGGCCCTTGGCGATGTCATGGAACAGGCCGGCCAGCAGCAGCAGCTCCGGCTTGCGCAGGCGCGGCCACACTTCATGCGCGATCGAGAAGCGCTCGTCGGCACGGCTGCTGGCGAACAGGCCGATATTGCGCAGGACCATCAGCGTGTGCTGGTCGACGGTGTAGACATGGAACAGGTCGAACTGCATGCGCCCGCTGACCTGGGCAAACGCGGGAATCCACTGGCCAAGCACGCCCAGCCGCGCCATGCGCGAGAGCGTATCGACCGGGCGCTGGCCGCGCAGCAGCGCCAGGAACTGCTCGCGCGCATCGGCGTCGGCCTGGTCGTAGGCCGGCAACAGCGGCAGCGCTTCGGCCAGCGCGCGCGCGGTCAGCGAATGCAGGCCGCGCACCTGCGGGTTGTTGGCCCAGCTGGCAAACAGCGCGAACACCTGGCCGATATCACCGCGCGGCCAGTCGGCCTCGTTGGCCGCCAGGTAGCCACGGCGCAGGGAAAAGCCCACGGTCAGCGGTTCCGGCTGGGCCTCGCCATCGAACTGCTCCTCGAAGCGCTGCAGCAGGCGGTCGCTGATCCGGCGCACCACCAGCGCAGCGCGGTAGAAGCCCTGCATCATCTTCTCGACACCGAGGTTCTCGGCATCGTCTTCGAAGCCCAGGCGTGCAGCCAGGGTCTTCTGGTAATCGAAACGCAGGCGTTCTTCCGGGCGACGCGCGACCAGATGCAGGCCAAAGCGCAGCCGCGCCAGCACCGCACGTTCGCGCTTCAGCGCTGCGGCTTCGTCAGCGCCCAGATGACCGAGCCCGACCAGCGCCTCCAGGTCACGCACGCCGAAGGCACGCAGTGCCATCCAGCCCAGCGTGTTGAGGTCGCGCAGGCCACCGGGGCCATCCTTCAGGTCCGGCTCCAGGTTGTCGGCGGTATCGCCGAAACGCTGGTGGCGGTTGCGCAGCTCTTCCAGCTTGGCCAGGAAGAACGCGCGTGCCGGCCACAATTCCCGATCGTCGATGGCCTCGCGCAGCGCGCGGCGCGCCGCATCATCGGCCAGGATCGGGCGCGCCTCGATCAGCGCGGTCAGTACGGTCTGGTCCGCCGCCGCCTCGCGGCACTGCGGCGCCGAACGCACCGCATGGCTGACCGCCAGCCCGCAGTCCCACAGCAGGGCGAACAGGCGTGCCAGTGCCGATTCATGCGCCAACTGTGCCGGCGGATCGCCGAACACCAGCAGGTCGATGTCCGACCGCGGGAACAGTTCACCGCGGCCGTAGCCCCCCACCGCGAACAACGACAGCCCGCTATCGGCTGGCAGGCAACGCTGCCACGCCAGCCGGATCAGATGGTCGGCGGCGCGCGCGCGCAGCGCCAGCAGGCGCTCGATGTTGTCGCCCTGGTCGAAGCGGCGGTACAGGCGGGCGTCGGCCTGCTGCAGCGCCTGGCGCGCGGCAGCAGCCCAGTCCGGGTCGTTGAGCGACGCGGCCGGCGTGTCCAGCAGCGAACTCGCCGGCAGCATCTTCAGGAGACCTGCGACTCGCCCGGCGACAGGGTCAGCACGTCCACGCCGGTCTCGGTGACCGCGATCATGTGCTCCCACTGCGCCGACAGCTTGCGGTCCTTGGTCACCACGGTCCAGCCATCCGGCAGCACCTTGTTGTAGCGGGTGCCCTCGTTGATCATCGGCTCGATGGTGAAGGTCATGCCCGGCTGCAGCACCAGGCCCTGGCCCGGGCGGCCGTAATGCACCACCTGCGGCTCATCGTGGTAGACCTTGCCGATGCCGTGGCCGCAATACTCGCGCACCACGCTGAAACGCTCGCCTTCGGCATAGCTCTGGATGGCATGGCCGATATCGCCCAGGGTCGCACCCGGGCGTACCGCACGGATGCCGCGCCACATGGCTTCGTAGGTGGTTTCCACCAGGCGGCGGGCCATCACCGACGGCGTGCCGACGAAGTACATGCGGCTGGTGTCGCCGTGCCAGCCATCCTTGATGACGGTGACGTCGATGTTGATGATGTCGCCATCCTTGAGCACCTTCCCTTCGCTGGGGATGCCATGGCAGATGACGTTGTTGACCGAGGTGCACACGGTCTTCGGGAAGCCGCGGTAGCCGACGTTGGCCGGAACGGCGCCCTGCACGTTCACGATGTGGTCGTGGCAGATGCGGTCCAGTTCCTCGGTGGTGACACCGGGCTTGACGTGGGGGGTGACGATGTCGAGCACTTCGCTGGCCATGCGGCCGGCGATTCGCATCATCTCGATTTCCTGCGGGGTTTTCAGATTCACGCTCATGGCCCCCATTATCGCCGATCCGGCCACAATCTGAACGAACGCCACCCAACTGGCGATCCGGGCCATGCACGGTTCCGGCAAGGAAAGTGAAAGCGTGATGACCGCCACCCTTTCGCCTCCCTGTTTATCACGGAATACAGACACTTACGCCACCTAAGCTGGGGTCACCGTCGCCGAAGCGGTGCCGAACGTGCCGCCTTCGCCTTGTTCAACGGACCTTCGGGTCAGGGAGGTTGTCCATGCGATCCGCGCTTCGTTCCCAGCTTGCCTGGGCCCTGGCCGGGGTCCTGCTGTCCGGCCCGGCCCTGGCCGCAGACACCACCACCTTCAATGTCACCCTGGTGGTGACCAAGGCCTGCACGATCACGGCCGCTGCCGCCACCAACGTTGACTTCGGCACGGCGGCCTCGACCACCGCGACCCCCACCCTGGGCCAGGGCACGGTGACCGCCCAGTGCTCGGCACTGACCCCGTACACGATTTCGCTGAATGCGGGCGCCAACGCCAGCACCGCCAACGACGTCACCACCCGCCGGATGAAGAACACCAACGCCGCGGTAACCGCCAACAACTTCGTGGGCTACCAGCTGTACCAGGACGCCGCGCACACCCTGGTCTGGGGCGCCACCTCCGGCACCAACACCCAGGCTGGCATCGGCACCGGCCTGGCGGTGCCCTACATCGTCTACGGCCAGATCCTGAACCTGAGCACGAACAACCCGGCGACCGGTAACTACCTGGATACGGTTACCGCCACGATCACCTATTGATGGAGTACGCCCGCATGGCCGGACCCCGCCCGTGGCGCGCCACCGGCGTGGCGCTGCTCGTCCTGAGCCTGGTACTCGCCGCCCCGGTCGAAGCCACCAGCCTGCAGGTCGCCCCGACCAGCCTGCAGCTGGAAGCGCGCCAGCGTGCCGGCGAGCTTTGGCTGACCAACAGCGGCACCTCGCCGGTGAAGCTGCAGGTGCGGGTGTTCCGCTGGGTGCAGCAGGGCGGCCAGGAGCAACTGCTGCCCACCGATGAGCTGGTGGTCACCCCGCCGATGCAGGAACTGGCTGCCGGACAGCAGCAGCTGGTCCGGGTGATGCGTCCGGACAGGACGCCACCGCCTGCACAGCAGCATTACCGGTTGATTGTCGACGAGGTGCCCGATCTGGCCACCCGCGCCGAAGGCATGCAGTTCGTGCTGCGCTATTCGATACCGGTGTTCGTGCAGCCCGCCGCCGGCAAGCTTGCGCCGCAGCTGCAGGCCCGCCTGGTGCAGTTGCCCGATGGCCGCAACGGCGTCGAGGTGGCCAACGCGGGCAACAGCTATGCGCAGATCGCCGATCTCGCGCTGGGCAGTGCCACGCGCCCACGCATCGTGCATCCCGGACTGCTGGGTTACGTGCTGCCCGGGCAGGTGATGCGCTGGCCGATCGAGCGCACGGCGATCGACCGCGACAACGACCAGATCACGGCCAAGCTCAATGGCGAGTCGGAACAGACGCCGCTGTCGCCCCCATCGGCTCGCTGAGGCGTTGATGGGCGCGCTGCTTGCTGCCCTGGCTCCTGCGGCGATCCAAGCCGCCGATTTGTCCGGTGCAGCGGCCACCGCCGCCGCCGATGTATCAGGCATCTCCGCCGATGCGATCCTGCCACCGCCCACACCGTTGACTGCCAACCAGACGCTGTACCTGGACGTTTCGCTCAACAGCACCCCACGCGGACTGCTGCCTTTCATCGAGAACCGTGGCCGCCTGCAGGCCAGCCCCGACGTACTGCGTCAACTCGGCTTCAACGCCCACGGCGATGCACCGGTGTACCTGGACCAGATCAGCGGCGCGGTGGTGCGCTATGACGCACGCCTGCAGACCCTGGCGCTGGACGTGCCGCTGGACCAGCTGACCTTGCCGACCACCGTGCTCAGCCGCCCACAGACGCGCGCCCCCGCAGGCAGTGCCTCACCCGGGCTGCTGCTCAACTACGACGTGTATGGCAGCCGGGTGGATACGCTTGGCAACCTCAGCCTGAGCTCGGAACTGCGCCTGTTCGGCGTCGGCAACGGTACCTTCGAAAACACCGCGGTCAGCCGGCGCTACCAGCAGCCCGGCGACCGTCGCTGGCGCGGTGAGAGCGTGCGCCTGGATACGCGCTGGAGCCTGGATTTCCCCGACAAGGCGATGACGCTGGAGGTCGGCGATTTCTACAGCGGCTTCGTCGACTGGACCCGCCCGGTGCGCCTGGGCGGCCTGCAGATCGGCCGCAACTACGGCCTGCAGCCGTATCGCGTGCTCACTCCCACGCCCAGCTTCCTCGGCCAGGCCGTGGTGCCCTCCACCGTCGAGCTGTATGTCGATGGCCTGCGCCAGTACAGCGGCCAGGTCCCGGTCGGCCCGTTCCAGCTGGCCGCGCAGCCGGGCATCAGCGGCACCGGCAGCGCACAGGTGGTGGTCACCGACGCGTTCGGCCGCATGCAGACACTGGATTTCAGTTTCTATGGCACCCAGCAACTGCTGGCCAAGGGCCTGTCGGACTGGTCGGTCGGTGTTGGCCAGTTGCGCGAAGACTTCGGCCAGCGCTCCTTCGCCTACGACGATCGCACCGTGGCCAGTGCCAGCTGGCGCGGTGGCATCAGCGATACCTTTACCGGTGAAGCGCATGCCGAGGGCGGAGGCGGCCTGGCCCAGGCCGGCATCGGCGGCTGGTGGCTGCTGGGAGGCGCCGGCGTGTTCAACGCGGCCTATGCGCACAGCAATTACCACGGCCTGCAGGGTGGGCAGTGGGCACTGGGTTACAGCTGGAACAACCGTCGCCTCAATTTCAATCTACGCAGCGTGCGCAGCCACGGCGACTACCGCGACCTGGGCGCATTACAGGGCAACCTGCCGCCGAGCATCAGCGAACAGGCCACGGTCGGGCTGGATCTGCTGCGGCTGGGCACGCTCAGCGCCAGCTACCTGCGCCTGCGCTACCCCGATGGCGAAGACAACCGCTATGCCAGCCTGTTCTGGTCACGCACCTGGAGCCAGCGCTGGTCGGCCTACCTGTCGGTGAACCAGAACCTGGACCAGAGTGATGACCGCAGCATCTATCTGTCGGTGACCGCCAGCCTGGGCAACAACCGCCAGGCCAGCCTGTCCAGCCAGCGCAACGGCGACAGCCAGACCTGGGTGGCCGACGTCACCCAGCCGGTGCCCGGCGATGGCAGTGCAGGCGGCATTGGCTGGCGCGCGCAGGTGCGCCACGGCGAGGACGGCAATGGCGGCCTGGCCGAAGTCGGCATCCTCAATGACGTCGGCCGCTACTCGTTCGGTGCCTCGCGCCAGGGCGGGCTCAACTATGCCTACGGCAGCGCCAGTGGCAGCCTGGTCTGGATGGGCGGGCACGCGTTCGCCACCCGCGAGGTCTCGGACGCGTTTGCGGTGATCAGCACCAACGGCGTCGGCGGCGTGCCGGTGCGGCTGGAGAACCGCCTGATCGGCGTCACCGATGATCGTGGCCTGTTGCTGGTCAGTCCGCTGCTGTCCTGGCAGCGCAACCGGGTCTCGATCGACACCCTGGACCTGCCCGAGGACATGCGTGCCGACCGCATCGAAGACTGGGTGACACCGCGCCAGCGCGCCGGCACCCACGTGACATTCCAGTTGCGCTCGCGCCCCTCGCTGAGCCTGACGCTTCAGGGCATGGACGGGCAGCCACTGGAAGTGGGCAGCGAAGTGCAGCTTCCCGATGGACGCCAGGCCACGGTGGGCTATGACGGCCTGCTGTATCTGGAAGACGTTGCTGCTGGCAGCGTGCTGTACATCACCACCAGCCGCGGCCAGTGCCGGGTGAAGGTACCCGAGCAGCCCAAGGTAGTGGCGTCCGGCGCCCGGCCGAAGCCGGCACCGCCGCCGTGCATCCCGGAGGTGGCGCCATGAGGCTGCTGCTGCTCGGCATGCTGCTGTTCGCCGGCCTGCTCGCGGCACTACCGGCCCAGGCGACAGCGGTCTGCACGGCAACCGCGAACCCGACCCTGCCATTCGGCAACATCAACAGCAATGCTCCCGGCCCTACGGCAGCAACGCTGAACATCACAGTGACCTGCACCACCGCCGCACTGAGCCTGCTGGCCACTACCGGCGTCCGCGTCTGCGTGGGTATCGGCGCAGGCAGTGGCGGCGGCAGCAGCGCCACCTTCCGCACGATGTCCACCTCCACCAGCGACACCATGAATTTCCAGTTGTACAACACCGCCAGCTACAGCCAGGCCACCGGCCTGGTGCCACGCGGCACGCCACCCGCGCAGGAACTGACCATGAGCTACAACGTGCCGCTGCTGACCGGCGGCAGCGGTGCGCAGTCCGTGCAGCTGTTCGCGCAGATCCCCGCCAACCAGATCCTCGCTTCGGGTGCCTACAGCAGCACCTTCAGCGGCGCCAACGTGGTGCTTACCTGGGCCTGGAACGAAGTCCTGCTCGGCAACGCCACCGTGCCGGCCGCCTGCAACGGCGGCGCGACCGGCACCAACAGCGCCAGTGCGGCCTTCAGCTTCACCGCCACTGCCAACGTGCTGCCGCAATGCGGCAGCTACGTCACCACCAACATGGACTTCGGCAACGTCACCGGCAGCATTCCCACCAACATCGACCGGACCGCCACGCTCACGCTGACCTGCCTGAAGAACACCGCCTACCAGATCAGCCTCAACAACGGCCAGAACAACCCCGGCGCCTCCACCACCCGGCGCATGGCCACCACCATTGGCAGCGGCACCTACTACCTGCCCTATGAGTTGTACCGCGATGCCGCGCGCAGCCTACGCTGGGGCAATACCCTCAACGTCGATACCGTTGGCGGCACCGGAAGTGGCAGCGCGCAGCAGCTGACCATCTATGGCCGGGTGCCGCCGGTCACCGGCCAGCCCCCGGCCGGCACCTACAACGATCTGGTGCAGGTGACCATCACCTATTGACCTGCGTGCCGACCAACGGTCGGCACCCACCGGGGTGGGTTTGGAATGATCGGCACCCACCGGGGCAGGTTTCGGTAGATCCACGCCATGCGTGGATGCGCGCATCACCCCTGCGCCAGGAGAAGTCGACTGGCAGTCGACTCTACAGTTCCGGCCGATCCAGCCGATACCGCGCAACGGGTCCTACAGCACGGTGGATGGCAGGTGGTTCGCGCACTTCTGATCGGGGCGATGCTGGTCGCCAGTACGCCCGCGTGGGCCGATCCCGGTAGCACGCCCCTGCAGATCCGGCTCACCGTGGTCGAGGGCTGCAGCGGTGACGCCGGCAACACCCGATGCGCGGCACCGCACCAGCGCAGCGACGCGCCCGAGCTTCCGCAACAGATCCGCGACCTGGCGCCGCCGGCCGACAGCGACGACGCGGCGCCCGCCGTGACCGTCATCTACTGATGCGCATCCTGCTGAGCCTGCTGGCACTGCTGCTGGCCCTGCCCGCGGCGGCGCTGGACCTGGTGCCGACCACCCTGCAGCTGCCGGCCGAAGGGGGACACGGCGAGCTATGGCTGTACAACCCCGGACCCGCCCGCTGGCAGGGCGAGGTTCGGATCCTGGCCTGGGAACAGCAGGCCGACGCGGAAAAGCTGCGGCCCAGCGACCGGATCCTGGCCAGCCCTGCCCGGCTCGACCTCCCGCCCGGCACCCGTCAACGCATCTGGCTGCTGCCTCGGGAGACGTCGCCCGTTGCCATCGAACAGGCCTACCGGGTGATCCTGGCCCCCAGCGGACCGGACCTGCCACGCTACTCGCTGCCCTTGTTCCGGGGACACGCGGTGCCCGTGGCACGGCCGGACCTGCATGCCGGGATCGAACCCGGCACGTCGCATCCCTTTGTGCGACTGCGCAACGCAGGTACCGTTCACGCCCGCCTGCACGATCTTGCGTTCGTTGCCGGCGATGGCCACCGTACCCTGCTGCTGCCGGGACTGGCCGGCTATCTGCTGGCGGGCCAGGAGCGTCGCTGGGCCCTCCCCGCCCATGCCGACGGCTATGCCCGTGGCCATTTCCAGGCCCGGCTGCAGGACGGCCGCGTGGTCGATCTGACCGCGCCGGACCCGGCAATTGCAGCGAGCGCTCCCAGCGGGCTATAATCGACCGGATTCCTGCTGCCTGCGTGCGCGGGAGACCGTCCACACCGGACGTCACCGGTGAATCCACACCTGCTGCCCCCATCCGTGCCGGGGTGCTCCGCAAGGAGTTCGGCCACGGAGGCGACAGGGAAGCCCAACCCCGGAACCGATCGCGCTTCCACGCGTCCCGCATACCTATCCCCGCGGGCGGAATCGCTGGTTCCATATCAGGAGTATTGCAATGCCCCAGGTCACCATGCGTCAGATGCTGGAAGCCGGCGTCCACTTCGGCCACCAGACCCGCTACTGGAACCCGAAGATGGCTCCGTACATCTTCGGCGCCCGCGGCAAGATCCACATCATCAACCTGGAAAAGACCGTCCCGCTGTTCAACGACGCGATGAACTTCATCTCGTCGGTTGCCCAGAAGCGCGGCACCGTCCTGTTCCTGGGCACCAAGCGCAGCGCCCGCGAAACCATCAAGGAAGAAGCCGAGCGTTGCGGCATGCCGTTCATGAACCAGCGTTGGCTGGGCGGCACCCTGACCAACTTCCGTACCGTCAAGCAGTCGGTTGCCCGCCTGAAGGAACTGGAAGCCGGTGAAACCGACGGCACCTTCGAGAAGCTGGTCAAGCACGAAGTGCTGGGCCTGCGTCGCGAGCGCGACAAGCTGGAAGCCTCGCTGGGCGGCATCAAGGACATGAACCGTCTGCCGGACGCCATCTTCGTGATCGACATCGGCCACGAAGACATCGCGATCAAGGAAGCCAAGAAGCTGGGCATCCCGGTCATCGCCGTGGTCGACACCAACTACAACCCGGAACTGGTGGACTACGCCATCCCGGGCAACGATGACGCCATCCGCGCTGTGCAGCTGTACGCCCGCGCCGCTGCCGACGCCGTGCTGGAAGGCAAGGCTGCTGCTCCGCACGCTGCTTCGGTGCGTGAGGAAGAGTTCGCTGAAGCCGCTGCTGAAGGCGAAGAGAAGCCGGCCCGCCGCGCTCCGGCCAAGAAGGCTGCCAAGAAGGGCGACGACGCCCAGGCCTGATCCAGGCCCCGGGGTGGACGCCCGGCGTCCACCCTCCCTGCGCGCAGCCTTTGGCGCGTGACAGGACCGTGTCACACGGGCCGGCCACCATGCCGGCCCAACCCCTTTCTTTCGTGAGGTAATCCCGTGGAAATCACTGCTTCCCTGGTCAAGGAACTGCGCGAGCGCACCGGCGCCGGCATGATGGAATGCAAGAAGGCTCTCACCGAAGCCAACGGCGACATCGACGCTGCTGCTGAAGCCATGCGCAAGTCCGGCGCTGCCAAGGCCGACAAGAAGGCTGACCGCGTGGCCGCCGAAGGCCGTCTGGGCCTGGCCCAGGATGGCGGCAAGGCCGTGCTGGTCGAAGTCAACTCGGAAACCGACTTCGTCGCCAACGATGACAACTTCAAGTCCTTCGTCAACGCCGTTGCCGCTGCCGCCCTGGCATCGGGCGCCACCGACGTCGAAGCCGTGAAGGCTGCCAAGCTGGCCGATGGCCGCACCGTTGAAGAAGCCCGCGCCACCGCCGTGCAGACCCTGGGTGAGAACATCCAGATCCGTCGCATGGTGAAGGTCGATGGCAATAACACCGTCGGCGCCTACGTCCACACCAACGGCAAGGTTGGCGTGCTGGTCGACCTGGTCGGCGGCGACGTCGAGCTGGCCCGTGGCCTGGCCATGCACGTGGCTGCCCTGAAGCCGCCGCACAACAAGGCTGCGGACGTTCCGGCCGAGTTCGTCGAGAAGGAAAAGGAAATCGAGCTGGCCAAGATGTCCGAAAAGGACAAGGCCAAGCCGGCCGAGATCCTGGAAAAGATCATCAGCGGCAAGATCAACAAGATCGTCAGCGACGTGACCCTGTACGGCCAGACCTATGTGCTGGGCGACACCACCGTCGAGCAGGTGGTCAAGGCCGCTGGCGCCGACGTGGCTGGCTTCAAGCTGCTGATCGTCGGCGAAGGCATCGAGAAGGTGGTGGAAGACTACGCCGCTGAAGTTGCCAAGGCGATGCAGGTCTGATTCCAGCCTTCGGGCTGTGAAGCGACCAGAAGGAGCCGCGGGAAACCGCGGCTCTTTTTTTATGCCGGCGGCCCTGTGGCTGCGCACCATTGGTGCGCACAGCGGCACCTTTGCGTTGCGCGCGAATCAAGCCGATACTCGGCGCAGGGAATCCACAGTCACATAGCAGGAACGAAAATCGCGGACTGTGATGCATTCCTAGGTATTCTTGTCCCAATGGAATTGAACGACCCGACATGCCTCCCGAGCTGACAGCTGCCCTGGCGCTCTGCCGCAACCTGCCTTCGCCACCCGGTATTGCCCTGCGCATCATCGAACTGGCCCAGGACCCGGAAGCGGACATCGCCACCGCCGCCGACATCATCGCCATCGACATGGCGCTGAGCGCTCGCATGCTGCGCATCGCCAATTCGCCGCTGTACGCCAGCCGCCGCCGCATCGAGAACCTCGGCCAGGCGCTGACCATGTTGGGCCTGAATGCCACGATCAGCCTTGCCCTGGGCTTCACCGTCACCCAGGGCCTGACCGGCGGCGCCGGTACCGACCACGACCTGCGCCAGCGCGCGTGGAAGCGCAGCATTCTCAGCGCACTGGCCGCCAGCCAGCTGGGCCAGGCCCGCGGCCTGCGCCGACTGGAGGAGCTGATGCTGGCCGGGCTGCTGCAGGACCTGGGCGTGCTGTGCCTGGCCCAGGCCGAGTCGGAGCGCTACCTGCCGCTGCTGCGCGAGGCACGCGACAACACGGATCTGGTTGCCCGCGAGCGCGACGCACTCGGTTGCAGCCACGCCGATGTCGGCGCCTGGGTGGCCGAGCAATGGGGTCTGCCGCGCTATCTGGTGGAAAGCATCAGCCACAGCGAGGACGAAGACGCTGCCGAATCGCCGTTCCAGGCCTGCGTGCAGCTGTCCGGCGCGGTCGCCGACATCTGGCTGGACGACGACGCCGATGCCGCCCGCGAGCGCGCCCTGCACCAGGTGCACGACCGTCTGGAACTCGACAGCGCCCGATTCGACCAGGTGCTGACCCGCATCAGCGAGGCCCTGCCGGACATCGCCAGCCTGTTCGAGGCCGGCCTGAACTCGCCATTGCGGGTGCGCGAACTGATCGATCACGCGCAGGAGCTGGCCACCCTGCGCAACCTGCGCGAGCTGCAGGATGCCGACCAGGCGCGCCGCCGCGCCGACGAATTCGAGGCGCGGGCCAAGCGCCTGGCCGACCAGGCCCACCGCGACGCCCTGACCGGCGTGCTCAACCGCCGGCAGCTGGAGGCGGTGCTGGAACAGGAGTTCCTGCGCGCCGGGCGCCAGGGCTGGCCGCTGTCGGTGGCCTTCATCGACCTGGACGACTTCAAGAAGATCAACGATGCCCACGGCCACCTGACCGGCGACGAGGTGCTGCGCGCCTTTGCCGGCAAGCTGCAGGGCCAGCTGCGCAACAGCGACACCGTGGCCCGCTTCGGTGGCGAGGAATTCGTCGCCCTGCTGCCCAATACCAGTGAATCGGTGGCGCTGGACGTAATCCGCCGGGTGTTGGCCAACATCGTCGCCACGCCGATGGCAGAGCTGGAGGGAGGGCCGTTGTTCGTCACCTTCTCCGCCGGCGTGGCCACCCAGGGCGGCTACGAACGCTTTGCCGACGTGCAGGACCTGCTGCGCGCCGCCGACGATGTGCTGTACCGCTCGAAGAATCTGGGCCGCAACCGGGTGATCGCCCGCTCCCCCGGCGCCCTGGGCCACGACGAGCTTTCGGCCACCGCCAGCGCCGAGCTGGGCTGAACGGGACGCCCCGCGTGAGTGGGGCGGATGGCAGGATTTCGCGCCGCAGTGCACAAAACACTTTGGCCCGACGCCGCATGCGCGTAGAATCGCCCGCGATTTCCACGCACCCGAGGTCCCTATGTCCAAGCTCGCCTATCGCCGCATCCTTCTGAAACTGTCCGGGGAGGCGCTGATGGGAGATGAGGACTACGGCATCGACCCGAAGATCATCAATCGCCTGGCCCGTGAGGTCATCGAAGCCCAGCAGGCCGGTGCCGAAGTGGCGCTGGTGATCGGCGGCGGCAACATCTTCCGCGGCGCCGGCCTGGCCGCTGGCGGCATGGACCGGGTCACCGGCGACCAGATGGGCATGCTGGCCACGGTCATCAACGCCCTGGCCATGCAGGACGCCCTGGAAAAGCTGGGCGCCAAGGCCCGCGTGATGAGCGCGATCAAGATCAACGACGTGTGCGAGGACTACATCCGCCGCCGCGCCATCCGCCACCTGGAAAAGGGCCGCCTGGTGATCTTCGCCGCCGGCGTCGGCAGCCCGTTCTTCACCACCGACTCCGGCGCCGCACTGCGTGCGATCGAGATCGGCGCCGACCTGCTGCTGAAGGCCACCAAGGTCGATGGCGTGTACGACAAGGACCCGAACAAGCACAGCGACGCGGTCCGCTTCGACAGCCTGAGCTACGACGAAGTGATCCGCCGTGGCCTGGAAGTGATGGATACCGCCGCCTTCGCACTGGCCCGCGACAGCGACCTGCCGATGCGCGTGTTCGACATGGGCCAGCCGGGCGAGCTGCTGAAGATCCTCAGCGGCGAGAACATCGGCACCCTGGTCCAGGGCCGCGACCCGGCCTGAGCCTGAGCGCCAGGCGAGCTCCGGGCCGATTCAGGCCCGGCAGCGTCCCGTATTCGCCTATAATCGCCCGATTCCAGTTACACCCAGGACCGGGCGATGCTCAACGACATCAAGAACAACGCGCAGACGCGCATGGCCAAGAGCATCGACGCTCTGAAGCACACCCTCACCTCGATCCGCACCGGCCGCGCCACCCCGGCCCTGCTGGACCGCGTCACGGTCAGCGCCTATGGCAACGCCAGCACCCCGCTGAACCAGGTCGCATCGATCTCCAACGCCGACGCCCACTCGCTGCTGGTCACGCCGTTCGACAAGAGCATGATCAAGGAGATCGAGAAGGGGCTCTACAACGCCGAGTTCACCCCGAACACCCTGGGCACCGCGATCCGCATCAACATGCCGCCGCCGACCGAAGAGCGCCGCAAGGAGCTGGCCAAGCAGGTTCAGAAGGAAGGCGAAGGCGCCAAGATCGCAATCCGCAACATCCGTCAGGACGCGAACAAGGAAATCGCCAAGCTGGTCAAGGACAAGGCGATCAGCGAAGACGAGAAGAAGCGCGGTGAGGACGACATCCAGAAGTTGACCGACACCAACATCAAGGACGTCGACAAGGTCGTTGCCGACAAGGAAAAAGAACTGCTGTCGGTCTGAAGTCGATGCCTTCAGTCCCGCCTCCGTTGCCGGCTGCCCTGCCCCGCCACATCGCCATCATCATGGATGGCAATGGGCGCTGGGCACAGCAGCGCCGTCGTCCGCGCGTGATCGGCCACCGGGCCGGCGCGCGTGCGGTCAACCGCACCATCGAGCGCTGCCTTGAGCTGGGCATTCCGGCGCTGACCCTGTTCGCGTTCTCCAGCGAGAACTGGGGTCGGCCTCAGGAAGAAGTCGATGCGTTGATGAAGCTGTTCCTCGGCGCGCTCGACCGCGAAGTGGACGAGCTGCATCGGCGTGGCGTGCGCGTACGCTTCATCGGCGAGCGCGAACGCTTCGGTGCCGGGCTGGTCAGCCGCATGCAGCTGGCCGAGCAGCGCACTGCGGACAACACCACCCTGACCCTGTCGATCGCCGCCAGCTACGGTGGCCGCCAGGACATCGCCCGTGCTGCGCGCGCGCTGGCCGCTGAAGTCGCCGCCGGCCGCCTGCTGCCCGAACAGATCGACGAATCGCTGCTGGGCAGCCAGGTCGCCCTGGCCGACCTGCCGCCACCGGACCTGTTCATCCGCACCGGTGGCGACACCCGCATCAGCAACTTCCTGCTGTGGCAGCTGGCGTACACCGAGTTGTGGTTCACCGAGGCGCTGTGGCCGGACTTCGATCCCGCTCTGCTGCAGCAGGCGCTGGACGCCTATGGCAGCCGTGAGCGTCGTTTCGGCCTGACCAGCGCCCAGATCGCCGCACTGGCCACCGAGACTTCCAGCCCATGACCAAGACCCGAGTCCTTGCCGCGCTGATCATGGCGCCGGTCGCCATTGCCGCGATCCTGCTGCTGCCGACCCAATGGCTGGCAGCGGCGGCCGCTGCGGTGCTGCTGATCGGCCTGTGGGAGTGGCTGAAGCTGGCCGGCATCGAAGACACCCTGGCACGTACCGTGCTGCTGGTGCTGAACCTGCTGCTGATGGTGCTGCTGGTCTGGGCCGATGGCAGCACGCTGGTGCTGTTCCAGATAACCACGCTGGCCGGCGTCGCCTGGTGGCTGGCGGCGCTGGTCTGGCTGCGCTTCTTCAATTTCGGCGCACAGCCGTCGGCACCCTCGCGCATCGTGAAGATGCTGGCCGGTACGCTGGCCATCGTTCCGGCCTGGGCCGCGCTGGTGCTGATCCATGCCGGCGGCGATCCGCCGGGCAAGCAGGGCCACCTGTGGCTGCTGGCTGCCCTGGCACTGGTCTGGGCGGCCGATTCGGGCGCCTATTTCGCCGGCCGTCACTTCGGCAAGCACAAGCTGGCCCCGCGCATCAGCCCCAACAAGACCTGGGAAGGCCTGTTCGGCGGCCTGCTGGCCGGTGTCGCCGTGGCCGTCGGCCTGGGCTGGCTGGCCGGCATCGATACCGCACACCTGCCGGGCCTGCTGATCACCTCGGTGGTGGCCGTGTTCGCCTCGGTGCTGGGTGATCTGTTCGAAAGCCTGATCAAGCGCCACGCGGGCGCCAAGGACTCGGGCCACCTGATCCCGGGCCATGGTGGCGTGCTCGACCGTGTCGACGGCGTCCTGGCTGCAGTGCCGGTGTTCGCACTCGGCAAGGAAATCTTCGGGTTCTGACCATGAATGCTGTCGCAGACCTGCGCCGGGTCGCCGTATTCGGCGCCACCGGCTCGATCGGTGCCTCCACGCTGGACGTGATCGCCCGCCACCCGCAGCGCTACCAGGCCACCGTACTGGCCGCCGGCCGCCAGGTGCAGGCGCTGCTGGCACTGTGCCGCCAGCACCGGCCCGCGCACGCGGTGATCGCCGACGAATCGCTGTTCGCTGAGCTGCGCGATGGCCTGCGCGATGCCGGACTGGCCACCGAGGCGCATGCCGGCCATGCCGCGCTGGACCAGCTGGCCGCCAGCGATGCCTGCGACACCGTGGTCGCCGCCATCGTCGGTGCGGCCGGGCTGTCTTCCACCCTGGCCGCCGCCGCCGCGGGCAAGCGCATCCTGCTGGCCAACAAGGAATCGCTGGTGCTGGCCGGTGAACTGCTGACCCGCACTGCTGAACGCGCCGGCGCCGAGATCATCCCGATTGACAGCGAACACAGCGCGATCTTCCAGTGCCTGCGCTCGCGCGACGCCAGCGTCGACGGCGCCGGGGTGCGCCGGATCCTGCTGACCGCCTCCGGCGGCCCGTTCCGTGGCCGCAGCCGCGCCGAGCTGGCCCAGGTCACCCCGGCGCAGGCCGTTGCCCACCCGAAGTGGTCGATGGGGCCGAAGATCTCGGTCGATTCGGCGACGTTGATGAACAAGGGCCTGGAAGTCATCGAGGCCCACCACCTGTTCGGCGTGCCCGGTGAGCGCATCGAAGTGCTGGTGCATCCGCAGAGCCTGGTCCACTCGCTGGTCGAGTTCGTGGACGGTTCGACCCTGGCGCAGATGGGCCTGCCGGACATGCGCACCACCCTGGCCGTCGGCCTGGGCTGGCCACAACGCATCGAATCGGGCGTGTCCGGGCTGGATCTGCTGGCCCAGGGCCGGCTGGATTTCGAAGCCCCCGACACCGACGCCTTCCCCTGCCTGGCCCTGGCCTGGCAGGCAATGCAGGCCGGCGGCACCGCGCCGGCGGTGCTGAATGCTGCCAATGAAGAGGCGGTTTCAGCGTTTCTTCAGGGCCGGATCGGTTTCCTGACCATCCCGGAGCTGGTTGCTAACGCTCTTTCAACACTGCCGACCCAGCCAGCCGATACACTGGAGGTCCTGCTGTCCGCCGACCAGCAGGCACGCCAGCTGACCCTGAACGCCATCGACGCCGCCTGAACGACCGCCTCGCCCAGCATGACGCCGCCGCCCCTGCCCGCCACTGTGAGCCTGCATGACTGACTTCATCGGATCGGTCTGGTGGATGATTGTCAGCCTCGGGCTGCTGGTCACGTTCCACGAGTTCGGGCATTACTGGGTCGGACGCCTGTGCGGGGTCAAGATCCTGCGCTTCTCGGTCGGCTTCGGCCGGCCGTTGTGGTCGCGGCGGGACAAGCACGGTACCGAGTTCGCCATCGCCGCCATCCCGCTGGGCGGTTATGTGAAGTTCCTCGACGAACGCGAGGTTGAAGTCCACCCGCACGAGCGCGGCCAGGCCTTCAACCACAAGACCGTCTGGCAGCGCATCGCCATCGTCGCCGCCGGACCGATCGCCAATCTGCTGCTGTGCATCCTGCTGCTGTGGGCGATGTTCGTGATCGGCAAGCAGGACTATTCGCCGACCATCGGCCGTGTCAGCGGCATCGCCGCCAGCGCCGGCCTGACCAGCGGCGACCGCGTGCTGCGCGTGGACGAGCGCCCGGTGGTCACCCTCGGCGAGGCCAGCATGGCGCTGACCGCCGCAGCAATGGATCGCCGCGACGTGAAGCTGGAAGTGCTGGACCCGGCCGACCAAGTACGCGTGCGCACCCTGCCGCTGTCGCAGCTGCCCCCCGGTTTCGATGAACGACGCGTGCCGATCCTGGCCGGCCTGTACTGGCAGTCGTGGCTGCAGCCGGCGCTGGTCGAGTCGCTCACTGCGGACTCCGTGGTGGCCGGGCAGCTGCAGCCGGGCGACCTGATCGTGGCGATTGACGGCCAGCGCATCGACGGCGCCGACCAGGTCATCGGCGAGATCCAGACGCTGGGCCGCGCTCGCGGCCCGGGCATGATCGAGGTCCTGCGGGGCGGTGAGCGCCTGGCGCTGGAAGTCACCCCGCGTCAGGGCAAAGATTCCAAGGGCGAGCCGATCTGGCAGATCGGCGTTCAGTTCCCGACCAAGTTCAGCCCTCCCTACGACACCCTGCTGCGCTACGGCCCGCTGGATGCGGTGACCGTGGCGGTGCGCGAAACAGGCCGCCTGGCGGCCGATTCGCTGGGCATGATGGGCCGCATCGTCACCGGCAAAGCCTCGCTGCAGAACGTTTCCGGGCCAGTGACCATCGCCCGCGTGGCCAATGTTTCAGCCAAACGCGGCCTGGACTGGTTCCTGCAGTTCCTTGCCCTGCTGTCACTCAGCCTGTGCATCATCAACCTGTTGCCGATCCCGATCTTGGACGGCGGCCACCTGCTGTATTACCTTATCGAGTTGGTCAAGGGCAGCCCGCTGAGCGAGCGTGCCATCGCCGCCGGCCAGTACATCGGCCTGGCGTTGCTGGCCGGGCTGATGGGGTTGGCGTTCTACAACGACATCCTCGGCCTGGTCCCGCGATGAACTTTTCCACGTTGTTGCCGTCTACAGCGTCGGCATCCCGCACCAATGAAATCGACCTTCCTACCGGACGTGACATGACGCGACTCCCCAATCGCCGCCTGCTGGCCCTCGCCCTCGCCGCCGTCACCGGCGCTCCCGCCCTGGCCCAGGCAGCCGAGCCCTTCACTGTCAGCGACATCCGCGTGGATGGCCTGCAGCGCATCAGCTCGGGCACGGTATTCACCTACCTGCCGGTGGAGCGTGGCGAGACGGTCACCGACAACAAGGTCGGCGAGACCATCCGCGCCCTGTACAAGACCGGCTTCTTCGAAGACGTGCAGCTGGACCGCCAGGGCAGCATCCTGGTGGTGACCGTCAAGGAACGCCCGGCGATCAACAAGCTGACCGTGACCGGCAACAAGGACATCAAGTCCGAGCAGCTGCTCAAGGGCCTGTCCGACATCGGCCTGACCGAGGGCGGCACGTTCGATCGCCTGAGCCTGGACCGCGTGACCCAGGAACTGCGCCGCCAGTACAACGACCGCGGCAAGTACAACGTCGAGATCACCCCCACGGTGAGCCCGCTGGACCGCAACCGCGTGGACATCGCGATCGCCATCAAGGAAGGCAAGGCGGCCAAGATCCGTCACGTCAACCTGGTCGGCACCGAGAAGTTCGAGAGCAAGGACATCCTGGAGACCTGGGAGTCCAAGGAGCACAACTGGGCATCGTGGTACCGCCGTGACGACCAGTACTCCAAGGAAAAGCTGTCCGGCGACCTGGAAAAGCTCAATTCCTGGTACCTCGACCGCGGCTATGTCGACTTCAGCATTGATTCGACCCAGGTGTCGATCAGCCCCGACAAGCGCGACATGTTCCTCACCGCCGGCGTGACCGAAGGTGCGCAGTACAAGATCTCCGAGATCAAGGTCAGCGGCGACACGATCCTCCCGCAGGAGGACGTCGAGCGCATGGTGATCCAGAAGTCCGGCGACACGTTCTCGCGTGCGCTGCTGGAATTCAGCTCGGACACCATCACCAACTCGCTGTCCAACATCGGCTACGCGTTCGCCAAGGTGAACCCGATCCCGACCACCAACCGCCCCGAGCAGACCGTGGCGATCAACATGCAGGTCGTGCCCGGCCCGCGCGTGTCGGTGCGCCGCATCCTGTTCCGTGGCAACACGCGCACATCCGACGAAGTGATGCGTCGCGAAATGCGCCAATTCGAGAACAGCTGGTACTCGCAGGCCGCGATCGACCGCTCCAAGATCCGCCTGCAGCGCCTGGGCTATTTCGAGTCGGTGGACGTGGAAACCCCGGCCGTCAGCGGCAGCAACGACCAGGTCGACGTCGTCTACAACGTCAAGGAAACCACGTCCGGCAGCTTCGTGTTCGGCCTGGGCTACTCGCAGTCCTACGGCATGACCACCTCGGTGCAGCTGTCGCAGAACAACTTCCTCGGCGGCGGCAACCGCGTGTCGGTCGAAGCCTCGCGCAGCAGCTACCTGCAGCGCTACGGCTTCAGCTACACCAACCCGTACTTCACCGATGACGGCGTGTCGCTGGGCTACAACCTGTCCTGGCGCGAGCTGGACTACTCCGACTTCAACACCGCGCAGTACAACAGCACCAACGGTTCGGCGCAGGTGGTGTTCGGCGTGCCGATCACCGAGACCGATACCGTCTCGCTGATGTTCGGCATCGACAGCAACCAGATCACCACCTACCAGGGCTCGACCCCGCAGTCGATCATCGACTACATCAACGCAGTCGGTAAGCGCACGTTCCATGCGTGGCGCACCGAGCTGGGCTGGGCGCGTGACTCGCGCAACGACTACTTCATGCCGACCCGCGGTACCTACCAGCGCATCGGTCTGGAAACCACGCTGCCGGGTTCGACCATCGAGTACTACAAGCTGAACTACCAGATCAGCAAGTACTGGCCGATCATGCCGTCGCTGGTGATCAACACCCGTGCCGAAGTGGGCTACGGCGATGCCTATGGCAACGACTACACCCGCACGCTGACCAACCCGGACGGCACCACCCGTACGGTGACCGCCAGCGGCCTGCCGTTCTTCGAGAACTTCTACGCCGGCGGTACCAACTCGGTGCGCGGCTTCGAAGACAACACCCTCGGCCCGCGCGAAGTCACCAACGGCTACCCGGAAGGCCAGCCGCTGGGTGGTTCGCTGAAGACGGTGGGTTCGGTCGAAGCCTACTTCCCGCGCCTGTTCGACAGCCCGTCGGCACGCGTGTCGGCCTTCGTCGACTTCGGCAACGTCTACAACGGCACCAAGAACTTCAAGGCCAACGAACTGCGCGTGTCCACCGGTGTGGCCCTGCTGTGGCGCGCCCCGGTCGGCCCGATCTCTATCAGCTACGCCTTCCCGCTGAAGAAGGAAGACGATGACAAGATCGAACGTCTGCAATTCACGTTCGGTGGCCAGTTCTGAGGAACTTTGTTCCTCAGAACTGATCCACCTCCGGTGAATTGCCCGCGCATTTCACCTATCCCCCGCGCCGCTGGCGCGCCCCCCTTAACAAAGGGGGGCTCTCCACCAGACGGGGCACGAAGCGCCGGGCTCTGCCCGGCGTTTTCGTTTGGCCTAGATGCCGGAAGCGTCCGCTCTGCTTTTGATCTTTTCTGTTTTTCCGTGGCTGGCACTCGCGCCAGGCCGTCGGAGGTCGGACGGGGCGGGGCTGCGGGGGTGTGAGCCGCATGGGCCCGAGGCATGCCTCGGGCGGGTTGGGCAGGACGCCCAACCCAGGTCTTGCCGCGTGAGCAGGACAGCGCATGCGAGCAAGCGGCGACCAAGGCTACATGGACGTACTTGCGCCGCCCCCCGCCGCCCCGCCCCGTCCGACCCAGCCCATGACACTGGCTCTGCCGGCCGTGAGGGGCCCTGCAGTTGGCTGCCTATGTCCCCCGCATGACCGCAATGGCGTCACACGTTAAACTCCCGCCGTGAATACTCCCATCTACACCGCCCAGCAACTCGCCGAGCAGTTCGGCCTGCAGGTCCATGGCGACCCCGCCACCGCCATCCATGGCGTGGCCACCCTCGCCCATGCCGGTCCTGGCCAGCTGACCTTCCTCGCCAATCCACGCTACCGCGCCCAGCTGGCCGACAGCCAGGCATCGCTGGTGGTCCTGCGTGCCGACGACGCCGAGGCCGCTCCCGGCGCCGCGCTCGTCGCCAAGGACCCGTACACCACCTTCGCCAAGATCGCCGCGCTGTTCGACATCGCGCCGACGCGCCCGCCGGGCATCCACCCCAGCGCCGTCATCGATCCCAGCGCACAGGTCGCCGCCAGCGCCCATATCGGCCCGTTCGTCTCCGTCGGCGCACGCAGCGTGGTCGGCGAGAACTGCATCATCGGCACCGGCAGCGTGATCGGCGAAGACTGCAGCCTGGACAACGGCTGCGAGCTGATCGCGCGGGTCACCCTGGTCACCCGGGTCAAGCTCGGCAAGCGCGTTCGCGTGCATCCCGGTGCCGTGCTCGGCGCCGATGGCTTCGGCCTGGCCATGGACGCCGGCAAGTGGATCAAGGTGCCGCAGCTCGGCGGCGTGCGCATCGGCGATGACTGCGAGATCGGCGCCAACACCTGCGTCGACCGCGGTGCGCTGGAAGACACCGTGCTGGACGACGACGTGCGCCTGGACAACCTGGTGCAGATCGCGCACAACGTGCAGATCGGCGCGCACTCGGCCATCGCCGGCTGCACCGGCATCGCCGGCAGCGCCAAGATCGGCCGCTACTGCCTGCTCGGCGGCCACGTCGGCGTGGTCGGCCACCTTGAGATCTGCGACAAGGTCGTGATCACCGGCAAGTCGGTGGTCCGCAATTCCATCCATGAGCCGGGCGAGTACTCGTCCGGCACCCCATTGACCGACAACCGCACGTGGCGCAAGAACGCCGCGCGCTTCAAGCAGCTGGACGCATTGGCTCGCCGCGTCCTGGCTGCTGGCAAGGAGAAAGAATGAACGACACGCTGCAGCTTCCGATCGACGTCTGCCAGATCCAGGAACTGCTCCCGCACCGCTACCCGTTCCTGCTGGTGGACCGGGTGCTTGAGCTCGACATCGAAGCCAAGCGCATCCTTGCGCAGAAGAACGTCAGCATCAACGAGCCGTTCTTCCAGGGCCACTTCCCGGGCCGCCCGATCATGCCCGGCGTGCTGATCATCGAAGCGCTGGCGCAGGCCGGTGGCGTGATGACCCAGCTCACGCTCGGCCGTGACTCGCAGTCCAAGCTGTTCTACATGGTCAAGGTGGAAAACGCCCGCTTCAACAAGCAGGTCGTTCCCGGCGACGTGCTGATGCTGGATGTGCAGATGAAGCGCCTGATCCGCAACATGGGCTGGTACTACGGCGAAGCCAAGGTCAACGGAGAAGTCGTTGCCTCGGCCGAAGTCATGTGTGCCGGCGCCAAGGGCTGATCCACTGGAGGCAGGAATGACTGACAACGCACCGCGGATCCACCCGACCGCCGTCATCGACCCGGCCGCGCGCCTGGCCGATGACGTCCAGGTGGGCGCGTTCACCCTGATCGGTGCCGATGTGGAAATCGGTGCCGGCACGGTGATCGGCCCCCACTGCAGCATCCACGGCCCGACGAAGATCGGCCGCGACAACCGCTTCATCGGCCACGCGGCCGTCGGTGGCGAACCGCAGGACAAGAAGTATGCAGGGGAGCGCACCGAGCTGGTGATCGGCGACCGCAATGTGTTCCGCGAGTTCGTCACGCTGAACCGCGGTACCGGCGGCGGCGGTGGCATCACCACCATCGGCGATGACAACTGGATGCTGGCCTACACGCACGTGGCGCATGACTGCCATGTCGGCAACTTCTGCGTGTTCTCCAACAACACCACCCTGGCCGGCCACGTCACCGTGGGCGACTACGTGATCATCAGCGGCTTCGCCGGTGCCCACCAGTTCTGCCGGATCGGTGCACATGCCTTCCTCGGCATGGGTGCGCTGACCAATGGCGACGTTCCGCCGTTCACCATGGTCGGCACCGATTCGCTGGGCCGCCCGCGCGGCATCAACAGCGAAGGCCTGAAGCGCCGCGGCTTCGACGCCGAGCGCATTTCCGCCATCAAGCGTGCCTACCGCACCCTGTATGTGGCGGGCCTGCCGCTGGCCGAGGCCAAGGTGCAGCTGACCGAACAGGCGCGTGACAGCGATGACGTGAAGGCCATGCTGGACTTCATCGAGCACGCCGAGAGGCCCTTGCTGCGATGAGCAGCACGACCGGCCAGGCGCCGGCCGGCGCCGCTGTGATTCCGCTGGCCTCCATGACCGGCAGCGTCCCCGCGCAACGGGTGCTCAGCGAGCGCCCGTTGCGGATCGCGCTGGTGGCCGGTGAGGCCTCCGGCGATCTGCTCGGTGCGGGCCTGGTACGCGAACTGAAGGCGCGCTTCCCGAATGCCGAGTTCGCCGGCATCGGTGGCGACGCCATGCGCAGCGCCGGCTGCCAGACCTGGCACGATGCCAGCGAGCTGGCGGTGATGGGCCTGACCGAAGTGCTGCGCCACCTGCCGCGCCTGCTGAAGCTGCGCTCGGCGTTCCGCCAGCGTGCGCTGGACTGGCAGCCGGACGTGTTCATCGGCATCGACGCCCCCGACTTCAACCTGGGCATCGAGCGCTGGCTGAAGCAGCGTGGCGTGCGCACCGTGCATTACGTCAGCCCCTCGGTCTGGGCCTGGCGCGAGAAGCGCGCCGAGAAGATCGGCAGCAGCGCCGACCTGGTGCTGTGCCTGTTCCCGATGGAACCGCCCATCTATGCCAAGCACGGCATCGACGCGCGGTTCGTCGGCCATCCGATGGCCGACGACATTCCGCTGCAGGGCAACCGCGAAGAAGCGCGCGCCGCGCTTGGCCTGCCGACTTCGGCCAAGGTGCTGGCGGTGCTGCCGGGCAGCCGCCTGGGCGAAATCTCGCGCCTGGGCGAGCCGTTCTTTGAAGCCGCCTGGCAGGTCTCAGAGCGCATCCCCGGCCTGCACGTGGTGGTGCCTGCCGCCAACCCCGCATGCAAGCGGCTGATCGAAGAGCAGCTGTCGCGCTCGGCGCTGCCGGTCGCGTACTCGCATGTGCTCGACGGCCAGGCCCGCAACGCCATGATCGCCGCCGACGTGGTGGTGCTGGCGTCCGGTACCGCGACCCTTGAGGCGATGCTGGTGAAGCGGCCGATGGTGGTCGGCTACCGTGTCAACGAACTGACCTACCGTCTGGTCAAGGCATTCGGCCTGATCAAGGTCGACCGCTTCGCCCTGCCCAACATCCTGGCCGGGCAGGACCTGGCACCGGAACTGATGCAGCACGACTGCACGCCGGACAAGCTGGCCGCAGCCATCCAGCAGTGGTTCGACCACCCACAACGGGTGACCGACCTGCAGGACACCTATGCCCGCCTGCATGAACGCCTGCGCCGCAATGCGTCGGCACGGGCCGCCGACGCCGTCGGCGAGCTGCTGATGCGCGACCAGGCCCAGGCATGAGCCGCCGCCACGCCGCCGCAGCCAGCCTGGCCCTGTTCGATGGCAGCGCGGTAATCGAGCCGGATCGCCTGGTCGCCGGCGTCGATGAAGCCGGCCGTGGTCCGCTCGCCGGGCCGGTGGCGGTGGCGGCAGTGGTGTTCGACCCGGCACGACCACGCATCAACGGCCTGGACGATTCCAAGCAGCTCACCGCCGCGCGCCGCGAGCAGCTGCATGACCGCATCATCGAGCGCGCCCTGGCCTGGCACGTGGTGCTGGTGGACGTGGACACCATCGACCGCCTGAACATCTACCAGGCCACCCTGCAGGGCATGCGCGACGTGGTTGCAGCAGTCGCCCACGTCGCCGGTTTCGCGCGCATCGACGGCAACGTGGTACCCAAGGGCCTGGTACTGCCAGCGCAGGCGCTGGTCGGCGGTGATGGCATCGACCGCGCGATCATGGCCGCATCGATCCTGGCCAAGGTCTCGCGCGACCGCTACATGCAGGACGTGCATGCCCGCCACCCGCAGTACGGCTTCGAGCAGCACAAGGGCTACGGCACCCCGGCCCACCTGGCCGCCCTGCGCGAGCACGGCCCCTGCATGGAGCACCGGCGCAGCTTCGCCCCGGTGCGTGAGTGCCTGGAAACAGCGCCAGCCTCCGCGATCACAGCCATCGCTTGAACAACGGCTGCCGGGCATGGTCCGGCGCTTTCACGGCAATGTGAACGCCTCCGGTAGCGCCGGGCCATGCCCGGCGACATTCGCGCAATCGGCGCACCGTCAAGTCCTTGTCGCTTCCCCCTGCCCTCGCTACCCTGACCGGGCACTCCAGCGCATCCCGACCCCGGCGACGATCTTCCGTCAGCACCCGGGGCCCGCGCGCTCCAACCTGGTCCGGCATGTCCAACTCCCGCTTCGTACATCTCCACGTCCACACCGAGTTCTCGCTGGCGGACTCGACCATCCGCGTGCCGGCCAAGCCCGACCAGGCGGACCCGAAGAAGGCCAAGCAGGCCAACCTGCTGTCGCGCTCGGTCGAGCTCGGCCTGCCCGCACTGGCGGTGACCGATCTCAACAACCTGTTCGCCCTGGTCAAGTTCTACAAGGCCGCCGAAGGCGTGGGCATCAAGCCGATCGCCGGCGCCGACGTGCTGATCGCCGAAGAGGGCCAGGACCCGTGGCGGATGACCCTGCTGTGCCGCGATCGCGAAGGCTACCTGAGCCTGTCGCGGCTGCTGACCCGCGCCTGGATGGAGGGTCATCGCCCCGAGGGCGGCGTGGCCGTGCACCCGGACTGGCTGAAGGCCGGCAACGCCAACCTGTTCGCGCTGGCCGGCCGGCAGAGCCTGGCCGGGCGCCTGGCGCTGGACGGCAAGCATGAGCTGGCCGAGCAGCAGCTGGCCGACTGGCAGCGCGTGTTCGGCGATGGCCTGCACCTGGAACTGACCCGTACCGGCCGCGAGGGCGAGGAAACCTTCAACCAGTTCGCGCTGATGGCGGCCGGCCAGCGTGGCCTGCCGGTGGTGGCCAGCAATGATGTGCGCTTCCTGTCGCCCACCGATTTCAGCGCGCACGAAGCGCGCGTGTGCATTTCCACCGGCCGCGTGCTGGACGATCCCAAGCGCCCGCGCGAGTACAGCGACCAGCAGTACCTGAAGTCGGCCGAGGAGATGTGCGCGCTGTTCGCCGACATCCCCGATGCGATCGACAACACGCTGGCGCTGGCCGAGCGCTGCAACATCGAGATGCGGCTGGGCACCTACTTCCTGCCCAACTACCCGGTGCCCGACGACGAGACCCTGGACACCTGGATCCAGAAGATGTCGCGCGACGGCCTGGAAGAACGCCTGGAGAAGAATCCGCTGGCGCCGGGCAAGACCCGCGAAGAGTACTTCGAACGCCTGGAGTTCGAGCTCAACACCATCATCAAGATGGGTTTCCCGGGCTACTTCCTGATCGTGGCCGACTTCATCCAGTGGGGCAAGAACCAGGGCATCCCGATCGGCCCGGGCCGTGGTTCGGGTGCCGGTTCGCTGGTGGCCTGGGCGCTGAAGATCACCGATCTGGACCCGCTGCCGTACAACCTGCTGTTCGAGCGCTTCCTGAACCCGGAACGCGTGTCGATGCCCGACTTCGACATCGACTTCTGCATGGACCGCCGCGACGAGGTGATCGACTACGTCGCACGCAAGTACGGGCGCGAGCGCGTCAGCCAGATCATCACCTACGGCACCATGGCCGCCAAGGCGGTGGTGCGCGACTCCGGCCGCGTGCTCGGTTTCCCGTACGGCCTGGTCGACGGCGTTTCCAAGCTGATCCCGAACATCCTCGGCATCCACCTGAAGGATGCACTGGGCAAGGGCAAGGAAGGCCCCAGCTCGGAAATGGCGTCGGCCGAACTGATCCAGCGCTACGAGACCGAGGACGATGTCCGCGACCTGATCGACCTGGCACTGCAGCTGGAAGACCTGACCCGCAACGCCGGCAAGCACGCCGGTGGCGTGGTGATCGGGCCCGAGCCGCTGAGCGAATTCTGCCCGCTGTACGCCGAACACGACGAGAACGGCCTCGGCAAGAACCCGGTCACCCAGTTCGACAAGAACGACGTGGAAGAAGTGGGCCTGGTGAAGTTCGACTTCCTCGGCCTGCGCACGCTGACCATCATCGACTGGGCGGTGAAGGCGATCAACAAGCGCCATGAGCGCGCCGGCATTCCGCCGGTGGACATCGCCGCAATCCCGCTGGACGACACGCCCACCTACAAGGACATCTTCGCCAACGGCAACACCGGCGCGGTGTTCCAGTTCGAATCCTCGGGCATGCGCCGCCTGCTGAAGGACGCGCGCCCCGACCGTTTCGAAGACCTGATCGCGCTGGTGTCGCTGTACCGCCCCGGCCCGATGGACCTGATTCCCTCCTTCAACGCGCGTAAGCACGGCCAGGAAGAAATCATCTATCCCGATCCGCGCACCGAAGCCATCCTGAAGGACACCTACGGCATCATGGTGTACCAGGAGCAGGTGATGCAGATGGCGCAGATCGTCGGCGGTTACTCGCTGGGCGGCGCCGACCTGCTGCGCCGCGCGATGGGCAAGAAGGTGCCGGCCGAAATGGCCAAGCACCGCGAGATCTTCCGCGAGGGTGCGGCCAAGGATGGCGTGGACGAAGCCAAGGCCGATGCGATCTTCGACCTGATGGAGAAATTCGCCGGCTACGGCTTCAACAAGTCGCACGCCGCTGCCTACGCACTGGTCAGCTACCAGACCGCGTGGCTGAAGCGCCATTACCCGGCCGAATTCATGGCCGCTACGCTGTCCTCGGACCTGGACAACACCGAGAAGGTGGTCGGCTTCCTGGATGAGGTGCGCAACCTCGGCCTGACCGTGCTGCCGCCGAAGGTGAACCACTCGGCCTTCATGTTCGAAGCCGTCACCCCGGACACCATCCAGTACGGGCTTGGCGCGATCAAGGGCGTCGGCCAGGGTGCCTGCGAAGCCGTGGTGGACGAGCGCCTGAAGGGCGGCGACTACAAGGACCTGCTCGACTTCTGCACCCGCGTCGGCTCGGCCAAGCTCAACCGGCGCACGCTGGAAGCGATGATCAACTGCGGCGCACTGGATGAGCTCGGGCACAACCGCGCCTCGCTGATGCTGCAGTTGCCGGAAGTGATCAAGGCCACCGACCAGATGGCGCGCGAACGTGCGTCCGGGCAGAACTCGCTGTTCGGCGGCCCCGACCCGAGTGCGACCACGATCCAGCTGGACCTGCCCGAAGCCGAGGAATGGCCGCTGCTGCAGCGCCTGAACGGCGAGCGCGACACGCTGGGCTTCTACCTCAGCGGCCACCCGTTCGATCCCTGGCGCGATGATGTACGCGACCTGGTCGGCAACGACCTGGGCTCGGTGGAGAAGATCTGGAGCGCCAACAGCGGTGGCGGTGGTGGCGGCGAAAAGCGCTGGCGCCCGGAAGTACAGACCGTGCTGGCCGGCCAGGTGGTCGGCGTGCGCCGCAAGGGCGAGAGCCAGATTTTCATCCAGCTTGAAGACGGCCGCGGCCGCGTCGAGTGCAGCGCGTTCTCCGACGCGATGGCCGAGTTCGGCCACCTGATGACCAAGGACCGCATCCTGGTGGTCAAGGGCGGCCTGCGTGAGGACGAATTCAACGGCGGCTTCGCGCTGCGCATCCGCCAGTGCTGGGATTTCGACGAAGTCTGCGCCAACTACGCCACGCGCCTGTCGCTGCGCCTGGACCTGCGCCAGCAGCGTCCGGTCTGGGAGCGCATCGATGCCCTGCTCGACCGCCATCGCCCGGGGCGCACGCCACTGCGCCTGGACCTGCTGCTGAAGGGGCCGCAGGGCGGCGTCGCCGGCATGCTCGATGTGTCCGGGCAGAGCGCGGTACGCATCGATTCGAAGCTGATGGAGGCGCTGCGCGCCGACCCGGCCGTGCGCACGCTGAAGGTGCGCTACAGCCCGCCGTGGGCCAGCTGAAGCTGGCTCCCTGGTTCTGCTGAAACCCCCGCTTTCCCGTTCCATGTATCAAGGACGATTGCCGATGAAGACCCTGCTGTTCCCGTTCGCTGCCGCTCTGGCCCTGGCCGCCTGCTCGCCCTCGAAGATCGAGTTCCAGATCGACAACCCGACCGACACGCCGCTGGCACTGAGCATCGATGGCAAGGACCTGCCGGTCGCCGCCCAGGGCTCGCGCCCGATTTCGCTGGCCGTGGGCGAGCATCGCCTGCACACCGAAAAGCTCGGCGATGTGCGCTTCATCGTCTACACCGACGGTCGTGGCGGACTGATCAACCCGACCCTGAGCGAGTACGTGATCGCCCGCGAGGTCTATGTCACCGACGAGAGCAAGCTGAAGAACTTCGGCACCGGCAAGGCCGGCATCGAGCTGGGCGGCGTCGACTTCGAAGGCCCGTTCGAGAAGAGCCACGACCTGTTCATCGACAAGACCTGGACCTACGGCGTGCGCGAACCCTTCCCGAAGGAAAAGGTGGTGGCCCACGTCGACGCCAGCGGTGGCCAGATCGTGGCCAAGGTGTTCACCGCACCGGATTTCATCGCTTACGTGGAAGAAGGCATGGGCGAGCCCGGCGCGTTCAAGCGCGAGCAGCCGGCCGGCTACGTGGCCCCGGCGTTCAGCCTGGAACCGGCCCCGGCCAGCCTGCCGGCGCTGGTGCCGGCCTTCGAGGCGCATGCCGCGCCGCTGCGCGAGGTCTATGCGCGCTGGCTGAAGGCCACCACCGCCGATGAACAGAAGGCCCTGCGCAAGCAGGACTTCGCCGCGCAGATGGCCTTCACCTCGGCCACCGCCACGTTGGGCAGCGGGCTGGGCCGGGAGGCCAACGAGGCCTACAACGACTTCGTTTCCCAGCGCAGCCAGCTGATGGGCCGCAGCGCGCTGGTGGTGCCCTGAGCTGACTGGCGCGCCCTGCCCGGCTGCGCTACCGTCGCCTTCCAGACGAAGGCGTACGGGTGGTTTGCACGCATTCGGCTAGAATTCCCCTCTTCTTTACACGACGGCTTCCGATGAATCCGAACTACCTCGACTTCGAGCAACCCATCGCCGACCTGGAAGCCAAGATCCAGGAACTGCGCAACGCCAGTGCCGGGCCGGCGGTCAATGTCGAGGCGGAAGTGCACGCGCTGCAGGACAAGCTGCGCATGCGCACCGCGCAGATCTTCCGCAACCTGACCTCGTGGCAGGTGCTGCAGCTGGCCCGTCATCCGTCGCGCCCGTATACCGCCGACTACCTCCGCGTCATGTTCGATGAGTTCCAGGAGCTGGCCGGCGACCGTGCCTTCGCCGACGACAAGGCGATCATGGGTGGCCTGGCCCGCATCAACGGCCGTGCAGTGATGGTGATCGGCCACCAGAAGGGCCGCGACACCAAGGAAAAGATCAAACGCAACTTCGGCATGCCCAAGCCGGAGGGCTACCGCAAGGCGCTGCGCCTGATGAAGATGGCCGAGCGCTTCGGCCTGCCGGTGCTGACCCTGATCGACACCGCCGGCGCCTGGCCGGGCATCGACGCCGAATCGCGCGGCCAGTCTGAAGCGATCGCGCGCAACCTGATCGAGATGGCCGAACTGAAGGTGCCGATCATCTGCACCGTGATCGGTGAAGGCGGCTCCGGCGGCGCGCTGGCGCTGGGCGTGGGCGACCGCACTGTGATGCTGGAGTACTCGGTGTACTCGACCATCACCCCGGAAGGCTGCGCCTCGATCCTGTGGAAGGACGCCGGCAAGGCCAAGGATGCCGCCGAACAGCTGGGCCTGACCGCCCCGCGCCTGAAGAGCCTGGGCCTGGTCGACAAGGTCGTGCGCGAGCCCACCGGTGGCGCCCACCGCAACCCGACGCAGATGGCCAAGCGCCTGAAGGCGGTGCTGCTGAACGAACTGGACGCGCTGGACAAGCTGTCCACCGAACAGCTGCTGGAACAGCGCTACGCCCGCCTGCGCAGCTACGGCACGTACGAAGCAGCCTGATTCATCGGCTTGTTACTTTCTTGCTCGTGCAAGAAAGTAACCAAAGAACACGCCGCCGAACGCGAGCCGGTGCTATGCACCGGTTCCCTGCGCTTCTCGGTGAATCAGGGGACGGCGCCGAACTCGCTGCGCTCAGACATCGGCGCCTCTTCGCCCCTGTTTCACCTGCGATGCTCGGCTCGCTCATGGCGGACCTGAACATCAAAAGCCACAGCTGCACCCAGTAGATCCACGCCATGCGTGGATGCCTCTGCTTTGGCGAAGAATCACGCGAACCCGTAGAGCTAGGCATGGCTCTACGGATAGCGGACTGTCAGAACGGCTTTGCCAGCACCAGCCACACGATCGGAATGAAGGCCAGCAGCGGGATCTCGTTGATCCAGCGCAGCGCGCGCGACGACGGCAGCGCCCTGCCCTTGGCCACGCCCTTGAGCAGGCGGCCGATCCAGCTGAAGTACACCAGCAGCAGCACCACCAGCCCCAGCTTGGCATGCAGCCAGCCGGCGCCACCGGGCGCGACCATGGTCGGGAAATCGGGGATGACCTTGTAGCCCAGCCACAGCACCAGGCCGAGCAGGAATGCCAGGCCGAACATCGAGTGGCCGAAGCGGTACAGGCGCAGGCCCATCAGCTGCAGGCGCTCGGTCACCGCCGGCTGGCCCGCAGTCTCGGCCAGGTTCACCAGGATGCGCGGCAGATAGAACACCGTGGCCATCCACGCCACCACGAACACGATGTGGAAGGTCTTGACCCAGTAGTAGCTCTGCATGCGCTCGCTCCGGCGGCTGGCGTAGGTTGACGGCCATTCTCGCATGCCGTGGCGAAGCCGCTGCAGGCACGCACGCCGCGACACATCGACGCATGGCGCGTCGCAACACCGTACGATAGGCGCCGTTTTCCCCGACCGCGCACCGCCCCATGGACAAGACCTACGACGCCGCCTACTTCCAACGCTGGTACCGCCGTGCCGACATCGGCGGCAGCGCCCGCCTGGCGCGCAAGGTCGCGTTGGCCGTGGCCAGCGCCGAGTACTACCTGGAGCGACCGATCCGCAGCGTGCTGGACATCGGCTGCGGTGAAGGCGCCTGGCGCGCGCCGCTGCTGAAGCTGCGTCCGAAGGTCGAATACCTCGGCTTCGACAGCAGCGAGTACGCTGTGCGCCGCTACGGCAGGACCCGCAACCTGCACATGGCCCGCTTCGGCGATTTCGCCTGGCTGCGGCCCTGTGCCCCGGTCGACCTGCTGATCTGCTCGGACGTGATGCATTACGTGCCCGACCGCGAGCTGCGCGCCGGTCTGGCCGGCGTGGCCGAGCTGACCGGCGGCGTGGCCTTCCTGGAGACCTTCGCCGCCGAGGACGAGTTCGAGGGCGACCATGACGGCTTCCAGGCCCGCCCGGCACGCTGGTACCGCCGCACGCTGGCCCGGCACGGCCTGCAGCCGGTAGGGTCGCACTGCTGGCTCGGCCCCGCCCTGGCAGGCGATGCGGCCGCGCTGGAACGGATGTGAATCCGGATTCATTATTTTCAGCCGACTTAACCTGCGGGACACCCGGATGGGATATGCTGCGCGGCAACATATGACCATACATATTCGGTCGTCATGCTCTATCAACTGCACGAACTGACCCGCAACCTGCTCGCCCCCTGGGTGCACCAGGCCCAGGCCAACGCCAAGTTCTTCGCCAACCAGGGCCACTGGTGGTCGCAGATGCCCGGCGCTGATCGCCTGGCGGCGGTCAATGAGCTGTTCCATCGCATCGGCAAGGATTACGAGAAGCCTGAGTGGGGCATCAACGAAATCGACGTCGATGGCGAACGCGTGCCGATCGTCGTGCACGAGGAAGTGAGCAAGCCGTTCTGCAAGCTGCTGCGCTTCAAGCGCCACAGCAATGAAGCCGACCAGCTGCACACCATGCTCAACCAGCCGTTCGTGCTGGTGGTGGCGCCGCTGTCCGGGCACCACGCCACGCTGCTGCGCGATACCGTGCGCACGCTGCTGCGCGACCACCGCGTGTACGTGACTGACTGGGTCGACGCGCGCATGGTGCCGTCCAGCGAAGGCGAATTCGGCCTGGACGACTACATCGCCTACATCCAGGAATTCATCCGCCACCTCGGCGTCGAGCGCCTGCATGTGGTGAGCGTGTGCCAGCCGACCGTACCGGTGCTGGCCGCGGTTTCGCTGATGGCCAGCCGTGGCGAGCCGACGCCGCGCACGCTGGTGATGATGGGTGGCCCGATCGATGCGCGCTGCAGCCCGACCGCAGTGAACAACCTGGCCACGCAGAACCCGCTGTCGTGGTTCGAGAACAACGTCATCCACACCGTGCCGGCCAGCTATCCCGGCGCCGGCCGTCGCGTGTATCCGGGCTTCCTGCAGCACGCCGGCTTCCTGTCGATGAACCCGAGCCGCCACTTCAGCTCGCACTGGGATTTCTACACCGACCTGGTCAAGGGCGACCTGGAAGACGCCGACGCGCACCGTCGTTTCTACGACGAGTACAACGCGGTGCTGGACATGCCGGCCAAGTACTATCTCGATACCATCCGCGTGGTGTTCCAGGACTTCCTGCTGCCGCGTGGCGAGTGGGTGGTCAACGGCGAGAAGGTCGATCCGTCAGCGATCCGCGATACCGCGCTGCTGAGCATCGAGGGCGAGCTGGACGACATCGCCGGTCTCGGCCAGACCGAAGCCGTGCAGGCGCTGTGCACCGGCATCACTGCGGACCGCCGTGAGCATTTCATCGTCGAAGGTGCCGGCCACTACGGCATCTTCAGCGGCCGTCGCTGGCGCGAGGTGGTGTACCCGAAGGTGCGCGACTTCTTCGCCGCGCATGCCGAAGCACCGGCGGCGAAGGTCACGAAGAAGAAGAGCAACGTCACCCCGTTGCGGCGAAAGGCGGGGTAATTCGCCCAGAGTGGGTGCCGACCTGGGTCGGTGCGCCCTGGTAGATGCCAACCTTGGTTGGCGCTCTACCATGAATCCCAGTATCTGATGGATCGTGCCAACCAAGGTTGGCACCTACCGAAGCGTGGATTCCCGCTTACAACCGCACCAGCAGGTTCTTGGCGATCAGCCCGTGCAGCTTGCCGATGCCGCGAGCCAGGTGCATCGTCAGCAGCAGCAGCAGTGCGCCCGCCGCGGCAACCACGATCGCCACCAGCGGCGAGGCCGCCATCGGCAGCACATTCACGTCGTTGATGTACACGCCGGGGATGTCGCCACTGAAGATCGCCGCGACCGGCGCCCAGATCAGGCTCAGCGACAGCGACAGCAGCGTCACCGCGATGGTGAAGTAGATCACGCCCAGCGGCAGCATCAGCACGAAGTACAGCAGCGTCAGCCAGGTGCGGCCGTCAGTGAACATGTCGCCGATGCGCTGCAGCCACGTGCGGCTGCGGTCGGTGTAACGCGGGCGGCGCGGCATGCGTTCGCCCAGCAGTGCTTCCACCAGCCGCCCTTCCAGCAGCGCCAGCCCGCGCACCGAGCCGAAGAACAGCACGGTCAGCGGAATGCCGATGATCAGGATCAGCAGGCCCAGCGACAAAGACAGGCCGGTCACCACCCAGGTGAAGAAGAAGATGCCGGTGGCCAGCGACAGCAGCATGTAGAACAGCGCGCCGTAGGTATGCGGATCGGTCACCACGCCGAAGAAGCGCGCCAGCAGCGAGCGCTGCGCCAGCACCGGCGACGGTGCAGCCGGCTCGACGCCACTGGCTTCGGCCGCTGCGCGCAGCACCGGCGCGGTATCCGCGCGCGGCGTACGCAGCGCGCGGTTCACCGTCACTTCGGTCTCGCGGTAGATCTCGGCCACTTCGTCCGGCGCGCCATAGCTACCGGCAACGTCCGCGATCACCTCGGCCTCGCTGCGGCCGGGCTGCGCCGCCAGTTCCGAGCGCAGGTACTCCTCGGCGTCGTACAGCGCGTCCTGCACCATCGCCGGGTCGGCACCTTCCAGCGCCGCGCGCAGCTGCGCCAGGTACTGCGGAATGGTCGTGGGCAGGGCTCGGCCTGCCAGGCTCGGGTCGTTCATTGCGGTACCCCCTCCAACACGGAATCGACGGAATCGCGGGTGGCCTGCCAGGCCTGGCGCCACTGCGCCAGCACCTCGCGGCCACGTTCGTTGATGCGGTAGTAGCGCCGCGGCGGCCCGCTGCTGGACGGCTCCACATGGCTTTCCAGCAGGCCAGCGCCCTCCAGGTTGCGCAGCACCGGGTACAGCGCGCTCTGCTTGCCGCTCAGCACGCCCTCCCCCACCCGCTCCAGCTCCTTGGCGATCAGGTAGCCGTACAGCGGCTCGCCGGCCCGGGCCAGCACCGCCAGCAAGGCCAGCGACACCGTTCCGGCGCTGAGCTCCTTCTGGAACTTCTTCAGGTGGACATCGTCCTCGGACATGACCGGCCCTCCACTACGTTGAAGTCCACAGTAGTGCGAAGTTCGGTATAGCGAATGTGTCGTTAGTCATCGTGCCGGTTGGCGTTGGAGAGCCGCTCGCGCAGAATCGAAGCCTTGTTCATGTTCCGGGGTTCCCATGCCGCACCGCCGCCGTCTCGCCCTGACCGCCCTTGCCCTCGCCTGCCTGCTGCCCGCCCTGGCCAGCGCCGCCACGCCCTACCGCAGCCCGCAGCAGATCCTCGATGCGTCGGCCGCCAGCGACTGGCGCACCTCGGACCCGGCCAACCTGCTGTACATGGACCTGCCGGCCGGGCAGGTGATCATCGAGCTGGCACCGCAGTTCGCCCCGCGCCATGTCGCCAACATCCAGACCTTCGCCCACGAGCACTTCTGGGACGGCACCAGCATCTACCGCTCGCAGGACAACTTCGTAGTGCAGTTCGGCGATGCAGACGCCGATGACGCAGCCAAGGCCAAGCCGTTCGGCAGTGCCGCGCGCAAGCTGCCGGCCGAATTCGAACGCGCCAGCGCGGGCCTGAAGATGAGCGTGCTGCCCGACCGCGATGGCTGGGCCGCGCAGACCGGTTTCGTCGACGGCTTCCCGGTCGGCCAGGACCCGCAGGCCGGCAAGGCCTGGCTGGCGCACTGCTACGGCATGCTCGGTGCCGGCCGCAGCAACGAGGAAGACAGCAGCATCGGCGCCGAACTGTACGTGGTGACCGGCCAGTCACCGCGCCAGCTGGACCGCAACATCACCCTGGTGGGTCGCGTGCTGAAGGGCATGGAACTGCTCAGCGCAACCCCGCGCGGACCGGCGCCGATGGGCTTCTACACCGACCCGAAGCTGCGCACGCCGATCGTGTCGATCCGCCGTGCCAGCGATGTGCCGGCGGCAGAGCGCACGCCGATCCAGGTACTGCGTACCGACTCGAAGACCTTTGCCGATACGGTGGAGGCACGGCGTAATCGCGTGGATGATTTCTACAAGCGCCCGGCGGGTCATATCGATCTTTGCAATATCCCGGTTCCGGTGCGGTGATGGTTTCCACACGTTACGCGTGCTGAAGGCGCTTCATCGTTCATGGGCGTTACTTTTCTTTGTACGCAAAGAAAAGTAACCAAAAGAAACGTTCCGCCAGCCGCGAGCCCGCCGTGCTTCGCACGTCGGTCCCCTGCGCTTCTCGGTGAATCAGGGGACGGTGTGCAGAAGGCAGCCGACTAACAGTCGGCTCTACAGGACATCGGCACCTCTTCGCTCCTGATTCCCCTGCGATACTCGGCTCGCTCAAGGCGGACTGAAAAATCAAGATCAACAGCAAAAACATCCGCGCATGGCGTGAATCCACTGGGTGCAGCTGTGGCCTTTGATCTGGGTCCGCCTTGAGCGAGCCGAGCACCGCAGGTCCGGCGAGGGCGAAGAGGCGCGGGTGTTTGAGCGCAGCGAGTTCCCGCGCCGTCCCTCGACGGGCCGAGGAGCGCAGGGTACCGGTGCGCAGCACCGGCTCGCGACCTGGCGGCGTGTTTCTTTGGTTACTTTCTTTGCACGAGCAAAGAAAGTGACACCTCCCCGCAGGCGCGGAAATGGGCCCGCCGGGCATGGCTCGGTGCTACCACTGCGTGGGCACCCTCAGCCCTTCTGACTCACCGCCACACTCCCCAGAATCAACGCACCGGCAATCAGCATCTGCAACGTCACCGGCTCACCCAGGAACAACCACGCAAACGCCGCGCCGAACAGCGGAATCAGGTAGGTCACCGTCGACGCGCGTGACGGGCCGATGCGGCCGATCAGGCGGTAGAACATCAGGAACGCCAGCCCGGTGCAGGCCACGCCCAGTGCGATCGCCGCACCCCACGCCTTAAGCGGAATTGCCGCCTGCGGCCAGTGCGTGACTGCCATCGGCAGCATCCACAGCGAGGCACACGACAGCGTTGCCGCCGCCGCTGCTGCCGAAGGCAGGCCGGTCATGTGCCGCTTCACCAGGTTCACGCCCAGGCCGTACAGCAGCGAAGCCGCCGCACCGGCCAGCACCGCAGTGCCGATGCTCAGGCCGGAGACCTTGGCCGTGGCCAGCACCACCACGCCGGCAAAGCCGACCAGCAACGCGCCAGCGCGGCGCATGCCGATCTTCTCGCCGAAGAACAGGAACGCGATAAGCGCGGCGAACAGCACCGTCATCGCATTGCAGATCGCACCGATCGCAGCCGGTGCCTGTTCGGCGGCATAGGCGAACAGCACGAACGGCAGCGCCGAGTTGATCAGGCCGATCGGTGCCAGCCACAGCCAGCGCCGCGGCGGGAACTGCGCGCGGGCGCGCCACAGGAACGGCAGCAGCACCAGCGCGCCCAGCACCAGCCGCACCTCGACCAGCGCGAACGGGCCGAACGACGGCACCGCCACCCGCATGAACAGGAACGAGCAGCCCCAGATGGCGCCCAGCAGGGTCAATTCCAGCGGCGTGCGCCAGTCGCGCTCGGCCGCCTGTGGGACCGCATTCATGCCCTGCCTCCGTCCATCGTCTGTTTCGTGCCAAGGCAGACAGGATCAGGCGCAGACGCCCGCCGCACAAGCGCGTAGTATCGCTGCCAGCCACAAATATGGTTTGAGGCTCGACATGCAGCTGCGCCCTTCCCTGCTCCCCGCACTGGCCGTGTTCGCGGTCGCCGCGCGCCACCAGAACTTCGCCCAGGCCGCGCAGGAGCTGCACCTGACCGCCAGTGCGGTCAGCCACCACGTGCGCCGTCTGGAAGAAGTGCTGGAAGTACGCCTGTTCCTGCGCCACGCCCGCGGCGTGCGCCTGACCGCCGAGGGCCGGCAGCTGGCCGACGCCGCCAGCACTGCCTTCACCGACGTTGCGGCGGTCGCCCATCACCTGCAGCCGGATGCCGACAGCGTGCCGCTGCGGATCACCACACTGCGCTCGCTCTCCTACTGCTGGCTGCTGCCACGGTTGCCGCGCTTCACCCAGAGCTATCCGCACATCCGCATCGAGCTGCACACCGGCAGCGGCCTGGATCGCTACGACGACAACGGACCGGAAGTCGGCATCCGCTACGGGCTGGGCCAATGGCCGGGCCTGCGTGCGCAGCACCTGATGGATGACTACCTGTTCCCGGTCGCCTCGCCGGCACTGGCCGGGGTCGAATCGCTGGTCGATCCGGCGCGCATCGCCGGGTTGCCACTGCTGACCGACCTGTCGCCGCAGGGCTGGCGCGACTGGTTCCGCCACGCGGGTGTGCGCCCACCGTCGCCGCTGCCGCCGATGCACACCTTTGCCGACAGCACCGATGCGATGCGTGCAGCGGTGTATGGCATGGGCGCGGTGCTGGCGCGCACCCACATCGCCCAGCCCTACCTGCAGCGCTACGAGGTGGTACGCCTGCCCGGCCCGGCGCTGAAGGCGCGCTACGCCTATCACGTGGTGCATGCCGAAGGACAACCGCCGAGCCCGGCCGCGCGCCTGTTCATCGACTGGTTGCTGGAGCAGGCGCAGGACGAACGCACACCGGTTCCAGCACTGCCGGACAGCCTGCTCGGGCGCCCGGCCACACGCGCCTGACTGCGCCCTCACCCGTTCTTTGCCCGGCGCTGGCTAGGCTGCAGGCAACTCCACAACGTACCTACGCCATGGCCATGCTGCGACTGCGCATCACCGGAACCGAAGACGACGCCCGCGCCATCAGCGACCTGCTGCTCGGCCTGGACGGCATCGAACATGTTGAGGAAACCGACGACCTGATGCCGCACATGGACGACGACGATTCCAGTTCGGCCGGGCTGTCCGATGACATCGGCCCGGGCATCCACGAGCTGGAAGTGGAAGTCGGCAACGAAAGCACCGCGCAGAAGGTGCGCGATGCCGTGCAGGAACTCGCGCTGGAGCTGGATGTGTTCGTCGAGTACGAGACCGACGAGGGCTGATGCCGGCTGGCTGCCGGCATCAGCCTCTACCTCAGAGGTTGGGCGGCAGCTTGCGACGGCGGCGACGCCACCACGCCCGCACACCCCAGGCCGCGATCAAGGCCAGCACCGCCACCGGCAGCAGCGCGGCAACAGCGCGGATCAGGAACGCAACGCTGGTGCTGAGGATGCCGCCCGATTCGCTCAGCGCCTCGCCGATCTCGCTGCGGCTGCGCTGGCCCGAGGTGGTGTCGAAGTGGATCGTCACCAGTTGCGTATCGATGCGCCGGCGCTGCTGCGCGGCATCCTTGCTGGCCTGCTCGACGCCCGCTTCGATCTCCGACAGGCGCGTGGTGATCGCCATCAGGTCTTCGATCTTCAGGTCCTTGCGGTCCTGGTAGGACAGCAGCCGCGCGTGTTCCTTCTCCAGCCGCGCCTTGGTCAGCGCGGTGTCGGCCACGGCCTGCGCGAGGTCCTCGGCACGCGTGTTGCGTGACTGCAGCGTGCCGCCTTCACCGGCCATCGCGATCAGCGGCTCGGTGCCCTTCGGTGCGATGCGCACCTTGACCTCGCCGCTGGGCTGCTCGCCGCTGCGCTGGTCGACCTGCAACACTGCACAGTCGCCGAACTTCGCGCTCTGGCAGGCCTGCGCCACCTGCTGGATGCGGGGTGCGATCTGCGCCGCCTCCAGCTGCACCTGCACATCGTGTTCGTAGGCCAGGAAGGCGCCTTCCGGCGAAGCAACAGCGGCATCGGCTGCGGTGGCACCCGCCTCTGCCGCGCGCTCACCGTTCTTGGCACAGGCTGCCAGCGCCAACAGCAGCACCGGCATCGCTATCACATGCGACCACGCACGCAGCGGCCTCACAGTGCGGCTCCGTCGTAGGACATCACCGCCAGCGTGGTCAGATCCACCTGCGGCACGCAGCGCACGTTCACCGCCACCATTGGCGTGCCGGTGCGCGGGTCCACCGCTTCGCTGTAGGGCGCTACACCGCACTCGCGGCAATGGTGATGATCGATGTGGGCCTTGTTGAAGTGATAGGTCGCCACGTCCGCCGGATCGGTGGCCAGTTGGAACGCATCACGCGGGGCGAACCACAGCAGGCTGCCGCGGCGACGGCACATCGAGCAGTTGCAGTCGATGACGTCGCTGATCGGCGCCTCAGCCTGTACGGTGAATGCGATCCTGCCGCAATGGCAGCTTCCCTGGTATTCCATGTCCTGTGCTCCGCTGGAGGGTCCGTGTCTGCGTCCATGGTAATCCTATGGCACGGGGACAAAGCGGCCACGGGGCCCTATGCTCGGGGTTTGACCCTGTACAGGAACGCCGATGCGCCCGCATCTTCTTGCCCTCGCCCTGGTCGCCGCCCTGGCCGGTTGCCAGCCGGCCGACGCCCCGACCAACGGTTCCACCCCGGCCGCCAGCCAGCAGGCCGGTGACGCGGCGGTCGATGCCGCCTTCGCCGATCTGTCCAAGCGCGCCCTGGACACCTGGATGCAGCTGTCGCCGGTCAGCGCCACCCAGATCGGTGACCATCGCTACGACAGCGAGCTGGACGACCTGAGTGCCGCCGGCCAGCAGAAGACCGTCGCCGCCTACAAGGCGCTACTGGGCGAGCTGGACAAGATCGAGGTGGCCAAGCTGGGTCGCGAGAACCAGGTGGACGCGGCGATCCTGCGCAACCAGCTGCAGTCGGAAATCTGGAACGCCGAAGTGCTGCAGTCCGGCAAGTGGGACCCGCAGCTGTACAACGGCATCGCCGGCAGCGCGATCTACGGCCTGATGGCCCGCGAGTTCGCGCCGCTGCCGGAGCGCCTGAAGTCGGCCACCGCGCGCATGGAAAAGCTGCCGGCGATCTTCGCCCAGGCACGCGAGAACCTGGATCCAGCCCGCGTGCCGAAGATCCATGCAGAGACGGTGGCCAAGCAGAACAAGGGCATCCTCAGCATCGTCGATACCTTCATCACCCCGCACATCGGTGAACTGCCACAGGCCGACCAGCAGCGCCTGCAGGCGGCCATCGAGGGCCTGAAGAAGGCCGTGGACGAGCAGCAGACCTGGCTGGACAAGACCCTGGTGCCGAATGCCAAGGGCGACTTCCGCATCGGTGCGGAAAAGTACGACCAGAAGCTGAAGTTCGCGCTGAGCTCCTCGCTGTCGCGCCAGGAGATCGGTGAGCGTGCACGCGCCGAACTCAAGCGCGTGCGTGAAGACATGTACGGCATCGCGCAGACCGTGCTGAAGGACAAGCCGGGTGCGCCGGAGATGCCGGCCCAGCCGACCGACGAGCAGCAGCAGAAGGCCATCGAAGCCGCGCTGGAACTGGCCTACGCCGACAAGCCGGCACGCGACAAGGTGGTCGACGATGCCAAGGCCGCGTTGGAGCAGTCCACCGCGTTCGTGCGCGAGCACGACCTGGTGACCCTGCCCGACGCGCCGGTGGACATCATCCTGATGCCGGAATTCCAGCGTGGCGTGGCCGTGGCCTACTGCGATTCACCGGGCCCGCTGGACAAGAACCTGAAGACCTTCTACGCCGTGTCGCCGATTCCGGACGACTGGAACGAGAAGCAGGTCGACTCGTTCCTGCGTGAGTACAACTCGCGCATGATCCACCTGCTGAGCATCCACGAAGGCACCCCGGGCCACTACCTGGAAGGCTGGCACTCGGCCAAGTTCCCCTCCACCCTGCGTGCGGTGCTGCGTTCGGGCCTGTTCGCCGAAGGCTGGGCGGTCTACACCGAGCGCATGATGCAGGAGCAGGGTTACCTCAACAACGACCCGCTGTTCCACCTGGTGCAGCTGAAGTTCTACCTGCGCACGATCTCCAACGCGATCCTCGACCAGGGCGTGCACGTGGACAACTGGGATCGCGAGAAGGCGATGCACCTGATGACCCACGATGCGTTCCAGCAGGAAAGCGAAGCCGCCGGCAAGTGGGTGCGCGCGCAGCTGACCTCGGCGCAGCTGCCGACCTACTTCGTCGGTGCGCAGGAGCACTTCGACACCCGCAAGGCGGTGCAGGAGAAGCTGGGCGACAAGTTCAACCTGAAGGCCTACCACGATCAGGTGCTGTCCTACGGCGCCCCGCCGGTGCGTTTCGCACGCCAGCTGATGCTGGACCAGCCGATCGAGTGATCGCGCAGGTGTGAGGTGAAACAGAACGGCCCGGGGAAACCCGGGCCGTTTTCTGTTCTGGCGGTTGCGAACTGCCATCCTGGTGGGTGCGAACTACCATCCTGGTGGGTGCGAACCTTGGTTCGCACCGCTTTGCCGCCACTCAATCAGACGATGTGGATATACAGCTTCCTCGAATTCAATCTCAAATCGAGGAAGTACTCCACACCACACCCGCGGCAGGCAGCGGGACAATCCTCATCGCTCCCACGTTGGTTCTCCGAGGCATCGGCCACCACCGGATATCCACAATCAAAACACATAAAGGCAACGTTGCTGCCATGGGGATCCGCCCATATTTCATCCCCATCACCGTCCATTACAAGAAAGTCCGTGATGTTCATGATTCACCGGGATCGCTTGGTTGATCGCTGGAGACTACTCGAATCCGAACATAAGGGGCGCGAAGCTGCTTCCGTCTCATCACAATGCGACGCTGCCATCCATCCCGGATTCAAGGTGAATGCAGCAGGTTCTTGAACTGCGCTTCACTGCAACCCGACTGCGCACAGCCCGGCAGCATCAGCTCCACCCGGCCCGGCGGCTGTGCGTCGGTCAACGGGATCGCACCACGTAGCTGCTCGCGCGTGGGATAGACATACACCAACCGATAACGCACTTCACCGGCCCCACGATCACGCCAGCGCTCGAACTGCAGCAGGCCGCCGATCGGCGTCTTCTCGTACTGCCCCGGCAGGCTGTAGTCGCTGATTCCCAACGCCGCCAGCACCGAACCGATATTGGAATCGTGACCGACCAGCAGGCTCACCTTCGGCGATGCGGGATCTTCCAACAACGCATCCACGCGAGCCAGCAGCGGTCCGGCCACATCCCGCGCCACCTCGGGCGTTCCGAACAGGATGTCCTGGTAGCGGTTGCGGATCTGCGCCAGGGCCTGCCATTGCGCCTCGGTGGTCAACCGGCCCCAACCTTCGCGGGGGATGCCACTGCCCTGGTAGTGCTCCATCAACAAGGCATCGACCAGCCCGCTGGCCAGGGCCAGTGATCCGGACGCGCGTGGCTCCTTGCCCGGTTCCGCGCTGAAGGTGGTGTCGGACAGCGCCAGATGGCAATCGCTGTGCCCCTTGCATGCCGCCGACTGCGGATAGCGGGTGATCCCGTCCACCACGGACAGTGCCGGTGCCAGATCGGATGCGGACAGCGCCTGCTGCATCGCCGACAGCGCGCGCTTGCGGAATGCCGCGTCGCCGCGGTGGATCACCGGATCGAACAACGGATCCATCGTGCCCAGCGGCATGCGCTGTTCGACCGCAACATGACAGCCCGGGAAGGCACCGGCAACGAAGAACTGCGCGGTGGCCTGGGTGCGCTGCAGGCTGTTGGCATGGGCGTGGAAGTCAGCCGGTTGCGGGCAACCCGAGGCCGGCAACAGCTGCGCCTGACGCAGCCACTGGCCCATGTAACGGCCCATGTAGACCTCCAGCACGCCGCCCTTGGTGGTCAGCTCGCCTGCCGCCACCTCCCAGCCTGGACAGCGTTCCGGAGTGGCGTTGGCCAAAGCACCGGACGCCACCACCGGCGCGCGCAGGCTGTGGCGGCTGAGCAGGATGACCTGCTCGAGCTGGTCGCCGGTATTCCCGGCGGCAGGACACACCGTGCAGGTAGACAGCAGGGCCAGCAACAGGGCGCAACGCGCGGACAGGAACATGGAAGCACCTTGTGGGATGGACAGGACGCAACCAGCATAGGCTCTGGCCCTTGCTGCGGGTGAGCCGCAGGCTGCTGCGCTACAGTGCCAATATCGGCCACTGGCCAACACAAGGATCCGGATCATGCCCAGGGAAAGGCACAGTACCCTCTTCGCAATCGCAACCGTACTTGCCGCCACTCTGGCGTCAGCCACGGCCTTTGCCGCCGATGACTATGACTTCCAGCAATGGGCGGCACCTGGCAGCTGCCCAATGCCACTTTCGGCAGTGTCGCAACCGAACACCCTGTTCGACGAACGCGACCCGCAGGATGTCTCCGACAGGGTGGTGAACCTGCTGCTGTCATTGCACGGCAAGCCAACCGATCTGCATGCGCTGCGATTGCCGGCGCTCTGCGACGGCCTGCGACTGCACCTGAACCAGTCGCCGATGCCACAGCCGCGCGCCGAGCCCTGGAACCCCAACCCGGCGCCGGAACGTGCGTTGCAGGTCTCCGCAATGAACCTCCCCAAAGGAAACCAGTTCAGCCAGCACCTCGACGTCACCTACTACCCCGCAGCGGTCTACCTGAGCTATACGGTGATGAAGACCAGACCATTGGGCGAGGAACGGCCCCGTGACAACCCACTCGTGTACGAGGATGTTGGCGCGCATTGCCCCCTGCGTGCCGGCGCACTGCAACAACGCCTGCTTCAGGCCGGCTACGCGCAGGAGATTTTTGGGGAGGAGCCGCCGCCAGCACAGTACGCGTTCATTGAGGATGGGCTCTCCTACGTGTTCACCCGGGACGACCGCAGCATTCGTGTCCAGTTGCAGGGGGACGTTGTCGAACAACGGCGCGACCCAGCGTCGAAGTGTGTGGCCCTGATCAAGGTCAGCATCGAACCCGAGCGGGAAGGTCGATAACGCCGCAGCGGAGCGGATCCTCTCCTGCGGAAAGGATCCGCCCGCAAACCCTCATTGATCGGCAGCCACAAAACCACCGGTCTGCCGCGCCCACAAGCGCGCGTACAGGCCACCGGCCGCAATCAGCTCGGCATGGGTGCCGGTCTCGACGATGCGGCCCTGATCCATCACCACCAGCCGGTCCATGCGCGCGATGGTCGACAGCCGGTGCGCAATCGCGATCACCGTCTTGCCGCCCATCAGCTGGTCCAGGCTGTCCTGGATCGCCGCCTCCACTTCCGAGTCCAGCGCCGAGGTCGCTTCGTCCAGCACCAGGATCGGTGCGTCCTTCAGCAGCACGCGGGCGATGGCGATGCGTTGGCGCTGGCCACCGGACAGCTTCACGCCGCGCTCGCCGACGTGTGCGTCGTAGCCACGACGCCCCTGCCCGTCCACCAGCGTATCGATGAAGGCTTCGGCACGTGCCTTGGCTACGGCAGCACGCAACTGCGCATCGGTCGCGTCAGGGCGACCGTACAGCAGGTTGTCGCGGATCGAGCGGTGCAGCAGCGAGGTGTCCTGGGTGACCACACCGATCTGCTGGCGCAGGCTTTCCTGGGTGACGTACGCAATGTCCTGGTCGTCGATCAGGATGCGGCCGCTTTCCAGGTCGTACAGGCGCAGCAGCACGTTGACCAGGGTCGACTTGCCGGCACCGGAGGGACCGACCAGGCCGATCTTCTCGCCCGGCTTCACCACCAGGTCCAGGCCAGCGATCACACCGCCCTTCTTGCCGTAATGAAAGTGGATGTCCTGGAAATGCACGCCACCACGGGTCACCTGCAACGGCACCGCATCCTCACGGTCCTGCACGGTCAGCGGCTGGGCGATGGTGGTGATGCCATCCTGCACCGTGCCGATGTCCTCGAAGATACCGTTGATGGTCCACATGATCCAGCCGGACATGTTGTGGATGCGGATCACCAGACCGGTGGCCAGCGTGATCGCACCGACAGTGATGTGGCCGCCATTCCACAGCCACAGTGCGAGACCGCAGGTGCCGGCAATCAGGAAGCCGTTGACGATGGCGATGGTCAGGTCCATGCCGGTGGTGACCCGGGTCTGTGCGCGGTGCTTGACCGCCAGTTCCTGGATCGACTCGGCCACGTAGGCCTGCTCGCGCCCGCCATGGGCGAACAGCTTCAACGTGGGAATGTTGGTGTAGCCATCGACGATGCGGCCCATCGCCTTGGAACGTGCTTCGGACGCAATCCATGCGCGTTCCTTCGCGCGCGGCACGAAGTAGACCAGGATCACCGCATAGGCCAGCAGCCACAGGATCAGCGGCACCATCAACCGCCAGTCGGCCTGCGCGAACAGGTACAGCGCGGTGCCGGTGTAGACCACGATGTACCAGAGCGAGTCGACCATCTGCACCGCCGACTCGCGCAGCGAGGTACCGGTCTGCATCACCCGGTTGGCGACGCTGCCAGCGAAGTCGTTCTGGAAGAAGCTCAGGCTCTGCCGCACCACGTAGTTGTGCATCAACCAGCGCGAGCGGTTGCTCAGGCCGGGCACGATGGCCTGGTTGACCAGCAGGTTGTGCAGGCCGACCAGGATCGGCCGCGCGATGACCGTGATGAACAGCATCCAGCCCAGTTCATTGGCATGGCGCTGGAAGAAACCGGCCCCAGGCTGCTCAGCGACCATGTCGACGATGCGGCCCAGGTAATCGAACATTGCCACTTCCACCAGCGCCAGCAGCAGGCCGGCGATGAGCGTGGCCAGCAGCACCGGCCACACCGGGCGCAGGTAATGCAGGTAGAACGGCAGCACCTTGCGCGGCGGCATCCGCCCGTCCACGGGCGGGAACACCGGAATCAGGGATTCAAACCAACGGAACATTGCATTCCCTCGCCATCAATAGCCGGCGGAGTATCCCACGCCGCGTGTGTACGCCAGCCGACGTTCGCCGCGGCCCCGGTAGTGCCGGCCGCTGGCCGGCACCCTTGCGACGTTTCCGGGGATCATGAAGTTGCCGGCCAGCGGCCGGCACTACCCATCGGATTCGTCACACGGCAGCGCCGGGCCACGCCCGGCGTCGTCATTTCACCGGGGTGAACAGCAGGTCCTGGAAATCGAAGCTGAAATCAGTCAGGTCGGAGATCGACTGCATGCGCACCTCGCGTACCTTGCCGTCCGGGTCCAGGCTGAAGTTCACGAACGCGTCGGCGTTGAGCGAACGGTCGTCCCAGCGCACGATGAAGGTGTCGTGCTGCCAGTGTTCCAGGCGCCCGCTCAGCTGCGCGGTCTTCGTGAAGCGCAGGCGCAGGCCCTTGCCCTCGGCACTGATCTGCATGTCGCCGTACCAGCGGTCACGGAAGGTGCCGGTGTAGCCAGCCAGCGCCAGCGACGGCCTGCTGCCCTTGTCGCGTGCACTCTGGTGCTTGGCCCAGGCCTCGTCGGCCTTGTCCTGGCCCTTGGCCACGGCCTTGACATAGGCATCCACCCAGTCGTGCTTTTCCCCGCCCAGGTAGGCATCGAGCACGCTCAGGGTGATCGCATTGAACGCCGCGCCCACTTCCTGATTGGTCAGCACCACCACGCCCAGTTTCTCGCCCGGTACCAGGGTCAGCCGCGAAACCATGCCCGGCCAGCCACCGGTATGCCAGACCAGCTTCTGCCCGCGGAAATCGCTCAGGCTCCAGCCTTCGCCGTAGCCAGCGAAGTTGGCCCGCGCCGGTGCCAGCTCCGGCACGCTCGGCGCCGGGATCGACTGCGGGGTGATCATCCGCCACATCTGCTGCTGGCTCTTGTCGCTGAACAGCGCCGTGCCATCGGCCAGCTTGCCCTCCGCCAGCTGCACCTGCATCCAGCGCGCCATGTCGTGTGCGCTGGAATAGATGCCACCGGCGCCGGCATTGTTCGACCAGGTCAGCGGTGCCACGGTGCGCAGATCCTTGAAATCGTACTTGGCGTGGCCGACCGCAGCCTTGTCGCCCGGCTTCAGGTGATCGGCGTTGTAGCGCGTGCCGGCCATGCCCACCTTGTCGAAGATGCGGGTCTGCAGGAACTGCTGGTAGCTCATGCCGGAGACATGCTCGATCACCTGCTGGGCGACCGCGTACAGGATGTTGTCGTACGCATAGCCCTCGCGGAAACCGCCCTTCAGCGGCACCTTGCCCAGCCGTTCCACCACTTCGGCATTGCTGTAGGAGGTGGTCGGCCAGAACAGCAGGTCACCGGCGCCCAGGCTCAGGCCACTGCGATGCGACAGCAGGTCGCGGATCGTCATTTGCCCGGTCACGAACGGGTCGGACATGCGGAACGACGGCAGGTGATCAATCACCTTGTCGTCCATCTTCAGCTTGCCATCCTCGGCCAGCAGGTTCAGCGAGGTGGCGGTGAACGCCTTGGTGTTGGAAGCGATGGCGAACAGCGTATCGGCCTGCACCGGTTCCGGCTTGCCCTGCTCGCGCACGCCCCAGCCGCGTTCCAGCACCACCTCGCCATCCTTGACCACCGCCACGGCAATGCCGGGCACGTCGAACTGCGCGCGCACGCGCTCGACGGTCGCATCCAGGTCCTGCAGCTGCGCGGGGGTGGCAGCGCTCGCCATGGTCGTGCACGCCAGCAGCACGGCTCCTCCAATCCAGGGTTTCATCCAGCACGATCTCCGAACAGGGGTGGCGGCCATGTGCAGGCCGTCACCGGGGTTTCGCGGGATGGTAACGGTCTGCGGCGCACCCTGCCCTGTGCCATAGGAGGGGTGTCATGGGCGGGAACGGCCAACCGAGCAACGGCTCCACCATCATTCCGTGTCTGCGCTATCGCGACGCGCAGGCCGCCATCGACTGGCTGCAACGCGCCTTCGGCTTCCATGCCCAGGCCGTCTACGCCGATGGCGATACGGTGTTCCATGCGCAGCTGACCTTCGGCACCGGCATGATCATGCTCGGCTCGGCCAGCAACCAGAGCGCATGGAGCGAACACGCGGCGATGCCCGATGAGGTCGGCGGCCGCCAGACCCAGAGCGCCTGTGTGATCGTCACCGATGCCGATGCCCACTATGCACGGGCCAAGGCCGCCGGGGCACGCATCGTCATCGACATCGCCGATCAGGACTATGGCGGACGCGGCTACGCCTGCGCCGACCCGGAAGGCTACCTGTGGTGGTTCGGCAGCTACGACCCCTGGCGCGCGGACCACGGCCAGTGACCGCGACCGCCCGCCAGGCGGAGATCCGCTGCGGCATCGGTGGCTGGGTGTTTCCCGAATGGCGCGGCGGCGTTTTCTACCCCGTGGGCCTGCCGCAGCGTGAAGAACTGGCCCATGCCAGCCGTGCCCTGCGTTGCATCGAAATCAACGGCACCTTCTACCGCACGCCCACCGCGGCGCAGTGCGCGCAGTGGGCCGCACAGACGCCGGAAGGCTTCCGGTTTTCGATGAAGGCGCCACGCTACCTGGTGCAGCGCCGCGACCTGTCCAGCACCGTGGAGGCAGCCGCGCCCTTCCTGCAGGCGGCGATTGCGCTCGGCGACCGGCTTGGCCCGTTGCTGTGGCAGTTCGATCCACGCCACCCGGCCGACGCCGATGCATTGGGCGCCCTGATGGCGCAGCTGCCGAAGCAGCTGGAAGGAGTGCCGCTGCAGCATGCGCTGGAGGTCCGCAACGCGGAGGCACATGGCCCGGCACTGGTCGACGCCGCGCGCCGCCACGGCGTGGCGCTGGTGATCGAAGACAGCGACGAGGCGCCATTGCACGGCGATGTCAGTGCCGGCTTCGTCTACGCGCGGATCAAGCGCAGCCAGGCCCGCTTGAACGAGGGCCTGCCGGCACCCGTGCAGCAGCGCTGGGCCGAACGCGCACGCCGCTGGTCACGCGGCGAACCGGTGGACGATCTGCCCTGCCTGGCCGGGCCGGCACCGTCAGAGCCGCGCGAGGTCTACCTGCTGTGCATCGGCGCGGGCAAGGCACGCAACCCGGCAGCGGCCATGGCCCTGCAGCGCCTCATCGACGGCGCCAGCGATCCAGCCCCCACAGCAGGGTCCACCCCATCACGAACACGCTCGCCACGCGCAGCACGTTGAGAAGAAACGCCATGGGGCCCAGTCGCTGCAGTTCCAGGAACGGATACGGCGCCTGCCCGGTCACTGCGGCGACCAGCATTGCCCAGCCCAGATAGACCAGTGGCACCAGCAACACCGCGCCCAGTGCGCGCCAACGCAGCGCGCCGTGCGGCAGCAGCAGCAACCACCCCAGCAGATACAGCGCCGGCACACCGTAGTGGAGGCCGGCATCGACCCACCATTGCAGCCCGGTGGGCTGCCACAGGCCCTGCAGCGCAAGGATGTAGACCATGCCGGTCACGCCGATGCACAGCGCCAGTACCGCAGTGGCCGCAGGACACAGCGATCGTCCGCACGCCAGCCGGATGCAGGCCAGGCATACCGCCAGGTTGCTGAGGATGGTGAAGTAGCCGAAGAACCGTAGTGTCGCCATGCCGACCCCGGCCGCCGCGCCAGAACCACGCAGCAACAACAGGTACTGCAGCAGCAACGAGGCGGCAGCCACGAGTGCGGTCAGCGCGGCCCATGCGCGCAGGGCGGAGCGTTCGGCAGCCATTGCTCGGTTCCCCCGGGGCGTTGCCGCGAGCATGCCACAGTCATCGCCGGTGGCCGCGCGATTGCCTCACAATAGGCGGATGAGCACACCCGACACCCGCAAAGCGCTGTGGCAGATCCACTTCTGTGTCCTGCTGTGGGGCGTCACCGCCATCCTCGGCAAACTGATCACCCTGCCCGCGCTGCCGCTGGTGTGGTGGCGCATGCTGCTGGTGACGGCGATGCTGGCGCTGTTGCCGCGGGTCTGGCGTGGGTTGCGCACCTTGCCTCTGCGCGTGGTGGCGGGTTACGCCGGCATCGGTGCGCTGGTCGCCCTGCACTGGCTGACCTTCTACGGCGCGGTGAAACTGGCCAACGCCTCGGTGGCTGCCACCTGCATCGCGCTGGCGCCGGTGTTCACCTCGATCATCGAACCGTGGGTAGCCAAGCGGCCGTTCCAGCTGCGTGAACTGGCGTTCGGCCTGGCGGTGCTGCCGGGTGTTGCGCTGGTGGTCGGTGGCGTGCCCGATGGCATGCGCCTGGGTGTGTTGATCGGCGCGATATCGGCGCTGCTGGTGGCGGTGTTCGGCTCGCTCAACAAGCGCATGGTCAGCCACGCCGATCCGCTTACGGTCACCGCACTGGAGCTGGGTGCCGGCACCCTCACCCTGACCCTGCTGGCACCGCTGATGCCCTACCTGCTGCCGGCGTTGGCCAGCCCGCTGTGGGTGGTTCCGGACCTGCACGACGGCATCCTGCTGCTGGTGCTGGCCGGGTTCTGCACGCTGCTGCCGTTCGCCCTGGCCCTGGTCGCGCTGCGCCACCTGAGCGCCTATACAGTGCAACTGGTGACAAACCTGGAGCCGGTCTATGCGGTGGTGCTGGCGGTGGTGCTGCTGCGCGAGCAGCACGAGGTCACGCCGTGGTTCTACCTGGGCGTGGCGATCATCGTCGGCGCCGTGTTCCTGCATCCGCTGCTGAACCGCCGCAAGCCGGTGCAGCATCCGGAAATCCTTGGCACGGCCGAGGCGCGCAACATCGCCGATTGAGTGCATCCACGCATGGCGTGGATCTACTGAACGCAGCGACGAGCGGGGCGCGGATCAATCGGTCAGCGCTGCGGCCAGTGCCATGCCGGGGCATCCAGCAGGCCCTGCCCGCTCAGCAGCGTGCGGCCCTGTTCCTTGTGCAGGTGCAGCGAGTGACACCCCGGTGCCTGTTCCAGTGCTGCGATCAGGCGGCTGGCGTGTGAGACCACCCATACCTGGCTGCGCGCACTGGCCGCGATGATCAGCCGCGCCAGCGCCGGCAGCAGGTCCGGATGCAGGCTGGTCTCCGGCTCGTTGAGCACCAGCAGCGGCGGCGGGCGTGGCGTGTGCAGTGCCGCGGCCAGCAGCAGGAAGCGCAGCGTACCGTCGGACAGTTCGGCCATCGACAACGGCCGCAGCAGGCCCGGCTGGTGGAAGCGCAGCGCCAGTCGACCGTCCAGTTCCTCGAAACCCACCGTGGCGCCGGGGAACGCGTCATCGACGCTGCGTGCCAACGCGACCGGATCTCCGATCTCGAGGATGGTCACCCAGGCCGCCGCCAGATCCCGGCCGTCGTGATGCAGCACCGGCGTGCGCGTGGCCATCGCCGGTTGTCGCGCCGGGGCATCGGCATCGCTGCGGAAATGGTCGTAGAAGCGCCAGCAACGGATGTACTCACGCAAGGTGATCGTTTCCGGCATGCGTTGCGGATCGCCGACCTGGGTGAACAGGCTGTCGAACAGTGACAACCGGTCATCGACCAGATCCCAGCCGCGCGCATGGCGTTGCCGTACCATCGCCCCGCGGCGATCAACCAGCAGGTTGGCGCTGCGCAGGAACGGCCCGGCCCAGATCGCCTCGACCTTGATCTGCGGGTCCAGTGCGAATGCCGAACGGCTGGGGGGCGGGTATCCCAGATCGATGGCATAGCCGAATTCGTCGGTGGTGAAGCCCAGCTTCAGCCCCACCGACGCCTGCCGGGGCCCACCCTGCAGCGGGATCTCACCGGCCGCAACCCGGCGATCGATGGATTCGGGGCCGGCCCACAGCGCCGAACCGAGCCCCCCTTCACGGGCCAGCACCGCCGCGACGCCGCCCTGTGCGGTCTCCGCCAGCAGGCGCAGCGCGCGGTACAGGCTGGACTTGCCACTGCCGTTGTCACCGGTCACCACATTCAACTGCTGCAGCGGCAGTACCAGCCCGTGCAGCGAGCGATAGTGGGCGATGGCCAGGGTCTGCAGCATGGTCGGCGTCCGTGGGAACAGAAGCTGCATGGTGCATCACGTGGATCGCAGGGAATGCGACGGGCACGGTGTTCGCGTGGATTCCCCCTCCACCCAGGGCGCGGATCTGCCGGGCGGGTGCTTCAGCCTGCCAGTTCCACCCGGTTGCGGCCATTGCCCTTGGCCCGGTACAGCGCCTTGTCGGCGCGTGCCAGCATGTCATCCACGCTTTCACCTGTCTGGTGCTGTGCAACGCCGATGCTGATCGTGACCGGGAAACCCAGCGGAAGGTCTGCCACGGCCAGGCGCAGGAACTCGCATTGCAGCTCGGCCGTGCGCAGATCGGTGCCCGGCATCACCGCCACGAACTCTTCGCCACCATAGCGCGCCGCCATGCCACGGCCGGCAAAGTGCGAGCGCAGCAGCACGCCCAGCTCGGCCAGCACCCGGTCGCCGGTGGCGTGGCCCTGGAAATCGTTGATGTGCTTGAAGTGGTCGATGTCCAGCAGGGCCACGCAGGCCACTCCCGGTTGCCCATCGATCTCCGCCACCGCCTCCTCCAGTGCCGCCGCCATCGCGCGGCGGTTGGGCAGGCCGGTCAACGCATCGGTGCGGCTCTGCTCGGCAAGGTCGGCATTCTGCGCCAGCAGCACGTCCTGGTACTCCGACAGCAGGCGCTCGTAGTCATCGCGTTCCAGCATGTGCTTCTGGATGTCGAGCGCAAAACGGCGCAGCTCCATCACCAGCATCACCTGCCGTGACAGAGCGGCCAGTGCCTCGGCCTTGTCGCTGGGCAGGTGCTGCGGATGTGCATCGAACACGCACAGCGTACCCAGTGGCAGGCCATCGGAACTGATCAGTGGCGCACCGGCGTAGAAGCGAATGTGCGGGTCGCCGGTCACCACCGGGTTGTCGTGGAAGCGGACGTCCTGCAACGCGTCCTCGACCACCATGATTTCCTGCGGCTGCAGGATGGCGTGGCCACACATCGATTCGCTGCGCAGGTTCTCCGCCGCATCGATGCCCTGGATCGACTTGAACCACTGCCGTTCGACGTCGATCAGGGTCACCGCCGCCATCGAGGTACCGCAGACCGCCTTGGCGATCGCCACCAGGTCGTCGAATGACTTCTCGCGCTGCGAATCAAGGATCCGGTAGCGGTACAGCGCCTCGAGCCGAAGGGCTTCGTTGGCAGGCTTGTCGGGCTTGATCATGCAGCGTCACATTCCGGCAGGTCACTGCGGAGTCTAGCCGATGCCGGTGCGTAATCCGCACAACGGGGAGTGCCGGCCGCTGGCCGGCATCCCGCGCTCATTCGATGCCTGGTGCAGCCGGCCGGCGGCCGGCACTACCGCGAGTTACCAGTCCAGCTGCTTCGGCAGCAGGCCCTGCAGTTCCTGCTCGGTCAGGTTGCGCCACTGGCCCGGCTTCAGCGCGCCGATCTTGATGTTGTCGATGCGCACGCGGCGCAGCTGGGTCACGCGATAGCCGAATTCGGCGGCCATCAAGCGGATCTGCCGGTTCAGGCCCTGCTGCAGGGTGATGCGGAAACCGAACTTGGCGATGCGCGAGGTCTTGCACGGCAGCGTCATCTGGTCGTGGATGCGCACGCCGCGCGCCATGCCGCGCAGGAACTCATCGGTAACCGGCTTGTTCACCGCTACCAGGTATTCCTTCTGGTGGCCATTCTCGGCGCGCAGGATCTGGTTGACGATGTCGCCGTTGCTGGTCATCAGGATCAGCCCCTCGGATTCCTTGTCCAGGCGGCCGATCGGGAAGATGCGCTGTTCATGGCCGACGAAGTCGACGATGTTGCCCTTGACCGAGGTTTCGGTCGTGCAGGTGACGCCTACCGGCTTGTTCAGCGCGATGTAGACGTGGCGGCGGGCGCCGGGCTTGCGTGCCACGCGCGCGCGCAGCGGCTGGCCGTCAACCAGCACCTGGTCTTCCTCGCCCACCACCGCGCCGGTGCCGGCCGGATGGCCGTTGACGGTGACGCGACGCGCGGCGATCAGGCGATCGGCCTCGCGGCGGGAGCAGAAGCCGGTATCGGCGATATGTTTGTTGAGTCGGGTGGTCATCGGCCCATTATCCGGCATCGCCGCCCGCTGCGCTTCATGCCAGGGCAGGCGGATCGAGCTCCTCGCCGTCGAAGACCCGGTTGCGGCCTGCCCGCTTGGCCACGTACATGGCGTGGTCGGCCCGCCGCAGCAGCCCGGCCAGATCGTCCTCGCCCGGCCGCCACTGCGCCAGGCCGATGCTGGCGGTCACTTCCAGCCCCGGCACCTGCAGGGCCTGGCCGGCCTCGGTGATGCGCTGGCGCAGCCGGTCCAACCGCGCCGACGCCGCCTCGCGCGGCATGCCCGGCATCAGCAGCAGGAACTCTTCGCCGCCCATCCGCACCACTTCGTCCTGGCTGCGCACCGCCGTGCGCAGGGCACGCGCCACCGCCACCAGCACCTGGTCGCCCACCGCGTGGCCATGGCGGTCGTTGATGTCCTTGAACAGGTCGATGTCGAGGAAGCCGATCACCAACGGGCCACGCTCGCGGTCGACCCGTTCCAGGTGGCGGGCCAACTGCTGCAGTCCGGCGCGGCGGTTGGGAAGCCCGGTCAGGCCGTCGGTCTCGGCCAGCTGGCGCAGCTCATCACGCTGCTGGCGGAGCCGGCCCAGCCGCTGGTTCAACGCATAGGCGGCCATCATCAGCAGCCAGGTCACCGCCAGCTGCAGCGCCTCCACCCGGTACTCCATCAGCCACTCGGCGCCGCAGGCATCAGCGATGATCAGCACCAGCAGCGGCGCCAGTGCGGCCAAGCCCGCCTGCGCCCAGCGGTCTCCCCGCAGCCAGGCCCAGATACCGACCCCCAGCGCCAGGCCACAGCCCAGCACGTACGACACCTGCAGGGTCTGCGCGACCCACGCCAGATGTTCCCAGCGCAGCCACGGCACCAGCGCGGCCAGCGCCAGCATGCCCCACAGCACGACCTGTTGCAGCGGCCGCGAGCGCGGCAGCACACGGTCACCGCCATTGAGCCGCCACAGCGCCGGCAACACCAGTGCCTGGGTCGCAGCGGTCAGCGCCAGCAGCCACCAGGCGCCGCGCTCGCCCACCGGCAGCCAGGGTTCCGGATAGCCGCTCAGCCCGCCGAGGATGGCCTGCCACAGCACCATCACGGTGGTGCCGGCGATGTAGACCAGGAAACTGCGATCCCGGGTGGTCAGGAAGGCCATCAACGCCGACAGCGCCAGCGCGATCGCCACCGCGATGCAGGCCGCGCGCACCAGCAGGCGGGCGGTGTCGTTCTGCTGCACCGGGCTGGGCGCGCCCAGCCGCAGGGTCGGTACCCAACGTGCCTTCAGCGGTGTCTGCCAGGAGACCAGGAACGGCTCACGGCTGCCGGCCGGCGGTACGGCCACCAGGCCGATACCGGCCCGGAAACGTGAATCGCGGGTGCGCGCGTCGTGCATGTTGCCGCAGATTTCGCGGTCACCGTGCTGCACCCGGACTTCACCGGCAAACACGTTGAACACGTCCAGCGCCTGCGGTTGGCCTGACCAGCCCTGCGGCGGAGCCGGTACCAGCACCTGCTGGCGCGGGCCCGACAGCATGCGCGGCGTGCACGCACGATGCGGGGTGGGCTCATCGGTAGCGCCACCAACCAGCAGGTAATCGCGCCCCGATTCCACCGCTGCGGCCTGCAGCGGCCACGGCGTCGCCAACCACGCCAGCAGTACGACCAGCACCGCTCCTGTTCCGTACTGCCACTGCCTGCCGCCCACGCCACATCCTGTTGTTGCTTACGCCCGCGCCCACTGCGCGTCGCCCCTGGCCGGCATTATCGCAGCCGGACGTGCGCCGCACGTGTAGACCAAAGTCGCCGCCACGCCGTTCAGCCAGCCCCCGGCGGCCCCTTCACCGCGACCAGCCGTACCGGGCGCAGATCGGCCAGGGTCAGCCGCTCCAGCGGTTGCGGCCGTTCGATGGCATAGCCCTGCAGCCCCTGCACGCCAAGCCGGGTCAGTGCACCGGCAACCTCGGCGGTCTCCACCCACTCGGCCACCACTTCCATCTGCAGCTCGCGCCCGAGCTCGCTGATCGCGCGCACGGTGGCGTGGCTGACCGGGTCGGTATCCATGTCCCGCACGAAGGCACCGTCAATCTTCAGGATGTCCGCGGGCAACTGGCGCAGATAGCCGAACGAGGACAGGCCGGAGCCGAAATCGTCCAAGGCCATCCGGCAACCACGCGCCTTCACCGCATCGATGAAGGCACGGGCCTGGCTGAGGTTGCTGATCGCCGCGGTCTCGGTGATCTCGAAGCACAGCTTGGAGGCCAGCGCGCGGTTGCGCTCGAGCAGGTCGCAGACGAAGGCGAGGAATCCCGGCTCGGCGATCGACTGCGCCGATACGTTGACGTTGCACAGGCCCAGCTGGCGCACGTGTGCCGGGCACACCTGCAGGTGGCGGAACAGCAGCCCGAGCACGTGACGGTCCAGCGCCACCGCCATGCCATAGCGCTCTACCGCCGGCATGAACTGTCCGGGCAGGTGCAGGCTGCCGTCGGTGCCCCGCATGCGCACCAGCACTTCGTAGTGCAGGTAGGTCGGATCGCCCACGCGGGCGATGCGTTGCGCATACAACAGCATGCGGTTCTCGGCCATCGCCAGGCTGACGCCCTGCAACCGCTCGGCCTCCTGCCGCCGTTCCTCCAGCGCCATGCGATTCTCATTGAAGCAGTGCACGCGGTTGCGACCGGCCTGCTTGGCGGCATAGCAGGCGCTGTCGGCGGCACTCATCAGCCAGTTCACATCGGGGGCGTCGGCGCTGACTTCAACCACGCCGATGCTGCAGCTCAGCTGCGGGCTGCCCTCGCTGATCGGGAACGTGGCCTGGCCCAGGTTGCGGATCACCCGTTGCAGCACCCGCTTGGCCTCGTCCTGCCCGGCATGGGCGAGGAACACGGCGAACTCGTCGGCGCCCAGGCGGCCGACCCAGTCACCGTCACGTACCGCCGCCACCAGATAGTCGGCGAAACTGCGCAGCATCTGGTCACCGGCGGCGTGGCCGAAGCTGTCGTTGACCAGCTTGAAGTGGTCCAGGTTGATGTAGCACAGCGCATGCGTACCGCCGTCGCTGCGCACCTGCAGCAGCGAACGTTCCAGCAGCCGCTCGATCTCGCGCCGGTTGATCAGGCCAGTCAGTGGATCGTGGCTGGCATGGTGTTCGATCTCGCGTGCCAGGGCATGGTTCTGGCTGACATCCTCGATGATCGCAAACACCGACAGGCCGCCTCCCGCGCTGCGCACACCGGTGCCACTCCAGCGCCCCCACACCAGGCTGCCATCGCGGCGGCAGAAGCGCAGCTCACTCGGCCGCAGCTGCCGGTCCCAGTCGATGCGGCCGACGCCATCGATGACCAGTTCACCTTCCATCAAAAGATCGCCGAGCGACATCTGCAGCAGCACGTCGCGTCGGTAGTCGAGGATATCGGCCATCGCCTGGTTGGCTTCGATCACCTTGCCGTCGGTGTCGAGCTTGAGCATGCCGACATTGGCCTGGTAGAAGGCCGCGCGGAAGCGGCTTTCATGTTCGGTCAGGTCCTTGCCGACGCGGCGCGCGAGGGCCACCGCCATCAGGCTGATCGCCAGCACCGACAGCCCGCCGACTGCAAGCGTGGCGATCCGCACCATCGTGGCCATGCGCAGCAACGCCTGGGAAAATGCCTGCGCCTGTACCTGCAGCCGCCGGTCCAGATCACGCAGCTGTTGCAGGTACCGGTCGCGGTCCGCCACTGGCAGCGCACCCTCCGCATGCCCCGACTGCAGCTCGGCAACCAGCCGTTGCACGGCCAACAGATCGTCATCGGTCTGTCGCCACAGCGTGGTTGCTTCCCGGAATGCACCGATGTCGCGTGCATAGCGGAACGAGAACACCAGGCGCGGGATATCGGCACGCGCGTTGCCACCCTGCAGGAAGCCCTGCCGGGCCTTCTCCTCGTCCGGTACCGCCTGTTCCAGCGCCAGCCGGGCCTGCAGATCCCCCAACGGAATCCGCAGGGCCTGCCGCGCGTCCTCCAGGTCCTGGGCATGGCCACGTGCCAGGTAGCGGCTCAGCGCAGCGGTTGCATCCTGCTGCCCCCGTGACCAGTAACCCTGGCCGGCAATCCAGGCCGTCGAGGCCGCCTGCAGTTCCTGGATCAACGCGGACAGCGCGACCAACCCGATCGCCATGCCCGTCAACAACGCAAAGCGCAATCCCAGGCCACGGGTCATCGGCACCCGCCGGCTCTGCTGGTCCGTGCCACTTCTACCCATCCCGGATCCCCCCGAATGTGCTGCGGTGACAACCTCCCTTGGAACTGGCCCAGCCTATGACCGGCAATGTGTTTGCCATGCGAAAAGGGGACGGAGGGGATTAAGTCGTTTTCGGCATAAGCGCATGGCCTGCCATATACGACTTAATCCCCTCCGTCCCCTTTTTCTGTACGCCAGCCCGGAGACTGGCGTTGATCAGGACGGCTGCGGGCGCGGCTTAGAAGCTGCGCGGGCCGCGCGGCTTGAAGCCGTCACGACGCGGCGGGCGGCTGTCGCGGTCACCACCGCGGTCGCCACCATGGCCACCCGGACCACCCGGGCCGCCACGACGCGGGCCACCCGGACCGCCCGGACCACGCTTGTCGAAGCGCGGCTTGAACGGGCGCGGGGCCGGGTTGGTGTCTTCACCCGGGGCCAGCGCGCGCATCTGCAGCTGCTGGCCGGACACCCAGACCTTCTGCAGGTGCGACAGCACGTCCGACGGCATCTGCGCCGGCAGATCCAGCAGCGAGAAGTCGTCGTGGATGTCGATGCGGCCGATGAAGCGGCTTTCCAGGCCGGCCTCGTTGGCAATGGCGCCGACGATGTTGGCCGGCTTCACGCCATGCTGGTGGCCCACCGAAATACGGTAGGTCTCCATGCCCTGCTCCGGCGCACCACGCGGCGGAACCTCACGGCGCGGACGCTGCTCGAAACCACCTTCGGCGTCATCGCGACGCGGGCCACGCTCGAAGCGCGGACCACGCTCGTTGCGGTCAAAGCGATCGCCACGCTCCGGACGGTCGCCACGGTCGAAGCGCTCGCGCGGCGCGCGCTCTTCACGCGGCGCACGCACCGGCGGCTGCAGCAGGAACGGGGTATCACCCTGCAGCATCTTGGCCAGCGCCGCAGCCACTTCGATGGCCGGCACGTTCTGCTCGTTCTCGAAGCGCTCCAGCAGCTGGCGGTAGAAGTCCAGGCCACCGGCGCCGAGGGTTTCGGTGATGCGCGTGGTGAACTTGTTGATGCGGTTGTCGTTGACCGCTTCCACGCTCGGCAGCTGCATCTCTTCGATCGGCTGGCGGGTGGCGCGCTCGATCTGGCGCAGCATGCCCTTCTCGCGCGGGGTGGCGAACAGGATCGCCTCGCCGCTGCGGCCGGCACGGCCGGTACGGCCGATACGGTGCACGTAGCTTTCGGTGTCGTACGGAATGTCGTAGTTCAGCACGTGGCTGATGCGCTCCACGTCCAGGCCGCGGGCGGCCACGTCGGTGGCGACCAGGATGTCCAGCTTGCCTTCCTTCAGCATGGCGATGGTGCGCTCACGCTGGGCCTGCTGCATGTCACCGTTGATGGCGGCAGCGGCCAGGCCTCGGGCCTGCAGCTTGCTGGCCAGTTCTTCGGTGCCGGCCTTGGTACGCGCGAAGATGATCATCGCGTCGAACGGCTCGACTTCCAGGATGCGGGTCAGCGCGTCCAGCTTGTGCATGCCGCTCACCCACCAGTAGCGCTGGCGGATGTTGGCCGAAGTGGTGGTCTTGGCCTGGATGGTGACTTCGACCGGATCCTGCAGGTAGGTCTGCGCGATGCGACGGATCTGCGGCGGCATGGTGGCCGAGAACAGGGCCACCTGGCGCTGCTCCGGCAGCTTCTTCAGCACGGCCTCGACGTCGTCGATGAAGCCCATGCGCAGCATTTCATCGGCTTCGTCCAGCACCAGCGTCTTCAGCTCGGACAGGTCCAGGGTGCTGCGATCCAGGTGGTCGATCACGCGGCCGGGAGTACCGACCACGATGTGCACGCCGCGGCGCAGGGCCGACAGCTGCTGGCCGTACGGCTGGCCGCCGTACACCGGCAGCACGCGGAAGCCGGGGATCTTCGACGAATAGGACTGGAACGCCTCGGCAACCTGGATGGCCAGTTCGCGGGTCGGTGCCAGGATCAAGGCCTGCGGCTTGATCTGCTGCAGGTCGATGTTGGACAGTACCGGCAGCGCGAACGCGGCGGTCTTGCCGGTGCCGGTCTGGGCCTGGCCCAGCACGTCGCGACCTTCCAGCATCGCCGGGATGGTGGCGGCCTGGATCGGCGACGGGGTTTCGTAGCCGATGGCGGTGACCGCCTGCATCACGGGCTCGGACAGGCCGAGCTGCGCAAACTGCAGCGGCGCTTGGGAATCTTGGGACATGGGGAACTCCGAAGGCACTGCCGTCTTCCTGGCAGTGCGATAAAAAAGGTGATGGTCCGCGCTTTGGGCGCCCTTCTTATCGCGTGCCCTGGCGCTGCTCGGTTGGAGGAGATTTCACTCGCTCAGAGCGGAATCATACCGCATTGATCCTGAACGAGGCGTACAGCTTTCCGTGCGCGTGCCGTCATGCCCCGCGCTGGCGCACAATACGCGCCCTCTTCCCCGGCCTGGCCACTGGCCTGTGCCCTCTTTCCAGGAACCCAGCTCCATGCAGATTCTCGAATTCGACCTCGACGGCGACTACGTCGAACTCAAGCAGCTGCTCAAGCTGGCCGACCTGGTCACCAGTGGCGGCGAAGCCAAGATGGTCATCAGTGACGGCCAGGTGCGGGTCGACGGCGAAGTCGAACTGCGCAAGGCCTGCAAGATCCGCGCAGGCCAGGTGGTCGAATTCGCCGACAGCCAGATCCGGGTGCTGGCCGCCGGCTGATCTGAACGGGCTGATCTGAACCGGTTCAGGCCACGCGCTGGGTCAGGTGCGAGGCAATCAGCTGCCTGAACGGTGCCACGCCCTGCGCCAGGCGCAGGCCGGCCGCCCGCAGCAGGCGCGCAGGACGGCGATCGTCGGTGTACAGGCTGGCGATCGCGTTGGTGGCTTCGTACAGCGGCCGCGACGCCAGCCGATGACCCCGCTGGTAGCTGGCCAGCATGCCGGCTGCAGCAATGTCGGCACCGCGACGCTGCTGCTCGACGATGCCCTGCGCCAGCCGCTGTGCGCTGGCCAGTCCCAGGTTGAAGCCATGCGCGGTGACCGGGTGCATGCCTACGGCGGCATCGCCGATCAGTGCCGAACGCTCGCCGACAAAACGGTGCGCGTACACACCCACCAGCGGATACGCCTGCGGCGTGGCCACTGGCTGCATGCGGCCCAGGCGGTGTTCGAAGCAACCGCTGATGGCCTCACCGAAGGCCACCTCATCCATTGCCAGCAGCTCCTCGATCTGCCGCGGCGGCAGCGTGATCACCGCCGATGCCTGGCCCTCGTTGAGCGGCAGCAACGCCATCGTGCGGCCGTAGCCGAACCATTCCCAGGCAGTGTGGTGATGGTCGCGCTCGACCTGCATGCGGCACACCAGCATCGACTTGCCGAAGTCGCGCATCTGCGCACCGATGCCAAGCATGCGGCGGGTGGCGGAGAAGCGGCTGTCAGCGGCTACCAGCAGCCGCGCATGAAGTTGGCTGCCGTCATCCAGTTTGACCACATGGCCCTGTGCATCGGCCTGTACGCCCTGCACCTTGCGCCCATCGAACAGTTCCAGGCCGTCCTGGCCCTGCACGGCATCCCATGCAGCGCGGCGGATCAGATGGTTGGGCACCAGCCAGCCCAGCGGCTGGCCGTCGACCTGGCTGCTGGCGAAGGTCAGTGCGAACGGCGAGCCGCCGTTCATCACCCTGGCATCGCGTAGTTCGGCGACTTCGGCCTGCGGCAGGCGCTGCCACAGCCCCAGCTGCTCCATGCTCTGCCGCGAGGCATGGGTCAACGCGATCTCCCGGCCATCGAAGGCGGCCTCGGCCAGCGTCTGGCGCGGCTGCACTTCGACCAGCCCGACCTGCAGGCCGCTACCGGCCAGCGCACGCGCGAAGCACAGACCCGCCGGTCCGGCGCCGACCACCACCACGTCCATCCTGCGCATGCGCGCCTCCTGCCGTTGATTCAGTCCGGGCCAGCATAGCGCCACGCACCTGACCGGCCTTGATCTGGATCAGGCCGGGATCACAACAACGCGAACACCAGCGCCAGGATCGACAGCAGCGACACCGCCCACACCAGGCTGCGCACATAGGGCACACCTGCGGCGTACAGCGGCAGATAGACCACGCGCGCCCAGAAGTAGGCCTGCGCGGCCAGTGCCGTGGTGTCGTTGCCGCGACCGGCCACCACCACTGCGATGGCGGCGGCGGCGAAGAACGGGAACGTCTCCAGGAAGTTGGCCTGCGCGCGCTGCAGGCGACCGGCCAGCGCGCTGACCGGCCTGGCCTCGCCATCACGTGCCGAAGCATTCCACTTCATCCCGCGCTCGCGGGTGACCACGGTGGAGGTGGCGAAGATGTAGACGAAGCCCAGCAGCACCGACCAGGCCAGCATCGTCAGTTCAGTTGCCATCGTTCATCTCCTCAGGGTGCCGACGCACGCAGGCTGTAACCGGCCAGGCGCCACACCTGGTCCTCGTCGAAACGGAATGAGACCAGCTCGCGCACCGGCTGTGCGCTGTTGGCGAAACGGGTCGGGAAGCTGACGTTGATGTACAGCCCTTCCGGCACCGCGGCGCCGGCGCTGTACTTGACCCGGGTGATGGTCGGCTGGCCGCGGCCGGCCAGCGCACCCAGACGCGTGCGCTCGGCGGTCAACTGGCTGACGAAAGCGGCCTTCGGTACTGCACGGCGCGCGACGGCCGAAGCGCCATCCCACAATTCACCGGCGCGGTTGGCATCAACCAGCTGCGCCGCCTTCACTGCGGCCGCACCCATTTCCGCATCCTGTTTCTGCACCTGCGCCTGCTGCGCGGCGGTCAACGCGGGTGCACCGGCGGTGGCCGGTTTTGCAGCCGACGGCGAGGCCGGTGCGGGGCGCGCGGGCGCCGGGGCGGGCGTGGCGGGCGCAGGCGTCTGCGCCAACGCGAGCATGGGCAGCAGGGACAGCAGCAGGAGCACGCGCTTCATGGACACCGCCGGTTCTCGGGAAAGAACCGCAGTCTACGCCAGCGCGGTGAGCTGTTCGTCAGCGCGCGTGGGCGCTGCCTTCCACCGCTGCGGCATCGGCCTGCGCGGCGGGCGTGCCGGTGTCTGCTGGCGCCTGTTCGGCCACCGGCGGCGGCTCCGACGGTGCCGGTGGCAGCGTTGCCACATCAATCTCCGACAGCGGGCTTTCTTCCGGGCACACCGCATCCGGGAAACCGAAGCGCTGCTTCAGTGCCTGGCCGCAGCTGTTGATCGATTCCATGTCGGCGCCTTCGCGCTTGCACTGCTGGTCGAAGGCAATCAGGAACGCGTCCTTGCGCTGCACGAAATCATCGCCGCAGGCGCGCATCTGCTTGATCCGTTCCAGATCGTCCTGCACTGCGTTGGTACCATCCAGGCCGTACTGGCGCAGCTCGTCCGGGGTCAGCAGGCGCAGGCTGCGGTTGGGCACGGTCATCATCAGATCAGCCACGCCCACCGCCACGCCGTTGCGCTGCAGGTAGTCCTTCACGTTGTCGTAGACCTCGTGCAGCTCGCGGTTGAGTTCCGCGCGCGAGGTGGCCTTGGAACTGATGCGCATCATGCGGTGGATGCCGACCTTGCCCGACAGCAGGCGGTTGTCACCGGCGGCCAGCACGAACACGCAGGCGCTGTGGCAGATCGAGCCTTCTCGCACCCAGATCGTCCAGCCGGATTCACCGATGCTGTCACCGGCGACGATCGCCGATTCCACCTGGCCGCCGCTGGAATCCAGATCGAGGATGCGCTTGTGGATCTTCTGATCGTCAGCGACCACGGCCAACCGCCACATCATTTCGGCGAAGCCCGGATTGATCTTGCCGGCGTAGCGCACGCGCATCAGGCCGCGTTCGGCGCACGGCGCCAGGGCCTGGGTGATCTGCTCGCGCTGCAGGCCTTCCAGCTCGACACCGTCGCCGGCATCGCCGGCATATTCCGTGCTGCAGCTGACCCAGGCACGGCCATTCTCCAGCTGCGCCTGCGGCCACGGCCGATCCGCCCGGCTGCGCGGCGGCGCTGGCGGTGGCGGTGCGTCGGCGGCATTGATCGACACCATGTTCTCGCCATCGCTGGCAGGTGCCCTCGCCGCCTTGTCGGCAGCGGTCACATTGCCCGGATTCTCCAGCTGACTGCAGCCCGCCAGGGCCAGGCACAACAAGGGCAACCAGCGGAGTTTGGCGGACATCGGGCAACCAGTCTTCACGTGAGCAAGAGCCACAGTCTACCCGTCCCGGGCGCGCATTCAGCGCGCGGCACTGAACCCCCTCTGACCCTTGGGAAAGCGTGCCGACCAAGGTCGACACCTACCAGCAGACGTGAACCTGTCGGAGGTGGGGCGGTGTGGGCTGGCAGGACCGTTGGCGCCATGGATGGCGCCATCGAGCCCCCAGGGACGGGTTTACGGCGTGTCCTGCCAGCCCACACCGCCCCGCCCAACCCCCATCAAGCCAGAGCCGATCTGGATTTTGACGTTGACGTTGCCTCTGCGGGTGCCGGGCGCAGCCCTGCCAGAACCCCCTTCAGCATCCATGTCCGAATGTGGCGAGTATCCCCGCCCGCACACGCCTAGACTGGCGCCATGGACACCGCCCTCGCCCTCGACACCGCCGCCTGCGACCGCGCCCGCCTGGCCCGCGACGCACGCTTCGACGGCGTGTTCTTCACCGCCGTGCGCAGCACCGGCATCTACTGCCGCCCGGTGTGCCCGGCACCGCCACCGAAGCCGCGCAACATCACCTACTACCCGACCGCCGCTGCGGCCGCCGCCGCCGGCTACCGCCCGTGCCTGCGCTGCCGTCCCGAACTGGCACCGCAGGCCCAGCAGGCACTGGCCGGGCAGACCGTGCAGCGCGCCCTCGCGCTGATCCATGGCGGTTTCCTGCAGGACCAGCCGGTGGCCGATCTCGCAGAGAAGATCGGCCTCAGCGCGCGCCAACTGCAGCGCCTGTTCGTTGAACACCTGGGCGCGACGCCGGGGCAGATCCACGCCACCCATCGCCTGCTACTGGCCAAGCAGCTGCTGACCGAGACCACGCTGCCGGTGACCGATGTTGCGCTGGCCGCCGGCTACAACAGCCTGCGCCGCTTCAATACCGCCTTCCTGCAGGGCTGCGGCATGGCACCAACCGCGCTGCGTCGCCAGCACCAGCCGCTGGCCGCCGATGACGGCTGCCTGGTACTACGGCTGGTGTACCGCCCACCGTTGGATTTCCCGCGCATGCTGGCCTTCCTGCGCAAGCGCAGCCTGCCCGGCATCGAACTCATCGGCGAGGACAGCTACCAGCGCGTGCTCGGCACGCCGGAGCGCCCCACCCTGCTGCGCGTCACTGCCGACCCGAAACGCCCCGAACTGCGCCTGCAACTGGGCGCGGTTGATCCGCGCCTGATCCCCGACATCGTGCGCCGCGTACGCCGTGTCTTCGACCTTGATGCCGATCTGCAGCAGGTGCATGCCGCGCTGGGCGAAGAACCGCTGCTGGCCCGTGGCATCGCCGAACGCCCCGGGCTGCGCGTGCCCGGCGGCTGGGATGGCTTCGAGGTGGGTGTACGCGCCGTGCTCGGACAGCAGGTCAGCGTGGCTGCGGCCACCACCTTCGCGCGGCGCCTGGTCGATGCCTATGGCGCACATCTGCCGGGCATGCCATCGGACTTCGATCGCCAGTTCCCCGCGCCCGAGGTGCTGGCTGAGGCGCCGCTGGAATCGGTCGGCCTGCCGCGCACCCGCGCCGCCACCGTGCGTGCGCTGGCCGCCGCCTGTGCCAGTGGCCAGCTCGACTTCGGGCCCGGCCAGGCGCTGGAAGAATTCGTTGCGCGCTGTGTGGCACTGCCCGGCATCGGCCCGTGGACCGCGCAGTACATCGCCCTGCGCGGACTCGGCCAGCCCGACGCCTTCCCCGCCGGCGACCTGGTGCTGCAGCAGGTCCTCGGCCACGCACAGGGCCAGCGTCTGAGCGAACGCGCGACCGAAGCGCGCTCACAACCCTGGCGGCCATGGCGCGCCTATGCCGTACTGCACCTGTGGCACCTGTCCGGCACCTTCGTTGGAGAACCGACATGACTCTGTTGTTCGATCGTTTCGACAGCCCGATCGGCGTGCTGACCATCGCAGGCGATGAGCGCGGTCTTTCGCATGTGCTGTTCCCGGAGAACCGCCACCCCGCGCGCGGGCGTGATGACTGGCATTACGCACCGGATGCCTTGCCGGAAGCGCGCGAACAGCTGCTGCAGTTCCTGCACGGCAAGCGCAGCAGCTTCGACCTTGTGCTGGCACCACGTGGCACGCCGTTCCAGCTGCGTGTGTGGCAGGCGCTGGCGCTGATTCCGTTCGGCCAGACCTGGAGCTACCTGCAGTTGGCGCAGCATCTGGGCCAACCCAGTGCGACCCGCGCGGTCGGCGCCGCGAACGGCCGCAACCCATTGCCGATCATCCTGCCCTGCCATCGCGTGATCGGCAGCAACGGGGCACTGACCGGCTTTGGTGGCGGACTGGAAACCAAGGCCGCGCTGCTGCGGCTGGAACAACGCCAGGCCCCACTGTTCGCCTGAGAGAACTGGCCGGGCTGCGCCCGGCACCCGCAGAGGCTAGAGCAACAGCAACAGCGGGCTTCCTGCGGGGAGGCAGGGTGGATCCAGTTGCAGGGGACGCTGCAAGTACGTCCCTGTAAGCTCGGTCGCGCCATCCATGGCGCTCACGCCCCTGCAACCGGACCCACCCCGCCTTCGACAGGTTCCTGCGATCTGTCCGAACGTCATTCTGCGCAACTGTTGGTGGGTGTCGACCTTGGTCGACACGGTAGATCCACGCCATGCGTGGATGGAAGCATCAGGGACATGTCTGGAGACAAGGAAAAATGCGCGGACACGGCGCGCGATAGCGCGCCGTGTCTTGGGCGCGTCATTGCCTCGCACTATGATGGACGGATGACTTCCGTACGCCTGACCTGCGCGCTGGCGCTGCTGCTGCCATTGGCCGCCTGCACCACCGCGCCCGCCCCTTCCGCCTCCGTTCCCACACCCGTCGCTGCGGCCACGCCGCCGAAGCTGCTGCTGATCTCCATCGACGGCCTGCGCGCCGATGCGCTGGACCGCGGGCTGACCCCGAACCTGCAGCGACTGATCGACGGCGGCGTGCGTGCACGCTGGATGACCCCGTCCTATCCGTCGCTGACTTTCCCCAACCATTACACCATCGTCACCGGCCTGCGCCCGGACCACCACGGCATCGTCAACAACAGCATGGACGATGCATCCCTGGGCCGTTTCGAACTGAGCAACCGCGACGCGGTCACTACCAGCGGCTGGTGGGGTGGCGAACCGATCTGGGTCAGTGCCGAGAACGCCGGCGTGCGCTCGGCCACCACGGCGTGGCCGGGCAGTGAGTCTGAAATCCGCGGCGTGCGCCCCAGCAAGTGGCGCGTGTACGACGGCAAGGAACCGCTGGAGCAGCGGGCCGGCATCGTGCTCGACTGGCTGGCGCAGACCGATGCGGATGCACCGCGCCTCACCACGCTGTACATGGAGCACGTGGACAAGGCTGGCCACAACTACGGCCCCGAGTCGAAGCAGTACGCCGACGCCATCGTGCGCGCCGACCAGATCGTCGGCCAGGTGCTTGACGGACTGCAACAGCGCGGCCTGGCTGCGACCACCAACGTCATCGTGGTGTCCGACCACGGCATGGCCAGCGTCGCCGACGGCCACGTGATCGCCACCGAATCGATGGCCGACCCGGCCATTGCGCGCAATATCAGCCAGGGCCAGTCGGTGGGGTTTGCACCGGTCGCCGGCCGCGAAGCGGAAGCCGAACGCGCTCTGCTCGGCCGCCACGCGCACTACGAGTGCTGGAAGAAGGAGAACCTGCCGGCGCGCTGGCACTACGGCACGCATCCGCGGGTTCCGGCCATCGTCTGTGCCATGGATGAAGGCTGGGATGCGCTGCACCAGGAGAAGATCGCCAAGCGCGCGAAGCAGGATCGAGGTTCGCATGGCTACGACAACGCCCTGCCCTCCATGCGCGCGGTGTTCGTGGCCGCCGGCCCGTCGTTCCGCCAGGGCCTGGTGATCGATGGCTTCGACAACGTCGATGTCTATCCGCTGCTGGCCCAGCTGCTGCAGGTGCCGGCCGCGCCGAACGATGGCAATCCGGAAACGCTGAAGAAGACCCTGCGCTGACTTCCCTGTAGAGCCGAGCATGGGCTCGGCTCTACAAAAACGCGCATAAAAAAACGCGGCGCCAGGCGCCGCGTTTTTCATTGAACCGGTCTGGGCCGGATCAGGCCTTGGCGACAGCCTTCTTCGCCACAGCCTTCTTCGCCGGAGCCTTGGCCACGGTCTTCTTGGCAACCGGAGCGGCGGCGCCTACGGCGACCTTGCTCGCGGTGTGCGAACGGGCGTTGCCGTAGCTGGCGTTGTAGCGCTTGCCCTTGGCGGTCTTGCGGTCACCCTTACCCATGTCTTCAACTCCTCAAATGTGAAATCTGGTTACCCCGTACTGACACGGGTTCGGCGGGGCCGCCTTGCTGGGCGCCCCCGCGCACGATCGAAAATCCTATCACGGAGCGCCTAGTGCGCGCAGCTGGCGTCGTGCACGTGACCGTGGTTGAGGCGCAGGTTGACCAGATGGGCCACACCCACCAACAGGCCGCCGACGGTCATCACCACCGCGTGCGGCACCGCATTATGGTGCAACGGGTCGTACAGCACGCCGGCCCACAGCGCGACCAGGCCGGGAATCAGGAAGCCCAGCGCACGCAGCGCACCGTGGCGACGGTAGCCCCAGACCAGGCTGAACAGCCCCAGCAGGGTCACGAACACCACCAGCGCCTGTTCCACGCCGTCGCTCAGCCAGAACGACAGGCCCAACGAGGGCGCTGCGGCCAGCAGCACCGGAATCACCGCGCAATGCACCGCGCACAGCATCGAACCAGTGGCGCCGAAACGGTCGAGCAGGTGGCGCAGGCGTGAGGACAGGGACATGACTTCCAGCAGGGTCGGCGAATCGTTATGGAATAATATAACATCCCTCCCCGACCCGCACGGTTTCCCTCCCCCTGTCCCGCTGACGGGATTCGTGCGCCCAGCGATTGATACAGTGTAACAAAGGACCCACCGATGCCCGCCCGTACCCCGCGGTTGAAGCCGCATTCCCTCGCCCTGGCCCTCACCGCCCTGCTTCCGACCGTTGCCTTCGCCGCCAGCGAAGACGATTCCCATCGTGACCGCCACCTGACTGAACTGTCGTCGGTGCAGGTCACCGCCTCGCCGCTGCAGGGCGACGCCGAATCGCTGGCACGCCCGGTGGAGGTTCTGGCCGGTGAACGCCTGGACGAGCAGAAGGCCGGCACCCTCGGCGATACCGTGGCCAAGCTGCCCGGCGTACAGAGCACCTTCTTCGGTCCCGGCGTCGGCCGCCCGATCATCCGCGGCCAGGAAGGTCCACGCGTGGCCGTGCTGTCCAACGGCATGGGCAACATGGACGCCTCCACCGTCAGCGCCGACCATGCCACCAGCATCGAGCCGTTCCTGGCCGACCAGATCGAGGTCCTGAAAGGCCCGGCCACCCTGCTGTTTGGCAGCGGCGCTATCGGTGGTGCGGTCAATGTGGTCGATGGCCGCATCGCGCGCGAACTGCCGGAGCGCCCGCTGAGCGGCCGCGCAGAACTGCGCGGCAATTCGGTGAACAACGAACGCAGCGGCATGTTCCGCCTCGATGGCGTCAGCGGCAATGTCGTGCTGCACGTGGATGGCCTGGTCCGCAACGGCGACGACTACCGCATCCCCGGTTATGCGGTGATCGACAGCCTTGAAGATCATCACGATCACGACCATGACCACGCGGGCGAGGAAGGCGAAGAGCCGCGCCGCGGCCGCCTCGACAACAGCTCGATCCGCACCCGCGCCGGCGGCGTCGGCGCAACGTGGCTGGGCGAAGGCGGCTACTTCGGCGTATCGGCCAGCACCTATCGCACCAACTACGGCATTCCCAATGGTGCGCACGTGCACGCCGACGGCGATGATCATGGCCATGACCACGGCCACGACCATGGCGATGAAGAAGAAGGCGGCGACGAGCACGACGTGCGCATCGACATGGTGCAGAACCGCTTCGAGACCAAGGCCGGCATCTACGACCCGGTCTCGTTCCTGAAGAACATCAACGCACGCGTGGCCTACACCGACTACGAACACGTGGAGCTGGAAGCCGGCACGCCGTCCACCCGCTTCACCAACCGCGGCATCGAAGCACGCCTGGAAGCGGTGCAGCAGCAGATCGGTGGCTGGGACGGCGCCTTCGGCCTGCAGTTCGGCAACAGTGATTTCGGCGCAAAGGGCGAAGAGGCGTTCGTACCGGATACCGGCACCAGGAACATCGGCCTGTTCGTGCTGCAGGAAAAGCAGTTCGGCCCGTTCAAGCTGGAACTGGGCGGCCGCCACGACCAGGTCAAGCTGGACCCGACCGGTGACTATCGCCGCCGCACCTTCGGTGCCACCAACCTGTCTGCGGCCGGCATCTGGAAGCTCAACGACACCGTCGACCTGCGCATCGGCGTGGACAGCTCCGAGCGTGCACCGACCAACGAAGAGCTGTATGCCGCCGGCGCGCATATCGCCACCCGCTCGCTGGAAATCGGCGACGCCAACCTGAAGACCGAGCGCGGCCAGCGCGTGGAACTGGGTATCCACACCCACAGCGAACGCCTGGACTTCTCCGCGTCGGTCTACCAGACCAAGTTCAAGGACTTCATCTACCTGGCCGACACCGGCGTCACCGAGGGCCTGCCGGTTCGTGCGTGGACCCAGCAGGATGCGGTGTTCCGCGGTGCCGAAGCCGAAGCGCTGGTGCACCTGTTCGAAGGCGGCGCCGGTGACTGGGATCTGCGCCTGTTCGGCGACTACGTGAAGGCCAAGCTGGATGGTAGTGGCAGCCGCAACCTCGACATCGCCGTGCCGCATGGCGACCACAACCACAACTACAGCGTTGAACTGGCCAATACCGGTTACCTGCCGCGCATCGCCCCGGCCCGCGTCGGCGCCGACCTGCGCTGGGCCAAGGACGGCTGGCGCGCTTCGGTCGGTGCGGTGCGCTACAGCCGCCAGAAGGACGTCGCCCAGAACGAAGCACCGAGCGACGGCTACACCCTGGTCGACGCGCATCTGGCCTACCGCTGGGACCGCAACGCCAGCAACAGCTACGAGGTGTTCCTGGATGGCAGCAACCTGACCAACCGCGAAGTGCGCCCGCATACCTCGCTGCTGCGCGACTACTCGCCGCTGCCGGGCCGTGGTGTCGCATTCGGCATCCGCGCGTTCTTCTGACTCTCCTCCATCCACGCATGGCGTGGATCTACTGCACCACGCCGGGCGTCGGATCCCATTCCGCAGGAATGGGCTCTGACCCCAGCCTGAGATCACGCATGGCGTGGATCTCCTTGCTACTCCTTCCACAGGTATGCAGCGGGGGCCTTCGGGCCCCCGTTTTCATTTCGACCCGAACCATCACGCATTCGTCACAAAGATGTGCGTACCACAACAAGCGGACAATCCCGTCACTCAAAGTCTCGCCAATCGGACATTTTTGTCCGAAAATAATTCCATGACTGCCCAACGTGCCGATGCTGCTGCCCGCCGTGCCCTCATCCTCGACGCCGCCGATCATGTGTTCGGCCAACACGGTGTCACCGCCCCGCTGGACCTGGTGGTCGAACGCGCCCAGGTGGGCCGCGCTACCCTGTACCGCAACTTCCCCGACCGCACCGCGCTGATCCAGGCGCTGCTGCAGCGTACGGTCGACCGCATCCGGCGCCAGGTCGAACAACTCGGCGACCGCGACGACGCCCTGTTCGAGGTGTTCGAGGGCATGGCCCAGCGCATCATCGATTCGCCGGCACTGGCCGATTACTGGCGTGCGGTCGATTCGGATGTGCCGGCCATGCGCACCGCGCGCGAGACCGTGCGCGATCTGCTGGAAGCACCGATCGCCCGCGCCAAGGCCGCCGGCCTGTGCCGTGCCGACCTGGAGAAGACGGACATTTCACTGATCTCGGGCATGCTGGGCGCGGCCCTGCGCGGCAAGACCCGCGACGAGCGCGCCCACCTGGCCGGGCGCGCCCTGCAGCTGCTGCGCGGGGGTCTCCAGGGAGCAACCAGCGAGGCCCGCTGATGGTCCAGCCGTATCTGAAGCCGGTTCCGGATTGGGAGGAGCACGAGAAGCCGACCATGCCCGGTTCGGCGTCGATGCCCTGGCACCCACCGTACCGTCGGTTGGCCTATGCACTGGTATCGCTGCTGGTGGCGATCACCGGCGGCCTCGGCAATGCGCTGGTCACCGCCAACCTGCCGTTCCTGCAGGGCCAGCTGGCGCTGACCCCGACCCAGGGCAGCTGGCTGGTGGCGGCCTATGCAATGGTCAACGTCACGGCCAACCTGCTGGCCTTCAAGTTCCGCCAGCAGTACGGCATCCGCCTGTTCGCCGAGATCGGGCTGGGCCTGTACGCGGCGCTGGCGGTACTGCACCTGTTCGTCGGCAGCTTCGAGACCACGATGCTGACCCGCGCCGCCAGCGGCTTCGCTGGCGCGGCCTGTTCGACACTGGGCACGCTGTACATGCTGCAGGCGCTGCCGCGCCGCTTTACCGGCAATCTGCTGGTGGTCGGCGTCGGCCTTTCGCAGCTGGCGGTGCCGATCGCCTGGATCGTTTCACCAGGCCTGGTCGATACCGGCCAATGGCATCAGCTCTACTCGTTTGAAGCCGGGCTGGCACTGTGCGCGTTCGCGGCAGTGGTGGTGCTGAAGCTGCCGCCCGGCATCCAGGTGAAGGCGTTCGAACCGCTGGACTTCCTCACGTTCGCCCTGCTTGCACCGGCCGTCGCACTGCTGGTGATCGTGCTGGCGCAGGGCTACACCCGCTGGTGGCTCAACACGCCGTGGCTGGGCTGGGCCCTGGTCGCCTCGATCGTGCTGTCCACCACCGCCTTCATCATCGAACACTACCGGCGGAATCCGCTGCTGCAGATCCGCTGGCTGTCGAAGCTTCCGGTGCTGCACTTCATCGTCGGCGCGTTCCTGATCCGCTTTCTCACCACCGAGCAGTCCTACGGCGTGGTCAACCTGATGCGCACGCTGGGCATGGGGCCTGACCAGATGCGCCCGCTGTTCGTGGTGATCCTTGCGGGCGTGGTCACCGGCATCGCCGGCGCATCGCTGACCTTCGGCCCGAAGCGGCTGATTGCCCAGCTGCTGATGGCGATCCTGCTGCTGGGCGCTGCCGCCTTCTTCGACCAGCACCGCACCAGCATGGATCGGCCGCACGACTTCTACGTCAGCCAGTTCCTGGCCTCGGTCGGTGCCGGCATGTTCATGGGCCCGTTGATCATGCTCGGCATTTCCGCCGCGCTGAAGCAGGGCGTGGACCACATGATCACTTTCCTGGTGACGCTGTCGATCACGCAGACGCTGGGGGGCCTGGCCGGCTCTGCGGTGCTGGGCACCTTCCAGCTGCATCGCGAGCAGTTGTACTCCAGCGCATTGACCAGCCAGCTCGACCCGGCCGACCCGGTGGTGGCACAACGCCTGCGCATCCAGCAGCAGCTGTACAGCGCACAGATCACCGACCCGGTGCTGCGCAGTGCGCAGGGCAGCGCGCAGCTGGCGCAGACCACACGCCGCGAAGCCAACGTGCGTGGCTTCAATGATGTGTTCACGCTGAGCGGTTGGCTGGCCATCGGCTTCCTGTGCTGGTTGCTGCTGCTGTCGCTGCGCACCGCCGTGCTCAAGCAATGGCGCAAGCGCCACCCCACTTCCCCCGCTGTGGCCACGCCGGCCGCGCCCCGCTGAGTCCTCCACCATGCCTCCCGTCCCGCCCCGTCCCGACGACGCCGACAACGTGACCCCACCGCCGCCGACCGACGCGGCGCCTGCGCCCACCCCGGTAGAACCCGTGGTCGCGCCGAAGTACCTCAAGCCCAGCGCGCGCAGCGTGGTAGTGATGGTGGTGGTCGCCCTGCTGGGCATCGCGCTGATCCTGCGCGCCTGGCACCTGTGGCCGTTCACCAGCAGCGTGATGGTGACCGACAACGCGTATGTGCGCGGACAGATCACGGTGATGGCACCACAGGTGAATGGCTACGTGACCGAAGTGCTGGTGAAGGACTTCCAGCACGTGAGGGAGGGCGAGCCGCTGCTGCGTATCGATGACCGCATCTACGCGCAGCGTGTCGCCCAGGCACAGGCAACGCTGGACAGCGCACGCGCGGCACTGGCCAACTCGGACCAGTCGCAGGCACAGAACCGTGCGCAGATCGCCTCGGCGCACGCCACGCTGTCGGCGGGCCAGGCCGAGCTGCAGCGCTCGCGCAACGAGACCAAGCGCTACGAGGAGCTGGCCGCGCAGCAGCTGGTATCGATCAACGACCGCGACAAGTTCCGCACCACCCAGGCCTCGGCACAGGCCAGCGTGCAGCAGTCGCAGGCACAGATCCGCATCGCCGAGGAAACGCTGGTGTCGACCCAGGTGGCGCGCAAGAGCCTGGAGGCCCAGGTGGAAAGCGCGCAGGCGCAGCTGGAACTGGCGCGCATCGATCTGGCCAACACGGTGATCCACGCGCCGCGCGACGGCCAGATCAGCGAAGCCAGCGTGCGCGTGGGCCAGTACGTCGCCGCCGGTTCGCAGCTGCTGTTCCTGGTACCCGACACGCTGTGGGTGGTGGCCAACTACAAGGAAGGCCAGACCTGGGGGATGGCGATCGGCCAGCCGGCCACGTTCTCGGTGGACGCGTTCCAGGGGCAGGTGCTGCGGGGCCGCGTGCAGGAGATCGCCCCTGCCACCGGGTCGGAATTCAGCGTGCTGCGCCCGGACAATGCCAGCGGCAACTTCACCAAGGTGGTGCAGCGGCTGCCGGTGCGGATATCGATCAATGAAGGCCAGAAGCTGGCAGAGCAGCTGCGGCCCGGCATGTCGGTGATCGTGCGGGTGGATACCCGCTCCAAGCCGATGGACTAGCCTTGTCATGAAACGGGGTCAGATCCCTTTGCCAATGGCAAAGGGATCTGACCCCGTTTCCAAAATGCCGGCCAGCGGCCGGCACTACCGTTGCGTTAGCCGGCGCAGCGCGCGCAGAGGCCGTGCACTTCCAGGGTCTGCGCCTGCGGCTGGAAACCCAGCTCCTTGGCGCGCTTCTCCAGCTGGGTGACGATTTCGCGGTCTTCCAGTTCCACCGCGCTGTGGCAGCTGTTGCAGATCAGGAACGGCACCGAATGCGCGGCGCTGCTGGGATGGTGGCAGGCCACGAAGGCATTGACCGATTCCAGCTTGTGCACGAAGCCATTGGCCATCAGGAAGTCCAGCGCGCGGTACACGGTGGGCGGGGCATCAGCGCCCACGCCCTTGCCGTTGCGCACCCACTCCAGCAGCTCGTAGGCCTTGACCGGCTTGCCGGCCTCGGCGATCAGCTTCAGCACATTGGCGCGGATCGGGGTCAGGCGCAGCCCGCGTTCGCGCGAGACGCGCTCGACCACCGCCACGAAATCCGATGCGTCGTGGACGTGGTGGTGCGGGGCGGTACAGGCAGTGGCGGTCTTGGCGGGCATGCGTGTTCTCCGGTTCGGGCCTGGCAAGGATGCCTCAGGCCGTTGCTACCTTGGTGATGGCCACATCAATGCGTTTCAAGGCCTGCTCGCGGCCGGCCAGGTAAACGGTATGGGAAATGTCAGGACTGACCTGGGTGCCGGTGATGGCCACGCGCAGCGGCTGGGCGACCTTGCCCATGCCGATTTCCAGCGCTGCGGCCGCATCGTGCAGGGCCACGCCCACCGACTCGGCAGTCCATTCCGGCAGGGCGGCCAGCAGCTCGCGGGCCTTGCCCAGCGCCACCTCGGCACCGGCCTTGAAGTGCTTGGCCACCGCCGCTTCGTCGTACTCAGTCAGCGGCTGGTACCAGACCACGGCCTTCTCGGCCATTTCCTTCAGGGTCTGCACGCGTTCACGCAGGGCGATCACCACATCCTCCGGGGCGGGGCCGGCGGCCACGTCCAGGCCCAGCTTCTGCAGCTGGTAGACCAGGTGCGGCACGATCGCGGCCACGTCCTCGGTCTTCAGGAAGTGCTGGTTGACCCAGCCCAGCTTGGCCATGTCCAGGCGCGAGGCCTTGGAGTTGCAGTCCTTCACGTCGAACAGCTCGATCAGTTCCTGGCGGCTGAACAGCTCCTGGTCACCGTGCGACCAGCCCAGGCGGGCCAGGTAGCTCAGCAGCGCATCAGGCAGGTAGCCTGCGTCCTTGTACTGCATCACATCGGCCGCGCCGGTGCGCTTGGACAGCTTGGCGCCCTGCTCGTCCAGGATCATCGGCATGTGGCCGAACTTCGGCACTGGCGCGCCGATGCCCTCGTACAGGTTGATCTGACGCGGGGTGTTGTTGATGTGGTCGTCGCCGCGGATGACCTCGGTGATGCCCATGTCCCAGTCATCCACCACCACCGCGAAGTTGTAGGTGGGGTAGCCGTCCGGGCGGAAGATGACCATGTCATCGAGCTCGCTGTTGGCGATCTCGATGCGGCCCTTGATCAGGTCGTCGAACACCACGGTGCCTTGCAGCGGGTTCTTGAAGCGGATGACGCGGTTCGGGTCGTCCTTGCGCGGCAGGCCCAGCTCGCGCGCAGCGCCGTTGTAGCGCGGCTTCTCCTGCTTGGCCATGGCGGCCTCGCGCATCGCGTCCAGCTCTTCGCGGGTCTCGTAGGCGTAGTACGCCTTGCCGTCGGCCACCAGCTGCTCGGCCACTTCCAGATAGCGGGCCACGCGGTCGGTCTGGTAGATCGGGCCCTCGTCGTAATCCAGGCCCAGCCACTCCATCGCCTCCAGGATCGCGTCGATCGCGCCCTGGGTGCTGCGTTCACGGTCGGTGTCCTCGATGCGCAGCACGAACTCACCGCCACGGTGACGGGCCTCCAGCCAGCAGTACAGCGCGGTGCGGGCGCCACCGATATGCAGGTAGCCGGTGGGACTGGGGGCAAAGCGGGTGCGGCAGGTCATGGAGGACTCGAGGAACGGGTATCCCCTGATTTTACCAGCCCTCCGCCCCCGACGGAAAAAGGGGACGGAGGGGATTAAGTCGCGATTGCCCAGCCTCTGGGCGCTGCGACCGGGAAACGGAGGGGAGAAAACGACTTAATCCCCTCCGTCCCCTTTTACGGTTCTACCTTGCGCGGGAACGGCTGCTCGCGCGTTGCGGCGTTGTAGGCAAACGAGGCGACGATGGCCGCGGCCTGCTTCAGGTCTTCCGGCTCGGCGTGGTCCCAGGTGTCCAGGTGGCTGTGATGGACGTTGGTGAAGTAGTCCAGCCGGTCCTGGATGAACTGGAAGCCCGGCAGGCCGATGCGATCGAAGCTGATGTGGTCGGTGCTGCCGGTGTTGCGGGTGGCCACGGTGGTGGCACCCACGTCATGGAACGGTGCCAGCCAGGCTTCGAAGATCGGCATCGCCGCCAGGTTTTCCTGCGCGTAGATGCCACGGAAGCGGCCCGAGCCGTTGTCCATGTTGAAGTAGACCTGGAACTTGCCGTAGTCGCGGGTCTTCTGCAGCGCGCCGGTGGGCTCGCGCAGCGACGCCGGCAGCGCCTTCTGCGCCGGGTCGGTGGGTTCCGGGAAGCGACCGAAGTGCTTGGCCACATAAGCCTGCGAGCCGATCAGGCCCTGTTCCTCACCGCTCCACAGCGCCACGCGGATGGTGCGCTTGGGCTTGGCACCGGTCGCCTTGAGGATGCGCATCGCCTCCATCATCACCGCCACACCGGCCGCGTTGTCGGCCGCACCGGTACCGCTGTGCCAGGAATCCAGGTGCGCGCCGATCATCACCACTTCATCGGGCTTGCTGCTGCCACGGATCTCCGCCAGCGTGTTGTAACCGGGCTGGTCGGCCTCGTCGGTGAAACGCGCGGCTACATCCACGCGCAGGCGCACGGTCTGCTTGGCCTCCAGCGCGCGCACCAGCGGATTGAAGTGTTCGCTGATCATCGCCAGCTCGGGAATACCCACCGATTCACCCGCCTTGCGCGAACCGCCACCGGCAACCCGGATGATGCCGTTGTCCCAGCTGCTGATGCTGATCGAGGCCAGCGCGCCTTCTTCCACGAAGAACGCATTGACCTTGGCCGCCAGCTGCTGGCGTTCCTGGTACTCCTTGACCCGCTTGGCACGCTCGGCGGTGGCGTCCTTGTCCTTGGGCAGGGTGAATTCCTGCAGGCCCTCCAGCGAGGTGGCGTCGTGGCGATGCGAATCCGCCTCGGTGCCGCGCTTGTACTCGCGCGCCTCGCCCAGCAGCAGGATCTTGCCGCGCAGCTTGCCGCGGTACTTCTCGATGTCTTCGGGCTTCTTGATCTCGACCTGGACCAGCTCGCCTTCAACCGGGCCCTTGGTGCCCGGCGTCCAGGCCTTGGGCAGTGCATGCAGCGGCTGCACGCGGTCACCCAGCATCTCCACGCTGGCCGAGGTGAACTCCCAGCCGCGCCCGAAGTCGTCGAAGGCTTCATCGTGGACGTTGTCCAGCTTCCATTCGTTGAACTTGCCGCGGGTCCACGCGTTGGCGCGGCCCATTGCCGGCGAGTTGGTCAGGCGCGGGCCGATGCGCTCGGTGAGATAGCTGAAGGTGTCCATCACCTGCGAACGGTGGAAGGCCTCCTGGCGGATGCGGCTGACCATGTCCAGGTCCACCGTCTCGCGCTGCTGCGCCCCTGCATTACCACCCATCGCCAGCGCTGCGGCCAGCATGCCCCACTTCAACACATCGCACCCCTGCCCTTCGGCTCGATCATCAACCCATCGAGTCTAGCCAGCAGGGGCGCGGGGATACCGTCCCATCGGTCATGGACGGCGGTAGAAGCGTGCGAACCAAGGTTCGCACCCACAGGAGAGTGGTTGGTTCGCACCTGCCAAACCACTTCATCCACTCCACCCCAGCCACAGCTGCGCCCGTTCCGGCAGCAGCAGCAACCAGTGCCGCCGGTCGATGCTGCTGCAGCCGTACACCGCGGCGTGTGCGGGCCAGTCATCGGGTAGCCCACCGATGCCGATCTCGGCCAGCGCCTCCGCCCCGGCCTTCCATGGCCGGTAGCGCGGCACCCGGCCAGCCACCGCGCCGCGTCCCTGCCGCGCGCCCTGCAGCCAGCCCAGCCCCTTGCCCTGCAGTCCCTCGCAGGTCACTGCAGCCAGCTGGAAGCGGACCAGGCCGGGGGCGATCCGTGCCCCCGGCAGGGCCGCCAGCACGCCATGTGCCTGCAGCAGTGCATCCACTTCCAGCAGGGCCGGAATGCCCTGCCGTGCCCGTTGCCGCAATCCCTGGCGCCAGCTCATGGCGTGCTCCTTACTTCAGTTCCGCGCCAAGCGCATACCAGTCCACCCGGCGCGTCACCCACATCGCCAGCGCCAGGATCACGAACAGCAGCAGCGACCCCATCAGCAGCGCGTTGTTTTCCGATACCAGCAGGCCATACAGCGCGCCGTACAGCACGGTCAGCAGCGCCGCGAAGCCGAGGCCGCGCTTCCAGTGGCCCAGCACATTGGCCAGGTACACCGCCTGCAGGCCGATGCAGGCCACGGCCGAAACCAGATACGCCTTCCAGAACGCGATGTGCTCGGACAGGCTGATCAGCAGCAGGAAGAAGATCGCCAGCGCCAGGCCCACCATCAGGTACTGCAGCGGATGGATGCGCAGCGACTTGATCAGCTCGAACAGGATGAAGCCGACGAAGGTGAGCAGCACGAACAGCACGCCGTACTTCGAGGCACGGTCGGCCTGGGTGTAGGTATCGACCGGATCGACCAGCGACACCGTTACCGCCTGCGAGTCGACCGAACCGTCATTGCGCAGCTGTCGCTGGGCGTCGGAGGCCAGCGAGGACACCGCCCAGCGCGCATCGAAGCCCTGCGCATCGACGCGTCGCTCATTGGGCAGGAACGCACCGCTGAACGACGGATGCGGCCAGCTCGAACGCAGCGCGATGTGGGTGTCATCGCCCACCGGCACCACCGACAGCATGCGGCTGCCATCCAGGCGCAGCTCCAGTTCAACGGTGCTGGCAGCCAGCGTGCCGCCCTGATCCGCAGCGAAACCGGCCACCGGCGCATGCAGGCCTCGCCCCACCTCGCTGGCGGCGCCAACGCCCGGCAGCAACCGCAGTTGCTTGCCATCCACGCGCAGGTTCGGCGTACCGACCAGGCCGCGCACATCGGAAATGCCCACCGCCACATACGGCTGGCCATAACTGCGGCCGGCCTTCACCGGATAGTCGTCTGCGGCAAAGGTCGCCTTCAGCTGGCCGTTCCAGCTGTACACCGGCACCTTGAACAGGCCGACTTCGCGCTGGCTCGGCAGCATCTCGCCGCCTACCTCCAGCGACGCCGGCATCTGCAGCCAGTGCCCCTCGGTGACCTGCACCTCGGTCTTCTTGACGCCCAGCGGGTCAACCAGTTCAACCTGCTTGCGTTCCACCCATGGCACCACCCGTACCGGGCCCACCAGCTGCTGTGCACCAGCGCGGCTGTCGGCCACCCGCGAGAAGGCCTCGTCGCGGTACGCACTGCGTTCGTTGATGACCCCGCGGATCATCGTCAGCGGAACCAGCAGCAGCAGGATCAGCCCGCCGACAATGGCGAACCTCAGCAGCATCTTCAGGGATTTCATGGTCCATCCTCGTTGGAGAGGGCTGCAGGATGGACCGCCGTGGTGAGCAGGGTTTGTGGCGAATTTGAAGCGAGTGTGAAGTCAGCGGCGCGGGCGCTGGCCCGGCGCACCCAACGGCAGCCACAGGCTGGCCACGGTGCCGCCGCCCTCGCGGACGTCGACACTGGCGCGCCCATCGTGCAGGCGCGCGACTTCCTGCACGAACGGCAGGCCCAGGCCGGAACTGCGCCGCCCGCTGCCGGGCCGCGCCAGCGAATAGAAGCGCTCGAACACCCGTTCGCGCGCATAGTCCGGGATACCGGCGCCGCGGTCGGCCACCTGCAGGCGCACGCCCTGCCCGTCCACCTCGGCCCGCAGCGCAATCTCCGCGCCGGACGGCGAGAAGGCAATCGCGTTGTCGATCAGGTTGTGCAGTGCCTGCCGCAGCAGGTAGCCGTCGCCCTGCACCTGCAGGTCGGGCACGCTGTCGATGCGGACCTGCACGCCGGCCGCCTGTGCGCGCACCTGCGCGGCAGCGGCCGCATCGGCCAGCAATGCCGGCAGCGCGATCCGGTCGCGGGTCTGCAGCCAACCGTGCTGCTCCACTTCAGCCAGTGCCAGCAGCTTGTCGATGGTCTCGGTCAGCCGCTCCTGCTGGTCGACAATGCTGCGCGCGAAATGCACGCGGTCGGCTTCGGGCAGCGGCTCCTGCAGCAGCTCGGCAGCACCGCGGATGGCCGCCAGCGGGCTCTTCATCTCATGCGTCAGCGACTGCACGTACTGCTCGACGTAGGCCTTGCCTTCCAGCTTGCGGCGCATCGTTTCCAGCGCCTGGCCGAGATCGCCGATCTCGTCGCGTCGGCGCCGAGGCGGTGGCACCGGTTCGCCGGCGCTGACCGCACGTGCATAGCGGCTGAGCTGGCCGAGGCCGGTGGTCAGCCACATCGTCACCAGCACGCCGACCAGCGCCGACAATCCGATCAGCCAGGCCCCGCGCTCGATGATGGCGCGCTGGCTGGCGGCGATGAACGGATCGATGCTGCGGTTGGGCTGCGCCAGGCTGAGCACGCCGATCAGGGTGCGCCCATCGGCCGGGTCATATACCGGCGCCGCCACATGCATCACCGTATCGCCCTCTTCGCCGGCAATCTCGGGACTGGAACGAGCGCCGTACTCACCGCGCAGGGTGCGGTAGACATCATTCCAGCGCGAGTTGTCGCGCCCCAGGTCGCGGCCCAGCGAGTCGTAGATGACGATGCCCTTGGCGTCGGTGATGGTCACCCGGTAGTCCAGCGAGCGCTTCGGGAAACGCCAGACCATCGCCTTCAGGTCGCGCTGGCGCGCCTTGGCCAGGTTGCGGGTGAAGCTGCCGCTGCGGATGGTGCCCGCCTTGACGTCGGCGGCGGCCATCTCGGCCAGCACGTTGGCGGCATCGACCAGGGTCGATTCCATCGCCTGGCGCACACCCGGCTTCACCTCGTTGACGAACACGCGCATCACGAAGAACGCCGCGATGCCGGTGATCAGGAAGAAGCCCAGAAACAGCTTCAGCACCAGGCGCATCGGCTAGACCTCCAGCGCGTAGCCAAGGCCACGGTGGGTGCGGATCGGGTCGTCGCTGGCGCCGGCCGCGCGCAGCTTGGCGCGCAGCGTCTTTACATGAGTATCAACGGTGCGGTCGGCACTGTCGGCGCTGCTGTCCCAGCCGCGGTCCATCAGCTGGGCACGGCTGAGAATGGCACCGGGACGCTGCAGCAGCGCCTCCAGCAGCGCGTACTCATAGCGGGTCAGGTCCAGTGCCTGGCCACGGAAGCGGATGCGCCGGCCTTCGCGGTCGATGGCGAAAGCGCCATGTTCCTGCCAGCCCCCATCGGCGCTGGGCGCTGCGGTGACCGGTGCCGCACGGCGCAGGCGCGCACGCACCCGCGCCACCAGCTCGCGCGGCGAGAACGGCTTGGTCATGTAGTCGTCGGCGCCCAGCTCCAGGCCGAGCACGCGGTCCACTTCATCATTGCGGGCGGTCAGGAAGATCACCGGCAGCTGCGCTACCGGCCCGGGCTGCGCGCGCAGCCGCCTGCACACCTCGAAACCACCCAGGTCGGGCAGGCCCACGTCCAGCACCACCACATCGATATCCCCGGCCTGCAGCCGCTGCAGCGCCTCCCCGCCCAGCAGGCAGTGGCTGGCGGCATAGCCCTCGCTGCGCAGCGCATAGAGCACGGTTTCGGCGATGGCGGCTTCGTCCTCGACTACCAGGACATGGGCAACGGGAGCTGTCATGGCGCGCAGCATAGCCGCTGCGGCCGCCGCCCCGTACACTGCCGCCCATGAACTATCGCCACGCCTTCCACGCCGGCAACCACGCCGATGTGCTCAAGCACATCGTGCAGCTGGCCCTGATCGACAGCTTCAAGCGCAAGGACAGCCCGTTCTTCGTGCTCGACACCCACGGCGGTGCCGGCCGCTACCTGCTGGCCAGCGAAGAGAGCCGCAAGACCCTCGAGGCCGAGTCCGGAATCATGCGGCTGATGGCCCAGCCCAAGCTGCCGGAGGTGGTCGAGCGCTACCTGAAGGCGGTACAGGCCGACAACCCGGTGGGCGCGATGACCAACTACCCGGGCTCGCCGCTGCTGAGCGCACAGGCCATGCGTGCGCAGGACCGCATGGCAGTGTGTGAGCTGCAGGAAGCCGAAACGGCCACGCTGAAGGCCCTGTTCGCCCATGACAGCCGCGTCGATGTGCGGGCGGGCGATGGCTATGCCCTGCTGCGTTCGCTGCTGCCGCCGAAGTTCAACGGCAGCAAGATCGGCCGTGGCCTGGTCCTGATCGACCCGCCCTACGAGGCCCAGGACGCCGAATACCAGGCCGTTCTGGCCGCCCTGGCCGAAACCCTGGCGCGCTGGCCGCAGGCCACCTGTGCCGTCTGGTTCCCGATCAAGCAGCGCCGCACCATCCTGCATTTCCTGCGCAAGGCCAGCGCCCTGCCGGTGAAATCGGCGATGACGATCGAGTTCCTGGTGCGCCCGGACGACTCGCCGCTGCGCCTCAATGGCAGCGGCATGCTGCTGCTCAACCCGCCCTGGCAGTTCGACCGGGTGGTCGGCCCGGCCCTGCCGGCGCTGCGCCAGCACCTTGGTGAACCCGGTGCCAGCACCCGCCTGGATTGGCTCAAAGCACCCGAATAACGGCCTTCACGAGGCTGTACCGCCGTGAGCCTTTCGTTCACGGAATGCAGCCCCGGTGATGCCACAATCGATGGACCACCAAGGAATCACCCGGTATGGCCACTCGCAACCGCATGCCGCCCTGGCATGAGATCTTCAAGGCTCCCAGCGGCCACGAGCTGCTGATCCGCCCCATCCGCCCGGAAGATGGCGCACCGCTGCAAGCGGCGTTCAGCCTGTTCGGGCCGGAAGAAATCCGTGATCGTTTCCTGCAGGCGGTGACCGAGCTGTCGCCGGAAACCACCCAGCGCCTGACCCACCCCAATCCCAAGACCGAGATCACCCTGGTCGCAGCCGAATCCCTGCCCGCTGGCGAAGCGGTGGTCGGCGCGGTCGCCCGGGCCTCGATCATCCCCGGTACCCGTGAAGCCGAGTACGCGATCCTGATCAGCCGCTTCCTCATTGGCCAGGGCCTGGGCCGGCAGCTGATGCGCAAGCTGGTGAAGTGGGGCCGCGGCAAGTACCTGGACCGCCTGTACGGCGACGTTGCCGCCGAGAACGAGCCGATGAAGCAGCTGGCCGCCTCGCTGGGCTTCAAGCCGGTGCCGCACCCCACCGGTGCCGAAGGCCTGGTGCGGATGGTGCTGGAGCTGGACAACTGACGGCCGCGCCGGGCGTGCCCGGCCACGCCTCCCGGTAGTGCCGGCCACTGGCCGGCGTTCCGTTCCCCCAACGGCACATGAGGCGGCCGGCAAACGGCCGGCACGACCCACCGGGCTTCGATCAGGCTTCTGCTAAAATCCGGGGTCCATGTCGCGTACCTCATACCCCGCCCCGCCGCTGCCGCGCGCCGGCCAGCTCCGCGCCTGGTGGCGCGCCCCCGCCTCGCCGACCGCCCTGGCCTGGTACCTGGCCCAGGCCGCGCGTGCGCACGACGCGCCGCTGCTGGTGATCGCCCGTGACAACCACGGTGCCAACCAGCTTGAAGCCGACCTGCAGACCCTGCTCGGCGGTGACCCGGCCCTGCCGGTGGTCGCCTTCCCGGACTGGGAAACCCTGCCCTACGACCGCTTCAGCCCGCATCCGGACATCATTTCGCAGCGCTTGTCCGCCCTGCACCGCCTGCCCGCGCTGAAGCGCGGCCTGGTGATCGTGCCGGTGCAGACCCTGCTGCAGCAGCTGGCCCCGCGCAGCTATGTGATCGGTGGCAGCTTCGACCTGAAGGTCGGCCAGCGCCTGGATCTTGAGGCCGAGAAGCGCCGTCTGGAAAGCGCCGGCTACCGCAACGTGCCGCAGGTGATGGACCCGGGTGATTTCGCCGTGCGCGGCGGCCTGCTCGACGTGTTCCCGATGGGCGCCGACGAACCACTGCGGGTGGAGCTGCTGGACGAGGACATCGACTCGATCCGTGCCTTTGATCCGGAAAGCCAGCGTTCGCTGGACAAGGTCGAGGCGGTGCACATGCTGCCCGGCCGCGAAGTGCCGATGGACGAGGCCAGCATCGCCCGCGTGCTGGCCACGCTGCGCGAGCGCTTCGATGTCGATACCCGGCGCAGCGCGCTGTACCAGGACCTGAAGTCCGGGCTGGCCCCGGCCGGCGTCGAGTACTACCTGCCGCTGTTCTTCGAGCGCACCGCGACCCTGTTCGACTACCTGCCCGACGGCAGCCTGCCGGTGGTCTGCGCCGGTGCCGGCGAAGCCGCCGAGGCGTTCTGGGCACAGACCGGTGAGCGCTACGAACAGCGCCGCCACGATGTGGAACGGCCGCTGCTGCCGCCGTCGGCGCTGTACCTGTCGCCGGAGCTGCTGCGCGAGCGCCTGAACGATGCCCCGCGCATCGAGGTGTGGTCGGCTGACCACGCGCGCATCGCCGATGCCCATGCGCTGGGTGACCAGCCGCTGCCACCACTGCCGGTGGCCGCACGCGAGGCCCCCGCTGGCGACGCGCTGAAGTCCTTCCTCGGCCACTATCCGGGCCGGGTACTGATTGCCGCCGACTCGCCCGGGCGTCGCGAGGCCCTGCTGGAAGTGCTGCAGGCCGCCGAGCTGAAGCCGCCGGTGGTGGCCGACCTGCCCAGCTTCCTCGCCGACGATGCGCGCTTTGCGATCGCGGTGGCGCCGCTGGAAGATGGCTTCGCACTGGACGATCCGCGCATCGCGGTGCTGACCGAGCGCCAGCTGTTCCCCGAGCGCGCCGGCAGCACCCGCCGCACGCGTCGTGCCGGCCGCGAGCCGGAAGCGATCATCCGCGACCTCGGCGAACTGACCGAGGGTGCACCGATCGTGCACGAAGACCATGGCGTCGGCCGCTACCGTGGCCTGATCGCGATGGATGTCGGCGGCATGCCCGGCGAATTCCTCGAAATCGAATATGCCAAGGGCGACCGCCTGTATGTGCCGGTCGCGCAGCTGCACCTGATCAGCCGCTACTCCGGTGCTTCGGCGGAAACCGCGCCGCTGCATTCGCTCGGTGGCGAGCAGTGGAGCAAGGCCAAGCGCAAGGCCGCCGAGAAAGTACGCGACGTTGCTGCCGAACTGCTGGAGATCCAGGCCCGGCGCCAGGCGCGTGCCGGCCTGGCCCTGCAGGTGGACCGCGCGATGTACGAGCCGTTCGCGGCCGGCTTCCCGTTCGAGGAAACGCCGGACCAGCTGGCCGCCATCGACGCCACCCTGCGCGACCTGGCAAGCAGCCAGCCGATGGACCGTGTGGTCTGCGGCGACGTCGGCTTCGGCAAGACCGAGGTCGCGGTGCGCGCGGCGTTCGCCGCCGCCAGTGCCGGCAAGCAGGTGGCCGTGCTGGTGCCGACCACGCTGCTGGCCGAGCAGCACTACCGCAATTTCCGCGACCGCTTCGCCGACTATCCGATGAAGGTCGAGGTGCTGTCGCGCTTCAAGAGCACCAAGGAAATCAAGGCCGAGCTGGAGAAGGTGGCCGCCGGCACCATCGACGTCATCGTTGGCACCCACCGCCTGCTGCAGCCGGACGTGAAGTTCAAGGACCTGGGCATGGTCATCGTCGACGAGGAGCAGCGTTTCGGCGTGCGCCAGAAGGAAGCGCTGAAGGCGCTGCGCGCCAACGTGCACCTGCTGACCCTGACCGCCACGCCGATCCCGCGAACGCTGAACATGGCCATGGCCGGCCTGCGCGACCTGTCGATCATCGCCACGCCGCCGCCGAACCGGCTGGCGGTGCAGACCTTCATCACCCAGTGGGACAACGCGCTGCTGCGCGAAGCCTTCCAGCGCGAGCTGGCACGCGGTGGCCAGCTGTACTTCCTGCACAACGACGTGGAAAGCATCGGCCGCATGCAGCGCGAGCTGTCCGAGCTGGTGCCGGAAGCGCGCATCGGCATCGCCCACGGGCAGATGCCCGAGCGCGAGCTGGAAAAGGTGATGCTGGACTTCCAGAAGCAGCGCTTCAACGTGCTGTTGTCGACCACGATCATCGAGTCGGGCATCGACATCCCCAACGCCAACACCATCATCATCAACCGCGCCGACCGCTTCGGCCTGGCCCAGCTGCACCAGCTGCGTGGCCGCGTCGGCCGTTCGCACCACCGCGCCTACGCGTACCTGGTGGCCCCCGACCGCCGCTCGATCACTCCGGACGCCGAAAAGCGCCTGGAAGCCATCGCCTCGATGGACGAGCTCGGCGCCGGCTTCACCCTGGCCACGCACGATCTGGAGATCCGCGGTGCCGGTGAACTGCTCGGCGAGGACCAGAGCGGGCAGATGGCCGAGGTCGGTTTCAGCCTGTACACCGAGCTGCTGGAACGCGCGGTGCGCAGCATCAAGCAGGGCAAGCTGCCCGACCTGGATGCCGGCGAGGAAGTGCGCGGTGCCGAAGTCGAGCTGCATGTGCCGGCGCTGATTCCGGAAGACTACCTGCCGGACGTGCACACCCGCCTGACCCTGTACAAGCGCATTTCCAGCGCGCGCGACAGTGATGCGCTGCGCGAACTGCAGGTGGAGATGATCGACCGCTTCGGCCTGCTGCCGGATGCGGCCAAGCACCTGTTCGCCATCGCCGAGCTGAAGCTGAAAGCCAACGTGCTGGGCATCCGCAAGCTGGACCTGGGCGAGAACGGTGGCCGCATCGTGTTCGAGTCCAAGCCGAACATCGACCCGATGGCGGTGATCCAGCTGATCCAGAAACAACCGAACCTCTACGCCATGGAAGGGCCCGACAAGCTGCGCATCAAGCACCCGCTGCCGTTGCCGGAAGACCGCTTCAATGCGGCCCGCGCCCTTCTGACCACCCTCGCCCCGGGGTGATTGCCCCCCGAACACCCCGCACCGGTCCCCACCCGGTGCGGGCGGATGACCATGTTTCCTGACGCCGTACCCGCCCCCGACCTGCTGCACGCGCAGGCCTGCCTGATCGATGCCCTCTCGATGTCGCTGCAGATGCGCGACGCCTACACCCGCCACCATTGCGACCGCGTCGGCCTGCTCGCGCAGCGCCTGGCCACGCACTGCGATCTCGATGACGATGCCTGTTCGCAGATCGGCCTGGCCGCGCGCTTCCATGACATCGGCAAGATCGGCATTCCCGACGATGTACTGCTGACACCGCGCCGGCATACCGACGAGGAACGCGCGATCATGCGTGAGCATCCGGTGCGCGGCGAACACATCTTCCTCGCCACCGGCCGCAGCGACGCGGCACCGGTCGCACGCCTGATCCGCGCCCATCACGAGGCCTTCGATGGCAGCGGCTATCCCGACGGCCTGCGTGGCGAGAGCATTCCACTGGGCTCACGTATCGTCACCGTTGCAGATGCCTACGATGCCATGACCAGCGTACGCCCCTACCGCGCGGCGATGGAACGCGAGACTGCGTTGCGCATCATCGACGAGCAGTCCGGCGGACTGATCGATCCCTACGTGCTGCAGCGCTTCCATCGCATGCTGGCGCAGGAGCCAGAGTTGGCCTGACTGATGCTCTGGCTGGCTCGTCGGTAGAGTCGACTGCTAGTCGACTGCTCTTCGTACCGATCGCGAAAATCCCGCGCTGCGCGCGATAGTCGACTAACAGTCGACTCTACCAGTCCGCTCCTCGCTACCGGTCTGGAAGACAAAAGGCCCGGCGTTCGCCGGGCCTTTCGCATCACGCATCACGTGCGATCGATTACCAGATCACCACGCGCTTGTCGTCGGCACGCACCATCGCGTCGCCGGCCTTGCACTGGAATGCAGCGGCATAGGACGGCATGTTCGACGGTGCACCGTTGGCACGGAAGTTGGCCGGCGCATGCGGGTCGGTGTTCAGGCGGACGCGCAGCTCACCATCGGTGAAGTTGCGGCGCCACACGGTGGCCCAGTTCATGAAGAAGCGCTGGTCCTGGCTGTGGCCATCAACCTCGACATTCGCCTTCGGGTCTTCCTTCAGCGCCATCTGCAGCGCGTCGTAGGCCACGGTCAGGCCGCCCAGGTCGCCGATGTTCTCGCCCAGGGTCAGCTTGCCCTTCACGAACACGCCCGGCACCGACTCATAGCCGTCGAACTGTGCGACCAGCTGGTCGGTACGCTCGGTGAAGGCCTTGCGGTCGGCGTCGGTCCACCAGTTGTCGAAGTTGCCGTTGGCGGCGAACTGGCTGCCCGAGTCGTCGTAGCCGTGCATCATCTCGTGGCCGATGACCGCACCGATGCCGCCGTAGTTCAACGCCGGATCGGCCTTGGCGTCGAAGAACGGCGCCTGCAGGATCGCCGCCGGGAACACGATCTCGTTCTTGGTGGCGTTGTAGTACGCGTTGACGGTCTGCGGGGTCATGCCCCACTCGGTCTTGTCCACCGGCTTGCCGATCTTGTCCAGCATGTAGCGGTAGTTGAACGCACGTGCCGCCTGCATGTTGCCCAGGTAGCTGTCACCGTTGGTCTGCAGGCCCGTCCACTCACGCCACTTGTCCGGGTAACCGATCTTCGGGGTGAAGCTGGCCCACTTTTCCAGCGCCTTCTTCTTGGTTTCTTCGCCCATCCACGGCAGCTGCTCCAGGCGCGCCTTCAGCGCCACCGAGAGGTTCTCCACCAGGTGCTGCATGGCCACCTTGGACTCGGCCGGGAACACGGCGTCGACGTACAGCTGGCCAAGGGCTTCACCCATGCCACCGTTGACCGACTCCAGCACGCGCTTCCAGCGCGGCTGCATTTCCTTCTGGCCACGCAGGGTGGTGCCATAGAAATCGAAGTTGGCCTTCTCGAACTGGCTGCTCAGGTACGGCGAGGCGTCGTCGATGGTGTGGAAGCGCAGATAGGCCTGCCAGGTGCTGGCCGGCACATCGGCGAGCATCTTGTCCATTTCACCGAAGAAGCCCGGCTGCGCCAGCGAGAACTTCTGCGCGGCCGGCACCTTCAGGGTGTCGAACAGCGCAGTCCAGCTGAAGTTTGGGGTCAGCTTGTCGGCGTCTGCGGCGCTGAGCGGGTTGTAGCGCTTGGCCGGGTCACGCATTTCGATGCGCGACATCGAGGCCTTGGCCAGGCGGGTTTCAAAGGCCATCACGGCCTTGGCCTGCTCGGCCGCCTGCGCGGCGTCCACGCCGGACAGGGTCAGCACCTGGGCGATATAGGCCACGTAGGCATCGCGGATCTTGGCCTGCGCGTCGTCGAAGTAGTAGCCCTTCTCCGGCAGGCCCAGGCCACCTTGGCCGACGTAGGCGATGACGTTGGCCGAATCCTTGTAGTCGGCATTGGCGAACAGCGAGAACAGCACGCCTTTGCCCTCAGCCTGGCTGTCGCGCAGGTACTGGGTGATGGCGGCGGTATCGTTCAGCGCGGTGATCTTGTCCAGCTGCGGCTGCAGCGGCGCGAGGCCGGCGGCTTCGATCTTGGCTTCGTCGTTGCCGGTCTTCCAGATATCACCGATCTTGGCTTCCACCGACCCGGCCTTGGCCTGACTGGCGGCGGCCTGCTGGACCAGCGCGTGCTGCACTTCCAACGAGCGCTCGCGCAGGATCTCGAAGCTGCCCCAGGTGGTCTGGTCGCCCGGCACCGGGTTGGCCTTCAGCCACTTGCTGTTGACGAAGCCATTGAGGTCGGTACAGGCCGAAATGGAGGGGTCCAGATCGGCGCTGTTGAGCGAGATCAGCGCAGTCTTGATCTGCGACTGATCGAAGGCCGGCTTTGCATCGGCGCTGGCGGCCGGTGCGGTTTCATTCTTGCCACAGGCGGCCAGCGAGGCAGCGATGGCGAGGGTCAGGCCCAGCGGGGCCAGGTTGCGGAAGTTCATGAGGCTCTCCTGCGGGTAATTTCACAGGGTAGCCGGGAAGGCCCGCGGCGGGGACCGGCCAAAGGTCACAGGGGGAACGCCCCTGGCCGTAATCGGGCAGGTGCGGACCGTTGGTCCGCACGCACCCAGCAGAGCAATACCCACCAACGGCGGGTATCTACCGCGCCTTGCCCTGGTTGGCCACGGCTTCAGCAGCCTTGCGCGCCGCTTCCGGGTCGCCCAGGTAGCGGAACGACTGCACGGTCAGATCATCGTTCAGTTCGAACAGCAGCGGGATGCCGGTCGGGATGTTCAGCTCGAGGATTTCCTCGCGCGAAACATTGTTGAGGTACTTGTACAGCGCGCGCAGCGAGTTGCCGTGGGCGGTGACCAGCACGGTCTTGCCGTCCTTCAGCTGCGGCGCGATGGCGTCGTGCCAGTACGGCAGCACGCGGTCCAGGGTGGTCGCCAGCGATTCAGTGCCCGGCAGCGCGTTGCGATCCAGGCCGGCGTAGCGGCGGTCATGGATCGGGTGGCCCGGATCTTCCAGGTCCATGGCCGGCGGCGGGATGTCGTACGAACGGCGCCACACCTTGACCTGGTCCTCGCCGTGCTTGGCGGCGGTCTCGGCCTTGTCCAGGCCCTGCAGGCCGCCGTAGTGGCGCTCGTTGAGGCGCCAGGACTTGTTCACCGGCAGCCAGTCCTGCTCCAGCTCGGCCAGCGCACCCTGCAGGGTGTGGATGGCGCGCTTGAGCACGGAGGTGTGGGCGACGTCGAACTGCAGGCCTTCCTCGCGCATCAGGCGACCGGCGGCGGCCGCTTCCCGGCGCCCCTGCTCGGTCAGGTCGACATCGACCCAGCCGGTGAAGCGGTTGTCCAGGTTCCACTGGCTCTGGCCATGGCGCAACAGTACGAGTTTACGGGTCACTGCAGGGTCTCCAACGCGAGGAAAGGCAGGTCGGCATTGTAGCCCCGGGCGCCACTCACCGGGCCGTGGCACCGCGCATGCGATGCTGTGACCAATGAATACGGTGATCGACCCCGGACGCTGGGAAGGCAGCGTCGCCGCCGCCCGCGAGCAGCAGATCCAGCTGGCCGGCCGCGTGGAGCGCCAGGACCGCCTGCCACGCAACGTGCGCTGGCTGGCCGGGCTGGATGTCGGCTTCGAGGACAACGGCGCCATCACCCGCGCCGCGGCGGTGCTGCTGGATGCGAAGACGCTGCAGCCCGCAGCGCAGGAGATCGCGCGGATTCCTACGGTGATGCCCTACATCCCCGGCCTGCTCAGCTTCCGCGAGCTGCCGGCACTGCTGGCCGCACTGGCGCTGCTGCCACGCACGCCGGACCTGGTGTTCGTCGATGGGCACGGCATCAGCCATCCACGCCGGCTGGGCGTGGCCGCGCATCTGGGCGTGGTCACCGACCTGCCGAGTATCGGTGTGGCCAAGTCGAAACTGGTGGGCCGGTTCGTCGAACCAGGTGCCGAGGCCGGTGCGCATACGCCGCTGCTGGATGGCGATGAACAATTGGGCTGGGTGCTGCGCAGCAAAGTGCGCTGCAAGCCGCTGTTCGTGGCCGGCGGCCATCGGGTCAGTGCGGATACCGCGCTGGCCTGGGTGCAGCGCACCTTGCATGGCTACCGGCTGCCGGAGCCGACCCGGCTGGCGGATCGGCTGGCGTCCCGACGGGACGAATAGCCACGCCGGGCACCACCCGCCGCGGCCCCCAATTTCAATCAACGATGCACGTGGCCGCGATGGCCCTGCGCGTCCTCGCCGTGGTCGTGACCCTCATAGCCCTCGTGCTCGCCGCCCTTGGCCGGCGTGGGCTCACCACAGGCTTCGCCGCAGTGGTCCGCTTCGAGCTGCAGTGTCACGTGCTCGATGCCGAAGTCATCGTGCAGGCGCCCGCCCAGTTCACGGCGCAGCGCATCGGCATCGGTGCCGTCACGCATCACGATGTGCGCGGTCAGTGCCGGGGTGCTGGAGGCCAGCGCCCACACATGCAGGTCATGCACGTCCAGCACCGCAGCGTGGCCGGACAGGCTGTCACGCACCTTGGACACGTCCATGCCCTTGGGCACGCCTTCCAGCAGCACGTTGATCGCCTCACGCATCAGCACATAGGTGCGCGGCAGCACCCACAGGCCGATCAGTACCGCCAGGATCGGATCGATCGGCTTCCAGCCGGTCCACTTGATCAACAGCGCGCCAGCAATCACCGCCACCGAGCCGAGCATGTCCGCCCACACTTCCAGGTAGGCACCCTTCACGTTGAGGCTCTCGCCGCTGCCGGCCTGCAGCAGGCGCATCGAGATCAGGTTGATGACCAGGCCCGCCGCCGCAATCACCAGCATGCCCGACGAGGCAATCTCCTGCGGCTCGCGGAAACGCCCAATGGCCTCCCACAGGATGTAACCGGCGACCACGAACAGCATCGCACCGTTGATCATCGCGCCCAGCGCTTCCAGCCGTGCATAGCCGTAGGTGCGACGTGCATCCGGCGGGCGCCGGCTCAGCCGCACCGCGACCAGCGCGATCATCAATGCCAGTGCATCGGTGGCCATGTGCGCCGCATCTGACAGCAGCGCCAGGCTGTTGGTCCAGAACGCGCCCACCACCTCGACGACGAGGAAGGTGGATGTCAGGCCGAGTGCCCACCACAAGGGTTTCTCGTGGCGGATCTCGGACGGTAGGTGATCGTGGTCGTGGCCCATGGCAACAGCTCCTTTGCGATGCGGTGCAGGCTACGCCGTGCTGGCGAGGGAGACTATTACGGTGTTTATAACATTGCAGGCGCGCAGGTCCGGAGCCGCCGGGCATGGCCCGGCGCTACCCAGTAGCGCCAGGCCGTGCCTGGCGAGCCCAGCGGAACGACGCCCGCCTGCGATCAGAACCCGAAACGCAGGCTGGCCCAGTACGCGCGGCCCGGCTCGTTGTAGGTCGCCGCGCCGGCATCGCTGCTGTTGGCCTCGCGGAACAGGCGCTTGTCGGCCAGGTTGTTGACGCCGAAGCCGAAGCTGACCGTCTCGGTCACCTTGTAGCGCGCGCTCACGCCCCAGATGTTGTACGCACCGCGATCCTGCAGTGCGATCGACGGGTCGCAGGTACCGGTGCAGCGCGGATCATTGTTGATGTTGGTGGTGGCCGGCTTCTGCTTGCCGTAGAACGTGCCGGTCAGCAGCATCGACAGCTTGTCGGTGGCCTGCCAGTCCAGCATCGTGTTGACGGTGTACTTCGGAATAACCGACAGCGGCTGGCCGGTGCTCTTGTTCTCGTTCTCCACCATGTAGGTGAAGTTGTTGCTCCACTTCAGGCGGTTGCCCTGCTCGCCCAGCAGCGGGATCACCAGGTTGCCTTCAAGCCCCTGCACGATCGCCTTGGGTGCGTTCTCCCAGCGGAAGATGCGGCCCCTGGTGTCGGCAGTCAGGCCGATCTGGTTGTAGCCGGCCTGGATTTTGTCCTTGTAGTCGTTGTGGAAGTAGGTCAACGACGCCTGCCAGCCGCTCTGCGGTGCCCACTCGATGCCCAGCTCCTTGTTCAGGCTGGTTTCCGCCTTCAGGTCCGCGTTGCCGCGCATGTAGCAGCCGGCGCCCAGGCTCGGCAGTGCATTCGGGCAGCCATTGCCACGGGTGTAGTACAGATAGTCCGGATTCGACTGGTACAGGTTCGGTGCCTTGAATGCACGGGCGATACCGCCCTTTACCACCCAGTCGCTGTTGATGCGGAACTGCGCATTGAGGCTGGGGCTGGTGTTGTTGCCGAACTGGCTGTGGTGGTCGAAGCGCAGGCCCGGGGTAACGATCCAGCGCTCACCCAGGTAGATGTTGTCTTCCACGAACACGGCCGTGGTCTGGGCGTCGGACTTGCCGCGTGCGCGATCGGCCGACAATCCCGGGAATCCGCCGCCGCTGCTGCTGGACTGGCTCATCGAATACGGGTCGGTCAGGCGGCTGTCGAGGTACTCGAAACCCAGCGTCCAGATGTTCTCGGCACCACCCAGCGTGGTCGGGAAGCTAACTTCGCCGTCCAGCTGGTAGTTGCGCAGGCGCGAGGTCGACCAGTCGGTGCCGTTGAAGCTGCCTTCCGGGCCACCGGCCAGGCCTTCGTTGATGCGCGAGTTGTTCACCGCCTCCACTGCGGCCGTCACCCGCGAGGTCACGTCACCCCAGCGGCCGCGATGGGTGATCGCGCCCGTGTTGCGGTACATGCGGTTGGTCTCGGCCTGCTGCTCGGCCAAGGCCCCCAGATCGATCGGTGTCGAGGTACCGGTGGTGCTGACCGCGCGGTCGCCAGCATAGATGTTGCCCTGGCGGCTGGTGCCGGCTTCGAATTCGACCACCTGGTTGGCGGTCACGTCCCAGCGCAGCAGCGCGTTGACATCGCGGTTCTTGACGCCCTCGCGGCCGGCCGGCGGCACCGCGTTCGGATTCGTCGCGAAGTCACGGTTGAGTTCCAGCGAATCGGCGTCGGTCTTGTTGAGATTGCCGTACAGGCGGAACGACAGGGTGTCGGTCATCGGCCCGCTCAGCTGCAGTCCGACGCGCTCGCTGCCGCCTTCGGCGCTGTGCTCGGGCACCAGGCCATACAGGTCGACCGCACCGGTCAGGTCGCCGGTCGGGCGCTTGGTGATGATGTTGACCACGCCGCCAGACGCACCCGAGCCATAGCGTGCCGCCGCCGGGCCGCGCAGCACTTCGATGCGCTCGATCATTTCCGCTGGCACCCAGTTGGTGTCACCGCGCGTATTGCGCTCACCGCTGCGGCCCATGCGCACGGCATCGCGTGCGCCGATGCGCTTGCCATCGACCAGGATCAGGGTGTTTTCCGGGCCCATGCCACGCAGATCGATCTGGCGGTTGTTGCCGTACTGGCCCGAGGCACTGTTGCCGGTCAGGTTGACGCCGGGCATGGTCCGCAGCAGCTCGGCGATGTCGTTGGCCGGCGGGCGCCGGGCAATGTCCTCGGCGGTGATGGTCGAGGTACCCAGTGCCTGACGCGCGATCTGCGAGGCGGTGACGTGCACCGTGTCGATATCGGTGGCGTCGGTTTCGGCCTGGGCGGTCAGGGCGCTGCCCGCCAGCAGGACGGCAACGGCAAGCGCCAGCGGGCGCGGCGAAAGGACAACGGCAGGAGACATGATCAGGACCTTCTGGCAGGGCTACGGGGCCTCTGGCAAAGGGCTTGAGGCAACGACGAGGGGGAGGCGGAGCAGTCCTGCAGGCACCTGCAGCCCGTTCCGTGCGCGCATTCTCCCACCAATGCGATTGATTCTCAAATGCGTTCACTCATTGCCGCAGCGGCGCCGATGTGGTTTGCGCACCGTGCAACCCTGCACCGCGCGTAAACTGGCCGGCTAACCCGCCATCAACCGTATGCCGCCGCGGCCGATACCCGTGGTTTGCCGTACGCAGTCAGAGATCGACGTGGAACCACCCCAATTGGACGATGCCAGCCAGCCGCTGGCCGAGGCCTGGCAGCACTGCCTGCTCCAGGCCGGCCCTGCCGCCACCGCGCTGCTCAAGGCCGCTGCCACCGATGCCCCACCCGCGCTGGCCCAGCGCTTTTACGAAGTGCTGCTGCAGGACGGGCGTGCACGCCGCTTCCTGTCCCATGACCAGGTCAAGCAGCGCCTGCAGCCGGCCATGCAGCGCTGGCTGGTGCAACTGCTGACCACCGAGGCCTCCGGCATCGCCACCACCGTCGCCTCGCAGCGGGTGATCGGCGACGTACACGCACGGGTCGGCATCCCGGTCGACCTGGTCACCCGCGGTGCGCGCGTGCTCAAGCACGAGCTGTTCGTGCGCCTGCGCGACGACGCGCCCGACAGCGCGACCGCATTTGCCGCCATCGCCTGCCTCAGCGCGATCATGGACATCGCCATGGAAGGCATGACCCTGGCCTACACCCATGCGCGAGAGCGCTCCACCCGTGCCGACGCCGCCTACCGGCTGTTCTCGCTGGTACAGAACGTCGGTACTGAACGCGAGCGCCAGCGCGCACTGCTGCTGGACTGGGAGAACGCCCTGCTGTACGCACTCGCCGGTCATGTGCAGGCCAGCGACAACGCCAGCCTGGCCACCTCGGAGTTCGGCCTGTGGTTCACCCACAAGGGCATCCCCAGCTTCGGCGAAAGCAGCGAAACGCAGCAGGTGGGCCAGTTGATGGCCCGCATTGACGGCCACCTGCAGCGCGCCAGCGGCGATGCTCCGGCGCAGCGACTGGCGGTGCTGCCGGCCATCCGTGAGGACCTGGCTGCAATCCGCACCCTGATGACACTGCTGTTCGAGCGCATCGGCGAACTGGATGCCGGCAGCGACGCGCTGACCAACCTGCTCAACCGTCGCTTCCTGCCCACCGTGTTGCGTCGGGAAATCGAGCTGGCCACACGCAACCGCACACCGTTCTCGCTGCTGCTGCTCGACCTGGATCATTTCAAGGCAATCAACGACGGCCACGGCCACGATGCCGGCGACCGCGCGTTGCAGCACGTGGCCGGCCTGCTCGGCCAGCTCACGCGTGGCAGCGACTACCTGTTCCGCTATGGCGGCGAAGAATTCGTGGTGGTACTGGTGGCCGCCAGCGAATCGCAGGCGACCGTCATCGCTGAGAGCCTGCGCCGGCAGATCGCACAGTCGCCGGTAGCGCTGGCCAATGGCCAGGTGCTGGAACTGACCGCCAGCATCGGCGTGGCCGGTCACGATGGTCATCCGGATTACGAGCGGCTGATGGCACGTGCCGACGCCGCGATGTACGAGGCCAAGCGCAGCGGCCGCAACCGCGTGGTGGTGGCCAGCGAGGCATTGCAGGAAGCCCCCGGGCGGCGCGCGCTGCAGCGATGACGGCAGGACAGGTAGAGTCGACCGCTGGTCGACTATCGCGCGCAGCGCGGGATTTTTCGCACGCTGGGCGAAGAGTGGTCGACTGACAGTCGACTCTACCGACAGCCGGCTCGATCGATACGGCGCCCAGCCGCTGCTTTCACCGCCCCCACCCGCCACGCTGCCCACCACAGCAGCGCCAGCAACGCGATGCCTGCCCCCAGCAGGCACACGGCAGGCCAGCCATGCCGCACCTGCATCCAGGGTCCCGCCGCCGCGCCTGCACCACTGCCCAGCGCATAGAACAGCATGTACAACGCCACCAGGCGCCCATGCTGTTCTGCCGGTGCACGCAGCAGCAATGCCTGGTTCGAGACATGTAGTGCCTGGCCGCCGAGGTCGAGCACGACCACACCCAGCAGCAGCAAGGACAGCGACTGCGGCAGGCCCAGCAGCGGCCACCACGCGACCAGCATCAGCAGCAGCGCACCAAGGCTGACCCGATGCGTGAAACCACGGTCCATCCAGTGCCCGACACGTGCAGCCATCAGCGCGCCGACCACGCCGGCCAGGCCGAGCGCGCCGATGGCTGCGGTCGACCAGTGCAGCGGCGGTGCCGACAGCGGCAGGGGTGCCGCCGCCCAGAACACATTGAGGCCGGCAAACAACAGCAATGCCATCGGCCCGCGCTCGCGCAGCGTTCGATCCCGGCACAGCATGCCCAGCATCGAGCCCAGCAGCTCGCGCCAGCGTGGAGGAACCGACGGCACCGGCACTGCGGGCAGGCGCCGCCACAGCATCGCCGCCAACACCGCCATCACCACCGCTGACAGCAGGTAGACCGTCTGCCAGCCAAAGGCCGCCGCCACCGTACCGGACACCACGCGCGCCAGCAGCAGGCCGATGAACACGCCGCCCTGCACCACACCGACCACGCGACCGCGCTGCTCGGGCGGTGCCAGCATGGCGGTATAGGCAATCAGGCCCTGGGTCAGCGCGGTGCCCAGCAAGCCGGCCAGCAGCATGCCCGACAACAACCAGCTCGCCGTGCGTGACGCCGCCAGCCACAACAGGGCCAGCACCAGCGCGATCAACTGCAGCCGCAGCAGGCGTCGCCGGTCGCCGCGGTCCGCCAGCGGCAGCAGGCCAAGCAACGCCAGCACGCTGCCGGCCTGGGTGGCAGCCAGCACCGCGCCGGCCACGGCCCGGTCCAGCGCAAAGGCGCGTGCAAGCTGATCCAGCAGCGGCTGCGCGTAATAGACATTGGCGACGCTGGCGCCTGCGGCAACCGCAAGCAGGACCAGCAGCGGCCGGGGAATAGATGCGGCACTCATTTTTGGTTGCAATTTGAAACCAGATGCAGGCTATCGCCATTGGTTTTAAACTGCAACCACATTCGGAGATACCCAGCATGCACGCCGACAGCCCCTGTCCTGTAGCCCGCACTGCCGACCTGCTCGGTGACCGCTGGGCATTGCTGGTGATCCGCGACGCGTTCGACGGCATCACCCGCTTCGGAGATTTCCAGCGCAGCCTCGGCGCGGCGCGCAACATCCTCAGCGACCGCCTGCGCCGGCTGGTCGAGGCCGGCATCCTGCGGCTGCAGCCGGCCTCCGATGGATCGGCCTACCAGGAGTACGTGCTTACCGCCGCTGGCCAGGAACTGTTCCCGCTGCTGGTCGCGCTGCGCCAGTGGGGAGAGCGCCATCGCTTCGGTGCAGGCGAAGCCCATTCACAGCTGATCGAATCGGCGACGCGGCGGCCGCTGCCCTACATGCAGCCGCATGGGCGCGACGGCCAACCGCTTCAGTCCACCGCCACCCGCGTGCGCAAGCTCAAGGACGACGGGCGCGACACCTGATCCGCCCATTCGCGCACACCGACGAACGCCCGCGCCGGTTAGCATCGGGTCTTTCCGCCACCGGATGCCGCCGATGTCGCGCTATCGCCCCTCCCTGCTGACCGCCCTGCTGTTGCCGCTGCTGGCCTGCGCCACAGCAACCACGCAGGCCCGCGAGGTTGCCGCGCCCGCCGACCACGTGCAGGCCGATGGCCCCTATGTGTTCCGCCAGGGCAACCAGCTGCAGGCCAGATGGATCTGCGACGACAAGGTCGAGTCGCACACGCTTGCCACGCAGGCCGCAGGCACCGACATCGCCCCGCGTTGCGGCTACGAGCACACGCTGCATGTGGCTGCCCCGAATGCACCTTCGGTCTCGGTGCTGCCGGCCGTGCCGCGTATCGTGGCGCTGTCCGACATCCATGGCCAGTACGGGCTGCTGGTGCGCCTGCTGCGTGCCCACCAGGTCATCGATGCACAGGACCGCTGGGCGCTGGGCAAGGACACCCTGGTCATCGCCGGCGATGTGTTCGACCGTGGCCCGCAGGTGACCGAGGCCTTCTGGCTGCTGTACGGCCTGCAGCAGCAGGCGGCCGCCGCCGGCGGCGCAGTGCACTTCGTGCTCGGCAACCACGAGACCATGGTGCTGTACGACGACCTGCGCTACGTCAACCCGAAGTACCTGCGCAGCGCCCAGCTGCTGGGCCGCAGCTACCCGCAGCTGTACGGTGCCGATTCGGTGATCGGGCAATGGCTGCGCACCCGCCCGGTGCTGTTGAAGATCGGCGACACCCTGTTCCTGCACGGCGGCATCTCGCCCGAGGCAGTGCAGCTGGCGCTGGACCCGGCGCGCACCAACGCGGCCTACCAGGCCTCGCTCGGCCTGCCCAAGGCCGAAGTGAAGGCCGACCCGGCCACCGCACCGCTGTATGACGGCAAGACCAGCCCGATCTGGTACCGCGGCTATTTCGATGGCCGCCTCGACACCGCTGGCGTGCAGACCGTGCTCGACCGCCTGCAGCTCAAGCGCATCGTGGTCGGCCATACCTCGATGCCACACGTCAGCAGCTTCCACGGCGACCGCGTGATCGCCATCGACAGCAGCATCAAGAACGGCGAGAACGGCGAACTGCTGTTCATCGAAGATGGCAGGCTCAGCCGTGGCCTGCTGGACGGCTCGCGGGTGCCGCTGGCGCAGGGTGAGCCAGGCCTGCAGGACTGAATGGCGGGACAGTGCGACGGCACCGGGCGGTGGCGGCGCGCTCCACCTTCACCCGGTTTGCGGCTACCCTCGGCAGCCGAGAGAGGCCCACCCCGTCCATCCGGTGGGCCTGACTGTTACAGGAGCCCCGCGCATGCGCGTTCTGATTGCTGAAGACGACCCGGATATCGCCTCCGGCCTGTGCGCCTCGCTGCGCCGGCAGGGCCATGTGGTCGACCACGTCGACAACGGCGCGCACGCCGACGCTGCGCTGGGCTCGACCCAGTACGCGCTGCTGGTACTGGACCTGGGCCTGCCGCAGCTGGATGGCCGCGATGTGCTGCAGCGCCTGCGCCAGCGCGGTGATGGTCTGGCGGTGCTGGTGGTGACCGCCCGCGACGGCCTGGCCGAGCGCGTGCGTGTGCTCGACCTCGGCGCCGACGACTACCTGGTCAAGCCGTTCGCACTGGACGAGTTCGAAGCCCGTGTACGCGCACAGCTGCGGCGGGTCACCAGCAATGGCAACCCGGACCTGCGCATCGGCCGCCTGCGCCTGGACCTGGCCGGGCACCGCGTGTGGATCGACGACCAGTCACTGGAACTGACCGCGCGCGAATTCGGCCTGCTGTCGGCGCTGGCGGTTCGCGCCGAGCGCATCGTGTCGCGCGCGCAACTGGTGGAAGCGCTGTGCGACTGGGGCCAGGACCTCACCGACAACGGCCTGGACATCGCCCTGCACCGCCTGCGCCGCAAGCTGCAACCGGGCGGCATGGGCATCCGCACCGTGCGCGGGCTGGGCTACATGCTGGAAGACGCGCAGGACGAAAGCGCCTCGTGATCAGTGGCCCCCCCAGCCTGCGTCGGCGCCTGCTCGCCTTTCTGGCGCTGCCGATGCTGGGCCTGCTCACCTTCAACACGATCCTGGCCTATTACGTTGCGCTGGACTATTCCAACCGCATCCACGACCGCAACCTGATCGACGACACGCATTCGTTCGCGCAGATGCTGAGCACCATGCCGGTGACCAGCGACCTGTCTCCTCAGGCGCGCTTCCTGATCGAGTACGACCCCGACGGCCATCGCTACTTCAACGTCGACAGCAGCCGCATGGGTACCCTCAGCGGCAATGCAGACTTCAGCCCGTACGCCCCTTCACAGGACTGCACCGGCGTGCATCCGGCGCTGTACGACGGCAACCTCAATGGCCAGCAGGTGCGCATGGCCACCGTCTGCACGCAGGCGATGAACGATCCACAGGACCAGCTGGCGGTGACCGTGGCCGAGAGCATGGCCGACCGCCGACAGCGCGCGCGCGAAATCCTGATGATCATCATCCCGCTGATGACCATGCTGGCGCTGGGTACTGCCGCGCTAGTCTGGTTCGGCGTGACCTACGGCCTGCGCATCCTGACCCCGCTGAGGACCCGCCTGGCGCAGCGCCGCGGCGAACTGGCACCGATCTCGGATGCCGACGTGCCGGAGGAGATCCAGCCACTGATCAGCACCATCGACGATCTGTTTGCCCGGCAGGCGGAAATGATCACCCTGCAGAACCGCTTCATCGCCGATGCCGCACACCAGCTGCGTTCGCCGCTGGCGGGCATGGCCCTGCACGTGGACCAGGCCCTGGCACATGGTGACCCCGATACGGTGCGCGAGGCACTGCAGCACATCCGCCGGCTCAACCAGCGCACGGCCCGGGTCAGCACCCAGCTGCTGGCGCTGAGCCGGGCGCAGACCGTGCCCGATACCGTGGAGGCACTGGATCTGTGCGAGCTGGTGCCGCAGTGGGTCGGCATGCGCGTACCGGAGGCGATCCGCGATGGCATCGATCTGGGCTACCGCGGCAGCCCCCATCCGCTGCGTGTACTCGGCAACGGCGCCATGCTGCAGGAGGCGCTGGACAACCTGATCGACAATGCCCTGCGTTATGCCGGCCGCAATGCAACCGTCACGGTAGGCGTGCACGCGTTGGACGACAATGATGTCGAACTGTATGTGGAAGACAACGGCCCTGGCGTGCCCGACGACGTGATGCCACGGCTGGGCGAGCGCTTCTTCCGGGCGCCGGGCACCGCTGCCAGCGGCACCGGCCTCGGCCTGGCCATCGCGCACGAGGCGGTGGAGCACTTCGGCGGCCGCCTGAGCTTCCTGAACCGCCCCGGTGGCGGACTGAAGGTCGCCATCACGCTGCCGCTGCTGAAGGCGCCCTGACCCGGCCCGGGGCGCTGAAAGGCTGGCGAAAATCGCGCTTGCGATCCTGCCATCCCCACTGCCGTCCCGGAGCCGCCAGGTGACCGAATCGCACGACTTCTTCCTCCCCGGTGGCCCACAGGGCGTGCTGCTGGTCCATGGCCTGACCGGCACCCCGGCGGAAATGCGCATGCTGGGCAAAGGGCTGAACAACGCCGGTTTCACCGTGCACGGCGTGCAGCTGCCCGGCCATTGCGGCAGCGTGGATGACCTGCTGGCGACCACCTGGGAACAGTGGTACCAGGGCGTGGAAGATGCCGCGGCAACCCTGCGCGGCAAGGTTGACCAGCTGTTCGTCGGTGGCCTGTCGATGGGCGCGGTGCTGTCACTGGCGCTTGCTGCACGTCGCCCCGAGTGGGTGTCCGGGGTCGGCGTATACGGCGCCACTTTCCGCTATGACGGCTGGAACATCCCCGCCGTGGCTCGCTTCTCGTTCCTGCTGCCGTGGTTCAAGCGCTTCAACATCGGCCGCGACCGCATGTTCATGGAAGAACCGCCGTACGGCCTGCGTGACGAGCGCCTGCGCGCGCAGGTCAGCGCCGCCATGCTGTCCGGCGACAGCGCGGCTGCCGGCCTTCCGGGCAACCCCTGGCACGCGCTGGCCGAGATGCGTGCGCTGAGCAACTGGACCCGCCGCCACCTGCACCAGGTCACCGCACCGTGCCTGGTGATGCACGCCCGCGAGGACGACGTGGCCAGCATGGGCAACGCCGAGCTGGTGATGTCGCGGGTCAGCGGCCCGAAGGAACTGGTGGTACTGGAAGACAGCTACCACATGATCACCATCGACCGCGAACGCCGCGATGTGATCCGTCGCAGCGCGCGCTTTTTCACCGAGATCGGTGAACGCACGGGCGTGCTCAAGGCGGTGGCCTGAGATGGGAGCACTTGCCACGCTGCTGTGGCTGGCCAATGTGGTACTCGATACCGGTGGCCAGCTCGCCTTCAAGGCCGCCGCCAGCGATCCGCAGGAAGGCGAAGGACTGCAACGCTGGAAGCACATGCTCAGCCGCCCCTGGCTGTGGATCGGCATCGCCTGCTACGTGCTTGAGTTCGTCGCCTGGATTGCGTTCCTGTCGCTGGTGCCGCTGTCCAAGGGCGTGCTGCTGGGCTCGATCAACATCGTCGCGCTGATGATCGCCGGTCGTTTCCTGTTCCGCGAGAAGCTCACGCCGCTGCGGGTGACCGGCATGCTGCTGGTCACCGCGGGCGTGGCGGTGGTGGGGGCCGGCTCATGAGGCGTCTGTATGTGATCGGCTTCCCGCTGCTGATGGCCTTCGACACGCTGGCCCAGCTGTGCTTCAAGTATGCCGGTGATGCCGCGCTGCCGGTCGAGGCCAACACCGCCTGGCTGCTGCGCGTGCTGTCGCAGCCGTGGGTGTACGGCGCCATCCTCGGCTACGTGGGTGCGTTCTTCACCTGGATGAGCCTGCTGCGCCATGCGCCGATCGGCCCCGCGTTTGCCGCATCACACCTGGAGGTGATCAGCGTGCTGCTGCTGTCGGCGTGGCTGTTGAACGAGCCGCTGACCCTGCACCATCTGCTCGGTGCGGTACTGATCGTGGCCGGCATCGTCTGCCTCGGCCGCGCTGAAGCGGACGACCCGCACAGCCCCACCGAAAGCGCCTCGTGAGCGCGCTGCGATGAGCCTGTTCGCGCGCGAACTGCCACCTACCGCGGGCCTGCCGATGCAGGCCAGCGATTTCCTGCCCGGTGGTGGCGACCTGCGCGAAGTCCTGGCCAGCCAGCTCGGCACACCGCCGCTGCAGCTGACCTGTTCCGGTACGCATGCACTGCTGATCGCGCTGCGTACGCTGCGCAAGCGCGCGCCAAAGCGCGACACCGTGATCATGCCGGCCTATACCTGCCCGCTGGTGCCGATCGCGGTGCACAGCCTGGGCCTGCGCGTGCAGCTGTGCGATACCCGGAGCGGCCACTTCGACTTTGATCCCGGCCAGCTCAGGCGTCTGGCCGATGCGCGCACGCTGGCGATCCTGCCGACCCACCTGGGCGGGCGCATCGCCGATGTCGAACTGGCCTGCGAAGTCGCCCGCAACGCCGGTGCCTGGGTGATCGAGGATGCCGCACAGGCACTCGGCGCACGGGTCGGCAACAGCAGTGTCGGCCTGCGTGGCGATATCGGATTCTTCAGCCTGGCTGCCGGCAAGGGCCTGAGCCTGCATGAAGGCGGCCTGCTGGTCAGCCGTGACGACGAACTGCGTGCTGCGCTGGCCGAACATGCCGTCCAGCACGTTCGCTCCAGCCTGCGCTGGGAGCTGCTGCGCAGCGTGCAGTTGATGGGCCTTGCTGCCTGCTATCGCCCTTCGCTGCTTTCACTGGTGTATGGCAATCCACTGCGCAGCGCGCTTCAGCGTGACGACCTGGAAGAAGCAGTCGGTGACATTTTCCCGCTTGATATACCGCAGCACCGGGTCAGCCAGTGGCGGCAGAACATCGGCGCGCATGCCGCGCGACGCTTGCCGGCGTTCCTGCAGGCCGGTCGCCTGCGTGCGTTGCAGCTGCGCGTGCAGCTGGCACAGCTGCCAGCCGTTGAGGTGGTCGACGGCCTCGCCGGTGGCGGTGGCACCTGGCCACTGCTGATGCTGCTGCTGCCCAGCCAGCGCGCCCGCGATGCCGTATTGAAGGACCTGTGGCCACGCGGGCTCGGCGCCAGCCGCATGTTCATCCATGCCCTGCCCGGCTATGCCTACCTGCGCGGCATCGTGCCGCAGGACGACATGCCCAACGCACGCGACTTCGCCGCACGCATGCTGACCCTCGGCAACAGCGCCTGGCAGACCCGTGAGGAGACCGCCGGAATACTGCAGGCACTGGCCCGCGCGTGACCTCGAGACGCATGGATGGACTGCGCTTCACGCATTCATCCATGCACCTTCCTGAACGCTTTCCGCGCCCTGGGATGAAGGCTTTCAACAGGAAAGGAACGAGAAAGGCTGCCTACCTACATTGAGCCTGCCCCGGCATCGGGCCGGGCGTTTCTTTCATCGACGGACCTGCCCATGCACTGGAGCATCCTGTGTGACTTCGACGGCACCATCAGCCTCGAAGATGTCATCGACTCGCTGCTGGAAAAGTACGGCCAGCCGGGCTGGCAGGAACTGGAAGACCAGTGGAAAGCGGGAAAGATCGGCTCGCGTGAATGCATGCAGGGCCAGGTCAGGCTGCTGAAGCTGGACCCGGCCACGCTCGACGCCCACCTGGACCAGGTGCAGATCGATCCGGGCTTCACCGCCTTTGTCAGCCGCGCCGAACAGCTGGGTGTGCCGCTGCGCATCGTCAGTGATGGCCTGGACTATGCGATCCGCCGCATCCTCGCCAACCACGGCCTGTCGCGACTGCCGGTGGTGGCCAACCACCTGCGCTGGTGCGGGGACCACTGGGAACTGGAATCGCCCTACCAGGCCGAAGGTTGCCGCAGTGGCACCTGCAAGTGCACCTGCGCCGCGCAGGCGCGCGCCAACCAAGCACCGCGCGTGCTGATGATCGGCGATGGCAGCTCGGACTTCTGCGTCTCTGAAGACGCCGACTTCGTGTTCGCCAAGCGCCGTCTGATCACCCATTGCACGAAGGCCGGCATCGAACACGCCGCCATCGACACCTTCCACGATGCAGTCGCGCTGCTGCCGCGCCTGCTCGATGGCAGCCTGCTGCAGCCACGTCATTTCGACGCCAGCCCGCAGCCCATCGTACTGCCCCTGCTGGCCACCGCCTGAGCACTCCCTTCCAGGCACGCCCCCGTTACCTCTTTCGAACGTCCTTCACGGAACCGAACTGCATGAACATTTTTGACAAGAACGCCGACGCCGCTGCCTCCGACGCGCAGCTGCTGGCCGACGAAGCCCGCTACAGCTCCTTCGGCGATACCGTCCACTACGTCGACCCGCCGAAGATCTTCCAGCGCGGCGAAGGCAGCTACATGTTCGACGGCGCGGGCGTGCCCTACCTCGATCTGCAGATGTGGTACTCGGCCTGCAACTTCGGCTACAGCAACAAGCGCCTGAACGACGCGCTGAAGGACCAGATCGACACCCTGCCGCAGGTCGCCAGCCAGTACCTGCACCCGACCCGCGTGCAGCTGGCCAAGACCATTGCCGTGGACATGCACGAGAAGTTCGGCCTCGACGGCCGCGTGCACTTCAACGTCGGCGGCGCGCAGGCCATTGAAGACTCGCTGAAGATCGTGCGCAACGCGCGTGGCGGCAAGAGCCTGATGTTCGCCTTCGAGGGCGGCTACCACGGCCGCACCCTGGGTGCGTCGTCGATCACCTCCAGCTACCGCTATCGCCGCCGTTACGGCCACTTCGGCGAGCGCGCGATGTTCATCCCGTTCCCGTACCCGTTCCGCCGCCCGAAGGGCATGACCCCGGATGAGTACTCCGACCACTGCGTGTGGCAGTTCGAGCGCCTGTTCGAAAGCGAATACAACGGCGTGTGGGATCCCAAGGTCGGCCAGGCCGAATACGCCGCGTTCTACGTCGAGCCCATCCAGGGCACCGGCGGCTACGTCATCCCGCCGCGCAACTTCTTCACCGGCCTCAAGCGCGTGCTGGACAAGTACGGCATCCTGATGGTCGTCGATGAAATCCAGATGGGCTTCTGGCGTACCGGCAAGCTGTGGTCGATCGAGCACTTCGGCGTGACCCCGGACGTGCTGGTGTTCGGCAAGGCGCTGACCAACGGCCTGAACCCGCTGTCGGGCCTGTGGGCACGCGAAGAACTGATCAACCCGACCGTGTTCCCGCCGGGCTCCACCCACTCCACCTTCAACTCCAACCCGCTGGGCACCCGCCTGGGCCTGGAAGTGCTGAAGCTGGGCAAGGAAATGGATTACGAGCGCACCGTGCCGGAAAAGGGCGCCTACTTCCTCGACGGCCTGCGTGGCCTGCAGAAGCGTCACCCGGAAATCGGCGACGTCGACGGCCTGGGCCTGGCCCTGCGCGCCGAGATCTGCCAGACCGACGGCTACACCCCGAACAAGGAACTGCTGGACCGCATGGTCGACATCGGCCTGGCCGGTGACCTGCTGCACGACGGCAAGCGCATGGGCCTCGTGCTGGACGTGGGTGGCTGGTACAAGAACGTGATCACCTTCGCGCCGTCGCTGGACATCAGCTACGAAGAGATCGACCTGGCGATCACCCTGCTTGACCAGGCGCTGACCAAGGCCAAGGGCTGAGGCGATGCGCTGCCGGTTCCCGTGCCGATGGAGATGACGTCACGCGCGTCCAGCACCGCGCTGGAACCGGCTGCGCTGCTGGAGGGCTTCCTGGCCCACCCGCCGCTCGGATTCGAGGCAGGCCGCCTTCCCAGCGGCCTGCCGACCTTCCGTGCGCCGCTGGACCTGACCACCACGATGGACGACGAACTGCGCGGCAGGCTGCTCGGCCTGCCGCTGTCGCGCCTGTGGCGGCCGTGGATCACCTGGAAGACCCGTTTCGTCGGTGCCACCAGCACCGAGTACACCCCGTTGCCGGCGCACGTGGCGCCGGAGGCGCTGGCCGAGGACGTGACGCGTCACGCGATCGGCGATACGCGCCTGCTGGTGGTCAAGGACTTGGCCATCGATTCACCGCTGCTGGACGACGCTGCCAACGCACATAGCAGCGCCTTCCTGCAGGCATTGCTGGCACGCGGGTTCGTCGAACTGGAAGGCATGCCACTGGCCTGGGTGGCGATCGATTTCGATTCGCTCGACGGCTATCTCGGCCGCATGTCGTCCTCGCGCCGCAAGAACATCCGGCGCAAGCTGCGTTCGCGTGATGACCTGCAGATCGACTGCATCGCCACCGGAGATCCGGCCCTGGCCGACCCGCAGCTGCAGGCCGAACTGTACGCACTGTACCTGGGCGTGTACGCGCAGAGCGCGGTGCATTTCGACCAACTCGACCTGCCCTACTTCCAACATCTGCTGGCCGACAGCCAGGGCCAGGGACGGATGTTCCTGTACCGCCACCAGGGCCAGCTGATCGGCTGGAACCTGTGCTACATCCACGCCGGAAAGCTGGTGGACAAGTACATCGGCCTGGCCTACCCGCAATCACGCGAGCACAACCTGTATGCGGTCAGCTGGATGCACAACCTCGAGTACGCGCTGCAGCACGGCCTCAGCCACTACGTAGCCGGCTGGACCGATTCGCGGATCAAGGCCGAACTGGGCGCCCGCTTCACCTCCACCCGGCATGCGATCCACGCACGCTCCCCGCTGCTGCGCGCCGCCCTGCGCAGGCTTGCACCGTACCTGCAGGGCGAAGCTGATGGAGGCGGTTGAACGATGCCGTTGCGTTCCCCGCTGATCCTCGACCTGGACGGTGGCGTGCTGCCGCTGCCACAGGCGCAGACCCTGGCCCTGCCCCAGTGGCACGATCCACTGCGCTTCGCCTGCAGCACTGCCACCCTGGACCGTTTCGCCGCCGAAGTGCTGGCACCGCTGCCCGCGCAGCTCGGCACCGTGATGCTGGGCAGTGGCGACTTCCATCACCTCAGCCTGCCGCTGCTGCAGCGCATGTGCCCGCAGCAGCCCTTCCAGCTGGTAGTGCTGGACAACCATCCGGACAACATGCGTTTCCCGTTCGGCATGCATTGCGGTTCATGGGTGAACGCCGCCAGCAAGCTGCCGCAGGTCTCACACATCCACGTGCTCGGCATCACCTCCAGCGACATCGGCCTCGGCCATGCCTGGGAAAACCACTGGCGGCCGCTGATGGGCGGGCGCCTGACGTACTGGTGCATGGACGTGGACGTGGGCTGGGGCCATCGCCTCGGCATGGGCCGCGCGTTCCGGCGGTTCGAGCACCCGGAGGCACTGGTCGCCGCGTTCGCCGCCGAGCAGGCCAAGTCGCCGCAGCCGACCTATCTGTCGATCGACAAGGATGTGTTCGCCGAAGACGTCGCCCGCAGCAACTGGGACCAAGGCCATTTCCAGCTGGAAGACGCGCTGGTGGTGATCGAAGCACTGCGCGCCGGCGGTCTGGTTGGCAGTGACATCACCGGCGAAGTGTCGCTGGCCCACTACCAGAGCCGTTTCAAGCGCTGGCTGTCGTCGCTGGATGGCCAGCCTGACGTCAGCGCCGAGGATCTTCCCGTCTGGCAGGCACGGCACCAGCAGGTGAACCGCGAGCTGCTGGCCGCGATGGCCGCCATACCGACGGCCTGCTGACCGCGCCGGTCATGCCGGCCAGCGGCCGGCACTACACTGGACTCCTACCCCCGGAGCCCTCGCCATGCCCCAGACCGTCATCCCGCAACTGCGCATGCGCCACGCAGACACCACCCTGCCGTTCTACGTGCAGGGGCTGGGTTTCGTGGTCGACTGGGAACACCGCTTCGAACCCGGCTTCCCACTGTTCGCCCAGCTCACCCGCGACGGCCAGACGATCTTCCTCACCGAACACAGTGGCGACTGCGAGGTCGGCGGCGCGGTGTACTTCATCATCGAGGATGTCGACGCCCTGCACCGCGCCTTCAGTGCCGCCAGCGTGCCCATCGAGCAGCCGCCGCATGACACCGAATGGGGCAGCCGGGAGATGCTGCTGCGTGACCCCGACGGCAACCGCCTTCGCTTTGCCAGCGATGCCGACTGAATCGGAAGGGCTTGAGGTGGATATACGAAACATATACGCTTCGTATATATACACTTCCAGGACCGCCCATGGGCATCGTCAACATCGATGACACCCTGCACGACCAGCTTCGCCGTGCCTGCACCGTCTCCAGCCGCTCGATCAACGCCCAGGCCAACTTCTGGATCCGGGTCGGCATGCTCTGCGAGCTGAACCCGACGCTGAGCTTCCAGGACATCGTCGCCAGCGAGCTGCGCGCGGCCGGCGTGCAGCCGCCGCTGCTGCCCCCGGGTCAGGCCTGAGCCGATGGGCATCATCAAGCGCCCCGACGAGATCGCGCTGATGGCCGAATCCGGGCGCCTGCTTGCGCAGGTGTTCGCCGCGCTCGACCAGCTGCCGCTGCAGGGCCGAAGCACGATGGAGATCAACGACTTCGTCGAGCGCATGATCGTCGATGAGCTGCAGGCGCGGCCGGCCAGCAAGGGCCAGTACGGCTTCCCGTATGTGCTCAACACTTCGATCGACAACGTGATCTGCCACGGCGTTCCCAGCACCACCGACGTGCTGCGCAACGGCCAGATCGTCAACCTCGATATCACCCTGGAAAAGAACGGCTACATCGCCGACTCCAGCACCACCTATCTAGTGGGTGAGGTCGACTACGCCGCGCGCAGGCTGGTGCAGACCGCCTATCAGGCGATGTGGAAAGGCATCGCTGTGGTGCGCCCCGGTGCACGCCTGGGCGATATCGGCCATGCCATCGCCCGTCATGCGCGCAGCCACGGCTACAGCGTGGTGAAGGAATACTGCGGCCACGGTATCGGCCAGGAGATGCACGAGGAGCCACAGATCCTGCACTACGGCCATCCCAACACCGGCAGGGTGCTGGAAGAAGGCATGGTGTTCACCATCGAGCCGATGCTCAACCAGGGCAAGCCGGCCATCCGCCAGCAGCCGGACGAATGGCCGGTCTACACGCGCGACGGCAAGCTGTCGGCGCAGTTCGAACACACCGTGGCAGTCACCCGCAATGGTGTGCGCGTCCTGACCCTGCGCCCCGGCGAGACACCGTTGTGCGCGATGGATGCCGTCTAGAGCGGACGTTGCTGCATCCCGGCACCCTCGCGCACGGCGCGCTTCCGCGCCGTCAGCGGCTCGCGCACCCGCTGTGCCGCATAGCCAACGCTGGCTGCGAGAATGAAGGTGTAACCAAGGAGCTCGGTGGTCTCCTCGATGGTGTTCTTGAACACACGGATGTACTGGTCACCCAACAGTCCGGTCCACAACGACGTCATGCCGATCAGGCGCGAATAGAACAGCAGCAGGACCAGGCCGATCGTCATCACGGTACCCGGCCGGGATACGAGAAAACGCACCAGCGCCTGCATGGCCCGGCGCCAGTCGCGGCTGGCCCAGGCCAGTGAGCCAATGATCAGCACGGCCACCGGATACTTCCAGAAGCCGTGTGCGACCAGATCCAGGGCCTCATCCATCTCACGCAGGAGCATGCAGGCGAACAGCGCTGCCGCCAGAACGGCAAAGGCCCGATCATCGGCACGCCGCAATGCAAGCCGGACGAAGGCAGCCACGCTGGCGACCAGGAAGCCTTCCTGGGTCAGCTCGACCAGCGACCACTCGCCGACTGCATTGCCCAGCCAATGGATGTCGAGCCACGCCAACGCAGGCGGAAGCGCCATCATCAGGCCGAACAGGAAGGTGCGCCCCAGGTGGGACAGGAGCAGCTGTAGATTGTCTTTCATGCAACACCGATGCCGCACCGTGGCGGTCGTACAACGAGAACACAGGCGACCGGGGGGCTGCCGAACGACGGCATGCGCGGCGGGGTCGCGACCAGGCGCGCATTATCCGCGCTGTATCCGGCCACGTGAACCGTATCGGTGGAACACACACGCAACACCGGCGTGCGTCACGCACTCATGGCGATAGAGGACGCAACAGCAACAACGTCGCCAGGCAGAACATGAAGACCGCCACACCTCCATCCAGCACACGCCAGGCGCTCGGCCTGCGGAACACCGGCTGCAACAGGCGCGCGCCGTAGCCCAACGTGCAGAACCAGGCCACACTGGCGAGGCAGGCACCGGCGGCAAAGGCCCAGCGCAGATCGCCCGGATAGCGCGTGGACAGGCTGCCCAGCAACACCACCGTATCCAGATAGACGTGCGGGTTGAGCAGGGTGAAAGCCAGGCAGGTCAGCAGTACCTGGCGCCCACTGCCGCCCTGCGCCTCGGCGGCGGCCAGCGCGCTGCCACCTCGCCACGCGCGTAGCCCTGCCTGCAGGCCATACCAGAGCAGGAAGGCCGCGCCACCGAAACGCAGCACCTGAAGCAGCAGCGGCCACTGCAGCACCAGCGCGCCCATGCCGCCAACGCCGGCAAGGATCAGCGCGATGTCCGCCCCTGCGCAGGCCAGCACTACCCTCCCCACATGGCGCTGCTGCAGGCCCTGGCGCAGCACGAAGGCGTTCTGCGCGCCGATGGCGATGATCAGGCCGGCACCTGCGAACAGGCCGGCGGCGGTAGCGGCAATCCACATCAGGACAGGCCAGGCAGCGAAGGGATGCGCAGGGTGCGGCCAACGGACGCGTTAAGACAATCTGATTTTTCTTTATCCTGTGCAGAAAAACTGAAGAGGCTGACGTGGACCTGGTACATCCGCAACTGTCCGCATTTGCTGCAGTGCTGGAAGAAGGCAGCTTCGAGGCCGCCGCACGCCGGCTGTCGATCAGCCCGTCGGCACTGTCGCAACGGATCAAGGCCCTGGAGGACCGGCTTGGCCAGGTGCTGGTGGTGCGCCAGGCACCGTGCCGGCCCACCGCCGCCGGTGAGGCACTGCTGCGCCGGGTACGGCCGATGCAGGCGCTGGAGGCCGAGGCAGTGGCCGAACTGCTGCCCGAACGCGGCAGTGACGCTGCGCGCACGCCAATCCCCTTGGCGGTCAACGACGACTCGCTCGATACCTGGTTCGTGCCCGCCATCGCGGACCTGCACCAACGTCACGGCTACCTGTTCGACCTGCGCATGGACGACCAGGACCACACCCTGCAACTGCTGCGCGACGGCAGTGTGCTGGGGGCAGTCACCGCCGAAAGCCAGCCGGTGAAGGGCTGCAACGTGCACCCGCTCGGCGCGATGCGCTACCACGCCATCGCCTCCCCCGGCTTCGCCCGCCAGTACTTCAGCGATGGCATGCAGGCCGCAGCCTTGGCGCGCGCACCGATGCTGGTGTTCAACCGCAAGGATGAACTGCAATGGCGCTTCGTGCGGCGCCTTACCCGCGCGCGGCTGCAACCGCCGTTACACTATCTGCCCTCCTCCACCGGTTTCGTCGAAGCTGCCGCGTGCGGACTCGGCTGGGGCATGGCCCCGGAAACGCTGGTCGCGCCTGCTGTACGCGCCGGACGCGTGGTGGTACTGGAACCCCGCCGCTGGCTCGATGTGCCGCTGTACTGGCAGCATGCCGCCGTGCGTTCAAGCACGCTGCAGCACATCACCCAGGCGCTGCGCACTGCGGCCAGCGGCACCCTTCGTTGAGGACGATCCAATGACCACAGACCCGGGCTTCACACGCCGACCACTACCGTTTGCCCACTTCTTCACCACAGGAACGGCATGCGCGTGAGCCGCCGACGGACAAGGATGCGCAGCGCCATGGGCGTGGCCAGCATGGCTCTGGCGGCCTGCCTGCCGTTCGCCACATCGGCGCAGCCTCTCACCGATGCACCGGCATTGGATTGGGAGCAGGCGCGGCAGCGCCTGGAACAGGTCTCCGATGCACTGGCCGCCGCCGATGCAGCGGTGCGCAACAAGCAGGACCTGCAGGACGCCACCCGCCTGCTGCGCCTGCCGGAGATCACCGGCGAAGTGCGCCGGCTGCAGTTCCAGAAGACCCTCACGCTGCCACTGGGTTCGCTGGCACCGGTGGCCGAGGCCTATGGCATCGACTCGCCGCTGTCGTTCACCGAACGCGACTGGCGCACCCGCCCGGTGGTGACTGCGGTGCTGCCGCTGTACACCGGCGGCGTGATTCCGGCCGCGCAACGTGCCGCCAGCGCCGCGCACGAGCAGGCCAGCGCCGAGCGCGAAGCACAACGCCAATCGCTGACCGTGCAGCTGGCCCAGGCCTATTTCGGCCAGCGCCTGGCCGAGCAGGCAGTGGATGTGCGCCGCGACGTACGCGATGGCCTCAACCGCCACCTGTCCGACGCAGAGAAGCTGGAACGCGAGGGCTTCGCCACCCGCGCGCAGCGCCTACAGGCCACCGTGGCCCGCGACAAGGCCGAACGCGAATACCAGAAGACGGTGAACGACCTGGCCACGCTGAAGGCCGCGCTGGCCACGCTGCTGCGCAGTGGTGGCGAGGTACAACCGGTGTCGCCGCTGTTCGTGCAGCGCGTGCCGCTGGAACCGGTGGCCAGCTTCGAGCGCACGGCGCAGGCGCGCCAGCCGCAGATCGCACGCCTGCGGGCGATGGTGGCGCAGGCCGAACAGGGCGTGCGCGTGCAGCAGGCCAAGCTGAAGCCGCAGATCTTCGCCTTCGGCCAGTACGACTTCCGCCGCCGCGACGAGATGCTGACCGATCCGGACTGGGCGTTCGGCATCGGCCTGAAGTACACCTTCCTGTCGCCGAACTCGCGGCCGGCGCAGATCAGCGCCGCGCGTGCGCAGCAGGAACAGGCCGAAGCCGGCCTGCGCGAGGCCGAGAACCAGGTCGCGCTGGGCGTGCGCAAGGCCTGGAACGAACTGGAAACCGCGCGCCAGCAGTACGTGCTGCTCGACAGCAGCATCGCCCAGGCACAGGAAAACCTGCGCCTGCAGGAGCTGGCGTTCCGCGAAGGCCAGGCCACCTCGTTGGATGTGATCGACGCGCGGCTCGGCCTCGGTGGAGCCCGTGTCGAGCGCGCGCAGGCCGCCTACCAATACGATATTGCGCTGGCACAGTTGCTGGAGGTCAGTGGGCAGATGGACCGTTTCGAAGAGTTCCGGCGACGTGCGGACGAGGTGATCGACCATGAGTGATGTGCTGCACGACGATGCGACGACGCCCCCGGCCAAGCGCCGCCTGGGCCCGATCCTGATAGTGGTGCTGCTGGTCGTGGTCGTGCTCGGCCTGTGGCTGGCCTGGCGCAGCCCGGCCGACCAGATCCAGGGCATGGCCGATGCGGACACCATCAACGTGGCCGCCAAGATCACCGCGCGCGTGGCCGAACTGAAGGTGCGCGAGGGCGACCGCGTGCAGCCCGGGCAGGTGCTGTTCCTGCTCGACAGCCCCGAAGTGGCCGCCAAGGAACAGCAGGCGCACGGCGCCCTGGCCGCCGCACAGGCCGTGGCCGACAAGGCCGACGAAGGCGCGCGCAGCGAGGACATCCGCGCCGCCGAAGCGAACTGGAAGCGGGCCGAATCCGGTGCGACGCTGGCCGAAGCCACCTACCAGCGCGTGCAGAACCTGTTCAACGAAGGAGTAATGACCCGGCAGAAGCGCGATGAAGCGCATGCCCAGGCCACCAGTTCGCGCGAACTGGCCCGTGCCGCCCGCGCGCAGTACGACATGGCGTTGGCCGGTGCACGCGAGCAGGACAAGCGTGCCGCGCAGGGCCAGGTGCAGCAGGCACAGGGCGCGGTGGCCGAAGTCAACGCCGCGCGTGTCGAAGTGGAAGGGCGCGCGCCGGTGGCCGGGGAGATCAACAAGCGCATGGCCGACCCGGGCGAACTGGTGCCGGCCGGCTACCCGGTGTTCACCCTGGTCGACATCGATCGCATGTGGGTGGCGATGAACCTGCGCGAATCGCAGATGCAGGGCCTGAAGGTCGGCAGCAAGCTGCAGGGCAGCGTGCCGGCACTCGGCCTGGACGGCGAGTTCGAGGTCTACTTCATCAATCCGGCCGGCGACTATGCGACCTGGCGCACCACCCGCCAGTCGTCCGGCTACGACGTCCGCAGCTTCGAGGTGCGGGTGCGCCCGGTACGCCGCATCGAGGGCTTCCGCCCCGGCATGAGCGTGCTGTTCGCATGGCCCCAGCACTGAGCCCCGGCCAAGGCGGCTTCGCCGCCTCCTGGCGGCGCGAGCTTCGTTCGCTGCGCGGCAACCGTGCGGATCTGATGCTGGTCACCGTGCTGCCGCTGCTGATGCTGGTGGTAATGGCGTGGATGTTCACGCCCTCGGTGATGCGCGACATCCCGATCGCCGTGGTCGACCTCGACCACAGCAGTGACAGCCGCCTGCTGTTACGCATGCTCGACGCCAGCCCCGGCGTGCGCATCGCAAGCCAACCCGTGGACATGGAAGACGCGCGTTCGCAGCTGCGCAGCCTGGACGTGTTCGCCATCGTGCTGGTGCCGCGCGACGTGACCCGGCAGGCGCTGCGCGGGCGCCAGGGCACGGTGTTCGCCTATTACAACGCCACCTACATGACCACCGGCCAGTCCGCGTCGCGCGATATCGGCGACGCGGTCTCGGCCTGGAACGCGCGCCTGCTGCGCGAGCGCATCGGCCTGCAGGTCGGCCCGGCCAAGCTGCGCGCGGCGCCCATCGCGGTGCAGTCGGACATCCTCTACAACCCGGCGCGCAGCTACGAATTGTTCCTGCTGCCACTGATCTTCCCGGCGGTGCTGTCACTGGTGCTGGCGCTTGCGGTGGCCGGCAGCCTCGGCCGCGAGATCCGCGACGGTACCCTGCCCGCCTGGCTGGGCCGCACGCCGTGGTCGGCGATTGCCGGCAAGGTCGCGCCGCACATCCTGCTGTTCTCGCTGTATGGCGCGCTCGGCATCGGTTACCTGGCCTGGCTGCGCGGCGATGGTGTGGCTGGCAGCGTGCTCCTGCTGCTGCTCGCACAGCCCCTGTTCTATCTGGCCACCGCCGCCTACGCGCTGTTCTTCGTCGGCGTCACCCGCGACATGGGTACTGCGCTTTCCGCGGTCGGCCTCACCATCGGCACAGCACTGGCGTTTTCCAGTGCCACCTTCCCGGTGCTGGACGGCCCCCTGTTCACCCGCATCTGGCATCAGCTGCTGCCACTCAGCGCCTACATCAAGCTGCAGACCCAGCAGCAGTTCATCGGTTCGCCGCTGCAGGTTTCGGTGTGGCCGTTGGCCACATTGCTGCTGATGGCCGTGGTCGCAGGAGGCATTGGCGGCCTGCGCCTGATCGCCTTCGCGCGTACGCCCGAAGCCGCACAACCGGCAGGAGCTGACGCATGAGCGCACTCTGGCGCAGCCTGCGGCAGACCCTGATGGCGGTGCTGTGCGACCGCTACGCGATCGTGGTGATGGTCGGCGCGGTGATCCTGTATTCCTTCTTCTACCCGGCCGCGTACCGCCACCAGGTGGCCGGCAACCTGCCGGTGCTGGTGGTGGACGAAGACCACAGCGCGACCAGCCGCGAGCTGCTGCGAAAGCTCGATGCACTGCGGGTTGCACGCGTGGCCGGGCAACCGGCGGACATCGACAGTGCGCGCCAGCAGCTGGAAGCCGGCCACGCCGAGGGCATCGTGCTGATTCCGGCAAACCTGGAGCGCGACATCCTGCGCGGCCACCCGGCCAAATTGGTGCTGCTCGGCAACGGCGCCTACCTGGGCCGTGCCAGCTGGGTGCTGGGCAGCGTGGCCGATGCGCTCGGTGCGTTCGGGCGTGAGGCGGTGGTCAGCCAGGCCGCCTTCATGGGCGCGCCGCAGGCACCACCGGTCACCCTGGTGCAGCGCCCGCTGTACAACACCCAGGAAGGCTATGGCAGCGCCATCGTGCCCGGCGTGGCCGAGCTGATCGTGCACCAGACGCTGTTGATGGGCATCGGCGTGCTGCTGGGTGGACGGCGCCTCGCGCTCGGCCGGCGCCTGCGCTTCGACCTGCCCACGCTGGCCGGCATGGCACTGGGCTTCGGCTTGATTGGCCTGTTCGGCCTGTTCTACTACGCCGGTTTCACCGCTTGGGTGCAGGACTATCCACGCGGCGGCAACCCACTGGGTCAGCTGCTCGGCGGCACCCTGTTCATCGCCGCCACGGTGGCCTTTGGCCTGTTCGTCGGCAGTTTCTTCCGCACCCGCGAACGCGCCTTCCAGTACATCATCGCCACCTCGATCCCGCTGTTCTTCCTGGCCAGCCTGTCATGGCCGGCAGTGATGACGCCACAACCGCTGGTCTGGCTGGCGCATCTGTTGCCGACCACCTCCGGCATCAACCTGATGGTGCGCCTGAACCAGATGGACGCCAGCCTGGCCGAAGTCGGCCACGAACTGATCACCCTCACCGCCCTGCTGCTGCTCTACGGCAGCCTCGCCACCTGGCGCCTCCTCGCGAAAAAGGGGACGGAGGGGATTAAGTCGTAAACGGCCGGTTTGGGGAATTGCGACTTAATCCCCTCCGTCCCCTTTTTCCGTAACGACGAACGCCGGCGCGGGGCCGGCGTTCGAGTACTGCAGTGTGGAAGGGGAAACGGGGTCCGGCAGCGACCGATCAGCGGTAGACGCGTTCGCAGCGGCGCTCGACCACGCGGTCACCGTTCTTCTGCTGGCTGTTGCCCTGGATCTGGCGGCCGGCCGCACCGCCGGCCACGGCACCGGCCACGGTTGCAAGCTTCTTGCCGTTGCCGCCGCCCACCTGGTTGCCGAGCAGGCCACCGATCACTGCGCCGGTAGCGGTACCCGTGATGCGGTTCGGATCGCGCGAGTTGCGCTGCACTTCCACGTTCTTGCAGACCACGCGGCTGCCGTCGTTGAACTTGCGTCCCTCATCGCGCGGCCCATAGGTCTGCGCGCCGGCCACCGACGAAGCCGCCAGCAGGGTGCCCAGCACAAGCAATCGGGTCGAGGTCTTCATGGCCATCTCCTGAGTTCCGGTATGACGCAAGTGTCCTCCCGCGGTTGGCAACCGGAAGTGAAATACGCGTGTCCGCCACTTCATTGGCCATCGCACGTTCAGGAAGAAAATCCGCGCCCATCGCGACCAGCCGTCGCGATGGGCGCCGTCTCCCTACCGGCGTGCTGCCTTGCTAGAACTCTTCCCAGCCACCGGCGTTGGCGGCCAATGTTGGTTCGATGCGTGGCGACAGCGGCGCGGGCCGGCGTACCGGCGCAACCGATGCCGCCACGGCTGCCAGCGCCGGGCGCACCGCTGCGGTGGCCGTCACCGCCCCCGTGCGGAACACCGAAACCGCCTCGGCCAGCAGGTTGGCCTGCTCCTCCATCGAGCGCGCTGCAGCACTGGCTTCTTCGACCAGCGCGGCATTCTGCTGGGTGGTCTCATCCATCTGCACCACCGCCTGGTTGACCTGTTCGATGCCCGAGCTCTGCTCCTGCGAGGCAGCAGAGATATCGGCCATGATGTCGGTCACGCGCTGCACCGAGGCCACGATCTCGCCCATCGTGGTGCCGGCCTGGCGGACCAGCGCCGAGCCGTCGGCGACCTTGCCGACCGAATCCTCGATCAGGCCCTTGATCTCCTTGGCCGCGCCCGCCGAGCGCTGCGCCAGCGTACGCACCTCGCTGGCCACCACGGCAAAGCCCCTGCCCTGTTCCCCGGCACGCGCAGCTTCGACCGCCGCGTTCAACGCGAGGATATTGGTCTGGAAGGCGATGCCATCGATGACCGAGATGATCTCGGCGATCTTCTTCGACGCGGCTTCGATGGCCGACATCGTGGTGACCACCTGGCCGACCACCTCACCGCCCTGCGAAGCGACACCATGCGCGCCGATGGCCAGCTGGTTGGCCTGCCGCGCATGCTCGGCGTTCTGCTTTACGGTGGAGGTCAGTTCCTCCATCGACGCTGCGGTCTCTTCCAGGTTTGCCGCCTGCTGTTCGGTACGCCGCGACAGGTCGGTGTTGCCCGAGGCGATTTCACCCGCTGCCAGGTTGATGCTGGAAGCACTGCTCTGGATGCGGCCAACGATCTGCTTGAGCTGATCGACGGTGGCATTGCAGTCATCACGCATGCGCGCGAACACGCCATGGAAATCACCCTGCATGCGCACGGTCAGGTCGCCGCGCGAGATGGCCTGCAGCAGGGTCGACACCTGCACCAGGTTCTCGTCGGTGGTCTGCATCAGGCGATTGAGCCCTGCCACCATGTCGCGGAAATCGTAGGCGAAGCGATCTTCATCACCACGCAGGCTGAAGTCGCCTGCCGCGGCCGCTGTCGCCAACCGGCGGATCTCGCTGTTGATCGCCGACAGGCTGGACTTGGTTTCGTCCATCGCCTGTGTGATCGCCGCCTTCTCGCCGGGCAGCGGGTCCATGTCCACCGACAGATCGCCGCGTGCGTAGTGCTTCATCACTTCGATCAACCGGTTCTGTACCTGCACGTGCGATCCAACCAGCGCATTGGTCTCATGCACCATGCGCCCGTAGTCGCCGGGGAACGCGCTCTCGTCCATGCGGTAGCTGAGGCTGCCGGCATCGTGCTGGCGGGCCAGCTCGCCCTGTGCCGCCATCACTGACTGCAACTGTGCCTGCATGCGCTGCATCGACTTCAGCAGCTGGGTCACCTCGTCGTTGCCGGTGGCGTCGATGCTGCTGTCCAGGCGTCCACTGGCGATGCCGTCGGCCAGCTTCACCGCTCCTTCCAGCGGGCGGGTCAGGCTGCGGGTGATCGCCCAGGCCGCCAACGTCCCCAGCAACAGGCTCAGTGCTCCGAACGCGATCGACAGCGTGCCGGTCCACGATTCGGTTGCGCGGTACTCTTCGCGGCTGCGTTCGGTCAGTGTCTCCTGGTGGCGCAGCAGGGCCGAAATGGATTCATTCCAGGCCGTTGCCAGACCGTGCTCGGCCAGCAGCTCCTTCGCGGCCCCATCAAAATCCCCCGCCTTCATGCGCTCATGCAGTTGCTGGGTTGATGCATCGGTGGCCTTGCGGGCCGCCTCGATGCGCGCGACCAGGGTATCGCCGGTAGCGTCACGCGGAATCTTGATGTACTTGGCCCAGATACCGTCATAGGTCCGCGACAACTCCTGGGCACGCTGGTAATCCTTGTCGAACTCGTCACCCTGCTTGATCACCATCAGGCGGCGATGCATCAGCACCGCGTTGTTGGTATCAAGCATGTCATTCAACAAACGCATCTTCACCATGTTGACGTCCACCACTTTCTCGAACTGGGCGGATTTCAGCTGATTCCCATACAGCACCAGGCCAACGATGGCCATGATGAACAGCAGCAGCAGACCGAAGCCGGCGCCAAGCCGGGATCCCACACGGAGATTACGTAAGGCAAGCATCTCAATTCCCTTGATCGTGGCCGTACGTTCGATGGCGGCGCAGCGGAGGGAAACTTTACGGGACTTTATATATGGACCGATCCAAATATATGGAACTGTGCAGGCAGTCAGAAAATGCAGCGATGGATAATGGCGCCATATCATTATCGAATACCGCTGACACGCCAGCGCCCGATGAAAATCACGCAGGTTTAACACCATAATCACGCCCCCCATCCAAAGCGACCTAGATTATCTGCGCCGGATACAAGCGCCGCCCGGGCGGGCTACAGTCTGCAGATGACACGGATCCTGCACATCGAAGGCGCGTCCATCAACGACATCGCCAGCCTCTACGTGGAAATCAATCGCGTGTTCATGGCCGACGAAGACTGGCTGCTGGGCGCAAGCCTGGACGCGCTTGATGACCTGCTTCACGGTGGCTACGGCGCTCTCGCCGGCCATGCCACCGCCACGGTGGTATGGCGTGACATCGCCCACAGCCGCGAGGCACTGGGCCGCGAGACCACGCGCGCCTGGCTGCAGTCGAAACTCGATCAGGGCGGCAGGTTCAATGGTCCGGCCATCCACGCTCAGTTGACGGCACTGGCGCTTGGCCAGGGACAGACCTACTTCGAGATCGTCATGGAGATCTTCGGCAGCCATCCGCAGATCACCCTGGTGCCTGGCTGAGCGCGCTGCAGCGACCAGCCCCCATCCGCTCAGACCTTGGCCAGGGCCTCGCCCAGACGGCGCGGGAACGCCACTTCGCTGGCCAGGTGCCATGCGCGTGCATTGGCGCCCAGCCGGGTCCACTCGGCCTCATCCATCGCCAGCGCGCGCTCGACGGCCTGTTCCAGCGCCTTCTCATCCACATGCCAGGTCCTGGACAGATGGCAGGGCTCACCCTCGTGCGCGGCAACCAGGATGCCGCGGCTGTCGTCGATCATCTGATTCATCGGCGCGCCGTCGCAGGTGATCACCACCGCCCCGCAGCTCATCGCTTCCACCAGGTAATGGCCCCAGCCTTCGGTCTGCGACAGGCACAGGTGGAACGCATGTTCGTTCTGCAGGCGCTGCACCTCCTGGTCGGGCAGCCGCTCGCGGACGATCCGCAGGTTCGCGGCACCGCCCTCATCTTCGTCCGAAGGGCCGCCGCGCAGGATGGTCAGCAAGGGCCATTCAGGGTGCCGCTTCCAGACATTGACGAGTGCAGCCGTCCCCTTCATGCGGCTGGTACCGGCCGCATGCAGGAAGCTGCGCGGCCTGCGTGGCACCGCCGGGTCGTAGCGGTCACGGCTGCAGAAACCGACTTCCAGCGCGCGCATGCCCAGCGCGTTGAAGATGCGCGTGGCTTCTTCGGTCTTGGTGAGCAACGCATCGAACCGCGGCAGGATCCGCAGGCTGCGTGCGGACACCCATTCCGGATTCGGAATCAGAAGATTGACCTCGGCCAGTCCGAAGCTTGCCGGCCGGACATGTTCCAGCGAAATGTTGATGTCGAACCGGGCCGGCGTGCGCCCCAGGCTCAGCCACGAGGCCAGCAGTCTGCGCAGGCGCATCCCGCGCAGTTTCCAGGCACCCCCATTGCGCACCGCGTCCAGGCGACTGACCGTCACCGTGTGCCCGAGCTGCTGCAACGAGCGCTCGATCACCTGGATGTCATGGGACAGGCCACGCTGGTTGTCGGCGGCCAGCAGATGGATATGCGCCATCAGGACGGACTCCCTGGCCGATGCAGATCGCGCGCCGGCAAGGCGGTCGCCAGCATGAAGCCCAGCACCAGGTAGAAATAGAACGAATGCGGCATCGCCCGGTAGAACACGTTGTCCGTGAACGCCGAAAGCGCATAGACGATGACCACGGCAAGTCCGGCGGTGGCGATCATCGCGGTGATGTCGTCGGCGTGGCCGAGGCGCCGCACGAAATGAATGCCGGGCAGGATGAAGACCAGCAGCATGATCAGCAGCAACGGCACGCCACCGGTCACCGCCGCTTCCAGGTACTCGTTGTGCGGGTGGTTGTAGCGGAAGATCGACTCGGACACCTCGCCGCGGGCGATGCCCTCACGTGCATAGGTACCGAACTGGTTCAGGCCCACCCCCGCCACGGGATGCTCGGCGAAGGCGTCGACCGCCACGCCCCACATGGCGATGCGCTCACGGACCGAGCCGACCTCGTTTTCCTGGTTGAAACCGGAGATCTCGCCACTGACCTCACCGAAGCGCTGGATCACCTCGTGGTTCAGCACCGAGGTGGCGCCGACCACGCCAATGACCAGGGCACCGACGAAGGCCAGTGCCCCCCGCCAGCGCCGGGTCCGCCGGACGTGCACCGCAATCACCATCAGCATGGCGGGAATGAACGCCAGGATCGGCCCGCGGCTCTGCGCCAGGATCGAACCGTAGACGCCGACGGCGATGGCCACGCCGTGCAGCCAGCGTTCGGCCGGATGCACATTGGGCTGGATCAACCGGATGACCGAGAACAACGCCATGCACAGCGTCACCATGGTGAACTCGATGGCCGTCCATTCGCCGCCACTGAAACCGTGCGCGCGTTCAAGGCCCATCACGTGGTGCTGCACGATGCACGACCCGCCGAAGACCAGGGTGGACACGGCGAAGATCTTCCAGATCAGGCGCCAGTCCAGCGCAGTGGCGAACACGGCAGCGGTACCCAGGTAGAGCAGTGTCTGCGCCGGCAGATCCAGCTCGTTCCAGCGCAGCCCGTGCCAGAGGATGCTGTAGAAGGCATAGGCCAGGCGCAGGAAGCAGACGATCACGATGAACCGGGCGATGCGGTAGCGCAGGCGGACATCGGGCTGGCGGCGGATCAGAACCACGCCGGTGACCAGCAGGGCCAGCAGCAGCACCGCCTTCAGCAAGGTATAGGGTGCGGAGCCGGCAAGCGGAACGATGGCGACCAGGATGCTCAGCAGGACGGTACGCCAGGTGTAACGAGGTTCGGCGGCCATGCAGGCTGCAGTCATGCTTGTTCTTTCCATCAACGCCCGCCCGGGGATAAGTCGCCCCGGTTTCCATGGAGGCCGCTTGGCGGAAATCGCCGGGGCTGACACTACCGTGGGCCCCTGGGGAAATCAACCAAAGTGCCAGCGCAGGGGCGCAGGCGTTGGCGCATGGACAGCCCCCGGGCCCAGCGCGGGTGCCGCGGATCATCGACCGCCCCAGGTCGCTACACTAATGACCTCTCCGGCCATGCCTGCGCGTGGCCACGCCCCGACGCCCTGCCAAGACGCGAAACGCCCCAAGTGACTGATACAAAAGACAACACCAGCAACGCCAAGGCGTCCAAGGAACACACCCCGCTGATGAAGCAGTTCTTCGCGGCCAAGTCCGATTACCCGGACCTGCTGCTGTTCTTCCGCATGGGTGACTTCTACGAACTGTTCTATGACGACGCCCGCAAGGCGGCGCGCCTGCTCGACATCACCCTGACCCAGCGCGGCAGCTCCGGCGGCGCGCCGATCCCGATGGCCGGTGTGCCGGTGCACGCCTATGAAGGCTACCTGGCACGGCTGGTGGCGCTGGGCGAATCGGTGGCGATCTGCGAGCAGATCGGCGACCCGGCGCTGGCCAAGGGCCTGGTCGAACGCAAGGTGGTGCGCATCGTCACCCCGGGCACCGTCACCGACGAGGCACTGCTGGATGAACGCCGCGACACCCTGCTGATGGCGCTGTCGCGCACGAAGCAGGGCTACGGCCTGGCCTGGGCCGACCTGGCCGGTGGCCGCTTCCTGGTCAACGAAGTGGAAACCGACGACGCGCTGGAAGCCGAACTGGCGCGCTTGGAACCTGCCGAGTTGTTGGTGCCCGACGAAGAGAACTGGCCGGAGTTCCTGCGCCAGCGCACCGGCGTGCGCCGCCGTGCGCCGTGGCTGTTCGACGCCGACAGCGGCCGCCGCCAGCTGTTGAACTTCTTCAAGCTGCACGACCTGAGCGGCTTCGGCATCGATGACAAGCCGCGCGCGACCGCTGCCGCGGGCGCCCTGCTCGGCTATGTCGAGGAAACCCAGAAGCAGCGCCTGCCGCACCTGACCTCAATCGCGATGGAAACCGCCGGCGAGGCGATCGCGATGAATGCCGCCACCCGTCGCCACCTGGAACTGGATACGCGCGTAGACGGCGATACCCGCAATACCCTGCTGGGCGTGCTCGACAGCACGGTGACGCCGATGGGCGGCCGCCTGCTGCGGCGCTGGCTGCACCGCCCGCTGCGCCTGCGCGAAGTGCTGGTGCAGCGCCACCATGCGGTGGAAACCCTGATCGATCGCGGCAGCGACGCCGACATCCGCGAACAGTTCCGTCGCCTCGGCGACCTGGAACGCATCCTCACCCGCGTCGCACTGCGTTCGGCGCGCCCGCGCGACTTCTCCACCCTGCGCGATGGCCTGGGCCTGCTGCCGGCGGTGCGCGAGGTGCTGGCGCCGCTGGATTCACCGCGCCTGCAGGCCCTGCATGCCGCGCTGGGCGAACACGACGAATGCGCGCAGCTGCTGGCCAGCGCCATCGCCGAGATGCCGCCGCTGAAGCTGAGCGATGGCGGCGTGCTGGCCGATGGCTTCGATGAAGAGCTGGACGAGCTGCGCCGCCTGTCCACCCACGCCGACCAGTTCCTGGTCGACCTGGAACAGCGCGAGCGCGAAAGCAGCGGCATTGCCACCCTGAAGGTGGGCTACAACCGCGTGCACGGCTACTACATCGAAATCAGCAAGGGCCAGTCCGACCGCGCGCCGGTGCACTACACCCGCCGCCAGACGCTGGCCAATGCCGAGCGCTACATCACCGAGGAACTGAAGGCGTTCGAGGACAAGGTGCTGTCCGCGCGCGACCGTTCGCTGTCGCGCGAGAAGTACCTGTACGAGCAGCTGCTGGATACCCTTGGCGGGCAGCTGGAACCGCTGAAGCAGTGTGCCGCCGCGCTGAGCGAACTGGATGTGCTGGCGGCCTTCGCCGAACGCGCGCAGGCGCTGGACTGGGCGCGCCCGGAACTGCAGGCCGAGCCGTGCCTGAAGATCGAGCGCGGCCGCCACCCAGTGGTCGAGGCGGTACGCGAGCAGCCGTTCGAACCCAATGATCTGGACCTGCATCTGGACCGTCGCATGCTGGTCATCACCGGCCCGAACATGGGCGGTAAATCGACCTACATGCGGCAGAACGCGCTGATCGTGCTGCTGGCCCACATCGGCAGCTTCGTGCCGGCCAGCCGTGCGCTGATCGGCCCGATCGACCGCATCCTGACCCGCATCGGCGCCGGTGACGACCTCGCCCGCGGGCAATCGACCTTCATGGTCGAAATGGCCGAGACCAGCTACATCCTGCATCACGCTACCGCGCATTCGCTGGTGCTGATGGATGAGATCGGCCGTGGCACCTCCACCTACGATGGCCTGGCCCTGGCCGACGCGGTGGCCCGTCACCTGGCCTACCAGAACCGCTGCTACACGCTGTTCGCCACCCACTACTTCGAGCTGACCGCGCTGGCCGACGAGCAGCACGAGGGTGGCCGCAGCGGCATCGCCAATGTGCACCTGGACGCGGTCGAGCACGGTGAGGCGCTGGTGTTCATGCACGCGGTGAAGGATGGCCCCGCCAACCGCAGCTTCGGCCTGCAGGTGGCGGCACTGGCCGGCTTGCCGCGCGCCACCGTAGCGCAGGCACGCCGTCGCCTGGCCGAGCTGGAGCAGCGTGGCGGTGAAAGCCATGCCGCCGAGTTGGCGCCGCAGGCGTTGGATGCACCGCAGCAGTTCGGCCTGTTCGCGGCACCGTCGAGCAAGGCGCAGGACGCGCTGGCGGCAATCGACCCGGACGAACTGACGCCGAAGCAGGCGCTGGAAGCCCTGTACCGGTTGAAGGCGCTGCTGTAACCGCGGCGCACGCCCATGGCCTCCCGCCCACCTTGCGGGAGGCCCGTTGAAAGACTCTGCAAATCCTATTCTGCGTTTCAATTGACAGAATCTATCAACCTGAATGGATCATTCGATTATTCATTTCATCTGGCCATAGCTAAAGTCGAGTGAAGATGTTTCTCCCACGTCTTCACCGCCACCAGGAGCCAGCCGATGAGCCAGTCCGACAACAACAACGCCAAGTGCCCGTATCACAGCGCCCCGTCGCCGGAGCAGGGCGCCGAGCAGCAGCGCGAGCTGAGCACCACGCCCAAGCAGAAGCACGGCGACGATCCGGTCACCCCGATGACCACGGCCTTCGGCGCGCCGGTGGTGGACAACCAGAACAGCAAGACCGCCGGTCCGCGTGGCCCGCTGCTGATGGAAGACGTGTGGCTGCTGGAGAAGCTGGCCAACTTCAACCGCGAGATCATTCCCGAACGCCGCATGCACGCCAAGGGTTCGGGCGCCTACGGCACCTTCACCGTCACCCACGACATCAGCAAGTACACCCGCGCCAAGCTGTTCGAAAAAATCGGCAAGCAGACCGAGATGTTCGCCCGCTTCACCACGGTGGCCGGCGAGCGTGGCGCCGCCGACGCCGAGCGTGACATCCGCGGCTTCGCGCTGAAGTTCTACACCGAGGAAGGCAACTGGGACCTGGTCGGCAACAACACGCCGGTGTTCTTCCTGCGCGACCCGCGCAAGTTCGGTGACCTCAACAAGGCGGTCAAGCGCGACCCGCACACCAACCTGCGCAGCGCGCGCAACAACTGGGATTTCTGGACGCTGCTGCCCGAAGCCCTGATGCAGGTGACCGTGGTGATGAGCGACCGCGGCATTCCGCGCAGCTTCCGCCACATGCACGGTTTCGGCTCGCACACCTACAGCTTCACCAACGCCGACGGCGAACGCTTCTGGGTGAAGTTCCACTTCGTCAGCCAGCAGGGCATCGAATCGCTGACCGACGCGCAGGCGCAGATCCTGGTCGGCCATGACCGCGAAAGCCACGGCCGCGACCTGTTCGCCGCGATCGAGAAGGGCGACTTCCCGAAGTGGAAGCTGTTCATCCAGGTCATGCCGGAGCTGGAGGCGGAAACCTACCGCGTGCATCCGTTCGACCTGACCAAGGTGTGGCCGAAGAGCGACTACCCGCTGATCGAAGTGGGCCAGTTCGAACTGAACCGCAATCCGGTCAACTGGTACCAGGACGTTGAGCAGTCCGCGTTCGCACCGAGCAACCTGGTGCCGGGCATCGGCCCGTCGCCGGACAAGATGCTGCAGGCACGCCTGTTCGCCTATTCCGATGCGCAGCGCTACCGCCTGGGCGTGAACCACCACCAGATTCCGGTGAACGCCGCGCGCTGCCCGGTGCACAGCAACCACCGCGACGGTGCGATGCGCGTGGACGGCAACTACGGCGGCCTGCCGCACTACGAGCCGAACAGCTACGGCCAGTGGCAGGAACAGCCGCAGTACCGTGAGCCGCCGATGAAGATCCGCGGCGACGCCGACTTCTGGAATTTCCGTGAGGACGACGCCGACTACTTCAGCCAGCCCGGTGCCCTGTTCCGCAGCTACAACCAGGCACAGAAGGACCGCCTGTTCGCCAACACCGCCCGCGCCCTGGGCGATGCACCGGACTTCATCAAGCAGCGCCACATCGACAACTGCAGCAAGGCCGACCCGGCCTACGGTGCCGGCATTGCCGCGGCGCTGAAGGCGCTGGCCAGCCAGCCGTCGGATCCGTTCAAGCCGGCGCAGCCGGAAGCGGACTTCCCCACCGCGACCCCGGGCGCCGAGGACATCGAGCTCTGATCGCCCTCCCCCGTGTACGGCACGCCGCCTCCCTGTGAGGCGGCGTCGCCGTTTTAACGGTCCGCGTCGTACCTTCTGCACGCCCAACCCCAATCAAGGATTCCGCAGATGAGCCTGACCGATGAACTTCTCGCCAAACTGCAGGGCGCCCCGCTGCAGCAGGTGTCGCAGCAGCTCGGCATCAGCGATACCCAGGCCTCCGGCGCGATCTGTGCCGCGCTGCCGGTGCTGATGGGCGCGCTGGGCAACAACGCCTCGCAGCCGCAGGGCGCGCAGGCGCTGCTCGGCGCATTGCAGAACAATCACAGCGGCCTGGACCTGGGCAGCGTGCTCGGCTCGGTACTGGGCGGTGGTGGCGGTGGTGCCGCCAGCGACGGCGCCGGCATCCTCGGCCACATCTTCGGCGGCAGCCAGCAGAAGGTGGAAACCGGCCTGTCCCAGGCCACACAGCTCGACAGCGGCCGCACCAGCCAGCTGCTGCAGATCCTTGCCCCGATCGTGATGGCCTTCCTTGCCCAGCGCCTCGGTGGCGGCCAGGCCGATGCCGGCTCGCTCAGCCAGGCCCTCGGCCAGGAGAAGCAGCAGGTGCAGCAACAGGGCGGTCTTGCCGGTGGCCTGCTCGGCAGCCTGCTGGACCAGGACGGTGATGGCCAGCTCGGTGTGGGCGATCTGCTGAAGATCGGCGGCAGCCTGCTGGGCGGCAAGCGCTGAGGCATGCGGGCGCCGGACCCGGTCCGGCGCCCGGTTGCTTACAACGCGTCGATATCACCGCGCACGGCCCTGGCCGCGCGTGGGGCCGGTTGCCGTGGGCATGAGGGCCATTGTTGATGGCCCTGCCCGCCTGCTAGCGTGTGTGGCCTATCACAAGGGAAGTGAAACGCTCATGATCGGTCGCAGACGCACGGTGCTGTTCGACATTCCGTCCGACAGCGACCAGTTTTCCGGCGGCGGTCACGCCAGAACCGCACGCGCCCTGGCCAACACGCTTGAACAGCTGCAGGTGCGCTCCGCGACCATCGGAATCGAAGGGCCCTGGGGTTCGGGCAAGTCCACCCTTGTGCAGCTGGCCGCAGCCGAGTTGGACCGGCGTGCCGCAGGCAGGTTCCGGTTCTTCAATTACGACTTGTGGGCCAATCAATCGACAGGCTTCCGCGCCACGTTCACCGAAAGCCTGCTGATCTGGATGCAGGAGCAGGATGAAACGCTCAAGCCCTTCTGCCGCGAACTGGCAGACAACGTCTCCGCCAGGAAAGTACGCACGCATACCAGCAACCGGAAGCTGTTCAGTGGTTTTGGCCTGGTCGCCCTGCTGAGCCTGCCGCTGCTGCCGATTGTCTACTCCGGCCTGGCATTGTCGCAGCTGCGTGCCGCTGATCCGTCGCCACTGCACATCTTCTCGTCGATGGCGATTCTGGCCACGGTACTCAGTGCCGGTGCGATCCATGTCAAGCGCGCCTATGCCGATGCACCCGAGGACGTCAGAGGGTTCAGCCACAGACTGACCTATGCCCTGTCCAGCGCGATCCGGCTGTTTGACAAGGATGCCGCCAGCACCGATGTCGAGCAGAAGATCAATGAGCATGATTCCACGCAGCATGGCTTCAGGAAGCTGCTTGCCAACATTTCATCTGAATTCCAGAACGATGATCGCCGGCTGGTCATTGTCCTGGACAATGTGGACCGGCTGCCGCCCTCGCGCATCCCGGCCGCCTGGGCGGACATCCATTCGATCACGGTGGATTCCTTCGAATCGCGCAGTCCATCGACTGGAAATCTGCTGATCGTGATCCCCTATGATCGCGGTCATGTGCTTTCCGCCATGCACGGATCGCGGGGTGGCGGCAGCCACCAAGAGCAGGCGGACCTGCTGCGAAAGACCTTTGATGTGTCGTTCGTGGTTTCAGCGCCGGTCCTGTCCGATGCTTCGGAGTTCTTTTCCTGCCAGCTCCGCAAGGCGCTGCCGGAAGGCACCAATGCACTCGCGTGCGACCAGGTCTACAGGATGTTCGCCGCTGCCGATCCTGACCAAGCGCAGACGCCACGACGGATCATCTCGTTCATCAACGACCTGACCTCGATCACCGACCAGTGGTGGGAGGAAATTCCGCTGCAGACCGCTGCATTGTTCGTCGCCACCCGCCACTCGCCAAGGCTGCTCGAGACGATGCACGGGCGCCCGGAGGGCCTGGAGCCGGCGCTGGTCAAACTGGCCGACGATGAGCATCTGCAGGAGCACCTGGCCGCCCTGTGGTTCAACGTTCCGGTCGCCCACGCAACGCAGATCCTGCTGCCCGACCTGATCCTGGCCGCCTTGTCCGCCCCCGGCGATGATGCGCAGCGCCTGCTGGAGCTGAGCTCACGATCCGGGTTCTCTCATCACCTTGAAATGACGGTGAGGACCTTGGGCCTTCGCCCGATTCGCGCGAGCGATTTTTCCAGCATCGCCTCGAGAATCTCCCGGCTGGATGCCGGCAACAGGGATGTGCAGGCATCACTGGCACTGCTGGTGAAGTTCATCCCGAGTGTGTCCGATGTGGATGCCGGACATCTCACCACGCTGCAGGGTACATTCGATTTGCTGCGCATCTGCAGCAGGGAACTGGCGACGTCGCTGGGACGTGGGCTGGCCGCCCTGGTAAGCGAGGCGGGCGTGAACTCCAAGTATGGTGGCATCGGCATCGGCCGCGCCTGGGCCGAGTTCATCAATGCCCTGCTGGACCGGGTGTCAGAGGCATTCGATGCGGACCTGGCAAAAGCCGTTCTCGTCGAGATCCGGCTGCCCTCCAATGCGGAGATGTTTGCCGGCATTGCCTGCAGCACGCGGGAAACACTGCTTCTGGACAACCTGGTCCGCATGCATCCCAAGCCGGAGGGGGGCCGGCTGGAGATGGCACTGCTCAAGGTCGCTGACTACAGCGTCGGGGATCTTGGCCTGGCCTGGGAAGTACTGTCGACGCAGCTCGAAGCGGATGCAGCCGCCCGCATCTTCCAACGGGGTAGCCACCGGGTGCTGGATGACATCGAAGCCGAGGCCACGCTGCCCCTGCACCACAGCCTGTTTGTACTCAACAACTTGTTCGAAAACACCGATCGCGGGGAGCTGGCCCAGTCGGCGCGTACCCAGCTCTGCAGCCACCACCTCCTGCTTTCCGCCTGGAGCAAACTGGATCCGGCGTCCGAGGAATTCCGTCTGCTGACCACAGAGTATCTGTGGATGCTGATCGATCCGCTGGACGATGCTGTGAAGCCAGCGGCCAAGGCGAGCATCGACGCCGCGTCGCTCGAGTTGCTCGAATTGCTCGAATCGCCGCGAACACGATTGATCAGGCTGCTGGACGGCCAGGACGTCCCGTCGGCCATTCTTGATGACCTGGTCTCCATGGCAGAAAGCATGGAACGGATCGAGCTGTGGCGGAAGGCGATTTCAACGGACTCAACGCTGCAGGCCGCTGGCCTGCTGCGCGGCGTTGTCGCTCATTTCGATCAGTCCCGCACCGACTGAACAGCCGCTGCGGCATTCCGGCAACGCTCGCCAGGCTGCCGTCCGCCGTCAAGCAGCCGGTCTCGCCATTAGCGAGACCGGACCGCATCACAACGCGTCGATATCGCCCAGTGCACGGATCAAGCGCCGTGCGCGCTTGTCCGGCTTGTGCTCCGGCGGCTGGAAGCCATCGCGCGCGGCAATGCGCAGCGCCCGCTGCTCGGCACGGCGCGCCTTGGAGGCCTCGCTTTCGGCATACAGCTGCTGTGCTGTCGGCGCCGGCCCGCGCTGGTCGCTCAGGCCAAGCACCCGGACCTCGAAATGCTCCTCGCCGCGGTCGACCTGCAGCTGCTCGCCAACACGCACCGCGCGCGAGGATTTCGGGCGCTGCCCGGCGACGCTGACCTTGCCGGTTTCGATGGCCTGCTTGGCCAGGCTGCGGGTCTTGAAGAAACGGGCCGCCCACAGCCAGATGTCCAGACGGACACTGGGCGACAGCGGGGAAAGCTCGGTCATCGGCAGGGACTACTCCGTTCGCTTGTTCAGGGGACGCGGGTTGTCGGGGTCGGTGCGGCAGCCGCTGCCCCCGATCAGGGTAGGTACGCCGGCGGAAAGATCCTGGCGCTGGCTGCCGACCAGGCACTCGGGGCGGTCGGTTGGCCGCACCTGGGTATCGCCCAGCCGGTCACCTGTCGAACATGCGGCCAGTGCGGCACCGATCAAGGCCAGCGCCATGCTCCATTTCACCTGCAGTCGTTGATGCATTGCCACATCCTGCAAACCGGCTTGGTGCTAGTGTGCGCCTCCCGGGATTCGATCACCACTCCATGGCCAAAGCGCCGCTTGACCTGACCTCCGGCCCGATCGGCCGCAATCTTCTGCTGTTTTCACTGCCGATCCTGGCAGGCAACATCGCGCAGTCGCTGAACGGTTCGGTGAATGCGGTCTGGGTCGGGCGCTTCCTCGGCGAGGCGGCACTGACCGCCACCGCGAACGCCAACAACATCATGTTCTTCCTGATCGGCTCGGTGTTCGGCTTCGGCATGGCCTCGACCATCCTGATCGGCCAGGCGATCGGCGCGCGCGACATCGCGCAGGCGCGGCGCGTGGTCGGCACCAGCGCCACCTTCTTCATCGGCCTGTCGGTGATCATCGCCATCGCCGGCTGGTTCATGGCCCATCCCCTGCTGGCGGCGATGGGCACGCCTGCCGCCTCGCTGCCGTTGGCCGAGGCCTACCTGCAGATCATCTTCCTGGCGATGCCGACGCTGTATGCGTTCGCTTTCCTCACCGCCGCGCTGCGCGGTGCCGGTGACTCGCGCACGCCGTTCCGCTTCCTGATGGTGTCGGTGGCGCTGGACATCGTGCTGAACCCGGTGCTGATCTTCGGCATGGGGCCGTTCCCCGCGCTGGGCATTGCCGGCTCGGCCTGGGCCACGCTGGTCGCGCAGACGCTGTCGCTGGCCGGCCTGCTGCTGTACATGCGGTACAAGCGCCACACGCTGTGGCTGGGCCGCGCCGACATGCGCCTGTTCAAGCTCGACATGACCATCCTCAAGGCGCTGGTGATCAAGGGCGTGCCGATGGGCCTGCAGATGGTGCTGATCTCGCTGTCGGTGATCCTGCTGATGACCATGGTCAACCAGTACGGCACCGACACCGGCGCGGGTTACGGCGCTGCCCTGCAGCTGTGGAACTACCTGCAGATGCCGGCGATGGCGATCGGTGCGGCGTGCTCGTCGATGGCCGCACAGAACGTCGGTGCGCAGCGCTGGGACCGCGTGCGCGGCACCGCGCGCCAGGGCGTGCTGTTCAATTTCCTGCTGACCGGCGCGCTGATCCTGCCGCTGGTGCTGTTCGACCGGCAGCTGCTGGCGCTGTTCCTGCCACCGGCCAGCCAGGCGCTGGACATCGCCCGCCACCTCAACCACGTGGTGATTGGCTCGTTCCTGTTCTTCGGCGTCAGCTTCGTGATCTCCGGCGTGGTGCGCTCCACCGGCGCAGTCATTCCGCCGTTGCTGATCCTGGCCGGCTCGCTGTGGGGCGTGCGCGTGCCGTTCGCCGAACTGCTGCAGCCGTACTGGGGCGCCGATGCGATCTGGTGGAGTTTCCCGGTCAGCTCGCTGGTGTCGATGCTGCTGTCGCTGGCGTATTACCGCTGGGGCGGCTGGCGCAAGGCGAAGATGATGGGCAAGCCCTCGCACGCCGAAGAACTGGCCACGCCGTCGGAGATTCCGGCCTGTCCGCCGTCGCCGGTGGCCGACCCGGATGCCGCGCTGGAGTCAGCGCCGCCGCGTTGAGGTGGGTGCGGACCGTTGGTCCGCACAGGCCTGTCAGCCGAGCATGGGCTCGGCTCTACAGAAGACGGTCAGCGTTTCTTCTTCGCCGCGTTGAACGTGGCCGCTGCGCGCAGCAACGCCTTCAACGCCGCGCCATTGGGCATCGCACCTTCATGGATGTCGATCGCGCGCCGCGTGTTGCCCTCCAGGCTGGCGTTGAACAGGCCTTTGGGGTCGGCCAGCGCCGCCCCGTTGGCAAACGTCAGCTTCACCGCCCGCTTGTAGGTCTCGCCGGTGCACAGGATGCCGTTGTGCTCCCACACCGGTGTACCGCGCCACTTCCAGGTTTCCTGCACGTCCGGCAGCGCTTCATGGATCAACGCACGCACGCGTGCCAGCACTTCGCCACGCCAGTCGCCCAGCTCGGCGATGCGTGCATCGATCAGTTCAGCTGCCGGGGTTCCGGCATCGGCAGGGTTCGGCGCGTGCGTGGCCATCAGCGGTTCTCGTCGGGAAAGGAATCAGAATGTCGGGGTTACATGCGCTCGCCGGGCAACGCGGCGGCCTGGCGCACCCAGTCGAGGAACTGTTCTTCATCCAGCGCGCCATCCTGCGGGATGTGCAGGTAGCGCGTATCGGCACTCTTGGACGGCTCAGGTGGCATCGGCTTCAGTGCAGCGCCACGGAAGAACGCCACCTTGATGTAGCGGGTGAAGCAATGGAAGCTGAGAAACCAGCCTTCGCCCGCGGCCACCGCATACATCGGCGAGTTCCACTTCACCGCCTTGTGCACCCCGGGTACGGCCCGTTCGATCAGCGCATCCAGCTGCGCCCCGATCGGCCGCTTCCAGTCCGGCATCGCCGCGATATACGCCTGCACCGGGGCATCGCCTTCGCCCTTGGCGATCTGCGGGTTGCCGCCGGACAACAGCGTGGGCGCGGCGGAAGGTGCGGTTCGCTTGGCAGGCATCGCACGGCACGTCCATCGGGATGGAATCGCAGCCTAGCGCGACGCGCGCCTGGAGGTCACGGCGCGGTGCGCCATCGGCTCAGTCCGCCTGCCGCGCCCGGAACTGGCGCCAGTCCGGCAGCTTGCGGTGGCGGCGCAGCGAGCGCATCAGGGCCGCCATCACCATGCCGAACAGCGCACCGGCCAACAGCCCGGCCACCAGCAGCAGTGCCAACGGCCGCTCACTGCCCTGCCACAGCATCAGCCACATCAGCGCGGTCCAGAACAACCCGAACAGCAGGCCCTGCACCAGCGCGTTGGTACCGAAGCCGGCCAGGATCGGCGGTGGCAGTGCGATGCCCACGCGCCACAGCAGGCGATGCAGCAACGGCGCCGATTGCACGCGTGCCAGCCCCTTGCCGTCGAGGAAGAGCAACGCCGACTGGATCACGGCGGGATAGCGCGGGTTGATATCGTTCATCACCTGATCGTGGCCGATGCGATGCCGGAAACGCAAACGGCCACCCGAAGGTGGCCGTCGCGGCAACAACCGAAGTTGTTTATCAGGCCTTTTCGGCCAGACGGGCAGCCTTGGCGGCAGCAGCGGCAGCCAGGTCTTCCTTGATGCGGGCAGCCTTGCCTTCCAGGCCACGCAGGTAGTACAGCTTACCGGCGCGGACCTTACCACGACGCTTCACTTCGACCGAGTCGATGATGGCGCTGTGGGTCTGGAACACGCGCTCGACGCCGTAGCCGTGCGAGATCTTGCGGACGGTGAACGAGGAGTTCAGGCCGGCATTCTTGGTGGCGATGACAACGCCTTCGTAGGCCTGCACGCGCTCGCGGCTGCCTTCCTTCACCTTCACGTTGACGACAACGGTGTCGCCCTGGCTGAACTTCGGCAGTTCACGGGTGATCTGGGCGGATTCGAATTCCGCGACGATGGACTTGTTCAGCTTGCTCATGGGTTACACCGATTCTTGTTCGGGTGGGCGTGTCGTGTCGACAACGTAGGCTCATGCAGTCACGGGACTGTGCTGCACGTTTGTTTTGGGTACTGCGCGCGCCGGCCGAGGCTGGCGGAATTGGCCATGATAGCCGATAAAGCCAGCCCTGCGCTAGGGGCTGGCCTTGTGTTTCCGGGCCTGACGGCCCTGTTCCAGCAGCTTGCGGTCGGCCTTGCCCAGCGCCTGTTCATCCAGCAGGTCCGGGCGCCGCTGGGCGGTACGGACCAGCGACTGCTGGCGGCGCCAGGCCGCGATGGCCGCGTGGTTGCCCGAGCGCAGCACATCCGGCACGTCACCCAGCGGGTGCTGGGCCGGCTGGCTGTAATGCGGGCAGTCGAGCAGGCCGAGGTCGCCCTCGAAGCTGTCCTGCGCCGCCGATTCGGCGTCGTTCAGGGCACCGTCCTGCAGGCGGGCCACGGCGTCGATGATGACCGCCGCGCCTAGCTCGCCACCGGACAGCACGTAGTCGCCGAGGGAAATCTCCTCGTCGACATTGGATTCCAGGAAACGCTCGTCGATGCCCTCGTAGCGGCCACAGAGCAGGACCATGCGCGGCAGTGCCGCCAGCTCCCGCACCTTGGCCTGGGTCAACGGCGCCCCCTGCGGGCTGAGGTAGATCACCCGCGCCGGGGTCGGATCAGCATCGCGGATCGCCTGCAGGCAGGCCTGCAGCGGCTCGATCAGCATCACCATGCCCGGGCCACCACCGAACGGACGGTCGTCCACCCGGCGGTAGTTGCCTTCGGCGTAATCACGGGGGTTCCAGCCATGCAGGCTGAACAACCCCTTCTCCTGCGCGCGCCCGACCACGCCCAGTCCAGCGGACTGGGCGAGGAACTCGGGGAACAGGGTGATGACGTCGAACCGCATGCTCACACTCAGAACTCGGGATCCCAGTCGACCACGACCAGGTTGGCCTCGAAGTCGACCGACTTGACGAAGTCCGGCTGCACGAACGGGATCATCCGCTCGCGGTCACCCCGGACCACCACCACGTCGTTGGCGCCGGTGCTGAACAGGTGCGAGACTTGGCCCAGGGCAACGCCCTCGGTGGTCTTCACGTCCAGGCCTTCCAGGTCCACCCAGTAGTACTCGTCCGGCTTCGGTGGCGGCAATGCACTGCGGGCCACGTAGATCTCGGTGCCGTGCATCGCTTCAACGGTATCGCGGTCCTCGACGCCGGGGAAACGGGCGACCAGGTGCTTGCCGCTGTCGCGGCCGCGCACACCTTCAATCGTGGTTTCCACGCCGGACGGGCTGCGCACGATCCACGGCTGGTAACGGAAAATGGCGGAACGTGGCTCGGTCCAGGACTCGAGCTTGATCTCGCCGCGCACACCAAAAGCGCCGACAACCCTGCCCAGCAGGATGCGGCGCTCGATATCTTTCATCTGCTTCAACCAAGAGGGCCACGCCGAAGCGTGGCCCGTCAGGATCAGGCCGCAGCGGCCTGAGACTTGGTCGCTTCCTTGATCAGGTTGCGGACCTTGTCGGTCGGCTGGGCGCCGTTCTTGACCCAATGGTCAACGCGGGCCAGGTCCAGCTCGATGCGCTTCTCGGCGCCCTGGGCGACCGGGTTGTAGAAGCCAACGCGCTCGATGTTGCGGCCGTCGCGCGCGCTGCGCACATCGGTGACGATGATGTGGTAGAACGGACGCTTCTTGGCGCCGCCGCGGGTCAGTCGAATCTTGACCATGGTGTTTTTCCTATTGCCCAGTCGCCAGGATGGCGAGGTAAGCGGGCGATTATAGCGGCAGAGCCCGGCCGAGCCAACCCCGGGCTGTATCCATCTTCACGGTAGCGCAGGGCCATGCCCGGCGGGACTTTTCACCCCAGACCGTCCCAAGCCGCCGCCGCCAGCACCGCCCTGCCCTGTTCAGCTAGCGCCTGCGAGCCGGGCAGGACATGCCCGTCAATGGCCTCCAGCGCCCACAGGCCGCTGGCGTTGCAGGCAAAAGCGGCCTTCACACTGTCCAGTTCAGCCAGTGCGAACGGCCGCGTCAGCTGTGCGCCGGGCCAATGCTGCTTCAGCAGCGTCTCGGCGGTCCCCCGCAGGGCCGGTGCCTGCGGCCAGAGCAGCCGTTCGCCATCGTGCACGGCCAGGTTCCAGGTGCTGCCTTCGCTCACGTGGCCATCGGCGGTCACGAACAGCACATCGTCGAAGCCCGCCACCATCGCCGCGCGACGCTCGGCGAACAGGCCAAACGTGCCCACATGCTTGATCTGCGGCAGCTCACGCTGCCAGGCCACGCTGCGCACGCGCTTGGAGGCGGTCAGCGTCACCGGCTGGGACACCGCCACCAGCACGTCCACCGGCACCGCCGCCAGCGGGTTGCGGAAATCGAAGTGGCGCGAATACACCGTCACCCGCAGCGACGCATCGGCGAGGCCGGCCTGCCGCAGCGCCTGCGCCATCCAGCCCCGCACCTGCGCCGTATCCAATTCGCTGCCGAACAGTTCGCGCGTGGCCTGCGACAGCCGCGCCAGATGCAGGTCCAAGCCCTGCGCTGCGCTGTCGCGCACCTGCAGCGAAGTGAAGTGGCCGTAGTTCACCAGCGCTGGCAGCAGATCCTCCACCTGTGCCGGCAGGCCGTTGCAGGTCAGCGTCATCGCAGCAGTGCCTGCGCCTGTTCCCAGATGCCGCGCAGCACGTCGGCGGCCGGCTGTGCGGGCGCCATCCACGCCGACTGCCCTGCCCAGGCCTGCATCGCCGCCAGGCGGTTTTCCTGCGCGGCCTGCTTGCGCATCGGCGCGGTCAGCCCGCGCTGCACCGGATACGGACGCGGCGCGGGGGCGCCTTCCGCAGCGGCGGCGCGCACATAGGGTGTCGCCAGGCCACGGCCCAGGCGACCGCTGAAGGCGCGGGTCGGCCATGTATCTTCCGGTTCGCTGGCGGCCAGCCCATCGGCCCACGCCGAAGCGATCGCCGCTTCGGGCGTGCGCAGGAAGGCGGTGCCGATCTGCACTGCGCTGGCCCCCAGGGTGAGCGCGGCGGCAATGCCGCGACCGTCGGCGATACCACCGGCAGCAATCACCGGAATCTGCAGGTGATCGGCCAGGCGCGGCAGCAGCGCGAACAGGCCGACCAGCTGGCGCTCGGCCATCGCCGGATCGAATGCACCGCGATGGCCGCCCGCCTCCACGCCCTGCGCCACCACCGCATCGGCGCCGGCGTCCTGCGCCGCGCGCGCTTCCGACAACGTGGTCGCACAGGCGATCCAGGCAATGCCGGCATCCTTCAACTGCTGCACGTGGCGCGGCAGCAGCACGCCCATGATGGTCGAGGCCACCGCCGGGCGTGCCGCAAGCAACGCGGCGAACTGCTCTTCGAAGTCGGCGGGCGTGGCGTCGGCGGCGCTGGCCGGCACGTCCGGGCCCCACTGCGCGAGGAAGGCGCGGCTGGCGGCCTCGGCGGCAACGTCACGGGCCGGCACGGGATCCGGCACCCACAGGTTCACCTGTGCCGGGCCGGTGGAGGTCGCGCGGAAGTCCTCCATCCAACGACCGATATCGGCCGACGACGACAGCACCGCGCCCATTGCCCCCATGCTGCCGGCATTGGCCAGCGCAGCCGACAGCGGCACCGGGCAGGCACCGGCCATCGGTGCCAACAGGATCGGAAGCTGCAATGAAAAACGCCGACAGAAGGTGTCGGCGCGTTCAAGGATCGGCGATGCGTTCACGCGACATACCTGTTGGAGAAGTCGCCATCCAGCATACGCCAGTCATTGTGACCGGGGCCGCGTCGCAATGCGCGCCGGCCCCGTCGCTGCATCAACGGAACGGCATGCCGCGGCCGCCCATGGCGCCCATCATGCCCTTCATGCTGCGCATCATGCCCTTCATGCCACCGCCGGCCATCTTGCTCATCATCTTTTCCATCTGCATGTACTGCTTCATCAGCTTGTTGACGTCGGCCGGCGTCACGCCCGAGCCCTTGGCGATGCGCGCGCGGCGCGAGCCGTTGAGCAGGTTCGGGTTACGCCGTTCCTTCTTGGTCATCGAGCTGATGATGGCGATCATGCGCGGGACTTCCTTGCCCTGGCTGACCTGCTGTTTCAGATGATCCGGGATGTTGCCCAGGCCCGGCAGCTTGTCCATCAGGCCGCCAATGCCGCCCATGTTCTGCATCTGCTCCAGCTGGTCACGCATGTCGTTCAGGTCGAACTTCTTGCCCTTGGCGACCTTCTCGGCCAGCTTGGCCGCCTTGTCCTTGTCGACCTGCTGCTCGACCTGCTCGACCAGCGACAGCACGTCGCCCATGTCGAGGATACGGCTGGCGATACGGTCCGGGTGGAACACGTCCAGGCCTTCCGGCTTTTCGCTGACACCGACGAACTTGATCGGCTTGCCGGTGATGTAGCGCACGCTCAGCGCGGCACCGCCGCGGGCGTCACCGTCGGTCTTGGTCAGCACCACGCCGGTCAGCGGCAGCGCGTCGCCGAACGCCTTGGCGGTGTTGGCCGCGTCCTGGCCGGTCATGGCGTCGACCACGAACAGGGTTTCGGCCGGATTCACCGCAGCGTGCAGGGCCTTGATCTCGGCCATCATCGCTTCGTCGATGGCCAGGCGGCCGGCGGTATCGACCAGCAGCACGTCGACGAAGGACTTGCGCGCATCGTCGATGGCGGCGCGGACGATGGCTTCCGGCTTCTGGTCGGCACTGGACGGGAAGAACAGCACGCCGACCTGCTCGGCCAGGGTCTTCAGCTGCTCGATCGCGGCCGGACGGTAGACGTCGGCCGAGACCACCATCACCTTCTTCTTGCGCTTTTCCTTCAGGTGCTTGGCCAGCTTGCCCACCGTGGTGGTCTTGCCGGCGCCCTGCAGGCCCGCCATCAGGATGATGGCCGGCGCGGGCACATTGAGGTTCAGGTCGCTGGCTTCGGCGCCCATCACCGCGGTCAGCTCGTCGCGCACGACCTTGATCAGGGCCTGGCCCGGGGTCAGCGACTTCAGCACTTCCTGGCCGACCGCGCGCACCTTGATGCGCTCGATCAGGGCCTGCACCACCGGCAGCGCAACGTCGGCTTCGAGCAGCGCGATGCGGACCTCACGGGTGGCCTCGCGGATGTTCTCCTCGGTCAGGCGGCCGCGGCCACGCAGGCGCTCGATGGTGCCGGAAAGGCGCTGGGTCAGGGACTCGAACATGCGGCGCAACCTGTCTGAAAGCGGGGGACAATAATGCAGACAGTATAACGGGTCCGCTCCCCTCCCCGGACTGCGACCACAGGGCCGTCGCCACCGCCGCAGGGGTATGCGAAACTGCAACGATGTTAATCGTTCTCATCGCCGCCCTGCTCTACCTGGCCGCCAGCGCCCTGCTGGTGCGTGCGCTTGGCCGCGATGAAAGCACCGGCTCCCCCGCCTGGCTGTGGCCCGCCCTGCCGGCGATGCTGCTGCACGGCGGCTACCACGTGATGGTGGCGATGCGCACCAACGGCGGGCCGGACATGCACTTCTTCGCCGCGCTGTCGCTGGTCGGCCTGGGCATGGCCTGGCTGACCTCGCTGGTCGGCGCACGCGGGCGCATGTCGGCACTGGGCGTGGTGGTGTTCCCGCTGGCCGCGGTACTGTTGCTGGCCTACCACGGCTACGGCCACGAACCGAGCAAGGTGCTGGGCTGGCGCCTGGCCAGCCACGCCTGGCTGGCGCTGCTGGCCTACGCCACGCTGAGCATCGCCGCGCTGCTGGCGATCATGCTGTGGCTGCAGGAACGCGCACTGCGCCGCCGCGAGTTCCGCCCGTGGCTGCGGGCGCTGCCGCCGCTGGCCGACCTGGAATCGCTGCTGTTCCGGGTGATCACCGTCGGCTTCGCGCTGCTGACCCTGACCCTGGTCACCGGCGTACTGTTCGTCGACGACCTGCTGGCACAGAAGCTGGTGCACAAGACCGTGCTGAGCGTGCTGTCGTGGATCGTATTCGGCGTGCTGCTGATCGGCCGCCGCCGCTACGGCTGGCGGGGCATGAAGGCGGTGCACTGGACGCTGGCGGCAATGCTGTTGCTGCTGCTGGCCTTCTTCGGCAGCCAGTTCGTGATCGAACTGGTGTTCGGGCATTCGCGATAGAAGCGTGCCGACCAACGGTCGGCACCCACCGGCGCTACCGTCAAGGCTGGGCCAGGATCTTCCGCACCGAACGGCCGCTGTTGGTGAGGATGTCATCGACCTGCCAGCAGCCCTGGCCCTGGCGCACCATCGGCAGGCGGGTCACGTAGGCCTTCTTCCATACCGAATAGCGCATCTCGACCTGGCCGGCGGTGGCCGACGTCTCTTTCCAGCTGTAGCGCACCGGGGCTTCAATATCGCCGTCCTGCGCATCCAGCCACGGATCGGAATCGATCGTGCAGATGCCTTCCTCGCGCTGCTGGCAGGCACGCTCATCACGCAGCGCCTTGCCGAAAGCCGGGCTGACCAGCGCGGCCGGCGGGTCCAGCAGATCACCGTTGCCGGTCGTCGCCTCGTAGAAGGCGCGGGCCACAGCCGCAGGCTCCCGGCAGGCGGGTGCAGCCTGCACGGTGGGGGCCAGCAGCAGCCCGGCGATCACGAACATCCCTGTCTTTCGCACGTAATTCTCCTTGAGGTAGTGCCGGCCGCTGGCCGGCAACACAGCATCTCATGGCGTTGCCGGCCAGCGGCCGGCACTACCCGATACCGGGCTTACAACCCGTAACGCTCGATCACATCCAGGTGCGGCTGGCGATCCTGGTCACAGGCCTCGGCCAATCGCAGCCAGCAATGCGGATACAGCCATTTCGCGGTCTCCTGCTGCAGGAAACGGTGCAGCGCGAGCGGCGCATGGTCCTGCGGCTGGGCGACCGTGAACAGCAGGCCCGGCAGCGTGCCCTCCTCCATATCCGGATCGGTCACGGTGTAGTCCGCACGGCTGTGCGACCACACCTTCCAGCCCTGCGCTTCAGCCGCTTCCACGAAGTCGTTCCAGGCCTCTTCGCCGGGGTGCGCGCCGTCAATCAGCCAGCTGCGGGCGAAACCACCGCGCTCCAGCACGTGCACCTGTGCATAGGTCGGGATGAAATGCTCGCGCGCTTCCTCCTCTTCCGGCGCCGGATGCACCAGTGCGGCATCGAACACCACCCAGTCGCCCACCTGCTGCGCACGGTTGGCCGGCGCGTTCTCGACGATGCGTGCGGTAACCGGGCCACTGCGGCGTGCGTAGTATTCCATCGGCTCGCCGTTCTCTTCGCTGCGGATGATCACCCAGCCCCACGGCTCCTCGACCACGCCGTCCTGGCTGGACAGCTCCATGCCGATCGCGGCCGCCGAGCGGCGCACTGCATCCCAGTCGCGTGCCGCGCTGGCCGCACTCATGTGGTCCCAATGCGCGGCATTCGGTTCTTCCAGCAGCTCCACCAGCTGCGCATAGCAGGCCTGCGCCTCGCTGAAGCGGCCGGTTTCCATGTACATCCGCGCCAGCGTGCCACGTGCACCATGCGAACCTGGCGATGCCGCCAGCAGCGCCTGCGCGGCCTGCTCCAGCGCCGGCCAATCGGACACGCGACGGGCACGCTGCACCTCGCACCAGTGCGCGAACACCGGCACGCTGCCGCGATAGGTATCCGCCAGCAGGCGCAGGCCGTCGTCGTCGCCCTGCTCGGTCAGCCAACGCATCAGCGTGTAGGCGGCCGGACCATCATCCTGCGTGTGCGCGCGCACGAAGCGCCACAGCAATGCCCGCGCTTCGGTCTGTGCACCACAGGCGCTCAAGGCGGAGGCGGCCATCTCGGCCAGCGCCTCATCATCGGGCAGCTGCGCCTGTGCCTGCAGCAACCACTGCGCCTCACGCTCCGGATCGCGCGACTGGTTCTGTTCCCCCTGCTCGTGCAGCCAGGCCAGCAGTTCGCTGGCCGGCACCGGCAGCGGCGCAACGTCCGGCAATGCATCGATGCGTGCGGCCAGGCCAGCCACCAGCGCTGCCGCACCACGGTCCTGGCGCAGCTGCGCCAGATGGGTACGCGCCAGTTCCAGCTGGCGCAGCGCCACCCAGCGCGCGCCGCGCTGCAGGGCCAGCTCCAGGCTCAGCGCAGCGACTTCAATCAGCAGGCGGTGCGAGCCAACCTCGGCAAAGTGTTCGATGATGGTGTTGAAGCGCGTGCCAAGATCCCAGGTATTGCGTGCGGGATCGCGCCGGCACAGCGCTGCGGCGGTGTTCGCCCACAGCCGCCAGTAGGTAGGCGTCAGTTCGCTCCACGGCACCAGCTGCTGCACGGCTTCTTCGTCGCGGCCCAGCTGGGCCAGCGCCCACGCCTTGGACAGGCTGCGCGGCACCGTGCAGTTGGCCGGCTCATACTCGCCGGACGCTGCCACTTCGGCCTCGCGCTTCTCGATCAGCACCAGCGCTTCTTCGGCACGGCCCATGCCCAGCAGGATCTTGATCTGCATCTCCGGGAAGCTGTCGAACACTTCCTTGCCACTGGCCTCGATCGCATCCGACTGCACCTGCAGGTAGTCCAGCGCGTCCTGGCCGCGGCCATCATCCAGCAGCGCATCGGCCTTTTCGCAGCTCAGGCACTGGAAGCAGGCCCAGCTCGGATCGATGCGACCCAGCGTTTCATCGCACACCTCGATGCGCTCTGGCACCCAGCCCGGGCCATCGATGTTGCCGTAGCAGGCCGCCAGATCCTGGGTCACGCAGATCGACTGCGGGCATTCCAGCGTATCCTCGCGATGCGCACGCTCGAACAGCGCCACGGCTTCGCCCAGCGCGCTCTCGCCTTCGACGCGGTTGCCGACGCGGTTGCGCAGCGCCCAGTGGCCGACGTAGACGTCGACCCACGGGTTGTCCAGCGCCTTGCCCAGCGCACGCGCTTCGGGCAGCAGCGCGTCGACGCGGTCGACACGCAGTTCGCTCACCTCGTCGGCGAGGCGGTTCAGCAGGTGCGCATTCTGCGCCTGGCCGGCCTGGCGCAGGTCGCCCTGCAGTTTTTCGACCCAGTTCCAGATGTCCATGGGGTAAGTGCTCCTGTCTAGCGAAGGCTGGATGAGAGGATGCGGTGCTCAGCGCAGCATCTGCTGCAGGGCACCGGCGATATCGGTAAAGGCGCCGTTGAGATCCGGGCCCGGTGTGGCGGTCGCGCGGGCCAACGGACGGCCCTGTGCGGCAACGATGATCTTCAGTGAGCGCAGCAGGCGTGCTGCAGCTTCGGCCTGTGGATGCCCGTCGCGCTGGGCACGCAACAGTGCCTGCACCGCCGGGTTGTCGAGGTTGAGGTACAACCGCGATGGCGCCCGCGATTCGATGCGTGCGGTGAACTGCCGCGCCAGGCGCAGCGCGGCCATCGAAACGCGCTTATCGTTCTCGTCGTCTTCCAGCCGCTGCTTCAGCTCAGCCTCGCGGTCGGGTACCACCACCACCGGCAGCGACTCGGGGCTGAAGCGTGCCGGCAGCAACTGTTCGCCGTCACCCAGCTGCTCGCGCAGCCATGCCAGCTGCGCCTCGTCGAGGCTGTCATCGCTGCGGAACAGCGCACGGTTGCCCTGTTCGGTCCCCAGTTCAACCAGGCGCAGGCCCTTGGCCTGGGCCCAGCGACGCAGGAACGGCACCACGGCATAGCGATGGCCATGCGCGACCGGCACGCCCATCGCGCGGAACAGCATTTCCTCGAAGCCGCCGCCGTTGTCGAGGATCACATGCACGGCACCCCGCGCCGGCAGTGCGCTGGCCGGCAGGTCGCCCTGCGAAGTCGGCACGCGCACGTGTTCCAGCAGCAGGTCGAACAGGCGGTCGTCGCACAGTGCCGCACCCAGCAGGGCCTCGTTGTGGCGGGTCAGCACCCGTCGCCACGCTTCCGGCTGCTGCCGCGCGACGTCGGCCAGGCCATCAATCAGCGCCTCCAGCAGCGCATGCTGCACGGCGCGGTACTGGTCATCGCGCTGCAGGTCTTCGCGGCTGGCGGTGGGCGTCAGCCGCGAGGATTCAATCACCCCGCCGATGAAGCCCGCCCACGGCGGCAGCAGGTCGCGCGCATCGTCGTCCAGCAACATGCCGCGCACGAACACCGACAGGTTGCGGTTGTCGCTGGTGCCGTAGGTAGCGCCGTCCTGCACCCACAACAGGCCGGTGGCATCGCTGTTGCCATCGGCACGCAACGGCACGGTGACGATCGGCTCGAAATCATGTTCGAAACGCGCGGCGAACTGCAGCGCCTGGCGGCGCGCCTGCACCGGATGCAGGGCAACATCACCCTGCCCGCGCCACGGCGGCGGCTCGGGATTGAGCGCCTCGCCCGCAGCGCCGATGAAGATCGGCTCGGACAACAACGCGCAGTAGCGACCCAGTACCTCGTGCAACCGCGCCTCGTTGGCCAGCGGCAGGAAATCCGGATGCAGCTCCAGCTCCACCTCGGTGCCGACCGCGCGCGCCGGCATTTCGCTGACGGTGTACTGCTCGGCGTTGCTGGACACGTACAGATGACCCAGATCCGGCGTCTGGTACGAGGTGGTACGCACGCTGACCCGGCGCGCCAGCACGAAGGCCGACAGGAAACCGAGGCCGAACATGCCGATCAGGCCCTCATCGTCCTCGCCGTCCTGGCGCAGGCCACGGGTATAGCCGACGCCGACGGTAGCCAGGTAATCGTGGATCTCCTGGCGGGTCAGGCCAGCACCGGTATCGGTGATGCGCAGCACGCCGGCACCGGCATCGACCTGCACCGAGATACGCGAAGGCACTTCGATGCCGGGCTGTTCGATGCGACGGCGGATGATCGAGTCGTGCGCGTTCTGCACCAGCTCACGCAGTGCCACCACCGGGGTGGAATACAGGTGCTTGCCCAGCACCGTCATCAGTCCATTGAGATCGACCCCGGCGCGACGGATTTCGGCGTTGGGGGCGGTGAGCGCGGTGTCCTGCATGTAATCGTTTACTCCTGGGCACGGAAAGACGCCAGAGGGCGCTTTCGTCGAGCGGGAAAAACTAGCACAGGCAGGCTGACCGTTGCTGTGTCGGCCGCCGTATTCCACGTGCGCGGTGGTGACGCCGAGCCATGCCCGGCGCGATCACGCCGCGTCGATGGCCTCGGACAGGCGCTCCACCGCGATCACTTCCATACCCTTCACCGAACCACCCTTGGGCGCATTGGCCTTGGGCACGATGGCGCGCTTGAAGCCATGGGTGGCGGCCTCGCGCAGGCGATCTTCGCCATTGGGCACCGGACGGATCTCGCCGGACAGGCCGACTTCGCCGAAGGCGATGGTCTTCTCCGCCAGCGGCCTGTCCTGCAGCGAGGACAGCACCGCCAGCAGCACCGGCAGATCGGCGGCGGTCTCCTGCACACGGATGCCACCGACCACGTTGACGAACACGTCCTGATCGCCGACCAGCACGCCGCCGTGGCGATGCAGCACCGCCAGCAGCATCGCCAGCCGGTTCTGCTCCAGGCCAACCGCGACACGGCGCGGGTTCGACAGCGGAGATGCATCGACCAGTGCCTGCACCTCCACCAGCAGCGGCCGGGTGCCCTCGCGGGTGACCATCACGCAACTGCCCGGTTGATGGGTGCTGCCACCGGACAGGAAGATCGCCGATGGATTGGAGACCTCCTTCAGGCCCTTGTCGCCCATCGCAAACACGCCCAGTTCGTTGACCGCACCGAAGCGGTTCTTGAACGCGCGCAGCAGGCGGAAGCGGCTGCCGCTCTCGCCTTCGAAATACAGCACCGCATCGACCATGTGTTCCAACACGCGCGGGCCGGCGATGCCGCCCTCCTTGGTCACGTGGCCGACCAGGAACACGGCGGTGCCGGTCTCCTTGGCGAAACGCACCAGCCGCGCAGCGCTCTCGCGCACCTGGCTGACCGAGCCCGGCGCGGCGGTCAGGCTCTCGGTCCACAGGGTCTGCACGGAGTCGGCCACGATCAGCCGCGGGCCGGCCTTGGACGCGTGCTGCAGGATCGACTCGACGCCGGTCTCGGCCAGCGCATTGACGCCATCCAGCGGCAACTCCAGGCGATGCGCGCGGCCGGCCACCTGGGCCAGCGACTCTTCGCCGGTGACGTACAGCACCGGCAATTCGGCCGCCATCTTCGCCACCGCCTGCAGCAGCAGGGTCGACTTGCCGATGCCGGGGTCGCCACCGACCAGCACCACCGCGCCCTCGACCAGGCCGCCGCCGAGCACGCGGTCGAACTCGCCGATGCCGGTCGAGACCCGACGATGCTCGGTCTGCTCCACATCCTTCAGCGCGGTGATCTTCGGCGGGTCGATCTTGCCAGCCCAGCCCGCCCGGCGCGACGCCGGCGCCTTGGCCGCCGCCGCGCTCTCCAGCACGATTTCCGACAGCGAGTTCCAGACATTGCACTCGGTGCACTGGCCCTGCCACTTGCTGAATTCGGCGCCGCATTCATTGCAGACGTAGGCGGTGCGGGCTTTTGCCATTGGATGATTTCCAGCAACGGGAACAGGCGTGGCAGGATAGCCGAGCCGGGTCGCAGGTGCTGCGACCGCTCAAGTCCCGCCCGCCCGCGCCGATAGCTGTCGCGGGCGTGCGCCTTGCGGGCGCCCCTCCCTCCCCCTCTGGATTCAACATGACTGGCAGTTACAGTCAGAGCCTGGTCGCCATCTCCCTGCTGGTGGCCATTCTTGCTTCGTACACGGCGCTGGACATGGCCGGCCGCCTGGCCACGGCCGAGGGCCGCGTGGCCCGCTGGTGGCTGGCCGGCGGCGCGGCGGCGATGGGCCTGGGCATCTGGTCGATGCATTTCATCGGCATGCTGGCCTTCGACCTGCCGATTCCGGTCGGCTACGACCTTGGCATCACCCTGTACTCGCTGGCCGTGTCGATCGGCGCCTCGGCCTATGCGCTATGGCTGGTGTCGCGGCCCAGCCTGCCGTGGCGACGCCTGCTGGCCGGCGCCGTGCTGATGGGCCTGGGCATTGCCACCATGCACTACCTCGGCATGGCCGCGATGCGCATGCAGCCGGGCATCGACTATCACCCGGGCTGGTTCGCCGCCTCCATCGCGGTGGCCATCGGCGCCGCAGGTGCGGCGCTGTGGATCGCCTTCCGCCTGCGTACCGAGCAGCGCAACACCATGCGCCTGCGCGCACTGGCCTCGCTGGTAATGGGCCTGGCCATCGTCGGCATGCACTACACCGGCATGGCCGCGGCGCGCTTCCCGGAGGGCAGCATCTGCGGCGCGGTCGGCAGCGGTGGCATCGATACGCGCTGGCTGGCGGTGCTCGTGATCGTCACCACCGTGGCCACGCTGGGCATCGCGCTGGTCGCCTCGCTGTTCGACCGGCAGATGCGCGTGCGCACCGGGTTGCTGGCCGATTCACTGGCACACGCCAACGACAAGCTGATCCAGGCCGCCCTGCACGACCCGCTGACCCAGCTGCCCAACCGCATGCTGCTGCAGGACCGCATCGAGCAGGCCATCGAGAAGGCGCGGCGCCGCAGCCATGCGGTGGCGGTGATGTTCTGCGACCTGGACGGCTTCAAGGCGGTCAATGATGCGTACGGACACCAGCTGGGAGATCGCCTGCTGGTGGCGGTGGCGCAGCGTATTGGCGGCCTGCTGCGGCCGCAGGACACCTTCGCCCGCCTTGGCGGCGACGAGTTCGTGATCGTGCTGGCCATCGACATTCCCGACGATGCGGTGGTGGTCGCCGAGCGGATCATCGCGGCGGCGGGCGAACCGTTCCTGCTGGATGCGGCCGAGCTGCAGGTCAGCGCCAGCCTGGGCATCGCCCTGTATCCGGATGACGCCGGCAACGAGCGCGAGCTGATGGCACACGCCGACGCTGCGATGTACCACACCAAGGAAACGGGCCGGAACGGCTATACGTTCTTCACCCCGTCGATGCAGCTCAGCGCCAACCGCCAGCTGCGCCTGCTGCAGGACCTGCGCAAGGCCGTGACGCGCAATGAACTGGTCCTGCATTACCAGCCCAAGTTCCCGGCCGCGGGTGCACCGGCCACTGGCGCCGAGGCGCTGCTGCGCTGGCAGCATCCGGAGCTGGGCCTGCTGGCGCCGGATGTGTTCATTCCCATCGCCGAGCGCAGCGGCCTGATCCTGCCCATCGGCGACTGGGTGCTGGACCGCGCCTGTGCGCAGCTGCGGGCGTGGCACGATGCCGGTCACACCGGATGGTCGATGGCGGTGAACCTGTCGCCCTTGCAGTTCTCCTCCCCGGCCCTGCTGGACAGCGTGCGCGAGGTACTGGAGCGGCACCGGATCGAGCCGGCACGGCTGACCCTGGAGATCACCGAGACCACGGCGATGAAGGACGTTGATGCCAGCCTGGCGATTCTCAACGACCTGACCGCGATGGGCGTGCACATTGCCATCGACGACTTCGGCACGGGCTATTCCAGCCTGCTGTACCTGAAGCGCATGCCGGCCACCGAACTGAAGATCGACCGCGCGTTCGTGCACGATCTGGAATGCAATGAAGAGGATGCCGCCATCGTCTCGTCGATCATCGCGCTGGGACGCACCCTGCAGCTGCAGGTGGTGGCCGAGGGCGTGGAAACGCAGGCGCAGCGCGAATACCTGAGCGAACTGGGCTGTGATCAGTTGCAGGGTTACCACCTGGGCCGGCCGATGGAGGCCGAAGAGTTCCTGCGCCGCGTGGCGGGGTAGAGCCGGCCGCTGGCCGGCTTCCCGCGATTGCCGGCCAGCGGCCGGCACTACCCATCCGCAGACAAACAGAAAGGCCGCCCGAGGGCGGCCTTTCTGCGTGGCAACGTCGCGCGGACGTCAGTGCATCATGTGCACGTTCATGTTGTGCATAACCCACAGGGTGCCGACCACGATGATGCCGATCACCACCACGGTGAAGGCCGCAGCGTTGACGTTCCAGCGGCTTTCCGAAGAGCGGTCCAGGTGAAGGAAGAACACCAGGTGGACCAGCATCTGCAGCACCGCCGTGATCGCGATCACCACACCGTTGACGGTGCGCGAGAAATCACCCGACATCACCATCCAGAACGGGATGACGGTCAGCACCACCGCCAGCACGAAGCCGATCAGGTACGACTTCACGGTGCCATGGCTTTCGCCGCCGGTGCCGTGGTCGTGTGCATGGTTGTCATGTGCCATTACAGGGCTCCATTGAGGTAGACGACGGAGAACACGCCGATCCAGATCAGGTCCAGGAAGTGCCAGAACAGGCTCAGGCACGCCATGCGGGTCTTGTTGGTCGGGGTCAGGCCGTACTTCTTCAGCTGCACGAACATCACCAGCAGCCACAGCAGGCCGGCGCTGACGTGCAGGCCGTGGGTACCGACCAGGGCGAAGAACGCCGACAGGAAGGCACTGCGGTCCGGACCGTAGCCCTGGTGGATCAGGTGCTGGAACTCCCACACTTCCATGCACATGAAGCCGAAGCCCAGCAGCCAGGTGATGCCCAGCCACAGGTACATCTGGCCCATCTGCTTGCGGTGCATGGCAATCATGCCCAGGCCGAAGGTCAGCGAGGAGGTCAGCAGCAGCGCGGTTTCCCATGCAACGAACGGCAGTTCGAACAGGTCCTTCGCGGTCGGGCCACCATCGGTACCGCCGGCCAGCACCACATAGGTGGCGAACAGCGAGGCGAAGATGAGGCAGTCGCTCATCAGGTACACCCAGAAACCGAAGACGGTGTTGCCGCCGGTGTCGTGGTGCTCGTGGTCGTCATGGCCATGGGCCGCCGCTTGCGCGGCGTGCCCGTGGCTCAGGGTCGAGGTATTGGTGCTCATGCCTTCAGCTCCGACTTCACCAGGCCCTGGGATTCCAGGTGCTTGCGGTGTTCGTTCTCGATGCGTTCCACCTCGGCGGCCGGGACCCAGTAGTCCACGTCCTGGTCGAAGGTGCGGTAGATGAACGTGGCGATCATGCCGACGAAGCCGACGATGGCCAGCCACCAGATGTGCCAGATCATCGCGAAGCCGAACACCAGGCTGAAGGCACCGATGACAACGCCCGTGCCGGTGTTGCGCGGCATGTGGATGTCGGTGTACTTGGCCGGCTTCGGCCAGGCTTCACCACGCTGCTTGCGCTCCCAGAAATCGTCCAGCTCGGTGACTTCCGGCAGGCTGCCGAAGTTGTAGAAGGCCGGCGGCGAAGAGGTTTCCCACTCCAGCGTACGGGCATCCCACGGGTCGCCGGTCAGGTCGGCGGTCTTCTTGCGGTCGCGGATCGACACGGCCACCTGGATGATCTGGCACAGGATGCCGGCACCCACGATGAAGGCACCTGCAGCGGCCACCAGCAGCAGCGGCTCGTAGGCCGGGTTGACGGTGCTCTGCAGACGACGGGTCATGCCCATGAAGCCCAGCACGTACATCGGCATGAAGGTCACGTAGAAGCCGATGAACCAGCACCAGAACGCGCACTTGCCCCAGAACTCATTGAGGCGGAAGCCGAACATCTTCGGCCACCAGTAGGTGATGCCGGCGAACATGCCGAACACCACGCCGCCGATGATGACGTTGTGGAAGTGGGCGATCAGGAACAGGCTGTTGTGCAGCACGAAGTCGATGGCCGGGATCGCCAGCATCACGCCGGTCATGCCGCCGATGGTGAAGGTGACCATGAAGCCGATGGTCCACAGCACGGGCGTGGTGAACTGCACACGACCGCGGAACATGGTGAACAGCCAGTTGAAGATCTTCACGCCGGTCGGGATCGAGATGATCATCGTCGTGATGCCGAAGAAGGCATTGACGTTGGCACCCGAGCCCATGGTGAAGAAGTGGTGCAGCCACACGATGAACGACAGCACGCCGATGCAGGCGGTGGCGTAGACCATGCCCTTGTAGCCGAACAGCGCCTTGCGCGAGAAGGTCGCGATGACTTCGGAGAACACACCGAACGCCGGCAGGACCAGGATGTACACCTCCGGGTGACCCCAGATCCAGATCAGGTTGATGTACAGCATGGCGTTGCCGCCACCGTCATTGGTGAAGAAGTGCGTACCCAGGTAACGGTCCAGGGTCAGCAGCACCAGGGTGATGGTCAGCACCGGGAAAGCAGCGACGATCAGCACGTTGGTCACCAGGGCAGTCCAGGTGAACACCGGCATCTGCATCAGCTTCATGCTGGGGGTACGCATCTTCAGGATGGTGATGAAGAAGTTGATACCGCTCAGCGTGGTACCCAGGCCTGCGACCTGTAGACCCCAGATGTAGTAATCCATGCCGACGCTTGGACTGTATTCGATGCCCGACAACGGCGGGAACGCCAGCCAGCCGGTGGCAGCGAACTCACCGATCCACAGCGACAGCATGATCAGCACCGCACCGGACACGAACAGCCAGAAGCTGAGCGAGTTGACGAACGGGAACGCGACGTCGCGCGCACCGATCTGCAGCGGCACGGCCAGATTCATCAGGCCGGTGATCAGCGGCATCGCCACGAAGAAGATCATGATCACGCCGTGGGCGGTGAAGATCTGGTCGTAGTGGTGCGGCGGCAGGTAACCCTCGGACCCACCGACGGCGAGCGCCTGCTGGGTACGCATCATGATGGCGTCGGAGAAACCGCGCAGCAGCATGACGAAGGCGACGATGAGGTACATCACGCCGATCTTCTTGTGATCCACCGAGGTGAACCACTCCTTCCACAGATAGCCCCACAGCTTGAACTTGGTGATCAGGGCCATGACGCCCAGGCCACCCAGCACCGCGCCGACCAGGGTGGTCAGCACGATCGGATCGTGGGGGATCGACTCAAGAGAGAGTTTTCCCAACATGTTCATTCTCCCGAACCCGCGTGGCCAGCGTGACCGGCGGCGGCGTGTTCGTCAGCAGTGTGTCCGGCGTGTTCGGCCGGAGCGGCAGCAGCGTCGGTATGGCCTTGGTGGCCCTCGTGACCTGCATGGGCATCGTGGCCTTCAGCGGCGGCACCATCGGCCGGGGCCTTGTGCTCGTGCTTCATGCCGTAATGCTTGTTGTCGCCCATGTGCTTGGCGATGACCCAGTCGAACAGGCCTTCTTCGGTCTTGCCGAAGTAGGTGACCGGGTACCACTCGGCGTTGCGTGCTTCACCCAGGGCCTTGAACGAGGCCTTGTCCAGGGTCTGCTCGCCGGCGCGGACCTGGTCCAGCCACTGGCGGTATTCGGCATCGGTGACCGAGTAGGCGGTGAAGTGCATCTTGGCGAAGCCTGCGCCACTGTAGTGCGAGGACATGCCCGGGAATTCACCGGTCTCGTTGGCAATCAGGTGGAGCTTGGTCTCCATCGCAGCCATCGAGTAGATCATGCTGCCCAGGTGCGGGATGAAGAAGGCATTCATCACCGAATCGGACGTGATCTTGAAGTTCAGCGGCGTGTTGACCGGGAACTTGATTTCGTTGACGACCGCCACCTTCTCTTCCGGATAGATGAACAGCCACTTCCAGTCCAGCGAGATCGCCTCGATGGTGACCGGCTTGACGTCCGAATCCAGCGGCTTGTACGGGTCCAGTGCGTGCGACGAGCGCCAGGTCAGGACCGCCAGCACCAGCACGATCATGCAGGGAATGGACCACACCACCACCTCGATCGCCGTCGAGTGGGACCACTTCGGCTCGTAACGGGCCTTGGTGTTGGAGGCGCGATACTTCCACGCGAAGGTCAGGGTCATGATGATGACCGGGATGACGACCAGCAGCATGAGCACGGTGGCCGTGATCAGCAGGGTCTTCTCATCCTGGCCGATCTGGCCCTTCGGACTGAGGATGGCCACGGCATCGCAGCCGGTGAGCATCACCAGCAACGACAACAGCAGGCCCGGGCGCAACCAGCGCCCAAGGGTTTTCAACGGAATCATCGGTCGATCCAATTGCGAGGGAATGCCGTTCCCCGTCCTGCCTGTTCCGGCCAAAGCCGGTCCCACCGGTCCGGAAGACAGGTAGGGAGGTGGGGTCGAGTCAGCCTTTCAATTTTAGGCCGTCACCCACCATTTAAGAAAGGCATTGACAATGATCGAGCGCAGGAAAGGCCCGTTTCTGGCTGCGACACGTTGTCGCACCGCGCAGGCGCGGCGGGCAGAACACCAGGGGCGGCATCCTAGCATCGGGCGATGGCGGCTGCTCCGCCCTCGTTCGGCAAAGTCATCTGAACCTGTTCAGGCGTGCTGGCGGGTGCCTGGCGTGGGATGCTCGGCGCAGGAGGAAGGCCCGTGGACAAGATCGACTTCAAGAAGCACGACCGGGCGCTCTATCAACCGCCCACCGGCAAGTTCGTACGGGTCGACGTACCGCCCCTGCCCTACCTGATGGTCGACGGCCACGGTGATCCGAATACCGCCCCCGCGTATGTGCAGGCGGTGCAGTGGCTGTACTCGGTGAGCTATGCACTGAAGTTCGCGCTGAAGGCCGGGGGCCAGGACTACGTGGTGCCACCGCTGGAAGCGCTTTGGACCGCCGAGGATCCGTCGAGCTTTGTGGCACGCCGCAAGAATGAGTGGGCCTGGACAGTGATGATCCGGACGCCGGACGGGATCAGTCCAGCGCAGTTGGAGGCGGCCATCACCAAGGCGGCGAAGAAACTGGGCGAGGTCCCGGCCAGCCTTCGCCATGAAACTCTTGAAGAAGGCCTCTGCCTGCAGACCCTGCATGTAGGCGCCTACGATGACGAGGGTACGGCCCTCGCCCATCTGCACAACGAACTGATGCCTGCAATGGGATATGCCTTCGCCGGCCCCCATCACGAGATCTACCTGAGCGATCCGCGCAAGACCGACGCGGCGCGGTTGAAGACTGTGCTTCGGCAGCCGGTGCGGGCGCTTGAACCCGGCAAGGATGCACGTTCATGACACAAGGGCTGCCATGTTCCTGATCGACCGACTGCGGCACTGGGCCACGCTTCCTGCTGGGCGGCGCGCGATGGCCATGCTTGGCACGCTGCTGGTGATCGTGCTGGCCTGCAATCCGGATCTGTTGCCGTTGTTGCCGATGGTGGATGCGCTGGGGCTGGACGTGCTGATGGTGTTGCTGGGTGCACAGAGCGCGGCGATGCTACCGTGGTTGCGGGAGTACGCAGAGCGAGCATTGCACCGTGTGCGGAGGTTGCTGCTGGCCATGCTGGCAGGCGCGATGGGCGGGTACCTGCGGCAGCTCGCGTGGTGGTTGGCGCGGGAAACGGTGATCGTGGGGCGCCGATGAGGTCATGGCTTCATCGGGGAAGCTGTTGACCGCCGATTGCTTCAAATGCAGAAACAAAAAGCCCCGACCAAGGCCGGGGCTTTTCATTACAACTGGTGCCGGAAACAGGAGTCGAACCTGCGACCTACGCATTACGAATGCGCCGCTCTACCAACTGAGCTATTCCGGCTTAGCAGGTAATTCTAGAGGGTGCCGGTCAGCAGGTCAATTGAAGCCGCCCCCCCCAGGGTCTACCCCTGCCCCACCCTGCCACGGCGGATCGACTGAACGGTCAAAAAAACCAAGAACAGGCAGAAAAACACGAATCCAGTCAGGGCAATGTCGTGCATGCCACCCAGCTGCCCGCTCATGGTCCGGCTCCACAGGTAGCGGGCCGCCAGAATGATGATCAGCAACACCACCACGAGGTTGACCCACTTCATGGTGGCTCGGAACGTCGTTTTACTCATAGGTACAGGAATCGCCGGCGGCCCCCTTGGCTGCCTTGATGGTACGCATCACATCCCAACCTGTCGCGTTGCGTCACAGCACGGCCGCTCGACGCCATCGCATTCGATCCGGAAGCCATTGAAGCCATCATTGAAGCTGGCATCGCCGTCCGCCACCAGCACCAGCGTGCCCAGCCCCCCTCCGGCAGCGCTTCGCGTTCGTGCGGATCCGGGGATGCAGCACGCGACGAAGCAGGCGTCGCAGTCACGACGTCGCCGGATCAGCCAGTCCCCACCGCATTGGCGCACACCCGCCCGGCCGCGAAATCCTGCAGATTCCCCAGCGTGATTGCCGAGATCTCCTGCAGCGCCTCCACGGTGAAGAAGCCCTGGTGGCCGGTCACCAGCACGTTGGGGAAGGTCATCAGCCGCTGGAAGGCCTCGTCGTCGATGATCTCGCCGGACAGGTCCTGGAAGAACAGCGCGCTTTCCTGCTCGTAGACGTCAATGGCCAGATGCCCCAGCCGGCGCGACTTCAGCGCGCGGATCACCGCATGGGTATCGACCAATGCGCCGCGCGAGGTATTGACCAGCATCGCGCCCGGCTTCATCCGCGCCAGCGACGCATCATTGATCAGGTGGTGGGTCTCAGGCGTCAGCGGGCAATGCAGCGACACGATGTCGGCACGCGCCAGCAGTTCATCCAGCCCGACCATTTCGCCGATACCGCCGAAAGCGGGTGACGGATAAGGATCGTGCCCCAGCACGATGCAGCCCATGCCCCTGAAGATGCGCGCAGTGGCCAGGCCGATCTTGCCGGTGCCGACGATGCCGACCGTGCGGCCATGCAGGGTGCGCCCAAGCAGGCCATCGAGCATGAAGTTGCCTTCGCGCACGCGGTTGTAGGCGCGATGGGTCTGCCGGTTGAGCGTCATCACCAGCGCCAACGCATGCTCGGCCACCGCTTCGGGGGAATAGGCCGGCACACGCGCGACGAACAGGTCCAGCGCTTTCGCCTCCTCCAGATCCACATTGTTGAAGCCAGCGCAGCGCAGCAGCACGGCCCGCACGCCCATCGCATGCAGGGCGTGCAGTACCGGCGCATCCAGGCGATCGTTGACGAACACGCATACGGCTGCGCAATCCTGTGCCAGCGCCGCCGTATGCACGTCCAGCGCCACATCGAAGTACACGAACGCAAAGCCCTTTCCAGCGGCATCGCGCTGGTTCGCCTCATCAAGGAAACGACGGTCGTAGGGACGGGCACTGAAGACGGCGATCTGCATGGTTGGGCCTGGGTGGAATGCCCTGCCGACCATACCGCAGCAGCGACCGCGTTGGGATGGCACCGGCGATGCCGTCATCGCCGGTGCCGGGTGCCACTTAGAACTTGTAGCCCAGGCCCAGCATCACGCCGTTCTGGATCTGCCCGTCGCGGCGCTCGCCCACGTAGTCGGCCATGATCGACAGACGCTCGCTGGCACGGCTGGTCACGCCCAGGTTCCAGGCCAGCACCTGCTCGCCCACCGCCTGGCTGCTGGCGCCGAACACCAGATCCGGTGCCGCGGCGAAGCCGGTGCTGTAGCGGGCCTGCGAATCGCCCAGCTCCTTCTGCCAGACCACCCGGGCACGCGGGGTGATGCGCTCGCCGTTGTTGCCCTCGAAGGTCTTGAACAGCTGCAGACCGGCACCCACGCGGACGCTCTCCAGGCTGCCGCTGCGGCCAACCAGCGCACCGGCGCCCTGCCCTTCGTTGAAGCGAGTGGCCGAAGTACGCGCGTAGTCCACCACCGGCAGCAACGGCTGGATCACCAGGCCCTTGCCAGTCGTGAAGGAGAACGCATGCTCCACTCGTGCGGAGATTGCATCGTTGCTGTACTTGGCGCGCAAGGGCTGCTGCAGGCCATCGATACCTTCGATGCTGCGACGGGTGTCATGCCGCAGGTCGGTGTAGCGCACTGCTGCTGACAGGTAGCCCCGCGAGTACGTCGCATCCAGGTAGCCGCCCACGTCCAGCGCGCGCACATCACCGGTGAACCCGGAGCCATCACTGGCCTTGGTCGACATGTCGGCCGCGGCCACGCTGACGCCCAGGGTCACGCGGTCATCGGCCACGCGGGTGTCGGCACCGACCACGATGCCACCAATGTTGTGGCTCAGGCCGGCCACGCCACCGTCGGCATCGATGCGGCCATGACTGGCGAAACCACGTGCCCAGATGCCATGGCTGCGTCCAGCATCACCGCTGCCCGCAACGCTGCCCGACGCCGGCTCGACCAGGTGCATCGCCAGCTGGTTGAACAGGCTGCCATGGCGCATGCCGGGCTGCGACGAGACCGACTGCGCCACCTGCGAGGCCAGGCCATCGGCATCACCGCCGCTGCGCATGGCCGACTGGTGCTGCTGCACGACGTTGCCGATGCTGCCTACCAGTGCGGTGTCGGCCAGGCGCAGGCTGGCGTGCGCATCACCGCGCAGGGCACCGGCCTGTTGTGCAATCACATCGCGGTCGGCGAACTGCAGTGCGCCCAGCAGCGACTTCAGGCCGCTGTCCTGGCGGTCCGATGCAGCGGCCAGCGCGCGGCCCAAGCCATCGCCGGACGTGCCATTGGCGAACAGGCCCAGCTGGTCAAAGCCGGGGTTAGCGGTCAGCCACAGGCCGTCGGTGGTCTGGTTGACGTTGAAGCTGAGCAGCGAATTGTGGCGCGGGCGGAACACTTCACCGGCAGTGATGCTGGCACTGTAGCCGGCGTCCCCCAGCCGCACGACATCCTGGAAGCCCCCCAGGTAGATCGGCCCTTCCACCAGATCGCGGCGGTAGGCACCGGCATAGAAGCCCTGGGCGACGTTCAACGCCAGGTGTGCGCCCTGCGCGATCACCAGCGCGCCCTCCTCGGTGCCGCCATCGTAGAAGCTGCCGACGCGCAGGCGGCCATTGCCGGTACCACCGGTTTCGGTAACATCGAACAGCACCTGCCCGCCGGGCATGATGTTGACGTAGCCGTGGGTCACCAGATCCCCACCGCGCGGCATCAGCGTGCCGAACACGCGCAGGCGGTTGAAGCCATCTTCGCGGTAGGACGGGCCGGTGCCACCCAGCAGCGCATCGCTGTCGGTGCCGACCGATGCGATATCGCCATGGCCAACCACGATGCTGCCCGGCATCACCCGCAGCTCTGGGGTACGCAGCGCGCCGCCCTCCAGTGCGATGGTGCCGTTGTCGACCAGCATGAAATCGGCGCCGGTGGTTTCAGCGGTGCGCCAGGTGGCGCCATTGCTGACACGGATTACGCCGGCGGAGTTGGCCAGGGTCGAGGCATCCAGATCGGCCAGCCGCAGCTGGCCGCGCAGTTCATCCTGGAGGTCGGGGTCGGCGAGCAGCTGCTGCAACGACTGCGCGCCGATACCGTCCGGCCCACGCGTGGAGAAGTTGTACAGGCTCACCGCATAGTTGATGTAGGTGCTGGCCCAATCGGTGCTCCAGCGCGCGAAATCGTCGTCGACGAAGGCCTGCAGCTGGCGCGCGGTGCGCAGGTAGCCCGGGTTGATGTCGCCGCTGACGTTGCTGGTGACACGAAGGGTGTCGCCCGGATCGCGATAGCCCGCCGTGTTGATGATGCTGTTGCTGCGGATGTCCTGGCCCGGGAATGACTCCAGCTTGCTCCCACTGCCATCCGGATCGAAGGTGATCGACGTACCCGTGGTACGCGCCGGGTCGCGGAATACCAGCAGGCCATTGGGCTGCACCACTTCATACATGGCCTTGTGCAACAGGCCCGCATCCATGCCGCCGCCGTAGTTGTCGGTATAGATCTGGGTCATGCGCGGCGACGGCGTGTAGATCACCTTGCCGCCGCTGCTGGCGGCATGGATCTGCACCGAGTCGACCAGCGGCAGATCGCCGCCGAGGTAACGGTTGACGCCACCGGACTGCATGATCGAGCAGGACGAAATGCAGTGGCCGGACACGATGGTGTCCAGGCCCTGGGTACGGATCACCGCCTGCAGCCACTCGCCGGCGATCAGCGCGCCACCGTTGGACGTGCGCAGCACGACTTCGCGGATCGGACGGCCTTCAGCCTGCGCCTTGGCCAGCAGTGCGGGCAGCGCCACCACATCGGCGAAGGTGACGCCGCCGCTGAGGAAGACGCGATCGTCCTGCACGTGATAACTCATTGCCATGACGTCATCAGCTGCCGCGATGGCGCCAACGCCCATCAGCCCGGCCAGGGCCAGGCTCAACTTCGAATACTTCATGCGTTCTCTCTCTCCACCCGCAACACGCGGGTAGAACGATCAACGCCGCAGAGGGGTGATCTCCCCCAGTGGAACGGATCCTGAAAAATGAATACATTCACAATGAGAATCCGATCGATGCACACTCTTCCCCATCCGGTCATCGTCGCGTAAAACTCGATGACGCATTCGCCACCGACAGTCGAGGCCAGCCCTGTCCACCCCGTCTCCCCTGATCCATCGCGCGCCGGAGCCGCCCGCACCTGCGGATGCCTTCATCGCGTTCGTACGCGAAGAGCGCGCACCGTTGTGCGCGTTCCTGCGCACGCGGGGGGTCGGGCCTGAGGATGCGGAGGATATCGCGCAGGACTGCATGGAGCGGCTGATCCGCTATCGCGCACAGGGCCCGGACGAACTGCGCCTGCTGCTGTATCGTATCGCCCGCAACCGCCTGGCAGACCGCGGACGCTCGCCGCAGTCGCGGCCGCATCTGCCGCTGGCCGAGCACGATGGCAGCGACGAACCGTCCAGTTCCTCGCCCGATCCATTGCGCCAGGCCGAGTCAGGGCAGATGCTGTCCCTGCTGCGGCAGGCCCTGTTCAAGCTGCCCGAACGCGCACGCGAGGTCTATCTGCTCAACCGCATCACCGGCATGAGCTACACGCAGATCGCGCGGCATTGTGGAATTACTGCCAAGACCGTGGAAAAACATATCGCCCGGGCCCTGCAGGGCCTGCGTCAGGAGTTGGGATCGGATCCGCTGCACAACGACAGGGACGGCCAATGAGTGGCACCCCGCACAGGGATGATGCACAGCTGTTTGAACGCGCCAGCGCCTGGGTAGCCCGCCTGGAAGCCCCGGACTGCACATCGGCCGAACGCGAAACGTTCGAGGACTGGCTGGCCGAAGATCCGGCCCACGTCAAAGCCTGGGTGCAGGCCGAAACCCTGTTCCAGCAGGGTGCGGAGCTTGCGGCTGACCCTTGGCTGCGCACCGCCGCGGCACGGGCGGCGCGTCCGCCGCGCCGGCGCTGGCTGCCGGGCGTGGCCGCTGCCGCCGGTGTCTGCATGGCGATCGGCATCGGCTGGATGGTTGCCGTCGACGGCAACCCGACGCCGCAGGTCTACGCCAATGATTCGCACCAGCCACTCCAGCAGACGCTGGCTGATGGCAGCGTCGCCATGCTGGATGCCGGCACCACCCTCCGCGCCCGCTTCGGCTGGCGCCATCGTGATCTGGTGCTGGAGCGGGGTCGGCTGCAACTGCAGGTCGCACCGTCGAACAAGGCGCTGCAGCTGCACGCCGGCGACAGTACGATCCGCGACATCGGTACGACCTTCCAGGTGGAACGCCTGCGCGACGGTCTGGTCGAGGTCGCGCTGCTGGAAGGTGCCGTGGAAGTCAGCAACGGCGCAGCGCAGCACACGCTGGCGCCCGGCCAACAGCTGCAGGTATTGCCCTCCGGCCGTATCCAGCCGGGCCCTGCCCTCTCATCCAACGCAGCCGCTGAAGGCTGGCTGCGCGGGCAACTGGTATTCGATGCCACGCCACTGTCGATCGTGGTCGAGCGCATGAACCGTTATGGCCGCACGCCGCTGGTGATCGTCGATCCGGAGATCACCGACCTGGCGGTAAGCGGCACCTTCCGCGCCGGTGATGCACAGGAGCTGCTGTCGGCGCTGGAACTGGGTTGGTCCGTGGCTGGCCAGACGCGTCCGGATGGCGCGCTGGAACTGCGCCGCACCTACTGAGGAGACCGGCAGTGAAGGCAGGTCCGGGTGCGCTGCAGTGGGGGCTGCTCCGCGCCCTGCTATGCCTTGCACTGGGTGTTGCCGCACTACCGATGGCTGATGCCGGCGAGCCCGCCGGCACGCTGGAGATCGACGTGGGCGTCGGCCCACTGGTGCCGGCACTGCAGCAATGGGCCCGGCAGAGTGGCACCGCCCTGCTGTTCGACGCACGTGAACTGGACGATCTGCGCACCGACGGCACGCGTGGCCAACGCGATACCGGGACCTCCCTGAAGCAGCTGGTCGCCGGCCTGCCGGTGAACATCCTGCGTACGTCCTCGGGTGCCTTTGTCGTGCGGCGTATCCATCCCGAGCCCCCTGCCAAGACGCCGAAGGCGGACGCAGCCCCGCGCCTGCCGCGCCCGGCTCCCAAGACCACCGACACGCCACACCAGGTGGAACTGGCACCCATCCACGTCACCGGCAGCCGGCTGCCGCGCTCTTCGGTGCAGACCACACTGCCGGTCACCACCATCGATCGCGACGACATCCTGCGCAGTGGCTACGGCAATCTGTTCGACCTGCTGCGGCACCTGCCCGGCATGAACGGCCATCCCGCCATGAGTACCTCGCGCGGCGGCGATTCGCAGTACCTGCCGGTGGGTGCAGCGGCCACCACCAGCCTCGACGGCATGGGCCCGCGGGCGACGCTGTTCCTGGTCAACGGCCGGCGCCTGCCGCGCTATCCAATGGTGTCGCTGGAACAGGGTGGTCTCACCGACCTCGGCGGCATTCCGCTGAGCTTCGTCGACCGCATCGAACTGGTACGCGGCGGTGCCTCGGCCATCTATGGGGCCGATGCCATGTCCGGCGTGGTCAACATCATCCTGCGCGACCAGGCCGATGGCCCTGAAGCCATGCTGCAGACCGGGCTCAGCAGCCGCGGCGATGCAGGCCAGTACCGCCTGCAGGCCGCCACGGGCGGCGCGCGTGGCAACGGGGACCGCTGGTTTGCCGGCCTCGATCTGCACCGTGTCGAGCATGTCGCCGGTGACCAGCGTGACTGGCATGCGGAAACCTCGCTGTATCCAATCGGCGCGATCTTCGGCAACTGGTACGTGCCCGCCCGGCGCTGCGAGCCGCCCCTGAAGCGGCGCGAGGATGGCTGCTGGTTTGACAGCGCGCGGCCGCGTTCGCTGCAGCCCGCCTCGGATACCGCGTCGGCCTACCTGCACTACCGGCATGAACGTGGTGAGGGACGCTATGCCTATGTCGAGGCACGGGCCAGTCACAACCGCCAGCGCTTCGACCTGGGCCCGACCGCCGTTGCGGTGGTCTCGCGCGGAATCACCTTCAACAGCGTGCTGCGCGAGGCCGGCAACGTGCGCCCCAGCGTCCGCGCCACCGATGCGGACATCACCCTCGGCATCGGCCGTGACCAGGGCCGGCGCAGCTGGGAGGCGGGCATCAGCGCGCAGCGCAGCGACGTCACCTTGTCCACTGCAGGCACCGTGCGCACGACGCGCCTGCTTGAAGCAACGCAGGCGCGCAGGTTCACTCCCGGTTTCGACGCGCCTCCGGCGGCCGAGGCGGACACGCTGTTTCCGTCCATCCGCAACCGTGGCAGCACCGCACAATGGCAGGGCTGGTGGGGCGTGCAGCGCGAGCTGATGGCAATGCCCGGCGGCAATGCGCAGCTGGCCACCGGCATCGACCTGCGCCATGAACGTTGGGTCTCGCGTCCGGACGCGCTGCTGAGCCAGGGCGACCTTGCGCTGGGCCTGCCGCAGCAGCGACGCCGCCTCTCGCGACAAAGCAGTGGCGTCTACGCCGAGCTGGGCTTGCCGCTGGCACCCACGCTGCGCGCGGACCTGGCTGCACGCTGGGACCGCGATGGCGGCTTCATGGCGTTCTCGCCACGTGCCGGGCTGCGCTGGAGCCCGACGCCGCACTGGTCGTTCCTGTTGGCCAGCGGGCGCGGCTACCGTGCACCGAGCCTGTTCGAGCAACGGCGGCCTCCCGGCTACTTCGGCTCGATCACGCTTCCGGTTTCCAGTGTCCTTCCGGAATGTGCAATCGCTACGCGCGGTGGCGGCTGCAGCGTCACGGCCAATGTGGTTGAAAACGATGCACTGAGGGCCGAGCGATCGCGCAGCCATTCGCTGGCAGCCACGTGGACACCCAACGACGCGTTCTCGCTGTCGCTGACCCACAACATCGTGGAACTGCGCAACGAGATCCTCGCCCTGCAGCCGAGCGATGCGGTGTGGAATCGCAGCACCTGGGAACTGGATGAAGACGGCCACCTGAGCAGCCTGCGCCTGTCGTTCGACAACATCGGCCGCACCACCTCCCGCAACTGGGTGCTGCGTGGCGAGTACCGCATCGACAGCGGCAGCAACGGCCAATGGTTGTTGTCGCTCGATGCGCTGAAGCAGCAGGAACTGCGTCGCCGCCGTGACCATGAGGTTGCCGTGGACCTGCGTGGCCATGTGACACCCGAGCTGGCTGCGGTGTTGAACGTGCAATGGCAGAACAGCAACTGGGACATCGCGCTGCGCGGCAACCAGATCGGGCGCACGCGTGCCTGGCTGCCGGGGGCGGAATGCCCGCAGAAGCAGGTCGACCGGAACCACTGCATGAACCCACGGCAGCTGCGCTGGAACCTGCACCTCGCACGTCGGCTGGGGCCGCGCATCGTTGCCGCGCTGGACGTGCACAACGTGCTCGACACGCAACCGGTGAACTATCTGGTCGGCAATGGCGGGCAGATGCCGGGGTTGGACGATCCGCTCGGCCGCTACTACCTGCTTACCCTGCAGTTCCGCTGAAGCGTAGTAATCTACGCGCCCTGTTCCACCGCGGTCCCCTTCCCCCATGAAAGCCTATCTCTGGTTCTGGGGCGCGTTCCTGCTGTTCTTCGCGTTGCCTTTTCCCTGCATTCTCTATTTCGGCACCTCGTGGCCGGTGGCCCTGGTCGACCGCAGTGCACCGTGGCTGGCACTGGTGCTGCTCGTACTGTCGATGGCCCTGTGGCTGACGCTGCTGTTCGCCTTCCTGCACTACCTGTTGCTGGGGCCGCCGCGCGCACTGCACCGGGTGCAGTCGATCCTGGCCGACGGTGAACCGCGCAGTGCGCTGATCGAACAGGCCGAACAGACCGGCGTGCAGGTGGGTGGCTTCGCGCAGTGGAAACTGCAGTTGTCCTTCAAGAACCTGTCCGGCACGCCGATCCGCGAACAGATGCTGGTGGTCGACAGCAAACCCCAGCTGCATCGCTTCGAGGTGGGCAGGCACATCGATGCGCGCCTGGGCCGGACGCCCGGGGCATTCCCCAACATCGTGCTGGACGGTGCCCAGCCCGAACTGAATGTCGCCAGCCTGTGGCGGCGGGGCATCGGTGCAGCACTCGGCATCGCCACCGTTGCCGCTGCCTATGTGTGGGCCTACCGGCTGCAGAGCGAGGGGCTGGGCTGGACCTTCCTGTCGTTCGGTCACCCGCTGCTGGTGTGCCCGCTGGTGCTGTGTGGCTATGCGCTGGGCCTGCGCCTGCTCGGCCGCCTGCTGCACGCCGATGCCCGCGGCGACGCGCTGAAGTATCGCGGCATCGGCGTGGAGGCCAGGGTGTTGAAGGTGCGTCAGACCGGCACCTACCTCAACGAACAACCGCAGGTGGAGTTCCAGCTGGAATACATCGACCGCGAAGGCAACGTGCAGCAGGCCCGCGTGCGCCGCTTCGTCCCGCTGATTGAACTGGCCAACATCCCGCGCGAGCACGTGACGCTGCTGTACGACCCGGACGACCGCAGCAACGTGCGCCTGGAGGGAGTATGAAACAGCCGCCCTCGACCCGCACCGTGTTCCTGGTACTGCTGCTGGTTCTGGCGGGCGTGGCCGTTGCCGGCGGCGCAGTGCAGACCATCAGCGAAACGCTGGGGCATTCGGTACCGCCGGACCGGTTGCCACCCTCGGTCTCGTCACAGTCGACGCGCGAGCAACCCGCATCGCTTGTGCCGTCCCCGGCGCCCTTCCCCGCGGCGAATACCGCTGCGGCGCCCGAGCGCAACAACCGCCTGTTCGATGCGGACTACCTGCTGGCTGCCCGTCAGGCACTGGAGCAGCTGCCAGCACTGGCCGGCCAGCGGCTGACGGTCTTCCACAGCATCCACTTCTACGACGATGGCCGCATCAACCTCGATCTGGTCGATCCGCAACAGCCAACCCACGTCGACAGCTACCACTTCGAGCGTGGCCAATGGCGCAAGGGCAATCCAGTGAACCCACAACAGTTCGCCCCTACCATCAGCCTGCAGCGCAGCAGCACGCCTCTGGCCAACATCGATTTCGATGCCGTGCCACGCGTGGCCAAAGCACTGCAGGAACAGCGCAATGCGCTGCAGAACCCCGCATCCGAAGTCGGCCACGTGTACGTGATCGTGCGCAAAGGCGGCAAGCTGATGTGGCTGCCGGACGAAGTGGCCGGTGATCGCGAATCCGTGCGGCTGCAGTTCGATGCACAGGGCACCCTGCGCGGCGTGAACCGCCGATAGGCCACACAAAAAGGGGACGGAGGGGATTAAGTCGTATGTGCCTTGGTGCGGTTTGCGACTTAATCCCCTCCGTCCCCTTTTTCTATTTCACCGAGCGGGCGATGGCGTACTGCGCGCCGTAGTAGGTGGACAGCACCAGCAGACTGGCCATCGGCAGGCCACCGGCAAAGCGGTCCCAGGCCAGCAGCGAATCGCTGGCGACGAACAGCAATGCACCTGCCGCGGCCCAGCGGGCGCTTCGGGCTTCCACGGCATCGGGCTGCGGGCTGCGCCACTGCCGTGCCAGGGCCAGCACCGCCATCGATGCCAGCACCACCACGTATGCCAGCACCGGCACACGCATCGGCACCGGCAGGTGCGGCCACAGGCCAAGTACATTGAGTACCGCGAACGCGCCGAGCAGGACGCTGGCGGCGAGCAGGCCTCGCCCACCACGCAGGCCATCGCGGAAGGCGATGATGTAGCAGAGGTGCGCCAGCAGGAACGCGACCAGCCCCGGTACGAACGCATCCATCGGCAACATCAGCGCGATATCCCCCACGCACGACAGCAGCATGCCGGCCAGCACCGCGCGTCGGTAGAACGGCTGCGCGGGATCGTGCACGCGCCAGGCAATGGCGGCGATCAGCAGCGTGGTGGCCGGCTTGGCCAGCCAGTGCAGCCAACGCCCATCGCCGTGCAGGAATGCGCCCACGATGGCGAGGATCGCCATCAACAGGATCACGCCATCGCGGGCGCGCGGCTTCATCGTGCCTTCCACAGGTCCGCAAGGCGGTCAGGTTTGCCGGTGATGCGCTCCAGCATCGGGTACTGCAGGCCACCGTGGTAGGCGATGTTCATCGTTTCGATGCGGTCGAACTGCTTCACCAGCAACACGATCGGTGCCTTGTCCTTCCCCGCTGCAGCTACCGCATCCTTCAAGCGCTGGCTGCTGTACTCGCGCCCACCAACCGCGATCACCTTCATGCCGGGTGCAAGACCGGCGTTGAAGGCAGCGCTGTCCCAGATCACGTCACCGACCGTACCGTTGTCGAGCACGGTCGCACCCAGCGAATAGGCCAGCAACGTCGCCTTGGCACGTTTCTCCTGTGCCTTGTAGGCGTCGTTCGGCGTATCGCGGTAGACCAGCTTCCAGCCCGCCAGCTCCAGGCCGCCGGTCAACGAACCGTGGCCGTCCAGGCGCCCGCGCAGGAACGTGGCCCAGTCGTACGGCGCGATGTCGTTCAAGGTCGCGACCACGTCATCAAAGGTGTAGGGGTTGACGTCCCAGTCGCCATTGCCGACGCCGAAGAACGCACGCGCAAAGTCGTCCAGGCTGCGCCGATTACCACTCAGTTCGCGCAGCTTGCCCTCCACTTCCAGCCACAGCATCTGGCCGCCGGAGTAGTAGTCCTCGCTCATCTGGTAGTTGCGGTAAGGCAACGTGCGGCGCTGGGCGATGGTCGGATCGTTGGTGGTGTCCTGGAGCGGCCGCCAGGCCAGGCCCGGTCGGCCACGGTCGTAGGTCGCGGCCACATTGGCCAGCATGTCGCGCGCCTGCGCGCTCGACCACAGCCCCGAGCGCGCGGCCAGCACCTGGCCCCAGAACTGGGTCTGGCCCTCGTACACCCACAGCAGGCTGTCGCCCATCGGCACGTTGAAATTGGCAGTGGCCAGATCGGCGCCACGACGGTACTTGCCGTTCCAGGAATGGGTGTATTCGTGCGGCAGCAGATCGCGCATCCACGCGTTGCTGTCCCACTCGGTGAAGTAGCCTGGATCGGCACTGTTCTCGCTGGAGCGGTGGTGCTCCAGGCCGATGCCGCCGAGGCGGTCGGTCAACGCCAGCAGGAATTCATAGTGGTTGTAGTGACGCGCGCCATAGAGCTTGTCGGCCTGCTGCACCAGCGCGCGGTGCATGGTGATCTGCGCCTCGCTCGGCTTCAACGATTTGGCGTCGTCGGCAAACACATTGAGGTGCACCGGCACCTTCGCGCCCGGGTCGAGATCGATGCGCTGGTAATGCTCGCCGGCGAACAACGGCGAATCGACCAGATGGTCATACGAGATCGGCTTGAACACCACGGTGTCACCGTCGCGTCGCACGGTTTCAAGCGCAGTGGCGAACGACCAGCCCTTGGGCAGGGTCACGCTGGCCTGCGCCTGCAGCTGCCGCGCATCGACACCGGCCGGATACAGCGAATTGGCGTTCCACTGCAGGTTGAGCATTTCCGGGGTCATCACCACCCGCCCCTGGCTGCCGCCCTGCGAGGACAGGAAATCGAAGTGGGCGACGATCTCGCTCACGCCCTCAGGCACGTTCACCTTGAACGCATAGACGTTGAACTGGTCACGCTGCCAGGCCAGCGGCTTGCCGTTGGCGGTCACCCGCAGGCCGGCCAGTTTGTCGATCGGGCCGGTGGGCGAATGATTGCCGGGAATCCACTGCGGGTACAGCAGGGTCATCGGGCCGGGCTTGGCCGGCACCGTAGCGGTCACCTTGAAGATGCGACGGGCCAGATCGCGCGCGTCGACATCGATGCGCAGCACCGCTGCTCGGCGGTGGCGAGGTCTGCGCAAGTGCAGGCGTGGCCGCCAGCGCGAACAGCAACGACATCGCCAAGGCTCGGGTCTTCATCGGGCAACTTCCAACAACGGAGAATCCTCCGATGCTAGGCCTGTGCGGTGCCCTGCCCCATGGCCAAAGGTCATGGGCGGGCCGCTCATCCACGCATGCCCAAAAGCGTGCGAACCAAGGTTCGCACCCACCTTGTGCAGTTCGCACCCACCAGAGCGGTTTCAGTAGATCCACGCCATGCGTGGATGAGGCCTTCCCCGGTCAGTCGACCAGGCGCAGGCGCAGTTCCTTCGGCAGCGCGAACACCATCGATTCCGGTTCGCCGTCCAGCTCGCCCACGCCGCTGGCGCCCAGCTCAGCCAGGCGCGCCAGCACGCCATCGACCAGCACCTGCGGCGCCGAGGCACCGGCGGTCACGCCGATGTGCTGCTTGCCGACCACCCATGCCGGGTCGATCTCGTGCGCGCCGTCGATCAGGTACGACTCCACGCCTTCACGACGGGCCAGCTCGCTCAAACGGTTGGAGTTCGAGCTGTTCGGCGAACCGACCACCAGCACCAGGTCGCAGCGCTTGGCCAGATCGCGCACGGCGTCCTGGCGGTTCTGCGTGGCATAGCAGATGTCGTCGTTCTTCGGGCCCTGCATCGCCGGGAAACGCTCGCGCAGCGCATCGATGATGCCGCGCGTGTCATCCACCGACAGCGTGGTCTGGGTGGTGTAGGCGAAGTTTTCCGGCTGGTTGATGTGCAGCGTGGCGACCTGCTCCACGTCTTCCACCAGGTAGATCTGGCCGGTGCCGGCTTCGCGGTTCCACTGGCCCATGGTGCCTTCCACTTCCGGGTGACCGGCGTGGCCGATCAGCACCACGTCACGGCCGGCACGGCAGTGGCGGGCGACTTCGAAGTGGACCTTGGTCACCAGCGGGCAGGTGGCGTCGAACACCTTCAGGCCACGGCGCTCGGCTTCCTGGCGCACGGCCTGGGACACGCCGTGGGCGCTGAAAATGACCGTGTTGTTGTCCGGCACTTCGTCGAGTTCTTCGACGAAGATCGCGCCGCGCTGCTTCAGATCGTCGACCACGAAGCGGTTGTGCACCACTTCATGGCGGACGTAGATGGGCGCGCCCAGCGTTTCGATCGCGCGCTTGACGATCTCGATCGCACGATCGACACCGGCACAGAAACCACGCGGGTTGGCGAGCAGCACATCCATCAGTTCAATCTCCCGGCAGCGGCCGGCTTACGGTTTCGGATTGGCATTATCCGCCTTTTTGGCGGACTTGCCGTCGAACAGGCCAAACAGGGCGATGCCGATGGCACCCACCACGATGGCCGAATCGGCGATGTTGAACGAAGGCCAGGTGTAGCTGCCCACGTACCACTGGATGAAATCGACCACATGGCCATGCACCTGGCGGTCGATCACGTTGCCGATCGCGCCGCCGATGATCAGTGCATACGGCACGGCCGCCTTCCAATTGCCACGGGCGGTGCCGCGCAGCCACCAGGCCATCAGGCCGCTGATGACGATCGCCAGCACGGTGAAGAAGTGCTTCTGCCAGCCACCAGCGTCGCTCAGGAAACTGAACGCCGCACCGGTGTTATAGGTGCGGTACCAGTTCCAGAAGCCGTCGATGACCACCACCGGCTGGAACTCTGGCAGGCTCGACAGGACCCAGGCCTTGGACCACTGGTCCAGGCCGATGATGGCGGCCGACAGCAGCAGCCAGACCAGGGCGTTCGGATGCGGACGGGGCGCGGCCATCAGAACCAGCTCCGCACTTCACCGGCACCGGTGATGTTGCTCACGCAGCGGCCGCACAGCTCCGGATGATCGGCATTGCTGCCGACGTCGGCGCGGTGGTGCCAGCAGCGCACGCACTTGGCCTTGGTGGTCGGCTGGGCGCTGACGAACACCTCGTCGGTGGTCGCCGGGCGCACCTGCACGTCACCACTGATGAACAGGAAACGCAGTTCATCGGCCAGCGGCTGCCAGCGCGCGGCCTGCTCTTCGTTGGCGGCGATGGTGATCTCCGCTTCCAGCGCGGCGCCGATCGCACCGTTGGCACGCATCGGCTCGAGTACCTTGGCCACCTGCTCGCGCACGGCCAGCAGCTGGTCGAAGTCGGCGGCGTTGAGCTGGGCATCGGCCGGCAGCGGCGCCAGGCCGTCGTACCAGGTGGTGAACAGCACGTGCTCGGTGCGTTCGCCCGGCAGGTAGCCCCACAGCTCGTCGGCGGTGAAGGTCAGGATCGGCGCGACCCAGCGGGTGAACGCTTCGGCGATGTGGTACATCGCGCTCTGTGCCGAACGGCGACCGTGCGAATCGGTCGGCATCGTGTACAGGCGGTCCTTGGTCACGTCCAGGTACAGCGAGCCCAGGTCCACGCTGCAGAAGTTCAGCAGCAGCTGCACGATCTCGGCCATGTTGTAGCCGTCGTAGGCTGCCTTGATCTTCTCCTGCAGCTCCCACGCGCGGTGCACGATCCAGCGGTCCAGCGCGACCATCTGGTCGAGCGGCTGCAGGTGCTGGGCCGGATCGAAACCGTCCAGGTTGCCCAGCAGGAAGCGTGCGGTGTTGCGCAGGCGGCGGTAGGCGTCGGCATTGCGCTTGAGGATCTCCTGCGACAGCGACATCTCGTTGCTGTAGTCGGCCGAGGCGATCCACAGGCGCAGGATGTCCGCGCCCAGCTTGTTCATGATGTCCTGCGGCTCGATGCCGTTGCCCAGCGACTTGGACATCTTGCGGCCGTGCTCGTCCACGGTGAAGCCGTGGGTCAGGCACTGCTTGTACGGGGCGCGCTTGTCGATCGCCACGCCGGTCAGCAGCGAGGACTGGAACCAACCGCGGTGCTGGTCGGAACCTTCCAGGTACAGGTCGGCCGGCTTGCCGAAGCCACGCGCGGCAAGCACGCCTTCATGGGTCACGCCCGAGTCGAACCAGACGTCGAGGATGTCGGTGACCTTCTCGTAATCGGCTGCTTCGGCGCCCAGCAGTTCGGCGGCATCCAGCGAATACCACACGTCGATGCCCTCGGCTTCGACGCGGTCGGCGACCTGCTGCATCAGCTCCACCGAGCGCGGATGGATCTCGCCGGTCTGGCGATGGGTGAACAGTGCGATCGGCACGCCCCAGGTGCGCTGGCGCGAGATCGTCCAGTCCGGGCGACCGTCGACCATGCTCTGGATGCGCGCCTTGCCCCAGGTCGGGAACCAGCCGACGGTGTCGATGGCGGCCAGCGCATCGTTGCGCAGGTTGGCCTTGTCCATCGAGATGAACCACTGCGGAGTGGCGCGGAACACCACCGGCGTCTTGTGGCGCCAGCAGTGCGGGTAGCTGTGGCGGATCGGGTGGAAGGCGAGCAGCGCGCCGTTGTCGCGCAGCACGCCGACGATGGCTTCCTGCGCCTTCCACAGGTGCTGGCCAGCCAGCACCACGTCACCGGCCGGCGGGGTCGATTCCAGGTACACGCCACGGCCATCGATCGGGGTCACCTGGCCGGCGTTGTACTTGTCCAGCAGGCCGTACTTCTGGCTGACCACGAAGTCTTCCTGGCCATGGCCGGGGGCAGTGTGCACCGCACCGGTACCATCTTCGTCGGAGACGTGGTCGCCGTTGAGCACCAGGATTTCGCGTTCCGGGTAGAACGGGTGCGCCAGCAGCTGGTTTTCCAGCGCGGCACCGGTGGTTTCACCGTGCAGCACCACGTTTTCGACGCCATAGCGCTGCAGCGCGCGCTCGGCCAGCGCGGCAGCCAGCACCAGCCAACGGCGCTTGCCGTTGTGGGCCGGGCCCTCGGCCAGCACGTAGCGGATCTCCGCGCCCAGCGACACCGCCAGCGAGGCAGGCAGCGTCCACGGGGTGGTGGTCCAGATCGGCACCGCCACTTCGACGTCGGCCGGCACGCTCACGCCGAACGCCTGGCCGATGGCCTGCGCATCGCGCGCGGCGTAGGCCACGTCGATCGCCGGCGATTCCTTTTCCTGGTATTCGATCTCGGCCTCGGCCAGCGCCGAGCCACAGTCGAAGCACCAGTACACCGGCTTGGCGCCACGCACCAGGTGGCCGTTGGCCACGACCTTGGCCAGCGCACGGATCTCGTTGGCTTCGAAGTCGAAGCTCAGGGTCTTGTACGGGTTGTCCCAGTCACCGGTCACGCCCAGGCGCTTGAAGTCCACGCGCTGGATGTTGATCTGCTCTTCGGCGAACTCGCGGCACTTCTGCCGGAATTCAACGGCGTCGAGCTTGGTGCCGACCTTGCCCCACTTCTTCTCGACCGCGATCTCGATCGGCAGGCCATGGCAGTCCCAGCCCGGCACGTAGGGCGCATCGAAGCCGGCCAGGTAGCGCGACTTGACGATGATGTCCTTCAGGATCTTGTTGACCGCGTGGCCGAGATGGATGCGGCCGTTGGCGTACGGCGGGCCGTCGTGCAGCACGAACAGCGGGCGGCCGGCGGCGTTGTCGCGCAGCTGCTGGTAGAGCCCCTGCTCTTCCCACCGCGCCAGAATGCCCGGCTCGCGCTTGGGCAGATCGCCGCGCATCGGGAATTCGGTGGCTGGCAGGTTCAGGGTGGTCTTGTAGTCCTGGCTCACGCAGTGGCTCGCAATCTATGTTCGGAAAGGATGGCGCGCGCCTGTTCGGCGTCGCGGTGCATCTGGTCGGTCAGGGCCGCCAGATCATTGAATTTCTCTTCGTCGCGCAGCTTGGCGACAAATTCGACTTCGATGTGGCGCCCGTACAGGTCGCCCTGGAAATCGAACAGGTGGGCTTCCAGCAGCGGCTCCACGCCGTCCACCGTCGGCCGCGTGCCGAAACTGGACACCGACGGCCACGGCTGGTCGAACACCCCGTGCACCCAGGTCGCGTAGATGCCCGACAGCGCCGGGGTCTTCGGGAACCGCAGGTTGGCGGTGGGGAAGCCCAGCGTACGGCCGAGCTGGCGCCCGCGCACCACCCGCCCGCTGATCGCGTACGGACGCCCGAGCAGATCGCCGGCGCGGGCGAAGTCGCCCTCCTGCAGCAGCTGGCGAATACGGGTACTGGAAATGCGCTCGCCATGCAGGTCGACCGCTTCGATCTCGTCGGCGCTGAAGCCGAGCTCGGCACCGAGCTGCTGCAACAGGGCCAGGTCGCCGCGACGACGGTTGCCGAAGCAGAACTCCGGCCCGATCCAGACCTCACGCGCGCTCAGGCGATCGACCAGCAGCTGGCGCACGAAGGTCTCGGCCGGCATCGCCGCCATTGCCGCGTCGAAACGCAGCAGGCCGATCGCATCGACACCGAGCTCGCGCAGGATCTCGACCTTGCTGCGCGCCAGGGTCAGCCGCGGCGGCGGCGTGCCCTGGGCGAAGAATTCACGCGGCAGCGGCTCGAACGCCACGGCCACCGCGGCTACGCCCAAGGCGCGCGCGCGGGCAACCGCGTGGCGGACCAGCGCACGATGACCCAGGTGGAGGCCGTCGAATGCACCGATACAGACCACGCTTCCGTTGGGGAACAGCTCCCCGCCCTCGACGCTTCTGAACAGCCTGCTCATCAACTCTCGTTCCGGCCCACCGGGGCCGCCGTTTCAGTGGTGTAACCCTGAAGTATAGCCGCCATGGGCCGCGATCAATGCCCGCGCAGGTCGCGCGGGCGGAAGCCCATCGCCAGCATGGCCACCGCGTAGGTCGCGCCGCCACCACCGACCAGCAGCATCAGGCCACCAATACGGTGCCATTTGTCCATGCCGGTGAAGTCGGGAACCCAGTGCAGCAGGGCCAGCAGCACGCCGACCATGGCCACGCAGGCCACCCCCAGCCGCACCAGATAGCCGCCCCAGCCCGGCAGGCGCTGGTAGACGTCGGTCTTGCCCAGCCAGTACCAGAGCAGGCCCAGGTTCAGATAACTGGACAGCGCACTGGCGATGCCCAGCGCCAGATGCAGGCCCGGCTGCTTGCCGATGGCCGCCATCACGCCCTGTGCCTTCAGTTCATCGGGCACCATCACATGGTAGAGCACGGCCAGCAGGGCGAAGTTGAAGACCATGTTGGCCACCAGCGCAGCTACACCGGCGCGCACCGGGGTCTTGGTGTCCTGACGGGCATAGAACGCCGGCAGCACCACCTTCAACAGGGCGAATGCCGGCAGGCCAAAGCTCAGGCCGTACACCGACAGCGCGGTCATGCGGGTATCGAAGGCGGTGAACTGGCGGTACTGGAACAGGGTGGCGATCAGCGGCTCGGCCAGCAAGACCAGGCCCAGCATGGCCGGCACCGAGATCAGCAGGGTCATCCGCAGCCCCCAGTCCAGCGAGCGCGAGAAGCCCTCGCGGTCGGTGCTGACGTGGTGGCGGGCCAGCGCCGGCAGGATCACCGTGCCCAGCGCCACGCCGAACACGCCCAGCGGCAGCTCGAGGAAGCGATCGGCCAGCGACAGCCACGACTGCGAGCCGTCGGTCAGCTTGGCGGCGATGAGGGTATCCAGCAGCAGATTGATCTGCGCCACCGACGAACCGAACAGGGTCGGCACCATCAACGTCAGCACCTTGCGCACGCCCGGATGGCTCCAGCCCCAGCGCGGCAGGGTCAGCAGGTTGATCCCCTTCAGCGAGGGCAGCTGGAACAGCAGCTGCAGAAGGCCGGCAGCCAGCACTGCCCAGCCCAGCGCCAGGATCTGTTTCTCTGGAGTGCCGCCCAGCCGCGGCGCCAACCAAAGCGCACCGGCGATCATGCACAGGTTGAGGATGACCGGGGTCAGCGCCGGCATCGCGAAGCGCTGGAAGCTGTTCAGCGCACCGCCGGCCAGCGCGGTGAGCGAGACGAACAGCAGAAACGGGAAGGTCAGGCGGAACAGGTCGACCAGCAGGGTCTGCTTGACCGGATCGGTATCAGCGCCACTTGAGAATGCGACCGCCAGCTGCGGCGCGAAGATCAGCGCCAGCGCGGTGACCAGCATCAGCACCCCACCCAGCGTGCCGGCGGTCCGGGCCATCAGTTCGCGCAGTTCAGCGTGGCTGCGGGTCTCCTTCACCTCGGTGAACACCGGCACGAAGGCGGTGGAGAAGGACCCTTCGGCGAACAAGCGGCGCAGGAAATTGGGTATCCTGAAGGCAACCCAGAACGCATCGGTAACCGCATTGGTGCCGAACGTGGTAGTGATCACCTGATCCCGGACAAGTCCGAGAACCCGCGAGACCATGGTCATGCTGCTGAACGACAGCAGGCCCCGCAACATCTTCGGTGAACTCACTCAGCGTCCCTCTTGACAATCGACTTGACGTGCATTTCTCGGGCCATCATACTAGCTAGCTTGCTGTTCCCATAACACCGATTTTTTCAGGAAACCACCACCGTGGCCAATATCAAGTCCGCCAAGAAGCGCGCCAAGCAGACCGTCGTGCGCAACGCGCGCAACGTGGCTCAGCGCTCGATGCTGCGCACCGCTGTCAAGAAAGTGATCAAGGCGCTGGACGCCAACGATGCCGCCGGCGCCGAAGCCGCCTTCGCCGTTGCCCAGCCGATCCTGGATCGCTTCAGCGCGCGTGGCCTGATCCACAAGAACAAGGCTGCTCGCCACAAGAGCCGCCTGAACGACCGCATCAAGGCCCTCAAGGCTGCCTGATCCGGCGTTGCCGCCCTGCCCTTCGGGGCCGGGCAGCAGACAAGAACCCGGCCCCGGCCGGGTTTTTTGTTGCCTGCGATCCGGTAGTGCCGGCCGCTGGCCGGCAACCCCGAGTAATGCCGGCCAGCGGCCGGCACTACTGGAAAATGAAAAACCCGGCCGAAGCCGGGTTTTTCGCATGGAACCCCAACAGCATTACTGCGCGTTGCGGGCTTCCAGCTCGTCTTCCTTCTGGCGATCGAAGAACGCCATGATCCGGCTCATGATCGGGAAGGTACCTTCGCGACCCAGCGCGGAGACCAGGAACCACGGCTCCTTCCAGCCAAGCTCGGCGACGATCTGCTCGGCCGCCGCCTTCGCCTCGTCTTCGAACATCAGGTCGGCCTTGTTCAGCACCAGCCAGCGCGGCTTCTGCAGCAGCTCCGGATCATGCTTTTCCAGTTCGCGCTCGATCGCACGCACCTGCTCGACCGGGGAAATGCCTTCCACCCCACCTTCCATCGGCGAGATGTCCACCAGGTGCAGCAGCAGACGGGTGCGCTGCAGGTGGCGCAGGAACTGCGCACCGAGGCCGGCGCCATCCGCGGCACCTTCGATCAGGCCGGGAATGTCGGCGATCACGAAGCTGCGGTAATTCTCCACCTTCACCACACCCAGGTTCGGGTACAGCGTGGTGAACGGGTAATCGGCCACCTTCGGCGTTGCCGCCGAAACGGCGCGGATCAGGGTGCTCTTGCCGGCGTTGGGGAAGCCCAGCAGGCCGACGTCGGCCAGCAGCTTCAGTTCCAGCTTCAGCGTGCGCTCCTCGCCCGGCTCGCCCGGCAGCGCCTGGCGCGGCGAGCGGTTGGTCGAGCTCTTGAAGTGCATGTTGCCGAGGCCGCCGCGGCCACCCTGGGCCACCAGCAGACGGTCGTTGTGCTGGGTCAGGTCGCCGATGACTTCATCGGTGGCGACGTTGATCACCACGGTGCCCACCGGCACGGTGATGGTCAGGTCTTCGCCGCCCTTGCCATAGGCCTGGCGACCCATCCCGTTCTCGCCACGCTGTGCCTTGAAGATGCGGTCATGACGGAAGTCGACCAGGGTGTTCAGGTTTTCGTCGGCGCGGATGTACACGCTGCCGCCCGCACCGCCGTCGCCGCCGTCCGGGCCGCCGAGCGGAATGAACTTCTCGCGACGGAAGCCAATGCAGCCGTTGCCGCCGTTGCCGGCGAACACTTCGATTTCTGCTTCGTCTACCAGTTTCATTGTTTCGATGCCTGCGATGGGCGCGGCCTGCCAGCCGTCGCCTTGAATGTTATGCCAGCCGCTGGCCGGCAACCCGGCCTGGCCGGTCTTGCTTTCACTCTAACGAAAAGCCCCGCCGAAGCGGGGCTCTTCATGCAGCACCCCCATGCCGAGGCACGGGTGCCGGCGATGCCTGGATCAGGCGTCGGCCGAAACGATGCTGACGGTGCGACGCTTCTTGGCGCCCTTGACCGAGAACTCCACCTTGCCGTCCACGAGGGCGAACAGGGTGTGGTCACGGCCCAGGCCAACGCCCGAACCCGGGTGGAACTGGGTGCCGCGCTGACGCACGATGATGTTGCCGGCTTCGATGGCCTGGCCGCCGAAGATCTTGACGCCCAGGTACTTCGGGTTGGAGTCGCGACCGTTGCGCGAGGAGCCTACGCCCTTTTTATGTGCCATGACTGCTTCTCCTGATGCTTAGCCGGCGATGCCGGTGATCTCGATTTCGGTGTAGTACTGACGGTGACCCTGACGCTTCATGTGGTGCTTGCGGCGACGGAACTTGATGATCCGGACCTTGTCAGCACGACCCTGGGACAGGACCTTGGCGGTGACGGCAGCGCCCTTCAGCGCATCGCCCAGCTTCACGCCGTCGCTGTCACCCAGCATCAGGATGTTGTCAAACTTGATCTCGCTGCCGACTTCGACTTCGAGCTTTTCAATGCGGAGCTTTTCGCCCTGCGCCACGCGGTATTGCTTACCGCCGGTGACCAGTACTGCGTACATGACCAGGCCTTCCTCTGTAGTTATTGTGGTCTGAGCTGCCGCCATCGAGGGCGGACAGGAGCGGAATTGTACGCAGATCAGCGGCTGCGGGTCAAGTCAAGCCCTGAACGGCCTGGAGGCCGGGTCCTGTAGGGCCGGGCCATGCTCGGCTGAACGGTTCGGGGCCCAGGCAGCCGAGCATGGCTCGGCTCTACACAAAGCTGTCAGCCTGTCTCATCAGGTGAGACATCGGGCTGGCATTGTCGCCCATTGCCCCCATCTGGTCACCTCGGTAGGCTGACCGATTGCCGTTCCCTGCTGGCCCGGCACCCAGCCAACGCCCCCACAACCGGATTCCCCATGGCGATGGATTTCATCCGCATCCGCGGCGCGCGGACGCACAATCTGAAGAACCTCGACCTCGACCTGCCCCGCGACAAGCTGATCGTGATCACCGGCCTGTCCGGTTCGGGCAAGTCCTCGCTGGCGTTCGACACCATCTATGCAGAAGGCCAGCGCCGCTACGTCGAGTCGCTGTCGGCCTATGCGCGCCAGTTCCTGAGCGTGATGGAAAAGCCGGACCTGGACCACATCGAAGGCTTGTCCCCGGCCATCTCGATCGAGCAGAAGTCGACCTCGCACAACCCGCGCTCGACAGTCGGCACCATCACCGAGATCTACGACTACCTGCGCCTGCTATACGCCCGCGTCGGCACGCCGCGCTGCCCGGACCACGGCTATCCGCTGGAAGCGCAGACGGTCAGCCAGATGGTCGATCAGGTGCTGACGCTGGACCCGGAACAGCGCTACATGCTGCTGGCGCCGGTCATCCGCGACCGCAAGGGCGAGCACGCACAGGTGTTCGACCAGCTGCGCGCGCAGGGCTTCGTGCGTGTACGCGTGGACGGCGAGCTGTATGAAATCGATGCGGTGCCGCCGCTGGCGCTGCGCCAGAAGCACACCATCGAGGCGGTGATCGACCGCTTCCGCCCGCGCGAGGACATCAAGCAGCGCCTGGCCGAGAGTTTCGAGACGGCGCTGAAGCTGGGCGATGGCATGGCCTCGGTGCAGAGCCTGGACACGGCCGACGCCACGCCGGCGCTGTTCTCCTCCAAGTACTCCTGCCCGGTCTGCGACTACTCGCTGCCGGAGCTGGAACCGCGCCTGTTCTCGTTCAACGCACCGATGGGCGCCTGCCCCGGCTGCGATGGCCTGGGCATCGCCGAGTTCTTCGACCCTTCGCGCGTGGTGGTGCATCCGGAGCTGTCGCTGGCCGCCGGTGCGGTGCGCGGCTGGGACCGTCGCAACGCCTACTATTTCCAGCTGATCGCCTCGCTGGCCAAGCACTACAAGTTCGATGTGGACGCCGCGTGGAACTCGCTGTCGGCCAAGGTGCAGCAGGCCGTGCTGTACGGCAGCGGCGACGAAACGATCACCTTCACCTACTTCACCGAAGCCGGTGGCCGCACCCAGCGCAAGCACCGCTTCGAGGGCATCATTCCCAACCTCGAGCGCCGCTACAAGGAAACCGAATCGCCGGCGGTGCGCGAGGAGCTGTCCAAGTACATCAGCGAACAGCCGTGCCCGGAATGCAACGGCGCGCGCCTGAACAAGGCGGCACGCAACGTGTTCGTTGCCGACCGTCCGCTGCCGGACCTGGTGGTGCTGCCGATCGACGAGGCACTGAAGTTCTTCAGTGAACTGAGCCTGCCGGGCTGGCGCGGCGAGATCGCCTCGAAGATCGTCAAGGAGATCGGCGAACGCCTCGGCTTCCTGGTCGATGTGGGCCTGGATTACCTGACCCTGGAGCGCAAGGCCGACACTCTGTCCGGTGGCGAGGCGCAGCGCATCCGCCTGGCCAGCCAGATCGGTGCCGGCCTGGTCGGCGTGATGTACGTGCTCGACGAGCCCTCGATCGGCCTGCACCAGCGCGACAACGAACGCCTGCTCGGCACCCTCACCCGCCTGCGCGACCTGGGCAACACGGTGATCGTGGTCGAACATGACGAGGATGCGATCCGCCTGGCCGACTACGTGCTGGACATCGGCCCGGGCGCGGGCGTGCACGGCGGCGAGATCGTCGGCCAGGGCACCCTGCAGGACATCCTGGAAGCACCGCGCTCGCTGACCGGCCAGTACCTGTCGGGCAAGCGCGCGATCGAGATTCCGGCGCGCCGGCACACGCCGAATCCGAAGATGACCCTGCACCTGCGCGGGGCGACCGGCAACAACCTGAAGGGCGTGGACCTGGCGATTCCGTCGGGCCTGCTGACCTGCGTGACCGGTGTATCCGGCTCGGGCAAGTCGACCCTGATCAACGACACCCTGTTCTCGCTGGCCGCCAACGAGATCAACGGCGCCTCGCATCCGATCGCCCCGTACAAGGAGATCGATGGCCTGGATCTGTTCGACAAGGTGGTGGACATCGACCAGTCGCCGATCGGCCGCACCCCGCGTTCGAACCCGGCCACCTACACCGGCCTGTTCACCCCCCTGCGCGAACTGTTCGCACAGGTGCCCGAAGCGCGTGCGCGTGGCTATTCGCCGGGCCGCTTCAGCTTCAACGTGCGCGGCGGCCGCTGCGAAGCCTGCCAGGGTGACGGCCTGATCAAGGTCGAGATGCACTTCCTGCCGGACGTGTACGTGCCCTGCGACGTCTGCCATGGCAAACGCTACAACCGCGAGACGCTGGAGATCCTGTACAAGGGCTTCAACATCAACGACGTGCTGGAAATGACCGTCGAGGATGCACTGAAGCTGTTCGAGCCGGTGCCGTCGATTGCGCGCAAGCTGGAAACGCTGGTCGACGTCGGCCTGAGCTACATCAAGCTCGGCCAGAGCGCGACCACGCTGTCCGGTGGTGAAGCGCAGCGCGTGAAGCTGTCCAAGGAACTGTCGCGCCGCGATACCGGCCGCACCCTGTACATCCTCGACGAGCCGACCACCGGCCTGCACTTCCACGACATCGAAGCGCTGCTGGGCGTGCTGCACAAGCTGCGCGACGAAGGCAACACGGTGGTGGTGATCGAGCACAACCTGGACGTGATCAAGACCGCCGACTGGATCGTCGATCTTGGCCCGGAAGGCGGCCATCGCGGCGGCACCATCCTGGTCACCGGCACGCCGGAAGACGTGGCGGCCTGCCCGCAGTCGTACACCGGCCAGTTCCTGGCGCGCATGCTGCCTTCCACCAGCGCGCGCCCCGAGCAGCCGGCCGCCGTGGCCAACAAGCCCGACGCCCGCCCGCCGCGCAAGGTGAAGCCCGAGAAGGCCGAGAAGCCGGCGAAGAAGGCCGTGGCTGCCAAGAGCACCGGCAAGACCAGCAAGACCGCTACTGCCAGCAAGAAGAAAAAGGACGCCTGATGAGCAGCGAACACAAGATCCTGGCCCGCATCCCGATCAGCGTGCGCTGGCGTGACATGGACAGCATGGGCCACGTCAACAACGCCAAGTACATTTCCTACCTGGAAGAAGCGCGCGTGCGCTGGATGCTGGGTGTGGACGGCGTGTCGATGACCGACCGCATCGCACCGGTGGTGGCCGCGACCAACGTCAATTACCGGCTGCCGATCGTGTGGCCCAACGACATCCTGGTCGAACTGTTCGTCGAGCGCCTGGGCAACAGCAGCGTGACCATCGGCCATCGCATCGTCGACCAGCAGGACGACACCAAGCTGTATTCGGACGGCAACGTGGTGGTGGTGTGGATGGATACGCAGACCGGCAAGAGCGCACCGTTGCCGGAGGCGATCCGCAACGCGTCTACCTGAAGGTAGTGCCGGCCGCTGGCTGGCATGCCCGACCCTGCGACTCGTAGAGTCGAGCAAGCTCGACTCTACCCACCCTGCTCAAAGGACTGACATGATCCACCAGACTGAACTGCGCGACCTGCTGCCCGGCATGGTCCCTTTCCCCACCGACGTCTTTCCCACCGACCAGGCCTGGCTCGGCCAGCACCTGCTGCCGCTGCTGAGGATCGACCTGAGTGTGCTGCGCCCGGAACTGGCCGGCCAGGTGGCAACGATGCTGTGCCCGATCGAGCCGTACGACGGCTGCATCGGCGAGACCACCGAAGAACACCACAACGATTTCACCGGCACCAACTGGATCGCCTTCGAACTGACCGCCGGCAACCAGATGCGCTTCCTCGGCAACGAGGGCTATTTCATCGGCGATGCGGTACAGGACAAGGACGCACAGGAACACATCGAGCAGATGCGCGAGAGCTACGCCAAGGCCCGCGACTACCATGCCACGCACGGTCGTCTCGCCTGCTACTCGCGCTACGGCAAGGGTGAGGCCAGCGAGCGCGATTATCTGGATACGCTGGGTGGCCCGATCGGTTTCGGCAACTGGACCGAGACCGCGGAGATTCCCGCGGCCTTCGAGCTGGGCTTCACCGAGGCTGCCGATGACCCCAACGCTGCGGACGATGCCGAAACAGTGATCATCACCCGCAATGGCAACAAATTCTTCGCCGTGGCCGACGTAGCCGGCTACAACTGGTGCGCCACCGGTGCCGACGCGATCGTGATGCTGTACGAACCGCAAAGCCGAACGGTGCTGTTCTCGTACGACTGGACGTAAGCCTCTTTGGTAATGCCGGCTGCTGGCCGGCATACCCGTGTTGCCGGCCAGCGGCCGGCACTACCATCCCGCTACGGCGCAGCCTTGCGCACGGTCAGCGCCGCACTCGCTTCGCCACCGCCTTCCAGCTGCAGCCGCAGCGGCAGCACCTGCCCTTCCTTCAGCGCACCCTTGCCCTGCATCAGCATCAGGTGCAGGCCGCCGGGCTTGAGCTCGGCGCGCGCGCCCGGTGCCAGCGGCAGGCGCTCGATCGCGCGCATCCGGCTGACGCCATCGACAATCGTGGTCTCGTGCAGCGACACATCATCGAAGCTGCTGCTGGCTGCGCCAGTGATCGCCACCGCCTTGCTGCAGCCGTTGTGGATGACGCCGTAGCCAGCGGTCATCGGCATCGCCGGATTCGGTGGCAACCGCGCCCAGCCCTGCTCCACCGTGACGCAGGCCGGTTCTGCGGCCGAGACCGATGCTGCGGCCGCACACAGAACCAACAGTACGCCAACGAATGGTTTGGTTATCATCGTCCAGGTTCCTTCTTCGCAACGAGACCGCAGCATGACGACGCTCATCGAGGTGATCAACCATGGCCCCATCCGCGAACTGCGCCTGGCGCGGCCGCCGGTCAACGCACTGGACACCGAACTGTGCCGGCAGTTGATCCATGCCATCGAGCTGGCCATGGCCGAAGACGCGCATGGCATCGTGCTGTCGGGCAGCGAGCGCATCTTCACCGGCGGCATGGACGTGCCGCACCTGCTCTCGCATGGCGATGACAAGCACAAGTTGTTGGACACCTGGAACGCCTTCTTTGGCGCCGTGCGCACGCTGGCCGAGAGCCGCATCCCGGTGGTCGCGGCGATCACCGGCCACGCCCCGGCGGGCGGCTGCGTGCTGGCCCTGTGCTGCGACTACCGGGTGATGGCGCGCAGCGCCGATCCATCGCGGCCGTATGCCATCGGCCTGAACGAAGTACAGGTCGGCCTGATCGCACCGGAGGGCATTCAGCGCCTGCTGCGCCGTGCGGTGGGCGTGCACCGCGCCGGCGTCCTGCTGACCACCGGTTCGCTGGTGCCGGCCGAACAGGCGCTGCAGATCGGCCTGGTCGACGAACTGGCCGAAGGTGACCTGGTGGTGGCGCGTGCCGTGGCCTGGCTGCAGAACCTGCTCAAGCAGCCGCGCCAGCCGATGCTGCTGACCCGCGCCATCGCCCGCGCCGACCTGCACGTGGCGCTGCAGCCGGACCTGATCCAGCTCGACCGCTTCGTCGAGGCCTGGTTTGCGCCGGACGCACAGAACGCCCTGCAGGCACTGGTGGCCCGCCTCGGCAAATAACCGGTAGCGCCGGTCGCTGGCCGGCAACCGCTGGCGCCCCAGGAGGATCATGAGGTTGCCGGCCAGCGGCCGGCACTACCGAAGATGGGGCAGCCGGCCTGCACCGGTATAATCGGGGCCTTCTCATTGCTGTGGCCGCCCCCTTGAACGACACGCCCGAACCCGTCGTCTCCGAGCTGATCGACCTGCTCACGCTGGAGCGGCTGGAGGACAACCTGTTCCGCGGGCAGAGCCGCGACATCGGCACCAAGTACGTGTTTGGCGGGCAGGTGCTGGGCCAGGCGCTGGCCGCGGCCCAGGCCACGGTCGACAACGGCCGCCACGTGCACTCGCTGCACGCCTACTTCCTGCGCGCCGGCAACATCGACCACCCCATCGTCTACGACGTGGACCGCACCCGCGATGGTGGCAGCTTCTCGGTGCGCCGGGTCACCGCGATCCAGCACGGCAAGGTGATCTTCTTCTGCGCGGCCTCGTTCCAGCAGGCCGAGACCGGTGCCGAGCATCAGCACAAGATGCCTGAGGTGCCGCAGCCGGAAGACATCGAACCGAACCGACCGCTGCCGGCCGAAGTGCTGGAGCGGCTGCCGATCAAGGTGCAGCGCTGGCTGTCGCGCGGCGGCCCGTTCGAGTTCCGCCACGTCTATCCGCGCGACGAACTGAACCCGCCCAAGCGCCCGCCCTACCACCAGGTGTGGCTGCGCCTGAGCGAGCCGGTCGGCGACGCCCCGGAACTGCACCAGGCGCTGCTGGCCTACGCCTCCGACTTCCACCTGCTGGGCACGGCGACGTTCCCCCATGGCATCAGCTACTACCACCCGCACGTGCAGATGGCCTCGCTCGACCACGCGATCTGGTTCCACCGCCCGTTCCGCGCCGACGACTGGCTGCTGTACTCGCTGGACAGCCCCAGCGCGCAGGATTCACGCGGCCTGGCCCGCGGCCAGTTCTTCACCCGCAATGGCGTACTGGTGGCCAGCACCGCGCAGGAAGGCCTGATCCGCGTGGTTCCCGACCAGGCAGCGGCGGCCGCCGTGCCGGCCAAGGATTGATCCGATGCGCCAGATTTTCAGCAGCCAGCGCGTGGAAACCGTCGAAGGCGTGGCCGAGCTCCTGCGCGGGCATGGCATCGACGTCAAGGTGACCAATGGGCGCTCGTACAAGACCCGTCGCCGCGGCCAGTTCAGTTATACCGACCTGGGCAACGCCAACGCCTACCCGGCGGTGTGGATCGTGCGCGCCGACGACCAGCCACGCGCGCGTGAAATCCTGCGCGAGGCGCGCCTGCTCGATACCACCCGCCGCGACCATCCGACCGCCGAATTCGCCTTCCGCGACACCGCCGAAACGACCGGCAGCGGCCGCGGCTGGGCCTGGCGCATCCGCATCGCCCTGCTGGTGGTGATCGCCGGCGTGGCGCTGGTGATCGGCCTGCGCCATCGCGGCACCCCGGCACCGGTCGCACCGGCCCCTGCCCCGCAGGCACAGCCGCAGCAGGCGCCTGCCCAACCGGCTCCGCCGGAAGAAGAAGAAGTCCGGGTCCGCATCCAGCCCTCGAAATGACTCGCGGGTGAAAAAGGGGACGGAGGGGATTAAGTCGTTTGTGCCACAAACGACTTAATCCCCTCCGTCCCCTTTTTTGTCATGAGGTTGCCGGCCAGCGGCCGGCACTACCGCACAGAAGGCCGGTCACACTTCGCGCGCGGCTCCGTCATGGGACACAATCCCAGCAGGAGAGCCGCCGCCATGACGACGTTCGCCGCATCGATCGACCAGACACTGGAACGCGAACTGCCGGCCGCCGCCAGCGGTTGCCAGCACGCCTATGGCCGCATCGTGCTGGCCTGCCAGAACACGGTTACCGCCATTGCGCTGGCCATCACCCGCGATCGCCAGGCCAGCGAGGACATCGCCCAGGAGGCCTTCGTGAAGGGCTGGCAGCAGCTGCACCAGCTGCGCAGTTCGACCAGTTTCCTGCCCTGGCTGCGGCAGATCACCCGCAACCTGGCCCGCGACTGGCTGCGCGCGCAGCGCGGCAGACCGCTGACCGGCGAGGCGGCCGAGGTGGCGATGGGCATGGCCGCCGACCCGTCGCCGGGCGCGGCCGACCGCCTGCAGCGGGTGGAGGAAGAGATCGCCGCCGAGGACATCATTTCCGCGTTGCCGGCCGACAGCCGCGAAGTGCTGTTGCTGTACTACCGCGAAGGCCAGCGCTCGCAGCAGGTGGCCGACCTGCTTGGGCTCAGTGACGCCGCCGTGCGCAAGCGCCTGTCGCGTGCCCGCGCCCTGGTGCGCGACGGCCTGCTGCAGCGCTTCGGTGAGTTCGCGCGCAGCAGCGCGCCGAGCGCCGCATTCGCCACCGCCGTGGTGTCGATGGTGCTGGTGGCCGCGCCCGGCACCGCCAGCGCAGCAGTCCTGCTCGGCACCGGCGTCGGCATCGGCGGCAGCAAGCTCGGCCTCGGCGGCGCCAGTGCAGCGGGCGGTACCGCGATGGGTTCGCTGACCGCGACGTTGGGCCAGTTGCACGTGCTGCCGGCCGAAAGCTGGGGTGCGGTGATCGGTGGCGTGGTCGGTGGTGCGATCGGCAGCTATCTGGGTGGGCGCTTCCTGATGTCGTACACCGAAACGGCATCCGAGCGCGCCGACGTGCGCCGTTTCCTCTATCTCAACATCATCACCGGCATGTTCTGGTGCCTGGCGATCCTGCTGGCGGTCATGCTGCAGGCGCCGGTCTGGGCGCAGCTGACGGTGCTGGCGGTAGGCCTGGGCGTGGTCAACTACCAGTGCCTGGTACCACTGCAGCGGGTAATGGCACCGATGATCGCGCGCGATTCGGCCCGTCGCGGACGAACCGGCATCAACTGGAAGTTCGAATCCATGTATGGCCGCACCGGCATCATCGCCATGAACCTGATGGTCATCGCGCTGGTGGTGTACTCACTGCTGCGCAGCGGCCGCCTGTAACAGACAACGCCGGCAGTGCGCCGGCGTTGTCATCAATCACTGCATTGAACCTCAGCGCTGCGGCTTCGGTGCACCGCCGTCGCGCGGACCGCCATGGCGCGGGCCGCCGTGCATCGGGCCCTTGGCTGCGTCGAACTCGGCCTTGCTCAGCTGGCCGTCCTTGTTGGTGTCGGCGGCAGCGAACCAGGCATCACGATGCTGCTTCATGCGCAGCTCGCGGTCGGCCTTGTCCAGGTAGCCGTCCTTGTTCAGATCAAGCTGGTCGAAGCGCGCGGCCAGGCGCGGATCGGCCTTGGCTTCCTCGCGGCTGATGCGGCCGTCCTTGTTGACGTCCAGCTTGGCCCAGCGCTCACCGCCGTGGCCACGTCGACCATGCTTCCAGCGCGGCAGCTCATCGCGCGAGAGCTTGCCGTCCTTGTTCTTGTCCAGCTCGTCGAACTTCGCGGCCAGGCGCGGGTTGGCAGCGGCCTCGCTGCGGTCGATGACGCCGTCGCCGTTGGTGTCCAGCCTGGCCGGGCGCTGCACGGGCGTGGTCGGGGTGTCGGCCGCGAGCGCGATACCGGAAGCAGAGGTGCCGAGCAGCAGGGCCAGCAGCAGGGGGGTACGGATCATGAGGTCACTCCTGGAGATGGGAACAGCGTCGGGGTGATCACTTCACCCTCGGGGGACAACAACGCCCGGGCGCGACATCGGTTGACGCCGCTGCCGGTTCCATTCATCCGGCGGACAGTCGCCGCCACTGCGACGGGCTGGGGCTATGCTGTGTCCATGGCAATACACGGCGACAGAGACGACGAACTGCGGCTTTTCCAGACCGGCGAGCACCCCTGCGGGTACTGGTCGGACCGGGTGGCACGCGACCTGGTGCTGGACCCGAACGACCGCCGCCTCGGTGCGCTCTATCCACTGGCGCTGAGCTGGGGCTTCCGCCGCAGCGGCGACCTGGTCTACCGGCCGCACTGCGCGCACTGTCAGGCCTGCGTGGCGGTGCGCATCCCGGTGGCGCGCTTCGCCCCGGACCGCAGCCAGCGTCGCTGTGCCGCCCGCAATGACGACCTGGAGGTGCGGATCACCGCCGCCACCGCCCGCGACGACCTGTTCGCGCTGTATCACCGTTATCTCACCCACCGCCACGCCAACGGCGGCATGGACGACCATGGTCCGCACGAATTCGAGCAGTTCCTGATCGGCAGCTGGTCGCACACCCGCTTCATGGAAATGCGCCTGCCCGGCCACGACGGCCAGCCCAGCCAACTGCTGGGGGTGGCGGTGACCGACGTCACCGAGCACGGCCTGTCGGCGGTCTACACCTTTTTCGACCCGGACCACGCCGCGCGCGGGCTGGGCACCTTCGCGATCCTGCAGCAGATCGAGTGGGCGCGTCGCGAAGGCCTGCCACACGTGTATCTGGGCTACTGGATCCGCGGCCACCAGAAGATGGACTACAAGCGCCGCTTCCATCCGCTTGAGGCCTACGATGGCCGCCGCTGGCACGATTTCGACAATGATCTGGACGGGCGCTGACAAACCGCTGACACCGGGCCGGGTGCACAATACGGCCCATGAACATGACCCGCCGCCATCCCCTGATCCTCGCCCTGGCCCTGCTCTGCGGCGCCACCGCCCCTGCCTTCGCCAAGTCCCCCGCGATGACCGAAAAGCCGTCCGCTGCGCTGCGCCTGGCCACCTACAACACCTCGCTGTACTCCGATGATGCCGGTGGCCTGATCAAGGAACTGGAAGGTGACAGCGAGCACGCACGCAAGATCGCCGCGGTACTGCAGCAGGTGCGTCCGGATCTGGTGCTGTTGAACGAATTCGACTTCGACGACGCCCATCGCGCCGCCGACCTGTTCCAGAAGCGCTACCTGGAAGTGGCCCAGCCCGGTGGCGGCAAGCCGCTGCACTTCGCCTACCGCTACCTGGCCCCGGTCAATACCGGGGTGCCCAGTGGACTGGACCTGGACAACAATGGCGTGGTCGGCGGCGAAGGCCGCAGCCGCGGCAACGATGCATGGGGCTACGGCCTGCACCCGGGCCAGTACGGCATGCTGGTGCTGTCGCGCTACCCGATCGATGAAGCCAAGGTGCGCAGCTTCCAGCTGCTGAAGTGGAGCGCGATGCCCGGTGCGATCCGCCCGGTTGACCCGCGCACCGGCAAGAGCTTCTACAACGACCACGTCTGGTCGCAGCTGCGCCTGTCGTCGAAGTCGCATTGGGACGTGCCGGTGAAGACCCCGGCCGGCGTGGTCCACGCGCTGGTTTCGCACCCGACCCCGCCGGTATTCGACGGCCCGGAGAAGCGCAACGCGGCACGCAACCACGACGAGCTGCGCCTGTGGCAGGAATACCTGTCCAAGGGTGACAAGCCGTGGCTGTGCGACGACAAGGGCCAGTGCGGCGGCCTGGCGCAGGACGCGCGCTTCGTGATCCTCGGCGACCTCAACAACGACCCGGTCGATGGCGATGGCCGTCATGAGGCGATCGTCGAGCTGATCGAGAACGCCCGCGTGCTGCGCTACCCCACCCCGCGCAGCGTCGGCGGCGAGCAGACCAGCCTGGCCTATGCGGCCAAGGGCATCGAGCGCAAGGGCGCACCGTTCCACGCCACCGGCGATTTCGGCCCGAAGTCCGGCACCATGCGCCTGGACTACGTGCTGCCCTCGACCGGTTTCGAATACGTGGGCAGCGGCATCTTTTGGCCGGCCAATGAAAGCCCGGAAGCGAAGATCGCCGACGGCAGCGACCACCACCTGGTGTGGGTGGACGTGCGGTAGAGTCGACTGTTAGTCGACTGCACAGAAATCTGTACCGACCAACGGTCGGTACCCACCGGGTTTCGGTAGGCGACGACCGTTGGTCGTCGCTCCTTTTTCAGGGGCGCAGTTCGACGCCGATGGCTTCGGCGGCATCACGCGCGATGGCGCGCGCTTCGTCGATGGTTTCCGCGCGCGCCAGGGTCACGCCCACGCGGCGGTGGCCATGCACGCTCGGCTTGCCGAACAGGCGCACGGCGGTGTCCGGCACCTGCAGTGCGGCGGCGACGTTGTTGAAGTACGGCACACCCTCGCCGTGGGCCAACAGCGCGCACGATGCCGACGGGCCGCTCTGGCGGATCACCGGGATCGGCAGGCCGAGGATGGCGCGCGCGTGCAGCGCGAACTCGCTCAGTTCCTGCGATACCAGCGTCACCAGGCCGGTGTCGTGCGGGCGCGGCGACACTTCGCTGAACCACACCTCGTCGCCCTTCACGAACAGCTCGACGCCGAACAGGCCCCAGCCGCCGAGGTCGTCGGTGATCGCGCGCGAAATCTCTTCGGCACGCGCCAGTGCCGCGCTCGACATCGGCTGCGGCTGCCAACTTTCGCGGTAATCGCCATCCTTCTGCAGGTGCCCGATCGGCGCACAGAACGAGGTGCCACCGGCATGGCGCACGGTCAGCAGGGTGATCTCGTAATCGAAATCGATGAAGCCTTCGACGATGCAGCGGCCAGCACCGGCACGGCCACCGGTCTGCGCATAGTCCCAGGCGGGTGCGATGTCCGCCTCGCTGCGCAGGGTGCTCTGGCCCTTGCCCGAGGACGACATCACCGGCTTGACCACGCACGGCAGGCCGATGGCGGCCACGGCAGCACGGTATTCGGCTTCGGTATCAACGAAGCGGTACGGCGAGGTCGGCAGGCCCAGGGTCTCGGCGGCCAGGCGACGGATGCCTTCGCGGTCCATGGTCAGGCGCGCGGCGCGCGCGGTCGGGATCACCCGCAGGCCCTGCTCCTGTTCCAGCTGGACCAGGGTTTCGGTGTGGATGGCCTCGATCTCCGGCACCACCAGGTGCGGCTGCTCCTGTGCGATCAGCGCGCGCAGGGCCATCGCATCGAGCATGTCGATCACATGCGAGCGGTGCGCGACCTGCATGGCCGGCGCATCGGCATAACGGTCAGCGGCGATTACCTCCACGCCCAGCCGCTGCAGCTCGATGGCCACCTCCTTGCCGAGTTCGCCCGAGCCCAGCAGCAGCACGCGGGTGGCGGAGGGGGACAACGGAGTTCCAAGCTTGGCCATGGCGGTTCCAGCAGCGATGTGAAGGCGGGTGGGCATTCTAGCTGGCCGACCGCCCCGGCCACGGCATCCGACGAACGGTAGTCGACAAGTGATATCACTTTGATATCTTAATCTCGAACCCTCAAGGACGTACCGCCATGAAAGAGAAGTCGCTGTCTTCCCTCAACGGCCTCGGCACGCTGGCCGGCGCCCTGCTCGTCGCCCTCGCTGGCGCCGCCCTGTTCGTACTGGGTGTGGCAGCCAAGGCCAGCGCCGGCTCGCCCAACCTGCTGCTGATGCTGCTGGGCGCCCTGCTGGTGGCGCTGGGCGTGTTCATCCTGGCCGGCCTGTACACCATCCAGCCCAACCAGGCGGCGGTGCTGAGCCTGTTCGGCAAGTACGTGGGTACCGTGAAGGACAACGGCCTGCGCTGGAACAACCCCTTCTTTGCCAAGCGCCGGGTCAGCCAGCGCGTGCGCAACTTCGAGAGCGGCAAGCTGAAGGTCAACGAGCTGGACGGCAGCCCGATCGAGATTGCCGCGGTGATCGTCTGGCAGGTGGTCGATGCCTCCGAGGCGGTCTACAACGTGGACGACTACGAGAGCTTCGTGCACATCCAGTCCGAATCGGCGCTGCGCGCGATGGCCACCAGCTACCCCTACGACCAGCACGAGGACGGCCAGCTGGCTCTGCGCAGCCACGCCAGCGAGATTTCCCAGCACCTGAAGAACGAACTGGCCGAGCGCCTGGCCGACGCCGGCGTGCAGGTGATCGACGCGCGTATCAGCCACCTGGCCTACGCCGCCGAAATCGCCCAGGCGATGCTGCAGCGGCAGCAGGCCAACGCGGTGATCGCCGCACGCACGCGCATCGTGGCCGGTGCGGTCGGCATGGTCGAGATGGCCCTGGCCGAACTGCAGAAGAACGGCGTGGTGCAGCTGGACGAGGAACGCAAGGCGCACATGGTCAGCAACCTGCTGACCGTGCTGTGCTCGGACCGCGGCACCCAGCCGATCGTCAATGCCGGCTCGCTGTATTGAGCCACACTCGCAACGGGGTGCCCCACCGCCCCGCCAGGAGCCCCCATGAGTGAGAAGAAAGCCTACCCGCTGCGCATCAACGCCGACGTCCTGGCTGCGGCACAGCGCTGGGCTGATGACGAGCTGCGCAGCCTCAACGCGCAGATCGAATACGTGCTGCGCGACGCCCTGCGCAAGGCAGGACGCCTGCCGAAACCCACGCCATCGTCGGAGGACAAGGAATGAGCAAGCGCTGGAGCTACCAGACCATCGAGGTCAAGACGTCCCTGATGGGCCTGCACAAGGCCGAGGACATCCAGGCCGAACTCAGCCGCCAGGGCCAACTGGGCTGGGAACTGGTCAACATCATCATCCCGGCACCGATGCGCCCGGCGATGCTGGTGTTCAAGAAGGAGGCCTGAACCATGGGCGGCAGCGACCCGCAACCCTTTGACGTGGCCGAGAGCTCGCCGCTGCGCGTGCTCTGGATCGTGCTGCCACTGCTGGCTGCCTTCGTGGCCTGCCTGTATGCACAGCTGTACAAGGCACCGGCAAACGCACCCTGGATCGAAGTAACGCTGTCGCCGCCCTGGTTCCGGATGGGCGGCAGTGCGGCATGGAGCCTGATCGTCATCGCTGTACTCGCTGTCGGGCTGGGGGCCGCATTCTTTCGCCGCCGCGTGGAGCTGGCCGGCGACGTTCTGGACGTGCGCTCGACCATGTATCGGCGGCGCGTGCCGGTGGCGCAGCTGCGGCTGGACCAGGCCGAGGTGGTCGACCTGCAGCGTGACCGCCGCTATGGCATCCGTGTCAAAACCAATGGCTATTCAATGCCAGGCTTCTACTCGGGCCACTTCCGCCTGCAGGGAGGCGGCAAGGGCTTCGCCCTGGTCACCGACCGTGCGCGTGTCCTTGCCCTGCCGGTCAGTGATGGCAGCACGCTGCTGCTCAGCGTGGACCGGCCGCAGGCGCTGCTCGATGCGCTGCGCAAGGTGGCCGCGTCGGCGCCACGGCAGTAAGCTGCGGCGATGCAACGACGCACGCCCCTGCTGATCAACACCGAGGCCATCGAGCTGTGGCCCGCCCACCTGCTGCGTGCACGCAGCAACCTGGATGCACGCCTGCTGTCGCAGGCGCACTGGGTGCTGCGGCGCAAGCGTGATGGCCGCTATCTGGCGGCGGTACTGGCGCAGGGTGTGCACGCCATGGTGCCGCACCTGCCGCGCGAACCCGGGGTCGAGGAAGCATTGGCGCTGCTGGATGCCGCGGCTGCACGGCCCTTCGGCGCCAGACTGGAAGATCAGTGGCTGCCGCTGGCCGGGTTGCAGCAGCGCCTGCAGCAGCTTGGCCTGGATGCACAGCGCTATGCCGACGACAGCGGCCTGCCGCTGGAATCCGAGCCGTGCCTGCTGCACTTCGCCGGGCGCGACCGCTTCGCACGCCCGTTGTGGCTGCGCCGTGGCGCCGCGCAGGGATGGCGACGGATGCGACTGCACGCGGCACAGGATGGAATTGCGCTGGACGCCATTTCCGGCTTCCGCAGCCATGCCTACCAGTTGGGCATCTTCGAACGGAAGCTGGCGCGCGGCTTGAGCGTGGCAGAGATCCTGAAGGTGAATGCCGCACCGGGTTTCAGCGAGCACCACAGCGGCCACGCACTGGACATCGGCACACCGGGCGACGCGCCGGCCGAAGAATCGTTCGAAGCCACCGACGCGTTCGCGTGGCTGCAGGCGCATGCCGGCGGGCATGGCTTCCATCTGAGCTACCCACGCGACAACCCGCACGGGATCGTCTACGAACCGTGGCATTGGTGCTGGAGACCGGCCAACGGCTGAGCCCCTCGTGGTGAAGGCCTCGAGCAGTCCGCGCATGGCCGCGGGCAGGATGAACTTGCGGGGGCCGCCGTAAATCCATCCCTGGAGGCTTGGGCGCCGCATCCATGCGGCTTACACCCCCGCAAGCCCACCCCGCCCACGTCCCGGAATTGTTCCGCGTGCGTTCGCCACGGAATGGAACAAAAGAGCAAAGACAGAAGCGGGTCGCTGCGCTTGAAGCCTCTATAACGGATCAGCACGCGGCTGTTGGGGCCGCCTTCAAGCGAGCCGAGCACCGCAGGTCCGGCGAAGGCGAAGAGGTGCTTGCGATTCTGTAGAGCCGAGCCATGCTCGGCTGCTTTCCGCACCGTCCCTCGACGGGCCGAGGAGCGCAGGGGACCGGTGCGCAGCACCGGCTCGCGGCCGGCGGCGCGTTTCTTTTGGTTACTTTTCTTTTCGCGCGAAAAGAAAAGTAACGCCCATGAACGGTGCAGATCGCATCAGCATGGATCGAAGCAACTACGTCGACTCAGTCACCGCCTCAACGCATTGATCGCCAGCAACACCCATCCGGCCATCATGCTGGTGCCACCGATCGGCGCCATCCGCGTCGGCCACTGCCACAACGCACCGCCCACCAGGCTGCCGGAAAACAGCAGCACCCCCAGCAGCAGCACGTACAGCGCCAGGTGCGCGATCGCTCCCTGCGCGCGCGGGCCAAGCGCCACCAGTACCGCGCCATGCGCGAACGCATACAGCGCCGCCATGTTCAGATGCTGCTGCGCCAGCGGGTCGGCCACGCCGTGTGAGGCATAGGCCGACAGGCCGATCGAGGCGGCGGCCAGCAGCGCACCCAGGCAGGCCAGCAGCGAAGGCTTACGCGCGCGACGTTCGAGATTGAACATGTGGGCTCCTTGCGCAGCGCCCTTGCCGGGCGCCAGATGAAAAAAAACGCGCCGCAATGAGCGGCGCGTTTTCGTGTCCAACACTACATGGGTCAGCCGAGGCTTACTTGACGGCCCAGTAGATGTCGTAGGTCGCTTCCGGGGTGAACGACTTGTCCAGACCGTCCTTCCAGGTTTCGTACGGGCGGTCGATCACTTCCGAACCGTTGGTCACAGCCCAGGCACGCAGGCCGTTGCGGGCCACGTCCAGACCCGCCATGTGGCCGGTGTAGGCGGCATGCGCCGAACGGTGCGGAGCCACGTGCACGTACTTGACCGGAGCGCCGCCGTCGATCTTGACGGTCAGCTCTTCAGCGGTGGCACCTTCAGCACCCTTCTTCTTCACCGGCTGGGCGATGTCGAAGGCGTACTTTTCCTGACCGAAGTCAGTGGTGATGATGCGGAACGGACCGGCGGCTTCAAGGCCATTGGCCTCCATCACGCGCTTGATCCACTCCTGGTTGTCCTTGATGGACTTGGTGATCGTGTCCTGACCGCGGTCCACGTTACCGGCGTTGACGACCAGCAGGTCTTCAGCCGGCACATTGACGATGGCCAGATCGGTCAGCGGGGCTTCCGGGGTGCGGTAGTCCACGTTCGGGACGCTGGCCAGCATGTTGGCCATACGCGACAGACCCATCTTGATGTCGTCGCCGATCTGGCGGCTGACATACAGGCCTGCATAACGACCGAACAGGTCGAAGCCGTACTTCACCGAGTAGTCCTGGGTGATCTTGACGTTGCGGCCACCCTTGCCGGTCGGCTCCAGCGTGAAGGTGGTGATCTTGTCGTGACCCTTGGTGGCGTCATCGATGGCGATCGCAACACGCTTGTTCTCTTCGGCTTCGGTGATCTTCCAGGAACCGGTGCCCAGGTCCTTGGAGGTGAAGTCGAGAGTGGCACCGACGCCGGAGGCCGGGCCGGACAGCTTCAGTTCAACGGCGGGATCGCGCAGTACCAGCGGGTTCCAGTCCTTGAAGCGGCGCAGGCTGCTGACCGTGTCGTACACGATCGTCATCTTGCGGTTGGTCTCGATGCTTTCGGTGATGTGACGCTCGCCCGGCAGACATACGCCAATGATGACGAACAGGCCAGCCACGATCCCCAAGGCGATCAGGAACTCGATAATACGGGTCATTCAGAGAGTCTCCGGGGCCGATCCCACGGCCGGGTTGATTGAAGCGAAGCGCCAATCCTAGCAGGCTTCGCGGGCATTGTTTATCGGGATTGGCGCACCGGTTTCCCTGCCGGCTGCGTATTTGTATGGACAAAGAATTCGAAGGGTACCGCATACCGATACCCGTGAAGTAGGGGGCAACCCCACCCGAGGGCCATGACTGGACCTCAAGTCATTGTCCTGAATAGGTTTTCCTCAGACCAGCTGGAGTTCGAACGCCTTCAGTACGGCGCGCGTACGGTCGCGCACGCCCAGCTTGGACAGGATGTTGGACACGTGGTTCTTGATGGTGCCTTCGGCCACACCCAGCGAATTGGCGATCTCCTTGTTGGAGAAGCCACTGGCCATCAGGCGCAGGATCTCGGTCTCGCGGTCGGTCAACGGGTCCGGGCGGTCCAGGCTGACGAACTCGTTGCGCATGTGCTCCAGGCCGGACAGCAGCCGCTGGGTCACGGCCGGCTGAACCAGCGAACCGCCATCGGCCACGGTGCGGATGGCACCGACCAGCTGCGCCAGGGTCACGTCCTTGAGCAGGTAGCCCTTGGCTCCGGCCTTGAGCCCGGCCAGCACCAGCTGGTCGTCATCAAAGGTGGTGAGGATGATGGTCGGCGGCAGCTGCTCCTGGCGCGACAGCACCTGCAGCGCCTCCAGCCCGGACATCACCGGCATGCGCATGTCCATCAGCACCACGTCGGGGCGCACCTGCGGTATCAGCTCGACCGCCTGCCGGCCATCGCCGGCCTCGGCCACCACCTCGATACCGTCGTCGAGCGCCAGCAGGGAGCGGATTCCCTGCCGCACCAGGGTTTGGTCGTCGACCAGGCAGACGCGAATCATCAACGCACTCCTTCAGGAACCTTGGTAAGGGCGGCCACCAGCACCGTTGCCGGCACCGTCGCCCGCAGCCGGAAACCTTCACCGGGACGGGTTTCGACCTGCAGCTGGCCACCACATTGTTGCAGGCGCTCGCGCATGCCGCGCAAGCCATTGCCCACATTGACCATATCCGCGCCGACACCGTCGTCGCGGGCCTCCACCACCACCCGGTCGGGGGCTTCACGGTACACCTTGATCCACAGGTGGCGGGCACCGGCGTGGCGCACCGCGTTGGTGATGATCTCCTGGGTACAGCGCAGCAGCACGTGGGCCCGCTGCGGGTCCTCCACGTTCAGCGGATCCTCGATGTCCAGCTGGATGTCCAGCGAAGGCACATTCTCGGTCAGTGGGCGCAGCGCCGCGGCCAGATCGATGGCGCCGGTCTCACGCAACTGGCTGACCACCTCGCGCACGTTGCCCAGCAGCAGCTTGGCCAGGGCGTGCGAGCGCTTCACGTGGTCCAGCGCCTGGCCCTCGGCCAGATGGCCGGCCACTTCCAGGTTCAGGGTCAGCGCGGTCAGCTGATGCCCCAGAAGATCATGCAGTTCACGCGAAATGCGGGTTCGCTCATTGACCCGGGCGCTTTCGGCCAGCAGGGCGCGGGTGGCGCGCAGCTCCGAATTGAGCCTGCGCTGCTCGTCGCGGGCCTGGGTCTGCTGCCGCGCGACAAGGCTGGTCACGAAGATGAACATGGAAAAGCCGCCATACAGCAGCGATTGCATCACCGCTTCGAACAGCGGGAAGTTCAGCAGCATGTAATAGACCGGGGCCACCGCCAACTGGCTGACCAGCAGCCACAGCACGCACAGGCGCGCCGACAGCATCCACGGAATGACGCCGGCAGCCACCATCATCAGGATGCTGCCAAGGCCGGAACCACTGAGGTAGCTGACGCCCAGCGCCGAAACCGTCAGCAGCAGCAGCAGGCCGCGGTCCAGCCAGGTGGTGTGACTGTCGCTGTCGCTGCGCAGCAGGCGGGTCAGCCAGTAGTACGCCGCGCCGAAGGACAGGTAGGCGACGAACAGCAGGATCGCCCAGCTGCCCATATCGCTGCGGCTGTGCAGGTTCTCGAACTGCGAGTACGCCAGTGGCAGGCCGACCATGACCCAGGTAAACAGGCCGGCCAGACGGAGGACGCGGGTATGGCTGAGGACTCCCAACATGCCAGCACTCTACGGGCCCGGCCTGCGTCGCGCACTCCCACGGAAGTCATGCATCTGCGGTCCCCTGTTCATGCCGCAGCCCACCCCGGGCATGCAATAATCGTGCGCAGGGTCCAATTTGACGGACCAACCGCGTTACCCCACGGAGTCACAATGTCGATTGTCATCCGCGACGTGCGCGAGCACGAGCTCGATTCCGTCCTGGCTTTGAACAACAACGCTGGCCTGGCCATCCTTCCCCTGGATGCGGCCCGCCTGCGCCTGTTCTATGAAACCGCTGAGTATTTCCGCGTCGCCGAGCGCGACGGCAACCTGGCCGGCTTCCTGATCGGCTTCGGCAGCGACAGCCAGCACGACAGCAGCAACTTCGCCTGGTTCAAGCAGCAGCTGGACACCCCGTTCTTCTATATCGACCGCATCGTGGTCGCCAGCCGCCGTCGTGGCGGTGGCGTCGGCCGTGCGTTCTATGCCGACGCGCAGAGCTTCGCCGAGCTGCGCTACCCGCAGATGACCTGCGAAGTCTTCCTCGACCATGGTGCCGATGCCGCCCTGCTCTTCCACGGCAGCTTCGGCTTCCGCGAGCTGGGCCAGAACACCATGCCGCAGGTCGATGTGCGCGCCAGCATGCTGGCCAAGGAACTGTGCAGCTACCCGTGGGTCCTGGAGACCTACGGCGGCAAGCTGCCGGATGTGGCATGGACACGTGCCCGGCATCTGCCGGCGCAGGCACAGCGGCCGACGGGGACCTGAGCGTGGCGGTGAATTTCGATTACGAACAGGCCGGTGAACTGAAGATCGGCCAGGTGGGCATCGCCAACCTGCGCATCCGTACCCTTGATGTCGAACGCCTCGTGCAGGAAATGCGCGAACGCGTCACCCGTGCGCCGAAGCTGTTCGGCCGCGCCGCGGTGATCCTCGACTTCGGCGGCCTGAGCCAGGTGCCGGACGTGGCCACCGCGCAGGCGCTGGTCGATGGCCTGCGCAGCGCCGGCGTGCTGCCGGTGGCGCTGGCCTATGGCACCAGCGCGGTCGACCTGCTCTCGCAGCAGCTCGGGCTCCCGCTGCTGGCCAAGTTCCGCGCCCAGTACGAGCGTGCCGAGGCCGAACCGGCCCCGCCGCCGCCCGCGCCGGAACCGCGTCGCGCGGCCCGTGCCGAACCGAAGCCGGCGCCGGCCACGCCGGTGGCCAAGGTCGCCGACGCTGCCGCACCGCAGCCGGGCCGCATGCAGCTGGGCAACGTGCGTTCGGGCCAGCAGCTGTACGCTGAAAACTGCGACCTGACCGTGATGGCCACCGTCGGAGCCGGCGCCGAAGTCATCGCCGACGGCAGCATCCATATCTACGGCACCCTGCGCGGCCGCGCGCTGGCAGGGGCCCAGGGCAACACCGCGGCACGCATTTTCTGCCGTGATTTCCATGCGGAACTGGTGGCCATTGCAGGCCACTACAAGGTACTGGACGATGTCCCGGACAACCTGCGCGGCAAGGCCGTGCAGGTGTGGCTGGAACAGGACCAGATCAAGATCGCTGCGCTGGACTGACGCAGCCCCAAACTCATGCAGAACCAGGAGAAGTCCTTTGGCTGAAATCATCGTAGTCACCTCCGGCAAGGGCGGCGTCGGCAAGACCACTTCCAGCGCGAGCCTGGCCTGCGGCCTGGCACGGCGCGGCAAGAAGGTGGCGGTGATCGACTTCGACGTCGGCCTGCGCAACCTCGACCTCATCATGGGCTGCGAACGCCGCGTGGTGTACGACTTCGTCAACGTCGTGCACGGCGAAGCGACCCTCAAGCAGGCCCTGATCAAGGACAAGCGCTTCGAGAACCTGTACGTGCTGGCCGCCTCGCAGACCCGCGACAAGGACGCACTGACCCAGGAAGGCGTGGGCAAGGTCCTGAAGGACCTGGCCGCCGACGGCTTCGATTACATCATCTGCGACTCCCCGGCCGGCATCGAGAAGGGCGCCTTCCTGGCGATGTACTTCGCCGACCGCGCCGTGGTGGTGGTGAACCCGGAAGTGTCGTCGGTGCGCGACTCGGACCGCATCATCGGCCTGCTCGATTCGAAGACCCACAAGGCCGAGTCCGGCCAGGACGTGCCGGCCTTCCTGCTGCTGACCCGCTACACCCCGCTGCGCGTGGAAAGCGGCGAGATGCTCAGCATCGCCGACGTCGAGGAAGTGCTCGGCCTGAAGGCGATCGGCGTGATCCCCGAGTCGGGTGACGTGCTCAACGCCTCCAACAAGGGCGAGCCGGTCATCCTGGATGTCGAGTCCGCTGCCGGCCAGGCCTACGACGACGCCGTCGCGCGCATCCTCGGCGAAGAGCGCCCGATGCGCTTCACCAACGTCGAGAAGAAGGGCTTCTTCAGCAAGCTGTTCGGAGGGTAAGCATGGGCCTGTTTGATTTCCTCAAAGCGAAGAAGACCACCGCCGAAACCGCCAAGAACCGCCTGCAGATCATCATCGCGCAGGAACGCAGCAACCGCGGCGGCCCGGACTACCTGCCGCTGCTGCAGCGCGAGCTGCTGGAAGTGATCAAGAAGTACGTGAACATCGACGTCGACGCGGTGAAGGTCGACCTGGTGAAGGATGGCCAGCACGACGTGCTGGACATCTCCGTGGCGCTGCCTGAAGGCCCGGACAAACCCTGATCTCCTGCCCCGCCCGTGCCTGCATGGGCGGGGCTGCCTGACCCGCATGACCGATACGACAACCGCCGTGGACATCACCTGCGTGGGCGACATCGCCTTCGCCGATGCGCAGTGCCTGCTCGCCGCGCATGGCCTGCAGCTGCACCACGTCGCGGCCGGTGAACCGATTCCCGGCAGCTACTGGGGCGAGCCCGAGGCCGGCATCATCGCCAGCAACGTGTATGTGCGCGACGACACCCCCGTGCATTCGATGCTGCACGAAGCCTGCCACCTGATCGTGCTGCCGCCGGAGCGGCGTGCGCAGGTGCATACCGACGCCACCGACTCGGTGGCCGAGGAAGATGCCACCTGCTACCTGCAGATCGTGCTGGCCGGGCAGCTGCCTGGTGTTGGCAGTGCGCGGTTGATGGCCGACATGGATGCCTGGGGGTATACGTATCGGCTGGGGTCGACACAGGCGTGGTTCGAGCAGGACGCCGAAGACGCGAAGGCGTGGTTGATCGAACGCGGATTGCCGGTGGCGTGAAGCCGGTAGTGCCGGCCGCTGGCCGGCACTACCCCATCACCCCTGCCCGGCCAGCGCGCGCAGGGTGATGCCAACGATGTAGGCCAGGTAGGTGCCGGTGGCATAGCCCATCGTACCCAGCAGCACGCCCACCGGCGCCAACGCCGGATGGAATGCGGCCGCCACCACCGGCGCCGAGGCCGGGCCGCCGATGTTCGACTGCGAACCGATCGCGAAATAGAAGAACGGCACCTTCAGCAGCTTGCCCAGGCACCACAACAGCACGATGTGCACGGCAATCCAGATCAGGCCGAGCAGGAACAGCCACGGGCGGTCCAGCAGCGCCAGCAGATCCATCTGCATGCCGATGCAGGCAATCAGGAAGTACAGCAGTAGCGAGCCCAGCCGCGAGGCGCCCGCGCCTTCCAGCGTGCGTGCACGGGTGAAGCTCAGGCTCAGGCCCAGCGTGGTCGACAACACCACTACCCACACGAACGGCGCGTCCAGGCTGAACTGCGAGGCCCAGCTGACATTGGCCTTGAACCATGCCGCCAGCGGCGCACCGATCGCGTGCGACAGACCCACGCCGCCGAAAGCCACCGCCACGATCAGCATCAGGTCGGTGAGGCTGGGAATGCGCTCGTGCTCGGCCTGGAAGCGCGCGATGCGCTCCTTCAGTTCATCGATGGCCGAAGTATCGGCGCCACTGCGCGCATCGATCTTCGCTGCGCGCCCGGCCAGGAAGATCAGTGCCGCCATCCATACATAACCCACGCCGACATCGACCACCGCGAACTGGCCGAACGTGGTGGCGTTGACATCGAATACTTCGCGCATCGCCAGCATGTTGGCACCGCCGCCGATCCAGCTGCCCGCCAACGCGGCCATGCCGGCCCAGGTATCACCGGCCACGGTTTCCGGATGCAGCGCGCGCATCACCAGGAAGGCCACCACCGCACCGAGCATGATGCTGGCCGAGGCACCCAGGTACATCAGCACCAGCTTCGGGCCCAGCCGCAGGATGCCCTTGATGTCCACCGCCAGGGTCAGCAGGATCAGCGCTGCCGGCAGCAGGATGTCGCGTGCGATCGGGTTGTAGAGCTTGGTGTTCTGGCCATCGATCAGGCCGACGGTGTTGTAGATGCCGGGAATCAGGTAGCACAGCAGCAGCGCTGGCACGAAGGTGTAGAAGCGCTTCCACAGGCCCTGCTCGCGCGAGGCGGTCCAGAACACGGCGCCCAGGGTGGCGGCGATCAAACCGAAGACGACGATGTCGTTCTGGATCATGCAGGTGCTCTGGGTAGTGCCGGCCGCTGGCCGGCAATCCGGTATGGGTGGGAAGCAGCATGTGGTTGCCGGCCAGCGGCCGGCACTACCAGTAAACAAAAGCGCCGCCCCGAAGGGCGGCGCTGCAGTCATCAGTTGCCGATGTGCTGCTTCAGCCAGGCATTGACGGTGTCATGCCACAGGATGCTGTTGTTCGGCTTCAGCACCCAGTGGTTTTCATCCGGGAAATACAGGAACTTCGATTCGATGCCCTGGCGCTGGGCAGCGGTGAACGCGGCCAGGCCCTGCTCGACCGGAATGCGGAAGTCCTGCTGGCCGTGGATGACCAGGATCGGCTTCTTCCAGTCCGCCACGTGGTTGACCGGGTTGAACTTCTCGTAGTTCGCGGCCTTCTGGTACGGCGTACCGCCCTGCTCCCACTCGGTGAACCACAGCTCTTCGGTGGCGTAGCCCATCATGCGCTGGTCGAACACGCCATCGTGGTTGACCAGGCACTTGAACGGGCTGTTCCAGTTGCCGGCGATCCAGTTGACCATGAAGCCGCCGTAGCTGGCGCCCAGCGCACAGGCCTTGTCACCGTTGAGGAAGGAATACTTCTTCAGCGCCGCGTCCCAGCCTTTCTGCAGGTCTTCCAGCGGGCGGTCGCCCCAGTGCTGGCTGATCGCATCGGTGAAGGCCTGGCCGTAGCCGGTGGAACCGTGGAAGTCGATCATCACCACGGCGTAGCCCTGGCCCGCGTAGGTCTGCGGGTTCCAGCGGTAGCTCCAGCCGTTGCCGAAGCTGCCCTGCGGGCCGCCGTGGATCAGGAACGCGACCGGGTACGACTTGCCTTCCTGGTAGTTGTGCGGCTTGACCACATAGCCATGCACGGTGTCGTTGTTCCAGCCCTTGAATTCGAACTGCTCGTAGTCGCCGAAACTGACGTCCTTCAGCACGTCACCGGCGGCGGGGGTCAGCGCGCGCAGCTCGCCGATGGCTTCGCCCGCGGCCGGCAGCAGGCCGACCAGCACCTGGTCGTTGCTCTTCAGGCTGTTGCGGGTGATCGCCACGCTGTTGCCGGCCACATCCACCGAGGTCACGCTGCCGTCGCCGATCAGCTTGGTGGCCTTGCCGCTGGCCACGTCGATCTGGAACAGCGGGTGTTCGCCGAGGTCATCGGCGGTGGTGTAGATGCTGGCGCCGTCGGCGGACAGGGTGATGCCGCCAGCCGAGCGATCCCACTGCGGGGCAATCTCGCGGGTCTTGCCGCTGGCCAGGTCCATCGCCATCAGGCCGAAGCGATCGGCTTCGAAGCCCGGGCGCTTCATCGCACGGTAGAACAGGGTCTTGCCGTCGGCACTGAACACCGGGCCGGCATCCCAGGCCGGGTTGGAGGCGGTCAGGTTGACCGGCGCCTGCTTGCCCGCAGCGTCGAAACGGTACAGGTCGAAGTTGGTCGACCACGGCTCCTGCTTGCCGGCCACGCGGATGCTGGCCACCACGCTGGCGCCGTCCGGCGACCACGCGAAGTCATCATTGCCGCCGAACGGCTTGGACGGCGCATCGCCATCGATGGTCGCGCTCAGCGCCGAGGCGCCCTTGACCGCACCGGCCTTGGCTGCCGGCAGCGGAGCGACGAACAGGGTGTTGCGGCGGCCGTCGTTCCAGGTGTCCCAGTGGCGCACGAACAGCGAATCGAAGACCTTGCCGCTGGCCTTGGCGCCAGCCACGTCCTTCAGCTTCTTTTCGGTGCAGGCCAGGTCCGAGGCACAGGCCTGGAACACGCCGGCGCTGAACAGCACGCGGTCGTCCTGCGGCGACACGTGGTAGCTGTCCACGTCGACCGGGAAGTCGGTCAGCTGGCGCGGAGCACCGCCGCTGATCGGCTGCGCGTACAGCTGCTGGCTGCCGTTCTTGGCGCTGAGGAAGTACACGGTCTGGCCATCGGCCGACAGCGAAGCGGAATTGACGTTCCAGCCGGCCGGGGTGATCTGCTTCGGCGGCGCCGCATCGCGGGTGCGCAGGTTGCGTGCGAACAGCGCGGTGGAGGCCTTCAGGTTGGCGTCCACGCTGCGCTTGGCGAACACCACGGTGCCGCCGTCAGCGGTCAGTACCGGTGCGGAGACGCGGTCCATGGCCACCATGTCGCGGACTTCCAGGCCACGGGCAGCGGCAACGCTGGGCAGGGCAGCCAGCAGGCTTAGTGGCAGCAGGGCATGACGCAGTTTCATCGGGGTCTCCGCAGGACGGCAAAAAACCGATGGTAGGCCCGTGCGGCCGGGGCTGCCAAGGCCATCGGTCATGGCTGCCGGTGGCGCGCGGGGCCCCGCCAGAAAATGCAAACCCCGCCGAAGCGGGGTTTGTGGTAGTGCCGGCCGCTGGCCGGCAACCAGGGGTATCACGGGATTCCGGGATTGCCGGCCAGCGGCCGGCACTACCCATTGAACCCAGGGGCAGAGCCCCCCTTACGCCTTGGTGTACTTGCCCGTGCGGTAGATCAGCCAGCCGACCAGGAACAGCACGGCCAGGCCGATCCACTGTGCGCCCGGCAGGTGGAACGGCACGGCCAGCACATCGGCGCGGCTGCTGACCACGATCGGAATCGCGATGGCGATGCCCATCAGCGCCTCGCCGGTGATCAGGCCCGCGGCGAACAGCACGCCCGGCTTGTGCACGCGGTCGCGGCCTTCTTCGTCATCGGCGCGCACCTTGTGGAAGCGCTCGACCAGGTGGGCGATCAGGCCGCCGAGGAAGATCGGCACCATCAGCTCCAGCGGCAGGTAGATGCCGATGGCGGCGGCCAGCACCGGCACGCGGAAGCGTGAGTTGCGCGACTTCAGCCAGCTGTCGAAGGCAATGATGGCGGCACCAACCACGGCACCGATGCCGATGAAGGTCCACGGCAGTTCGCCACCGAACAGGCCCTTGGCCACCGAGGCCATCAGGTTGGCCTGCGGCGCAGCCAACGCGTTCGGGTGCAGCTCGGACTTCACGCCGATGCCGTAGGCGGTGGCCAGCAGGTTCAGCACCGGGGCCATGATCAGCGCGCACGAGAACGCACCGATGCCCAGCATCAGCTGCTGCTTCCACGGGGTGGCACCCACGATGTAACCGGCCTTGAGGTCCTGCAGGTTGTCACCGCCGACCGCGGCGGCGCAGCACACCACCGCACCGATCATGATCGCAGCCACTGCGCCCAGCGGCGCACCGCCGGCACCGACCGGCTTGAGACCGTCGGCGCCCAGCAGCACGACCAGCACGGCCGAGGCGAACAGGATGGTGGAGATGGTGATGCCCGAGACCGGGTTGTTGGACGAGCCGATCAGGCCGGCCAGGTAGGCCGAGACCGACACGAACAGGAAGCCGGCGACGATCATGATGATGGTCATCGGGATCGACACGTGCCACTGGCCGACGATGGCCTGGTACAGGGCCAGCAGCGGCAGCACAAAGACCACCAGGGCCACCAGCATCCACTTCATCGGCAGGTCGCGTTCGGTGTGCGCCAGCACCGGGCCACCGCTCTTGCGGGCGGCGGCAAAGCCACTCTTGACGCCGTTGAGCAGCGACTTGCGCAGCGAGATCAGGGTCCAGATGCCGCCGATCAGCATTGCGCCGACGCCCAGGTAACGCATCTTCGCGCCCCAGATGGCGAACGCGGCTTCGGTGGACGAAGCTGCGGCAACCGACGCGGCCAGTGCCGGATCGGTGTTCATGAAGAACGCCTGGTAGATCGGAATAGCGATGTGCCAGGTCAGGATCGAGCCGGACACCACCACGATGCCGACGTTGAGGCCGACGATGTAGCCCACGCCCAGCAGTGCCGGCGACAGATTGGTACCGATGAAGGCGGTGACCTTGGAGCTGCCGACGTAGGCCGAGGTGGCCCAGGCATCGGGAATCAGGCGCATGCCGCTTTCCGCGGCCAGCTTGACGAAGGCACCGATCACCGCCGACAGGCCGAGGATCTTCAGGCCCGGGCCCGGGTTCTCACCGGCCTTGAGCACTTCGGCCGCAGCCTTGCCTTCCGGGAACGGAAGCGGGTCTTCGACGATCATCGAACGGCGCAGCGGCACCGAGAACAGCACGCCCAGCAGGCCGCCGAGACCGGCGATGCCCAGCACCCACCAGTACTTGAAGTCCGGCCAGTAGCCCATGATGACCAGCGCCGGGATGGTGAAGATCACACCGGCGGCGATCGACGAGCCGGCCGAGGCACCGGTCTGCACGATGTTGTTTTCAAGGATGGAGCCACCGCCCAGCAGGCGCAGCACGCCCATGGAAATCACCGCGGCGGGAATGGCGGTGGCGATGGTCAGGCCTGCGAACAGACCGAGATAGGCGTTGGCCGCCGACAGCACCACCGCCAGCACGATGGCCAGGGCCACTGCGCGGAAGGTGAGCTGCTTGGGCGCAGCGTCGTGGTTCATGGAAGCCCCTGCTGGCAAAAAATCCCTGCCACGCTAGCGTTCAGGGCAGATCAAGTCCAGCGTGCCAAAGGATGGGGGCGTGTGCTGCAGCGCAATGGGCCAGTACGTGGACCGGCAATCGACCGACCCGGCAAAGTCCGGCTGGGCGCGCAGCAAATGATATGTTATATCTTAATGATGACTTGTTGTTACTGCATCGCATGCCCCCTTCCCCCTCCCCTCGCCTGGCCTCCATCGACCAGCTGCGCGGCACAGTAATGCTGTTGATGCTGCTGGACCACGTGCGCGAGACCTTCTTCCTGCAGCACCAGGTGAGCGACCCGATGGACGCGGCGACGGTCTCCCCTGCGCTGTTCGCCTGCCGTCTGCTGGCCCACCTGTGCGCACCCGTGTTCGTCCTGTTGACCGGCCTGTCGGCCTGGCTGTATGGCCAGCGCCAGGCGGATCCGCGCCGGGCCACGGCCGCCTTCCTGCTCAAGCGCGGGCTGTTCCTGGTCGTGCTGGAACTGACCCTGGTGAATTTCGCCTGGACCTTCCAGCTGCCGCCGGACACGCTGTACCTGCAGGTGATCTGGGCCATCGGGCTGAGCATGATCGCGCTGGCTGGCCTGCTGTGGCTGCCGCGCCCGGCGCTGCTGGTGCTGGCAGTCGCGGTGGTGGCCGGGCACAACCTGTTGGACGGCGTGCGAGTGGAAGGCCACGGCCCGCTGGCGATGCTGTGGAAAGTGCTGCACCAGCGCGACTGGATCGAGGCCGGCGCGCTGCGCCTGCGCACTTCCTACCCGGTGCTGCCGTGGATCGGGGTGATCGCGCTGGGCTACCTGATGGGGCCGTGGTTCGCCCGCGGCCGCGACCCGGCGCAACGCCAGCACTGGCTGCTGTGGGCAGGCGTCGGCGCGCTGGCACTGTTCGCGCTGCTGCGGTTTGCCAACCAGTATGGGGATGCACCGTGGCAGTACCAGACCAGCGCGCTGCGCACCTGGATGAGCGTGCTCAACATCACCAAGTACCCGCCGTCGCTGCAGTTCCTGCTGGTGACCCTGGGCGTGGGGCTGTTGCTGCTGCGCCTGTACGAATGGCCGCCACTGGCGCGTGCGCTGCGCCCGCTGGCCGATATCGGCGCCGCGCCGATGTTCTTCTACCTGCTGCACCTGTATGTGCTGAAGGGGCTGTACCTGGGCGCGCTGGCGATCTGGGGGCCGACACACGGTGATCTGTACGCACTGGATTCGGTGGCCGGCCTGCTGCTGGTGGCCTGTGCGCTGGCGGTGGCGCTGTACCCGCCGACGCGGGCGTTCGCGCGGTTCAAGGCGCGAAGGCGTGACCTGGCGTGGTTGCGGTACCTGTGATCGCCCAGGCCAGTCCGGCAATCCACGCACGGCGTGGATCTACTGAAAGCGGATCGGGCCACAGGCATATAATTCCGCGATGAATTCCACCGCTATCGCTTCCGACGACTTCCTGGGCCATCCCAAGGGCGTTTACGTCTGCTTCTTCACCGAAATGTGGGAGCGCTTCTCCTTCTACGGCATGAAGGCGCTGCTGCTGCTGTACCTGACCAAGTACCACCTGTTCGGCGACAAGGCCGGCCTGGACCTGCTCGGTGCCTACGGTGGCCTGGTGTACTGCATCCCGGTGTTCGGCGGCATGCTGGCCGACCGCTGGCTGGGCATGCGCCGGGCGGTGCTGTTCGGCGGCATCCTGCTGGTACTCGGCCACCTCGGCATGGCCTTCGAGGGCCACGCCGCGTACCGGGTGAATGGCGAAGTGGTGCGCGACACCTCGGCGCTGGCGGTGACCTACCTGTCGCTGGCGCTGATCATCATGGGCGTCGGCTTCCTGAAGCCGAACATCTCCACCATCGTCGGCAAGCTGTACGCCAAGGATGACCCACGTCGCGACTCGGGCTTCTCGCTGTTCTACGCCGGCATCAACCTCGGCGCGCTGTTCTCTTCGCTGGTGTGTGGCTTCCTCGGCGAGGCCTACGGCTGGAAGTACGGTTTCGGTGCGGCCGGCATCGGCATGCTGGCCGGCCTGGCCATGTTCCTGTGGGGCCAGAAGTACCTGCAGGGCCACGCCGAGCCGCCACAACCGGCGGCGTTGAAGCAGAAGGTGCTGGGCCTGCCGCGCGAATGGCTCATCTATCTGTGCGCGGTGCTCGGTGTGCTGCCGGTGGCGTGGCTGATGTGGGCAGCCGGCAACGGCGCGTTCGCGCTGGGCGGTGAAATCAGCCTGGCACTGATGCTGATGCTGGTGGTGCTGGGCGGCGTGCTGGTCTGGTTCGCCTGGTTCACCGGCAGCAAGTGCACGCCGGTGCAGCGCCAGCAGATGATCGCGCTGATGGTGCTGATCTTCATGGCGCTGGTGTTCTTCACCCTGTACGAGCAGTCCTACGGCTCGTGGGTGACCTTCACCGACCGCCTGCTGACCAAGGACATCGTGCCCTCGCTGGTGATCTCCGGCGGTACCCCGCTGCCGTGGTCGATCATCTCGCTGCTGCTGGCACCGCTGGGCTTCGTGGTCAGCGCGCGCTTGTCCGAACGGCGCCCGGGTTCGGCTGCGCCGCGCACGTTCTTCGCCGCCATCGTCGTGCTGATGCTGGTGCTGCTGGTGCGCGACTGCCTGGTGATTCCGCAGACCGCCGGCTCGCTGACCTACCTCGGCGGCCTGTTCCTGGTGCTGCTGGCACCGGCCTTTGCCGCGCTGTGGACGTGGATGGACCGCCGCGGCTGGGAGCCGGGCAAGCCGGTCAAATCCGCCTGGGGCCTGGTGATCGGCGCGCTGTCGTTCGTGCCGCTGGCACTGGCCGCGCAGCAGGTCGGCGCTACTGGCGAGATGGCCAGCGTGTGGTGGCTGGTGCTGGCCTACTTCCTGCTGGCCAGCGGCGAGATGTGCCTGTCGCCGGTGGGCCTGTCGGCGGTGACCCAGCTGGCCGTGCCGCGGGTGATGAGCCTGATGATGGGCACCTGGTTCCTGGCCACCGCGTTCTCGGAAACGCTGGCCGCGCTGTTCGGCAAGCTGGCCGCGATCGAGGTGCCGGAGGGCGAATCGTTGGACATGGTGGCCGCCGCCGGTGCCTATGCGCACCTGTTCTGGCTGCTGATGTGGATCGGCCTGGGCTGTGCGCTGGCCGCCTTCATTGCCGCGCCGCTGCTGAAGAAGATGATGCACGGGGTCAAGTAAGCCCGGTGCTGGCGAAATCCGGGGCGGCGGATCGATCATCCGCCGCCCTCGGCTTGTTCAGGGCGCGCTGCTCTTTTCCGCAGGCACTGCCTGCCCGGCCACTTGTCCCCCCAGGCTGCGCGAGAGGAAGGCCAGCAACCTGCTGTAGTACGTACGTTGGTTGGCAGGAGAATAGAAACCATGGCCTTCGTTCTTGACGTACAGGGTTTCCACTGGCGAGCCGGCCTTCTTCAACGCAGCTTCCATGCGTTCGCTGTGCACGATCGGCGCACGCTGGTCCTGGCCACCCGCGGCCAGGAACACCGGCACCCGCACCTGCGCGGCCAGATTCACCGGGGAACGCTCTGCCAGATCCTTGGGCGATCCCAGCCAGTTGCGCAGGTAGGTCAGGCCTGACTCATCGCTCTGGATGTCTCCGCGCGCGTACATCAACGGCAGGTCGTAGATGCCGACGTAGCCGGCCGCGCACTGGTACAGGCCCGGTTCGCGCACCGCCCCCATCATTGCCGCATAGGCACCGTAACTGGCCCCGTAGATGCAGATGCGGTTCTTGTCGGCCACGCCCTGTTCGACCGCCCAGCGCGTGGCATCGGTGACGTCATCCTGCATCGACAGTCCCCATTGCTTGCGCGCGGCCTGCATATGGGCCCGGCCATAGCCGGAAGAGCCGCGGAAATTCACCTGCAATACCGCGTAACCTGCCGCCGCCAGCATCTGTGCCTCGGTGTCATAGGCGCCATCGTCGGCAACACCGATCGGACCTCCGTGCGGCACCACCACCATCGGCAGCGCACGGGCCTCGCGGCCATGCGGGACGGTAAGGAAGCCATGCAGCGGACGCCCATCACGCGCCTTCAGGCTGATCGGGCGCACTTCCGCCGCCAGCGCGGGGTCGATCCAGTCGCTGCGGCTGATCAGGTGCCGTGCACTCTTGCCAACCGTGTCATAGAGATAGAAATCGCCCGGATTGCTGCCTGACCAGGTTTCCGCCAGCACCGTCTTGCCATCGCGCGTGCTGGAGGTGATGTAGACCGCTCCGCCCAGGCCCGCTTCGAGGCTGCGGTAAAGGCGAGCTTCATCCGAGGCGTCATCGAAGAATGCCGTTCGCGGCGCACTGCCAAGGAACAGTGCCCCGACCGGCACACGGCTGCCGGGGCGCCGGATGATGCGCGCCGGGTCGGCGCTCTCATCGCGCAGCACGGTGCGTCGTTCATTGCTCTGGGGGTCCCAGCTGACAATGGCATCAGGTCCCTCTGCCTGCTCGACCTGCAGGTACGCCAGGCGACCGTCGGCCGAGAAGCCGAGGGGCAGCTCGATGTGCTTGCTCAGGGATTCATCGTTGAGCAGGATCCAGTCGCTGTTGCTGCCTGTGCGGTAGTAGAGCTTCTGCGTGCCATCGGTAACGACAGCGCGTGCGAAACGCACCTCGCCCTGCTCATCGATCGTGAAGTCCGCATCGGGAATGGGGGCCCGTGCCACCGCGTTGCGGCGACCGGTGATCACATCCATGCGCTCGACCTGTGCATGCGAACTGCCGACCAACGGAATCACCGTCACCAGTGCGTTGCGATCGTCGTCCTTGAGCTCATCACTGAGGTACGCGGCCACCAGGCCGGCCGGCTTGACCTTGATGTTGGTGCCCAGGCTCTGGTCTGCAACCCGGTACCCCACCAGCAGCTCGCCGCCCTTGCCGTTGGCATTGATACCGAACAGTTCGCCGGTCGGCGTCGGCCGGTCCAGCACGCCGAACTTCTGTGCCATGCCCACCAGCAGCCGCTCGTTGCTGACCCAGTCGAAGGTGTGCGCGTGATCGTTGCGGGGCGGGCGGAAGCTGCCGACCATCTTCATGTCGGTTATGCGGTAGATCGCCAAGGCGGTTCCCGCTTCCAGCGGAACCGTCGCGGCGATGTACTCGCCCCCCGGCGAAATCTTGATGTCGGTAAACGACTCCTGCCGCAGATAGCGATCCAGGTCCAGCGTTGCGGCCGATGCTCCGCCCACAACCGCCCCCAACAATACAGCCAGCACAATCCTGCGCATCCATCCCCCATGGAAAGCCGGACACCCTGTCCGGATGCACGATTCTAGGCATGTGACCGTTTGCCGCGCCACATCGGCAGAAAAAACGACGGCACCGTTGCCGGTGCCGTCGTTACCACTACCTTGGAGAGAGAGTCAGGACGTGGGTTCGGGGGGCGTGCGCCGGGTCAGTGGACCCCGCGCACCGCCAACGTGAGGGCCAGGATGCTGAGGATCACGGCGATGGTGCCGTCGAGCACGCGCCAGGTACTGGGCTTGGTGAACAGCGGCGCCAGCAGGCGTGCACCCAGGCCCTGCGCGGTCAGCCACAGGCAGCTGGCGGTCACCACGCCAGCGGCGAAGGCCATGCGGGCGTTGCCGAAGTTCTCGGCGATCGAGCCGATCACCATCATGTCCAGCCAGAAGTGCGGGTTGATCAGCGAGAAACCGACCGCAGCCATCAGCACCGCGCGGCGGCTGCCGTCGTCGCTGTCAGCCTCGCCCATGCCGCCGCCACCGGCGATCGCACGGCGTGCCGACTTCATTGCGTACCAGGCAAGGAACGCCACGCCCGTCCACAGCACGGCAGTGGTCAGCCACGGCAGCGCCGAGGTGAGCGTGCGCAGGCCGGCCACACTGGCAAAGATGAAGATCGCATCGATGGCCGCACAGGTGGCGACCACCGGCACGATGTGCTTGCGCAGGATGCCCTGGCGCAGAATGAAGGCGCTCTGGGCCCCGACCACGGCGAACAGGCCGATGCCGGTGGCTGCACCAGAGAACCAGGCACCGAGGCCGGTGCTGGCGGAGATGACCGAGAACATGGGATTCACTGCCTTTACTTGCTTGGGGGGACGGTGCCTCGCGAAGGCGGACAGCACCGGAACGGGCGCCATTGTCGCGCCGCAACATGAAAAAGACGAGCTAAACTTCCTAAACCAACATTAGCGGAGCTTAATTCGATGCGTATCGACCATGCCCAGCTGCGCGCCCTGGCCGCAGTGATCCGCGAAGGCAGCTTCGACCGCGCCGCGCAGTCGCTGAATGTCACGCCCTCGGCCATCTCGCAGCGGGTCAAGGCACTGGAGGACAGGGTCGGGCGCCTGCTGGTCAAGCGCGGCACCCCGGCCACCGCCACCGCCGAGGGCCAGGTGCTGGTGCAGCTGGCCGAGCAGACCGCCCTGCTCGAACACGATGCCCTGCACCGGATGGGCCTGGCCGACGAAGACCTGCCACAGGCCAGCATCCCGGTGGCGGTGAACCACGACAGCCTGGAAACCTGGTTCCCGCAGGCCGCCTCGCAGTTCGCACAGAGCACCGGCACCACCCTGGACCTGCGCGTGGAAGACCAGGACCACACCGTCGAACTGCTGCGCCAAGGCACCGTGCTGGGCGCGGTGACCACGCTGGACGAGCCGGTGCAGGGTTGCCAGATCCATGCGCTGGGCAGCATCCGCTACGCCGCCACCTGTACCCCCGAGTTCCGCGAGCGTCATTTCGCCAAGGGCGTGACCGCGCAGGCGCTGGCGCAGGCCCCGGTGCTGGTGTTCAACCGCAAGGACGAAATGCAGTCGCGCTTTGCCCGGCGCATGGCCGGCGACGACCTGCCCAGCACCGCGCCGACCTGGTGGATTCCCTCCACCCGCGCCTTCGTGCAAGCCAACCTCGGTGGCATGGGCTGGACCATGAACCCGCTGCCGCTGGTCAAGCGGCACCTGGACGCCGGGCGACTGGTCTACGTACGGCAGCGCGCGTGGGAAGACGTGCCGCTGTACTGGCAGCACTGGAAAGGCGACGTGCAGACCATGGCCCTGCTGACCCGCGCCGTGCTGGATGCTTCCTCCGCGCTGATCCGGCGCAAGCGCTGAAAAGGGGACGGAGGGGATTAAGTCGTTTAAGACCCAAACGACATATCAGGCAAAGACGACTTAATCCCCTCCGTCCCCTTTTTGCTCCATCGGATCTCCACGCAACCTCCACACCGGGTCCATGCGTGATGCGGATACTGGCGGGCCAATCACTACAAGGATGTCCGGTATGCCGATAGCCGTGCGCGATGCGCGCCCCGAAGATGCCGCCGCCTGCATCGACCTGCGCGGGCGCACCCGCGAGAACGCCTTCAGTGCCGCGAAGCTGGCGGAACTGGGCATCACCGCGGACAGCTGGGGCGAAGGCATTTCCACCAGAGATTTCATCGGCCGCGTCGCCTGGGAGGGCCAGCGCATGGCCGGCTACTGCTTCGCCGACCGCGACAGCGGCGAGGTGCTGGTGCTGGCCCTGCTGCCGGACTACGAGGGCCGCGGCATCGGCCGCCAACTGCTGCAGGAAGTGGTCAGCCTGACCCGCGATGCCGGCCACACCCGGCTGTTCCTGGCCTGCTCGGCCGACCCGCGTTCGCGCTCGCATGGCTTCTACCGCCGCCTGGGCTGGCGCCCGACCGGCGAGATTGATGAGGCCGGCGACGAGATTCTGGAGCTGGTCTGATTGGAAGGCGTCGCCAGGCATGGCCTGGCGCTACTGGGGCTGCGGTCGCCAGGTCGAGCCCGCCAGCCACGTGACGGGGCCGCGAAACGTCGGATGCTGCGTTGCATCAAAAACAGACCGGATCCGGTTAGAATCGCGGTTGGATGGCGCAAGGCGTTGTTTCTTCACGCCCTTTCCCTGCCCCACGCGCATCCTGACCCCTTCCCCTCCGCCAACGATCCCGCCCCCATGAAGAAATTTGGCAAGGCCCTGCTCGCCCTGCTCGTGCTGCTGTTGCTGGCCGCCGCGCTGTTCCTGTACTGGCCGCTGACCCAGCGCTCGGTGCCCGCCGCCAGCAACGACAAGCCCGTCGATGTGGTGCTGGTCGGCGCCGGCATCATGAGCATCACCCTGGCCACCTACCTGCAGGAACTGCAGCCGGACTGGAACATCCAGGTCTACGAACGCCTCGACGGCGTCGCCGGTGAAAGCTCCGACGGCTGGAACAACGCCGGCACCGGCCACTCGGCGTTCGCCGAACTGAACTACACCCCGGAACTGCCCGACGGCAGCATCGAGACCAAGCGCGCGGTCGGCATCGCCGAATCGTTCGAGGTCTCGCGCCAGTTCTGGTCGCACCAGGTGAAGGAAGGCCGGCTGAGCCAGCCCAGCGACTTCATCAACCCGACCCCGCACATGAGCTTCGTCTGGGGCGATGACAACATCGCCTACCTGCACAAGCGCCAGCAGGCCCTGGTGAAGAATCCGCTGTTCTACGGCATGCAGTACTCCGAGGATCCGGCACAGATCAAGCAGTGGGCACCGCTGCTGATGGAAGGCCGTGACCCGAAGCAGAAGGTCGCCGCGACCTGGATGCCGCTGGGGACCGACGTCAACTTCGGTGTGATCACCCGCCAGCTGACCACCGGCCTGCAGCGCAGCCCGAACTTCAGCCTGCACCTCAACCACGAAGTGAGCGCGCTGCGGCAGAACGCCGACAAGAGCTGGAACGTGACGGTGAAGGACCTCAAGGCCGGCACCGAGTCCACCACCCACGCCCGCTTCGTGTTCATCGGTGCCGGTGGCGCCGCGCTGAAGCTGCTGCAGATGTCCGGCATTCCGGAATCGAAGGACTACGCCGGCTTCCCGGTCGGTGGCCAGTTCCTCGCCTTCCAGGGCCAGGACGTGACCTCGCGCCACGGCGTGAAGGCCTACGGCATGGCCGAGACCGGGTCGCCGCCGATGTCGGTGCCGCACCTGGATGCGCGCAAGCTGGACGGCAAGCCGGTGGTCCTGTTCGGGCCGTTCGCGCTGTACAGCACCAAGTTCCTCAAGCACGGCTCGTGGTGGGACCTGTACTCGTCGGTGAACCACAACAACGTCGGCCCGATGCTGGAAGTGGGCAAGGACAACCTGGACCTGGTGCAGTACCTGATGGGCCAAGCGCGCCTGAACGATGCCGACCGCCAGGCAGAGCTGGTCAAGTACTTCCCCAATGCCAAGCCGGGTGACTGGAAGCTGGTCACCGCCGGCCAGCGCGTGCAGATCATCAAGCGTGATCCGCTGAAGGGCCCGGTGCTGCAGTTCGGTACCGAGATCGTGACCGACAAGGACCACACCATCGCCGCCCTGCTCGGCGCCTCGCCGGGTGCGTCGACCTCGCCGCCGATCATGCTGGACCTGATGGCCAAGGCCTTCCCGGACCAGATGAAGGCCGGCTGGGAAACCCGCCTGCGCGAGATCGTCCCGTCGTACGGGCGCAAGCTCAACGACAGTGCAGCGCTGGTCAACGAGATCCGCTCGCTGACCAGCCAGACCCTGCGCCTGCCGTACCTGGAGGTGCCGGTGGACGCCAATGCGGCGGCTCCGGCAGCGGTGCCGGCAGCGGCTCCGGCGCCGGCCAAGGAAAAGCGCAACGCCAACGAGGAACTACAGGCGCTCTAAGCCTGCGCGTTCCTTGCGATGCAGACGGACGGCCACCTTCGGGTGGCCGTTCGCGTTTGGGCTGCTCTCTGCTGTAGAGCCGCGCCCACGCTCGGCTCCGAAAAAACAGCCGAGCATGGCTCGGCTCTACAGAAAGCGATGCCCGGTGCCGGAAAGCCGATGCACAATGACGCGAATTGTAATGTTGTTAAGAATTATTTACATTTGCGTCCTGCGCAGTGACCGCGCCGCTCCCAGATGGACCTGCTGTGCCCGAAGCCGCCGCCCCGGGTGCTGGACGACTGTTGCCGCCCTTCCCCGCTTCCGAGCCTCGAGCCCACCATGTCCCTGCCCCTCCGTAACCGCCTGCCCCGCCGTGCGCTGCTGCCGGCTGCCCTGCTTTCGTCGTTGACCCTGCTGGCCGCGCCCAGCGCGTTCGCCGCCGCCGATGGCGCTGCCGACGCCAAAACCCTGGACCGTGTGAGCGTGCGTGCCGAGCAGTCGGCGCCACCGGCCAGTACCACGCGCCTGCCGATCACCCTGCAGGAAACCCCGCAGTCGGCCACCGCGATCAGCCTCAAGCGCCTGCAGGACGAATCACTGTTCAGCATCAACGATGTGATGCGCAACGTCACCGGCGTCAGCGTGTCCTTCTATGACACCCAGCGCCCGCTGTACTACGCGCGTGGCTTTGCCATCACCGACTTCCAGGTCGATGGCATTCCCACCTACAGCGGCTCCACCAACCAGGAATACGACACCGCCTTCTACGACCGCATCGAAGTGATCCGCGGCGCCAACGGCCTGCTCAGCGGCGCCGGCGTGCCCTCGGCCACGGTCAACCTGCTGCGCAAGCGCCCGGGCAAGGAATTCGATGCCTCGTTCGCGGTCAGCGCCGGCAGCTGGGATTACCGCCGGATGGAAGCCGACGTGACCGCGCCGCTGACCGCCGACGGCCGCTTCCGCAGCCGCGTGGTCGCCGCCTACACCGATCGTGGCCTGTATTACGACCGTTACGACGAGAACAAGATGGCCGGCATGGCGGTGCTGGAAGGCGACGTCACCGACAGCACCACGATCACCCTCGGCTACCAGAGCCAGGACAACAACCCCACCGGCTCGACCTGGGGCACCGTGCCGTTCTTCGACAACCAGGGCAATTTCGCGCACCTGCCGCGCTCGACCAACCTGTCGCCGAAGTGGAGCTACTGGAAGCGCGAGAGCAACACCGCCTTCGCCAACCTGGAACAGCGTTTCGGCGACAACTGGCTGTTGAAGATCAATACCGCCTACACCCGCGGCAACGTGCAGAACGTGCGCCTGTACGGCACCGGCAACCCGGACCCGGTGACCGGCTCGGGCATCTACCTGCGTGCCGCCGCCGGTGATTCGAAAGACACCCGGCGCAACGTCGATGCCTACCTGACCGGTAGTTTCGATCTGTTCGGCCGTGACCACGACGTGACCCTCGGTGCACAGTGGTCGGACCTGGAAGGCACCACCAACACCCTGGCGCTGAACTTCCCGAACGACTGGGCGCGCTGCGGCAGCGAGCGCTGCTACTACATTCCCAATGTCCGCAGCTGGAACGGCGACATCTCCGAGGTGACCTACCGCCGCACCGGCGCGCGCCGCGTGGCCAAGACCACGCAGAGTGGCGTCTATCTGGCCACCCGCCTGCGCCTGGCCGATCCGCTGTCGCTGATTGCCGGCGCACGCCTGAGCCGCTGGGAAACCCTCAGCCGCTCGTACAACGCCGCAGGTGCCTACACCGGCACCAGCGGTGCGTACAAGGTGAGCGATGAAGTCACTCCCTACGTGGGCCTGGTCTACGACATCACCCCGAACGTGTCGGCCTATGCCAGCTACACCGAGATCTTCAACCCGCAGAACTTCAAGGACCGCAACGAGAACCTGCTGGCACCGGTGCAGGGTTCGAACCTGGAAGCGGGCATCAAGACCCAGTGGCTGGACGGCCGCCTGACCGCCAATGCCGCCGTGTTCGAGGCCAAGCAGGACAACTACGCCGTGCGTGACATGGGCGTGCCGGAAGGTTCGCTGAGCGATGGCACCTCCGCCTACATCGGCGTCAACGGCACCAAGGCGCGCGGCTGGGAGATGGACGTCAACGGCGAGATCCTGCCGGGCTGGACCGTCAATGCCGGCTACACCCACGTCAAGGTCACCCGCGCGGCTACCGACCTGCTGTACGCCAACCCGCCGAAGGACCTGTTGCAGCTCAACACCCAGCTGCAGCTGCGCGGTGCGCTGGAACGCCTGAGCGTTGGCGGTGGCGTGCAGTGGCAGAGCAAGGTGCAGGGCTACAACATCGCCTATCCGCTGGGCGGCACGGTGACGGTGAACCAGCCGGCCTACATGCTGGTGCAGTTCAACGCCAACTACCGCATCAGCGACAACTGGACCGCGACGCTGAGCGTGCGCAACGCCCTGGACAAGACCTACTGGGCGAATCTGGACTACAACAACTACGGCGAACCGCGCTTCGTGTCGGCCAGCCTGCGCTGGAAGTTCTGAGCAACCCGCGAACCGGTGGGTGCCTGGTGGGTGCCGACCGTTGGTCGGCACGCCCTCCGCCACGACCCACGGTCGTGGCCTACCTGAATGGGCCCGCCTCTGCGCGGGCCCTTCTTTTTGCTGCACTGCAGGTTGCGGCGCCCTTCGTAATTATGCCGTAATTACGTCAACGCCAATCGGAAGCCGGTCGATGAACCCGAGCTGGGATACGTTGGAACGCAGCCGCCAGGCCCGCCTGGAACGCGCCGCGCCGTGGGCCCGGGGACGCGAGGTCGCCGCCGGCGACGTGGGCGAGCTGCTGCATGCACTGCTGGAGCCAGGCGACAAGGTCTGCCTGGAAGGCAACAACCAGAAGCAGGCCGATTTCCTCGCCCAGGCCCTGGCCGACCTGGACCCGGCCCGAGTACACGACCTGCACATGGTGCAGTCGGTCCTGTCCCTGCCGTCGCACCTCGATGTTTTCGAGCGTGGCATCGCCTCGAAGCTCGACTTCTCCTTCTCCGGCCCGCAGTCCGTACGGCTGGCCAATCTGGTGGCTGAAGGGCGCATCCAGATCGGTGCCATCCACACCTACCTGGAACTGTTCGGCCGCTACTTCATCGACCTGACCCCGCGCGTGGCCCTGGTCGCCGCACAGGCGGCCGACCGCCACGGCAACCTCTACACCGGCCCGAACACCGAAGACACCCCGGTGATCGTCGAAGCCACCGCCTTCGGTGGCGGCATCGTCATCGCCCAGGTCAACGAGATCGTCGACACCCTCCCCCGCGTCGACATTCCCGCTGACTGGGTCAACTTCGTGGTGCATGCGCCGAAGCCGAACCATATCGAACCGCTGTTCACCCGTGACCCGGCGCAGATCTCCGAGATCCAGGTGTTGATGGCGATGATGGCCATCAAGGGCATCTACGCCGAGTACGGCGTCAACCGCCTCAACCATGGCATCGGCTTCGATACGGCGGCCATCGAACTGCTGCTCCCCACCTACGCCGAATCGCTCGGCCTGAAGGGAAAAATCTGCCAGCACTGGGCGTTGAACCCACACCCGGCACTGATTCCGGCAATCGAATCGGGCTTCGTCAGATCGGTGCATTCGTTCGGGTCGGAACTGGGCATGGAGAAGTACATCGCCGCGCGAGGCGATGTGTTCTTCACCGGCGCCGATGGCTCGATGCGTTCCAACCGCGCCTTCTCGCAGACCGCCGGCCTGTATGCCTGCGACATGTTCATCGGTTCCACATTGCAGATCGACCTGCAGGGCAACAGCTCCACCGCCACCCGCGACCGCATTGCCGGCTTTGGTGGCGCACCGAACATGGGCTCGGACGCACGCGGCCGCCGCCACGCCAGCGAGGCCTGGATCAAGGCCGGGCAACAGGCTGCGCGCTCGGGCGAAATGCCACGCGGGCGCAAGCTGGTGGTGCAGATGGTGGAAACCTTCCGCGAACACATGGCGCCGGCCTTCGTCGATCGCCTCGATGCCTGGGACCTGGCCGAACGCGCGAACATGCCCCTGCCGCCGGTGATGATCTACGGCGACGACGTCAGCCATGTGCTGACCGAGGAAGGCATCGCCAACCTGCTGTTGTGCCGCACCCCTGAAGAGCGCGAACAGGCGATCCGTGGCGTGGCCGGCTATACCGCAGTGGGCATGGGCCGCGACCGCGCGATGGTGGAAAACCTGCGCGACCGCGGCGTGATCCGCCGTCCCGATGACCTTGGCATCTCCGTGCGCGATGCCAGCCGTGACCTGCTGGCGGCGCGTTCGGTGAAGGACCTGGTGCGCTGGTCCGGCGGCCTGTACGACCCGCCCAAGCGCTTCCGCAACTGGTAAGGGGCTGAGCATGGAAACCCTCGACTATCGATTCGAAGGACACACTGCGGTGCAGTTTCCGCGCGATGCGGTGCTGGTCGGCGTGCTGGCCTCGGGCAACCTGGAAATCCTGCTGGAGCCGGCCGCACTGGACGGTGCGATGACGGTGCGCATCATCACCGCCGCGCAGGGGTTCGGCAGCGTGTGGCAAGCAGTGATCAGCGACTTCGCACAGCGTCATCCGCTGCGCGATGTACGCATCTCGATCAACGATGCCGGTGCGACCCCGGCGGTAGTCAGCCTGCGCCTGGACCAGGCCGTGGAAACCCTGCTTGCTGGAGATCCACGATGAACCGGACGCAGCGCCACAGTTACTACGAAGCCGATGCCCGCGAGCGTATCGCCGGCCTGGTAGACGCCGGTTCCTTCAGGGAATTCCTCGGCCCGGCGCGGCGGATGATGAGCCCGCACCTGGCACAGCTCGACCAGCCCGCGGCGTTCGACGACGGCATCGTTGTCGGCGAAGCCACGCTGCGTGGCCGACGCGTGCTGCTGGCCGCGCAGCAGGGTGAATTCATGGGCGGCGGCGTGGGCGAGGTGCACGGTGCCAAGCTGACCGGGCTGCTGCGCCGCGCCGCCGAAACGCAGCCGCAGGGCGTGCTGCTGCTGCTGGATACCGGCGGCGTGCGCCTGCACGAAGCCAATGCAGGGCTCATCGCCATTTCCGAAATCATGCGTGCCACCCTGGACGCGCGTGCAGCGGGTGTGCCGGTGATCGCGCTGATCGGCAGCGGCAACGGCGCCTTCGGCGGCATGGGCATCGTCGCCCGCTGCTGCAGCACGGTCATCATGTCCGAGGAAGGCCGGCTGTCGCTGTCCGGCCCGGAAGTGATCGAAACCGTGCGTGGCGTGGAAGAGTTCGATTCCCGCGACCGCGCACTGGTCTGGCGCGTAACGGGAGGCAAGCACCGCTACCTGATCGACCAGGCACAGGTGCTGGTGCCCGATGCCATCGAGGCCTTCGCGCAGGCGGCCAGCAACGCGTTGAAGCCCGATACCAGCAGCTCCGATCCGGATACTGCACTGGCCGCGCTGCAGGAACGCCATGCCTCACTGAAGGCGCGCGTGCAGGCCTGGGGCGATTGCCGCGATGGCCTGGAGATCTGGGCCCGTCAGGGCATCACTACCCCCGAGCGACTACCGCTGCTCGACACCGATGAGTTCCTCAACGCCACCGCCGACCGGAGCCTGCCATGAGCATGCCGCTGCAGACCCTGCTCGATGCCCTGTTCCCGCATGGGCATGCCATTGCGGTGAACGATTCGGTGCTGACCGGCAGCGCTGCCACCGAGGATGGCGAGGTGACCGTGATCGGCACCGCCGACAAACTCGAAGTCGGCGTGGACCACGCCTTGGCACTGGCCGGGACGGTACTGGACAGCACCGGCGCGAATCCTCAGCGGCCGATCGTGATGCTGGTGGATACCGCGGGCCAGCGCCTGGCGCGGCGCGACGAACTGCTTGGCATCAATGGTTACTTCGCGCATCTCGCGCAGACGCTCGATCTGGCACGCCGCCGTGGTGCGCGCCTGATCACCCTGGTCTACGGCGAATCCGTCAGTGGCGGCTTCCTCTCATTCGGCCTGATGGCCGACCACATCCACGCCCTGCCCGATGCACAGGTGCGGGTGATGGACCTGCGCGCGATGGCACGGGTGACCAAGCAACCGCTGGAGAAGCTGCAGGCGCTCAGCCAGAGCTCGCCGGTATTCGCACCTGGCGTGGCCAACTACGTGGCGATGGGTGCGGTGGACTCGTTGTGGGAGGGCGATCTTTCCCAGCACCTGCTGCAGGCCCTGCGCACGCCCGCCGAAGGCGACCTGCGTGCCGCACGCGGCGCACAGCGCGGCGGTCGTGCCCTGGCGGCAGGGGTTTCGACTGCGGTGGCCCACGGCGATGCCTGAGCGGCCCGCCCGCCACACGCTGGCCTGGCTGTCGGCCGATGCCGACTGGCGGGCTGACGTAACTGCACACGAACCGCGCCTGGCAGCATGGTTCACACAGGGCCTGCCGGCCATGGTGGCACGCAGTGCGGCGGATGATCCCGACCCGCGGCTGCGCCTGGGGGTGCCGCTACCGCCAGGCGAAGGCAAGCAACGGCTGGCGCTGCGCGTGGCCCTGCAGGACATCCAGCACCTGCAGCGTCCCCCTGCTCTGGATGAGATTCTCGCCGGCGGCATTCCGGCTGATTGGCAGGCGGCACTGCAGGCAATGCTGCGGCTTGCACCGGCCCGCGTGTTCGGCGCTTTCGCCTGGCAGCACCTCAGCGGCCTGCCCTATGTGCACGCACGCTCGGACATCGACCTGCTGTGGCAGGTGGATGACGCGCGGCAGGCCGACCTGCTGGTCGAGCGCCTGCAGCACTGGGAAAGCGCCTACGGGCATCGCGTCGATGGCGAACTGTGCCTGGTGGATGGTGGCGCGGTGAACTGGCGCGAATACGCCGGGCGCAGCCGCGAGGTACTGGTCAAGCGCCTCGATGGTGCCGCACTGGAACTGCGTGATGCGTTGTTCGCCTCCACCGGGGTGAGCGCGTGAACGCTGCCGTGCAGCGCGTCTCACGGTCCACATCGGCGGTGGACAGCGCGCGTCTGGGGCGCCTCGCCATCGCCAGCCTGCACGCCGAACTGGCCCTTGCACCCAAGCCAGGGTTGGTCACCCCCTTCGACAGCGGCAGCCACCACGACATGGATGCCCGCACCTTCCTGCGCAGCCTGTTCGCGCTGCGCCACTACTTCATCGCCGTGGCCGACGCCGGTGCCAGCGCGGCGCCGTTCCAGACGTTGCGCCGGCATGGCATCGCCGCTGAGATATCGATGCTGCACGCCACTGCGGGCATCAACACCCATCGCGGTGCGATCTTCAGCCTTGGCCTGCTGGTGGCGGCTTCCGCTGCCTGTCGGGGCCGCGCGGGCGGCGCCATCGCAGCCGAGCAGGTCTGCCAGGAAGTGCGCCGCTGGGCTGCCGAGCTCGCCGACGCACCTCTGGATGCGAACAGCCCTGGCCAGCGCGCGCGCGCGCGGCACGGCGTGCAGGGTGTGCGCGAACAAGCGGCCGCCGGCTACCCGCTGCTGCGCGAGGTGGCACTGCCTGCCCTGCGCCACGCACTGGCCAGCGACCTGCCACGCGAGGCCGCGATGTGCCAGACCCTGATGCAGCTGATCGCGTGCGTGGATGACCTCAACCTGCTGCACCGTGGCGGCGCCGACGGCCTGCGCTGGGCCCAACGGCAGGCGCGAGGCTTCCTCGATGCCGGCGGCGCCTTCGTGCCCGGCTGGCAGGCACGCCTGCACGGCATCGGTGATGGATTCGTCGCACGCCGGCTGAGCCCCGGCGGCAGTGCCGACCTGCTGGCCTGTGCCTGGTTCCTGCTGCAGCAGGAGGTCGCATGAGCCTGGCCCTGCTCTGCCCCGGCCAAGGTGCGCAGCATGCGGCGATGTTCGACCGCGTGCGCGATCTGCCGGCCGCACGCCACACCCTTGATGTGGCCGGCACGGTGCTCGGCCGCGATGTATTTTCCGCCGCTGCGGCCGAAGACCGTTTCGACAATGCGCTGGCGCAACCGCTGCTGTGCGCGGCCAGCCTGGCGCAGTGGCAAGGGCTGCGCGACAGCCTGCCAACGCCAACGCTGATCGCGGGCTACAGCATCGGCGAGTTGGCCGCGCATGCCATCGCCGGCAGCTTCGATGCCACCACCTGCCTGGCCCTGGCTGCGCAGCGTGCGCAGTTGATGGACAGCGCCAGCCCCGCCGATGCAGGCCTGCAGGCGGTGCTTGGCCTGGAACGCCATGTCCTGCAGCCGCTCTGTGATCTGCACGGTGCGCACGTGGCCATCGCCAACGGGCAGGACCATTTCATCGTGGGTGGCACGCACGCCTCATTGCAGCGGCTGGCCGATGCAGCGCAGGCGCTGGGTGCGGACATCCGTCTGCTGCCGGTGCACGTGCCTGCACACACACCGTTGCTGGCGGCGGCGGTCGCACCGTTCGCTGCCGCACTCGATGCCTCGCTACTGCAGGCCCCACGCCTGCCGCTGCTGGCCGGCATCGATGCGCGACCGGTGCGGGATCGCGCAACGGCGGTCCACACGCTGTCGGCGCAGCTCGCGCAGACCATCGAATGGGCGCAGGTGATGCGCCAGGCCTTCGAGCGCGGCGCGCGGGTGTTCCTGCAGCTGGGCCCGGGCAATGCGCTGGCGCGCATGGTGGCGCCGGCCTATCCGTGCTGCGAGGTGCGCGCGGTGGAGGAGTTCCAGAGCCTTGAAGGCGCGGCGGCATGGGTCCGCAGCGCGCTGGAGCGGCTGCAGTAACGGGTTCGAGCAGTACGTATCACGCAACACGCAGTACGTCGCCTTACCCCGGGATGGCGGGTCTCCATCCGCGCTGTACGTGAGTCACGTGTCTGGGAGGGCGCATGAGTCCACAAATCGCAACGATCATCGGTCTGGTGATCATGTTCATCGTCGCCACGGCGATGCCGATCAACATGGGCGCCGTCGCCTTCGCGCTGGCCTTCATCATCGGCGGGCTGTGGGTCGACATGGGCGGCAAGGAGGTCCTGGCCGGCTTTCCCGGCGATCTGTTCCTGACCCTGGTCGGCATCACCTACCTGTTCGCCATCGCGCAGAAGAACGGCACCATCGACCTGCTGGTGCATTGGGCAGTGAAAGCGGTGCGTGGCCATATCGTGGCCATTCCATGGGTAATGTTCGTGATCACCGCGGTCCTCACCGCGTTCGGTGCGCTGGGCCCGGCGGCGGTTGCGATCATCGGTCCGGTCGCGCTGCGCTTTGCCAAGCAGTACAACATCAATCCACTGATGATGGGCCTGCTGGTCATCCATGGCGCCCAGGCGGGCGGATTTTCGCCTATCAGCGTGTACGGCAGCATCACCAATGGCGTGGTGCAGAAGGCCGGGCTGGAAGTAACCGAAATGGCGGTGTTCCTGACCAGTCTGGGCTTCAACTTCATGATGGCGACGATCTGCTTCTTCGCCTTCGGTGGCATCGCCCTGCTTCGCCGCGGCTCAATCACCGCAACCGGAACGATCGGCAATGCGGAGCTGGCAATGGCCGGTGGCCCGCAGGCGTCGTCGCGCCAGTTCGCGATCGAAGGCCATGGTGCGCTGGTCGCGGCGGGCGGTGGCACGCTCAGCAATGATCCGGCGGCACTGGATGCGGTGAGCCTGACCCGCGAGCGGTTGTTCACCCTGATCGGCCTGCTCGGCCTGGGCGTGGCCGCGCTGATCTACAACCTCAACGTCGGCCTGGTCTCGATCACCGTGGCTGTCGCGCTGGCACTGCTGTCGCCACAAAGCCAGAAGGGCGCGGTCGATGGCATCAGCTGGTCCACCGTGCTGCTGATCTGCGGCGTGGTGACCTACATCGGCGTACTGGAACATGCCGGCGCGGTGGACTTCATCGGCCACGGCGTCTCCAGCATCGGTATCCCGCTGCTCGGTGCGCTGCTGGTCTGCTATGTCGGCGGCATCGTCTCCGCATTCGCCTCGTCGGCCGCGGTGCTGGGCGCCACGATTCCGCTGGCGGTACCCTTCCTGATGCAGGGTCACCTCAGCGCCGCCGGCGTGATCTGCGCGCTGGCGGTGTCTTCCACCATCGTCGATGTCAGCCCGTTCTCCACCAATGGCGCACTGGTGGTGGCCTCGGCCGCCAAGGAAGAACGCGAGACCCTGTTCCGCCGCTTCCTGGTCTACAGCGGACTGGTGGTGGCCCTGGGGCCGTTGTTGGCCTGGCTGGTGTTCGTGGTGCCGGGCTGGATGTAACCACCCAACGGTAGTGCCGGCCAGCGGCCGGCACTACCTGGCGGTACACTTCCTCCATGGCCATTGCCCCAGCCCCGCGGTCACCGAAGAAGCGCGCACCTCTGTACGAAGAGGTGGCCGAACACGTGCGCGAGCGCATCTACGACTACCGCCTGCCGCCGGGTGAGTGGATCGACGAGCCCGCGCTGTGCGAGGAACTGGGCATCAGCCGTACGCCGCTGCGCGAGGCGTTGAAGCTGCTGGCAGCCGAAGGCCTGGTGCAGATCGATGCCGGCCGTGGCTGCCGGGTCACCCGGCTGACACTGGAAGACCTCAACCAGCTGTTCCCGGTAATGGCCATGCTGGAAGGTCGCTGCGCGCACGAGGCGGTGAAGCACATCGACGAGGCCGGTGTGCAGCACCTGGAAGAGCTGCACGCAGCGATGGAAACCGCGGCGGCCGAGGGCAACATCGCCGAGTACTACCGCAACAACTACCTGATCCACGAGACCGTGCAGCATTACGCCGGCAACCCGTGGCTGATCCGCATCACCCACGACCTGCACCGCATCCTGAAGATGCATCGCGGCCGCCAGCTGTTGACCCCGGGTCGCACCGCGCAGTCGCTGGCCGAACACCGCGAGTTGATGGAATGCTTCCGCCGCCGCGATGCGCAGGCCGCCGAACGCACCATGGAACGCCATCTGCTCAGCCAGGGCCAGGCATTGGCCGCCTATGTGGCGGCGGGCGGGCTGTTGAACGTGCCGGCACCGTTGCCGACCGAAGGCGGCGGTTGAGCGGATGAGGTTGCCGGCCAGCGGCCGGCACTACCAGGACGTGACCTTGGCCGGCATCCCGGAACATCTCGTCAATCGCCACCGCCGCAGCTGCCGCCGTCACCCCCACCACCATCACTGCTGCAGTCGGAGCTGCTGTGGTTGTGCTGGCTGTAGTTGTCGCCGGAATATCCGCCCGAGTAATCGTAGGCGCCGCCGAGACCGTTGTCCCCCCGGCTGCCCGAGCCATCGGCCGTGGCCACCGCCATGCACAGGATCGCGCCGACCAGCGGCAGCAGCCAGATCAGCAGCAACTGCACTGTCCGGCCGCCCGCCGACAGGCCATCACGCCTGACGATCACCACGGTAGCCACCACGTTCAGGCCCAGCACCAGCAGGACCAACAGAAGGGCAACGATCAGCATTCGGCGACTCCGTGCCTGGACTGGGGGCATTATGGCCTGCCACCCCGGCAATGGCCCTGCCTGTCATGAAGATGGGACAATGTAGGGCGCGCCGGCCTGCTTCCGGGCCGCCGGCGCCCCCCGCACCACACGGAAGAAGAAGAACAACAACATGCTGAAAGTCATTTTCGATACCGACCCGGGCGTCGACGACGCCCTGGCCCTGCTGTACCTGCACAAGCACGCCCAGATCGACCTGATCGGCGTCACCACCACCTTCGGCAATGCCTCGGTGGAGTCGACCACGCACAATGCGCTGTACCTGAAGCAGGCCTGGGGCTTTGCCGCCCCGGTCGCGCGCGGTGCCGGTGGCCCGTTGCAGCCGGAAGCCACCCCGGAAGCCTGGCCGGTGCACATCCATGGCCACAACGGCCTGGGCAATCACCCGGTGCCGGCCGAACTGGACGTGGCCGCCGACGCGCGCCCCGCCCACCAGCTGATCATCGACCTGGTCCGCGCCCATCCGGGCGAGGTGACCCTGGTCGCGGTCGGCCGCATGACCAACCTGGCCCTTGCCCTGCAGCAGGCTCCGGACATCGCCGGCCTGGTGCGCGGCGTGGTGATCATGGGCGGCGCCTTCCACGTCAACGGCAACATCACCCCGGCCGCCGAGGCCAACATCTGGGGCGATGCCGAAGCGGCCGACGTGGTGTTCACCGCCAACTGGCCGGTTACCGCGATCGGCCTGGACGTGACCACCCGCGTGGAAATGGACCGTGACGGCCTGGACAAGCTGGCCGCCATCGGCGGTGCCGATGCCGAGCTGGTGCGTGCGCTGTCGCAGGATTACGTGGACTTCTACCTGCAGGCCGGCCACAAGGGCATGGTCGTGCATGACTGCTGCGCCTGCATCGCGCTGACCCGCCCGGAACTGTTCAAGTTCGAGCGCGCCAGCGTGCGCGTGGCCACCGACGGCGTTGCCCGCGGCATGACCATTCCGAAGCCGGAAGGCCTGGCGTTCGGCCCCAGCGTGTGGGACGGCCACGTGGTGCAGTCGATTGCCATCGGCGTGGATGCGGCCGCGGTACTGGCCGACATCGAGCAGACCCTGAAGGTCTGACCCGCTAGCGCTTGGCCCTGCCCGGGACCGTCTCGGGCAGGGTCCACAGCACCGGCAACACCAGCACTGCCACCAGCGCGATCATCGCGCCCGGTGCCGCTGCCCAGCCGCTGCGTTCCACCCACCATTGCGCCAGCCAGGGCGTTGCACCGCCGAATACTGCAGTGGCCATGGTCACACCCAGTGCCAGCCCGCTGACCCGGCCTTCGCCGGGGAACTGCTCGGCGGTGGCCGGCGCCGCCACCGCGCTCACGCCACCGGCCACGCAGGCCAGCAGCACCGCAGCCAGCGCGATGCCCAGCGCTGTCGCCTGCGCCATCCACGCGAACAAGGACAGCGGCAGCAGCGCTGCCAGCACGGTCAGGCCCAACAGCACCGGCCGTCGTCCGACGCGGTCGGACAATGCGCCGCACAGTGGTGTGATCGCGATGACCGCCACTGCCGCAATCGTCGACAGCCACAGCGCATCGCCCTCATCGTGGCCCCGCGCATGCAGGAATGCGGGCACGTAGGTGATACCCACGTAGTAGGTGATCGACCCCAGCGCCGAAATCGCGAACGTGCGCGCCACCGCCAGCGGATGGTTGCGCAGGACATGGCGAAGCGGCGTGGCCGGAATGCTGCCCTCACGGCGCTGGCGCTCGAACTCCGGCGACTCGTGCATGCCCGAGCGCGCAACCAGGATCACCAGCGCCAGCGCGGCACCAAAGAAGAACGGGATGCGCCAGCCCCAGCTGTCCAGCTGCGCGGGCGCGAGCAGCGCCACGGTCACCGCAGAGATCGCCACCGCCAGCAGTGCGCCTACTTCGCTGGCGGCCGACGCCAGCGAGGTCACCAGGCCACGCCGCCGCGCCGGTGCGCTTTCCAGCAGGTACGCCACCACCCCGGTGTATTCGCCGCCCACCGAAAACGCCATCACGCAGCGCAGTACCAGCAGCAGCACGCCCGCCGTCGTACCGGCCGTGGCCGCTGTCGGCAGCAGCGCAGTGGCCAGCATCGCCGCTGCCATCAACGCCATCGAAGTCAGCAGCATCCAGCGCCGGCCCAGACGGTCGCCCAGGTGACCGAAGCACAGCGCGCCCAGCGGACGCATCAGGTAGGACACCGCGAAGCCGGCCAGAGTGACCAGCAGCGCCTGTTCGCCGCCGCCGAAGAACACCCGCGACAACACCGTGGCGAAGTACAGGTACAGGGTGAAGTCGTACCACTCCACCACCGTGGACAGGCCCGCCACCCACATCGAGCGCTGCCGCGCCACGGTCATTGCGTATTCGCCTTCAACAGCCTCGATCCCGGATGTACAGGTTTCGCGCAGCGTGGCATGGACGGGGTGAAATACCGGTCATCGGCTGTCCGCTGCCTGCATGTACTGGGTTTCATGGCCGGTGAAACGTTCGCCGTCAAAGCCGAAGCAGAAGCGCCCCTCCTCGAACACGCGGTAGACCAGCAACGCGCCATCGAGGCAGAACTGCTGCTGGTCCACGCCCGTTTCCAGTGTCCCGTATCCGGTTGCATCACCGCCCTTCCCCGCCGGCCCGGTGAAGGCATCGAACGGCAGTGGCGTCGCCCTGCCCGTGCGGGTATCGACCAGCACCAGCGTGCGCTGGAAGTACTCTGGACGATCATCGACCTGTACCAGCAGGTAGTGCTGGTTGAAATTGGGCTCCTGGTGCTGGAGCGCATCGTCGATGGCGGCCCGGTGCGGCGCATCGCAGAAGTCGACCGGGCTGTAGCGGTAGCTGCAACCGTCGTGGTCGTAGGGCAGGTTCATGCCCGAGTAGCTGACGCCTGCCTGGCTGCCCACATCGTCTCCCGGTTCCGGCGTGCTGCACAGCAGCCACGAACGCTGCGCATCCTCCGGGTCGGCCAGCAGCTTCGGCTCGCGGCCCTCCTCGTACGCCGCACCACCCGGGAAGTCCTGGCCGAAACGCTGGCGGACGATGGGACGTGCCTTCTCCAGCGGCAGGCCGATCCTGGCCCCCCGGAACGAAACGAACGTCATCGTCGGCAGGATCACTTCCTCCACGGGCAGCCCCTTCCATTGCCCCTGCACGCAGAACGTGGCGATCTCGTTCTCCCCGTCTTCCTTGCAGGGTTTCGGTGCGTTTTTCGCCAACCAGGGATGGGCCGGGCGCCCGGTCTGCTGATCGATGTACCAGCCGTCCAGCGCGCAGGTCGGCAAGGCATCGAGTAGCGGAGAGAGGTCCGTTGCGGTGGCCGGGGCGGCAAGCGGTGTGCCCGCTGTGGGTGCCACGGTCGACGCGTCCGGTGTGCGCTGGCAGGCCGCCAGCGCGAGTAGACCGACCAGCAGCGCGACGTGGCGCGGATGCCGGATTGAATGCTGCGTTCCCTGCATTGCGTGTTTCCTGGTTTCGACACTCCCTGCAGATGATCGCCGATCCCGGGGCCGTGCAGGATTGCCGTAGATCCGCGCCGTGCGTGGATGCTCTGACCGCGCCAATTACCCCGGCAGCTGCAGCTCCGCCCGCAGGCCGCCACCCTCGCGGTTGTGCAACCGCAGCGAGCCGCCCAGCGACTGCGCCAGCTGCACCGCGATGGCCAGGCCCAGGCCGGTCCCGCCGGTATCGCGATTGCGCGAGCTTTCCAGCCGGTGGAACGGCGCCAGCACTGCCTGCAGCTGGCCCTCGGGAATGCCGGGGCCACGGTCGGAAATTCCGATCCACACCCTTCCGGCCTCATCGCGGCCCGCCTCGATCTCGGCGGCACCGGCGTAGCGCAACGCGTTGTCGACCAGATTGCCGACCACCCGGCGCAGCGGCTGCGGCCAGGTCTGCACGACCAGTCCAGCGGGCGCACCACCACTGACCGGCTTGCCCATGTCCTCGTAATCGCCGACCACACTGGCCAGGAACGCGCCCAGGTCCATCGACACCGGCGCGCCACTGGCGACGTGGCTGCTGCGCGCATAGGCCACGCCCTCACGCACCAGTTGACCCAGGTGGTCGAGGTCGGCCAGCAGCCGCTGCTGGGTGCTGTCTTCAGGCAGGGTCTCCACCCGAAGCTTCATGCGCGTGATGGGGGTCTGCAGGTCATGCGAGATCGCGGCCAGGATCTGCAGGCGCTCACTGACATGGCCACGAATGCGTGCCTGCAGTGCATTGAGTGCGGCCGCCGCGCCGCCCACTTCCGCAGGGCCATCTTCAGGCAGTGCAGGCCCGTCCTTGCCCGGCTGCAGATGCTCCACCGCATGCGACAGCTGCTGCAGCGGGCGCATGGCCAGGCGCACCGCCAACCACGCGCACACCAGCAGCAGCGCCAGCTGCACCAGCAGCACGGCGGGCAGCCAACGTGCCAGCGGCAGGCCCGACGGAGTGACTTCAATGGTCAAGGGTGTGCCGTCGTGCAGGCGCAGTTCCACCTCGAACCGCTCCGGCAGGCGAGCCACCTGGCGCGCCTGCAACGGATAGCGGTGCTGCAGGCTGTCGTCGATGATCGCCGTGACCTGGCGTGCACGATCTGTCTGCAGCCCTGGCCCGGCCGCGGCCGGGCGCAGCAGGTAACGGTAGGTGCGCCGCTCCAGCCGCGGCACCCAGGCCTCACGCTGCGACACAGGCAGGTGCTCCAGCAGCGCGACACTCACCGCCACATCCTCGTCGAGGTTGCGCAGCATCATGCTGCGGGTGGACTGGTAGCGTTCGAAGAACAGCAGGCCGAAGGACAGTGCGTGGGCCAGGGCCAGTCCGCCCAGCAACACCAGCAGCAGCCGCGCCGACAGCGTGCGCGGCCAGCGTGGACGGCGTGCGGTGGTGTTCATTCGTCCGGCCCCAGCAACTGCACCGGCACGCTGAACACATAGCCTTCGCTGCGCACGGTCTTGATGTAGGTCGGCTCGCGTGCATCGTCGCCCAGGCGCTGCCGCACGCGGCTGACCAGCAGGTCGATCGAGCGATCGAACAGTTCCGCATCGCGGCCCTGGGTGAGGCTGAGCAGCTGGTCGCGGCTGAGCACCCGATTGGCGTGATCAAGGAACACGCGCAACAGGCGGAACTCGGCGCCACTGAGCGGATACGCGGTGTCCTGCGCATCCAGCAGGTGGCGTGCGGTGGTGTCCAGGCGCCACTCGCCGAAGGCCAGCTGGCGACCTGCTTCGCTCACCTGCAGATTCGGCGGCAGCATCCGGGTGCGGCGGATCACCGCATTGATGCGTGCCAGCAGTTCGCGCGAAGAGAAGGGCTTGGTCACGTAGTCGTCAGCGCCCATTTCCAGGCCGATGATGCGGTCGGTCTCGTCGTCGCGGGCGGTCAGCAGCACCACCGGCACCGCACGATGCTTGCCGGCGCGCAGGTTGCGGCACAGGCTCAGACCGTCCTCGCCCGGCATCATCACGTCCAGCACCACCAGATCCACGGCATGGGTATCCATCAGCGCGCGCATGGCCCGGCCACCGTCGGCCTGGCTCACGCGCAGGCCGTTGCGTTGCAGGTAGTCGGCCAGCATCTGGCGGATCTCGCTGTCATCGTCGACGACCAGGATGTGCGGTACATGGTTCATTGCGTTCTCGATGAAGGCAGGGGGACAGCGCCGCGCGGCGCGGCCATGGTAGCGCGGCTCAGGGGCTGGCCAGCAGGCGCTGGATCTCGCTTTCGGTACGTGCGTAGTCGCCCTCGCCGTAATGGCGGTAGACCACCCGCCCCTGCCGGTCGAGCAGGTACAGCGCGGGCCAGAAGCGGTTGCCCCAGGCGTTCCAGATCCGGTACTGGTTGTCCTGCACCACCGGCCAGGTGATATCCAACCGCGCGATGGCCTTGCGCACGTTGCCGGGCAACCCTTCATAGGCGAATTCCGGCGTATGCACGCCGATCACCTTCAGACCCTGCGACGCGTATCGCGCATGCCACTGGTGGACATAGGGCGCCACGTTGAGGCAGTTGCTGCAGGTGTAGGTCCAGAACTCGACCAGCACCACCTGCCCCTGCAACTGCTTCAGTGTGAGCGGTGGGCTGTTGTGCCAGGGCCCGCCACCGTCGAATCCCGCCATCGGTGCTGCATCGAGCGGCTGCGCGCCGGCATCTGCGCCGGGCCATGCCAGCAACAACGCCGCTCCGCCCAGCAGGCCCAGCAACAGCGGCAATGCGTACCCTCGCAGTGCGGCCATCGCTCAGCCCCCCTGCTCGGCCAGCGGCAGTTCCGCCGGCTTCACCCCTGCCGCTTCCAGGATGCTGTCGGCCACCTGCGCGGGATGCGAAAGCAGCGACACATGGCTGCTGCCGATCGATTGCAGCTGTGCACCGATGCGACGTGCGGTCGCGGCCTGCAGCTGCGGCGACAGCATGCGGTCATCGCGGCTGAGCACGTACCAGCTCGGCTTGCTGCGCCACGCCGCAACGTTCACCACCTCGCCCAGCGCGCTGGCCTTCAACGGGACCTGCGTGCTGTACAGCAGTGCGGCCGATTTTTTCATCACGTCCGGCGCGAAGTCCTGGGCGATGGCATCAGCCGGCAACGTCAGGTAGCCATCCCTTTCCAGCAGTCGGGCCAGGCCCGGACCGACCGGGAAACCTTCGCCCTGTTGCGCCGAAGACTGCCCTGCATCCGGTGCGAAGGCCGCCACGTACACCAGTGCCTGCACCTTCGGGTCATTGCCCGCTTCGGTGATGACCGTGCCACCCCAGCTGTGGCCGACCAGCACCACCTTGCCGGGCGCGGCGGCAATCGCGCGGCGGGTGGCGGCGACATCGTCGGCCAACGAGGTGAGCGGATTCTGTACGGCCACCGCCGGCAGCTTCCAGTCATGCAGGGTACTGATGACCTTGCTCCAGCTGGAGCCATCGGCGAAGGCGCCGTGCACCAGGATGACGGTGGGCGGTGCCGCGGTATCGGCCTGGCTAGCGAAGGCGGGGGCGGCGGCGCCGGCAAGGGCGAGAGCAGCGGCAAGCAACGAGGTACGGATCATGGGTGGCACTCCGGTGTTGGGAGTGGCCATTTCCGCCTGCCGGTGTATCACCACTGTTTCTCCACGGCGCGGAGTTGTACCGGACTGTAGGGCGCAGGCGGGTTTCTACAGTGGGATACATTCGGGCGCCGGTCCTGGCTGGGCGCTACCGGGTGGATATCGCTCCCCGCACGCGGGCGCGCAATGCCCCGATGTGCGTCAACGCATCGTCTTTGTATCTGACTGTACGAAACCCCAGCCGCAGCCACAGTCGCTGACAAAACCCCGGGCAACGGCACACGTTGCCGATACCTGCGCCGCCTGAAATGGCCTCCATCGACCACTGGCCCGCAGGACACCACCATGATCAGCACCGCCTCTTCCGTGTATACCCCCCGCCTGGACGCCGTCGGCCGCTGGCTCTCGCCATTGGCGCTGCGCACCCTGCTGGCCTGGGAGTTCTTTGAATCCGGCCGCGAGAAGCTGGGCGGCCAGAACTGGTTCGCAGACCTGGAAGGCCGCTTCCCGTTCCCGTTCTCCACCCTGCCCGCGTCGTTGAACTGGCAGCTTGCCACCTGGCTGGAACTGGTGGGTGCGGTGATGCTGCTGCTCGGCCTGGCCACGCGCTCAGTGGCCTACGTCTTCTGGGTGTTGACCGTGGTCGCCATCGCTGCCGTGCACTGGCCCGACCAATGGAACGGCCTGGGTGAACTCTGGCAGGGCTATGCGATCACCGACCAGGGCTACGGCAACTTCAAGCTGCCCCTGCTGTTCCTGGCCATGCTGCTGCCACTGATCCTCAACGGCGGTGGCGCGCTCAGCGTGGACCGGCTGCTAGCCGGCTCACAGGATGCCCCCGTCGGCAATGACGGTCTGGGCTGGGGCGTCAGCCTGATCGCCCTGCTGCTGCCGGTTGCCGCGCTGTTGCCCGGCATCGGCTTCGGTGGCGCCCTGCTCGGTGGCGTGCTGCTGCTGGGCTATCTGCTGCGTCGCCGCCGCGCCGCCTGAGCCGCTTCCCCCTGTTCCCGAACGTTTCCCTTTCCGTCGCCTCTCCGGCGGCGTCCATCCCGCACGCCCCGCGTGCTTTCCCAAGGAGTCACCACCATGTCCGTCTCGACCAAGAACACCCCCTCCTCCCGCCTGCCGCGCATCGGTGCCATCGGCATCGCCCTGGCCGGTGGCCTGCTGCTGGCCGGCCAGGCCGCCGCGATCCAACCGCTGGCGATCAGCGCGGTGGCCATGAGCGCCGCCGCCGAAGGCAAGTGCGGTGAAGGCAAGTGCGGGGCCAACAAGGCCACCACCGGCAAGCCCGCTGGGAAGGCCAAGGTGGCCGAGGGCCAGTGTGGCGAAGGCAAGTGCGGCGACGCCTCGTTTGCCCGCACCGACCGTGACCACGACGGCAAGGTCTCGCGCGCCGAGTTCAACGCTGTGGCCGCCAAGCGTGCCGCCGAGTTCGACCGCATCGACACCGACCACGACGGCTACATCAGCGAGCAGGAAGCACACGACTACCTGCGCAGCGTCTACACCGCCAACGGCAAGCCGATGCCGAAGGGTCTGTTCTCCCGCGTTGCCGATTGATCGACGTTCAACCGGCGCCGCCTTCAAGGCGGCGCCCTCTCTCTGGAGCATCCGCCATGTCCCTGCCCCTGCCCCTGCCTTCCAATGCCGCCGGTCTTGGCCTGCGCCGTGGCCTGATCGACGAACTGCTGGCAATGCCGGCCGGTGCCATCGACTTCCTCGAAGTCTCCCCCGACAACTGGATCGGCGTCGGCGGTGCACACGGCGCCGCGCTGCGCCAACTCAGCGAGCGCCACCCCTTGACCTGCCACGGCCTGTCGCTGTCGCTGGGCGGTCCTGATCCGCTGGACCGCACCCTGCTGGCACAGACCCGAGCCTTCCTCGACCTGCACCAGGTGCAGCTGTACAGCGAACACCTGAGCTACTGCGCCGCCGGTGGCCATGTCTATGACCTGCTGCCGCTGCCGTTCACCGCCGAGGCCGTACACCACGTGGCCGGCCGCATCGCCCAGGTGCAGGACATGCTGGGCCGACGCATCGCGGTGGAGAACATCTCCTACTACGCCGTTGCCGGCGCGGACATGAGCGAGATCGACTTCATCAACGCCGTGCTCGCCGAAGCCGACTGCGACCTGCTGCTGGACGTCAACAACGTCTTCGTCAACGCCTGCAACAACGGTTACGACGCCTTCGAATTCCTGGCCCGCGTGCCGTCCCACCGTGTCGCCTCGCTGCACGTAGCGGGCCACTTCGATGAAGACGATGGCTTCAAGATCGATACCCACGGCGCGCCGGTGAAAGGCGTGGTCTGGGCGCTGTTGCGCGAGGCCTATGCGCGGGTGGGCGTGCGCCCCACGCTGCTCGAACGCGACTTCAACTTTCCGCCGCTGGCAGAGCTGCTGGCCGAGGTTGCGCAGATCCGCCAGGCGCAGTTCGAGGCACGTTGCCCCGAGGTGGCCCATGGCTGAGTCGCTGGCGACCCTGCAACGGCGCTGGGCCGATCATGTGCGCGACCCTGCAATGGCCGCACCCGATGGCGTCGAGGCGCGCAGGCTGGCGGTGTACCGCCGCCTGTGCATCGACAGTCTGGACACCCTGCTGGCCGGCAGCCTGCCGCGACTGCAACAACAGTTGGGCGCGCCGCGCTGGCGCGACACAGTGGAGCACTACTACGCCCGCCACGCCTGCCAGACCCCGTTGTTCCCACGGATCGCCGGCGAGTTCGCGACCTGGCTGGCGGTGCAGGACGCGCTGGTACTGCCGGGCTGGGCAGCAGAACTGGCGCACTACGAGAGCACGCAGCAGTCGCTGCACATTGAAGCGCGTGACGCTGGCCGTTTGCTGCAGCGCATACCGGAGGACAGAGATGTGCTGGCGGTTTCGCCGCTGGTGCGGGTGCTTGGCTACCAGTGGCCGGTACATGAGGACGAGGCGCTGGAGCCGGTATCGAGCGCAGCGCCCACGCTGCTGGTGACTCAGCGCCTCGCCGATTTCAGCCTGCAGGCCGAGGAACTGTCACCGCTGGCCTACGCGCTGCTGTTGGTCTTCGGTGACGACGGCGCGTCGGTGGATGAGGCACTGCAGGTGCTGTCCGAAACACATGGCGTGGCAACGGACGCATTGCGCGTGGTCTGCGTGCCCGTTCTGGGCGAGCTGTGCGCGGCGGGCGTGCTGGTTGTGCCGAACGACTGTTGAAGGTGCCGGCCAGCGGCCGGTGCTACCCATTCCCTACTTCGAGGTCTCATCATGGCTCCTTCCAACACTTCCTTCCTGCACGGCTGGCGCCTGTTCCTGGCCATCGCGGCGGTACTGATCGCCTTCGCGCTGGGCGCGTTCGCCCTGCATGCCGATGTGGCCGAGGGCAGCCGAGCAGCGATCCGGGTCACTGCACGCACATCCTTCCTGTTGTTCCTCGCAGCGTTCACGGCATCGTCGTTCGCCAGCCTTCTGCCCGGCCCGTTCACCCGGTTCCTGCTGCGCGAACGGCGCATCATCGGGCTGTCCTTCGCGTTCTCGCACCTGCTGCATGCAATCGCCATCACCAGTTTCGGCATCCTCAACCCGGCGTTCTGGCCAGCACGATCCGCGCTGGCCAACCTGCCGGGCACGGTGGGCTACATCGCCATCCTGGCGCTGGCCATCACCTCGCACCGGGGGCTCGCCCGGCGCATGGGACCCACCGCCTGGCGTCGCCTGCACGTCACCGGCATGTGGATCATCGCGGCGGTGTTTACTTACTCGTACTTCAAGCGCGTGCCGGGCAACTTCTGGTATGCGGTGCCGTCGGCACTGCTGTTCACCGCCTTCGTGGTGCGCTGGATCGCCAAGCGGGCGCAGGCGCTGCGCCGAAGTGCGCATGCGCGGCCGCCGCTGCGGGCGGCCTGACGGGCCGGGGTCGGATCCCTTTGCCAAAGGCAAAGGGACCTGACCTCATCATGCCGTCCCTATCAGCCGTCGCGTGTGGCGCGATAGGCCGCGTAGGCATCGAGGATCTTCTGCAGCCGCGCATGCTGTTTCGTCCCCATGGGGACCCGTTGCACGCGCTTCAGCAGCGTCTTCCACATGTATCCGGATCGGAAGAAATACGGCCGCACTTCGAGAAAGGTCAGCGCGACATCCAGCGTATCTGGATCGTGTTCGGCCAGCCGTTTCAACGCGTTGGCATAGCCTCCCGGAAACGCCAGCCGCTCGTAGTGCTGGTGGAACGCCGCGCAGGCCTGGGCGTGCAGCAGCTTCTGCTCCGGATCACGCCAGCGCAGCGCGGCACTCTCGTGGATCGCCTGCTGCAGCCGGTTGATCTCGTCAGCATTGGCGCGGATCAGGCGCTCCATCGGGGCACGGGGATGGGCCATGGTTCCTTCCGTGTGGTTTGTCAGGGGTCAGATCCCTTTCCCCCGGGGAAAGGGATCTGACCCCGCCCAAGGTCACGGCGCGCGGCGCAATGTCACCAGGGTGATCTCCGACGGCACGCCGATGCGCGCCGGGAACCCGGCCCAGAGGCCCGCACCGTTGCCCACGTACAGCGTCATCCCATCCACGTCGTAGCGCCCGGACACAAAACCGCCATTGGCTCGCTTCACCAGCTGGTCCATGCCGATGATCTGCCCGCCGTGGGTATGCCCGGACAGCTGCAGCTTCACCCCACGCGCCGCCGCCTCGCGTGCATTGCGCGGGCGATGATCGAGCAGGATCACCGGCGCGGACGGATCGGCACCGGCCAGCGCAGCATCCAGGTCCGGCAGCGGCAGGCCGTAGCGTGCGGCCACCGGATCGGTGACACCGGCGATGGTCAGCGCCGCATCGCCGCGCCGCACCTGCATGTGGCTGTTCTCCAGCACCTGCATGTGCAGCGCGCGAAACGCCTGCATCCAGTCCTGGTACTGCGCGTAGTACTCGTGGTTGCCGGTGATGGCGACGACACCGTCCGGCGCCCGCAGGTCCGCGAGTGGGCGGGCGTCGTCACGGCGGGCCTCGACACTGCCGTCGATCAGGTCGCCGGTGATCACGATCAGGTCCGGCCTCAGTGCGTTGCTCTCATCCACCACCCTGCGCACCCAGTCGCCGGTCAGCAGGCGACTGGCGTGGATGTCGGTCAGCTGCAGCACGCGATAGCCGTCGAACGCAGCGGGCAGTCCGGCGATGCTCACCTCGATCTGCCGGGGCTTGGGCACCGCCATGCCCTGGCTGATGCCGTAGCCACTGACCAACAGCGCAAGCAGCGCCGCCGCCGGGCGCAGCAGCGGCGCACGCAGCGCCGAAACAGCACGGGGCCAGCGCAGCAGGCGGGAAGCGAGCAGGCCCATATCCATCGCCAGCATCAGCAGCGCCAACAGCAACACCGCCGTGGAGCCGGTGGCCAGCGTGGCGATGGCCAGCTTCGGGATCTCCGGCGAGGCCATCGTGCCCCAGAACATGGCGACGATGCGCAGCTGCACGGCCACGCCCACCAGCAGCAGCAACAGCACGATCTTCAGCCAGATGGGCATGCGCAGTGGCCAGAACAGGCGCCAGGCCACATACAGGCCCATCAACAAACCGATCGTACTCAGCACTGCAACCATCCGGGAAGGAAAGCGGGCCCGCCATGGTGACGGTTGTGGGAGGCGTTGTGTAGAGCCGAGCCCATGCTCGGCTGCTCAGGAAGCCGTCGAGCAAGGCTCGACGCTACAGAACCCCAATCGCGCATGGCTCAACGCTACGGATGCCCCAGGCGCTCCACCCGCAGGCGGGCGATGCGACGCTTCTCCATCGCCAGTACGGTGATGCGTACGTCCGCCATCTCCACCGCGTCACCGATGTCCGGCAGGCGCCCCAGACGCTCCAGCACCAGGCCGGAGATGGTCATGTAGTCGGCACTGCGCGGCAGCGATACGCCGGCCAGGCGCTGCAGGTCGTCCAGAGTCAGCGCACCGTCGGCCTCCCACTGGTCCTCGCCCTGCGCGACCACGCCATAGCGCTCGTCCTGGGTATCGACCAGGTCACCGGCAATGGCCGCCAGCAGGTCGTTGGCGGTCACCAGGCCTTCCACGCTGCCGTACTCGTCCACCGCCACCGCCAACGGCACCGGGTGCTGGCGGATCAGTTCCAGCGCCTGCAGCGCGCTGGCGCTGGACAGCACGTACTGCGGCTCGCGCAGGTTGCCCTCCAGCTGCAGCGGCCTGCCCTGCAGCAGGTCGGCCAGCAGGTCGCGGCTCTGTACCACGCCACGCAGGCTGTCCAGATCACCGTCGCCCACCAGCAGGCGGGTATGCGGCGACGCCACCAAGCGTGCCACCACATCCTCCTGCCCACGTGCCAGGTCGATCCACTGCACGTCGGCACGCACCGTCATCACGCTCGACACCGGGCGATCGGCCAGGCCCAGCACGCTGCGGATCATCTCGTGCTCCGCCGGCTGCAGGCGCTCTTCGGCGTCCACCTGCTCGTCCACCCCTTCATCGGCATGGCCGTTGGCCGGGCGCGCGCCCAGCATGCGCAGCACGGCGTCGGCGGTGCGCTGACGGAACGGCTGGCGGCGCTCGTTGCGCTCACGGTTGAAGCGCACCCACTGGTTGAACGCCTCGACCAGGATCGAGAAGGCGATCGCCGCGTACAGGTAGCCCTTCGGGATCTTGTAGCCCAGGCCCTCGGCCACCAGACTGAAGCCGATCATCAACAGGAAGCCCAGGCACAGCACCACCACCGTGGGATGCTTGTTGACGAAGCGGGTCAGCGGCTTGCTGGCCACCAGCATCAGCACCATCGCGATGGTCACCGCGGCGTACATCACGCCCAGGTTGTCGACCATGCCGACCGCGGTGATCACCGAGTCCAGCGAGAACACCGCGTCGAGCACCACGATCTGTGCCACCACCATTGCGAAGCTGGCATAGACCTTCTTGCCATCCTCATGGTGTTCGCGGCCTTCCAGCCGTTCGTGCAGCTCCATGGTGCCCTTGAACAGCAAGAACAGGCCGCCGCCCAGCAGGATCAGGTCACGCCCGGAGAAGCTGTGGTCGAACAGCGTCAGCAGCGGCTCGGTCAGTTTCATGATCCATGCCAGCGCGGCCAGCAGCACCAGCCGCATCAGCAGGGCCAGCGCCAGGCCGATCACCCGCGCGCGGTCACGCTGGTGCGGCGGCAGTTTGTCGGCAAGGATCGCGATGAACACCAGGTTGTCGATGCCGAGAACGATCTCCAGCACGACCAGGGTTGCAAGGCCCATCCATATCGAGGGGTCAGCCAACCATTCCATTTCAGGTCCGTTTCGTCAGTAGGTAAGGGAAAAGGGAAACCACTCAGTCAGCGTCCTGCGCCTGCATCGGGTCATGCCCGAGTAGGTCGCCGGGCCTGCACTGCAGCTCACGGCAGATCGCATCCAGCGTGGAAAAGCGGATGGCGCGTGCCTTGCCGGTTTTCAGGATCGACAGGTTGGCCAGGGTGATGTCGATGCGCCCGGCCAGCTCGGACAGGGTCATGCCCCGTTCCTGCAGCATGCGGTCCAGGGTGATGACAATCGCCATCAGATGACACCATCGAGGTCATCGCGCATCGCCGCACCCACGGCAAACACGCGTGCAAGCACGAACAGCATCAGCACCGCGACCAGGCCGGTGATCGACATGCCGCCGCCCACCTCCATCCAGGTGAAGTCCGGGCCCATCCAGGCGGCGTAGGCGCCGATCAGGATCGACAGCACCTCCATCGACAGCATCAGCCACGCCATGCGCTGCAGGCGCTGCGCATTGGCATGGGTGAACGGCCGCTCGCGCGCCGCCGACTTCAGCAGCCGCAGCAGATGGCGCAGGAACACCAGGCACAGCACCAGCAGCGCGACGATCGCGCCCAAGCCCAGACAGAAATGCAGGAACAGATCGTTGCCATGCGCGGCGGCGGCAGCGGCATCGTGCACGCTGTCGAGCAGCCAGCGGCGGTCGTGGGCGACCAGTGGCACGGCCAGCAGTGCGGCCAGGATGCCCAGCCAGCACATCGCCCGGACGGCCTGTACGGCGGCCTGGGCCAGGGTGAACAAGCCTCGCGCGGGTCTGGCGCGGGCGGGACGAGCGGTCAAGCGGCCTCCGGCATTGGGGTGGCCTCGCCGCCCCGGGGTGGGTTTATCGATAAACGATATACCACATGCCGCGTGAAAGGCTGAATCGCGAGCCTGGCCCTTGTCAGGGCCCAGGCGCGCCCTGCTCCAGCATCGCTTCGCCCGGGGCCGCCGAGGCCATTGCCTGTACCCCGGCTTCGGCCGCCTGCCGCGTGACCAGGCGGAAGCGCACCTGCAGCTTGCCCTGCCCCGGCGTCGCCCAGCCGTACTGGATGGCCACCTGATCGGCCGACAGTGGCCCACGCCCTGGCAGCGACCGCACCTGCAACGGCTTCGGTGCGGCCTGCACCAACCGGGCGAATCCCTTCTGCACGACCGCCGCGTCGGCCTTTTCGGCGTAGACCGTGCACGTGCCATCGTCAGCCCAGCTCACCGCATAGCGGCCACTGGCCAGAGGCACCATCCAGGCCACGCCCGATTGCCCCTGCAACAGCGTGGCGGCTTCGGCGGGCTGCAGCGGCGACAGCCCATTGGATTCCATCAACGACTGCAACCGCGCCGGGGCACCGATGTGCTGCATGCAGGCGGTATCGAACAGCTCGCTGAAGGGATCCTGCGCCGGGGCCTTGGCCTTGGGCGTACGCGCGGGTTGCGCCACCGCCAGGGTGGGCAGCAAGATCAAAGCCAGCCAGAATGCAGGACGCATCGGGATTCCACGCTACGGAAAACAGCAGGGAGGATGGCAAAGCCCGGGCGCGCCGCGCAATGGGTCATGGCTTGACATGCGTGGATGACGCCCCCGGTGCACCGGTGATGCCGGCCAGCGGCCAGCACTACCTGGTGCTGTAGCGGTAGACCAGATCATCGGCATCATTGCGCACCGCCCGCGTGTCGAGAACGCCGCCCAGGCGCCTCGCGACGGCCTGCGATGCCAGGTTGTCCCGCGCCATGTAACTGACCAGCGTCGGCAACTTCGCCACCTCGAATGCCCAGTCGCGTAGTGCACCGGCCGCTTCAGTGGCAAAGCCCTGCCCTTCATGGCCGTCGTACAGCAACCAGCCCAGCTCCTTTTCAGGAAACAACGGGCCATGATTGATCCCGACCTGGCCGATGCAGGCACCGCTGTCGACGCGCTCGATCATCAACGCGCCATGCCCGAACAGATGCCAGCTGGCCAGGTCGTGGCAGAACTGCCCCCACGCCGCCACTTCACCGAACGGGCCGCCCATGCCACGCGCACGTGGCGAGGCCAGGAACGCGGCATAGACGCCGAAGTCATCCAACTGCTGTGGACGCAGCCGCAGGCGGACGGTGTGCAGGGTTGGAATCTCAAGCATGACGGCGCACTGGATCAGTACACGGCCAGATGACCGCAACCACGCCGCTGGGGTTGCCCTTCCATCGTCACCTGCACGCTGGCCAGCGTGTCCACGCCTTCGGTGTTGTGGCACGACTCATGCTTGATCTCGACGATGGCCGGCTGCTTGTCCAGCTCACCGTTGAGCACGATCAGCGAGCGGGGTGCATCGGCCGGCTGGCCGAGGTAGCGCAGCACGCCCTTGTGGGTGCGGCCATCGGCACTGAGGCTGGCGTCGTGATTGCCTTTGCCCGTGGAGGCGATCTCGATGCTCCACCCCGCGCCACCGCCAGTAAAGGCCGGCACCGGACTCAGGTCGGCAGCGATGGAGGGATGGCGAGGCGCGTCGGCGCTCGTCTGGGACGCGGTCGAAGCACAGCCGGCCAACAACCCGGCCAGCAGTGCCGTGGCAACAAAGGGACGAACGATCATGGAAGGCTCCTGCAACGATCGGAGGGCCAGTCTAGGCAGGACCACGTGCGCCGGCGATGAATGCCACGATCAGCGGGCGCCACGACCGCCCCCCGCCACTCGTACCCGATCACGCCCCTGTGCCTTGGCCCGGTACATCGCCGCATCGGCGGCACGCAGCAGGCTGCGCCAACCCAGCGCGTCGGTGCCGCCCTCGGCCACGCCGAAACTGGCGGTCACCCGCAGCACGGTGCCACCGGTCAGCACGATGTCCAACCGCTGCAGGGCCAGTCGCAACGACTCGGCCAGCTGGCGGCCACCGGCCAGATCACCGTCGGCCAGCAGCACCAGGAACTCCTCGCCACCATAACGGGCGATGCTGTCGCTGCGGCGCAGGTGCTGCTGCAGCAACTGCGCGACCTGCACCAGCACTTCGTCGCCGGCTTCATGGCCATGGCCATCGTTGATCGCCTTGAAGCGATCCACGTCCAGCAGGATCACCACGGCGCTTGCGTCGCCCCCGGCGTGTCTCTGCTGCACCACCTCATCCAGCGCGCGCCGGTTCAACAATCCGGTCAGTTCGTCGGTGCCAGCGAGCTGGCGCAGCTCGCTGGTCAACGCCGAGCGCTCGCGAGATTTCTCACGCAGTACTTCGATGGCATCGAACAGGCGCTGCATCTCGGCCAGCGGATGGGTGACATGCTGCTCCGGGCCGGGTGCATCCGTGGCGAGCTGGATCACCTGCTTCTGCGCCTGCAGCAGTGGCTGCAGGATCTGCAGGTGGGCAATGCGCAGGGCCACGCCCAGCACCACCAGCGTGCCCAGCGCGGTCGCCACCAGCACGGCCAGGCGCATGGCTTCGCGGTTGCGGGTGCGTTCGAAGCGGGCGATGGACACGCTCAGGTAGCCATCGCGCAACGCCTCAAGCGACTGCAGGGTGGGCACGTAGCGCGTGGTGAACTCGGCAGCGGTCCACGGCGGTGGTACGCCACGGCGGCCATCCTCGATCAACTGCTCGATCATCGGCAGCGACTCACCGAAGAACTGCCGTCGCGCCATGTCCCAGTGCCATGACAATTCCGGGTCACTGCGGAACACCGACTCGTGGCTGCCCGCCAACCGCCACAGCTCCAGCAGGCGGCCCTCGGTCTGCAGTGCAGCGCGTACCTGCTCCTCGCGCCATGCCCCCGGTACCGCCACCGGCGCCATCACGTTCGAGGCCAGGCGGCCACCATGCTCGCGAAGATCGATCAGCACCTGGCCCTGCATCGCCGGAATCGCCGCTTCACGGTCGGCGCTGACCACCACGTTGATCTGTGCCGAGGTCAGCAGGTGCAGGCGATCAACCACGGCGAACATGCCACTGATCGCACGCTCCACCTCCTCCACACGGCGTGCGTCATGAGGCAGCGCCACGACCTGGTCGACCGCAGCCCGCGCCGACTGCAGGCGACGTTGCGCGTCGGCCAGCAGTGCATGCTCGTCGACCACGCCCGGGTCGGCCTTGAACACGGTGTCCAGCTGCAGCAGGGCGGTGTCGACCCGCTTGCGCGCGGCCCCCAGCTGCGCGGCCAGCCGCGCCTGTTCGGCGGCGTCGGCCGGGTCAGCCCCCAGCAGGCTGTTGGCCGGGCCGCGCTCGGCCGAAGCCAGGTTGGCAAGATCGAAGGTCTGCCGCAGCTGTCGCAGGCTGGCCAGATTGTCCTCGGCAGCGGTGTAACGCAGCGTGCCCTGCACCAGGGCGATGGCCATCAACGGCAGCGTACAGACCACGAACAGCCCAGCCAGGATCCAGACCCAGGTCCGCAACCTGATGGGCGATGCCTTGCCGGCCATGCAAATTTCCCCTGACGTGCGGCTCACTGTAGCGAGCGGCTCCGGCGGCGCCAAGCCAGCGCCGTACGATCCGCAGGGGTGGATATAGCGCAGCGCGCGCGAACGCGCCGACAACGCCGGCACCCCCCGTCCAGCCGGTCAGATGCGACAGGTCACGCCAGGTCAGATCCAGCGCTGGTCGACCAGTTCGCGCTTCACGTAGGCATAGAACACCGGTGCCGCCACGAGCCCGGGCAGGCCGAACGCCGCTTCCATCACCAGCATCGCCAGCAGCAGCTCCCAGGCGCGGGCCTGGATTTCACCGCCGACGATGCGCGCGTTGAGGAAGTATTCCAGTTTGTGGATCACGATCAGGTACAGCAGTGCGGCCACTGCCACGTAGAACGAGACCGACAGCGCGACGATGGTGATGATCGTGTTGGAGATGATGTTGCCCACCACCGGCAGCAGGCCGGCGATGAAGGTGATCAATACCAGCGTCTTGGACAGTGGCAGGTGCACGCCGAACAACGGCAGCACGCCCAGCAGGAAGATGGCGGTGAACACGGTGTTGAGCAGGGAGATCTTCACCTGCGCGAACACCACCTGGCGGAACGCGGTGGCCAGGCGGCTGGTGCGCCCGATCAGCTCCTGCGCCAGCGGCCCCATCTTCGGCAGCGGAAGTTCGTCGTACAGCGCGATCATCGCACCCAGCACCATGCCGATCAGCACGCGTACGCCCACCTGCACCACCGACGTACCGGCCACGCCCAGCTGGCGCTGGTGCTCGGCGGCCCAGTCATTCAGCGCCGCACGCAGCGCCGGCATGTCTTCGGGGATATACGGCTGCAGCAGCGCTGGTACCTGGTGGCGCGACGAATTGAGGATGTCCATCAGCCGCGCCAGCAGCGCGTCCGGCCCGCCGGTCTCGTTGCGGAAGAACGACGCCACGCCGATGCCGGCCAGCACCAGCCCGCTGATGATGATCGCCGACAGCACGATCACCGCGATCGCCCGTGCCCGTCCCGGTGGCAGCCTGCCTTCCACGGTGGACGCCAGCACGTGGGTCAGCTGGAACACCAGCAGCCCCGACAGCAGGGTTACCACCAGGCCCAGCTTCAACGCCAGCCACATGCCCAGCAGCATCATCAGCCAGGCCGCGATCCTCGGGACAGGGGGCTTGGGCTGGGCAACGAGGGCGTCTTGCATGGGCGGCGCGTCCGGGCGGGGTGGCCCATGGTAGAGGATTGACGGCGACGATTCCGGGTGCAGGATGAACGGGCATCAGACGAGGATTGCGCCGCCCCTCACCCGCTCATCGGCACCTCCGGAATCACGCCGGAATCACACCCGGTCCAGCGCCAGATAGCGCGCCGTGCGCACGATCGCCTCGCGTTCGCCGAAGCTGGCCAGCTCGCCGGCAATACGTCCGCTGTCCCCGCTCGCGGCGATCTCCTGCAGCGTGCGCTGCATGACCCGGATCGCGGCCCGTTGCAGGTCCGAAGGGATGATCACCAACCGGTAATCGAGTTCGGCCAGCCGTTCCACTGGCACCAGCGGCGTCTTGCCACTATGGAACATGTTGATCAGCTTCGGCCCGGGTACCCGTTGCGAGATCGCCTCGATCTGTTCCAGGGTTTCCGGTGCCTCGACGAAGATCATGTCCGCGCCCGCGTCCACATAGGCCTGCGCCCGTCCGATGGCTGCGTCCAGTCCTTCGCAGGCGATGGCATCGGTACGCGCGATGATCATCAGCTCCGGATCGTGCCGCGCCTGGCAGGCGACCCGGATCTTCGTGCACATCTCGGCTGCGTGGACCAACGCCTTGTCATCCAGGTGTCCGCAGCGCTTGGGGAAGGCCTGGTCCTCGATATGCAGGGCGGCAACCCCAACCCTTTCGAACGCGCGCACCGTGCGTTCAACATTCGCGGCGCCGCCGAAGCCGGTGTCAGCGTCTGCGATCACCGGCAGATCGCAGGCATCGACGATCCGTTCAACCTGCGCAAGCACTTCGCTGAGGCCGAGCAGGCCGATGTCCGGCACGCCGGCCGAACGTGCGATGGCACCGCCACTGGCATACACCGCCTCGAACCCGGCCAGCTCCACCAGGCGGGCCGACAGGCCGTCGAAGACCCCCGGTGCGATCACGCTGCGGCCGTGCCCGAGCAGGTTACGCAGCTGGCGTGTTTTCTTCATTTGGTCTCCCTTGCAGATGGACATTTGGCGTGGGATACCGATGATGTTGTCGCCACCGGCGACCGTCCAATACCGTGTTCGTACAGCATCAGAACGTCTGAGGTTCCAATGGAACTGCGCCACCTGCGCTACTTCGTCATGACCGCCCAGCTGCAGAGCTTCACCAAAGCCGCCGAGGCCCTGCACATCGCCCAGCCGCCGCTGGGGCAGCAGATCCGTGCACTGGAGGAAGAGATCGGAACGCCGTTGTTCCATCGCCAGGGACGCGGCATCGTGCTCAGCGATGCCGGGCGGGTGTTCTGGAAAGCGGCGGAGGACATCCTCGCGCGCGTCGACCAGGCCAAGGAAGAGGCATTGCGCGCCGCACGCGGCGAGGTCGGCACGTTGACGTTGGGGTTGACCGAATCGGCGACCTACAACGAAGCGGTCACCGCGCTGATGCGCAGCTTCCAGCGGGCGCATCCGGCAGTACAGGTGCAGCTGGTCGAAGATGGCAGTGAATCGCTGGTCCGGCGCCTGGATGACGGCGAGCTCGATGCAGTGATCGTGCGCCCGCCGTTTTCCGGTAGCGGTGAACGGGTGACACAGCAACTCAGTGCCGAGCCGCTGGTGGCGGTGCTGCCAGCCGATCACCCGTTGGCATGCCGGGCGAGCATCGCGCTGGTCGAGCTGCGCGATGAGCGCTTCATCCTGTTCTCGCGGAAATCGGGCCAGGGCCTGAGTGCAGACGTGGTCGCCGCCTGCCGCAGCCAGGGGTTCACTCCGGCCATCCAGCAGGAAGCGCCGCAGGTGGCTTCAGCCATCAACCTTGCCGCCGCCGGCCTGGGTATCGCCATCGTGCCGGCGTCGATGCAGAGCATGCATCGGAGCGGCCTGGCCTTTGTTGCGCTGGAACTGGGCATGCCGACCACCACGCTGCAGTTGGCGGTGCGCTGCGAGCCTCCGGCAACGGCCGCCCAGCTGCTGGCCTGCGCCAGAGACGTGGCAACACCTCATTCGCCATAACTGGCGTTGTTCTTGCCCTGGCGCTTGGCGTGGTAGAGCGCTCGGTCGGCCAGTGCCAGCCAGTCCTCGACACTGCCACCACGCGGCGTGGCGGCAATGCCGATGCTTACGCTGAACTCGATGCCCGGCGTTGCCTGCCTTGCTGCTTCCAGAAGGTGCAGGCGAACCCGCTCTGCCACATGCATCGCATCGATGGGCGCACAGTCGTGCAACAGCACCACGAACTCGTCACCTCCCAGCCGCGCGGGGGTATCGCCGGGCCGGGCGAAAGCGCGCAAGGTGGAGGCGATATGGCGCAGCACTTCGTCCCCGGCGCGATGACCATGCGAGTCATTGATGCGCTTGAAGTCATCCACATCAAGCATCAGCAGGCAGGCGAAACCACCCTGCCCCTGCGCCTTGTCCAGTGCCTGCTGTGCGCGGACGATCAGGAAGCCGCGGTTGGCCAGCTCCACCAGCGGGTCCATCCGGCTCAGCCGCTTCAACTGGCGGTTCTGCGATTTCACCCGCCGTGCCAGCTGCCAGCTGAGGATGCTGAGGCCGATGCCGTAGACGAACAGGAACGGCACGCTGAGCACGATCGTGCGCTGCGATGACACCGGCTGGTAGGGAAATCCGAGTACCCACCAGGTGAGCGCGAACCCCACTACCAATGCCAGTGTGGCCCGTACCGCCAGCTTCACCCCGCCGGCGGCGATCTTGTCGGCGACCAGCAGCGCAGCGAACAACGCACTGGGCACCACGCTGAGCCCCATGAAGGCGATCCAGCCACCGCCAAAGAAGGAATCAATCACCATGCAGCGGAACTGGACCACCGCGGGCTGCCGTGAGCGATGGGTCAGCACCAGCGCGAGCGCCGGCCAGGCCAGCGCATTGAACAGCAGCAGGACCCACGCCAGCGCACCGTCCTGGCGTTCGAGCATGATCGAAGCAATGGGGATCGCCCCCAACCCGTTGCCCACGAAACGCATCCAGCCGATGCGCCGTGCCGCGCCGATGCCTTCGACCGAGACCTCGGTCGAGTCCGTCAAGAACGGCATTGCCGACCCCCTTGAGCGATCGCAGCTGCCACCAAGGCCCTTGCCGGGCTGCCTGCCGTGAGTCTGACAGCTCTGCGTCAATTCGGGATCAAGGACTCACAGCCCCCCCTACCTCACGCGCGCCTGGGTGGCGCCGTTGAGCCCCGCAGCATCAGGCTGAAATCCAGCGTCTGCTGCAGCGGCACATCCACGTGATCGATGATGGCAAGCAGCAGGTTGACCGCGCGCTCACCAATCTCCCGCATCGGCTGCCTGATCGTCGTCAGCGGCGGTGTGAGGTAACGCGAGGAGGCCAGGTCGTCAAAGCCGACGATGGACAGGTCCTCCGGCACGCGGATTCCCAGCTCCCGGCAGGCCGCCAGGGTGCCCAGCGCCATCTGGTCGCTGAAGCAGAAGATCGCAGTCGGTACCGGCGCGGCGGCCAACATCACCATCGCGGCCGCATGGCCCGACTCCACCGAAAAGTCACCCGGCACGATGTTCAGCTGGCGCAGGCGTCCACGCGCCTTGCCGGCCGCCCGCACCCCTTCCAGCCGTTGCTGGTGCAGTGGATTGTCCGGCGGTCCGCCCACCACCGCAATGCGCTCGTGTCCCAGCTCATACAGGTGTTCCATCACCGCGCGCGCGGCGGCCGCATTGTCGATGTGGACGCTGGGGATACCCAGCGCGGGATCGAACTCGCAGCCGTTGACCACCGGCGCGGCGGCACCCCGCTGTTCGACGATGTCACGCGCCGTCGGCGGCAGGCGGTGCCCCAGCACGATCATGCCGTCGGCCTCGTTGCGCCGGAGCATCTGCGCATAACGCTCCTCGCGATCCGGTTGATGCTGGGTGTCCCCCAGCAGGACCGCGTAGCCAACGGCCTGCGCGGCGTCCTCCGCCCCCTGCAGGATCTGCGCGAAGAACGGATTGGCGATGTCCGGGACGGTGACCAGGATCTTGCCGCTGCGCTGGGTCTTGAGCGTGCGGGCCACCGTGTTGGGTACATAGCCCAGCGCGGCGGCAGCCTGCTCGATGCGCGCGCGGGTGGCCGGCAGGACTTTGTCCGGCCGCGAAAGCGCCCGCGACACCGTGCCTGCGGAGACGCCGACGTGCTTTGCGATGTCGTAGATGGTGGCCATGGCGTTAGTTCTCCTGTCCGCTGTGCACTGCACAACAGGTCCTGCGTGAGCCCCTGCTAGGATAATGCAATCGATTGCATCGAGGGCGAATCACGTTGAAGACGCTCAAGGGTCCAGCGCTGTTCCTGGCGCAGTTCATCGGCGACGCAGCTCCTTTTGATCGGCTGGACACGCTGGCCGGGTGGGCCGCGGGTCTGGACTATTCTGGCGTACAAGTCCCCACCACGGCGCCCCACCTGTTCGATCTGGCCGAGGCCGCGCGCAGCCAGGCGTACTGCGACGATATCGCCGGCGTGCTGGCCGGGCACGGCGTGCAGATCACCGAGCTGTCCACCCATCTGCAGGGGCAGCTGGTCGCGGTCCATCCGGCCTACGACAGCCTGTTCGACGGGTTCGCACCTGCGGACAAGCGCGGCGATCCCGCCGCCCGCCAGGCCTGGGCAGTGGAACAGCTGGTGTTGGCCGCCCAAGCCAGCCAACGCCTGGGGCTGACCGCGCATGCCACGTTCTCCGGCGCATTGGCCTGGCCCTACTTCTATCCGTGGCCGCAACGCCCACCGGGACTGGTGGAGGAGGCCTTCGCCGAACTCGGCCGCCGCTGGCGCCCCATCCTCGATGCGTTCGACGACTGCGGCGTGGACCTGTGCTTCGAGATCCACCCGGGGGAGGACCTGCACGACGGCGCGACCTTCGAGCGCTTCCTCGATGTGGTCGATCACCACCCGCGCGCCAAGATCCTGTACGACCCAAGTCATCTGCTGCTGCAGCAGATGGACTACCTGGGTTTCATCGACCGCTACCACGCGCGCATCGGCGCCTTCCATGTGAAGGATGCGGAGTACCACGCCAGTGCCAGCAGCGGCGTTTACGGCGGCTATCAGAACTGGATCGATCGCCCGGGGCGGTTCCGTTCACCCGGTGACGGCCAGATCGACTTCAAGGCGATCTTCTCCAAGTTCGCCCAGTACGACTTCCCCGGATGGGCGGTACTGGAATGGGAGTGCTGCCTGAAGCACCCGGAAGACGGCGCACGCGAGGGTGCCGCCTTCATCCGCGACCACATCATCCGCGTGACCGAACGCGCCTTCGACGACTTCGCCGACAGCGGCACGGACGCCGCATCACTGCACCGCATGCTGGGAATCTGAGCCACTACCGCCCCGGGAGGGCAAGCCATGTCGCACGCCATGTCGCGCTTGGGCGCGATGATGTTTCTGCAGTTCTTCATCTGGGGGGCGTGGTTCGTCACCCTGGGCACCTATCTGGTGCAGGGCCCGCTGCAGGCCAGCGCGAGCCAGGTGGCGACGGCGTTCCTCAGCCAGTCCATCGGCGCCATCGTGGCGCCGTTCCTGGTCGGCCTGATCGCCGATCGCTACTTCGCGGCGCAGCGCATTCTTGCGGTACTGCATCTGGCCGGTGCCGTGTTGATGTGGATGGCGTCCACGGCAACCAGCTTCAGCATGTTCTCCGCCTGCGTCATGGGCTACATGCTGCTGTTCATGCCGACGCTGGCACTGGCCAACAGCGTAGCCATGCGGCACATGCAATCGCCCGAGAAACAGTTCCCACTGGTGCGGGTGGCGGGCAGCATCGGCTGGATCATCGCCGGCGTGCTGATCGGCTGGCTGGGCTGGGAGCAGGCGCACCGGCTGGAACTCACCTTCCGGATGGCCGCGCTGGCATCACTGCTGCTGGGCCTGTATGCCTTCACCCTGCCGCACACACCGCCGCTGGCCAAGCAGCGCGACGCCGGGCTCGGGCAGATCCTCGGCCTGGATTCGTTGCGTCTGCTGAAGTCGCGTGCCTATCTGGTGTTCTTCCTGGCTTCCATCGCCATCTGCATCCCGCTGTCGTTCTACTACAACTTCACCAACCCCTATCTCAACGACCTGGGCGTGCGCGGTGCAGCAGGCCTGCAGTCCCTGGGCCAGGTCTCTGAAGTGCTGCTGATGCTGGCCATGCCGTTCCTGTTCGTGCGGCTGGGAGTGAAGACCATGCTGGCGGTCGGCATGGCCGCCTGGGTGGTGCGCTACGCCATGTTCGCCTTCGGCGATGCAGGCAGCGGTTTCTCCCTGCTGGTGATCGGCATCGTGCTGCATGGCATCTGCTACGACTTCTTCTTCGTCACCGGCCAGATCTACACCGATGCGCATGCCGGCCCCGCCGCGCGCAGCAGCGCGCAGGGGTTCATCACCCTGGCTACCTACGGCGTGGGCATGCTGATCGGCACCTTCCTGTCCGGCGCGGTGGTGGAGCACTTCACCACCGAGGCCGGCCCCGACTGGCAGCAGATCTGGCTGTTCCCGGCCGGCGTTGCACTGGTGGTGTTGATTGCCTTCCTGCTGCTGTTCCGCGACCGGCCGGCGGCCACGGCCGCGCCCTCCACACCCTGAGGATCCCAGTCGATGCCCAAGCTTGGAATCGCCATCGTCGGCGCCGGCATGATCGGTGCAGTGCATCGTCGTGCAGCACTGCTGGCGGGTGCCGAGGTACGCGGCGTGGCCGCCTCGTCACCGCAGCGCGCGCATGAGGCCGCGCAGTCCTGGAATGTCCCGCGCGCCTACCGGGATATCGAGGAGGTGATCGCCGATCCGCAGGTACAGGTCGTGCACGTGTGCACGCCCAACCATCTGCACCGCGCCATGGCACAGGCCGCGCTGGACGCCGGCAAGCACGTGATCTGCGAGAAGCCGCTGGCGACGACGCTGGACGATGCGCAGGCGCTGGCGACGCTGGCCGCATCGACTGGATTGGTTGCCACGGTGCCCTTCGTCTACCGCTACCACCCTGTGGTCCGCGAGGCGCGCGCACGCATCGCCCAGGGCGATCTGGGGCCGTTGCACCTGATCCACGGCAGCTACCTGCAGGACTGGCTGCTGGACCCGGCCAGCAACAACTGGCGCGTGGACCCCGCGCAGGGAGGCACGTCGCGCGTGTTCGCCGACATCGGTTCGCACTGGTGCGACCTGGTCGAATGGATCAGCGGCGAACGCTTCGCCGAGGTCAGCGCGGCGTTCGCCACGGTGATCGCCCAGCGTGGCGCCGTCAGCGGGCAGAGCTTCAGCACGCCAACGGCCGCCGGCGCGATGCAGGCCGTTACGAGCGAGGACGTGGCAGCAGCGATGTTCAGGACCGGCGCCGGCACGCTGGCGTCATTGACGGTCAGCCAGGTCTCGGCCGGACGCCACAACCGCCTCTGGTTCGAGATCGATGGCGCCAAGGCCAGCGTGGCCTTCAACCAGGAGGATGCCGAACGACTCTGGATCGGCCTGCCCGACCAGCGCGAGGAGATCTTCGTGCGCGGGCCAGCCGCCGGCAGCGCCGAACAACGCCGTCTTTCCGTGCTGCCGGCCGGGCATGCACAGGGCTACGCCCAGTGCTTCGAAGCGTTTGTCGCCGACACCTATCGCGCCATCGAAGGCGATCAGCCGCAGGGGCTGCCCACCTTCGAAGACGGCCTGCGCTCGGCGCAGATCGTTGATCGTGTCATTGCATCGGCCAGGTCACGCGCCTGGACCACCATCGGTTGAATCCCGGGAGGATCTGTTGATGAAAGCTCTTTTCCGTAGAAGTGCAAGCCTCATCCTGCTGTTCGCTGCCCTGCCCACCTTCGCAGACGAAGCCGCCAGCGCGCAGAAACCGATCGCGGTGCAGATGTACACCCTGCGCAACGCCGGGTCGCTCGAGCAGCAGTTGAAGATCGTCCACGACGCCGGCGTGCACGCGGTGGAGACGGTCGGCACGCAGAACGCCAGCGCTGCAGAGCTCAAGCGGCTGCTGGACCGGTACTCGATCAAGGCGATTTCATCGCATGTGCCGCTGGCCGAGCTGCGCAGCAATCTGGATGGGGTGGTGACCTTCAACCGCTCGATCGGCAACAGCACGCTGGTCGTGCCTTACCTGGACAAGAAGGACCGCCCAACCGATGCCGCGGGCTGGACTGCGTTGGGCCAGGAACTGGGCCGGATCGCAAAGCAGGTGCGCGGCAAGGGCATGCGCCTGGCCTATCACAACCACGACTTCGAACTGGCCGACTTCGATGGCAAGACCGGACTGGAGCTGCTGTTCGCCGCCGCCGGTCCAGACCTGCAGACCGAGCTGGACCTGGCCTGGGTCGCGCGTGCGGGCCTGGACCCTGCGGTGATGCTTGAGAAATTCCGCGGCCACGTATTCGCGGTGCACGCCAAGGACAATGCGCCCAAGGGCCAGGCCCAGGACGAAGACGGATTCGCCGCCGTGGGCCAGGGCGTGCTGGACTGGAACGCGATCCTGCCTGCTGCAGCAGCCGCCGGCGTCCACTGGTACATCATCGAGCACGACCAGCCACGCGATCCGGCCAAGGTCATCCAGACCGGCGCGGACTACCTGCGTGAACATCTGGCCGTCAGCCAACCTGCTCGCGCACAGCGCTGATGCGAAGGAGCCTCGCTTGGACACCCGCTTGAAACTGAGCTTCACCCTGGCCGCGGTTCTGTGCGGCACGACGCTGGCCACCACAGCCTGGTGCAAGGACGACCCTGCGGCCGGCGCGAAGCTCTACACCGCGAACTGCACGGCCTGCCATGGTGCGGATCGTGCAGGCATGCCGGGCGCGTTTCCTGCGCTCACCGACATCAGCAAGCGGCTGCAGCCCGCGCAGATCAAGGACAAGATCAGAAAGGGCGGCGGTTTGATGCCGCCCTTCCCGCAGCTGTCGCAACAGGAAATCGATGACATCGCCAGCTATCTGGCGAAGTAAGCGGCCGGCGACCACGCCGGCCGTGTGCCGCTACAGCTCGCGCACCCAGATGTTGCGGTAGCTGACCTTGGAGTCATGCTCCTGCAGATACAGCGGCGCGCACGCGTGAGGCGCGTACGACGGTGCACCGATGTACTCCGTCTTCCCCGCCAGCACGGTGTCATCCTGCACGAGCACGCCGTTATGCAACACGGTGATGCGCGCGGGCGATGTCAGGCCGCCGCCCTGCGAGAAGCGCGGGGCCTTCCAGATGACGTCGTAGACCTGCCACTGGCCCGGTGCGCGCGAGGCGTTCACCCGTGGCATGGCCTGCTTGTAGATCGAACCCGCCTGGCCATTGGCATAGGTCGGGTTGTTGTAACTGTCGAGCACCTGCAGCTCGTACAGTTCCTGCAGGAAGATGCCGCTGTTGCCCCGGTTCTGGCCGTCGAAGCCTTTCGTCTCGGTGGGGGTACGCCATTCGACATGCAGCTGGACGTCGCAGAAGCGCTGCCGGGTGCGGATGCCCTTGCTGCCCGGAACGACGGTCATGGCGCCATCAGCAACCGTCCAGGGCACGCGCCCGCCCTGCTCCGATTCCCACGCGGAGACATCCTTGCCATCGAACAGCACGATGGCGTCGGACGGCGCCTTGCCCGCGGGCGTTGCCACGACCGCAGGCACCGGCGTCCACACCTCGGTCTTCTTCGGATCGCGTGCAGCGTCGACACTGTCCTGCGCGAATGCAGATGTGGCGGCCAGCAGGCCGGCCGTGATCAACGCAGGGCGGATCATCAGGGTGGTATCCATCAGCTGGTCCCCCACGCCGGCGTACCGGGGACATAGGCCAGGTCGCCGTCGTAGCGACCCGGCACGGCGACGTACTGCAGCACCCCTGTTGCGCCGACCTTGGAGGTGAAGAAGCCGAAGATGGCCAGCTGCTTGATCATCGTGAAGTAATGCGGCATCGCCTCGCCCTCTTCCGGTGTGCCTGTCTCGGTCACGTCGGCATGGCGCGCCTTGGCTTCGGCGTCCAGCGTTCGCAGCAACCCGGTGCGGGCTTCCGGCGTGAGCGACACGAAGCGGCCGCCGGCGCGTTTGTCGATGTCGGCCAGGCCGGCGCGGAACGTCGCCTGCTGCCGGGCGGTGTAGCAGTCGCTGACGAACGTCGCCATGAACAGCCCGGCACCCGCATCCTTCGCGCCGGGTGTCCGGGTCCGCGGCAGGATGGTCTCGGCGATCTCGTCCAGCGTGCCGACATCGGCATCGGAGAAATGGATCTTCGCGGCGCCCGCCGGTGCCTGCCCCTGCACAAGCGCGGGCAACCCGACCATGGCCGCGCCGGTGGCGGCGACGATCATCTTCAACAGTTCGCGGCGATCCATCAGAGGTTCCCTGCTTTCAGTTCGCGTACCGCGTGGTCGGCCGCGCGCGCGGTCAGCGCCATGTAGGTCAGCGAGGGATTCACGCAGGCGCTGGAGGTCATGCAGGCACCGTCGGTCACATAGACGTTGGGGGCATCCCAGACCTGGTTGTGCTGGTTCAGCACCGAACTCTTCCGATCACGTCCCATGCGCGCGGTCCCCATTTCGTGGATGCCCTTGCCCGGGGCGTAATCGTTGTCATGCATCTTCACGTCCTTGACGCCGGCCGCCTCCAGCATCTCGGCGGCATCGGCGGCCATGTCCTTGCGCATCGCCAGTTCGTTGGCGCGCATGGCAACGTCCATCGCCAGCACCGGCAGCCCCCACTTGTCCTTGCGCTCGCGGTCCAGGCGGATCGTATTGTCGTGGTGCGGCAGCATTTCACCGAACCCGGTCATGCCGATGCGCCAGTCGCCCGGTACGGTCAACGCCTCCTTCAGGTCGGCACCGATGTTCAGCTCGGCAATCTCGCGCGACCAGCCGGTGCGGCTGGCACCGCCCTGGTAGCCGAAGCCGCGCAGGTAGCCGCGCTTGTCGGCCGCGACGTTGCGGAAACGCGGAATGTAGAAGCCGCAGGGACGGCGGCCGAAGTAGTACTTGTCTTCGTAGCCCTCCACCCGGCCCGAGGCGCCCGCACCGAAGTGATGGTCCATCACGTTGTGCCCCAACTCGCCCGACGAAGAGCCCAACCCGCCGTCCCAGACGTCGGTGGCCGAGTTCATCAGCAGCCACGTCGAGTTGAACGACGACGCGTTGAGGAAGATGACCTTGGCGGTGTACTGGTAGGTCTGCCCGGTCTCAGCGTCGATCACCTCCACGCCGCGCGCACGCCTGCGATCCTTGTCATAGAGCACTTCCTTGACGATCGAGAACGGACGCAGGGTCAGGTTGCCGGTCTTCATCGCCGCTGGCAGCGTCGCCGCCTGGGTGGAGAAGTAGGCACCGAAGGGACAGCCCAGGATGCACTTGTTGCGGTACTGGCAGTTGACGCGCCCCTGCTCGGGCATCGGCTTGGTGATGTTGGCAGTGCGCGAGTGGATCATATGGCGCGTTCCGCCGAAGGCCTTCTTGATACGCGCGGCCACATCCTTCTCGACGATGTTCAAGGGAATCGGCGGCAGGAACTCGCCGTCCGGCAGCACGTCCAGTCCTTCGCGCGTGCCGGCGATGCCGGCAAACTTTTCCACGTAGTCGTACCACGGCGCGATGTCGGCGTAGCGGATCGGCCAGTCGGTCGCGAGGCCGTCCTTCAGGTTCGCCTCGAAATCCAGATCGGAGAAGCGATAGCTCTGCCGCCCCCACAGCAGCGAGCGGCCGCCGACGTGGTAACCACGGAACCAGTCGAAACGTTTGGTCTCGATATAGGGCGAGTCCTGTTCGTTGGCCCACATCCCTTCCAGGTTCTCAGCCAGCCCGTAGTCGCGCATCAGCACCGGAAAGTCGGCCTTCATCGCCTGCGTTGGCCGGTTGCGGTGCGGGAAGTCCCACGCTTCCTTCATCGCATTGACGTAGTCCTTGACGTGCTCGATGTTGCGTCCGCGTTCCAGCATCAGGACCTTCAAGCCCTTCTCGGTCAGCTCCTTCGCTGCCCAACCGCCACTGATTCCCGAGCCAACAACAATGGCGTCGTAGTGATTATCTGCCATGGGTTTCTCACCTGGGTGGATATCGTTTCAGACGTCGCAGAGGCGGATCGCCTCGCGCAATGAGGCAACGGGGTCGGCCGCTGAAGGCGTGAACTCCTGCGCCAGATACCCCTTGAAACCGGTGTCGCGGATCGCGCGACAGATGGCCGGATAGTGGAGCTCCTGCTGGTCTCCGATCTCGTTCCGGCCAGGCACGCCTGCGGTGTGGTAATGCTTGAAGCAGGCGTGGTGTTTTCCAATGGTGGCGATGATGTCGCCTTCCATGATCTGCATGTGGTAGATGTCGTAGAGCAGGCCGAAGTTGTCCGAGCCGAGCCGCTGGCACAACTCCACGCCCCAGGCCGAGTGGTCGCACAGGTAGTCGCGATGGTCGACCTTGGAGTTCAGCAACTCCATCACCAGCACCACGCCGCGCTTCTCGGCATGCCCGAGGATGCGCTTGAGGCCAGCCTCGGCATTGGCCATGCCGTCGCGGGGATCCATGCCGTTGCGATTGCCTGAGAAGCAGATGAGGTTGCGATAGCCGGCATCGGCCACCAGATCGATGTGCCGCGTGTAGCGTTCCACCAGCTGGTCATGGAATTCGCGGCCGGCAAAGCCCTTGGTCAGGCCCAGCTCCGCGCCGTTGCACATCGAGCTGTAGACGCCATGGGCCTTCAGCGTGGGCCAGTCTTCCGGGCCGACCAGGTCGATCGCGGCAAAACCAATGTCCTTTACCGTCGCGCAAAGCTGGGCGACGGACAGCTGCGGGAAGGTCCAGCGGGCCACGGAGTGCTTCAGGTTGCCCTTGAGCGGCGCCGTGGCGGCGAATGCAGGCAACGCTCCCGCAGTACCCAGAGCTACGCCTCCAGCAACCGCCATGCGCAACGCATCGCGCCGCGTGAGCCCCCTCGAAGGAGCCGGTCTGATCGAATGGATGGACATCCACCTTCCGGCCTCCCAACCGGTATCAAACGCAACGATTCACAGCAATGCAATCGATTGCACCATAGGGGAGGAAATTGTCTGTTTGCAAGTCGCGGTGCACGAAAACTGATGCTGCGAAGCACAACTCCGCAGGAATCGCAGACAAAGAAAAGCCCCGCATGAGCGGGGCTTTCTTTTCTGCTGCGAACGAGCGTTCGATCAGAACGGAATATCGTCGTCAGCGAAGTCATCCATCGGCGGCGCCTGCTGCGGCTGCGGACGCTGGTTGCCACCCTGGTTGCCGTAACCGCCGCCCTGGTTGCCGCCCTGGTTGCCATAGCCACCGCCCTGGCCACCACGCTGGCCGCCGCCACCGCCGCCGTACTCCTGGCGCGGAGCCTGCTGGCGCTGCGGGCGCTCGCCGCCGTAGTTGCCACCACCGCCGCCACCGCCGCCTTCACCGCGGCCGCCCAGCATCTGCATTTCATCGGCGACGATGTCAGTGGAGTACTTCTCCACGCCGTCCTGGCCGGTGTACTTGTCGTAGCGCAGGCTGCCTTCGACGTAGACCGAGCTGCCCTTGCGCAGGTACTCGCCGGCGATCTCTCCGAGCTTGCCGAAGAACACCACACGGTGCCATTCGGTACGTTCCTGCTGGTTGCCATCCTTGTCCTTGCGGACGCTGGTGGTGGCCAGGCTGATGCGGGTGATCGCCATGCCGCTCTGGGTGTACTTCACGTCCGGGTCGTTGCCGAGATTGCCGACCAGGATGACTTTGTTGATGCCGCGCGCCATAGATGGATTCTTCCGTTGTCCGGGGCTGGACCAGTGATAGCACACCCGGCGGGGTGCCGATACGCTGGACCTCCCACGGTTGCGAATGGGGGATATCGGAACGAGGCATCTTACCATTCCCTTCGCCCCCGGCCCGTCGGGAATCCGGCCGATCCGGGTCGGAACCGGCCTCAACGAAGCGGGGGGCGATCCAGCAGAAGGCCGGTGACCCGCGTAACCTCCCCCACCGCCACCACCTTGGGCCCTTCATGGCAGTGGAAGCGCACGCCCGGCCGGATACGCTCCCGGTGCAGCCCAGCCCTCAGCACCTCATTGACCACGGTCAGGCCGGCCAACAGGGACTCTCCCACCGGCAGCGGCAGCTCGCTCGCCCAGCTGTCGCCCTCGGCGTGCCGGAAGTCGGGCCAGATCATGAACAGCTCTGGCGCCCCGGCGTCATCGGCGTAGGCGAAGTCCCAGCGGATACCGTTCCGGGCCGGGCTGCGTCGCCCGCCCTCCTCCGGCGCGAGGATACGGATCCGCGCCTCGAAATCATCCGGAACATCCGGGTACAGGCGAAAGGACACCGCTTGGCTCCATCAGGCTGTGGCACTGACCGTCGCACACCCGCGACCTTGACCACAAGCGGCGTCGGCCGGGACTGCCTGCAGCCACCCCATGGCATCATGCCCGGGCACCTTTCCCCTGCCCCCTCCGCGTGCCCATGACGATCAAAGGCAAAGCCACCTCCCTGGACATCGCCCACCTGGCCGGGGTCTCCCAGCCGACCGTGTCGCGGGCGCTCCGTGGCAGCCCGATGGTCAATGCCGAGACCCGCGAGCGCATCCTGCGCATCGCCCGCGAGCTGAACTACAAGGTCGACAAGAACGCCTCCAGCCTGCGCCTGCGCAACGCCGGCACGCTGGCCCTGCTGTTCTTCGAGGACCCGACCAACGACGACTCGCTGATCAACCCGTTCTTCCACTCGATGCTGGGCTCGATCACCCGTGCCTGCGCCTTGCATGGGCAGGACCTGCTGGTCTCGTTCCAGCAGCTGTCCACCGACTGGCAGGCCGATTACGAGGACAGCAACAAGGCCGACGGCATCATCCTGCTGGGCTACGGCGACTACCACGAATCGCGCGACCGCCTGCAGCGGCTGGTCGAACAGGGCACGCACTTCGTGCGCTGGGGCGCCGCCCTGCCCGGCCAACCCGGTGTCTCGATCGGCAGCGACAACTTCCAGGGTGGGCACGACATCACCACCCACCTGCTGCAGCAGGGCTGCCGCCGCATCGCCTTCCTCGGCCATGCCTCCAGCCATTACCCCGAATTCCAGGAGCGCTACCGCGGCCATGTCGCGGCCCTGCAGGACCACGGCCTGGCCGCCGAACCGGCGCTGCAGCACGATGCGATCACCACCGAGGCTTCCGGCCAGGAGGCCTGCCAGGCGCTGCTGGCGCGCGGTGAACCGATCGATGCGATCTGCGCCGCCAGCGACCTGATCGCCATCGGCGCGATGCGGGCCCTGCGCGAGGCCGGCCTGCGGGTGCCCCAGGACGTGGCGGTGACCGGCTTCGACGACATCCCGCTGGCAGCCTCGGTATCCCCGGCGCTGACCACGGTGCAGCAGGACACCAAGCAGGCCGGCCAGCTGCTGGTGGAACGCCTGCTGGCGCTGATCGGCCGGCAGCCGGTGGAGAGCCAGAGCATCCCGGTGAAGCTGGTGGTGCGGGAATCGTCGCTGCGCCGGTAAGCGCCGCCAGGCCTCCCGCCACGCCCCAACGTGCGACGGCGGAATTCTCCCCCCATGACCAACGGCGGATGCGCACGGAGGCTGATGCGCGGATAACGCGCAGACATCGCCCATGGAAAGGTGTACGTCGCATGCTGAAGATCGATTCGCTGTCCAAGACGTACGCCAACGGCGTGCATGCCCTCAACAACGTCAACCTGGACATCCCGCGCGGCATGTTCGGCCTGCTCGGCCCCAACGGCGCCGGCAAGTCGTCGCTGATGCGCACGCTGTCCACCCTGCAGGAGGCCGACAGCGGCACGGCGACGCTCACCATTCCAGGCGAGGCGCCGATCGACGTACTGCGCGACAAGGACGCGGTGCGCCGCCGGCTGGGCTACCTGCCGCAGGATTTCGGCGTGTACCCGAAAGTCAGCGCGCTGGACCTGCTGGAACATTTCGCAGTGCTCAAGGGCCTGACCCAGCGCGCGCAGCGCCGCGAGGTGGTCGATGGGCTGCTGCAGCAGGTGAACCTGTGGGATGCCCGCAAACGCAAGCTGGGCACCTACTCCGGCGGCATGCGCCAGCGCTTCGGCATTGCCCAGGCGCTGCTGGGTGACCCGCGGCTGGTGATCGTCGATGAACCCACCGCCGGCCTCGACCCGGAAGAGCGCAACCGCTTCCTCAACCTGCTGGCGGCCATCGGCGAGAACGTGGCGGTGATCCTGTCCACCCACATCGTCGAGGACGTGACCGATCTGTGCCCGACGATGGCGATCATGAACAAGGGCCAGGTGCTGCTGACCGGCCGTCCTGCCGAAGCCATCGACGCCCTGCAGCACCAGGTCTGGCGCAAGCAGGTCGATCCTTCGGAACTGGCCGACCACGAAGCGCGCTACGTGGTGCTGTCGACCCGCCTGGTCGGTGGCCGCCCGGTGATCCACGTGCACAGCGCCAACGACCCCGGTGACGGCTTTGCGGCCGTGGCTCCCGACCTCGAGGACGTGTACTTCCAGCGCCTGCGCCTGCAGGCCCGTGCCCGCGCGGCAGCCTGAGCGGAGCACGCCATGATCCTCAACTTCTTCCGCTTCGAGCTGCGCGAGCAGCTGCGCTCCCCGCTGCTGTGGCTGCTGGCCGGGCTGTTCGCCCTGCTCGCCTTCGCCGCCGCCTCCAGCGACGCGGTGCAGATCGGTGGCGGCGCCGGCAACGTGCACAGCAACGCGCCCACCGTGATCGCGCAGATGCTGGGCATCTTCACCCTGCTCGGCATGCTGGTCACCGCGCTGTTCGTCAGCAACGCGCTGTTGCGTGACTTCGAACTCGGCACCGCCGAACTGATCTTCGCCAGCCCGGTGAAACGCCGCGACTACCTGGCCGGACGCATCGCCGCCGCCCTGGCGGCAGGCTTGCTGGTCTACGTGCTGATCGCATTCGGCCTGTGGCTGGCGCCGTTCATGCCGTGGGTCGATCCCGAGCGCATGGGCCCGATCAGCTGGCAGGGCTATGCGTGGACGTTCGCGGTCATCGTCATTCCGAACCTGTTGTTCACCACCGCGCTGCTGTCACTACTGGCGGCGCTGACCCGCTCGATCCTGTGGGTCTACATCGGCCTGGTGGCCTACCTGGTGCTGTACGGCGCCAGCGCGGCCCTGCTGCGCGACATCGACAATACGTGGATCGCGGTGCTGAGCGAACCGCTGGGCATGCGCGCACTGGGCCGCACGATCCGCTACTGGTCCACCGCCGAACGCAACAACGGGATTCCCGAGCTGGCTGGTTACCTGCTGGCCAACCGTGCTCTGTGGTTGGGTGTGGCTGCCGCGCTGTTCGCCGCCACCTTCGCGCTGTTCCGCACCGAACGCAGCGGCAGTGGCCGTCGGCGCTGGGGCCGCAGGCAGGCGCAACCGGTTGCCGATGCCAGCGTGGTCCGTCCCAGCCGCGCGACGCTGCCGCGCGTGGTACCGGCGTTCACCGCCACCACGGCGTGGCAGCAGTTCCTGCGCCAGGTCCGCTTCGATACACGCGGCGTGCTGCGCAGCGTGCCGTTCATCGTGCTGCTGGTACTGGGCCTGGCCAACTTCCTGCCCAGCGCGCTGTTCCGGCAGACCCTGTACGGCACCTCGATCTGGCCGGTCACCTCGCAGATGATCATGGGCCTGCAGGGTGCCTTCAGCTGGCTGCTGGTGATCATCGTGCTGTTCTTCGCCGGTGAGCTGGTCTGGAAGGAACGCAGTGCGCGCATCAATGAAGTGACCGATGCCATGCCGGTGCCGAACTGGGTGCCGCTGCTGGCCAAGTTCACCGCACTGCTGGCCGTGATCATCTGCTTCCAGGCCGCCGGCGCGCTGGCGGCGATGGGCGTTCAGCTGGCCAAGGGCTACACGCATCTGGAGCCGCTGCTGTACCTGCGCAGCCTGGCGCTGGATTCGGTGGTCTACATCCTGATGGGGGGCCTGGCGCTGGTGCTGCAGGTGCTCACCAACAACAAGTTCGTCGGCTACGCGCTGCTGATCGTGGTGATGATCGGCCAGGGCGTGCTCGGCCTGCTGGACTACACGCAGAACCTGTACAACTTCGGCAGCTGGCCCAACGCGCCCTATTCGGACATGAACGGCTACGGCCACTTCCTGACCGGGCAACTGGCGTTCCAGGGCTACTGGGCCCTGTTCCTGCTGACCTTGATGTGCCTGGCGTCAGCCTTCTGGGTACGAGGTGTCAGCCAGGGCCTGCGCCAGCGCCTGGCCTTGGCCGGCCGCCGCCTGCGCGGCCCGACCGGGGTCTTCGCCGGAGTCGCCGCATTGGCCTTCGTCGGCCTGGGTGGCTGGCTGTACTGGAGCACCAACATCCGCAACGAGTTCGTCTCGCCCGACCAGCAGCTGGATCTGCAGGCCCGCTACGAACGCGAGCTGTCGAAGTACCGCACGCTGCCGCAGCCTCGCATCGTGGCGGTGGACAATCGTGTGGACCTGTTCCCGGAATCGCAGTCGATGGTGATCGATGCGAACTGGACGGTGCGCAACACCCACGCCACGCCGATCGAGGACGTGCACGTCTCGATGGGTGATGACAAGCAACTGGTCGCGGTCGACCTGGGTGGGCAGACGCTGGCGATGCACGACGCCGATCTCGGCTACCGCATTTACCGCCTGCAGAAACCGCTGCAACCGGGTGAAACCCGCAGCGTGCATTTCCGGGTGGTGCAGAAGCCCAACGGCATCACCGCCGGCCAGGCACCGAGCAACATCGTGGACAACGGCACGTTCTTCAACAGCCGCGTATTGCCTTCCTTTGGCTACAACGAAGGCGCCGAGATCAGCGACCGCAACGAGCGCCGCAAGCGCGACCTGGGTGAGCCGCGGCGCATGCCCAAGCTGGAAGACGAAACCGCACGTGCCAACACCTACATCTCCAACGATGCCGACTGGCTCGACTTCCGCACCACGGTCTGCACTGCGCCGGACCAGGTGGCACTGGCGCCGGGTTACCTGCAGCACGAGACCACGGTCAATGGCCGGCGCTGCTTCAGCTATGCCATGGACCGGCCGATGCTGAACTTCTACGCCTATCTGTCGGCACGCTGGGAGGTGCGCAAGGCGAAGTACAAGGACATCCCGGTGGAGGTCTACTTCGACCCGGCGCACGGCTACAACGTGGACCGGATGATCGAAGCGGTGCAGAAATCGCTGGCCTACTACGAGGCGAACTTCACCCCGTACCAGCATCGCCAGGTGCGCATCATCGAGTTCCCGGGTTATGCCCGCTTCGCGCAGTCGTTCGCCAACACCATCCCCTACTCCGAGGCCATCGGTTTCATCGCCGACCTGCGTGACCCGGACAAGGTGGACTACGTGTTCTACGTAACCGCGCACGAGATCGCGCACCAGTGGTGGGCGCACCAGGTGATCGGTGCCAACGTGCAGGGCGCGACGGTGCTGTCCGAATCGCTGTCGCAGTATTCGGCACTGATGGTGATGGAGCAGGAGTACGGCCGCCAGCACATGCGCCAGTTCCTCAAGCGCGAACTGGACGGCTACCTTTCCGGCCGCGGCGGCGAGGCCATCGAGGAACAGCCGCTGGAGCGTGTGGAGAACCAGCAGTACATCCACTACCAGAAGGGTTCGCTGGTGTTCTACCGGCTGCGCGAGGAGATCGGCGAGCAGGCGCTGAACCGGGCCTTGAAGCGCTTCCTGCAGGACAAGGGGTACCAGCAACCGCCGTACACCACCTCACGCGAGCTGCTGGACTACATCAGGGCCGAGACCCCGGCCGACCGCCAGCAGCTGGTCACCGACCTGTTCGAGAAGATCAGCTTCTACGACAACCGCGTGATGGCCGCCAGCGCCCGCAAGCGCGATGACGGCCGCTACGACGTGACCCTGGACCTGTACGCCGCCAAGCAGTACGCCGACGGCAAGGGCAAGGAAAGCGACGGAAAGCTGGATGACTGGGTCGAGGTCGGCGTGTTCGCCAATGGTCCGTCGGGCAAGGAGCGCGACCAGAAGGTGCTGTACCTGCAGCGCCACCACATCACCAGCGCCGAGCCGAAGATCACAGTGACGGTGGATGAAAAGCCGGACGAAGCAGGCTTCGATCCCTACAACAAGCTGATCGACCGGGTGAGCGATGACAACCGGCGCAAGGTAACGATGTGAGGCAACGGGGCGCCGGCCTATGCGCCGGCGCTCCACGCAACACGTGCGGGCTTGGCTTGGCTTGGCTCGCCCTACTGTAGTGCCGAGCCATGCTCCGCACATTGTCCACGACAGCCGCGAAGGTTCAGCGCACCGGGGCCTTCGGCCCCAGCAACGCCAGCAGCACATAGGCCACGATCGAGGCGACGGTGCCGAGCGCCGCCGGCAACCCGAATGCCCACGCCGAACGGCCCTGCTGGCGCGCCCACTGAGCCAGATGCCAGGCCGCGCCCAGGTTGATCAGCCAGGCAATGACGAACACCGGCCACAGCACCATGCCCACCGCGCGCAGCAGGGGCATGGACACCAGCGCGGCAACGATCGCCGCGATCAGGAAGATCAGGGCGGAGCGGGAATGACGCGATGTGGATGCGTTCATGCGGCCAACCTGCGCACCATCACCAACACGCGATAGCTGCGGTTGTCGGCTTCCTGCAGCGGCTTCCAGCCCAGCCGAGCGTACAGGCCGCCATCCAGCGCTTCGGTCTGTAGATACAACTCGGAACCCCCCATCCGCACCGCCTGCGCCGCTGCCTGCTCCACCAGTCCACTGGCCAGCCCACGCCCGCGATGGCTGTCGGCCACGAACACGCTACCCAGCCAGTGCTCATACTGCGGGAATGCCTGCATCTCCCTGCGCTTGAGCTGCACGGCACCGACCAACTGGTCTCCATCGAAGGCGGCGATCAGGTGCGGGAAACCTTCGGCATCCTGCGGCGGATTGAGCCGCTGCAGTTCCTGTTCCAGTGTCAGGCCGGCGTCCTGGCCCCATTCCGCGTGGTACCACTGGGCCAATTGCTGCCGTGCCGGTGCGTCGGCGGGTAGTTCCCTGAATTCCATGGCAATGCCTTGATCCCGATATTGCCCAAGAGGATCACGGACGGCGCTCGAAGGGAAGCCCTCTGTGGAGTCGAGCCATGCTCGACTCTACAGGAGCCGCAGGCGGCAACTCAGCCTTGGGCGAAGTCCTTCAGGATCTCGCCCACGCCGCTGGGCGAGATCTCAAAGCCCAGCGAGGTCCCCGGGTTGATCACCACGCCATAGCCACCCGGCACGCGGCGCAGCACGTCCAGCATCAGCCAGCGGATCTGGTGTTCGGCCTGCTGGCTGTAGATGCCCACCCGCGACGGATCGGTGAACACCGCCACATGCAGGGTGCCCTGCTTGTCGAACAGCAGCGGGTCGAAGCCGCTACCGTCAGGGGTGACCAGGCTGCCGGTCAGCAGCACCACCTCGGAGGCGACGAAGGCCTCCATGAAGGCGCGGATCGGCACCGCCCCGTCCATCGCCGCCTTCAGCAGGGTTTCGATCGGGGTCTGCGGGGCGAGGTCGGTCATGGCGATACGGCGGGGCGTGAGGGGTGCCTATTGTAGAGTCGAGCTTGCTCGACTGCTCGAAAGCGTGCCAACCAAGGTTGGCACCCACCAGAGCGGAAGCGCCGGGTCATGCCCGGCGGCGCCCTCACCGCCCCAGACGCTGGTCCCGCGCCTTCTGGTCGGCCATCGCCTTGTCCAGCTCGGCCTGCAGCGCCGGCTGCTGCACGGCGGAATCCAGCACGTAGACCTTCACGCCGTGCGCGGGTACTTCGGCCTTCAGGGAGGCATCCACCTGCAACGAACCACCGTCCAGCGCATCACGCCAGCGGCCGGACTGGACGTAACGCGCCACGGTGAGAGTCCTGGCCTGGTCGCCCTTGTTCAGCAGCACCAGCGCGGTCTGCGCCACCTCGCCATGCTGCAGCACGCGGAAGAACACCGCCTCATCGCCCTGCAGGCGCTCGTTCACCTGCAGGCCGCGCTGCAGCGCCGGGGTGGCTTCGCGCAGTCGCGCGATACGCTGCAGCGGCGCGAAGATCGGACTCTTCGGCGCAGCATCCACACGCGGCTGGCCGAAATAGGCACGGTTGCCGGCATGCTCGGCACGGCCACGCATGAAACCGGTCTCCGAGCCGTAATAGACCACCGGAATGCCGCGCGCGGTGAACAGCCAGTTGTGTGCATCGATGAAGCCGTTGTCACTGGCCTGCAGGCGCGGCATGTCGTGGTTGTCGTAGAAGCTCATCAGCTCGTACGGATTGGCGTACGGCCCCCCGCTCAGGTGCAGCGGCTCGGCCAGTGTCTCGAAGCCCTTGCCGGCGGTGCCGAAGGTCTGCTCCAGTGCGCCGCGCAGCGGGAAGTCGAGCACGCTGACATTGGCGTTGGCCGGCCAGGTGTGCTCGGCAATGGTCGCCGCGTTGTAGTCGAAGGCTTCGCCAAACATGAACATGCCCGGATGCTCGGCGCGGATGCGCTTGACGAAGGCATGCCACCACGGATGCGGCAGCCAGCCGATGGTGTCGATGCGCAATGCGTCCACGCCCTGCGCGGTCCATTGCAGGTAGGCACCGACCAGGTAGTCCATCACCGCCGGATTATCCTGGTTGAAGTCGGACAGCTCGGCCAGGTTGCCGTTGAAGATCGAGCCGTCCTTGCTGTCGACCGGACCGATGTTGTTGTAGAACGCGTGCAGCGGGTTGTGCTTCGGATCCAGTTTCTGCGGCGGCAGGTTCTGGTGGTCGGCGATCAGCGTTCCATCCTTGTCAAAGATCTGCCCGAACTGCGGCTGCCGTGTCGGCATGGTCCAGGCCGGCGAACCGTGGTTGCCGACGATGTCCAGCACCACCTTCAAGCCAGCACCGTGCAGGCCCTTGGTCAGCCCGGCGAAATCCAGGTCTTTGCTGGGCAGGTGCTCATCGAGCTTGTAGAAGTTGATGCCCCAGTACCCGTGGTAGCCGGTCTTGCCACGATCGGTCAGCGTGCTGGTGCAGCTGATCGGCTTGCTACCGGTAAAGGCCTCGTCCGGGTTGTCGACGATGGGCGTGATCCACACCGCGCCGAAGCCGAGGTTGCGGATGTACTGCGCATTGTCGAGCACGCCGCGGAAGTCGCCGCCGAGGTAGCCGATGTTGCCGTCCACCTTGTCCGGGCATGGCACCGGAATATCGAAGGTGCGGTGCGCGCCCCCCTGGTCACGATGGTCGTTGGACGGATCACCATTGACGAAGCGGTCGGTGACCACGAAGTAGACCGCATCGCTGGCGAACGGTTCGGTGGTGCCCACATAGTCCGGGCGCGGCGCGGCCGCCGCATGGCCGGCCAGCATCAGGGAAACAGCAACACACAGCGCACCACGCATCACACCACCTCCGGACGGGACGGAACCCACAGCACGCACAGGCCGGCAACGAACAGGCTGCAGCCGCCCAGCACCAGTACATGCATTGGCTGGCCGCCCAGCAATGTGCGCAGGGCGAAGCCGAGCGCACTGGCCGCCACCAGCTGCGGGATCACGATGAAGAAATTGAAGATGCCCATGTACACGCCCATCTTCGACGCCGGCACGCTGTCGGACAGCAGTGCATAGGGCAGCGAGAGGATGGATGCCCAGGCGAAGCCGACGCCGACCATCGACAGCAGCAGCCAGTGCGGGTCGCGGATGAACATCAGCGAGACCAGCCCGGCACCGCCCAGCCACAGATTGACCAAGTGGCTCCAGCGCAGGCCGATCGCACGCACCATGAGTGGAATCAGCACCGCCGCCAACGCGGCGAAACCGTTGTAGGCGCCAAACAGCACGCCCACCCAGTTGGCGCCCTCGTTGTAGGCCGCCGACTCCGGTTCGGTCGAACCGAAGTGGGCGCCAGCCACCGCGGCGGTGGTGTAGATCCACATCGCAAACAGCGCGAACCACGAGAAGAACTGTACCCAGGCCAGGCGACGCATGGTGAGCGGCATCGCGCGCAGGTCGCCGACGATGGCGGCCAGCATATGCGTGGCCGGCAACGTGCGCGCGAGCGCCAGCAACAGACCGTAGCCGGCGCACAGGCCGGCCAGCACGTACAGCATCCGGTCGCCCTGTCGCCAGGCGATCAGCAGCGCCAGCAGCACGCCCAACCCCAGCCATACGACCACCTGTGCCCACGGTGCCGGGCCGTTGATCGCCGCCGCTGCGTGATGCGCAGGTGGCTCGGCGTCATCGAAGCCTGCCAGCTCTGCCGGTGAGTACTCGCGGGTGCTGACCACCGTCCAGGTGATCGCCGCCAGCAGCACCACCGCGCCGAAGTAGAACGCATAGCGCACGGTGTCCGGCACCTCACCTGCGGCGGCCGTGTTGGCGACGCCGAAGTGGGCCAGGATGAACGGCAGGAAGCTGGCGACGATGGCGCCCACGCCGATGAAGAAGCTCTGCATGGCGTAGCCAGTCGGACGCTGGCGCGGTGCCAGCTGGTCGCCGACGAAGGCGCGGAAAGGCTCCATCGATACGTTGATCGAGGCATCCAGTACCCACAGCGTGCCGGCCGCGATCCACAGCGCCGGCGAATTCGGCATCACCAGCAGCGCCAGCGTGGTCAGCACCGCACCGATCATGAAGTACGGACGACGGCGACCCCAGCGGGTCCAGGTGCGGTCTGACAGGTAACCGATCACCGGCTGCACCAGCAGGCCGGTCAGCGGCGCGGCGATCCACAGCCCCGGTACCGCATCGATGTCCGCGCCCAGCGTCTCGAAGATGCGGCTGGCATTGGCGTTCTGCAGGGCGAATCCGAACTGGATGCCAAGGAAGCCGAAACACATGTTCCAGATCTGCCAGAACGACAGCTGCGGTTTGGCGGGGCGATTCATCGTGCGCCCTCGTCCATCGCCACGGGTGCTACCGTCAGCGCCTGCACCTGGGCCTGGTTGAGCACGCCATCGCGCCCGCCCTTGCCCCCGGTGTAGTGCGCGAAATGCTGCAGCGCGCTCATGTTGAAGCCTTGTTCAAGCGCGACCGTGCACCGGCCCTTGGGCACCGTGAATGTCGCCGAGGTCGAGTCCTGCACGGCCACGCTGTGCGGCAGCGCAACCGTATGCCGCTGCAACGGCTGCCTCGGGCACTGCAGCACCAGCTGCTTGACCGCAGCCGTGACGCCAGTGTTGATCGGCCCGTTCGGATTGCGGTACTGCAGGCGAAGACGCACCTGCCCGGCCTTGGCCGAAGCGAACTGCCAGCGATCCTCGCCCTTCAGCACCTGCTGCGGACCGACGCAGACCATCGGGCTATGCAGCGATTCCAATGCGTCGTCGCGCCGGGTCAGGCTGAGGCAATGCTGCAGGCCATCGTCACTGAAGTGCGCCTGGCCGTTGCTGGCGGCGACAACCGTGCCGTCCATCCACAGCACCTGCCCGGCTGCCACAGGAACGTTCCAGCCCGCGCCATTGCGCAGGGCCTGCGGCGCCGCCGGTGTTGCCGGCGCACGCGCGTTGGCATCCGCAGTCGTGGCAGCGAAACCGGTTGCTGCCGGGGCGGCGACCAGCTGCACCGTAGTGGTCGTGCCACGCGTGGTGGTTCTGCCGGCCACCAGCAGGCCACCGCCCAGGTTCTGCGGGCGCTCCAGCACATAGCGCTTGCCGTTGGCTTCCAACGTGATGCGGGGCTGCGTGCCGAACAGTTCGGGCACCAGTACCGCCGGCAGCTTGGGCTGCACGCGGCCATCGTCCTGCACGCCGAACACGCCTTCGATCACCATCGACAGATACCCGGCCACCGACCACAGCTGGCGTTCGGAGTTGACCACCGGGCCGCTCAGCGCACCTTCCTCGACATGCACCGCCTGGCTGACCAGTTCGTAGTTCTCCATGTTGGAACCGGCCAGCGCGGCGCCCTGCATCAGCGAGCGGATTTCGGCGGCGATGCGCGGCGCATCATCCAGCTGCCGCGCCGCACGCAGCGAGTAGGCACTGACGAACGGCCAGATCGCGCGGTTGTGGTAGATCGGCTGCTGCGCCTCCTGCGGCCAGACCACCGGGCTGCCGGCCGGTCCCATCGGGTAGGCGGCCAGCGCACGGCGCGCACGCTCGGGCGGCAGCACTTCGGCCAGAATGCCCAGCGACAGGCCGAGCAGATCGACCTTGGCATACGGTACCGGGTGTGCGGCTTCGCCGATGTAGCTCATGTACTGGCCGATATCCTCGCGCCAGAAGCGCGCATCGATCTGCTGCGCCAGCGCATCGGCCCACGCCTTGTAGTCGGCCGCGCGGGCATCACCATGCTGGCCGGCCAGGCGTTCGGCCAGGCGCAGTGCCTGATAGTGCAGCACGTTGGTGGACAGCGCATAGGAATCACCGATGAAGCGCACGTCCTCGCGGGTCCAGTCCGGATAGGTCTGCTCGCGCCAGTCCAGGAACGAGGTCTCGCCACGGTACAGGCCCACCTGCGCGTCGAACACCATCGCGCGGTCCTGCGCCAGCGTGCCCTGCAGCGCCTGCCAGACCTGCTCGGCAAACGCGCGATCCTCCAGCAGGTGACGTGCCGCCAGGAACCACACCACGCGGTCGCTGCTGATCGGCCAGCTGCCACCGGAACCGGTGTCCTGCGCCACGAACAGGCCGGGTGTGTGCCCGTCGCGCGCCGCCGACAGCTTGAACTGCAGCGACTGCCGCGTGCGTTGCGGGTCCAGCCGCGCCAGCGCCAGATCGGCGGCGAAGCTGACATCGCGGGTCCACACATAGGGCCAGCGCGCGCCGGTCTGGAAGCACTCGCACGGCACCGGCCGGCCTTCGTCGAAGGCGGGATCGCGAATCGCGTCCACGCGGTCCTGGTCCATCTCCTGCTGGGCCAGCGCGAACAGGGCATCGAACATCACGCTACCGGTCTGGCTGCGCATCGGCATCGGCGCGATACGCACCTCACCTTTCGGCGCATGCAGCACAAAGCTGCCGTTGGCAGCGGCTTCGGCGCGCGCATGGCGGCCGTCGAATTGCAGGTCGGCCGCCTGCGCGGTCGATCCAAGCGCTGCCCCCAGGGCAGCGGTCAGGCAAATGATCTTCAGCATCGAAGCGGCGGACCGGCTTGCGCCCGTCGGCCTCCCTCCCTCTCTGCACGCGTTGTAGGTCCGCACCGTCGTTGCCGGCGGGCGGGCGCGGCCCCTCCCTCAAGGTGCCTTGGCCCCATGGTAGACGCGGGGCTGTCGGCTGCGTCCAGCTGCATACGTATTCATGGCGCCACGCGGTAGCGCGCCTGCTGCACTGGCTTATGGTCCGGGTCTGCCAACGGCGCCTTGGGAGGGGAAATGCCGATGCCACACACGGTTGTACGCGCGCTGTTCGCGCACATGTTCGGCCTGGCCCTGTTGGGAGTGGCCACGCTGGCACAGGCCGCGCCACAGGTCGCCAGCGTCGAATCACCGGGCAAGGTGCTCAAGGTCAGCCTCGTGCTGGACGGCGGCACCGTCCGCTACCGCGTCCAGCGTTTCGGCGAGCCCGTGGTGGAGGATTCGAAGCTCGGCTTCGCCCTGCGCGACGGCCGCCTGGACCGCGATTTCGCCCTGCTGGGCCAGCAACGACGCAGCGTCGATGACCGCTGGGAGCAGCCGTGGGGCGAGCGCCGGCTCACCCGCAACCACTTCAACGAGCTGACCCTGCAGCTGGCCGAAACCACCGGCAGCAAGCGACGGCTGGATGTGGTGTTCCGCGTCTACGACGATGGCCTCGGCTTCCGCTATGTGTTCCCCGAACAGCCGAATCTGCGCGAAGCGATCATCGATGACGAACTGACCGAGTTCGCCATCGCGCAGGATTCCACCGCCTGGTGGATTCCCGCCGGCGAACCGATCCACTACGAATACCTGTACCAGCGCACGCCACTGCGCGAGGTGCCGCTGGTGCATACGCCGATGACCCTGCGCAGCCGCGATGGCCTGCATGTGGCGATCCACGAGGCCGCGCTGGTGGACTACGCCGGCATGTGGCTGCGCCGCACCGAGGGCCAGCGCCTGCGCGCGCAGCTTTCGCCTGCGGCCGAAGGCTGGAAGGTGCGCCGTACCCTGCCCTTCGCCACGCCGTGGCGCACGCTGCAGATCGCCGACCGTGCCGGCGGGCTGGTCGAATCGGACCTGATCCTCAACCTCAACGAACCCAATGCGCTGGGCGATGTGAGCTGGGTGAAGCCAGCCAAGTACCTCGGCGTGTGGTGGTCGATGCACCTGGACAATGAGAGCTGGGCGACCGGACCGAAGCACGCGGCCACCACCGCCAAGACGAAGAAGGTGATCGACTTCGCCGCCGCGCACGGCTTTCGTGGCGTGCTGGTGGAAGGCTGGAACCCGGGCTGGGACGGCATGTGGGTGGGCAATGGCTACGACTTCGATTTCACCCGCGCCACGCCCGATTTCGACATTGAAGCGCTGTCGGCGTATGGCCTGAAAAGGGGTGTGCACCTGATCGGCCACCATGAAACCGGCTGCGCCATCGAGCACTACGAGGAGCAGCTGGGCGCCGCGCTGGATCTGTACGCACGGCTGGGCGTGGACCAGTTCAAGACCGGCTACGTCTGCGACGACGGCCAGGTCGACCGCCGCAATCCCACGGGGGGCCCGCTGTGGCGCGAGTGGCACGACGGGCAGTTCATGGCCCGCCACCATCTGAAGGTGGTGCAGGAAGCAGCGCGCCGGCACCTGTCGGTGAACCCGCATGAGCCGATCAAGGACACCGGCCTGCGCCGCACCTATCCCAACTGGATCTCGCGCGAAGGCGCACGTGGCATGGAGTACAACGCCTGGGGCCAACCGCCGAATCCACCCGAGCATGAGGTCAACCTGGTGTTCACCCGGATGCTGGCCGGGCCGATGGATTACACCCCCGGCATCCTCAGCCTGAAGGGCCGCCACGGCCAGGCCATCCCCAGTACGCTGGCCCGCCAGCTGGCGCTGTATGTGGTGCTGTACAGCCCGATCCAGATGGCCGCCGACCTGCCCGAGCACTACCTGCAGCACCGCGAGGCATTCCGCTTCATCGAGGACGTGGCGGTGGACTGGGAGCAGAGCCGCGTGCTCGATGGCGAAGTGGGCGACTACGTGACGATCGTGCGCCGCGACCGCAACAGCCGTGACTGGTTCCTCGGCAGCATCACCGACGAACACGGCGGCGTGCTGCCGGTGTCGCTGGGCTTCCTGGAGCCGGGCGTGCGCTATCGCGCCGAGATCTACCGCGATGGCGAGGGCGCGGATTTCCGCAGCAATCCATTCGCCTTCGCGCGCGAAACCCGCGAGGTGACCAGCACCGACGTGCTGACGCTGGTGCTGGCACCGGGCGGTGGGCAGGCCATTCGCTTCACGCCGCTGTGAATACCCCGGTAGTGCCGGCCGCCGGCCGGCATCACCGCAAGCAGGATCTGAAAGCGATTACATCCCTGCAAACGCCATTGAATACGTATGCAGGGTGATTCCCGCGAAGAACGCGCTGCCTACCATAGCGGCGACGACAGCGGCCACCGCGTCGCACGTCCACGGTCACTCCGGGACGTTCACGAATCGATCTGCAACATTGCCTGGGAGGGGAAAATGTTGAACCACAAGCGCAGCGCGCTGAGCATCGCGCTGGCCGTTGTCCTGGCGCCGACGCTGGCGTCGGCACAGTCCACGCAGAGCACCACCACGCCGGCCGCCACCGCCGCCACCAACCTGGATACGGTGCAGGTCACCGGCATCCGCCGCGGCATCGAGAGCGCGATCGCGGTCAAGCAGGACGCCACCTCGGTGGTCGAGGCGATTTCCGCCGAAGACATCGGCAAGCTGCCCGACGTCAGCATCGCCGAATCCATCTCGCGCCTGCCCGGCCTGGCCGCCCAGCGCGTGGCCGGCCGTGCGCAGGTGATCAGCGTGCGCGGCCTGTCGCCGGACTTCGCCACCACCCTGCTCAATGGCCGGGAAGTGGTCAGCACCGGCGACAACCGCGGCGTCGAGTTCGACCAGTACCCGTCCGAGCTGGTCAACGGCGTGACCGTGTACAAGACCCCGGATGCCGCGCTGGTCGGCCAGGGCCTGTCGGGCACCATCGACATGCAGACCGCACGCCCGCTCAGCTTCGGCGAGCGCGTGATCGCCGTCAGCGGCCGCTACCAGAAGAGTTCGCTGGGCCGCGCTGCCAACGTCGATCCGTATGGCAACCGTTTCAGCGCCAGCTACATCGACCAGTTCTTCGACAATACCCTGGGCATCGCCATCGGTTACGCGCACAGCGACATGCCGATCCAGGAGAACCAGGTCGGCCTGTACGAGCCGTGGACCACCGAGCACACCGACAAGGGCGACCGCCCGGGCGTGGGCGCCGGCACCTACTTCTCCGATGGCATCAAGGCACTGCGCCGCACCGGCAACAACAAGCGCGACGGCGTGATGGCCACGATCCAGTTCCGGCCGAACAACAGCTGGACCAGCACCTTCGATGCGTTCCACACCGAAGCCGAGCAGATCGACACCGCCAACCAGTTCGAGCTGAATCTCAGCAACTACAACGGCAACTACACCCCGGGCCTGCTGGTCAGCAACCCGCAGATCAACGCCAACGGCTCGTTCACCGGCGGCACCGCCAGCGGCGTGTATCCGCTGGTGCGCGGCATGTACAACAAGCGCAAGGACAAGATCGATGCGTTCGGCTGGAACAACGAGTTCAACTTCGGCGGCGTCAAGCTGGTCGCCGACCTGAACTACTCCAAGGCCACGCGCGATGAGCTGAACCTGGAAAACAACCTGCAGCTGACTCCGATGCCGCAGCTGGATACGATCGGCGTGACGATCCGCCAGGATGGTTTCTCGCAGATCAGCCCGGGGCTGAACTATTCCAACCCCGACGCCCTGTTCCTGACCAACACCATCTACGGTTCCGGCTACGGCAAGGTGCCGAAGGTGGAAGACCGCCTGAAGGGTGGCAAGCTGGCCGCCACCATCGCCCTGCCCGATGCCATCGCCTCGTGGGCGCCGGACATCGACATCGGCGTGAACTACGCCGACCGCCGCAAGGTGAAGACCCAGTCCGAAGGCAACATCCTGCTCGGCGCCCAGGGCGACGCCAACATCGCCTCGGACCTGCAGTACCGCCCGGTCGACCTGGGCTTCGCCGGCCTCGGCACCATTCCGGCCTGGAACGTGCCGGCCGCGGTCGGTCGCTACATGACCTTCAACCCGGTCGACAACCTGGACTACCTGATTCCCAAGTCGTGGTCGGTGCAGGAAAAGATCACTACCGCCTGGGCGCGCCTGAACATCAACACCGACATCGGCGTGGTCGGCGTGCGCGGCAACATCGGCGTGCAGATGCAGCACACCGACCAGAGTTCGGATTCGCGCTACTGGGACAGCTCGCAGTCGGCCGGCAACAACGTGCAGCCGTATTCGAACGGCCGTACCTACAACGACTGGCTGCCGAGCTTGAACCTGGCCTTCATGTTCCCGCACCAGCAGACGCTGCGCTTCGCCGCCGCCAAGCAGGTCGCGCGCCCGCGCGTGGACCAGATGCGCGCCGGCCTGGAGTTCGGCGTGGACACCGGCACCGGCCGCCCCGGCGGCAGCGGCGGCAATCCGTTGCTGGACCCGTGGCGTGCCACCGCGCTGGATCTGTCCTATGAGAAGTACTTCGGCGAGAAGGCGTACGTGGCCGCCGCGATCTTCTACAAGGACCTGAAGAGCTACGTCTACACCCAGTCGGTCGACAACTACGACTTCACCTCGCTGCTGGGCAGCTACGTGCCGCCGCCGGGCATGACGGCACCGGTGCTGACCACCGGCACCTTCTCCGCCCCGCAGAACGGCAAGGGCGGCACGTTGAAGGGCCTGGAACTGACCGCATCGTTCCCGCTGGACATGCTGACCGACAGCCTGCGTGGCTTCGGCGTGCAGGCCAGCGCGACCTTCAACAAGAGCGACATCACCATCCTGGATCCGGAGAGCGCCTCCAGCGTAGGCAGTGACCCGATCAGCCTGCCGGGCCTGTCCAAGCGCGTGTACAACTTCACGGCCTATTACGAGCGCAGCGGCTTTGAAGCACGCGTCAGCCAGCGCCGGCGTTCGGACTTCATCGGTGAGATCGGCAACTTCAACGGCAACCGCAGCCTGCGCTATGTCGTCGGCGAGAACGTGACCGATGCGCAGGTCAGCTACACCTTCAGCGACAGCAGCGCCCTGCGGGGCCTGACCCTGCTGCTGCAGGGCAGCAACCTCACCAACGAGCCGTACCGCACCTACGCCGGCAGCAAGGACCGCCCGCTGGAATACATCGAGTGGGGTCGCACCTATATGCTGGGCGTGAACTACAAGTTCTGACCATGACCGGGTAGTGCCGGCCGCTGGCCGGCAACGACTCATCGGAAACCCGCTGCGCAGGCAGCGGGTTTTCTTTTGCGCGGATGCCCATCCACAAAAAAGGGACGGGGCGCTTCGGCCCCGTCCCCGCAAGTACCGCCACCGGAGAAATCGGTCAGCTGCGTCGTGCGCAATACACCGCACGCGGCGGCAGCTGGAGTTCATTGCCCTGCACCGTGCCCGCATCCGGGCCCGGTACCGCCACCTGCTGCCAGTTGCCCGGCGGCAGCGGATGGCTCACCGCCTCGGCCGACAGGTTGAAGGCCAGCAGGAGGGTTTCATCTGCAAGCATACGCTCGAACAGCAGCACTGGCTCGGCGCTTTCGATGAATCGGATGCTGCCATGCAGGAGCGCCGGCTGGCTATGCCGCCAGGCCAGGAACCCCCGGAACGCGGCCAGGACCGAATCCGGGTCGCGCTCCTGTACCGCCACGGCCGCGGCGCGGTGCTCAGCCGGGATCGGCAGCCACGGCTGGCCCGTGGTGAAACCGGCCAGCGGCGCATCGGTCCACGGCAATGGGGTGCGGCAGCCATCACGGCCCTTGAAGTTCGGCCAGAAGGTGATGCCATACGGGTCCTGCAGAGCCTCGAACGGCACCTCGGCCTCGGCCAGGCCCAGCTCCTCGCCCTGGTACAGGCAGACCGAGCCGCGCAGCGAGCACAGCATCGCCACCAGCATCCGCGCCAGGCGCGGGTCGGCCGGGTGGCCGCCCCAGCGGCTGACCGCCCGCTCCACGTCGTGATTCGAAACCGCCCAGCACGGCCAGCCTTCGGTCATCGCCGCTTCCAGCCGCGAGACCGTGTCGCGGATATAGGCCGCGCTGTAGTCGTCCACCAGCAGCTCGAAGCTGTAGCCCATGTGCAGGCGGCCATCGCGGGTGTACTCGGCCGTGGTCGCCAGCGAGTCCTCCGAGGAGATCTCGCCCAGGCTGACCGCCCCCGGATACTCGTCCAGCAGCGCGCGCAGGCGCTCCAGGAACGGCAGGTTCTCCGGCTGGGTGTTGTTGTAGTAGTGGTACTGGTAGGCGTACGGATTGTCCGGGCTGAAGCCGCGGCCGAAGCGCTTCTCCGCCGGTTTGGCAGGGTTGTCGCGCAGCTGCGCATCGTGGAAGCAGAAGTTGATCGCGTCCAGGCGGAAGCCATCCACGCCGCGGTCCAGCCAGAAGCGCACGTTGTCCAGGGTGGCCTGCTGCACGTCCGGGTGATGGAAGTTCAGGTCCGGCTGGTCCACCAGGAAGTTGTGCAGGTAGTACTGCTCGCGGCGCGGTTCCCACTGCCAGGCGCCGCCGCCGAACAGCGACAGCCAGTTGTTGGGCGGGGTGCCGTCCTCGCGCGGGTCGGCCCAGACGTACCAGTCCGCTTTCGGGTTGCTGCGGTCCTGGCGGCTCTCGCGGAACCAGGCGTGCTCAATCGAGGTGTGGCTCAGGACCTGGTCGATCATCACCTTCAGGCCCAGCCCGTGGGCCTTGGCCAGCAGGCGGTCGAAGTCATCCAGATTGCCGAACAGCGGGTCGACGTCGCGGTAGTCGGCAATGTCATAGCCGAAATCGGCCATCGGCGACTTGAAGAACGGCGAGATCCAGATGGCGTCCACGCCCAGCGCGGCGATGTGGTCCAGGCGCTGGATGATGCCCGGCAGGTCGCCCACGCCATCGCCGTTGGCATCGAGGTAGCTGCGTGGGTAGATCTGGTAGATGACGGCTCCGCGCCACCATGGATAGTGCGACATCGACAGCCCCCCTCCGGGCATGCGGGACCCGCCGGGAGCGGGCCGAAATCCTGATGCCGCAAGCTTAGCGGTGGCCCTGCGGGCATGGCGCAACCTGCATACGTATTCACGCAGGCGGCAGCGTTGGCCGGGCCGCGGACGTCGGCCCGCCCGGTTTGCGCCCGAATTCACGGCCAGCGCCTATAATCAGTGGTGAGCCTGAAAGCCTGATCGCATGACCATCACCGAAGACACCCGTCCCGCCCTGGGCCTGCCCCAGATCCAGTCGCTTGCCGCGGCCGACATGGCCGCCGTCGACGCCCTGATCCGGCGCCGGCTGTCCTCGGACGTCGTGCTGATCAACCAGATCGCCGACCACATCATTTCCGCCGGCGGCAAGCGCCTGCGCCCGATGCTGGTGATGCTGGCCGGCCATGCGGTCGGCCAGGCCGGTCCGGATCACCACCAGCTGGCGGCGATCATCGAGTTCATCCACACCTCCACCCTGCTGCACGACGACGTGGTGGACGAATCCAGCCTGCGCCGTGGCCGCAGCACCGCCAACGCACTGTGGGGCAACGCGCCCAGCGTGCTGGTCGGCGACTTCCTGTACTCGCGCAGCTTCCAGCTGATGGTCGAGCTGGAGCGCATGTCGGTGATGCAGATCCTGGCCGATGCCACCAACCGCATCGCCGAGGGTGAAGTGCTGCAGCTGCTGCACGTGCACAACCCGGACACCGACGAAGCCGCCTACCTGCGCGTGATCGAGCGCAAGACCGCGGTGCTGTTCGCCGCCGGTACCCGCCTGGGCGCACTGGCCAGCGGCGTGGATGAAGCGACCCAGCAGGCCCTGTTCGACTACGGCATGCACCTGGGCTACGCGTTCCAGATCGCCGACGACGTGCTGGACTACTCGGCCAACGCCGAGGAGCTGGGCAAGAACCTGGGCGACGATCTCGCCGAGGGCAAGGCGACGCTGCCGCTGATCCACGCGATGGCCCACTCCGACGACGCCACCCGCGAGCGCCTGCGCACCATCGTGCAGGACGGCGACGCCTCGGCGATGCCGGAAGTGCTGGCGGCGATCCGTGCTACCGGCGGCCTGGAGTACAGCCGCGCGCGTGCCGAGGAATATGCCGAAGCCGCCGAGCGCGCGCTCGATGGCCTGGGCGACAACGACGCTGTTGCCGCCCTGCGCGGCCTGGCGCGCTACGCGGTGCAGCGCTCGCATTGATGGGTTGAAATGTGCCGACCAACGGTCGGCACCCACCAAACCGGCATTCCGGTGGGTGCCGACCGTTGGTCGGCACGCCGTTTATTACCGGAAGCGTTCCTCGAAGAACTCATCCAGCGCCTTCCACGCGCGCTTGGCCGCCCGTTCGTTGTACTGGCAGCCCGGCGGGCTGTTGGCATCGCGCTCGGCGAAGCAGTGCACCGCCCCGCTGTAGTTGGTGAATTCCCAGTCGACCTTGGCGGCGTTCATTTCGGTCTGGAAACCGGCAATGTCCTCGGCGGTCACGCTCTTGTCGTCGGCGCCGTTGAGCACCAGCACCGACGGGTGACTGCCACCGGCCTGTGCCGGCAGCGGCGAACCCAGCCCGCCATGCAGGCTGACCACCCCGGCCAGCGGCGCACCGGCACGGGCCAGCTCCAGCACGGTGGTACCGCCGAAGCAGAAGCCCACCGCACCGATCCGGCCAGCATCCAGCGGCACCTTGCCCGCTTGGGCCTTTAGCACGTTCACCGCCTCCAGTGCGCGTGCGCGCAGCAGCGGCCGATCATTGCGCAACTTGGTCGCCACCGGCCCCGCCTCGGCATCGGTCTTCGGCCGCACGCCCTTGCCGTACACATCGGCCACCAGCACCACGTAGTCATCGCCAGCCAGCTGCTTGGCCTTCTCGATGGCCGACTCGTTCACACCCTTCCAGTTCGGCACCATCACCAGGCCAGGGCGCTTGTCGTTGTCGCCGTCGTCATAGACCAGCACGCCGCTGAAGGTCGTGCCCTGGTGTTTCCACTCCACCGGTTGCGTCTTCATCGCCGCCCACGCCGGCATCGCCGCCAGCCCCAGCATCACCGCCACACCGCATCGCCAACGATTCATGCGCCTGCTCCGCAAGAAAAAGGGGACGGAGGGGATTAAGCCGTATTCGCCCCTCTCGCGTCGCATTCTGCATTGGCGACGTGACGCAGGTGTGGTTGGATACGACTTAATCCCCTCCGTCCCTTTTTTCGCATGACTCTTGTTGATCGCTTTCTGTCTGGCCTGATCCCACGCCTGCCTGCCGACGATGCCCCGCAGTGGGCCCATGTGCAGGGCGCCAGCGCCGAAGACCTGCAGCGCCTGCGTGTGCAGTGGCCGCAGGTGCCGGACAGCCTGGCGGAACTGTTGTCCCGCGTGGATGGCACCCACTTCCGTGAGTACCCCAGCGGCGAGGTCTGCGTGCTGATGCTCGGCTCGGACGTGGAAGACGGCGGCTATCCGTACTACCTGCGTTCGGTCGCGCAGATCTTCGAGGACCAGCAGCAATGGGACGACAGCATCCGTTCCATCTACGAGGAATGGCTGGACGACGAGCCGGAGATCCTGGGTGAGGGCATCGACGCCGATCTGCCGATGAACCGTCGCCTGTGCTTCTCGCACTGCATGAACAATGGCGGCACCTCGATGCTGTACCTGGATTTCGATCCGGCGCCGGGTGGCACGGTCGGCCAGGTGGTGCGCTACCTGCACGACCCGGACAGCTACGCGGTGATCGCGCCCAGCTTCGATGCGTATCTGCAGCAATTGATCGACGGCGACTACGCGTTCATCGACGAGGAGCAGTAGATCCACGCCATGCGTGGATGAATTTCTCCGGAGGTTGCCGGCCAGCGGCCGGCACTACCTTCAAGCGATACCCAGCCCGGGAATCGCGCTGATGCTCTCCGGGTCAAACCCGGCCAGCTCGGCGAAATGACGACCACGCGCCACGTAGTCTCGGTAAGCACCAAAACTCGGCGCACCCGGCGACAGCAGTACCACCCCACCCTGCGCGCCCAGCGCAGTACGCGCCAGCGCCATCGCCTCGGGCAGATCGCCCGCCGCGTGCAGGCCGAAGCGACCGGCATCGGCCAGCGGCTGCAGCATGGCGTGGATACGCGGGCCGTTGCTGCCCATGGTCACGATCTCCACCGGCGGCACGTCGTGGGCCATGTGCTGCATGAAATCGGTCCAGTCCAGGCCCCGATCATGCCCGCCCACCAGCAGCGCGATGCGCTGGCCGGCGAAGCACTCCAGCGCGGCCAGGCTGGCATGCGGTGTGGTGCTGATCGAATCGTTGACGTAGGTCAGGCCATCCGCCACGCCGATGCGCTGCAGGCGGTTGGGCAGCGGGCGGAAATCCTGCACCGCCGGCGCCAGCGCCTCGACGTCCAGGCCCAGCGCTTCCAGCGCGGCCAGCACCGCGCACAGGTTGCCGCGGTTGTGGCGGCCCGGCAGCGGCGTGTTGCGGGTATCGAACACGGCCTGTTCGCCACGGTGCACGATGTCTTCGCGCATATGCCAGCCCTGCGGCTGGTTGAACCAGACCACCTCGCTGTCAGGCAACGACAGCGCGGCCAGATGCGGATCGGCGGCGTTGAGCACGGCGATGCGCGGAGCAGCTTCGGTCACCAGCCGCAGTTTGTCGTCGATGTAGCGCTGCTCGCTGCCGTGCCAGTCCAGGTGTTCCGGGAACAGGTTCAGCACCACCGCTACCTGCGGATGGGCGCCACTGCGCGCCACTTCGCCGGTCTGGTAGCTGGACAGTTCCACCGCCCAGTACTCGGGCGCGGGCTGCGGGTCCAGCACTTCCAGCAGAGGCAGGCCAATGTTGCCGACCAGGCCGGTACGGTGGCCGGCGGCACGCAGCAGGTGCGCGACCAGCGCGGTGGTGGTGCTCTTGCCCTTGGTACCGGTCACGCACACGGTGTCGTGCACGATGCCATCGGCAGCCGCATGCTCGGCAAACCACAGCGCGGTGCCACCGATGAAGGTGGTGCCCTGCTCCGCCGCCGCCAGCGCGATCGGCTGGTACGGGCTGATGCCGGGAGACTTGATCACCACGTCAAACGCGGCCAGCGCTTCAGCAGAAGGCTCACCACGCACGTCCAGCACGCCCTGCGTTTCCGCACGCGCGGCCTCGACTTCGGCCGCCGGGCAGAACAGGCTCAGCGGCAGCGTGGGCAGGCGCTCACGCAGTACCGCAAACGCGGCGCGGCCCTCACGGCCCCAGCCCCACAGCGCAACGCGCTTTCCTTCAAGCTTCGAAATCTTCACGCACCCGTTCCCACAGCGCAGCCGGAACGCGGTGCTCGCCCTGCAGCTGCAGCAGCGGTGCCAGTTCCAGTTCGACCGCATCCAGCTGCGGCTGGATCTCATTGCAGAAGCGCTTCACCAGCACGTCTTCCTTCCACTCCGGGCGCTGCGCCAGGGTCGCCATCGCCGCACGCGATTCGCGGCCTTCGCCCACGCACTCGAACGGCTTGTGGTCCTGGAATTCCAGCAGCGCATCGAAGCCACCGGCCTGCTCGGCATCGTCCAGCAGGTTGCGGCCGAAGATGCGCACCAGGCGCGTCTTGGGCATGAACGGGGCCAGCGCCAGGAACACGAAATGGCACTTCGGGCAGACGCCGCACCAGCGGTTCACCGGGCGCTCGCCGAGGATGTGGAAGTTGCGGTTGCAGCTGGAGAAGTGCGCGTCGTAGAAGTCGGTCTTGGCGAACTGGCGGGCCACCGCCAGCTCGGACATCGGGCGCAGCAGCGAGTAGTACTGCAGGTCCGCCGCCACGTGCGTCTGCACATGGCTGCCGAAGGCCTGCTCGAACGCCCAGCCCTTGGACCACTGGTGGTTCACTTCGCCGGTGCCCGGAATCTGGCTGCCGTAGCTGGCCGAACGCTCATTGGAGAACACCACCTGGTCCACGCCCTGCAGCAGCGCGGCCAGCACCATGATCGCCGAGTTCACCGCGGTGACCGGGATATGGCCGTTCCAGGCGCCCTGGCGGTTGAGCTCGAACAGTTCCGGCGCCAGCGCACGGCCCAGGTTCAGCGTCGGCAGGCCGGTACGCTCGGCACAGGCGCGGATCAGCTGCGAACCACCAATCCAGGTCACCGTCTCGTCCACGCCGGCACGGCGCAGCGCTTCGATGCTGACCAGCGAATCCTTTCCGCCGCCGATCGCCACCAGTGCGTGCGGCTGCAGGCCCAGCACCGGCGCCTGCACCGCTTCGCCCTGCACCGGCAGGCGGAAGCGCCCGCGCAGGTTCAGACCGTTGCGGTAGGCAAATTCGCCCAGGCCGTTGAGGTAGACCGTCTCCACCAGCGCAGCGGTATCGGCATCGATGGCGTAGCTGTCGATGCTGACCGTCTCCGGCACGCCCGCCTTGTAGTAGCTGACACCGGCGATCAGGTGCAGCAGCTGCAGCGCGCGCTGCACGGCGGCGGCACGCGCCTCGTCCAGCACGAACGGGGCGCCCGGCACGGTGATGGTTTCCACCATCTCCGGGCCGTCATCAAAGGCATAGACCAGCTTGGCCACGCCGGTCTCCGCTGCGAATTCGCAGCGGACGAAGCGGAAGCGGGAAACCTGGTGTTTGTCGAAAGCAGTCATGGTGTATCCGGTCAGGCACGGGCCCGCGCGATGGCGCGGGGCGTGTCGGTGGGCGGGTGCAGGGCGCGCGCGGCGATCATTCGATCACGTCTTCGCGCGGCAGCATCCGCTGGTTGTAGGTGTTGGCCATCGAATAGCCGTAGGCGCCGGCATCGGCGATCAGCATCACGTCGTCCGGCGCGGTCGACACCGGCAGCTTGCGGCGCTTGCCGAACACATCGCTGGATTCGCAGATCGGGCCGACCACATCGAACGCCGCCTCGGCATACCCACCCTGGCGGCTGAGGTTCTCGATGTCGTGCCAGGCGTCGTACAGGGCTGGGCGCATCAGTGCGTTCATGCCGGCATCCAGGCCGACGCGGCGCACGCCCTCCTTCTCCACCACCTGGGTGACATGGGTCAGCAGCACGCCGGACTCGGCCACCAGGTAGCGGCCCGGCTCGATCGCCAGCCGGAATGCCGGATGCAGTGCCTTGACCTCGGCCAGGCCCTCGGCCCAGGCGTCCAGGTCGAACGGCTCGTCCTCGGCGGAATACGGAATCGGCAGGCCGCCGCCGATGTCGATGGTGTGCACGCTGCCGATGCGGCGGGCGAAACCGGCCAGTTCATCGCACATAAGGCGCCAGTGCTGCGCGGTCTCCACGCCGCTGCCGAGGTGCGCATGCAGGCCGACCACGCGGCTGCCCAGATCGGTGGCCGCGCGCACGAACTCGTCGACGCGGGCAATCGGCAGGCCGAACTTGGACTCCTTGCCGCCGGTGCGCACCTTGGCGTGGTGGCCCTCGCCCCGGCCCAGGTCGACGCGCAGCCACAGCTCGCGGTTACGGAACAGGTCCGGCCAGCGCTGCAGTGCTTCGACGTTGTCGACCGTCACGGTCACGCCCAGCGCGAACGCCGCCTCGTACTCGCTGCGCGGGCAGAAGCTGGGGGTGAACAGCACGCGCTTGGGCGACAGTTCCGGCAGGTGCTGGAACACGTGCTTCAGCTCACCGTGCGACACGCACTCCAGGCCGAAGCCTTCGGCTTCCAGCAGCTGCAGGATGGCCGGGTGGCTGTTGGCCTTGATCGCGTAGTAGCGCTGGTCGATCGGCTTGATCGCAGCCAGCGCACGGGCGCGGGCGCGCACCGTCGGCAGGTGGTAGACGTAACGCGGCGTGCCGGCATCGGCCAGCTGCAGCAGGTGCGCACGCTGGCCCCGCCACCACGGCGTGCCACGCGGGCGCACGGTGCCGGCGATCTCGCGCCAGCGCGGGCCGAACACTTCGGTCTCTTCCACCGGCATCGCGCCGCTGTCGATCAGCTCGGCGTGCAGCACCGGCAGCAGGCCATCGGCATCGGCCTCGTCGATGACGAAGGTCAGGTTCAGGTCGTTGGACGACTGCGAGATCATGTGCACGCGCTCGCGGCCGAAGGTGGCCCACACGTCCGACAGCTTGTGCAGCAGCGAACGCATGCCACGGCCAACCAGGGTGATCGCCGCACACGGCACGATCACCTTCACCTTGCAGATCTGAGACAGGTCGGCCGACAGCGCGGCCAGCACATCGGTGTTGACCAGGTTCTCGGACGGATCCAGCGACACGGTGACGTTGGTTTCGGCCGAACCGATCAGGTCCACCGACAGGCCATGCTTCTTGAACAGGTTGAACACATCGGCCAGGAAGCCGACCTGCTGCCACATGCCGATGCCTTCCATCGACACCAGCACGATGCCGTTGCGGCGGCTGATCGCCTTTACGCCCGGCACAGGTGCGGCGCTGCCATCGATGCTGGTGCCAGGCAGTTCCGGGCGCTCGGTATCGAGGATGGCCATCGGCACGCCGGCATCGCGGCACGGCTTGATCGAGCGCGGGTGCAGCACCTTGGCGCCGGTGGTGGCGATTTCCTGCGCTTCGTAATAGTCCAGGCGTGTCAGCAGGCGCGCGTCCGGCACGTCCTTCGGGTTGGCGCTGAACATGCCCGGCACATCGGTCCAGATTTCCACGCGGCTGGCGCCGAGCAGCGCACCGAAGTACGCCGCCGAGGTATCCGAGCCACCGCGGCCGAGGATGGCGGTGCCGCCATCGGCATGCCGCGAGATGAAGCCCTGGGTGATCAGCAGGCGGGTCGGCTGCGCGCGGAAGCGCTGCATCCACTCCGCATCGGCACGCCACTGGCAGTTCACCGACAGGCGCTGCGACCAGTCGCTCTGGTTCGGCTGCGGCGGCATCGCATCCAGCCACTGGCGCGCGTCCATCCAGCCCATGTCCAGGCCCGAGGCATGCAGATAGGCCGCGCCCAGGGTGGAGGACAACAGCTCGCCCTGGCCCAGCACTTCGGCCTGCCATTCCAGCGGACGGGTGGCCGCACGCGCGTCGTCGAGCAGGCCCTGCAGCGCCGCCAGGCGTTCGGCCAGCACCTCTCGACCCAGGCCGAGCTCAACCAGGAAGGCCTCGTGGCGCTCGACCAGCGCCGCCATGCGATCACGGCTGTCCGGCGCGCCATCGGCAATCGCAGTCAGTTCGTTGGTGACCCCGGACAGCGCCGACACCACCACCAGCACGCGCGAGCCGGTCTCTTCCGCACGTTTTTTCGCCAGCTTCCCGATCGTGTCCCAGCGATGACGACGCGACACCGAGGTGCCGCCGAACTTCAGTACGATCCAACGATCGACAAGGGGGGAAGCTGACATGGATTGGCTATGTAGAATGTGGGGAAGCCGCCCTCGGGGGCGGAACCTTTGATTCTAAGCGCAATATCCCCGTAGATGGCCGTCCTCCGTTACCTGCAGCTCGATGTCTTCGCCCCCCGCCCCGGCACCGGCAACCCACTGGGCGTCATCCTGGACGCCGACAGGCTCTCCAGCAGCCAGATGCAGGCCCTGGCCGCCTGGCTGAACCTGTCCGAGACGGTGTTCTTCCTGCGCCCCAGCGCGCCGGGCGCCGACTACCACATCCGCATCTTCACCCCGACCCGCGAGCTGGCCTTTGCCGGCCACCCCAGCGTCGGCGCCGCCTGGGTGGCGGTGACCTGCGGCCTGGCGCAACCGCGCGACGGTGCCCTGCTGCAGCAATGCGAGGCGGGGTTGCTGCCGGTACGGGTGAACGGCCCGGCCGAGGCACTGCAGATCCAGCTGGCCAGCCCACCGGGGCGGCAACTGGACACGACGGCGGACGCCGCGCCGGAGGAGCTGCTGGCGCTGGCGGCCAGCGGGCACGTGCCCGAACTGTGGGACAACGGCGCACGCTGGTGGCTGCTGCCGTTGCGCGACGCCGCCGCCGTACGCGGGCTGGCGCCGGACATGGCGGCCCTGCGCGACTGGAGCCTGGCCACCGATGCTACCGGCCTGGCCGTGTTCGCCGACGAGGCTAGCGACGACCACGCCCGCGTTGTGCGCGCCTTCTGCCCCGCCGATGCGGCCGCCGTGCCCGAGGATCCGGTGACCGGCAGCGCCAATGCGTTGATCGGCGCCTGGCTGCGGCAGCGCGATGCCCTGCCCGGCCGCGAGGGCCGCTACGTGGCCAGTCAGGGCCGCGAAGTAGGTCGCGATGGCCGCGTGCAGGTGCAGGTCGATGCGCAGGGCACGGTCTGGATCGGCGGCCAGGTGCAGCCGGTCATCGACGGCCACATCCGCTGGTAGCCCACGGAAAAAAAAGGGGACGGAGGGAATTAAGTCGCTTATGGCACATGGGGCAAAAGCGACTTAATTCCCTCCGTCCCCTTTTTGGTGCCCCGCGCTACGCTATGCGGCCTGTTTACTGGAGTGCCGCCTGATGACCACCCGCCGTTTCCTGCAGCTGGATGTGTTCTCCCCGCGCGCCGGCGCCGGCAATCCGCTGGCCGTCGTGCTCGATGCCGAGGGCCTGGACGATGCCAGCATGCAGGCCATCGCGCGCTGGACGCGCCTGCCCGAAACCACCTTCGTGTTCCCGCCGCAGGTCGCCGGTGCCAGTTACCGGCTACGCATGTTCAGCCCGCAGAAGGAAGTTCCGTTCGCCGGCCACCCCAGCGTCGGCACCGCGCATGCGGTGCTGCAGGCGGGCCTGGCCGCAGCGGTCGACGGTGTGCTGGTGCAGGACGGCATTGCCGGTGCCCTGCCGCTGCGCGTCAGCGGTGAGGGTGCGCAGCAGCGCATCGCCATCCGCACCCCGCGCGCGCAGCTGGCCGAGACTGCCGAGGCGACCGATCCTCGCCTGCAGGCCGCACTGAAGGGCTGGCCGCTGGGCACGCTGCCACCGGCACGCATGCAGGGCGGGCGCAGCTGGTGGGTGGTGCAGGTGGCCGATGAGGCCGCTTTGCGCGCGCTGCAGCCGGACTGGGATGCGGTGGCCGCACTGGCCGAGTCCACCGACAGCATGGGCGTGTTCGCCTATGCCTTCAGCGATGGCAGCGAGGGCTTCGACCTGGCGGTACGTGCCTTCGTCGGCAATGGACGCCGCTTCGAGGACGCCGCCTCCGGTGCCGCCAACGCCGTGCTGGCCGCGTGGCTGGACCTGCGCGATGCACTGCCCCGTGGCCGTGCACCGTTCGAAGTCAGCCAGGGCCGCGAAGTCGGCCATGACGCGCGCCTGACTCTGCTGGTCGACGAGGACGGCGAGGTCTGGTCGGGTGGCCAGGTGCAGACCGTCATCACCGGCACCATCGATTGGTAAAGGGATGCTGTAGAGCCGAGCCCATGCTCGGCTGCTCTCCGGCCAGATCATGGCAGCCAGGGGAGCCGAGCATGGGCTCGGCTCTGCAGATGCGCCGGCTCAGCCCAGCTCGGCTTCCAGGCTGATCGGCACGGCGCTCAGCGCCTTGGACACCGGGCAGTTCTGCTTGGCGTCATCGGCAATCGCACGGAACTGCGTCGCGTCGATGCCCGGCACCACCGCCTTCACCTTCAGCCGGATCTGCGACAGCTGCGGGCCGCCTTCCAGCGACAGATCAACCTTGGCTTCGGTATCCAGCGAGGTCGGGGTAAAGCCGGCTTCGCCGAGCTTGGCCGACAGCGCCATGGTGAAACAACCGGCGTGCGCGGCAGCGATCAGCTCTTCCGGATTGGTGCCTTTTTCGTCGCCAAAACGGCTATTGAAGCCGTAGCGGGTCTTGTCCAGCAGCCCACTCTGCGGCGTGCTCAACTGCCCCTTGCCCGACTTCAGATCGCCTTCCCAGTGCGCGGTGGCGTGTCGCGAGATTCCCATTGTGCTGCTCCTGCATGGCGGTGATGAACGGTCACCCTCGCACGGGAGGCGTTAGCCCTGCGTCGCTCCGCCGCAGGCCACAGGTCACCTTCCGAACCCGTCGCGTGGACACTTCCTCGCCAACCGGAAACGCATTTTCCTCTTGTTTTCAGTAGTTTCGCGCATTCCGTCGATGGGCGGGCGTGGGCCATCGCGCGCGCTGCCACACCCCCTTCCCCCACTGCCGGCCATGTACTGAATCGGCCTGGATATGAAAAAACATGCACTTTCCGCGCTTCGGGCTATTGGCGGCGCCCGAGAGTTGCCCTACATTGCGCTTGCCGACGGGGTTCGGCGCCGACCAAACAACCAACCGTTCACGGAACAGGAAACCATGGCAAAGACCGCTAAGAAGGCTGCCCCGAAGAAGGCAGTGAAGAAAGTCGCGACGAAGGCAGCCGCCAAGCCGGCCGCTCCGAAGCCGATCAAGGAAGTGCTGACCAAGTCCGGCCTGGTTGCACACATCGCTGAAGCCTCCGGCGTCATCGCCAAGGACGTCCGCGCTGTGCTGGCCTCGCTGGAAAGCGCTGTCGCCTCCTCGGTGCACAAGAAGGGCGCTGGCTCGTTCACCCTGCCGGGCCTGCTGAAGATCACCACCGTCAATGTGCCGGCCAAGCCGAAGCGCAAGGGCATCAACCCGTTCACCAAGGAAGAGCAGTGGTTCGCTGCCAAGCCGGCCACCACCAAGCTGAAGGTGCGTCCGCTGAAGAAGCTGAAGGACGCCGCGCTGTAAGCGCGCGCCCCAACGCGGATTCCGACGGGACGGCTCTGGCCGTCCCGTTTTTTTTGTCCCAACCACAGCCCGCAACACAGCGTTGCCGCATCCCCGGGAATGCGCGTACAGGCCCGTCGCCATTGGCTGGGCGTGCTCCGTTCCGGTCCCGGAACGTACCGGGTGGAACACTGCGTGCAGCCCCGGCCATCGCCGCCGGGCACCGCCTTGCCTAAGGTGGGCACATCCTCCACAGCTACGGCGAGCACACCCTCATGGCCAGCCCCTCCACCCGCTACCGGATCTCGGTGACCCCCATCGAAAAGGACGGGTTGCAGTGCACCGGGCGCTGCACCATCGAACTGGAACATCGCGCCAGCCGCGACCTGATGCGCCTGCTGGAAGCGGCGCCGCGCACCGCTGGCATCAGCGGCGACGAGCGCGCGACCCTGGTGATCGCCACCCAGCTGCTGCGCGACATCGTGCAGCGCCACGCCGAAACCGAAGGCCATGCCCTGGCCGGCATCGCCGCGCAGGTACTGCCGGCACTGGATGCCTTGGAGCAGTTGCCCTCCTCCCGCTGATCGCGGCACAGCCGATACACTGCCTCCTTCCGTTCGCCTCGGGGAGGAGGCAGACATGCGCAGGTTCCTGATACTGATCGCACCACTGGTGCTGCTGGCCTGTTCCCGGCCGCCATCGCCATCCGATCCAGCGGATGCCGCACCATCGGCCACGGCCGAGGCGGCTCCACAGACCGCCGCAGAAGGCGATACACCGGCCGTGCAGGCCATCGACGTCGATCCCCTGTTTGCCGCTGTCGCGGCCGAGGCCGAGTTGCCGGCGGGAATGCTCAATGCCTATGTCATGGCCCTGCTCAATCGCGATCGCAAGGCCGTCGATGCCGCGTGGACCTTCCCGCCCAGCGATGCACGACGCGCCGACGATGCCGCATTGCGCCAGCTCACGGACGTGCGCAGCCTGCGCCTGACCAGCGAACTGCCGATCGCGCGCGATGGTCACCAGCCGCCGCAGCTGCTGGAGGTTCCGGTGCAGATCCGCGCAGTGACCCCTGAGGGCACCTTCCGCTTCGGTGGCTGGTACCGGGTGCAACCCCGTGCCGATGGCCGCGCCTGGCAGATCCAGTCGGCGCAACTGCGGCCATCGCTGGACTGAACCGTTGCAGCGGCATGCACGCGCGATTCAGCCGGCAAGGCTACTCTTTGATTCATCCATTCCGCATTCACCGGTCACCGCCATGCGCCTGCGTTCCCTGATGACCCGCCTCGCGGCCTCCACCGTGCTGATCGCTGCTGCGATCGGCGCCCAGGCTGCCCCTTCCATTTCCGGCCGCGAACTGTCGGTCGGTGCCAGCGACGTGCAGCAGTACCTCGATGGCAGCTTCCCGCGCACCCAGGACGCCCTGGGTGGCCTGATCGCCCTGACCATGAGCCACCCGCAACTGAGCCTTCCGGCCGGCGAGCGGTTGAACCTGGGCATGGATGTGGCACTGGCCACCGCCGGTGGCAACCCGTCCAAGCTGGGCACGGTGAAGCTCAGCAGTGGCCTGCGCTACGACGCGCAGACCCAGGGCTTCCACCTGCAGCAGCCGAGCGTGGATGACTTCACCCCGGCCAACCAGGGCGGTCGCCTCGATTCGCGCACCCGCGGCCTGCTCAATGCCTGGCTGAGCGACTACGCCCAGCGCGAACCGATCTACAAGCTGGACCCGGCCGTGGCCGGGGTGCTCGGCGCTCTGCAGGTGCAGTCGGCGCAGGTGAAGAACGGCAAGCTGGTGGTCACCTTCAACCAGAACCTGGGCAACCTGGTGCCGGCAGGCGTTCTGGGTAAATAGGGTCGAGGTAGTGCCGGCCGCTGGCCGGCACTACCCACTGCGGGTCAGCGCTTGGGCTGCAGCATGGTGCCGGTGCACTTGGGCGAGCCGCAGCGGCACTCCCAGATCTTCTTCAGCTTGGCGGTGTGGCGCTCGGCCAGGGTGATGCCGTAGTTGTAGGTCAGCTCTTCGCCGGCCTTGATGTCACGCAGCGCCTCGATGAACACCTTGTCGCCGCGGCTGTCGCCGTCCTCGTCTTCCTCGATCACTGCCTCGCAGTTCGGGTCGCAGCTGTGGTTGATCCAGCGCGCGTCATTGCCCTTGTAGTTGGCATCGATCACCCAGTCGTCATTGAGGGTGAACAGGAAGGTATGGCCACTTTCAACGTCGCCGCTGTCATCGGCATCAACGTCGCCGTGGCTGCGCAGCAGGCCCTTGTACTGGATCACGCGCTCGCCCTGCTTGATCGGGGCCACGGAAAACACACCGTTGCCGTGGATGGCGGACTTGCGGGCTTGGATCTTCTTGGGCATCGGCAAGGGAGGTCTGCAGCGAAAGGAACGTTGATTCTCGCCCATTCCGGGTGATTGCGAAAATCACCCCGTTGGCGCAGCATTGCGTCCTGGCAACGGCCCCGGTGTGTCCTCCCGGCCCGGCCCCAGCGCCGGCTGAATGCCCGGGTTGGATGGCGGCGAATAAAAGCGTACAATTTCAGTCCGCTTTAAGAACCACTCGCATCCCCATGCTGCGCGTCACCAAACTCACCGATTACGCCACCGTCGTACTGACCGTGCTCGCCGCCCGCCCGGGCGAGGTACTCAGTGCCACTGAGCTGGCCGAATTCACCGGTCTGGAGCCGCCCACCGTCAGCAAGGTGCTCAAGCCGCTGGCCCAGGCCGGCCTGGTTGAAGGCCTGCGCGGCGTCCGTGGCGGCTATCGCCTGACCCGCCCGGCCATCGAGATCTCGCTGTTCGAAGTGGTCGAAGCAATGGAAGGGCCGCTGGCCCTGACCGAATGCAGCCACGACCACCACCAGTGCGGCATGGCGCCCAACTGCGGCGCGCGCAGCAGCTGGCGGCTGATCAACGATGTGGTTTCCGAGGCCCTGCGCGATGTCACCCTCGCCCAGATCCTGCCCCCTCTCCCCCTTGCCGATGACGAACAGCGCCGCACCATCGCTGTCGACGTCGTCTCCTGATCCGTAGGCAGCCCCCCATGGCCACCGAAACCATCGAAAACGTCGCCCACGACGACACCCCCAACCGCGAGATCCACGAGCAGCTCGGCCGCAAGTATTCGGCCGGCTTCATCACCGAGATCGAATCGGACTCCCTGCCGCCGGGCCTGGACGAGGACACCATCCGTGCCCTGTCGGCCAAGAAGGAAGAGCCGGAGTGGATGACGCAGTGGCGCCTGGACGCCTACCGCCACTTCCTGACCATGCCGATGCCGGACTGGGCCAAGCTGGAGATCGCCCCGATCGACCTGCAGGCGCTCAGCTACTACTCCGCGCCGAAGGGCCCGAAGTACGCCTCGCTGGATGACGTGCCGAAGGAACTGCTGGACACCTACGACAAGCTGGGCGTGCCGCTGCACGAGCGCGCCAAGCTGGCCGGCGTGGCGGTTGATGCGGTGTTCGACTCGGTGTCCGTCGGTACCACCTTCCGCAAGGAACTGGCCGAGAAGGGCATCATCTTCTGCTCGATGTCCGAGGCCATCAAGGAACATCCGGAACTGGTCCGCCAGTACCTGGGCACCGTGGTGCCGGTGGGTGACAACTACTTCGCCGCGCTCAACTCGGCGGTGTTCTCCGATGGCAGCTTCGTGTTCATTCCCAAGGGCGTGCGCTGCCCGATGGAGCTGAGCACCTACTTCCGCATCAACGCCGGCCACACCGGCCAGTTCGAGCGCACCCTGATCGTGTGCGAGGACAAGGCCTACGTGTCCTACCTGGAAGGCTGCACCGCGCCGATGCGCGATGAGAACCAGCTGCACGCCGCGGTGGTCGAGCTGGTCGCGCTGGAAGATGCGGAGATCAAGTACTCCACGGTGCAGAACTGGTACCCGGGCGACGAGAACGGCGTCGGTGGCATCTACAACTTCGTCACCAAGCGTGCCGAATGCCGCGGCGCGCGCAGCAAGGTCACCTGGACCCAGGTCGAGACCGGCTCGGCGATCACCTGGAAGTACCCATCGTGCGTGCTGCTGGGCGACGACTCGGTGGGTGAGTTCCACTCCGTGGCGCTGACCCATCACCGCCAGCAGGCCGACACTGGCACCAAGATGATCCACATCGGCAAGCGCACCAAGAGCAAGATCGTCAGCAAGGGCATCAGCGCCGGCCGCGGCCAGAACACCTACCGCGGCCTGGTGCGTGTGGACCGCAATGCCGACGGCGCGCGCAACTACACCCAGTGCGATTCGCTGCTGATCGGCAAGCAGTGTGGCGCCCACACCTTCCCCTACATCGAGGTGAAGAACCCGGGCGCCACCGTCGAGCACGAGGCCACCACTTCCAAGATTTCCGACGACCAGCTGTTCTACTGCCGCGCCCGTGGCATCAGCCAGGAAGACGCGGTGTCGATGATCGTCGACGGCTTCTGCAAGCAGGTGTTCCGCGAACTGCCGATGGAGTTCGCGGTGGAAGCCAAGAAGCTGCTGGAAGTCTCGCTGGAAGGTTCGGTGGGCTGATCGCCCACCCCTGCCCCTCGCAAACGCATTCTCTTTACCGGCGCGCCGCGGCCCGCCCCACGGAAACCCCCACCATGCTGAAGATCGAAAACCTCCACGCCCGCATCGGCGACAAGGAAATCCTCAAGGGCCTGTCGCTGGACGTCCAGCCGGGCCAGGTGCACGCCATCATGGGCCCCAACGGCGCCGGCAAGTCCACCCTGGGCAATGTCCTGGCCGGCCGCGACGGCTACGAAGTGACCGAAGGCAGCGTGCAGTTCGACGGCGTCGACCTGCTGGAGCAGGACCCGGAAGCGCGCGCCGCTGCCGGCCTGTTCCTGGCGTTCCAGTACCCGGTGGAAATCCCGGGCGTGAACAACACCTACTTCCTGCGCGCGGCACTGAACGCCCAGCGCAAGGCACGCGGCGAGGAAGAACTCGATTCCATGCAGTTCCTCAAGCTGGTGCGCCAGAAGCTGGCCGTGCTGCACCTGAAAGACGAACTGCTGCATCGTGGCGTCAACGAAGGCTTCTCCGGTGGCGAGAAGAAGCGCAACGAGATCTTCCAGCTGGCCGTGCTGGAACCGAAGCTGGCGATCCTCGACGAAACCGACTCGGGCCTGGACATCGACGCGCTGAAGAGCGTGGCCGACGGCGTCAACGCACTGCGCGCCGCCGACCGCTCGTTCCTGGTCATCACCCACTACCAGCGCCTGCTGGACTACATCAAGCCGGACGTGGTGCACGTGCTGGCCGATGGCCGCATCGTCAAGAGCGGCGGCCCGGAGCTGGCGCTGGAACTGGAAGCGCACGGCTATGATTTCCTGAAGGACCGGGTCGTGCCCGAGGCGGCGGTCTGATGAGCGCCCTGCTTGATTCGATGGCCCAAGCCTTCTGCGGCAGCGACGCGCGCCGCGAAGTGCTGGATGCGGCCCTGCGCGACGGCCTGCCGGCCGCCCGCAGCGAAGCCTGGAAGTACACCTCGCTGCGCCAGCTGGAACGCCGTGCGTTCGCTGCGGCACCGCAGAAGGCGCCGGCGCTGGACGCCGCGCTGCTGGACGACATCCCGGCGCCGCGCCTGGTGTTCGTCAACGGCCGCCTGGATACCGCGCTGAGCGACGTGCAGGCCCTGCCGGCCGGCGTGCAGCTGCAGCCGCTTTCGGCCGCGCTGGCTGCCGGCGAAGACGCCGTGCGTTTCCTTGGCCGCCGCTACGAGCGCAGCGAGGAGATCTTCGCCCGCCTGAATGCCGCGCTGGCCGATGAAGGCGTGGTGCTGCGCGTGGATGAAGGCGTGCAGGTCGAAACGCCGCTGCAGCTGGTATTCGCCAGCGTCGCTGGCGACACCGATCTGGCCTGGCACCACCGTCACCTGATCGAACTGCGTGCCGGCGCCAGCCTGGGCGTGGTCGAGCATCGCTTCAGCGTGGGTGACTCCGCCCACCTGGACAACACCGTGCTGCATGCCCACGTCGCCCGTGATGCCGTGCTCAAGCACGCCCGCGTGCAGGCCGGCAGCGCGCGCCAGACCAGCTTCCTGCGCACCGACGCCGTGCTGGCGCGCGATGCGCAGTACCACCGCGTGGACCTGGAGCTGGGCGCCGCGCTCAGCCGCCATGAACTGAACGTGCGCCTGGAAGGCGACAATGCCCAGCTGACCGCCAACGGCGTGCTGCTTGGCAATGGCCGCCGCCACGTCGAAACCCGCCTGGGTATCGACCACATCGCCCGCGATACCGCCTGCGAACTGCTGTGGCGCGGTGTCGCCGCCAACCGCAGCCGCGTGGTGTTCCATGGTGGCATCCAGATCCGCGAAGGCGCCGATGGCACCGACGCGAACCTGTCCAACAAGAACCTGCTGCTGTCGGCCGATGCCGAGATCGACACCCAGCCGACGCTGGTGATCGACGCCGATGAAGTGAAAGCCGCACACGGTGCGACCGTCGGCCAGCTCGACGCCAATGCGCTGTTCTACCTGCGCTCGCGCGGCCTGCCGCAGGCACAGGCGCAGGCACTGCTGAGCGCCGCGTTCTGCCACGAGCCGCTGAAGATCCTGCCCGACGCGCTGCGTGCGCAGCTGGCACGTCGCCTGGACAAGGCCCTCGCCGAGGCGGGTGTGGCATGAACCTGTCCACGCCGCGACCGATCGAAGAACGCACCGGCGCCCCCGACTGGGACCGCGTCCGCCTCGACTTCCCGCTGCTGATGCGTGAAGTGCATGGCAAGCCGCTGGTCTATTTCGACAATGCCAACACCGGCCAGAAGCCGGTGCAGGTGATCGGCGCGGTGGACGAGTTCTACCGCCGCTACAACGCCAACGTCAGCCGCGCGGTGCATGCACTGGGCAGCGAAGCCACCGATGCCTACGAAGGCGCACGCAACAAGCTGGCACGCTTCCTCAACGTGCGCCCCAGCGACCTGGTGCTGTGCAGTGGCACCACCTTCGCCATCAACCTGGTTGCCTACTCGTGGGCGTTGCCGCGATTGAAGGCCGGCGACGTGATCCTGATCACGCGCATGGAGCACCACGCCAACATCGTGCCGTGGCAGCTGGTCGCGCAGCGTACCGGCGCCACCATCCGCGTGGCCGAGATCACTCCCGATGGTGCGCTGGACCTGGATGCGCTGCGCGCAGCGATGACCCCCGAGGTCAAGCTGCTGGCGGTCACCCACGTCTCCAACGTGCTGGGCACGGTCAACCCGGTGCGCGAGATCTGCCGCGAAGCGCGCAAGCGCGGCATCATCACCGTGGTCGATGGCTCGCAAGCGGTACCGCACCGCAAGGTCGATGTCGCCGCGATCGGCTGCGATTTCTACGCCATCACCGGCCACAAGATGTGCGGCCCGACCGGCACCGGCGCACTGTGGGCGCGCCGCGAGCACCTGGACGCGATGCCGCCGTTCCTCGGTGGCGGCGAGATGATCAAGGAAGTCAGCTTCGACGGCACCGTGTTCAACGATGCCCCGCACAAGTTCGAAGCCGGCACCCCGAACATCGCCGGTTTCATCGGCCTGGGTGTGGCTGCCGACTACCTGCAGCAGCTTGGCCAGGAGAACGTGGAAGCACGCGAAGCCGAACTGCTGGCGCACTTCACCGAAGAGCTGCGCCGCGTCGACGGCCTGCGCATCATCGGCGAAGCGCCGGAGAAGGCCGCCGTGGTCTCGTTCCTGATCGATGGCGCGCATGCGCACGATCTGGCGACCCTGCTCGACCTGGAAGGCGTGGCCGTGCGCTCGGGTCAGCACTGCGCACACCCGCTGCTGCAGTACTTCGGCGTCGCGGCTACCTGCCGCGCCTCGCTGGCGTTCTACAACACGCATGCCGAGATCGAGCGGTTCATGACCGCGCTGACCAAGGTACGGAAGCTGCTGGGCTGAGGATCCGCCAGAACCAGGAAAGTACAAGAACGCCGCAGGAAACTGCGGCGTTTTTTATTGCGCGCTGGACGCAAGCAGAGGTGTAACCGGGAAACGCTGAGCGATGCCAGGAACGGGCAATCTCACCGTAACGCCGATCCATCCACCATCAACGACCTTGAGGCACCGTCCCCTACATGCCAACAAGCATGGATACCCCGGAAGCAATCAAGAAGACGTACATCGTCACGACGCCCCTCAACACCCAACGCTCCCCCTGATGGAGCGCCTGCCCTTTGGAAGTAAGGGCAAGCACTGCAATACCGCGCAAGCACCTAAGCCACCAATCAACCTTGATGATTCCGACTGCAGCGAGTACTTCCGGTCGTTCACGCTCGATTTTCAGCAACATCCTGTGAGCCGCAAATGCGTTTATCCACATGGCACCTAGAATGATGGAAGCCCAAATGGGGAAGCTCTCAACAAACTCTGGCACTCCGCTCCTCCTTTTGAAGCTACTCCATCACATAGCGCCTGCACACCCAATCTTCTACGCAGCAATCAGCTATGGAGTCGATGTGTTCAAGGGCGCAAGAAGCTCCTTGACGTACCCACCGAGGCCAACAACGTCCTCAGCTGTACCAATCAGGTCCCGTCGCATCATCTTCTCGACATGCTCTACACCACCAAGTCGCGCGACAACATCCGCAAGGAAAGTGACATCTCCCGCAAATAACGTCACGTCCTGATCCAGCTTTACAACCCAGCGACCATCACGCGAAAACAAAAAATGATCACGCATGAAGTTCCCATCTTCCAGCCAGTAGGAGCGCAGGCCATCCAGACCTCGCTCAATTTCCACGGGGCTTCCCCTGTCGGAGCACTCTGAACATCGAACCGCGCACATCGCGATATCTGCAAAGTGCTCCGAAAGTGCGCTCAGCCACGCCACCCAAACATCGTTCGGAGCAAAATCCTCATACAGGTTGCGATCAAACGCCATCCCTGCCCAATCCTCCCTGAGCAGGGGGACATCAGGAGGGGTCACATTAGAGAGGGACAGCGCGATGAAGTCAGGCCAGCAGCATGCATTGTTCATGGCTTCTCTGAATGCACTCAAGCCCAGTCATCAATACACCGCCTAACGGCCAACACCTGTGCTTCGGCATAGCGGGGATCGCGAATACGGATATCGGCATCATCAAGATAGTGCCATATCACGTGAGGAACCCCGATTTCATACGAACTTGACCGAAGCACGTTTTTGATAAGTTCCGCCCTCTGGTACCAGCCAGACACCTGTTCCACGGAAGCAGGCTCGGATTCCAACAGCCTCCACAGACAGGCTAGAACGAGATTTTTTTCATCGATAGCACTCAATGCGAAACCTCATATTCTTCAACCAAGGGGAAATTCCCCCAAAGCTTATCGACGTGATCGATCAGTTCGCAATGACACAGACGCAATCGCGCAACGTGGAGAACTGAGCTGCCCAGGAGTGCCGTGACCTATCGTGACACCTGCGACTCTGCAAGCCATTGAGATTGTGCCGGAGCCCCTTTGTGACAAATATCAACCCTAACATGGGGACCATGCGATCACATGTTAGGCGCGCCTGTGGATCATCCCGCTTTCCTGCTACAGAAGGCAGAAATGAAAGCACATAACGCCATTTCCACAACCTATCACTCACTTCAGATCTTCAAGATTGACGAGCACATCTCCAAATCTCGCACGTGGCACGGGACCAGGGATTCGTAGGGAGCGGACTTCAAGGGGGGCGTGAATTTCGCCAAGCAGCAGATCACCTGTCGAATTGTCACTCTCCCTTGTCCTGAATACCCCGATTATCGAGACCCATGAATACGAGTATTCATCAAATACGCTTTGCTGCAGATCTATTGGCCCTCTAATTCGAACTTGGTTCTCCTCAGTCACCCCGGCCTCAAACAACTCTTTGCTTGAATTCAGTACAAAGAGCTCCCGGCTCACCCCGAGATAGCCCTCCATCCGCACCAACTTTCCATCGAATAGCCGGGGCGTAGCAGCTAGTTCCCGGAAGCTGACCCGGCAAGCGGAGCTGCCCTCGACCCCACAGGTCTTTCCAGACGGTGCGCCCCCACCTTCTTGATACCTGCAACCAGCCCCATAGAAAATAAAAACAATAACCATGAAAAACCGGAAATCAACATTCACGCCAACACCTCCGCGTCGCCATCCAGCGCCATGGAATACCGCTCAATTTCTTCGCTCCACACCCACAAACCCAAGCCCCGTCTGTCAGCCGAAAAAATCACTGAATCATTGATAGCCAAGCTCATCAACAAAATCCCTGCACTTGGAATCCCAACCGACATGAAATGACTTCAGCTCATCGGACGGCTCCATTGGCAGCGGTGATCGCCACGGGTGTACCCAACGCATCAGTGTCAGTGTACTCGACCACTTCCCGGGCAGCAGTCAGCACCATGTCCAGGCCACGCGCACCAACACCGCGAGTACCGCCCGAATCAGTGGGGAGCCAGCCCTTTTTCCAGCCGACAGCTCACCCTCGACCTCTCGGCAATAGTCATCACGCACTCATTCATAGGAAGCCCACAGGTGTCCGCCGACCTGACGACACCTTGATGATCGGCCAAGACGAAATATACCCTCACCCTTTCGCTTCCAGCCTGATCAAATGATTTCCTGACATCAATTAAATGCACCCTGCATATTTGTGCTTCTGGCACACTCTCGGAAGAACTGAAAACTGACTCGAGCGCCAGTGCATATTGATTAGCCGCTGCGTTTCCCGGCTCATGATTCATCACCACACCCAAACGTTCATCTCTTCCGCCACAGGCTGCAATTCCCAACAAGCAAAGCGCCGCCACAATAATATCGACCAGCCGCCCAAAGCGATCAAACACCCGGGAATTTTTCACTGAAACCCCTCCCAAAACTTAGCGCACCCGCAATCTACATCCTTTCACAGAACCCGATCATTCGCTTCACAATGACCGAGGCACACTGACCTTCGTCGATACCACAAGTCCCCGCAGTCAAGAATCTCCCGCTGCCATCAGTCAATACATAGAAAATCCTTCTATTTCTCCGCCCCTCGCGAGAGAGTTCGAGCTGTGATACCACCAACTCTGCATTCACTTCCCGCGCCCCATCCATAGGGCGCGAATGTACTAGTTCATCCATATCAGCATGGATCTTCTGAGATGAGGAGCTGTCGTGGTCCTGGTTGGCCACCCGAAGAAGACAACCGCGGTCCTGCACACAAGAGGCAAGAAGCGGCACCGATAAGGCAGAAAATAGAAAAATTTTGATCTTCATCGAAACCGAACCCAGTCACTTCCCCGAGAGTTGCTTATCAAGACGCTTTGCGTCAAGCCGCCCTTCGACCCTGAAGAACCCCTTGAAATCGCTGAGTCGATGTCGAGACGTCGTGTCGTTACTCAGCATCGCATCCTCGTCTCGCGCGTTAATTCGCGTACCACTTCGATCAGCCATAATATGATCGGAAGAATAGCCCTCAATCGGACTCGACGTACGACCATCTCGCGACCCGGAGTCGCGATAGCCTTCACGCGCGCCTGCAAAATGCAGAATATCGTGGACAGCCGCACCAATCCAGTTCTCCTCAGAGCTGTCAATATGGGCCGTCCTACCCCCAATACCACCATAGACCCCTTGACCAGCACGAGGGTAATTGGCGTAGTCCTTTCCGGGCCCAAGGTTCATTGAATTTTGCCCAGCCCCGCCGGGAGCACCCAACACCTGTAGTCTCACTTTAATACCACGGTATTCGGAGGCAATCGAATCCACTCGACTCCTAATTGCCTCCACGTTGGTCTTGGTTGCGGACGGCCCTGTAAAATGAACCGGAATTACCAGGACATTTACATCTGAAAAATAGATTGCATCTGCACCATCAGGATCCACGAATTTGTATGGATTCCCATCTCCGTACCGATATCTCTGAAAGTTCGCGTAGTGACTTTGAATGGCAGTGACTGGATCCACCGATAGAAATACCCCAACTCCCGGATCATAGTACCGCTGCTGCATGTAACTCAGCCCGGTCTCCGAGTCCGTCACATGCCCGGTATATCCCGGCCCATCCTTCAACGGCCGGTTGACCACCGCCCCATACGGCTCATACACCGTACGCTCGATGACGTTTCCGCTGGCATCGGTGATCGCCACCGGTGAACCCAGTGCATCAGTGTGGATGTACTCGACCACTTCCTGGGCGACTGCCGGAGCCACGCAGGCCGCCAGCACCACCACCGCGAGTACCGCCCGAATCAACAGCAAAGAGAGTCCATTCATGGCTTAGTCCCAGTTCAATACGCCACGGGTGACGGGGAAGTCTGCGGACCATGCCGAACAGCCTCCGGCGTTGCAGGCCCTGACAATGTAGAGACTGGCGCAGTAGGTCCCGCCGTTCGACTGCACGTAGGTCTTGGGGCCGGTGTACAGGCGCCGTCCAGCTCCGGAAGGCTCAAGCTGATACTCCGTTGCCCCCCGGAACCGCGCGCCAGCCGACGCTGCACTGCACCTGATAGGGCGCCTTGCGCGTGCTGAGCCACTCCGCCACGTAGATCTGAGTGGCTGCAGGAGGAAGCACCACGGAGACACTGGCGATGCCCGAGTACGGACTGCACCCCGCGAAATTGCACGCCCTCACGCGATAGGCGTAGCTGCCATTGCCACGGCTGGCACCAAAGCTGTTCCCGCCGCCGTTATGCACCACCGTCCAGCCACCACCGTTGGCACTCTCCTCCAGCACGAAGCTCTCGCTGTTGGCCGGCACCGACCAGCTCAGGCTGTACTGCGGCACGTTCACCAGGCCCGGCGCACTGATCACCGGCTCGATCGTCGGCGGCCCGATCATCTCTCCTGTAGCAGCCAAGCCAGGAAAACGCGGAAGCACGCGAGGTGGAACTACTGGCGCACTTCACCGAAGAGCTGCGCCGCCTCGCCGGCCTGCGGATTATCGGGGAGGTGCAGGGAAGGCCGCCGCGGTCCCGCCCGTGATCAGCGGCGAGCACGTCCATGAACAACTGGTGATCCTGCACAGTCTGAAAGAATGAAAGTACGATAGGGCCCGCACTACGCCCGCCCGCTGATGCAGCACTTCAGCGTCGCGGCCACCTGCCGTACCTCCTTGGCGTCCTACATGGCACACGCCAAGATCGAACCGTTCATGACGGCGTTGGCGACGGCGCGGAAGTTGCTGGGGTGTGTTTTGAGTAGCAGCGAGCAAGACGAGAACGCCGCGGGAGACTGCGGCGCTTCTGTTCCTAACAATTGCCCAGATCGACCCGCTGAATGTCGGGCGTAAAAGGCGACTTGCGTAGGAAAGAACGCAAGCGCCAACCAATGCAACTCTGCATAGAACGCCCACGAGGTGAGCACTTCCATCATGCACCAAACGAGCAACGACAAGCGGTGCCGACAACGCTCGCCAAGCACCTGTCACCAACCCACTCGACTCATTCACTATAAACCCAAATGAACGCCTTCCATCACCCCCATTCGATCTACATCCACTGGAGCACTTGGGGGCCTGGGAGCACCATCGCGATTCCAGCGAAACGTGCCGGTCACCCGCAGGAATTTCTCCTCCCCACTCTCAACCGAAGGAATCTCTCGAAAGGCATCCGGGCTTGATTCTGGGTAGGCCACCAATGAACTGAATGAGTTCCTTGCGTCCAGTTCATCACGCGAGGGAAAGAGCAAGATCACACCGTTGACCTGATCTATCCATGCATAGAAAGAAACCAATCGCCCGTCAAATTTTTCTGGCTGAGACAACAGCGCAGACATCGTGGTCATGCACGTTTCATACCCTAAATCATTGCCTCGAAATTTACAGGCGCTTGAAGCTCCCGCCGCGCTCCCTTCCTGACTGGATGACGAACAAGCACCAAGGATGAAAACCAGCGTAACAACTGCAAACCACCGACGTCCGGGATCCATCATTTCACCTTAAAGAAGTAGTCTTCGGCCGCGATGTACGCGCCAGGGTTCGTTCTAGCATTGACCGCTCCATTCATACCCCTGAAGTCGAATCCCATGACGGAACCGCTAGGAGTGGCCACATAGCTGTTAACACCTGCAGATCTTGCTCTCTCCAGATCACCTCGATAGAGACTCCCCTCCCATCGACCACCGCAGAAACAGGATCCCTTCCAGTAGCTGAACGCTGTATTCACTGGGTGTGTATGAGCAATGGCTACCCTGACACCTGGGCCTGCGTAGTTGTTTTGCCCTTGAACGACGCTACCTGCTCCAGCGCCCGCAGTCGCATCGCCCAAAGCAAAATTGACTGCTGTGTAAGACTGATCAGAAAGTTGCGCGATATCAGCCCCTACTTCCAAATTGGTCGCAATCGTGACAGGCCGGGCAACTTCCGAAAAATATCTGGCAGATCCCGCCTCCGAACTTTGTCGGTTGGGAATACTGTTCGCCCTGTCAATGTACGCTTGCGGATCCCTCTTGATTGCCGCCAGCTGCCCGCGAGATAGACTTTTTCCGCCTGCATGCTCGGTCATTCTGCAGTCCCAGTCCTTCCCGCACGCTCGCCGTCCATCCGGGTCGATTAGGCTATATGGGTTTGCATTTGCATACCGATACCGGCCAAAAGCATTCACCGAGCTCTGGAAAGCCGAAACCGGATCAACGCTCAGGAACGATGAAGTCGTCGAATCATAGTACCGCTGCTGCATGTAACTCAGCCCGGTCCCGGAGTCCGTCACATGCCCCGTATATCCCGGCCCATCCTTCAACGGCCGATTGACCACCGCCCCATACGGCTCATACACCGTACGCTCGATGACGTTTCCGCTGGCATCGGTGATCGCCACCGGTGAACCCAGTGCATCAGTGTGGATGTACTCGACCACTTCCTGGGCGACTGCCGGAGCCACGCAGGCCGCCAGCACCACCACCGCGAGTACCGCCCGAATCAACAGCGAAGAGAGTCCATTCATGGCTTAGTCCCAGCTCAGTACACCTTGGGTGACCGGCCGTTCGGCCGACCATGGGGAGCAACCGCCTGCATTACAGGCACGCACGCGATACTCATGCGCGCAGTAGGTCCCGCCATTCGACTGCACGTAGGTCTTGGGGCCCGTGTAAAGACGCTTGCCACCGCCACCGCTTTCAAGCTGATACTCGGTTGCGTCTGCCACCAGACTCCATCCTGCAGAGCACTGGACCTGATAGGGCGGCCTGCGGGTCGTCAACCACTCTGCTAGATAGAGACTCGTCGCCCCCGGCGGCAGCACCACCGCGACAGTCACGACTCCCGAGTACGGACTGCACCCCGCGAAATTGCACGCCCTCACGCGATAGGCGTAGCTGCCTTTGCCACGGCTGGCACCAAAGCTGTTCCCGCCGCCGTTATGCACCACCGTCCAGCCACCACCGTTGGCACTCTCCTCCAGCACGAAGCTCTCGCTGTTGGCCGGCACCGACCAGCTCAGGCTGTACTGCGGCACGTTCACCAGGCCCGGCGCACTGATCACCGGCTCGATCGTCGGCGGCCCGATCACCGCTACCGTCGACGTAGCCGACCACGGTCCGCAGCCCGCGCCATTGCAGGCGGCAACCCGATAGCCATAGTTGCCCACACCGCGCGCTGCGGTGGCATAGGAACCCGCGTTGCCGTCGAACAGCGTGACCCATCCGCCACCATTGCTGCTTTCCTGCAAGGCGTAACGCGTGGCACCGGCCACCCCGTTCCAGCCAATGCCGATACTGCCCGGCGCAGCGCGTGCCGGCGCAGAGAGACCGGGCGCACTGGCAGGCGGATACAGCACCGTCACCGCAGCCGTGGCGCTGTATCCCGTGCACCCCACCGGATTACATGCGCGAACCCGGTAGTTGTAGCTTCCCGCTGCCTTGCCACTGAAGGCCTTGGACTGGCCAATGGCGTTGTGCACCTGGACCCAAGCGCCACCATTGGCGCTTTCCTCCAGCTCATAGCGCTCGGCACCGGAAGCCGCAGACCAAGCCACGCTGTAACTGCCATTGAAGGCCGTGGCAGGCAGGTTCAAGGTCGGCACGGTGGATGGCGCCAATGCCACGGCCACTGATGCGACGTTGCTCCATCCGCCGCACACCGCCCGGCAGCCGCGCACCCGGAACTGATAGGTCCCCGTGACCAGGCCGGTGCTGGTGAATGATTGCGCCGCGCCATCGAAGACCGTGCTCCAGGTGCCCGCAAGGGCACGCTGCAGCTCATAGCGGTTGGCACCACCGGCCGGGCTCCAGGTCAGGTTCACGCTGCCCTGGGTGATGTATCCCGGCGCACTCAGCGCGGGAACGCTGGGTGCGGCTTCACCATGCACCTGGGAAACCAGGCTGCCTGAAAGGTAGAGATACTCGGTCTGCTTGCCGGTACGTTCGTTGCGCTGGAATCGCAGCACGCCGCCGTTGTCGTAGAACGAATAGATTGCCCCCTTGCCACTGGCGCTGGCCTTCACCCGGCGCCCGTGGGCGTCGTACTCGTAGCTCTCTGCTGTACCCGCCGCACGCAGCCGGTTGCCGTAATCAAACGCGAAAGCCTGACCATTGCGCACCGATAGATTGCCCTGCACGTCATAGCCAAGACCGGTCACGGTTGCCCCGGTTCCGGTTTCGATCACGTTGACCAGCCGATTCGTCGGATCGAAATAGTGCGTACGATCGCGGCTGCCGACCTTGGCACGGCGCAGGTTGTCCAGCGCGTCATACTCATACAAGGCGTTGCCGAAGCCCGGCGCAGTGACCGTCCGCAACCGGTCCAGGCCGTCATAGGTCATGTCCCGGTTGCCGGGCGCCCCGGGCAGACCATCGGAAATGGCCATCACGTTGCCGCCGGCATCGTAATCGTAGCTGTCATCCAGCACTGCGGCCGCTGCGGTGGCATCGCGGCTGCGGTCGGGCAACCCGCGGGCATTCTGGGTCAACGTGTGCACGATCCCGTTGCCATATACGAAGCGGGCCAGCGCGCCGTTGGCGAAATAACTGGCCTCCTTTGCATAGCCGCCGACCATCGTCGCCCGACCCAGTGCATCCGGCGCATAGCTGACGACACGCCCACCCGGATAGGTATTGCTGGCCAGTGTGCCGTTGGCATCGTAGCCATAGGCCAGACTCAGATTACCCAGATCCGGATGCTGCAGGGTTTCGCCGCTGAGCAGGCGGCGGCGGTTGTACTGGTAGCGGTTGACGACCATCGGCCGGGCCGGATCGTTCTGCGTGCTGATCTCGGCCGGCAGACCATCAGGCGCGTAGGACCAGTTCTGATTTCCACGCCCATCCGGGAAGATCAGGGCCGACAAGCGGTTGGCGGCGTCGTAATTACGCTTCACCGCACGTCCGCTGGCCAGGGCTTCACTGCGGTTGCAGTCGGTGGTGCTGGTCAAACCCGTGCCGGCCGCCGACCACAGCACGTTGCCTGCCGCGTCGTAGTCCTGCACGGTCGCACCGGTTTCCGGCTCGATGGTCTTGCACAGCTGCTGGTAGCCGTCATAGACGTAGCGGCGGGTCAGCGACTGGCTGCCGTCCGCATTGCGGCGGGTGATCGCCAGCGGCTTGCCCAGCGTATCTCGCTGGATCTCGGTCACCACGCCTTCCGGGTGCTGCAGCGTCAGCGGCATCTCGTAGCTGGGCTGGTCGTAGGCAAGATGACGGGTCGTCGTGGCCTGGCCGCGGGGATTGGTCACCTTCACTGACAGGTTGCCCACGTACTCGGTGCGGGTAACCAGTGCCCCCAACTCGGACGATTGACTGACCACGGTGGGGCGGCCCAACGCGTCGTACTGCGTCGTGGTGCCGGTCAGGGCGGCATTGATATCGGAGAGCTGCCGCGTGGGATACGAGGCAAACACGGTCTTGCCGCTGGTGTCGTAGCGGGTCACCACGGCACTGTCCAGCACGTTGTTGGCGTTTTCGGTCACCAGCACCGGGCGGAACATCGCATCCAGGTAGGTATCCGTGCGCCGCCCGCCCTGCGTGCGCGAGTGCTTCCATGCGCCGGCGGGCACCCCCAGCTGCGCGCCCCCCAGTCGCTGCAGGTCCATGGTTACGCCATTCCAGTTCACGCTGTCACCGCCAGGGAACTGCTGGCTGCGCAGCCTGCCCATGCTGTCGTAGCTGAAGCTGGTGGTTGCGCCGGTTTCGTCGGTCAGCGAGGTGATCCAACCGTTGTCGTCGACGGCAACCGTGCGCACCGCACCATTGGGCGCTTCGGGCGTGGCCGGCATGCGGAGCTGCTGCGGAACACCACGCTTCCATCCCGACAGATGGCTTGTATTGCCGCGGCCATCGGCCACCGAGGCAACCGTGCCATCGGCTGCGTAGGTCACCTGCTGGGCCAAGCGGCCAAATGCGTAGGCGCGCAGAGGCAATGCTTTGGCCGTATCGAATTCGGTGCGGGACTGTTCGATACCATTGAGCACACTGCGCGCCGCCTGGCCGTTCACCCATAGCGTGGGATTGTCGTAGTAGCTGGTGCTGCTGGTGCGACTCTGGCCAGCGGAATTCGCTTCGACGACGGTGACTTCGCGCGCAAATGCATCAAAGGCCTGCACGGTGCGGGTGAACTGCACGCCATCCTGTTCCACAACGGTGGATTGGACGGGGCGGTTGTAATGGGCCTTGAGATCGCTCGCACCGTACTTGAAGTCCTTGCCGGCCTCTTTCGGGAAGGGCGCCGCATCCAGCTGGGCATCCGGATAGTAATTGTTGCGGTCAACGCGCACGACCGAGCCACCCGATCGCGTTGTCGTGGACAGCAACAGGCCGTCGTTGTAGGCAACTTCCTTGCCGAACTCGTAGACGCGAACGACACCATCGGGCAACGTCTCGGTAGTGATCTTCGGCTCCGCCTGGCCTACCGGGATTACTGGACCGCCCAGGTCCTGAGCGTAGGCACCATTGAGATTGGTGTATTGATAGGTCCACTGTGCAGTAGGCATCCCCGGACCGCTGATGGTCTTGGCCACCAGCGACATTGCGTCACGGTAGACCGGCGTGTAGTTCCAGCCATCGGCAAACAGGTGATTGTCACCAGAGGTCTGGCAATCCAGCTTCACATTCTTGCGCCCATGGCGGAACGGACGGAACAGGAACGTTCCCAACGCACCCGACGGATGCTGGATACTCAGGGTGATCTCGCTGGGTACGATCTTGTTGACGCGCGAGCATGTGGCCGGGTAGTCCATGTACTCCCAGATGCCCTGCCCGATGTAGTCGGCGTACTTGTGGGTGACTGACAGCGGCGGCAGGTTGTAGACCCATTGGGTTCCGTCCGGCAGCGTCACTGTCCGCAGGATATCGGCCTCCGTGTACCCGTAAATCCAGGTGCGCCCTGCAGCGGTTGCGGATGCGATCAGTCCTTTCGCGTTGTAGGCCAGGCTGATCTCGCGGCCATCGTTGGCAACCATGCGCAACAGCCGGTCTCCGCTCCACTCGTAGCGCACCCAGTTGCCGAAGCGATCCACAACCTGCGATGGGTACAGGAACACAAGCTTTCGATTCAGCAGTGCATTGCTTTCAGGTCCGTAGGGTTGCAGCGTTGCACCGTTGTGGGGCTTGGCGACCATCCAGTCGAAGTAGTACTTGGTACCGTCGGGAGCATGGCCAAGGAAGCCTTGTCCCGGCTGTCCACTCTTCAGGGCGGTCAGGCAACTGAACGTCCAGCCGCCCTTGGTATTCCAAGGCGCCGGTTCGCCAAACTGTGGCTGCGGCTGACGCGCATCACCGCTGCCTCCCAGGACCGGCTCACCGCCACCACCTGGCAGGGAGAGGCGCACGCCATCCCAGAAAGTATTGGGATAGAAATTTACGGTCTGGGTGCGGCGACGGTTCCAGACCTCCAGTGACGGAGGCGCCGCCACCGTACTGCAGCGCGCAGCGGGCGCCCAATAGCCGACAGCAGCGGTCTCCGGCAGATCGCCATAGACGCCGGACATGGACGGGATATCCAGATCCCAATCCGAGAATGGGCTCTCACTACTGCGATCGCCATCGCGATAGCTGCGGCCCAAGGTCATCGTCAGGCTGCCATTGCCCGGAATCGAAACATCCGTGGCCTTGAAGCTGATCGAACCGTCATAGAGGTTGACCTGCTCGCCGAAGATCTCGCCCTTCAGCGGTTCGACAATGTCCCCGTACTTCAGCCGCTTGTCGTACTCCTGGCGCCAGGTGGGAACAATCTGGGCGGAAACGCCGACCGGTGCCAGCACGCACAGGGCAAAGACACCCAGAAGCAGACCCTTGGCAGCCGTTGCGGCGCGCGGATGAGAAATGAGGCCAGACTGCATGAAGATCCTCCCTGGATCGACGTCCCTGTGTGCCCCACCTGCGCCGAACGGCAGTTGGCCTTCGACCAGGCGGCACCCACTCCGGCAGACAGCCACGCGTTGCTTCACGGTGGGCGGGTGCTGGCCACAGATATGAACGAATAATGAAGATGGCGTCAACCCCGCGTATTGGCCAAACTTGGCAAAGTCACCCCAATCTGCAGCCTCCCGCGCCCTTCCCCGCTCCACCTAGAATGTCCCCATGAGCACCCTGACCTTCCGCGCCGCCACGTCGGCCGACATCCCCGCCCTCATTGCCCTCGTCACCTCGGCCTACCGCGGCGATGCCAGCCGCGTTGGCTGGACCACCGAAGCCGACCTGCTGGACGGCGCCCGCATCGACGCCGAAGGCATCCAGGCCGACCTGGACCGCCCGCGCTCCACCATCCTGCTGGCCGAGCGCGGGGATCAGCTGGTGGCCTGCGCCCATGTCGCCGATGTCGACGGCAAGGGCTACTTCGGCATGTTCTCGGTCGACCCGGCCCAGCAGGGCGGCGGCGTCGGCAAGCAGCTGATGGACGCCGCCGAAGCGCACGCCGCACGCGAATGGAAGGTGCCGGTGATGCAGATGACGGTGATCGACGTGCGCGACGAGTTGATCGCTTTCTACGAGCGCCGCGGCTACCTGCGCACCGGCATCAAGAAGCCGTTCCCGTACGGCGACGAGCGTTTCGGCATTCCCAAGCGCGACGACCTGCGCTTCGAGATCCTGGAAAAGCCGCTGGCCGGAGCCGCCGCGTGAGCGATACCTGGACCTTCGTCTGTGCCGGCACCGAGCTGCTGCCGGGTGAAATGAAGAGCGTGTTCGACGAAGTGACCGGCACGCCGATCGTGGTGTTCAACCTCGACGGCGAGCTGTACGCCCTGGAAGACCAGTGCACGCATGAAGAGTTCGAGCTGTCCTCGGGCGAGTTCAACACCACCGAAGGCAGCGTGGAGTGCGTGCTGCACGGCGCGCGCTTCGACGTGCGTGACGGCCGCGCCCTGTGTGCCCCGGCCTACAGCCCTGTGCCCAAGTTTCCGGTGAAGCGCAAGCACGACGCTGTCTGGACCCGCGACGACCGGGATTGAGGCGGCGCTCGGCCCGGAGAGATCTCCCAGAGGGCGCCCCGCGGGAGAGCATCCACCCATGGGGTGGATCTACCGGAAGGCCATGAGGGCCTCCCCAGGCCGTTCCGGGGCGGCCCCAGCGACCCGCCACGCCCCGTACATGCGAATCATTATCGTTGATGTTATTCTACGTAACATCTTCGTAACGATTCCGCCCTCGCGCCATGGCTTCGCCCGCGCTCACCGCCACGCTGTGCCAGCTCGCCCGCCAAGGGTGGGCGCTGCTTGTGGCCGGGCTGTTGACGCTGCTGCTGGGCTGGTCTGCGTTGCACGAAGGACGCGGCAACAACCCGGCTGCCCACGGCTGGCAGGCACACGCTGAAGATCTGCAGCAGCTCATGCCGATGCCGGCCCCGCCGGCGGATGAGTGCCCGCACCATGCCGCACCGGCACCGGAGCCGCCGCTGGATGGCGAGGGCACCACGCCTTGTACCGGACTGGCTCCCGCGCGCGCCGCCCTGGTCGCGCATGTTCCGCTGTGGCGCTCCGACGCCCTGCGCTGGCAGCTGCACGATCCCGCACTGCGGTTGAACCCCGGCCACGCTCCGCCCGCACCGCACGCCAGCTGAGGCGCCCTGCGGCCGTTGCCGTGCGCCTGATTGCGTTTCCTGCCAGCCGAGCATCGGCTCGGCTCTACAGAAGAAGCTCTCCACGTGTCGTCGCGCTGCCTGCGCTTCGGCCCTCGCCCTTTCCCGATCCAAGCCACCGCCACCCAGACCATGACCCACATCACGTCCCGCAAGCACGCCCCGCGCGTTTCCCTGCTCGCTACCGCCACCCTGGCCGCCGGCTTCGCACCGCTGGCCGCACAGGCCGCCGACAGCGCCGATGCCAGCTCCCGCAAGGCCACCGACCTGGACAAGGTGCAGGTGCGCGGCAGCTGGTTCAATCCGTCCTCGCCGAAGTTCACCGCCGAACTGCTGGACACCCCCAAGTCGGTATCGATCGTGTCGGAGAAGCTGATCGCCGAAACCGGTGCGACCAACCTGCAGGATGCGCTGCGCATGGTCCCGGGTATCACCTTCGGTGCCGGCGAAGGTGGCAACCCGACCGGTGACCGCCCGTTCATCCGTGGCTTCGATTCGCAGAGCAACGTCTTCGTCGACGGCCTGCGCGATGTCGGCTCGCAGACCCGCGAAATCTTCGACCTGGAGCAGGTGGAAGTGGTCAAGGGCCCGAGCTCGGCCTACGGCGGCCGTGACTCCGGCGGTGGCAGCCTGAACCTGGTGAGCAAGACGCCGAAGCTGAAGAACGAGACCAGCGCAAGCATGGGCATCGGCACCGACAGCTACGCGCGCGGCACCGTGGACGCCAACTACGTGCTGGGCGACGGCATCGCCGCCCGCCTGAACCTGATGAAGCACGAGTCGGACATCGCCGGCCGTGACGCCGCCAACGTCAGCCGCTGGGGTATCGCGCCGTCGATCGCGTTCGGCCTGAACGGCCCGGCGCAGCTGATCGCCAGCCACTACCACATGCAGAGCGATGACCTGCCGGACGCGGGTGGTTTCCCGTACGGCAATCCGAACGGTGCGCCGGCCTCGAAGTGGGTCGACGGTCGCCCGATGGTGCCGGACCGCAACAACTATTACGGCCTGGTCGACCGTGACTTCCAGCGTACCCGCGCCGATATCAGCACCCTGGACGCCAGCTATGACTTCGGCGGCCACAAGCTGCGCAACATCGCGCGCCTGGGCAACACCAGCAACGACTACCTGTGGACCCAGCCGGACGACAGCCAGGGCAACCCGAACAACTACGGCACCCTGTGGCGCCGTACCAACAGCCGCGCCGTCGACGTCAAGAGCTTCGCCGACCAGCTGGGTCTGACCGGCGCCTTCCAGACCGGTGCGCTCAAGCACAGCTACAGCGCAGGCGTGGAGTACAGCGACGAGAAGATGACCCGCGGCAGCTATCTGATGACCCCGGGCACCAGCAACCCGCTCACCGGCAACAGCAAGTGCCCGACCACGGGCGCGGCCACCGGCTACAACTGCACCGATTTCGCCAATCCGAACCCGCGCGATCCGTGGGCAGCCACCCATTCGGTGTACCGCAGCGACAAGGCGCTGGACGTCGAGCAGCGCACCAAGACCACCTCGGCCTACGTGTTCGACACCATCGAGCTCAATGAGCAGTGGATGATCAACCTCGGTCTGCGCTACGACGACTTCCGCACCACCCTGACCACTCCGGTGGCCGGCAAGGCACCGACCCGCGTGCGCAACAGCAACGACTTCCTGAACTACCAGGCCGGCGTGGTGTTCAAGCCGGCCGCCAACGGCAGCATCTACCTGTCCTGGGGCACCTCCTCGACCCCGCCGGGCATGGACGGTGGTGACGGTTCGGACGGCCTGAGCGCCGCCGTGGCCGACCTCAAGCCGCAGGACACCAAGAACCTCGAGCTGGGCACCAAGTGGGACCTGTTCGACAAGCGCCTGAACCTGACCGCAGCGATCTTCCACACCGTGATGAACAACGCGCGTGTGACCATCGACAACGGCACCAGCCAGAATGCCGGCAAGAAGGAAATCAACGGCTTCGAGCTGGGCTTCACCGGCCAGCTGACCGACGCCTGGAGCCTGTACGGTGGCTACACCTACCTGGACTCGGAACTGAAGGACAACGGCTTCGTCTGCGGCGTCAGCGTACCGCGTGGCCAGCCCTGCCCGACCTACGTGGTCTCCCCGAACAACGGCAACGTGTTCCCGAACACCGCCAAGCACAGCGCCAACCTGTGGACCACCTACCGCTTCCCGATCGGCCTGACCATCGGCGCCGGTGCGTTCTACTCGGACAAGCAGTACGGTGATGTGGCCAACACCAAGTGGATTGCCAGCTACACCCGCTTCGACGCGATGGCCAGCTACGCGATCCAGGACAACATCAGCCTGCAGCTCAATGTGCAGAACCTGACCGACAAGACCTACTTCACCAAGGCCTATGCCTCGCACTACGCGAGCATCGCCCCGGGTCGCTCGGCCACCCTGGCACTGAACGTGAAGTTCTGATGTAGCTCCGCTCCACCACGGCGGCAGGGTTCTCCTGCCGCCGTTTTTGTTTCCGGCGATACTCACCCCATGGCGACCCTTACCCCCATCGACAGCGATGCTCTGGCCGAGCTGCTGCAGCACGATCCGCAGGCTGCCTTCGCGCGCGTGCGCGACGCTGCGCAGGCCGGACAGGTCGAGGCACAACTGCTGCTCGCGCAGATGCACATGGAAGGCAAAGGCACCGCACAGGACGCCTCGGCGGCACTGCTCTGGTACGAAACCGCCGCCAACAACGGCGCGCCGATGGCGATGAACATGCTTGGCCGCTGCCACGAACTGGGTCAGGGCACCGCGCCCGACCCGACACTCGCCGCAGTGTGGTACCGGCGCGCGGCCGACACCGGGCTGGACTGGGGCCTGTACAACCTGGCCAACCTGCTGGCCACCGGCCGCGGCGTGACCCAGGACCGCGCACAGGCACTGGCCCTGTACACCCGTGCCGCACACCTGGGCCATGCCAAATCGATGAACCTGCTGGCCCGCCACCTCGAAGACGGCCTGGATACCGCACCCGATCCGCAGGCAGCGCTGGCCTGGTACCAGCGCGCGGCCGAAGCCGGTGATTTCCGCGGCCAGGCCAACTACGCCTCGATCCTGCTGCAGGCCGGTCAGATCGACCAGGCCGTGCACTGGCTGCAGCTTGCACTGGCCCACGGCAGCCCGGCGTTCATGGCGCACATCGTGCCGGAACTGGCCGCGTCGCCGCATCCACAGGTCCGCGCCCTGGTCGCGCCGCCGTCCCTCTGAGGAATCCCGCATGCTGCTGCACATCCCCGACATTCTCAGCGCCGAACAGGTGGCCGACTTTCGCCGCCGCCTCGATGCCGCCGACTGGACCGATGGCCGCGAGACGGTCGGCCATCTGGGCGCGCAGGCCAAGCACAACCAGCAGCTGCCCGAGGCCTCGCCGTTGCGCCGCGAACTGGGCGAGATCATCCTCGTCGCACTGGCCCGGCACCCGTTGTTCTTCAGCGCCGCGCTGCCACTGAAATACCTGCCACCGCGTTTCAACCGCTACAGCGGTGGGGGCACCTATGGCTTCCATGTCGATGGCGCGGTAATGAACCTGGCCAACGGCGAACAGCTGCGCTCGGACATTTCCTGCACCCTGTTCCTGTCGGCGCCGGACGAGTACGAGGGCGGCGAACTGATCATCAGCGATACCTACGGCGAGCACGAAGTGAAGCTGCCCGCCGGCGACCTGATCGTGTACCCGTCCAGCAGCCTGCATCAGGTGCGGCCGGTTACCGCCGGCGCGCGCGTGGCCTCGTTCTTCTGGGTGCAGAGCATGGTCCGAGACGATGTGCAGCGCCGCCTGCTGTGGGAAATGGACGGCTCGATCGAGCGCCTGCGGCAGACCGGCGGCGACGCCGAGGCGGTGCTGCAGCTGACCGGCGTGTACCACAACCTGCTGCGGCGCTGGAGCGAGGTCTGAGCCCCGTCGGGCTGGCCTGCGACATTTTGGCAATCATTCTCATTTGCAACAGCTAACAGCTCTCATTACAATCACGCCCCGTTGATGCCGGCCGCTGCCGGCAGACCCCTGGGGACCCCTGCTTGCTGCGCCCGCTTCGCCCTCGTCCGCTCATCCATCGCAAGATGGGCACCGCCATGCGCGGCCAGCGTCCTGCGCTGGCCAGCCTGCTGGCGTGGGTGGCGATGCTGGCCTTGCTGCTGGGCACCCTGCCGCTGCTGCCACACGGCCAGGCCGGAATGGCCGTGCAGATGCCGCTGGAAGAGCGCGGTGGCGAAGGCCCCTTGCAGGAAGAGGCACCGGCCAAGCTGCGCCGCTGTGCTGCCGCTCCGGTGAGATCAGCCGAGAAGGCGCGCCCGCCGTTGCTGCTGGCCAGCCAATGGCTGCGCACTGAACTCGACCTCGTTCCCGCCACGCCGGCCATGCCCGGCGTGCGCCCGGACTGGCCGCTGGCCGCTCCGGACACGCCCTGGGCCGATGCGCCCGGGCGCCGCCAGCAACGCGGCCAGGCGCCGCCGCTCGCCTGATTCACGGCCCCGCGTGACCGCCTGCGCGGTCGTGCCCGCGCGCCGCTGCCTGCTTCATCCCTGCCGCCCCTGACCGGGCCTCCCCGTGCATGCCGCGCCGTTCGCGCCTGGCATCGCACCACCCTGCATCCTTCGAGGTTACTGCCATGGCCCAGCGCCATCGTGTCCGTTCGTCCCTGCCCCGTACCCTGCTGACCAGCGCCGTGCTGGCGGCCATGACCGCCCCTGCCTTCGCCCACGGTGACGCTTCCGGCGCGCCACAGACGCTGGACAAGGTGGTGGTCACCGCCTCCGGCTTCGAACAGAAGGTCATCGATGCGCCGGCCAGCATCAGCGTGGTCAGCCGTGAAGAACTCAGCAAGCGCCCCTACACCAACCTGGTCGACGCGCTGCGCGACGTCGAAGGCATCGATGTCGGCCTGGAAGCCAGCGACAAGAACGGTCGTGCCACCATCTCCATGCGCGGCCTGCCGTCCGAGTACACCCTGGTGCTGATCGACGGCCGTCGCCAGAGCAATGTCGGCCAGCTGTATCCGAACAACTTCGGTGGCGGCCAGTTCGCCTACCTGCCGCCGTTGGACGCGATCGAACGCATCGAAGTCGTGCGCGGCCCGATGTCCACGCTGTACGGCTCGGACGCGATGGGTGGCGTGATCAACATCATCACCCGACGCAACCAGGACAGCTGGCACGGCGCCGTGACCCAGGGCTTCACCGTGCAGCAGGATGACCAGTTCGGTGATGCACGCACCACCGACCTGTACCTCAGCGGCCCGCTGCTGAAGGACCGCCTCAGCCTGGCGGTGCGCGGCAGCTACTACGACGCCAAGGCCTCCAATCCAGAGTGGGATGCGCTGACCCTGCCCGACGGCAGCCTGTGGGAGCGCAGCATCGGCTTCGGTGGTGGTGGCAAGTCGGTGGCCAACACCAACTGGAACACTGGCGTACGCCTGGATTTCCGCGTCAACGATGACCACGAACTGTGGCTGGACTACGACGTGTCACGACAGAAGTACGACAACAGCGAAGGCCAGACCGGCACGCTGGACAGCCTGGCCAGCCTGTGGCGCGTCGGCAATGCGGTCATCCCGAACCCGAACGGCAGCGGCACCGTCACCCGCCGCGTGGTGCAGCCGCGCGTGGGCTACACCGCCTACCAGCGCTACGAGCGTGATCAGCTGTCGCTGACCCACCAGGGCCGCTACAGCTTCGGCACCTGGCAGACCTCGCTGACCCACAGCAAGAGCAGCAACCTGGGCCGTTCGCTGCCGCTGACCCTGGACGAGCGCGCCAACCTGCAGACGCTGTGGAATGACGTCTGCCGCCGCACCGGTGCCGCCAACAACTGTGCGGCTGGCCGTGGCAATGCCCTGGCCGCCCTCAACCCGAGCGAGATGGCGCGCCTGCAGGCGTTCCTGCCGCGTCCGCTGCGCACCATGGAACTGGAAGGCTACGTGCTCGACACGATGCTCGACCTCGACTTCGGCGCGCACAAGCTGACCGTTGGCGGCCAGTACAACAACACCGACATGATAGACGGCGTGTTCGGCATGGATGGCGCCGGTTACCGCAGCAACACCAAGCAGAAGCACCGCATGTGGGCGCTGTTCGCCGAGGACAACTGGTCGCTGACCGATACCCTCACCGCTACCTTCGGCCTGCGCTACGACGACCACAACGTGTTCGGCAGCCATGTCAGCCCGCGCGGCTACCTGGTGTGGAACGCCAGCGACGCGTGGACCTTCAAGGGTGGCGTCAGCACCGGCTACAAGACCCCGCGCCCGGACCAGCTGTTCCCGGGCATCACCGGCTTCGGTGGCCAGGGCGTGCTGCCTCTGGTCGGTTCCCCGAACCTCAAGCCTGAAACCAGCACCAACTACGAGCTGGCCGCCTACTACGAAGGCCAGCGCTGGGGCTTCAACGTCACCGGCTTCTTCAACAAGTTCGAAGACAAGATCGCCAGCGGCGGCACGTTCCCGAACTGCGAAGTGGCCCGCGCCGGCAGCGGCTACTGCGTGGACATCGGCCCAGGCTGGGCAGCACTGGGCTACAGCACCTTCACCCAGAGCGTGAACATCGACAAGGCCGAGACCCGCGGTGCAGAACTGGCCGGTCATGTCGACCTGCTCGACAACCTGCAGTTGCGCGGCAACTACACCTGGACCAAGAGCGAACAGACCAGCGGCCCTGACAAGGGACGCCCGATCTCAGGCACCACGCCGGCAAAGCACATGGCCAATGCCAGCCTCAACTGGCAGATCAATGACGCGGTCAGCGTGTCGCTGATTGGCGAGGGCCGCTACGACCGCTATCGCGATACGCTCATCGACAGTGCCGGCACCCGCCACGTGCGCTATTACGAGGACTACACGATCTTCCATCTCGGCGGCAGCTGGAAGGCCACGCCGTGGCTGACGGTCAACGCACGGGTCAACAACCTGTTCGACAAGGACTTCGTTTCGCAGTCGTGCCTGCTGCTCAATCCCAGTGAGTTCAGCTGCGTGGACGACTACGCGACCAAGGACCAGCGGCGCAGCTACTGGATCTCGCTCAACGCGAAGTTCTGATCGCCGCGCCCTACCCTGGTGGGTGCCGACCTTGGTCGGCACCGCTTCATCCACGCATGGCGTGGATCTACTGATCAGCGACGGTGCCGGCCGCCGGCCAACCGCCGGCAATTCCCCTCCAGGGATACAGAACGACACGCAATTGCGAGCTATTCTCATCAATGATGTAATGGGCAGTCCTCGTCCGCCCCGAACCGTGCCGTGAGCCGTCCTGCCTCTTCCACCGTGCAGCAGCAACAGAACCGTGGCTTCTGGCTGCGGACGCTGCACCAGTGGCACTGGATCAGCTCGGCGGTGTGCCTGATCGGCATGCTGCTGTTCGCGGTGACTGGCCTGACCCTCAACCATGCCGCGAAGATCGAGGCCAAGCCCGAGGTGCAGAACCAGCATCTGGAACTGCCGGCTGCGCTACTGGGCCAACTGGGCACGCGCGAGGACGGCAACGCACCGATTCCGCGCCCTGCCCGGCAATGGCTGGACACGCAGCTGGGCATCGCCATCGGCGGCCGCCCGGCCGAGTGGTCACCCGAAGAGATCTACCTGTCGCTGCCGCGCCCCGGCGGCGACGCCTGGCTGAGCATCGATCGCGAGACCGGCGCGGTGGAGTTCGAATCGACCTCCCGTGGTGCAGTGTCCTACCTCAACGACCTGCACAAGGGCCGCAATGCCGGCCCGGCGTGGGGCTGGTTCCTGGACCTGTTCGCCGTGGCCTGCCTGGTGTTCTGCATCACCGGCCTGTTCCTGCTGCACCTGCATGCGCGGCAACGGCGCATGACCTGGCCGCTGGTCGGCCTCGGCCTGATGATCCCGCTGCTGATCGCCCTGCTGCTGATCCACTGACTTTCCTTCGTTTCCGGAGCCGCCCCATGCGCGTCACCCTGACCATCGCCCTCAGCGGCCTGCTGGCCACCTCGCCGGCCTATGCCACCACCCTCGACATCAACGTCGAAGTGCCCAAGCTCAACGTGGCCGAATACCATCGCCCGTACGTGGCGGTGTGGCTGGAAGGCGCCGACCAGAAGGTCGCGGCCAACCTGTCGGTCTGGTACCAGCAGACCAGCAACAGCGAAGGCCATGGCACCAAGTGGCTGCCCGACCTGCGCCAGTGGTGGCGCAAGAGCGGCCGCACCCTGCAGGTGCCGGTGGATGGCGTGACGGGTCCGACCCGCCCGGCCGGCAAGCACGCGCTGTCGTTCAACGACAAGCAGCCGGCACTGAAGCAGCTGGCTCCGGGCAACTACACCCTGGTAGTGGAAGCGGTGCGCGAAGTCGGCGGCCGCGAACTGCTGAAGATCCCCTTCACCTGGCCAGCCACCGCCGCGCAGAACGGCAAGGCGCAGGGCGCCACCGAACTGGGCCAGGTCACCCTCGCCGTCAAACCCTGAAAAGGGGACGGAGGGGATTAAGTCGTAATCCCCTCGCCCTAGTCGCATCACCCCGCATCCACTGGAGTCTTCCGCATGAAGCGCACGCTCGTCCTCGCCGCCGCTCTGGCCGCTGCCCTTCCCTTCTCCGCCCTGGCCCACAAGGCCTGGCTGCTGCCCTCGCAGACCGTGATCGCCGGCAACGCGCCGTGGATCACCGTCGACGGTGCGGTCTCCAACGATCTGTTCTACTTCAACCACGTGCCGCTGCGCCTGGAATCGCTGGTGATCACCGCACCGGACGGCAGCACCGTGCAGCCGCAGAACGCGTCGACCGGCAAGTACCGCAGCGTGTTCGACATCGAACTGAAGCAGCCGGGCACCTACCGCATCGCGTCGGTCAACGATGGCCTGTTCGCCACCTACGAGCAGAACGGAGAGCGCAAGCGCTGGCGCGGCAGCGTTGCCACCTTCGGCGAACTGCCGAAGGATGCGAAGAAGCTGGAAGTGAGCCAGTCAGTCGGTCGCGTGGAGACCTTCGTCACCAACGGCGCGCCGAACGATACTGCGCTGAAGCCGACCAACCGTGGCATCGAGCTGGTCGCCGTCGGCCACCCGAACGATCTGTTCGCTGGCGAGGAAGCCACCTTCCGTGTGCTGGTCGATGGCAAGCCTGCCGCCGGCCTGGAATTCGAGATCGTGCGTGGCGGTACCCGCTACCGCAACGCGCAGGACGAACTGAAGGTCACCAGCGATGCCAAGGGCGAGATCAAGGTGACCTGGCCGGAAGCCGGCATGTACTGGCTGGAAACCGGCACCGAGGACAACAAGACGTCGGTGAAGCAAGCCGCCAAGCGCCGCCTGAGCTACGTCGCCACGCTGGAAGTACTGCCGCAGTAATGACGTGGACCGCGATGCCGGGCAGCCCCGGCATCGCATCTGCAGCACACCACCATGACCGATTCCCTGCTCGATATCGCCCGCCTCGGTGGCACCACCATGGGCACCACCTGGAGCGTGTCGCTGGTCGCGCCGCGCCAGCGCGACCTGCACCCGCTGCATGCTGGCATCCAGGCGCGGCTGGACGAGGTGGTCGCGCAGATGAGCACCTGGGAGCCCGGTTCGGACCTGAGCCGCTACAACCGCGCCGACGCTGGCCAATGGTGCGTGCTGCCGGCTGAGACCCGCCGCGTTCTGGCCTGCGCACAGGCCATCGCTTCGGCCAGTGGCGACGCCTTCGATCCCACCCTCGGTCCGCTGGTTGCCCTGTGGGGCTTCGGTGCACATGCCGGTGAACGCCGCCAGCCCGACGACGCTACCCTGCAGGCCACGCGTGAGCGTTGTGGTTGGCAGCGCCTGCAGTGGCAGGGCAATGCGCTGCTGCAACCGGGCGGGCTGGAACTGGATCTCTCTGCAATCGCCAAGGGCTTCGGCGTCGATCACGTGGCCGCCTGGTTGCGTGGAGAAGGCATCGCAGCAGCGCTGATCGAAGTCGGTGGCGAACTGGCCGGCTATGGCCGCAAGCCGGATGGCCAACCGTGGCGCGTGCTGGTGGAGTCCGCACCGGAAGAGGATGCACACACCGATACCCCACCACGGGTGCTGGTGCTGGACGGCAAGGCGGTGGCCACCTCCGGCGATCGCTGGCACCAGTACCAGGCCGGTGGCGAGGCCTACAGCCACAGCCTGGACCCGCGATCGGGCAGACCGGTGCGCCAGGTCGCCGCGGCAGTCACCGTGGTGGCCGACGACGCCATGCACGCCGATGCCTGGGCCACCGCACTGACTGTACTCGGTCGCGAACAGGGCATGGCACTGGCCGAGCGCGAAGGACTGGCAGCACGCTACCTGCAGCGTGCTGCAGACGGCCCGCGGGAATGTCTCAGCAGCGCCTTCCAGCGCCTGCTCGACGAGCAGGACGCATGAGCGCACGTCCATCGCGCGCGTGGCTTGGCAACGCACTGGTTCTGTTCCTGTTGGCAGTGATCGGCTGGGCGCTGCTGCGCCTGCATCTGGGCGAAACCTGGTGGCAGGGCGCGCCACCGGCGCGGCAGTCGCAGATCGCGGTGCTCGCCACGGTGCTGTATGCGCTGGCCTGCGCTGCACTGTGGTGGCGGGGGCGCCCGCACGACGATGCCGCAACCGGAGACACCGCGCCCATCCTGCTGGTCTGGTCCAGCCAGACCGGCTTTGCCCGCGAACTGGCCGAACGCAGTGCCGAGGCCCTGCGCGGTGCCGGTGTGCCCGTGCGCGTGCGCGGACTGCATGAGGTCGGCGCCGTGTTGCTGGCCGACAGCCAGCGCGCGCTGTTCATCGCCAGCACCACCGGCGAAGGTGATCCCCCCGACCACGCCCTGCCCTTCCTGCGCGGGGTGATGGCCACGCCGCCCTCGCTGCAGCATCTGCACTACGGCGTGCTCGCACTGGGCGACCGCAGCTATGGCCACTTCTGCGGATTCGGCCACCAGCTCGACCAATGGCTGCGCCAGCACGGCGCGCATCCACTGTTCGATGCGATCGAAGTCGACAACGCCGATCCGGCGGCGCTGCGTCATTGGCAGCAGTTGCTGGGTCAACTCGGCGATGGCGCCAGCGAACTGCCCGACTGGAGTCCGGCCGAGTACCAGCCGTGGACGCTGCTGCAACGCGAACATCTGAACCCGGGCAGCCCCGGCGGCCCCGTGTATTGGTTGCGCCTGCAGCCCCCAGCCGATGCAGATGCGCAATGGCAGGCCGGTGACATCGCCGAGATCGGCCCACAACACGCATCGCACACCGTGCGTGCCTGGCTGGACACACAACGCTTTGACGCGGACATCGTGCTGGATGACGGGCAGACGTTGCTGGCACGCGTCGCGCGCTCGCACCTGCCCTCATTGGTTCCCCCGGGTGATCTGCCTGCATTGCTGGCGACCCTGCAACCGCTGCCGCATCGCGAGTACTCGATTGCCTCGGTGATGGCCGACGGTGCGGTGGAGCTGCTGCTGCGCCGCCAGGTGCGCGCCGATGGAACACCCGGCATCGGCAGCGGCTGGCTGTGCGACCACGCGGCCATCGGCGAACCGGTGCAACTGCGGCTGCGCCGCAACGCCAATTTCCATGGCGTGCCCGCCGATGTGCCGCTGCTGCTGATCGGCAACGGCACCGGCATTGCCGGCCTGCGCGCGCACCTGCACGAACGTGCCCAGCAGGGCGCGCGCCGTACCTGGCTGCTGTTCGGTGAGCGTACCGCCGCGCACGACCTCCACTTCGGCGAAGAACTGCAGGCGATGCTGGAAGACGGCACGCTGGCGCGGTTGGATGCGGTATTCAGCCGCGATGGCGGCGCGCATCGCTATGTGCAGGACCGGCTGCTGGCCGAAGCGGCAACGCTGCGGCAGTGGGTGGATGAGGGCGCGACGATCCTGGTCTGCGGCAGCCTGCAGGGCATGGCCCCGGCGGTGGATGCGGTGATCGAGCAGGTGTTGGGTGTTGCGGGCAAGGAAGCACTGCTGCTGGCCGGCCGTTACCGGCGCGATGTGTATTGAGGCGGCCGCATCCACGCATGGCGTGGATCTACTGCGCGGCGTGTCCAGGCATGGTGGCAACCACACCAGTAGATCCACGCCATGCGTGGATTGAGCCACCGGCACCCAGGAATCATTCCGCCGCTGCACTGACCCGTATCGCCAGCAACTCGCCACCGCCCTGCAACGCGTGCCGCTGTCGTTCACCGGCCGCCAACCACGCGGTATCGCCCGCCTGCAGCGCCGGCAGGCCGCTGTCGGCACCGAACTCCGCCTGACCGGCCAGCAGATGCAGTGCCCAGGCCACGCCCGGTTCGCAGAAGAAGAACATCGCGCCCACCAGTGGCCGGTGCAGCAGTTCGGCCTGCAGCAGCTCGCGCTTCCACATCAGGTTGAAGTCGTGGGTGGTGCCATCGACCAGTTCGCCGTGCAGCGTTTCCTCGCCGGCAAAGCGCACGCGCCCGTGCGGCGGCAGAACCTCGGCCACACGGCCATCCTCGAAGCGAAGACGCACACCATTGCCCTGCAGCAGCACCAGTTCACGCTCCACACCGGGGAAGGCGGAGAACGCCGCATCCTGCTCGATCTCGGCCACCGACAGGCGCAGCGCCCAGTCATCACCCTGCGCGGGCAGACGCAGGATCTCGCGAGTCCAGCCCAGGCCGTTGCGCCAGCGTTCGCGGCGGTAGTCCAGGCTGGAGATCACCTGGCTCGGAGTGTGCAGCAGGGAGTCGATATTCATCGGCGCATTGCATCATGCCGCGCGCCGTCGTGCATCACCGCGTGGCGAGCGTGCCCTCGCCACCGCACCCGCCGGCCAGCAGCTGCGAGTGCTTCAGCCAATCCTGGTCGGGGTAGTAAGCAAACACCATCGTGCCGCCACGCAACGCATCGATCAGCGGCCTGGCCACCGACAGCCGCACCGCCGGGCAACCCAGGCTGCGGCCCAGCCGCCCCTGCAACTGCGCGGTAGCCGGGTTCACGTAAGGCGCACCATGGATGACGATCGCTCGGTCACGCGCGCGGTCGTTGAAGCCCGGTTCCAGGCCGGCCAGGCGCAGCGAATACCCATTGCCACCCATGTAGGTCTCCTGCGCGGTGAATGCGCCGAGACTGGACATGAAACTGCCATCGCGGTTGGAGAAGTGCTCGGTGCGGTTCTCGCCGCTGTTGCGGCCATGCGCCACCCATTCCTCGAACAGCAGTCGCTGGTGGGCCAGGTCGAACACCCACAGGCGCGGCTCAGTGGACGGGCGCGAATAGTCGATCACGCTGAGGCGATCACCATTGATGCCCAGTTCCGGCCGCTGCAGCGCACAGCGCATGGCGTGCGCCGCCAGCTGCAACACGTGGCGGTCTGCCTTGGGCGCACTGCGCGACAGTAAGGCAGCCAGATCATCGGCGCTGGTGGCAAGGGCGGGCGTCTGTGCCAGCGCCGGGGCGCTGGCCGAGGTCGCCAGCAGGCCGAACGCGGCCAGCCGGCACAGGCGGGATGCAGTCATGGGCACAACGAGGGGACTCAGTTGCCCCTGAGGGTGGACCCTGGCGGCTCGGATTCCAAGACCGGCTGCATTCCGGATTCAGCCGGGCTTGGGCGGACCGCTGGCAGCGAGGTCACCAGCAGGGTCGTGCCCGGCACCAGCACCTGGTACAGCTGGCGAGCGAAATCGGTCGGCAGCGCCATCGGCAGCGAGGGCGTGGCCAGCAGGTCCGGGGTGGCCTGGGCGCGGTCCTGGCCTAGCAGCGGATAGGCCGTCCACTGGTGCAGGCGCTGGTTCACGTCCAACGGGCTGGGCGTATCGCTGTAACCCTGCCCCATCACGAACAGCGTGGTGCCCTGGAACGCCGGCAGCGCGTCGGCCTTCAACGGCGACTCGCCGATCATCACGCCATCGCGCAGCACGTAAAGGCGCTGGTCGTGCAGGCTGACCAGGATGCCGACCTGCCCGGCCGGCGCCGCAGCGTCATCCCACCAGGCCTGTGCCGGGGCGCCGCCCTCGGTCTCCGGCAGGGCCTGGCCGCGCGCGTTCACCGGCGCCAGCACCGACGGATAGGCCAGGGTCATCGGTGAGCTCTTGGCATCGGCCACGACCACCGTATCGCCGCGCTGGGTTTCACTGAACAGCTTCTGCGCGAAGGCCTGCGGCAGGCGCACGCAGCCGTGCGAGGCCGGATGCCCGGGCAGGCTGCCGCCATGCAGGGCGATGCCGTCCCAGGTAAGCCGCTGCATGTACGGCATCGGCGCGCTGTTGTAGAGGTTGGACTTGTGGTCCTTGTCCTTCTGCAGGATGGTGAACACGCCGGTCGGCGTCTCGTGCCCGGCCTTGCCCGAGCTGATCGTGGTCAGGCCGATGGCAATGCCGTTGCGGTACACGTAGGCGCGCTGCTCATCGAGGCTGACCACCAGCACGATCGGGCCGGTCGGCGAGATTTCCGGATGCCACAGGTATTCGCCCGGCTTGAGGTCGGTCGGTCCGCGCACTTCGGCGGTGCTGGCTGCGGCAGCTGCAGGCTTGGCAGCCGGCGTCGGCGCAGCGGCATGGGCCAGCAGCGGCAGGGCCAGTGCAAGGGCGAGCATCAGGGTCGAGGGGCGGTGCAGAAGCATCCAGCGGGGGTCCTTTCCATGCGGTGCGGCCACCGTACACCATCGGCCCGTGGTGGCCGCGGCAAAACCAGGCGCCGGAAATGAAACTGCCCGGCGACACAGCCATGTGTCGTACCGGGCAATCGTTACGTCCTTGTCGGCCTGCTGCCGCCCCCTCGCATCCTGCGCTGTGGGGGAAGCGTTGCATCCTGCACGCGGCCGCGTCTGTCCTGTTTGTATCTCAGCCCCTTCCACAGGTCTGTGATGCCACCATCCTGGTGATTGGTGCCGCGTCCTGCGGCGGTCGGTGGTCACGGGCGTCCTGTCCGTGACCGGTGAACCAGCCTCCTGCCGGTTCCGACGATTCCTGCTGTCAGCGCCTCGGTACGGTTCGCACCGGTACCGATCCGGGTACCGGATCCGCCGGCAACAACCTGTTGCCTACGGTGATCCGCTGTCGATTCCGTTCGACGATTGCTTTCCCTATCCCCTTCACCTGCGTCAGGTCCTCGACGCGATGAAACGGGCCGTGTCTGCGCCGGTGCTCGACGATCGCCTCGGCCTTGGCGGCTCCGACCATCGTCAATCCCTGCTGCAGCGCCTGGGCATCGGCGCGGTTGATGTCGATCGGTTCGGCGGCATGCGCCCCAGCGATCCACACGACCAGCACCAGTGCCCTCAACACGACACTCCAAGGCACGACGTGTATCTCCTTGTGATTCTGGCCGTCCCGACCGGCAATCCCGTCGGCAGGAACAGTGTCCGTCACCACATGCACACAGCCTATCGGTTTCCTGGATTTCTAAAAGCCAGCCAAATACCCGACGTGATGTAGGAAAAACCCTACCCGTGGCACAGGCGTAGAATGGCCGGATCAGCCCATGCAACCGGAGTTTCAGATGGACAGCGCCAAGCTCGGCCAATTCGTCAATGACAAGTGGGACAGCGAAATCGTCCCGCAGTTGGTCGACTACATCCGCATTCCCAACAAGTCGCCGATGTTCGACGCCAATTGGGTGCAGAACGGCTACATGGAACAGGCGGTCACGCTGATGGAGAACTGGGCCAAGGCCCAGCAGCTGCCCGGCCTGAAGGTTGAAGTGGTGCGCCTGGAAGGCCGTACCCCGCTGATCTTCCTGGAAATTCCGGCTACCGGCGCCGAAACCGGCGACGACACCATCCTGCTCTACGGCCACCTGGACAAGCAGCCGGAAATGACCGGCTGGGACGACGACCTCGGCCCGTGGACCCCGGTCCTGCGCGGCGACAAGCTGTATGGCCGCGGCGGTGCGGACGACGGCTACGCCATCTTCGGCTCGCTGGCCGCCGTGCTGGCGCTGCAGGCCCAGGGCCTGCCGCACGCCCGCTGCGTGGTGCTGATCGAAGCCTGTGAAGAGTCCGGCAGCTACGACCTGCCGGCCTACGTCGACCATCTGGCCGACCGCATCGGCAAGCCATCGCTGGTGGTCTGCCTGGATTCGGGCTGCGCCAACTACGACCAGCTGTGGTGCACCACCTCGCTGCGCGGCCTGACCGGCGGCAACTTCACCGTGAAGGTGCTCAACGAAGGCGTGCATTCCGGCGATGCCTCCGGCGTGGTGCCGTCCAGCTTCCGCCTGCTGCGCCAGCTGCTGTCGCGCATCGAGGACCAGGACACCGGCCGCATCCTGATCGACGGCATGAACGTTGAGATCCCGGCCGAGCGCCAGGAACAGGCCAAGCGCGCCGCCGAAGTGGTCGATACCGAGATCTTCGAGAAGTTCCCGATGGTCGACGGCCTGCGTCCGATGAACGAGGACCTGACCGAGCTGGTGCTCAACCGCACCTGGCGCCCGGCGCTGTCGGTCACCGGCGTCGGTGGCATGCCGGCATTGGAATCGGCCGGCAACGTGCTGCGCCCGCAGACCTCGGTGAAGCTGTCGCTGCGCCTGCCGCCGACCGCCGATGGCAAGACCTGCGGCGAGCTGCTGAAGGAAGCGCTGCTGCGTGACCCGCCGAACGGCGCGCAGGTCACCCTGGATCTGGAAAAGGCCTCCACCGGCTGGAACGCCCCGGCCATGGCGCCGTGGCTGACCCAGGCCATCGACGACGCCAGCCAGGCCTTCTTCGGCAAGCCGGCGATGTACATGGGCGAAGGCGGCTCGATCCCGTTCATGGGCATGCTGGGTGAGAAATTCCCGGGCGCCCAGTTCATGATCACCGGCGTGCTCGGCCCGCACTCCAATGCGCACGGCCCGAACGAGTTCCTGCACATCCCGATGGGCAAGAAGGTCACCGCCTGCGTGTCCAAGGTGATCAGCGAGCACTACGCCGCCAGCCTGCGCGGCGAGACCAGCGGTTCGCCGGTGGCTGCCGACAGTGGCACTCGCCACGGCGACCACGGCTGCTGCTGATTACGGCACACCGTGACGGACGCAGCCTGGCCTTGCTAGGCTGCGTCCACCCTTGGTGGAAATCGCGCGCATGAATGGTCTGTTCGGCAGCAGCAGCTGGATCTACATCATCCTGGTCGGCTTCTTCGTTGGCCTGCTTGGGCGTTTCTTCATGCCCGGCAACAACCGCATGGGCTGCCTGCTGACCATCGTGCTGGGCATCATTGGCGCCTTGGTGGCCGGTTGGTTCGGCCAGTACATGGGCTGGTACGCCCCCGGTGAGCCGGCCGGTTTCCTCGGTGCGGTAGTGGGTGCGGTGGCCGTGCTGGCCGTCCTGCGCCTGTTCAGCGGCCGCCGCTGACCCCGCTCCCCTTCCTTTCCTGTTCCCGACGAAGGCGCGCCCGGCGCGCCCGGATATGCCTGCATGACCGAACCCGCCTCCGACCCCCAGCGCAGCGCGCAGCGCCTGCAGTGGGCCCGTACCCAGCTCGATGATGCCAGCGCGGTGGTCGAACGCGCCTCGGTCGATGCCGGCATGCGCAGCTACTGGCGCACCACCAGCACGCGCGGGAGCCACATCGTGATGGACGCCCCGCCGGGGCTGGAAGATCCGCGGCCGTGGCTGCGCATGCGCGGCCTGCTGCACGACAACGGCCTGCGTGTGCCCGCGCTGCTGGCACAGGATCTGGATGCCGGCTTCCTGCTGCTGGAAGATCTCGGCGGCCCGACCCTGGCGAAGATCCTCGACGAGCGCAATGCTGACGAATGGTTCGGCCGTTCGATCGAACAGCTGCTGCGCCTGCAGGCGATCCCGGTGCCGGCCGACTTCGGCCAGTTCGGCGAGGCGCTGCTACAGCGCGATGTCGGCCTGTTCGACGAATGGTTCCTGCAGCGCCACCTGAACCTGGAGCTGGACTGCGGCGAGATTGAAGGGCTGCAGCTGGTACACCGCCGTTTGATGGACAACGCGCTGGGCCAGGCCCAGCTGATGACCCACCGCGACTACATGCCGCGCAATCTGATGCCGGTCGACGACGGCCCCGCGGTGCTGGATTTCCAGGACCTGGTGCGCGGCCCGATCGCCTACGATGCGATGAGCCTGTTCAAGGACGCGTTCCTGAGCTGGCCGCTGCAGCGCGTGGACGAGTGGCTGGCGCAGTATCACCAGCGCGCCCGCGACGCCGGCCTGCCGGTGCCCGACCGCGCCACCTTCCTGCGCGATGCCGACTGGATGGGCATCCAGCGCCACGTGAAGATCCTGGGCCTGTTCTGCCGCCTGCGTTACCGCGACAACAAGGGCCACTACCTCGACGACGCACCGCGCTTCATCACCTATCTGGATGAAGTGCTGCCGCGCTACCGCGAGCTGGCACCGCTGCAGCAACTGCTGGAATACCGCATCAAGCCGGCGCTGGCCGAGCTGGCCGCACCGATGCGCGTGGCCCGATGAAGGCACTGATCTTTGCTGCTGGCCTCGGCGAGCGCATGCGCCCGCTGACCCTGCACACGCCCAAGCCGCTGCTGGAAGTGGCCGGCAAGCCGCTGATCGTCTGGCAGCTGGAACGCCTGGCCGAACTCGGCGTGCGCGAGGTGGTGGTCAACACCGCATGGCTGGCCGAGCAGTTCCCGGCGACGCTGGGTGATGGCAGCCAATGGGGCCTGCGCCTGCATTTCATGTATGAAGGGCAGACCCCGCTGGAAACCGGCGGCGGCATCCTCAACGCGTTGCCGGTGCTGGGCGACGCCCCGTTCCTGGTGGTTAACGGCGACATCTGGACTGACTTCGATTTCGCCACACTGCCCCGCGAACCGCAGGGCCAGGCCCACCTGGTGCTGGTCGACAATCCGGCGCAACACCCGGACGGTGACTACCGCCTCGATGCGCAGGGGCTGCTGCACCACGACCGCGAAGGGCCGTGCCTGACCTATGCCGGCATCGGCGTGTATCGCCCTTCCATCGTGGCCGACTGGCGCGCGGTGATCGGCGATGCGCCGGGCAGCGAGCGGATGCCGCCGAAGTTCTCGGTGGTGCCGCTGCAGAAGCACTTCATGGCGCAGGGGTTGATGACGGGGCAGCACCATCGCGGGCGCTGGACCGATGTCGGCACTGTGGATCGCCTGCGCGCGCTGGATGTGGAGTTGGCGGCGAACGGCTGAGCCCCTCGTGGCTGGTCGCGTAGAGTCGACTGCTAGTCGACTGGCATTGTGAGCTGGCCGGGCGGGTCCAGCCACGGAAGAAAGAAAGAAAATCGAAAGCGGATCGCTTCGCTGCGCTCGCTCTGGTGACGACCAACGGTCGTCACCCACCACAAGCAAGACACGTGTCGACCAAGGTCGACATCCACCAACAGCAGTGCAGTACGCAGTCCCGGCAGATCGCGGAAATCTGTCGAAGGCGGGGTGGCTCAGGTTGCGGGGGCGTGAGCGCCATGGATGGCGCGATCGAGGCTACAGGGACGTACTTGCGCCGTCCCCGCAACCTGAGCCACCCCGCCTCCCCTCAGGAAGCCAGCCTTTGACGTTGACGTTGACGTTGCTTCGGCTTCTGCGGGTGCAGGGCGCAGCCCTGCCGAACAACATCCCTCAGTAACGAGGCCGGCCTTCTTCCAGCACCTGGCGCAGGAATGGCACGGTGATCCGCCGCTTCGCCGCCAACGACTCGCGGTCCAGCCAGTCCAGCAGCGTGATCAACCCACCCAGCTCGCGCCCGGTGTGCGACAGCAGCCACTCGATGGACGCCTCGTCGATCGCCAGCCCACGCCGCAGCGCGCGCTCGCGCAGCACCGCTGCACGCCCCTCCTCGTCCAGCGGCTGCAGCAACACACGCACGCACTGGCCCAGCCGCGAACGCAGGTCGGGCAGTACCAGGCCCAGCTCTTCCGGCGCCTTCTGCGCCGTGTACAGCACGGTCACGCCCGCAGCGCGCGCACGGTTGTGGAAATCGAACAGTGCGATCTCGTCCTCGCGGTTGCCGGCCACCTCGTCCAGACCGTCCAACGCGACCAGTTCGCGCGCCTCCAGCCCATCCAGTGCCGCACGTACGCGGCCGGCGGCACTGGCCAGCGGCACGTAGGTCGGCAGGCGCCCGGCCTGCTCGGCGCTGGAGCACATCGCCAGCGCCTGGTGGGTCTTGCCCGTGCCCGCCGCACCTTCCAGGTAGACCCAATCGTGGCTGGCACCCACCGCGATCGCGCGCAGCTGCGCCAGCGCGCCATCCGGCGCGCCGATGAAGGTCTCCAGGCGCTGGTCCCGCGGGTAATGCAGGGCCAGCGGCAGTTGCGGCACACCCATCACTTCAGGTCGGGGCCCTTGTCGTTCGGAATGATGATATGGGGGGCGTCGACCACGCCATCAAGCACGATCGCCGGCTTCTCACCCACGTACAGTTCACTCTGGCGATAACGCTGGTGCGCGTAGCGCAGCAGCACGTTGGTCACCGCTGCCACCGGCAGCGCCAGCAGCATGCCGAGGAAGCCGAACAGCTGGCCACCGGCCATTACCGCGAAGATCACCGCCACCGGGTGCAGGCCGATCTTGTCGCCGACGATGCGCGGGGTCAGCACGTAGCTCTCCAGCAGCTGGCCCACGGTGAACACCACGCCGACCAGGATCAGCAGCTTCAGGTCGAAGCCCTGCGCCTGCACCAGCGCGGCCACCACCGCCATCAGGATGCCGGTGGTCGCGCCCAGGTAGGGAATGAAGCTGATCAGGCCGGCAATCAGGCCGATCAGCAGGCCCAGCTTGAGGCCGACCAGCGACAGGCCACCGGCATAGATCACGCCCAGCGCCAGCATCACCAGGAACTGCCCACGGATGAACGCACCCAGCACTTCGTTGGACTCACGCGCCAGCGCGCTGATGGTGCCGATCTGGTTGCGCGGAATCACCGACGCCACCCGCTCGACCAGCTTGTCCCAGTCACGCAGGAAGTAGAACGCCAGGATCGGCAGCAGCAGGATGTTGACCACCCAGGTCACCATCGCAAAACCCGAGCGCGAGACGTAGCCCATGAACGTGGTGGCAAAGCCGCCGGCCTGCTGCCAGTGGCTGCGCACCCATTCGATCAGACGGTCCGGATCCATCCACTGCATCACTTCCAGGCCGGTCTTCTGCTCGAACCAGGGGATGCCCTTTTCCATCAACCACGCCTGTGCCTGCGGCGCGACCGCGATCAGGGTGGTGATCTGGCGCTCGATCATCGGCACCAGCACCAGCAGCAGCGCCACGATCACCAGCACCATCGCCGCGAACACCAGCACCACGCCGGTCATGCGCGAGCGGCCGGTGGCCTCGATGCGGTCCACCAGCGGGTCACCCAGCCAGGCCAGCGCCAGCGCCAGCACGAACGGGGTCAGGATCGGCGCCAGCAACCACACCACCCAGCCGATCATGCCGGCGAACAGGATGTACTTCAGGCGGCGCAGGAACTGCGCGATTTCTGCTTCCGGGGTCAGAGTCATCGCAGGCGGTACTCGTTGCTGACCGGCGGGGCCACCGGGGTACCGGTGGTGTCATCGATCGGCGTCGGCAGGGCCGGCAGCGGTGCGCTCGGCACCAGCACGCCGTTGTCGCCCAGCATGCGGTTGAAGCCGGCCAGGCCGGTGGTCATCTCCAGGCTCAGCTCCAGCTGGCTGGCAGAGGCGTGCAGCGGGGTGACGTTGCGCACCACCGGTACCTCGCGCAGGCCGGCAGCCAGGCGCAGGTAGTCATCGGCACTGTTGATGCCGGTGACCACCACCCGGTAGGTGCCGGCCTGGCCGACGGCCGCACCGGCCTTGGCATAGCGCTTGACCAGCGCATCGGCGGCACCATCGGCACCGGCGGCCATCGCGCGCATCGCGTTGGCATCCTTGCTGGTCCACTTGTTCAGCTCACGGCCGTTGTCGACGAACACCCAGTCCGCCTGCCAGCCGCCGTTGGCGCGGTACAGCTTGCCGATCAGCTGCATCGGCGGTGAGTAGCGCGAAGAGGCGCGGGCCACGGCGGCGCTGTCCTGGCGCCAGATGGCACCGGCCAGTGCCTGTTCGGCGGCACCACCGCTGGGCAGGCCCAGCTTGTAGCCGCGCTCGATGGCGCGGTTCAGCAACGGGCGGGCGGCGTTGGCCTGCTGCACGCTGACCAGGCGCGGACCGCTGCCGTCGTCGACGGCCAGCCACAGCACCGGCTTCGGGCGCGGCTGCGGCCACAGCGGCAGGCCCAGCGCCGACACCAGCGAGTCGACATCGTCCTCGCGGAAGCGGGCCACCAGCAGGGTGCGGAAGCTGGGGGCGCCACTGGCGCTCACGCTCTGGTCCTGCTTGTAGTCATAGCTGGCCACGTAATCCTTGGCATTGCGCAGCGCCTGCGCCACGCCAGGGCGCGACATCACGCTGCGATCGCCGGACAATTTGCCCAGTACAACGCTCAAGGCGCGGGCCAGCGCGCCGTTGCGGTCGGCTTCGGCTTGGCTGTTGACGGGCACTTCGGCCTCGTACGCGCCAGTGGCGGTGGCAACATCACCCTCGGTGCGCAGGCCGCTCTGGGCCATCGTGGCCACCGGCAGGCTCAGCGCAAGGAGCAGGGTCAGAATCAGGCTGCGGCGCATCAGGACATCCATTGGCTCGACGTATCCGGGGGAATTGTTGCCCGAATACGGCCTTTGCGCCAATGCGGCCTGTTAAAATCGCCCGTTCAACCCCTGCCAGCGCCGACGCCCGTGACCAACACCCCGTCTTCCGCCCCCTCCCCCCTCACCTACCGTGACGCGGGTGTCGACATCGACGCCGGCAACGAGCTGGTCGAGCGGATCAAGCCCCTGGTCAAGCGCAGCTTCCGCCCGGAAGTGATGGGCGGCCTGGGTGGCTTCGGCGCCCTGTTCGACCTGTCCAACAAGTACCGCGAGCCGGTGCTGGTGTCGGGTACCGACGGCGTGGGCACCAAGCTGAAGCTGGCCCACCAGCTGAACCGCCACGATACGATCGGCATCGACCTGGTCGCCATGTGCGTGAACGACGTGCTGGTGCAGGGCGCCGAACCGCTGTTCTTCCTGGACTACTTCGCCACCGGCAAGCTGGACATCGACACCGCCGCAGCGGTCGTGGGCGGCATCGCCAACGGCTGCACCGAGGCCGGCTGCGCACTGATCGGCGGCGAAACCGCTGAAATGCCCGACATGTATGCCCCGGGCGAGTACGACCTGGCCGGCTTCACGGTGGCCGCGGTCGAGAAGAGCGAACTGAAGGACGGCGCCAGCGTGGCTGCCGGCGACGTGCTGATCGGCATCGCCTCGTCCGGCCCGCACTCCAACGGCTACTCGCTGGTGCGCCGGATCTACGACCGTGCCGGCCGCCCGGCCGAGCTGGAGCTGGAAGGCGGCGTGAAGCTGGTCGATGCGCTGATGGCGCCGACCCGCCTGTACGTCAAGCCGATCCTGTCGCTGCTGAAGTCGCACGGCGAGGCCATCCACGGCATGGCCCACATCACCGGTGGCGGCCTGACCGAGAACATCATCCGCGTGGTGCCCGAAGGCCTCGGCCTGGACATCCAGGCCTCGTCCTGGACCCTGCCGCCGGTGTTCCAGTGGCTGCAGAAGGAAGGCGCAGTAGCCGACAGCGAGATGTGGCGCACCTTCAACTGCGGCATCGGCTTCGTGCTGATCGTGGCGCCGGACCAGGTGGCCGCGGTGTCCGACGCAGTCAAGGCGCAGGGCCTGGAGCACTGGACCATCGGCCAGGTGGTCACCGCCGAAGGCGCCGAGCGCGTCCACATCGGCTGACCCCGGCAACCCAGGAGCCCCGCATGGACGCAACGCCCCCCTTGTCGCCCGCCCCCGTGCCGCCGCCGCTGGCGACGGTACCGGTGTTCAGCGCGCAGGATGCCGACCACCTGCGCATGCTGGCCATCGCGCACTACGTGGTCGGCGCCCTGATCGCGCTGTTCTCGCTGATCTTCATCATCCACATCGTGCTGGGCATCACCGCGCTCACCGGCAACCTGCCGATGAATTCCGGCGGCCAGCCGTCGTCGCCGGCCGAGGAGCGCCTGTTCGGCTGGATGTTCACAATCGTCGGCTGCATCATCGTGTTCGGTGGCGTGACCCTGGGCGCGTTCGTGGCCTACGCCGGCCGCTGCCTGAGCCGTCGCCGCCGCTACCTGCTGTGCCTGATCGTGGCCGGCCTGGCCTGCCTGTTCGCGCCGATCGGCACCGCGCTGGGGGTGTTCAGCCTGATCACCCTGGTGCGCCCGCAGGTCAAGGCCGCCTTCGACCTTCCCGCCGCGACCGCATGACCGCCTCCGGCAATCCGCCGCCGCTGCCACATCAGACCCTGGCGCAGCTGCAGCTGACCAGCCATCTGCAGACGCTGAAAGTGCTGTTCTACGCATTGGCCGGCTTCCATTGGGCCGCCACAGTGGCGTTCCTTGGCCTCAGCGGCTGGGTGGCCCACTCGCGCGGGCTGGACGATGCCTGGATGCTGACCACGGTCTATGCGTCGATCGCCGTGCTGGCGGCCGTGCTGGGGTTCGTGCAGCTGCACACCGCGCGCCAGCTGTCACATCGCACCGGGCTGGCCTGGTGCCAGCGCGCAGCCTGGCTGGGCGTGCTGGCCGGCCCGCTGGGCATGGCCTTGGCCGCCTATGCCTGGGTGTTCCTGTCCAAGCCTGAAATGGCCGCGCTGTTCGACCGCGGCGACCACCTCAGTGTCTGAACCTGCCGGCAGACGCCCCGTCCTTTCCTGATCGATTTCCCATGTCCGCGCCTGCCCTCCCGACGACCGCTTCGCCCACCACCCACGGTTTCTCGGGCCCCAAGAAGCTGGCCTTTGCCGCCGTGCTGGCGGTGTTCGCAATCAGCTGGGTCCATCCGCTGTGGCCTACCGAACAGGCCCTGCACAGCACCCTGACCGTGATCGGGCTGGCCGCGCTGCTGTGGGTCGATCGTCGCGGCGGCTGGCTGGGCAATGGCGCCTTCATCGCCATCTGCGGCTTCATTGCCCTGCACTGCGTGGCCGCACGCTGGCTGTATTCCAACGTGCCCTACGACGCCTGGGCGCAGACGCTGACCGGCTGGTCGCCGAATACGGCCTTCGGCTGGCAGCGCAACCATTTCGACCGCCTCATCCACTTCCTGTTCGGTGTCTGCTTCACCCCCGCGCTGCTGCAGCTGGCCCGTCACGCGTGGCCGGCGCTGCGCCTGGGCCAGGCCTTCACCCTGGCGGTGATGACGGTGATGTGTGCCAGCCTGGTCTACGAATGGTTCGAGTGGGCCATCGCGCTGGCGCTGTCCCCGGATGCTGCCGAGGCCTACAACGGGCAGCAGGGCGACATGTGGGACGCGCACGCCGACATGCTGATGGCCACCCTCGGCAGCCTGCTGGTCTGGCCGCTGGTCCGCCGGAGCGCCCAGCCGTGACCGCGTCCACCCGCATTGCCGTGCTCGCCTCCGGTCGCGGCAGCAACCTGCAGGCCATCCTCGATGCCATTGCCGACGGCCGCCTGCCGGCCGAGGTGGTCGGCGTGTTTTCCGACCGCCCCGCCGCAGAGGCCCTGCTGCGTGTCGATGCCGGCCTGCGCTGGGCGCATGCGCCGAAGGAATTCAGCGACCGCGCCAGCTACGAGCAGGCGCTCGGCGATGCGCTGGCCGCAGTACAACCGGACTGGATCGTCTGCGCCGGCTACATGCGCATCCTCGGCGCCGCCTTCGTGCAGCGCTTCAATGGCCGGCTGGTCAACATCCATCCGTCGCTGCTGCCGTTGCACAAGGGCCTGGACACCCACGCCCGGGCGCTGCAGGCGGGCGACGCCGAGCACGGTGCCAGCGTGCATCTGGTCGTACCCGAGTTGGATGCGGGCGCAGTGCTGGCGCAGGTACGTGTACCGGTGCAGCCGGGTGATGACGCGCAGGCCCTGGCCGCGCGCGTGCTGGCGGTGGAGCATCCGCTGCTGATCGCCACCCTGCAGCTGTTGTGCGCCGGCCGCCTGGCTGAACGGGAGGGCCAGCCGCAACTGGACGGTCACCCCCTGTTTAGCCCGTTGGCCCTAGATTCCGCCGGGAACCTGAACCGGTAGTCCCCATGCACACGCCCCGCTGACTGCGGGGCTGGCATCCTGCCCCCTCCTGCGGTCCCTGTCCTCCATGAAGACCACGACCCTGCTGTCCACCTCATTGCTGCTGTCGCTTGCCGTGTTTCCCGGCGTGGGCTGGGGCCAGGCACAGGCGCCCGCCACCCCGCCGGCACCGGTTCCCGCAGTGCAGCCGCCTGCCGAGGCGCCGGCCGTACCGATGCCACCGGCACTGGCCTGGGAGCCACCGCCGCTGCAGCCGTTCAGCGCCACCTACCAGGCGTTCTACAAGGGCAAGGAAGCGGGCGATGCCAGCATGCAGGTCACCCACACCGGCGGCAGCCAGTGGCGGGTGGACATGCAGGTGGTCGGCCGCCGCGGCTTTGCCAGCGTGCTGGGACTGAACATCGAACAGAGCACGGTGTTCGAGGAACGCAGCGGCGTGTATGCGCCGCTCAGCCAGAGCACGGTGCGCAAGGGCCTGTTCCTGGGCAAGAAGGCGGTCGGTACCTACAACTGGCAGGCCGGCACCGCGCAATGGACCGGCGACGTCAAGAAGGAACGCGCGCAGCCGATCCCGCTGCAGGCGGGTGACCAGAGCGCGCTGCTGATCAATCTGGCGATCATGCGCGATGCGCGTCCGGGCGCCTCCATGCATTACCGCTACGTGGACATGGGCAAGGTCCGCGAACACGACTACCAGGCCGCGCCGCAGACCGAAAACGTCGAGGTCGGCGACCTGTCCTACAACGCGCTGCGGGTCTACCGGACCAACGGTGGCAGAAACGAAACCATTCTCTGGATCGCCAACGGTGTCCCCACCCCGGTGCGCATCCTGCAACGCGAAGACGGCGAAGATCGCGTCGATCTGCGCCTGATCGAATACCAAGGAGTCTGAGCATGAATACCCTGACCCGCCCCCTCACCTGGATCGCAGCCGCTGCCCTGACCGTGGCCAGCCTGCCGGCCATGGCCCTGGAACCGTTCAAGGCGGATTACCTGGCCAGCTACATGGGCATGCAGGCCAACGGCACCATGACCCTGGCCAGCGAAGGCAGCAACAAGTGGCGCTACAGCCTGCAGGTGAAGAACCAGCTGGCCGACCTCAGCCAGAGCACGGTGTTCGAGGAAGTGCGTGGCCAGCTGCGCCCGCTCAGCAGCCAGGACCGTTCGGCGCTGCTGGTGAAGAAGCGCAACGTGCAGGCCAACTACAACTGGACCAGCAACCAGGCCACCTGGACCGGCGACATCAAGCCGGACCGTGCGGGCCCCATCGCGCTGAAGGCAGGCGACATGGACGCGCTGCTGATCAACCTGGCGATCGCCCGTGACCTGGCCGCCGGCAAGCCGCTGACCTATCGCATGGTCGACGAAGGCCGCATCAAGAACATGACGTACCGTGTGATCGGCAAGGAGTCGATCACCGTGGGCGGCAAGAGCTACGAGGCCACCAAGGTCTCGCGTGCCGACGGCAACAAGGAACTGATCGCCTGGATCGTGCCGGAGTTCCCGGTGCCGGCGCGCATGCTGCAGCGTGAGAGCGGCCGCGATGCGCTGGACCTGACCATCAAGGCGATGAACTGACTGGAGATCCACGTCATCCACGCATGGCGTGGATCTACTTCACGTTCCAGTAGATCCACGCCATGCGTGGATGCGTGTATCCCAAAAAAAACGCCCGCTTTCGCGGGCGTTTTCTTATTTCTTCGCTTCGGCCGGTTTCTCTTCGGCCGCCTTGAACTCGGTGCGGCAGTCCACGCGGATCTGCTCACCGGTGCTGCGCCAGACGAAGGTGCGGCAATGACGGTTGCCGTCCTGGCTGTCGTTCACTGCGACCGCATAGAACGACTCGATGATTTCATCACGCGAGACCGTGCCATCGCCGTTCCAGTCCATGTCCTTCTGCTCGATGCCCTGGGTGATGGCGATGTTGGCGTACCAGGCATAGCCCAGCCACGCCAGCACGATCAGCACCAGGGCCAGCAGCGCCTTGCGACGCGGGCTGAACTTGCCGCGCAGGATCATGGCACGCGCCGGATGGTGGCGCCGAGCGAAGACAGCTTCTCTTCGATGTTCTCGTAGCCACGATCAAGGTGGTAGATGCGGTCGATGGTGGTATCGCCACTGGCCATGAGGCCAGCCAGGATCAGCGAGGCCGAAGCGCGCAGGTCGGTGGCCATCACCGGTGCACCGCTCAGGTGCTCGCTGCCACGCACGATGGCGGTATGCCCTTCGACCTGGATGTCCGCGCCCAGGCGCAGCAGTTCGTTGACGTGCATGAAACGGTTCTCGAAGATCGTTTCGTTGATGACGCCCACGCCGTCGGCCACGCAGTTGAGCGCCATGAACTGCGCCTGCATGTCGGTCGGGAATGCCGGGTACGGCGCGGTGGTCAGGTTGACCGCCTTCGGCCGCTTGCCCTGCATGTCCAGGGTGATGGTGTCGTCGGTGGTCTCGATCTTCGCACCGGCTTCGACCAGCTTGGACAGCACCGCGTCCATGGTGTTCGGGCGCGCACGGTTGACCGTGACCTTGCCACCGGTCATCGCTGCGGCCACCAGGAAGGTGCCGGTCTCGATGCGGTCGGGCAGCACTTCGTGGCGGCCACCGGACAGGCGCTCGACGCCTTCGATCACCAGGCGGGCGGTGCCCAGGCCTTCGATCTTCGCGCCCAGCGCGATCAGGCAGTGCGCCAGATCGGTCACTTCCGGTTCCATCGCGCAGTTGTCGAGGATGGTGGTGCCTTCAGCCAGCACCGCGCCCATCAGCACGTTCTCGGTGCCGGTGACGCTGACCATGTCGAAGGTGAAGTGGCCACCCTTCAGGCGCTTGGCGGTGGCCTTGATGAAGCCGTTCTCGACCACGATCTCGGCACCCAGCGCCTGCAGGCCCTTGATGTGCTGGTCGACCGGACGCGAACCGATCGCGCAGCCGCCGGGCAGCGACACTTCGGCCGCGCCGAAGCGGGCCAGCAGCGGGCCCAGCACCAGGATCGAGGCGCGCATGGTCTTGACCAGCTCATACGGTGCCACGTGCTGGTTCACCGAACGCGGGTCGACCACGATCGCGCTGCCGCGCGACAGCGTGCCCTGGTCGATGGTGACCTTGGCGCCCAGCTCGCCCAGCAGCTTCACCGTGGTGACCACGTCGTGCAGGTGCGGCACGTTGGTGATCTCCACCGGCGCATCGGCCAGCAGGGTCGCGCAGAGAATGGGGAGGACGGCGTTCTTGGCGCCGGAGATGCTCACTTCACCGTGCAGCGCAGCGCCGCCGGTCACAACGATCTTGGCCATGTATTCGGGATCTTCTGCGGTTCAGCCGGCTTCGGCCGGGGTCACGGTTTTCAGCGCCAGCGCGTGGATCGCGCCGCCCATCAGGTCGCCCAGCGTGGCATACACCATGCGGTGGCGGGCCAGCGGCATCTTGCCGGCAAAGGCCTCGCAGACCACGGTCGCTTCGAAATGCACGCCATCGTCGCCCTGCACGTCGGCGCGGGCGCCGGGCAGGCCGGTTTCGATCAGATTGCGGATGGTGTCGGCGTCCAACGGGCTTTCCTAATAAAATGTGCCTCCATTCTACTTCCGCTGCGTGGCGTCCGCATGGCCGAATCCCTGTTGCCCCCCCGTTCCGTCGACCCTGCCGGCCTGGTCGCCAGCGGCCGCCGCGTCTTCGAGATCGAGCGGCAGGCGCTGGATGCCGTGGCCGACCGCCTTGGCGAGGCCTTCCAGCAGGCCTGCCAGGCGATCCTGGCCAGCCGCGGGCGGGTGGTCGCCACCGGCATGGGCAAGTCCGGCCACATCGCCCGCAAGATCGCCGCCACCCTGGCGTCCACCGGTACGCCGGCGTTCTACGTGCATCCCGGTGAAGCCGGCCACGGCGATCTGGGCATGATCACCGAAGACGACGTGGTGCTGGCCCTGTCCTATTCGGGCGAGTCCGACGAGGTGCTGATGCTGCTGCCGGTGCTCAAGCGCCAGGGCAACGTGTTGATTTCCATGACCGGCCGCCCGCGATCGAGCCTGGCCACCGCCGCCGACATCCACCTGGACGTGAGCGTGCCGGCCGAAGCCTGCCCGCTGGCGCTGGCGCCGACCTCCAGCACCACCGCCTCGCTGGCGATGGGCGATGCGCTGGCCGTGGCCCTGCTTGACGCGCGTGGCTTCACCGCCGATGACTTCGCCCGCTCGCACCCGGCCGGCAGCCTCGGCCGCCGCCTGCTGCTGCACATCACCGACGTCATGCACACCGGCGAGGACCTGCCCAGCGTGGGTGCCGACGCCAGCCTCAGCGAAGCGCTGATGGAGATGAGCCGCAAACGGCTGGGCATGACCGCCGTGGTCGATGCCGCTGGCGTACTGATCGGCCTGTTCACCGACGGCGACCTGCGCCGTGCGCTGGACAGCGCGCTGGACGTGCGCACCGCGAAGATCGCCGATGTGATGACCCGCAACCCGCGCACCATCGGCGCCGACCAGCTGGCGGTGGAGGCGGCGCGACTGATGGAGACCCACAAGATCACCGGCCTGATCGTGGTCGATGGCCAGGGCCGTGCGGTCGGCGCCCTGAACATTCATGACCTGTTGCGGGCCCGGGTGGTTTAACCGACAGTCCGTAGACCCCATTCAGTCTGTAACGCCGCACCTGCCCCCAACGAGCCTGCCGCCCTGATGCCCTGGTCCCCCCTGCCCGCCTTCCCCGCCCACCTGCATGCCGCCGCGGCCCGTATCCGCCTGGCCTGCTTCGACGTGGACGGCACCCTCACCGACGGTCGGCTGTACTACGACAAGGACGGCAACGAGAGCAAGGCGTACTTCGTGCAGGATGGCCTGGGCCTGAAACTGCTGCAGCAGCACGGCATCCACCCCGTGCTGATCACCGCGCGCAACAGCCAGTCCGCGCTCAAGCGCGGCGCCGACCTCGGCATCGACACCCAGATCGCCGTGGGCGACAAGCTGGCCAGCGTGCAGGCGCTGTGCGCGCAGCATGGGATCGGCCTGGAACAGGTGGCGTTCATGGGCGATGACCTGCCCGACCTGGCGCCGCTGGGCGCGGTCGGCCTGGCCGTGGCCCCGGCCAACGCCCATCCGTGGATCGCCGAGCGCGTGCACTGGCAGACCCGCGCCGAGGGTGGGCGTGGCGCCGCGCGCGAGCTGTGCGACATCCTGCTGGCCGCACAGGGGCATGTGGACGCCGTACTGGCGAGGTTCGGCGCATGAACCTGCCGACCCTGAACTGGCGCACCGTGCTCGGCATCGGCCTGCTGCTGGCCGCCCTGCTGAGCAGCTGGGCGGCGCTGCGCAACCGCGACAAGGGGCCAGCCAGTGGCGGCCAGGAAGTGGGCGTGGATTACATCCTGCACGACTTCCAGATCGTCGCCCTGGATGAGCACGGCAAGGAATCGACCACCCTGCGTGCGCCGCTGCTGGAACGCCAGCGCGGTGACCAGACCATCAACATCGCCACGCCGCTGTTCGAGATGCCGGACAAGGATGGCAGGCACTGGACTCTGCGTGCCGAGACCGGCTGGCTCAGCGCCAAGGGCGACGAAATGAAGCTGCGCGGCAATGTCGCCGGCGACAGCCCGGCCGGCCCCGGCGCGGTGCCGACCACCTTCCGCACCGACCATCTGGACGTGTTCCCGAAGGAAAACCGCGCCCGCACCGACGCCCTGGTGACCATGACCCGCCCAGGCATGGAACAGTCCGGCGTCGGCTTCGAAGTGGATTCGAAGAACAACACGTATCATTTCCTCAGCCAGTCCAAGGGCCGCTACACGCCCAAACGCTGATTCCGCCGCCAGCCTGCGACGTCTCCGGACAGGCGCAAGGCCGGCAGCCCCACCCGCCCGCCCCCGGTCCACCCGGGAGGCCCCCACCGGTAGAACGGACCCCGATGAAGATTCCCTTTGCCGCCGTACTCGCGCTTGGTCTTCTTGTCCCCAGCGCCGCCTTCGCCAAGTCCACCGACCGCAACGAAGACATGCACATCGATTCCGGCGCCCAGTCGGGCACGCTCACCGGCGACGGCAAGACCGTGCTGTCGCAGGGCGTGGTCATCACCCAGGGCACGCTGGACCTGCGTTCGTCCGAGGCCGAGATCTACCTCAAGGACGGCGAAGCCGTACGCGCGGTGTTCACCGGCAAGCAGGCCAAGATGAAGCAGCAGCTCGATGACGGCACCTGGATGGATGCCGTGGCCGACCGCATCGACTACGACATCAAGACCGAGATCATCACCCTGACCGGCAACTACAAGGTCACCAGCGCGCGCGGCACCAATGCCGGCCAGCGCATGGTCTACAACACCCGCACCGGCGAAATGAACTCCGGTGGCGACGGCAGCCGCGTGCGCACCGTCATCCCGCCGAAGAACAAGACCCCGGCCGCGCCTGTGGCACAGCCCAAGGCCACCACGCCGGCGCAGCCGGCCGGGAGCAGGAAGTAATGCTCGTCGCCAAGGGCCTGCGCAAGAAGTACAAGCAACGCGAAGTCGTCAAGGACTTCGGGCTGACCCTCGACGCCGGTGAAGTGGTCGGCCTGCTCGGCCCCAACGGCGCCGGCAAGACCACCTGCTTCTACATGATCGTCGGCCTGGTTGCCGCCGATGCCGGCAGCATCGTGCTCGACGGCAAGGACATCACCGGCGACCCGATGTATACCCGCGCCAAGCAGGGTGTGGGCTATCTGCCGCAGGAACCGTCGGTGTTCCGCAAACTGACCGTGGCCGACAACCTCCGGCTGGTGCTGGAACTGCGCGAGGACCTTGATTCGAAGGGCCGCGAGCGCGAATTGAACAGCCTGCTCGACGAACTGCAGCTGGGCCACGTCGCCGACCAGCTCGGCGCCAGCCTGTCCGGTGGTGAACGTCGGCGCTGCGAGATCGCCCGTGCCCTGGCCGCGCAGCCGCGCCTGATCCTGCTCGACGAACCGTTCGCCGGTGTCGACCCGATTTCGGTCGGCGAGATCCAGCGCATCGTCACCCATCTCAAGCAACGTGGCATCGGCGTGCTGATCACCGACCACAACGTGCGCGAGACCTTGGGTATCTGCGACCGCGCGTATATCCTCGCCGAGGGCAGCGTACTGGCCCAGGGTTCGCCGGAAGCGATCCTGGACAACGCCGACGTGCGTCGCGTCTACCTCGGGGATTCCTTCAAGCTGTGAAGCAGTCGCCGGGTCCCTTTCCTTCCTTTCGGCACAGGCATGAAGACTCGGCTGCAGACATCGTTGGGACAGCAACTGGTGCTCACGCCCCAGTTGCAGCAGGCGATCAAGCTGCTGCAGATGTCCACCACCGAGCTGGAGCTGGAAATCGCCCAGGCGGTGGAAAGCAATCCACTGCTGGACTGGGCCGATAGCAGTGACAGCAGCAGCGCCGCCAACGAAGCCGGCGATGGCAACGACAGTGACGCCCCCGCAGAACGCACCGATGCCGGTGACGACTGGGCACCGGCCGAGCTGGACTGGAGCGCGGCCGGCAGCGGCGGCAGCTTCGACGATGACGACGACAACGGCAGCGCTGCCGAGCGCGTAGCCGAAACCGAAACACTGGCCGACCATCTGCTGTGGCAGCTGCATCTGTCGCATCTGTCCTCGCGTGATCGCAGCATCGGTGCCGCACTGATCGATGCACTGGACGATGACGGTTACCTGCGCGAGCCGCTGGCCACCATCGCTGAAACCCTGTTGCCGGCAATCCACGCCGACGAGGACGAGATCCTCGCTGTGCTGCATCGCATCCAGCGTTTCGACCCGGTCGGCGTGGCTGCACGCACGCTCGGCGAATGCCTGCAGCTGCAGCTGGATGTGCTGCCTGCCGACACGCCGGGACTGGCGCTGGCGCGACAGATTGCCGCAGGCCCGCTGGAACGGCTGCCGCGCAGCGGCGTCGCCGGGCTTGCCCACGAGTTGAAGCAGCCGCTGGACGAGGTCGAGACTGCCGTGGCGCTGCTGCGCTCGCTGGACCCGCGCCCGGGCACGCAGATCGCGCCGCTGTCGCAGGACACCTATGTGGTGCCGGACGTGGTGGTGTGGCGGCAGAACGGTGTGTGGCGCGCTGCGCTGGCGGCGCATGCCGGGCCGAAGGTGGTGATCCATCGCGGCTATGAACAGCTGATCCGACGTTGTGGCGACGCCGATGCCGGCTACCTGCGTGCCCAGCTGCAGGAAGCGCGCTGGCTGCTGAAAGGACTGCAGCAGCGTGGCGAGACCCTGCTGCGCGTCGTGCGCAGCCTGATCCTGCAGCAGGCTGGCTTCCTTGAATTCGGCGAACAGGCGCTGCGTCCACTGACCCTGCGCGAGATCGCCGCCGAGCTCGGCCTGCACGAATCCACGGTCTCACGCGCGATCGCCCGCAAGCACGTGCGTACCCCGCGAGGCACCCTGCCGCTGCGCGCCTTCTTCGCCTCAGGCATCGATACCGAGGGCGGTGGCGAGGCGTCCAGTACCGCCATCCAGGCGATGATCCGGCGCCTGATCGACGATGAGAACCCGCGCAAGCCGCTTTCTGACGCCAAGCTGGCTGACCTGCTCAAATCGTCGGGAATTCCAGTAGCGCGACGCACCGTGGCGAAGTATCGTGAAGCCATGAACATTTCCGCCTCGCACGAAAGGGTCAGAATCGCTTGACGCGCCGCCGCGCCCGGCGGAGAGGTTCATTGGCACATCCGAACACAGGAGAAACCCGATGCGCATCGAAACGTTTGGCAAAGATGTCGAAGTCACCCCGGCCCTGCAGTCCTATGTAGAGGAGAAGCTGGCCCGGATCGGCAAACACTTCGACCAGCACTGCGAAGCGCGGGTGACCCTCAAGCTGCAGAAGACCGAACACCACGTCGACGCCAGCCTCAACATTCCCGGCCAGACCCTGCACGCTGAGGCCAATGCCCAGACCATGTATGCCGCGATCGACCTGCTTGCGGACAAGCTTGACCGTCTGGTGATCAAGCACAAGGAGAAAAAACAGCAGCACGCACCGCTGCCGGTGGGCGACAATGGTGGCTGATCGCCACCGTTCCCCGCAGACATGCCCCTGACTGACCTCCTGGCGGCCGTGCAGACCCAGCTCTGCACGGCCACCGACCGCGACAGCGTCCTGCAGGCCGCCGCCGGGTTGCTGGCCTGCCGCCAGGCCAACGCCGAACAGATCTATCTGAACCTGTGCCAGCGCGAAGCGCTGGGCAGCACTGCGATCGGTCACGGCATCGCCATCCCCCACGGCCGCGCGCCAACCCTGGACCGCCCCCGCGGCGCCCTGCTGCGGTTGGCCACCCCGGTCGATTTTGGTGGCGACGAGCCGGTGGACCTGGTGTTCGCCATGGCTGTCCCCGCCCACTACACCCACCAGCACCTGATGCTGCTGTCCGAGCTGGCCGAGCTGTTCTCGGCGCCGGACATCCGCCAGGCCCTGCGCGAAGCGGGCGATGCCCGGGCGCTGCGCGAGGCGCTGGACATGACCCCACCTGCGAGCGCCGCATGAATACCAGCATCACCGCCCGTGAACTGTTCGAACAGCAGCGCGAGCGGCTGGGGCTGCGCTGGGCTGCCGGCAAGTCCGGCGAGAAGCGCGAGCTGGAGGCCGGCAACACGGTCTCGCGGCGCCCCTCGCTGGCCGGCTACCTCAATGCGATCTACCCCAACAAGGTGCAGATCCTGGGTACCGAGGAACTGTCCTGGCTGGATGCGCTGGAACCGCGCCAGCGTTGGGAGACCATCGAAAAGATCATGCAGTCGCACCCGCTGGCGCTGGTGCTGACCCGCAACCAGGCCTGCCCGGAAGACCTGCGCGCCGCCGCGGATGAATCCGGCACGCCGCTGTGGCTGTCGCCCAAGCGCGGCCACGAACTGCTCAACCACCTGTCCTACCACCTGGCGCGTACGCTGGCGCCGCGGGTGATCCTGCATGGCGTGTTCATGGAGATCTACTCGATCGGCGTGCTGATCACCGGTGAGGCCGGGTCGGGCAAGAGCGAGCTGGCGCTGGAGCTGCTCAGCCGCGGCCACCGCCTGGTTGCCGACGATGCCCCCGAATTCACCCAGATCGCGCCCGACGTGCTCGATGGCACCTGCCCCGAACTGCTGCAGGACCTGCTGGAAGTCCGCGGCCTGGGCGTACTGAACGTGCGCGAGATGTTCGGCGACACGGCTGTAAAGAAGAACAAGTACCTTCGGCTGATCGTCCACCTGACCAAGCCGATGACCGAACCCACCCCGCATGGCTACGAGCGCCTGACCGGCGATTCGGGCACCCGCCATGTGCTGGACCTGGATGTACCGCTGATCACCCTGCCGGTGATGCCCGGCCGCAACCTGGCCGTGCTGACCGAGGCGGCCACCCGCCTGCACATCCTGCGCACCAAGGGGATCGACCCGGCGGCCATGTTCATCGCCCGCCACAGCAACCTGCTGGAACGGCGAACGCCCTGATTTCCCTGCCCTTCGAAGAGCCTGTCCATGAGCACCGTCACCCCCTCCGCCCCGACCCTGATCATCGTCAGCGGCCTGTCCGGCTCGGGTAAATCCGTCGCCCTGAAGACCTTCGAGGACCAGGACTACTACTGCTCGGACAACCTGCCGATCCACCTGCTGCCCGACTTCGTGCGCAGCCTGCTGGCCAACCACGACGGCAGCGCACCACGCCGCCTGGCGGTAGGCATCGACGTTCGCGGCCAGGCCGACCTGAGCCAGCTGGGCGACTGGCGGCAGCTGGCCACCGACGCCGGCGTGGAAGTGAAGGTGCTGTTCTTCGAGGCCAGCGACGAGGCCGTGCTCAAGCGCTACGCCGACACCCGTCGCCGCCATCCGTTGAGCCAGCTGGGCCTGTCGCTGCCCGAAGCGATCGCCCGTGAGCGTGAACTGACGGCACCGCTGCGCCGCGAGGCCGATGCGGTGATCGATACCAGCAACCTCAACGTGCATCAGCTGCGGCGGCGGATCATCACCGAGTTCGCGATGGACCATGCCACCGGCCTGTCGCTGCTGTTCGAATCGTTCGCGTACAAGCGTGGCGTGCCGGCCGAGGCGGACTTCGTGTTCGACGCGCGGGTGCTGCCCAATCCGCACTGGGACCCGGACCTGCGCGCGCTCAGCGGCCGCGAACCGGGTGTACGCGACTACCTGGAAGCGCAGCCGGACGTGCAGCGCTACCTGACCCAGCTGATGGATTTCCTCGATACCTGGCTGCCGAAGCTGGGTGATGGCACCCGCAGCTATGTGACCGTGGCGTTCGGCTGCACCGGCGGCAAGCACCGTTCGGTGTTCCTGGCCGAGCGCCTGGCCCGGCATGCCCGCGAGATGGGCTGGGAAGACGTGGCGACGTACCACCGCGAACAGGATTGAGGGGGGGCGGCCGGGCTGCGCCCGGCACCCGCGGGTAGTGCCGGCCGCTGGTCGGCAACAGCAACAGCAGAAGCGGCATTCCGTGGGATGGCGGGGCGGTGTGGGTATGCAGGACACGCCGTGAACCCGTCCCTGGGGGCTCGATGGCGCCATCCATGGCGCCAACGGTCCTGCATACCCACACCGCCCCGCCTCTGACAGATTCCGTGTGCTGTTGGTGGGTGTCGACCTTGGTCGACACGATGGATCCACGCCATGCGTGGATGAATCGCTGTCAGGCATCGAAAAACGGATGGGGTCGGATCTCTTTTTCAACGAAAAAGGGCTCGCCTGCGAGCAACACTGAATACGGGACACAGTGCCCCTCATCTGCTGCTATCGCCGATTCACCTTGACCTGTTAACGTGCAGTAATGACCTGTGGCATTCTCCTAGTAACACATCCCGGGGTCGGGACCGCCCTGCTTGACGTGGCGACCCGGCTCCTGCGGCAATTGCCGCTGAAAACCGAAGCTTTCGAAGTACCGTTCGACGCAGACCTGGACGCTCTTCTCCCGCTTGCCTCGGCCGCTCTGCGGCGGGTCGATGGCGGTGAAGGTGTGCTGATCCTGACCGACCTGTACGGCGCCAGCCCCGCCAACCTTGCCGGGCAGCTGGCCCGGCTGGGGACCCCGGTTCGCCGGGTGTCGGCGCTGAGCCTGCCGATGTTGCTGCGGGTGATGAATTATCCGGAACAGGGACTGGATCAACTGCCCGCCACAGCCGCGGCGGGTACCCGTAATGGAGCGATAGTCGACGATGCTTGAACGAGAACTCACCGTGAGCAACCGCCTGGGCCTGCACGCCCGGGCCACCGCCAAGCTGGTGCAGACCCTGGCGCCGTTCCGCTGCAATGTGACCATGGCCGCCAAGGGCCGTGAGATCAACGCCAAGAGCATCATGGGCGTGATGCTGCTGGCCGCCGGCCAGGGCACCCCGGTCACGGTGCGCATCAACGGCGAGGACGAAGCCGCCGCGATGGAAGCGGTGGTCGGCCTGTTCGAACGCCGCTTCGACGAGGACAGCTGAGCGTGCCACGCGCACGCGCCGGCCAGGTCCCTTCCGGCCAGCGGCCGGTACAGCTGCTGGCCGGGCACGGTGCTGCCCGTGGCGCGGCGATGGGCCGGGCGCGAGTGCGCCTGCCGCATGCGCTGGAAGTGGCCGAGCAGCGCGTCGCCGCCCATCAGGTCGAGGCCGAACTGGCGCGCCTGCACCGTGCGGTGGATGCCGCGCGCACGGAAATGCACGAGCTGCGCCAGCGCCTGCATGGCGCCCTGAACCAGGAAGTGGGCGAGTTCCTCGACCTGCATGCCCTGCTGCTGGACGATCCCGAGCTGTTGTTCGGGCTGGACGAACTGATCCGCAGCGGCCCCTACAGCGCCGGCTACGCACTGCGCCTGCAGCGTGACCGCCTGGCCAAGGTCTTCGATGGCATGGACGATGCCTATCTGAAGAGCCGCATGGACGACCTGGACCATGTGATCGGCCGCATCCACGCCTTCCTGCAGCCCGAACGGCCGCCGGTGATGAAGGGCCTGGCCGGGGAGATCCTGGTCTGCGACAACATCGCCCCGTCCGAGCTGGCGCAGCTGCAGGCACAGGGCGTGGTCGGCATCGTCACCGCCGCCGGCAGCGCGCTGTCGCACAGCGCGATCCTGGCGCGCAGCCTGCACCTGCCCTTGATCGTCAACGTGCCGCAGCTGCTCAGCCGCATCGCCGATGGCGACGTGCTGATCATCGATGGCGCCGACGGCAGCATCACCGCCAACCCGCAGGCCGACAACCTGCGTGACTACCGCGCGCGCCTGAAAGAGCATGCGCGCGAGCAGCGCGAGCTCGGCCGCCTGCGCAGCAAGCCCAGCCGTACCCGCGACCAGGTCGACATCGCCCTGCTGGCCAATGCCGAATCGCTGGAGGACGTCACCCAGGCGCATGCGCTGGGCGCACAGGGACTGGGCCTGTACCGCACCGAATTCCTGTTCCTGCAGCGCAACGAGCTGCCGGACGAAGAAGAACAGTTCCAGACCTACCGCGATGCCGCGTTGGGCATGAGCGGGCGACCGGTCACCATCCGCACGCTCGATCTGGGCGCGGACAAGGCCGATCGCACCGGCCTGACCCTGAGCAATGAAGAGAACCCGGCGCTGGGGCTGCGCGGCGTACGCCTGTCGCTGGCGCGGCCGAAGGTGGCCGACACCCAGCTGCGCGCGATCCTGCGCGCCTCGGCCTACGGCAAGCTGCGCGTGCTGGTGCCGATGGTCAGCACCCGCGAGGAACTGCTGGCGGTGCGCCGGCGCATGCTCAAGCTGACCGAGCAGCTGCGTGGCGAAGGCCACATGGTGTCCGACCATGTGCCGCTGGGGGCGATGATCGAGGTGCCGGCCGCTGCGCTGGCGCTGGAAAGCTTCATCGACCTGGTCGACTTCCTGTCGATCGGCACCAACGACCTGGTGCAGTACCTGCTGGCCGCCGACCGCAACAACGAGGCACTGGGCGAGCTGTATTCGCCGCTGCATCCGGCCGTGCTGCGGCTGCTGCAGATGGTGATCGAGACCGGCGCGCGGCATCGCATTCCGGTGGCGGTCTGCGGTGAGATGGCCGGTGATGCACGGATGACTCCGCTGCTGCTGGCGCTGGGCCTGAGCGAGTTCAGCCTGCACCCCGGCACACTGCTGGAGGTGCGCCGCGCGATCCGCGAGGCCGACCTGGCCACGCTGCGTGCGCGCGCACCGAAGCTGCTGGCCGCACGCGACCGCCGCGCGATCGAGCGCTGGCTGGCGCTGGTGGCCGAAACGGCCTGAGCGCCCAGGGTAGTGCCGGCCGCTGGCCGGCAACCTCACGGGCTTCGATGGGGACGATTGCCGGCCAGCGGCCGGCACTACCACCGCCCGGCGGCTATGCGTTGAAACATCCCCTTGCGATAATGACGCGCTGAACACCCCTGTTGCCGCATCCTTGCCGGGATCGCGGCTTTTCTTATCCCGCGGGAGCTGCGATGGCTGAAGCTGTACGCCACGACAAGACTGCACGCCAACTGCGGATGCTGTCCGACGCGCTGGACAGCGGTCGGCTGGGCCCGGTGCGCCGCCTGGTCAACACCCTGGCCCCGGCCGAGATCGGCAACCTGCTCGAATCGCTGCCGCCGGGCAAGCGCGAGGTGGTGTGGGGCCTGGTCGATCCGGAAGATGACGGCGAGGTGCTGGTCCACGTCGGCGACGACGTGCGCGAGAGCCTGCTCGCGGACATGGACCCGGACGAAATCATCGCCGCGGTCGAAGACCTGGACATCGACGACCTGGCCGACCTGGTCGAAGACCTGCCGGACACGGTCATCGACGAAGTCCTCAAGTCGATGGACCGCGAGAACCGCGAGCGCCTGGAGCAGGTGCTGTCCTACCCCGAGGACAGCGCCGGCCGCCTGATGAACCCGGACGTGGTGACCGTGCGCGCCGACGTCAACGTTGACGTGGTGCTGCGTTACCTGCGCCTGCGTGGCGAACTGCCCGACCACACCGACCACCTGTTCGTGGTCAGCCGGCGCCATCAATACCTCGGCCGGGTGTCGCTGGCGGCACTGGTGACCCACGAGGACACTACCCCGATCAACCGCCTGATCGACGACGAGCAGCCGGCGATCGATGTCGGTGAAAGCGACCAGGAGGTCGCCCGCCAGTTCTCCGACCATGACTGGATCTCGGCGCCGGTGGTGGACGACAACAACATCCTGGTCGGCCGCATCACCATCGATGACGTGGTCGACATCATCCGCGGCCAGGCCGAACACCAGGCGCTGGGCGCCGCCGGTCTGGACGAGGACGAAGATCTGTTCAGCCCGGTCTGGCGCGCCATGCGCCGCCGCCTGATGTGGCTGTCGGTGAACCTGTGCACGGCGTTCCTGGCCTCCAGCGTGGTCGGTCACTTCGAAGGCACCATCGACAAGCTGGTGGCGCTGGCCGTGCTGATGCCGATCGTGGCGGGCCTGGGTGGCAATGCCGGCACCCAGGTGCTGGCGCTGATGGTGCGCGGCCTGGCACTGGGCCAGGTGGGCGCCTCCAACGCGCGCACGCTGCTGTGGAAGGAAGTGCGGGTCGCCTTGTTGAACGGTGTGATGCTGGGTTCCGTGCTGGGGCTGATCGTGCTCGCCTGGTTCCATTCACCCGGGCTGTCGGCGGTGATCGCCATCGCGCTGACCTGCAACCTGCTGTTCGCAGCACTGGCCGGCGTGCTGGTGCCGCTCACATTGAAACGCTTCGGCTTCGATCCGGCGCTGGCCAGCGGCATCTTCCTGACCGCCGTGACCGACTCGATGGGCTTCTTCACCTTCCTTGGCCTGGCCACGCTGGTACTGCTGCACTGAACCCTGCAGGGTCGGATCCCCGCCACGCGGGGCTCTGATCCGATCCCAACTGGAACACCCATGGCAACAACGATCGAAAACTACTTCCAGCCCGGCTGGCGCGACCAGCAGCACACCTGCCCGGCCTGCGAATGGAAGGGCTGCTCGCGCGCCATGGTGATGGAGCTGGACGAGGATGCCACCGAGTACGACTGCCCGGTCTGCGAGAACCCGCTGCTGGTGGTGCTGCATCCGGACATGACGCAGGTACAGGCAGCTGCCGCCGAAGGCAATGCCGAGGCGCAGGAGCAGCTGGACATCATCGCCAGCTTCCCGCGCCCGCAGTGACGCGGCGCACGATGCCGGGCCGACGTCGGCGGACTACGATGCAGGCGATCTCGCCGCTTCGGGAAACCCCATGGTCCGTTTGCTGTCGCGCTGGCTGCCACTGCTGGCCCTCCTGATGATGAGTGGTTGCACGTCGCTGCCGGACAGCGCGCGTGGCCGCTTCGAAGCCCGCGCGGTGAAGGTGGACGGGGACACGGCCTACTACCAGGTGTTCATTCCGGCCGGCGTGCAGGCCACCGCTCCCACCAACCTCCCGGTCATCCTGTTCCTGCACGGCTCCGGCGAGCGCGGCGCCGATGGCATCAAGCAGACCCACGCCGGGCTGGGACCTTACCTGCGCGAGCATCCCGACTTTCGCGCCCTGGTGGTGTTCCCGCAGGTACCGGGCCACGAGGAATGGAGCGGGCGCAACAACCGTGCGGCAGTGGCCGCACTGGACGCGACGATCGCCGAATTCGGCGCCGACCCGGCACGGCAGTACCTGACCGGCATGTCGATGGGCGGCTACGGCAGCTGGAACATCGCTCTGGACGACCCGCGCCGCTTTGCCGCGATCGTGCCTGTGTGTGGCGCCGTGCTGGCACCACGCGCAAAGCGCCCGACCCTGTTCGTCGAGCAGGTCGCCCAGGAAACCGACCCGTATGCCGTGATCGCGCAGCGCCTGCGGCACACGCCGATCTGGATCTTCCACGGCGCGCTGGATGACGTGGTGCCGCCGGACGACGACCGCAGACTGCATGCCGCATTCCAGCGCGCCGCTGCACGTGACGTGCGCTACACCGAGTTCCCGGAAGGCAACCACAACGCCTGGGACGCCACCTATGCGGACCCGGCAATGTGGGAATGGCTGTTCGCGCAGAAGCGATGAACCACGACATCCGGTAGGTACCCACCAAGGTTGAAGCCTGGTTTCGGTGGGTGCCAACCTTGGTTGGCACTATTTGTCCGCGCCCATGAACTTCGCCTTGGCACAGGAACCTTCGAGTTCCCACTCACACCACGCATGCGGGTACTCACCAAGCTGTGTTGCCAGCCCCGCCCTGATCGGATTCGCCATCAAATACATTGCGTGCCGGAACAGCGATTCATCAGAGCGGATCGCATGATCGTGATAGCAGGACTGCCAGAAGCGCCCCACCCTGCCCAGTACCCGGTTTGCGTGCACGGCCGTACGCGATTTGAAGCGCTTCATGACAACGTCGAGCGATGCCGCGCGCAGCTGCATCAACCAGTGGACGTGATCCGGCATGACCACGTAGGCGATCGAATGGGTCAGACCTTCCAGATCCAGACGCTGGAACTCCTGCATGGCGGTAACCGCAACGGTGTCATTGGCGAACAGAGCCGCCCGGCCATGCACGTTCGTCGTGAGGATGTAGCTCTGGCCGATACTGGAATGACGGCCTAGCAGGAGGCGGGTGCTGTTCATGCAGAAGAGCATGGGCGGGCGCATGTTCCCTGAACATAGGGAAATCACCTTCGCCCGAGTAGGCCAGTGCCAACCAAGGTTGGCACCCACCACACCAGCAATACCAACCAAGGTCGGCACCCACCAGGGCGATCAGCCCAGCAGGGTTTCCAGCACGGCCATGCGCACGGCGACGCCGTTGGCGACCTGGCGCAGCACCCACGACTGCGGGCCGTCGGCCACCTCGTCGGTCACTTCCACGCCGCGGTTGATCGGGCCCGGGTGCAGCACCGCTGCATCCTTGCCGGCGCGGGCCAGACGATCATTGGTCAGGCCGTACTGCGCGTGGTACTGCTCCAGCGACGGCACCAGGCCTTCCTCCATGCGCTCGCGCTGCAGGCGCAGCATCATCAGCGCGTCGACGCCTTCCAGCATCGCGTCGAAATCATCGCCGACCACGCAGCCCTTCAGGGTCTCGTCGTCCGGTAGCAGCGACTGCGGGCCGCACACGCGGATCTCGCCCACGCCCAGCGTACGCAGCGCATGCAGGTCGGTACGGGCCACGCGTGAGTGCTTCACGTCGCCGACGATCACCACCTTCATCTTCGAGAAATCCGGGCCCTTGGCCTGGCGCAGGGTCAGCATGTCCAGCAGGCCCTGGGTCGGGTGCGCGCTGCGGCCGTCGCCGGCGTTGATCAGCGCAGTGCCCTCGCCCGCCGCTTCGGCCAGTGCGGCCACGGCGCCATCATCCGGGTGGCGCACCACGAAGCCACGCACGCCCATCGCTTCCAGGTTGCGCAGCGTGTCGCAGGCGGTTTCGCCCTTGCGCGTTGAAGAGGTGGAGGCATCGAAGTTCAGCACGTCGGCGCCCAGGCGCTGTGCGGCCAGCTGGAACGAGCTGCGGGTGCGCGTGGAGGGTTCGAAGAACAGCGTGCACACCGCCGAACCGGCCAGCACGTGGCGCTTGTTGCCGACGCGGCCGACTGCGGCATCGCGGATCTGGCCTGCGCGGTCAAGCAGCTGCAGCAGGGTCTCGCGCGGCAGGCCCTCCAGGGTCAGCAGGTGGCGCAGGCGTCCGGAGGCATCGATTTGCTGGGCGGTCATGGCGGTGTCGGGCAGTCAGGGAATGGGGGTGGCGTCGTCGGGGGACGACAGCCAGCGATCGATGATCACCGCCGCGGCCACGGCATCGAGGGCGGCCGCATCACGGCGGCGCTTGCGCCCTTCGGCGCGCTCGACGGCGAAGCGGCGGGCGGCTTCGACAGAGCTGGAACGCTCGTCGATCATCACCACCGGCAGCTTGAAACGTTCCCGCAGCTGGCGGGCGAAGCCCTGCGCACGCTTGCGGTTGGGCTGGTCCTGGCCGTCCAGGGTCAGCGGGTCGCCGACCACCAGGCCGTCGGGCTTCCATTCCTTGAGCAGGCGTTCGATCGCGGTCCAGTCCGGGCCGTTGCCGTGCACATCGACCACGGCCACCGCACGCGCATGCGCGGCGAAGGCACTGCCGATGGCTACACCGATACGGCGCGAGCCGACATCGAAACCCAGAACGGTGCCATCACGACGGATTGCCGGGGCAGCAGAATCCGACGCGGGCGCGATGGGCTCAGACATGGCCGCTGTAGTCGGTCAGCCGGAACAGGTCCACGCCGATGCGCGAGGCCGCACCCTGCCAGCGCTGCTCCAGCGGCAGCTGGAACACCAGTTCGGCATCGGCCGGCACGGTCAGCCAGCTGTTCTCGGACAGCTCGCTTTCCAGCTGCCCAGCGCCCCACCCTGCACAGCCGAGGGTGACCACGGCATTGGCCGGACCTTCGCCGCGCGCCATCGCTTCGAGGATGTCGCGCGAGGTGGTCAGGTACAGGCCGTCGCCCACGGTCAGGCTGGAATCCCACGCCCGCGCGTCGTCATGGATGACGAAGCCGCGCTCGGGATGTACCGGGCCGCCGTTGAGCACCATGCGTGCCTGCAGGTCGCCATCACCGGTGGTGATGTCCATCTGTGCAAGCACTTCACCCAGCGTGTACTCGGAAGGCTGGTTGACCAGCACACCCATCGCCCCGTTCTCGTCGTGCTGGCAGATCAGCGCGACGCTGCGGGCAAAGGTCGCGTCGAGCAGCGACGGCAGCGCGACGAGCAGGTGATCGGCAAGGGAGGTCGGCGTTACAGGCATGGGCCCATTCTACCTGCTGGGGGCGGGATGGTCGCGCGATGGCGCCGAACAGCGATGGGCTAGGATGGTGCTTTGCCATGGAAGGTCATCGATGCAGTCTTCATCGCCCCTGACCCTGCCGGCACGCAGCGCTATCGTCCTGATCGCCCTGCTGCAGGGTCTGATGCTGTATGCCGCGCAGGAACTGTCCGATGCGTGGCCGTTCCGCGATATCGGCTGGCGCTACTGCTGGTACGCCTGGGTGCTGGCCATTCCCAGCGCGGTGGCGCTGAGCCTGGTCGAGCTGGGCCAGCGCCGCCTGTGGCTGCAGGCCGCGCTCGGCTCGGCGGTGGTGCTGGCGCTGGCCGCCTGGATCGGCTGGAACCTCAATGGCGAGACCGCACTGGAGTCGAGCGCGCTGCAGTTTCCACTGACCCTGGGCATGGCCGTGGCGGTGTTCGTGGCCCTGCCCTGGTGGCAGTTCCAGCTGCAGCACGGGCATTGGCGCGCCAGCTACCCCGAGTTGTTCGAGCGCGCCTGGCAGAACGGTTTGACCCTGGCCCTCGCCGCACTGTTCACCGGGCTGACCTGGCTGCTGCTGTGGCTGTGGGCGGCGCTGTTCCAGCTGCTGGAGGTGACGTTCTTCCGCGACCTGTTCCGGCAGGACGCGTTCATCGCGCTGGCCACCGGCAGCCTGGCTGGGTTCGGTGTGCTGATCGGGCGCACCCAGCACCGCGCGATCCAGATCACCCGCCAGGTGCTGTTCGCGATCTGCCGCGGGCTGCTGCCGCTGCTCTCGTTCATCGCCGTGCTGTTCGTGCTGAGCCTGCCGCTTACCGGGCTGGAGCCTTTGTGGAAGACCCGCTCGGCCGCCAGCCTGCTGCTGGTGCTGTCGCTGTTGCTGGTGACGTTCACCAATGCGGTCTACCAGCAGGGGGAAGACAGCGCCCCCTACCCCCTGCTGCTGCGCCGCCTTGTTGAAGCCAGCCTGCTCGCGCTGCCGGTCTACGCGGCCCTGGCACTGTACGCGCTGGGCCTGCGCGTCGCGCAGTACGGCTGGACCGTGGACCGGTTCTGGGCAGTACTCATCGCGTTGGCCGTGGCCGGCTATGCCGTGGGCTACGCGCTGGCGGTGCTGCGCCGGCAGAGCCGCTGGCTACAGATGCTGGAGTCGGTCAACCGCTGGATGTGCTGGGCGGTGCTGGCACTGGCTTTGCTGGGCAACTCGCCGCTGCTGGACCCGGTGCGGCTGGCCCTGTCCAGCCAGCTGGCACGCCTGCGCGCGGACCCGCCGGCGATCACCAGCAGTGACGTCAACGTGCTGCGCTTCGATCTTGGGCGCCGTGGCGTGCAGGCGCTGCGCGAGTTGCAGCGTGATCCGGCCATCACCGCCGATGCCAACGCGCCACAGGTGATCGCCGCAGCACTGGCACGTACCTCACGCTGGGACGACGGACAGCGCCTCGACAAGGGGCCGCAGGACGTCGTCGCCCTGCAGCGCGCGCTGAAGCTGGCCAAGGGATCGAGCTCGCCGCCGGACGATTGGTGGCAGGCACTGGCCACGCGCGCGATCAATGGCGAATCCTGCGCCCAGAGCGAGCGCGACTGCCTGATCGTGCATCGCGACCTGGACGGCGACGGTACCGGCGAAGTGCTGCTGTGCGAGCTGTACACCCACCGTGGGCCGGACTGCGTGCTGTACGCACGTGGCAGGGATGCCCGGTGGCGCCGGGCCGGTTCACTGTTCGGCACCGTCAGCGGCCAGGCCGAGGCGATCAACCAGGCCCTGCGTGATGGCGAACTCACTCCCGTGCCACCGCGCTGGCCGATGCTGTCCATCGGTGGGCGCCCTGCGCTGGCCATCGATCCCGAACCCGAATCCAACGAGTCTTCCCCATGAGCGGCTACTGCCTCATCGCCCCGGGCCATCCGGTGCACGACTACTACCACGCCAACGAGTACGGCTTCCCGCAGCGTGAGGAGCGCGAGCTGTTCGAGCGGCTGGTGCTGGAAATCAATCAGGCCGGCCTGAGCTGGGAAACAATCCTGAAGAAGCGCGAGGGCTTCCGCGCAGCCTATGACGGCTTCGATGTGGACCGCGTGGCAGCATATGCCGAGCAGGACATCGAACGCCTGCTGTCGGACGCAGGCATCATCCGCAACCGGCTGAAGGTACTGGCGGCGATCCACAACGCGCAGGTGATCCAGCAGCTGCGGGCCAGTCATGGCAGCTTCGCGGCGTGGCTGGATGCGCATCACCCGCGCAGCAAGGCCGACTGGGTGAAGCTGTTCAAGAAGACATTCCGTTTCACCGGCGGCGAGATCACCGGCGAGTTCCTGATGAGCCTGGGCTACCTGCCCGGTGCGCATGCTGAGGACTGCCCGGTGCATGCGCGGCTGCTGAAGCTGTCGCCGCCGTGGCTGAAGGCCGCCGGCGGTTGATGAGTATCCGCCGGGCATGGCCCGGCGTTACCACGCATGGGTTCCGATAGTGCCGGCCGCTGGCCGGCAACCCCGTTGGACGTCACACGCCCATGTAGCGGCCCGGGCGGTGGTTGAACATCAGCACCAGGCTGAGCACCACCGCACCGATGGCCGAGTACAGCACCTTCGACGGCGACAGCACGAAGAACGCGGCCACCATCAGGCAGGCGTCGTAGGACATCTGCACCTTGCCCGCGCTCCAGCCACGGGTGCGCTGCAGGTACACCGCCAGGATGCCGATGCCACCGAGGCTGGCGCGGTGGCGGATGAAGAACAGGATGCCCAGGCCGGACAACGCGCCGCCCACGATCGCCGAATACAGCGGGTTGATGTGCGAGAAGTCGATCCAGCGCGGCAGCAGGTCGGTCAGCACGCCACAGGCGGTGACCGCGGCGAAGGTCTTCAGGGTGAATTCCCAGCCCATGCGCCGCAGCGCCACCCAGTAGAACGGCAGGTTGACCAGCACGAACACCAGGCCGAAGTTCCAGCCCATCGAGTAGTGCAGCAGGAACGCCATGCCGGCCATGCCGCCGATCATCAGCCCGCCCTTGGCGAAGATGGCCAGGCCCAGCGAGGCCACCATCGTGGCCAGCACCATGCCCTGCACGTCCTCGGCGATCGAGTGGCGCAGCGCTTTTTCGTCGGCGGTGGTGCCGGCGCTGTCGGGCGGCGGGGTCAGCGGACCAGCGGTGACCAGGTGGCCGTCAGCGTCGTCGCACGGCGCGGGGCCATGGGAGGGAAGGGACATGCGGGTGGGGAAAAGCAGGTGGGGAGCGGTATTAGACACGATCTGCATGACAGTTGCAGATGAAATCGTTCAGCCAACTTCGCCCATTCAGGTTATTTCGGGACCACTGCAGGCAGCACGGCCAGCATGTCCTCTCCGTCGTCGTCCATCCCGGTCTCGACGAACCCGAAGCTGCCGTAGAAGGCGCCGGCCACCGGGTTGCGCGGGTTGTAGCAGATCTCGATCTCGGCCAGCCCGGGCGTGGCCCGGATCTGCGCCAGCGCCAGTTCCAGAGCGCGTCGACCGATGCCACGGCCCTGCCAGCGTTGATCGACCATGAAGCGCCAGATCGACATCCGCTGCGGCGTCTCCGGCACCCACATGAAGAACCCGACCCACTCGCCATCGGCACGGATGGCGCGGGTCTGGTACCCGGGATGGAATGCCGCCTGCACCAGCGACCAGGTATTGCTGGCCACGAAGCCCTGCTGCGCCTCGCTGACGTCGAGGTCGCACACCGCCTCGTAGTTGTCGGGGGTGATCGTTTCCAGCGTGACCTGCATGCGGGCGTCCTGCCTGAGGATGAACGCCCAGTCTGCCCGCCCCTGCAATCCGCGGGGCGAGGCCGCCGACAACCGTTCAGCGCGGGGTTGCCTGCTCAGCCCTTGCCGGCCAGGTGGTGCGCCACCAGCGCGTTGGCGTGGCCATGGCCCAGCCCATGCTCACTTTTCAGGAAGCTGACCAGTTCCATGTGTTTCAGGCCCTTCTTCCCGGCCAGCAGCCCGAACCAGTGCGCAACCGGCTGCCCGTAAGTCTTCTCGATGGAGGGGAAGTACGAGGCCGGGCCCTTGGGCTTTTCAGTGCTCATGCGGAAGCTCCTTGCGTTGGATGTACCGGTACGACGAACAGGGGAGCCGGAATTCGACAGGCCCGTTCAATCCGGGAGCCTTATCATCCGATCATGCCCCGCGAAAACCTCAACGACCTGCAGGCCTTCGTGCACGTTGCCCGCGAGGGCAGCTTCACCAAGGCCGCCGCCCAGCTGGGCGTCTCCCAGTCCGCGCTCAGCCATGCCATGCGCGGCCTGGAACAGCGCCTGGGCGTGCCCTTGCTGACCCGCACCACCCGCAGCGTGTCCACCACCGAAGCCGGCGCCCGCCTGCTCGACACCCTGGGCCCACGCCTGGCCGAGATCGAGGATGGGCTGGCCGCACTGGCCGAGTACCGGGAACGCCCGGCCGGCACCATCCGCATCAATGCCACCGGCCACGCCGCCGAGTACATCGCCTGGCCACGGCTGGCGCCGCTGCTGCAGCAGTATCCGGATTTGAAGGTGGAACTGGCTGCCGACTACGGGCTGGCCGACATCGTGGCCGAGCGCTACGACATCGGCATCCGCCTCGGCGAGCGCCTGGCGCGCGACATGGTCGCCGTGCCGATCAGCCCGCCGCTGCGCATGCGCGTGGTCGGTGCACCTGGCTACTTCCGCCAGCATGTAGTGCCACGCCATCCGGACGAGCTGGCAGACCACAACTGCGTGACCCTGCGCCTGCCCACGCATGGCGGGCTGATGCCGTGGGATTTCGGCCAGGACGGCAACGAACTGAGCGTGCGCGTGAGCGGCCAGTGGACCTTCAACACCATGGGCATGACCCGCGCCGCTGCGCTGGCCGGCAGCGGACTGGCCTGGCTGCCGGAAGACCAGGTGCAGCCGATGCTGGACGACGGCCGCCTGCAGTCGGTGCTGGACGACTGGTGCCCGCACTTCGATGGCTACTACGCGTACTACCCGTCGCGCCGCCACGTCACCGTGGCGATGCGCACGGTGCTTGATGCGCTGCGCGGGCCGATGGGGTGAGGGTTGAGGAGTGCGGACCAACGGTCCGCACCCACCACCAACGGTGCGAGTCAGCCCTTGGCCTGCGCCGCACGCTGCGGGTTGTAGCGCTCACCAACAATCGATACTTCATCCAGCGCCTGCGCGATGCGCTGCAGTTCCTCCGGCGCCAGCTGCAGGTCGGCCGCGCCCAGGTTTTCTTCCAGGCGATGGACCTTGGTGGTGCCTGGAATCGGAACGATCCACGCCGCCTGCGCCAGCAGCCAGGCCAGCGCCACCTGCGCCGGCGTCGCGCCACGTGCCGCAGCGATCGTACTGATGCGATCCACCAGCGCCTGGTTGGCGCGGCGTGCTTCCACTTCGAAGCGCGGCACGGTGTTGCGGAAGTCGTTGGCGTCGAAGGTGGTATCGGCGTTGATCGCACCGGTCAGGAAGCCGCGGCCGAGCGGACTGAACGGCACGAAACCAATGCCCAGTTCCTGCAGAGTTGGCAGCAGCTCGCGCTCGGGCTCGCGCCACCACAGCGAGTACTCGCTCTGCACGGCGGTGACCGGCTGCACCGCATGCGCACGGCGCACGGTGGCGGCGCTGGCCTCGGACAGGCCGAAGTGGCCGACCTTGCCTTCGGCGATCAGGTCGCGCACGGTGCCGGCCACATCTTCGATCGGCACGTTCGGATCGACGCGGTGCTGGTAGAACAGGTCGATATGGTCGGTGCGCAGGCGCTTGAGGCTGGCTTCGGCCACTGCACGGATGTTCTCCGGGCGGCTGTCCAGGCCGGTGTCGACGCGCGCGTCCTTGAAGCCGAACTTGGTGGCGATCACCAGCCTGTCGCGGTACGGCGCCAACGCCCGGCCGAGCAGGTCTTCGTTGGTGTACGGGCCATACACTTCGGCGGTGTCGAAGAAGGTCACGCCGCGCTCGACGGCGGCCTGCAGCAGAGCGATGCCCTGGCCCTGCTCCACCGGCTGGCCGTAGGCGTGGGTCAGGCCCATGCAGCCCAGGCCCAGGGCGGAAACCTTCAGGCCACTGCGGCCGAGTTCACGTGTCTGCATCGTCGTGCTCCAGAGGGGGAGCGCTGACGATACGCCTGCAGGGGCCGCCGATTGAATGGGCAGCATCGCAGTTGGTCATGACTGGAATTCATCAATGCGCAGAGCCGCCCGCCCGTAGAGTCGAGCTTGCTCGACTCGAAAAGAACAGTCGAGCAAGCTCGACTCTACGGAACACGCAGGTCACCGGATCTCGGAAATCTCCACGCCATCCAGCCCCTGCGACAGCGTACGCGCGTCGCCGCCCTGGCTGAGCTTGATGCGCAGGCGCACCTCGTTCTGCGAATCGGCGTAACGCAGCGCGTCCTCGTAGCTGATCTCGCCGGCCTGGTACAGCTCGAACAGGCTCTGGTCGAAGGTCTTCATGCCCAGCTGGACCGAGTCCTTCATCACTTCCTTCAGCTTGTGGATCTCGCCGTCGCGGATGTAGTCCTGCACCAGCGGCGTGCCCAGCAGGATCTCCATCGCCACCTTGCGCGAGCGGCCATCGGGCGAAGGAATCAGCTGCTGCGCGACCACGCCCTTCAGATTCAGCGAAAGGTCCATCAGCAGCTGGTTGCGGCGGTCTTCCGGGAAGAAGTTGACGATGCGGTCCATCGCCTGATTGGCGTTGTTGGCATGCAGGGTACACAGCACCAGGTGGCCGGTTTCGGCGAACGCGATGGCGTGGTCCATGCCTTCGCGGGTACGCACCTCGCCGATCATGATCACATCCGGCGCCTGGCGCAGGGTGTTCTTCAGCGCCGCTTCCCAGCTGTCGGTATCGATGCCGACTTCGCGCTGGGTGATGATGCAGCCCTCGTGCTTGTGCACGAATTCGATCGGATCTTCGATGGTGATGATGTGGCCGGTCGAGTTCTGGTTGCGGTAACCGATCATCGCCGCCAGCGAGGTCGATTTACCGGTGCCGGTGGCGCCGACGAACAGGATGATGCCGCGCTTGGTCATTGCCAGCGTCTTGATGATCGGCGGCAGGCTCAACTCTTCCACGGTCGGAATACGCGTCTCGATGCGACGCAGCACCATGCCGACCTGGTTGCGCTGGTAGAAGCAGCTCACGCGGAAGCGGCCGACACCGGACAGGCCGATGGCGAAGTTGCATTCGTGGGTCTTCTCGAATTCCTCGCGCTGTGCCGGGGTCATCACGTTGAGGACCAGGTCGCGGCTCTGCTGCGGCGTGAGCGGGGTCTGCGTGATCGGCGAGATCTTGCCGTTGACCTTCATCGCCGGCGGCATGCCTGCGGTGATGAACAGGTCCGAGGCGCGCTGGTGCGCCATCAGCTTGAGGAACGAAGTGAAATCGATGGTGGTCGCGGTGGTGTTCACGGCGGGCTCCCAATGGGGCGTGTACCAGGAAACGGTCGGTGGAGGAAACGGCGCGGGAACGACGGCGCACTGGCGCACGCCGCCCCGTTGCGGCCCCGCCTTACTCGAACAGGCGCTTGTCCTTGGCGTAGTCGCGGGCCTGGTTGCGGGTGATCAGGCTGCGCTTGACCAGGTCCTGCAGGTGCTGGTCCAGGGTCATCATGCCGTACTGCTGGCCGGTCTGGATGGCCGAATACATCTGCGCCACCTTGTCCTCGCGGATCAGGTTGCGGATGGCCGGGGTGCCGACCATGATTTCCCACGCAGCGGTACGACCGCCGCCGACCTTCTTCAGCAGCGCCTGCGAGATCACCGCGCGCAGCGACTCGGACAACATCGAGCGCACCATCGGCTTTTCGCCGGCCGGGAACACGTCGATGATGCGGTCGATGGTCTTAGCCGCCGAGCTGGTGTGCAGGGTGCCGAACACCAGGTGGCCGGTTTCCGCAGCGGTCAGTGCCAGGCGGATGGTTTCCAGGTCACGAAGTTCGCCGACCAGGATGATGTCCGGGTCTTCACGCAGCGCCGAGCGCAGTGCTTCATTGAAGCCATGCGTATCGCGGTGCACTTCGCGCTGGTTGATCAGGCACTTCTGCGAGGTGTGCACGAATTCGATCGGATCCTCGACGGTGAGGATGTGCCCGTATTCGTTCTTGTTGATGTAGTCGATCATCGCCGCCAGCGTGGTCGACTTGCCCGAACCGGTCGGGCCGGTCACCAGGATCAGGCCCTGCGGCTGCTGGATCACCTCGCGGAACAGCGGCGGGCAGGCCAGGTCCTCGAGGGTAAGCACCTCGGACGGAATGGTACGGAACACCGCACCGGCGCCGCGGTTCTGGTTGAACGCGTTCACACGGAAGCGCGCCAGCGACGGAATCTCGAAGGAGAAGTCCACTTCGAGGAATTCCTCGTAATCGCGGCGCTGCTTGTCGGACATGATGTCGTACACCAGCGCATGGACCTGCTTGTGGTCCAGGGCTGGGATGTTGATCCGGCGAACATCGCCGTCCACGCGGATCATCGGCGGCAGGCCTGCGGACAGGTGCAGGTCGGACGCTTTGTTCTTAACGGAAAACGCCAACAGCTCGGCGATATCCATGAGCGGCTACTCCCCAATAACGGCTTCGACTGGAAGGATCTTTCCCCGGGCGGCAGTATAGCCTCCTGATTCAACGGAACGCGTTACGTGGCCACTCCCCTGCCCCAGATCCTGAGCAACCTGCATGCCGCCGCCGAGGCCGCGGGCAGGCCCGATCCACGCCTGCTAGCGGTGTCCAAGACCCAGCCGGCCGAGGCCGTGGCCGCGCTGGCCGCACAGGGCCAGCATGCCTTCGGCGAAAACTATGTGCAGGAAGCCCTGGCCAAGATGCAGGCACTGCAGCACCTGGCGCTGGAGTGGCACCTGATCGGCCACCTGCAGTCGAACAAGGCCGATGCCGTGGCCAGCCATTTCGACTGGGTGCAGAGCGTGGACCGGCCCAAGCTGGTGACTGCGCTGGCACGCCACCGCCCGGCTGCGCGCGGCCCGCTGAACGTGCTGATCCAGGTCAATATCGACGACGAATCCAGCAAGCATGGCTGTGCACCGGAAGAAGTGGATGCACTGGCCGCAGCGATTGCCGCCGAACCCACCCTGCGCCTGCGTGGCCTGATGGCGATTCCCGCGCCGTGGCCCGAGGCCGAGCGCCGTCGGGATGCATTCGTGCGCATGCGCACACTTTTCCAGTCGCTGGCCGCCCAGCACGCGCAGATCGACACGCTGTCGATGGGCATGAGCAGCGACTACGCCGAAGCCATCGCCGAGGGCGCCACCCTGGTGCGCATCGGCACCGCCCTGTTCGGCGCGCGCCCGCGCCCGGCCTGATTTTCCAAGGAGACTTCCATGGCAGCTGATTCCATCACCTTCATCGGCGGCGGCAACATGGCCCGCAGCCTGATCGCCGGCCTGATCCGCCAGGGCGTGCCGGCCGCGCACATCCACGTGGCCGAACCGGTCGCCGCACTGCGCGCGTCACTGGCGGCCGACTTCGGCGTGCAGGTGCACGACAACGCCGCCGATGCCGCCGCGCAGGGCCGCATCTGGCTGCTGGCGGTGAAGCCGCAGGTGCTGCGTGAGGTCTGCCAGTCGCTGCAGGCGCTGGCCCAGGCGAACCAGCCGCTGGTGGTGTCGATTGCCGCCGGCATCACCAGCGCCCAGCTGGAACGCTGGCTGGGCGGCAATCTGCCGGTGGTGCGTGCGATGCCGAACACCCCGGCCCTGCTCGGCGCCGGTGTGACCGGCCTGTACGCCACACCCTCGGTGGATGCACAGCAGCACGCGCAGGCCGAACAGGTACTGGCCAGTGCCGGGCGCACGGTGTGGATCGACAGCGAATCGCTGATGGATTCGGTCACTGCTGTATCCGGCAGCGGACCGGCCTATGTGTTCCTGCTGGCCGAAGCGATGGAAGCGGCGGGTATTGCCCAGGGCCTGCCGGCCGACGCCGCGCGCACGCTGGTGGTGCAGACCCTGCTGGGCGCCTCGCGCATGCTGGATGAGGCTGGTGAGAGCCCGGCGGAACTGCGCCGCCGCGTGACCTCGCCGAACGGCACCACCCAGGCCGCGATCGAGAGCTTCCAGGCCGGTGGTTTCGAGGCGCTGGTAGACACCGCACTGCGCGCCGCGCAGGTGCGTGGGCAGGAACTGTCTGCGGCGAATGATTGATCCCGATGTGTGCCGACCAACGGTCGGCACCCACCGTCATCCACGCCATGCGTGGATGCTCATTGCCCCAACGTGGTCATGACGAAATCGACGAAGCACTGCAAACGCGGGCGCGGCCTGCGGTCAGGCAGGTAGATCAGGTGCATCGGCCGCGGTTCGGGCAGGTAGTCGCGCAGCAGCGGCTTCAACCGCCCTGCCGCGATTTCGCCGGCCAGCAGTGCGGTCGGCTGCAGCACCAGCCCTGCTCCGGCCACGGCGGCTTCGCGCAGCGCCAACCCATCATTGCAGGTCAAGCGCGCCTCCCAGTCCACCTGTTCGCCGTTGGCCAGCTGCCAACCATGGCCTCCGCGCCAGGCCAGGTGGCTCAGGCAATCGTGCCCCTGCAGATCCGCGGGCGTACGCGGCGTGCCGCGCCGGCGCAGGTAGGACGGTGCCGCACACAGGCTCATCGCATACGGTGGCAGCGGCCGCGCCACCACCTCCTGCGACGGCAGTGGCCCGACCCGGATCGCCACGTCGAAGCCGTCCTCGATCAGATCCACACGGCGGTTGCTCAGCTCCAGTTCGATGTTCAACTGCGGCTGCGCGCGCAGCAGGCCGGCCAGCTGCGGCGCCAGCACGCAGCTGCCCCAGGTGGTCGGCGCGGTAACCCGAAGCAGGCCACGCGGCTGTACCTGCAGGCCGGCCACGTCGGCTTCGGCCTGCTGCACCTGCTCCAGCACCTGCCGGCACCCGGCCAGGTAGGCACTGCCGGCTTCGGTCAGGCGCTGGCGGCGGGTGTTCCGTTGCAGCAACGCGGTGCCCAGGTGCGCCTCCAGCTGCTGGATGTACTTGCCGACCATCACCGCCGACACCTGCAGCTGTTCGGCGGCCCCTGCAAAGCTGCCGCGCTCGGCTACCGCGACGAAAGCCTGCATGCAGCGAAGGGTATCCATTGCTAATCCAGAGTTAGGAATCTGCGAAGCATACCCCGCTTACCTAACCCCACTGTGACGGCGCAGACTGCGCTCACTCCCTCACGCAAGGAACGGCCATGAAGATCCTTCTCGTCGGTGCCAGCGGCACCCTCGGCCAGGCAGTCGCCCGACAGCTCGGCCAACAGCATCAGATTCTCGCCGCTGGCCGCAACAGCGGCGAACTGCGCGTGGACCTGACCGACGACGCCAGCGTCGCCGAACTGTTCTCGCGCACCGGTCCGGTCGATGCGGTGATCTCCACCACCGGCTCGGTGCACTTCGGTCCGTTGCAGCAGATGACGCCAGCACAGTTCAACACCGGCCTGCAGGACAAGCTGCTGGGGCAGGTGCGGCTGGCACTGGCCGCCCAGCACCACCTCAACGCCGGCGGCTCGATCACCCTGACCAGCGGCATCATCAGCGCCCAACCGATCCGCGACGGCGTCAACGCCACCTCGGTGAATGCCGCACTGGAAGGCTTCGTGCGCGCGGCGGCGCTGGAACTGCTGCCGCGTGGCCTGCGCATCAACGTGGTCAGCCCGAACGTGCTGGTCGAATCAATGGCGACCTACGGCCCCTACTTCCCGGGCTTTGAAGCGGTAAGCGCACAGCGCGCGGCGCTGGCCTTCCAGCGTGCAGTGGAAGGCATCCAGAGCGGCGAGACGATCACGGTCTGGTAAGAAAAAGGGGACGGAGGGGATTAAGTCGTTTGTGCATTTGCGACTTAATCCCCTCCGTCCCCTTTTTCATTCCCAGCGCATCGGGCCGTCGCCGCGTTCGCCGAGGACGTCTTCGGGGTTGGCCAAGCGGCAGCGCTGCAGCGACAGGCAGCCGCAGCCGATGCAGCCGGTCAGTTCGTCGCGCAGCAGTTCCAGCATGTGGATGCGCTCCTCGAGCTCGGTGCGCCAGCGCGCGGACAGCTTGGCCCAGTCGGCCTTGGTCGGCGCGCGGCCCTCGGGCAGGCTTTCGAAGGCACGGCCGACGGCTTCCAGCGGCATGCCCACCCGTTGCGCGACGCGGATCACGGCCAACCGTCGCAGCACGTCACGGCTGTAGCGACGCTGGTTGCCCGAGGTGCGCAGGCTGCTGATCAGCCCCTTGCGCTCGTAGAAATGCAGCGCGGAAACCGCCACGCCACTGCGCTGGGAGACTTCGCCAACGCTGAGTTCCTGGGACACCATTGCTTGACCTAAACTGCGGTTGAGGTGGCATGCTGCTATCTTCGCCGCCAGTTGACAAGCGCGGCCCGCATCTGACTCGTATGTCCCCCACTCTTTCGCCCGCCGACGCCCGTGCGCCGGCTGATACGTCGATCCTGTCCCCCCGCTATCGCGCCACCACCATCGGCATGGTGGCGCTGGTGGCACTGCATGCCTTCGAAGCCCTGGCGGTGGCGGCGGCCATGCCGACCGTGGCCGAGGCGCTGGATGGCCTGCGCCTGTATGCGCTGGCCTTCGGCGGCACCCTGGCTACCAGCGTGATCGGCATGACCCTGGCCGGACGCTGGGCCGACCGCCAGGGGCCCGCCAAGCCACTGTGGTACGGCCTGGCCTGCTTCGTGCTGGGGCTGCTGCTGGCCGGCTTTGCGATGCGCATGGGCATGCTGGTGGCCGGGCGCCTGCTGCAGGGTCTGGGTGCGGGTGCGATCTCGGTCTCGCTGTACGTGATGGTCGGGCGCAGCTATCCCGAACACCTGCGCCCAAAGGTATTCGCCGCGTTCTCCGCGGGCTGGGTGGTGCCGTCAATGATCGGCCCCGCGCTGAGCGGGCTGATCGTGCAGCATCTCGGCTGGCGCTGGGTGTTCCTGGCCGTGCCACTGCTGGCCATTCCGGCCGCGCTGCTGCTGCGCCCGGCACTTACGCGCATGCAACCCACCGATGGCGGCCTCGCCGACGATGGGCGAGGCACCGTGGTGCGCTGGGCCAGTGGCGCCTCGTTGGCGGCGCTGCTGCTCTACTTCGGCGGCCAGCAGCAGGGCCTGCCTGCGCTGCTCTGCATCGGTGTGGCACTGCTGGCGCTGCTGTTCTGCGTGCACCGCCTGCTGCCGGCCGGCACTTTGATCCTGCGCCGCGGACTGCCCAGCGTGATCGCGCTGCGCGGCGTCGCGGCAGCCGCATTCTTCGCCTGCGAGGCCTATCTGCCCCTGCTGCTGCAGCGCGAACGCGGGCTCTCGCCCAGCTGGGCCGGCGCCGTGCTCAGTCTTGGCGCACTGGGCTGGTTCGCTGGTTCATGGCTGCAGGGCCACCAGCAGCGTGGCTGGTCGCGCCATCAGCTGCTGCGCATGGGCACGCCGCTGATGACGATCGGTATCGCCGCCACACTGGCCGTGCTGTTCAACGCGGTGCCGCTGCCGGTGGCCCTGATCGGCTGGGCCATGACCGGCTTCGGCATGGGCATGATCTACGCCAGCCTGTCGGTGCTTACGCTGTCGTTGTCCGCACCGCACGAGCAGGGTGCCAACACCTCGGCACTGCAGCTGAGCGAAGCGCTGTCAGTGACCACCGCGCTGGCGGTTTCCGGCGCACTGTTCGCGCTGTTCGTGCAAAGCGCACCCCACACCGGCTACGTGCTGTGCCTGGCAATCACCTTCGGCCTGGCGCTGCTGGCCACGGTAATCGCGCGGCGGGTGTAGCGCCGCCGCATTGCGGGATTGCCGGCCAGCGGCCGGCACTAGCGGGGGCCAGTCCCCATGTCATCGATATCCCGATGCAGGATGCGCCGCACCTCCAGCACCGCCTGCGGGGTCTCCTGCACGCTGTGGCCGGAAATGATCACCTTCTCCGACAATGCACCCGGCAGGTGCGCGCTCCAGTACGGCACCAGCCCGTCATCGGATTTGTCCACCGGCAGTTCCGGTTTGCGCTGGGCGATGATCGAGTGGTACTTCAGGCCCGCTTCGATCGGCAGCTGTGCGGCGGCCTTCACGAACGGATCGCTGGCCTTGAGGTTGTCGATGCTGTTCGGGATCTTCGGCTTGGCGGTGCCGTCGACCTGCTGCTCGGCCTGCGCCAGTGCCATGAACACGTCCTCGAACTTGCCGAGGATGGTCAGCGGCAGGCGCACCAGGCGACCGATCAGGCGACCGACCTTGTTGCCGGCGATGTCGGTGCCCTGGTGCGGCGCGGCGATGAAGATCGCGCGTTCCACGTTCGGCTGCGCCTTGAAGTGCAGCAACGGCCCCAGCTTGTTTTGCACCCGCTTCAGCCGTTCACCCTTCAGATCGTAGTTGGCCAGCAGGTCGTTCCACAGCACGTCGCCCGAATCGCTCACCAGCAGCCGGGCCAGTACGCCGCCCATGCTGTGGCCGATGTAGACCATGTCCTTCGATGCGCGCGTGGTGCCGTTGGGGTCGAAATGCTTCAGCGTGTCGTTGAATGCATTGGCGATCTCGTAGCGGTTCAGCGCGATCGGCGCATTGGTCGGGTAATAGACCTGCCACACCTGGAACTGCTGGCGCAGCTCGGGATCGCCCATGATCTCGTTGGCCAGGTTCACCCAGGCTTCCGGGCTGCTGGCCAGGCCATGCAGCATGAAGATGATGCGGCGGTTCGGGTCCCACGGCTGCATCAGGTAGATGTGCGGTTCGCCGATGCCCTCACTCATGCCGAACAGGGTGCGCAGCGACTGCCGGGCGAAGCCACTCTGTGCCAGCCACAGGCCGTAGGCCGCAGTGAAGTTGCCGGCCAGCGGTACCTGCTCACCGTGCAGGGTGATGCGCTCGGTGGCTTCCGGCGAATAGGCATCCAGCTCGACCCGGCGCGTGCGCATCACGTCTTCCAGGCTGCTGCCCTCGAAGCGCAGCAGCGCGGTGACGTTGATCGAGGACATCTCACTGAACTCGGGCACCGAATCGTCATGCCGGTGGCGGCGGCCACGGCGCTCGCCGTCCTCATCGTCCGATGCCGTTTCGGCCTTCGGGCCGTCCGGCGCGATCACCGGCGCGACCAGCTTCGGTGGGTCCATCACCATCACCAGTTCGGCGCCGAAGCCATCGCGGCGATAGGTGCTGCGCAGGCCGACGAAGCTGACCGTTCCCGCCGGCACCAGCTGCGCGGGAATGCTCTTCAGGCCCAGCTGCTGGTAGTTGGAGGCCAGCGACCAGCTGCCGACCGTGAGCGGCTTCGTGTAGTCCTCGCCAGCCAGCGCAGCGGCGCGTGCGCGCACGAACAGCACCACCGCCGCCTTCTCGGCCGCGTAGTTGTAGTAGTCACGCACCTGCGTCTGGCGGTCCTCGAAGGCACGGTCGGACGGTGAGCGGCCGCTGTAGAACAGGTAGGCATAGGCATAGCGCGCGGCTTCCAGCCAGGCATCCAATGCCGCATCACTCATCGGCGGATCGCCGGCAGCCGTCTTCTTCGGCGTCATCGCCAGCGCGGCCTTCACCCACAGTTCGGACAGCGCCGACAGCCGCTGCTCGACATTGAGGTCATCGGTCATCAGCAGCGTGCTGCGGCAGACCAGGAAGTCCTTCTCGCACTGCGACTCGTCCAGCCCCGCCGCGCTGAGCGTTTCACGCGCGGCCGGGCTGAGCTTGCCGGTGTTGAGCACGTCCGCGCGCTTGTTGACCAGCGAATCGCTGGATTTGACCTGCTTGACGGTGACCATCGCGCAGCCGCTGCTGCCCAGCAGCAGGAAGGCGGCAAACAACACCGGCAGCAGGCGCTGCCAGCGGGTCAGAGAGAGTTGGCTCATTACTGCGGGTCCTGCTCGGTGCCGGGCACGCCCTGGCGGATCACGGTGGAGAAGTGGTCGCCGTCACCCAGGTCCAGTGCACGCTGGGTGATGCGGCCTTTGTCATGCAGCTCGGCGTACGGCACGCCCGGAGTGAGCGCGCCGACCTCCTGCGCGTACTCGGCCAGGTAACCGGACAGCAACAGGCGGTAATCCAGCGGCAGGCGCGGTGCGATGTGGCGGGCCAGGTCGAAGACGATCGTGGTGCAGTTGCTGGTCAACGTGTTGTAGAAGCCGGGCTTCGCATCCAGTTCGCGGGCCTGCGCGATGTACGCAGCGAACAGTTCCTTCAGCTGCGCGCGGTCCATGCCATGCAGGCGGTACAGGTAGACATCCTCGCCACGCGCGTTGGTGCGTGTGCGGATGATGTCGGTCTCCTCCGAAGCCACCAGGGTCATCTCGAACTTGCGGAAGAAGCCGCCCAGCGCCGAGAACGACTCACCGCGCTCCTTGCGGATCTCCAGCGAGAACACCACGTGGCGACCGTCCTCGAAGCCGAACGAGATCAGCGTGTGGGCGATGGCCGGGCCCATCCAGTACGACAGCACCAGGTCGGCCGAGCGCAGCTGGTCCAGGTCGTACTCGCGGCGCACCCAGTGTGCGTCGTAGTCGGTTTCGGTGCGCCAGCTGAAGTCACGCACGTTGTCCAGCACCACATGGCGGCCATCGAAGGACACCACGTGCAGGCGCTGGGCCACGTCATCGGCCCACAACCGGTCCTGGCGCGGGGTCAGCAGCAGCCACCACAGGCCGGCCAGTGCCAGCGATGCCCCGAACGCCAGACCCAGGCGGCGCGAGGCACGGCCCCGCGCGACCCGCCACGACGCCCACAGCGCAACCAGCAGCCACAGCCCGGCGACGCCGGTGGCCAGCCAGCCCGGCCCTGGCAACTGATAGGCCAGCAGCCCGGTCACCCACAGCGCCAGCAGCGCCATGGCACTTCCTGTCATCCATCGTCCTGCGGCTTTCACTGGCATCCTGTCGCGGTCTTGAAGCCGCATAGTTAGCCACAAGCGGGTTCACCGTGGCATCTACGGCCCGTTCAGGCAGGCCGGCGCACCGTCGGCGGCGGCCTCTGCGGCCAGATTCACCTCACAGGAGCAACGATGGGCATCACTTCCGTGGCCGGCGTTCCGGTCCAACCCCAGCACCGTGCGACCTGCCACTGCGGCACGGTCGAGCTGCTGCTGGACCTGCCGGACGGCATCGTCGATCCCCGCCGCTGCGACTGCTCGATGTGCCGGCGCCGTGGCGCCATTGCCGCCAGCGTCACCCGCCAGGGCCTGCAGGTGGTGCGCGGGCAGAATCACCTGCAGATGTACCAGTTCAACACCCATGTGGCCGAACACTACTTCTGCGGTGTGTGCGGCATCTACACCCATCACCGGCGCCGCTCCAACCCCGACCAGTACGGTTACAACGTGGCTTGCCTGGAGGGCATCGACCCGTTCGCACTGGGCATCATTCCAGTCAACGACGGGGTCAACCACCCGGCCGACCGCGGCGCCTAGTGGCGCGTGCGTCGCGGCGGCGCGGCGACCTTCTGCCAGGGGGCCATGCCGCTGCGCCCGGCCCGCACCGGGCGTTTCAACCAGGGCCGGCGCGGCGTCGCCTGCGGTTCGGCGGCGACCGGGGGAGGAACAGGTCTGCGGCCGGGCCAGAGATGATCGAGCAGCCACATGGCAGGTCTCCGTGGGGGACGGGGACGCTCTACGCTACCGATGGCCCGGCAAAGGACGGGTGAGGGCCTCGCTGCAGCCAGATGACAGCCGGCACCGGCCATCAGGCCGGCGCACGGCCCAGGCGGCGCACCAGTACGAAGAACAGCGGCACCAGCACCACCGCCAGCACCGTGCCGGACACCATGCCGCCGATTACGCTCATGCCAATCTCACGGCGACTGACCGCACCGGCACCGGTGGCCAACGCCAACGGAATCACACCGGCCACAAAGGCCAATGACGTCATCACGATCGGGCGCAGGCGCAGGCGTGCGCCCTGCAGCGCCGCCTCCACCGCAGAACTGCCGGCGCGATAGCGGGCTTCGGCAAACTCAACGATCAGGATCGCATTCTTCGCCGACAGTCCGATGGTGGTCAGCAGCCCCACCTGGAAGTAGATGTCATTGACGAAGCCTGCCGCCGTGGTCGCCAGCACGGTACCGATCACGCCCAAGGGAATCACCAGCACCACCGCCACCGGTACCGTCCAGCTCTCATAGAGCGCGGCCAGGCACAGGAAGATGAAGGCAATCGAGGCGGTGTACAGCCACAATGTCTGGTTGCTGGCCAATTGTTCCTGGTAGGACAGGCCACTCCACTGCAGGTCGAACCCGGGTTGATCGGCAACCAGCGCCTGCATGCGCTGCATCGCTTCGCCCGAACTGCGCCCTTCAGCGGCGCTGCCCTGGATCTGCATTGCCGGCAGGCCGTTGAAGCGCTGCTGCAGCTGCGGCCCGCGCGCCCAGTGGCTGCTGGCGAAGCTGGCAAACGACGCCATCTGGCCATTGCCACCGCGCACATACCACTGGCCGATGTCGTCGGGCATACTGCGGTACGGCTGGTCGCCCTGCATGTAGACCCGCTTGACCCGGCCACGGTCGAGGAAGTCGTTGATGTAGCTGCCGCCCCAGGCAGCAGACAGGGTTGAGTTGATGTCGGCCTGGGACAGGCCCAGCGCACTGGCCTGGGCATGGTCGATGTCCAGCCGCAGTTCGGCCTTGTCACCCAGGCCGTTCAGGCGCACCGAGGTGAGCCCATCGTCCTCGCCGGCCGCGCGCACCACCTGCTCCTGCGCCGCCTGCAACGCCACGCGCCCGGCAGCACTGGTGTCCTGCAACCACAGTTCGAAGCCGCTGGACTGACCCAGGCCGCGCACCGCCGGCGGTGCCAGTACATTGACCTTGGCATCCGGCAAGCTGCGGAAGTAGGCATTGGCACGCGTGATGATCGCCGCAGCGGTGTTGTCGCCCGTGCGTTCGTCCCACGGCTTGAGCGCGAGGAAGCCCTGGCCGGCGTTCTGGCCGGTGCCGGCATTGTTGCGGCCGACCACCACGAACACCACGTCAAGGTTCTGCTTCTCGTGCTGCATGAAGTAGCGGCTGATCTGCTCGCCCAGCGCTTCGGTACGCGCCATTGGCGTGCCCTCCGGCGTGGAGAACTGGAAGGTCACCTGGCCCTGGTCTTCCACCGGCAGGAAGCCGGTGGGCATGCGCGCGTACAGCGCGACCATGGCGACCACCAGCAGCAGGTAGAACGCCATCCAGCGCCGCGGCCGGGTAACGACGCCCCCCAGCTTTCCCTGGTAGGCCAACTGGCTGCGCTCGACACCCCGGTTGAACGCCCTGAAGAATCGGCCCTGCGGCTTCTGCGCCGAAGATGGCTTGAGCAGGGTCGCGCACAGCGCCGGGGTCAGCGTCAGCGCGACCAGCGCCGACAGCGCCATTGCCGAAGCAATGGTGATCGAGAACTGCCGGTAGATGATGCCGGTGGAACCACCGAACAGGGCCATCGGCAGGAACACCGCGCCCAGCACCACGGTGATGCCGATCAACGCGCCGGTGATCTCGCCCATCGATCTTTCGGTCGCTTCGCGTGGCGGCAGATGCTCGTCGTGGATGATGCGCTCCACGTTCTCCACCACCACGATGGCATCGTCGACCAGCAGGCCGATCGCCAGCACCATCGCGAACAAGGTCAGCGTATTGATGGTGAATCCGGCAACGGCCAGCACGCCGAAGGTGCCCAGCAGCACCACCGGCACCGTGATCGCCGGGATCAACGTGGCACGCAGGTTCTGCAGGAACAGGAACATCACCACCACCACCAGCACTATGGCTTCGATGAGGGTATGGATGACCCCCTCGATCGAGACCCGCACGAACGGTGTGCTGTCACGCGGATAGGCCACCTGCAGCCCCGGCGGGAAGGTCGGCCGCAGCCGTTCGATCTCCGCGCGCACCGCATCGGCAGTAGCCAGTGCATTGGCACCGGAGGCCAGGGTCACCGAGAAGCCGGCCGCCGGATAACCGTTGAGATAGCTGCTGGTCTGGTAGTTCTCCGCGCCGATCTCGACCCGTGCAACGTCGCCCAGCAACACCGCCGCGCCACTGGGAAGCGTACGAAGGATGATCGCGCGGAACTGTTCCGGCGTCTGCAGGCGCGACTGCGCGGTGACCGTGGCGTTGAGGCTCTGCGTCGGACTGGACGGCATCGCGCCCAGCTCACCCGCCGTCACCTGCGTGTTCTGCGCCTGGATCGCAGTACGCACGTCCGCCGGCATCAGGTCGTAGGCACGCAGCTTGTGCGGGTCCAGCCACACGCGCATCGCATAGGCCGAACCGAACACGTTGATCTCGCCAACGCCGGGAATGCGGCTGATCGGGTCCTGTACGTTGCTGACCAGGAAGTCGGAGACGTCCACGCGTTCCATGCGCCGGCTGGTGTCGTACAGCGAGACCACCATCAGCGAATCGCCCTGCGACTTGGCCACGGTCACGCCCTGCTGCTGCACTTCCTGCGGCAGCCGGTTGATGGCCTGGTTGACGCTGTTCTGCACCTGGACCTGGGCGATATCCGGGTTCGCGCTCTGGTCGAAGGTGACCGTGATCCGCGCCTGGCCCGACGACGAACTGGTGGAAGAGAAGTACAGCAGGTGGTCGATGCCCTTGATCTGCTGCTCGATCACCTGGGTGACGCTGTCTTCCACCGTCTGCGCCGAAGCGCCGGTGTAGTTGGCGGTGATGTTGACCTGCGGCGGCGCGATGTCCGGGTACTGTTCGACCGGCAGCTGGCTGACGGCAATCGCGCCGAAGGCCATGATGCAGATCGCCAGCACCCAGGCGAACACCGGGCGATGGATGAAGAAACGCGGCAACATGGCTCAGCCCTTCCCGGCCGCTGCCGGCACGGCTGCCGGCGCGGGCTTCACCTGTACCGCCATGCCATCGGAGAGCCCCTGTGCGCCGGCCACCACCACCCGTTCACCGGCGGCGATGCCATCCAGCACCAGCCACTGGTCGCCGATCGCGCGGGCGGTACGGAACAGGCGCAGCTTTGCCTTGCCGCCGTCATCCACCACCCACACCTGCGCCTCGCCCTTCGGGCTGCGGTCCACCGCCGACTGCGGCACCAGCAGCGCCTGCCGCTGCGTACCCTGCCCCACCTGCGCCCGCACGTACATGCCCGGCAGCAGTTGCCCGGCGGGATTGGGGAAACGTGCCCGCAGGGTGATGCTGCCGGTTTCCTGCTGCACGTCGATATCGGCAAATTCCAGGGTACCGGGCAACGGATACGCACTGCCATCGGACAGGCGCAGCCGCACCGCGGCGGTGGTGGCCTGCACGCCACCGTCGGCGATCGCGCGGCGCAAGGCCAGGTACTCGTTGCTGGACTGGGTGATGTCCACGTTCATCGGGTCGACCTGCTGGATCCGCGCCAGCGGGTCGGCCTGGCCGGAGGTGACCAGTGCGCCCGGCGTGAACAGCGCACGACCGATGCGCCCGGCAATCGGCGCGGTAACCGTGGCAAAACCAAGCCGCGTACGCGCGGTATCGAGGCTCGCCTGTGCCGCCTGCACCGCGGCTGCGGCCTGCTGCCCACTGGCAATGGCGTCGTCCACGTCCTGGCGCGCGGCCAGCTGCTCGCCGCCCAGCGCCTGCATCCGCTGCGCGCGCAGGCGTGCGGTGACTGCCGCCGCTTCGGCGGTTTTCAGGTTGGCCTGGGCCTGGTTCAGTGCCGCCTGGTACAGGGCCGGCTCGATCTGGAACAAGGGCTGCCCGGCACGCACGGTTTCGCCTTCTTCGAACAGGCGTTTCACCAGCACGCCATCCACCTGCGGACGCACGTCCGACTCCTGCGATGCGATGGTCCGCCCCGGCAGCTCCTGTTCCATCGCCAGCGGCCTTTCCAGCAGTGTCAGCACTTCCACCTCGTGAAGCCTGCCGGCCGTCTTGGGCGCCTCCTTGCCGCAGGCCGTCAACAGGCCGAGCAGAATGAGCGCAAGCAGCAGGGGCCGCCGGAGCCGCGGTGGCCGGGCATGTCGTGGCAAGGGGGTGTGCAGGAGATTCATCGGGTGCCGGGATTCCGCGCGCCGGGGGGAGACGCTCGGCGCCGAATATAGAAGACCCGTGCGCGGAATCCGGCGAATCGCGCATGAAACATTTTTCATTTGCAGTCACCGCGAACGGTTGCGAGGATGGCAGCCATCCAACCTGCACACTGGCCCATGCCGCGCGTACTCACCATCGAGGACGACCTTGTCACTGCGGAGGAAATCGCAACCGAGCTGCGCAGCCATGGCTTCGAGGTCGACGTTGCCGTTGATGGCACCGCCGGCCTCGCGTTGGCGCGTGCAGGCGACTACGCGGTGATCACCCTGGACCGCATGCTGCCCGGCATAGATGGCCTGGCATTGGTCACTGCGCTGCGGCGCGAAGGTATCGTCACCCCCGTACTGATGATCAGCGCGCTGTCGGACGTGGACGAGCGCGTGCGCGGCCTGCGTGCAGGCGGCGACGACTACCTGACCAAGCCGTTCGCCTCCGATGAGATGGCGGCCCGCGTGGAGGTATTGATCCGCCGCCGCAACCCGTCCGGCCCTGCTGACAGTGTCCTGCGCGCCGGCGACCTCGAACTGGATCTGATGACCCGTTCGGCCCGGCGTGGCGGGCAGGAGATCAGCCTGCTGCCGACCGAGTTCAAGCTGCTCGAATTCCTGGTCCGCAATGCCGGCCAGGTGGTCACCCGCAGCATGCTGTTCCAGGAAGTCTGGGGCTATCACTTCGACCCCGGCACCAACCTGATCGACGTCCACATCGGCCGCGTGCGCAAACGCATCGAGCAGCCGGGCCGCCCGCAACCCATCACCACCGTACGTGGAACCGGCTATGTCTTCGATGCGCAATCCTGACCAGTGGCGCTCGTCCAGCAGCCGCCTGCTCGGGTTGTACTGCATCCTGTTCGTGGCCTGGTCGAGCCTGCTGCTGGGCGTGATGTACTGGCGCATCTCGGACTATCTCAATGACCTGACCGAATCCGGGCTGCAGCAGCGTGCCCATCTGTTCATGGCATTCGACGGCCAGGCACTGGACGATGCATTGCGCGACAGCCAGCGCTTCGACCTGCACCAGGTGTACACCTACGGGCTGTTCGACAGCCGCGGCTCGCCCAAGGGCGGCACGCTGATCGCCATTCCCGACGGACTACCGCTGGATGGCCGCTCGCATCCGGTACAGGGCTGGACGCTGGCCGGAGGCCGGCACGACAGCGGCGGCAATGCGCTGGGCATGGTGACCCGGGATGGGCGGACGCTGGTGTTCGTCCGCCAGAACGGCAAGCTCACCGCCGTCAACAGCATCATCCTCGATGCGCTGTTGTGGGGCGTATCGCTGACCGTCATTCCCGGCCTGGCCGGATGGCATCTGCTGCGCCGGCGGCCCTTGAAGCGGATCCAGCAGATCGAAGCCGCCACCAACCGCATCGTGGCCGGTGACCTCGGTCAACGCCTGCCGGTATCCAACCGTCGCGACGAGATCGATCGGCTGTCGAGCATCGTCAATGCCATGCTGGAACGCATCGAACAGCTGATGACCGAGGTCAAAGGCGTGTGCGACAGCATCGCCCACGATCTGCGCACCCCGCTCACCCGCCTGCGCGCGCATCTGTACCGCATGCGCGTCGGCCTGGACGAGCAGGATCCGCATGCCGACCCGCTGGACAAGGCACTGGCGGAAACGGACATGCTGATGGCGCGCTTCACCGCGCTGCTGCGGGTGTCCGAACTGGAAAGCCACCAGCGGCGTTCGGCCTTCGACGAGGTCGACGTTGCCGAGCTGCTGCAGGAACTGCACCAGTTCTACCTGCCACTGGCCGAAGAGAAGCAGCAGTTGCTGGAGCTGCAGGTGGAGCCACAGGTGGGCCTGCTGCGTGGCGACCGTGAACTGTTGTTCGAAGCGGTGGCGAACCTGCTGTCCAACGCCCTGCAGTTCACCCCTGCGCACGGCCGTATCCTGCTGCGTGCGGTCGATGATCACGGCGCGCCGAGGATCGATGTGATCGACAACGGGCCCGGCATCCCGCCGCAGGACCGCACGCTGATCTACCAGCGCTTCTTCCGAGGCAGCAGCAGCGCCGGCCAGGGGCCGGGATTCGGCCTGGGCCTGTCGATCGTGGCCGCCATTGCCGGCCTCCACGGCTTCCGGCTGCGCGCGGGCAGCGCCCCGGGCGGTGGCGCCTGGCTGAGCATCCGCGGCGCCTCGGACGGCCTGCCCTGACATCCACCTCGGGCACTCAATCGCACTTGGGAATCATTTGTATTTGCGGACAGGCATCCGGATAATCCGCCGTCACCGCCCTTCCCGGATTCCTGACGATGCCCGCCCTGTCGCCGCGCCGCCCGCTGCTGTACACGCTCGCCCTGCCCACCCTGCTGGCCTCGGCCATCGCCCAGGCCCAGGACAACCCAGCGGCACGTACCCTGGACAAGGTGACCGTGGTGGCCGAGCGGGCCAGCACCGCGACCAAGACCGACACCGCCCTGACCGAGACGCCGCAGGCGATCAGCGTGGTCACCCAGCAGCTGTTCACCGACCGCGGTGCACACAACCTGCAGGAAGTGCTGCGCTACAGCGCTGGCGTCACCGCCGATGCCTGGGGCCTGGATACCCGCAACGATGCGACCTCCGTACGCGGCCTGGACCCGGTGCAGTACCAGGATGGCCTGCGCCGCAGCTACGGCTTCAGCCCCCTCGCCCGCCCGGAGATCTACGGCCTGGAACGCGTGGAAGTACTGCGCGGCCCGTCTTCGGTGCTGTACGGTGCCGGCGCCACCGGCGGCATCATCAATGCGATGAGCAAGCGCCCGACCTTCGACGCCCTCAGGGGCGAGGTCGGCGTGCAGCTCGGCAGCTTCGACCGCAGGCAGCTGCAGGGTGACATCGGCGGCGCCTTGAACGATGCCGGTACGGTTGCCGGACGCTTCGTCGGGCTGGTGCGTGAATCGAACATGCAGACCGATGTACTCAACGACGACCGCATCTACCTGGCACCCTCGATCAGCTGGCGCGGCGAACGCAGCACGCTGACCCTGCTGGCCAGCTACCAGCACGACAGGACCGGCTCCAGCCAGCAGTTCCTGCCGCTGGCAGCGACCCTGCTGGCGCCGCCAGGCCGTCGCCTGGACACCTCCACCTTCATCGGCCACCCCGGCTTTGATCGCATCGATTCGCGCGTCTACAGCCTGACCGCGCTGTTCGACCACAGCTTCAATGATGTGCTGAGTCTGCGCTCGGCGGTGCGCTACATCGATGGCAGGACCACCCTGCAGCAGATGTACGTGGACAGCTACAGCAATCCGGCAGATCCCTTCATCGACGCCGACCGCCGCGTGGTCAACCGCACCGCCTACGGCACCCGCCCCGACGTGCAGATCTTCAGCGCCGACAATGCGCTGCAGTTCGACTTCGCCACCGGTGCCTTCCAGCATCTGCTGCTGGCCGGCGTGGACTACAGCCAATACAAGGAGCAGCTGCAGCGGCTGGACGCCACCGGCACGCCGATCGACATCTACACCCCGGTATCGGTCGCACCGATCGTGCGTGGCTGGAATCGACAGCCGGACCAGACCTCCACCCAGCTGGGTGTCTATGTGCAGGACCAGATCCGCTGGGCCGACCGCGTCTCGTTGGTACTGGGCGCGCGCCGCGACCATGCACGCTCCAGGACCGAAGGCCAACCCAGCCAGACCGACAACGCCACCACCTACCGCGCCGGCCTGATCGGTGACCTCGGCGCGGGAGTATCACCCTACCTGAGCTACAGCGAATCGTTCCTCCCGGTCACTGGCCAGGACCTGTTCGGCCAGGCCTTCAAGCCGATGCGCGGCCGCCAGAGCGAGGCCGGCATCAAGTGGCAACCGGCACGCAACCTGCTGCTGACGATGGCGGCATACCGCATCACAGAAACCAACCGGCAGACCAACGACCCGGACAACGTATTGAACGTGGTGCAGACCGGGCAGATCCGCTCCAAGGGCGTGGAACTGGAAGGCCAGTTCCAGTTCACCAACGACCTGACGATCACCGCCGCCGTTGCGCGCAACGAGGCCGAGGTCAGCCGCAGCAACTTCGCGCTGGAAGTGGGCCAGCGCCTCAACGACACCCCACAGGACCTGGCCTCGGCCTGGGTATCCAAGGGCTTCCAGCTGGACGATGCCGCACGCCTGCGCCTGGGCCTGGGCGTGCGCCATGTCGGCAACACGGTGTCGCTGGGCAATGGCGGACGCATCATCACTCCCAGCTACACGCTGGCCGATGCGTTGGTGGAAGTGCAGGTGACCGACTGGACGATGGCATTGAACATCACCAACCTCACCGACAAGCGCTACTACGCCCCGTGCCGCACGTTTGGCGACTGCTTCGCCGGCTACCCGCGCGTGGTGACCGGCACCATCAGCTATCGGTTCTGAGCATTGCCAGCGCTGACCGACGGCCGCCTGCAGCGGGTACTGCCAGCACTGCCCACGCATCAGGGGCAGTTCTCGTTGCTATGGCCCGGTGGGCGCCATCCCAGTGCACGCCTGCGGGTGTTCATCGACTATGCCGTTGCCAACCTGTTCCGCGACGATGAGGCGTAGCGGATCCACAGAATCAGTTCGCACCCGCCGTCTGCAGGAAATTGCCCAGCACCGGCGACGTTGGTTCCGGGCGCACGCAGAACTGCAGGGCGAAGCGGGCGGCTTCGCCCTCCAGCACGCGATAGGCGATTTCCTGCGGGCGGAAGCTGGCCATGCTGGCCGGGACGATCGCCACGCCGGCGTCCACCGCCACCAGCGACAACACCGCGTGCATGCCCTGCGCTTCCTGCACCACGCGCGGGGTGAAGCCCGCCGCGGTGCACAGGCCCAGCACCTGTGCGTGGAAGCCGATGCCCTCGCCCGCCGGCCATGAAACGAACGGTTCGTCGGCCAGCATCGCCACACTGACCTCCGGCGCGTCGGCCAGCGCATGAGCGCGCGGCAGCGCGATGGCCAGGCGGTCATGGTCGAAATCGTGCAGCACCAGCTCGGCGGCGGGAATCGGCGGAATCAGCACGCCGACGTCGATGCGCTGCTCACGTAGCCACAGTTGCTGCTGGCGCGACGTGGCTTCCTGCAGGTGCAGCTGAACGTGCGGGTAGATCTGGCGGAAGCGGCGGATCAAGCCCGGCAGGCGACCATACAGCGCACTGCCCACATAGCCCACGCGCAGGCTGCCGGACTGCCCGGCGGCGGCTTCGCGCGTGCGCTGCAACGCCTGCTCGGCCTGCTGCAGCGTTGTCCGCGCCTCCACCAGCAGCGTCTGCCCGGCCACGGTCAGGCCCAGGGTACGGTTGCCGCGCACGATGAGTTCACTTCCGAGTTCGTCTTCCAGCCGTCGTATTGCCGCCGTCAACGGCGGCTGCGACATGTGCAGGCGGGCTGCGGCACGGTGGAAATGCAGCTCTTCGGCCACGGCCACGAACTGGCGAAGCAGGCGCAGGTCGATCATCTCGATGCAGGCAGTGGGAACCCGCCTAGGGTACGCCCTCAGCTGCGCGCGTCCACGCTGGCGCGGGCAATGGCTGGCCATTGCAGTGCGACCGATTCGATGCTGTCGGCACTGACCGCACGCAGATCGCGCGGATACGCCACGTGCTCGGCCTCCTGCAGTCGCAGTGCATGGAACTGCCCGTTGCTGGCGCGCAGCACCCATCCGCCCTCGTGGCAGCGCGTGGATGCAAGATAGGCCACGCCCTGCGCGACTGCATCCGGATGCAGTTCGTCGGGCTCGCCGTCGATGCCCCACATGCGGGTCTTCGCCACCGGCGAAACCGCGTTGACCACGATGCCATGCTCGGCGCCTTCCAGCGCCAGCACATTGACCAGGCCGAGCGCGGCCAGTTTGCCCATCGCGTAGGCCGCCAGTCCGCGCTGTGCGTACTGCGGATACAGCGCGCGATCGGAGGTGGTGATGACGATGCGTCCACCGCCGGCCGAGCGCATCGCGGGCCACGCCGCCTGCGCCAGCCACAGCGGCGTCTTCGCGGCCAGGCACAGCATCTGTTCCAGCGCCTCGTCCTCGATCGCTTCCAGCGCTTGGTACTCGACCCAGCCCGCGTTGTGGATCAGGAAGTCGATGCGGCCGTGCGCCTGCAGCAGTTCCTGCACCAGCGCATGGCAACCAGCGCGATGGTCGATGGGACCGCTTGCGGCCTGTACCGGCAAACCCTGCCGCTGCAGCGCTTCGACGCTGCGCAGGATGCGCTGTGGATCGGCGCCGCGGCCGTCGGTACCGGCGCCGACATCATGCATCAGCACCTGCGCACCGCGCTCGGCCAGCAGGCGGCTGTAGGCCAGGCCCAACCCACCCGCGGCACCGGTCACCAGGCCCACCTGGCCCTCAAAGAAAATACGAGAAATTGGCTGCATCGGCACAGCTTCGGCCAAGCGCACTGCACTCGGCCAATACCGTTGACCACCGCGCACGATACGCCCGCGCTATCACCGAAAAAGGGGACGGAGGGGATTAAGTCGCTTCCGGCACATAAGGGGCAATAGCGACTTAATCCCCTCCGTCCCCTTTTTCGTTCAGCGGCTGAAGCGGCGTGCGCCGGCGACGCAGATCACCGCGACCACGGTCACCAGCACCATGCTGAGGCTGACCGATTCATGCAGCAGCAGCGCGGCCAGGGCCAGGCCGAAGAAGGGCTGTAGCAGCTGCAGCTGGCCGACGGCGGCGATACCGCCCTGGGCCAGCCCGCGGTACCAGAACAGGAAGCCGATCAGCATGCTGAACACCGCAACGTAGCCCAGCGCCCACCATGCCGAGGCATCGACCGCGGTGAAGGAGGCCGGGCGCATCAGCACTGTCAGCGGCAGCATCACCGGCAAGGCCAGCAGCAGCGCCCAGCTGATCACCTGCCAGCCGCCCAGGTGGCGGGCGAGCCGACCGCCCTCGGCATAGCCCAGCCCGCACACCATAATCGCCGCCAGCATCAGCAGGTCAGCCTGCAGCGAGGCCTCGATGCCGTTGCGCACCGCATAGCCGACCACGCAGGCACTGCCCAGCAACGAAAACAGCCAGAAGGCCGGGCGCGGTCGATCGCCACCGCGCAGCACGCCGAACACCGCAGTGCTCAGTGGCAACAGCCCGAGGAACACGATGGTGTGTGCCGACGACGCATGCCGCAGGGCGAGCGCGGTCAACAGCGGAAAGCCGACCACCACCCCGAGGCTGACCACTACCAGCCCGGGCAGGTCATTGCGCCGCGGCCACGGCTGGCGCAGCAGAAGGAGCAGGCCAAGGCCGAGCACGGCGGCAATGGTGGCGCGTGCAGCAGTGACGAATCCGGCGTCCAGCTGCAGCACCGCCAGGCGGGTGGCCGGCAGGGAGCCAGCGAAGATCACCACACCGATGAAGCCATTGATCCAACCACTCGCCGACCGTTCCACGCCTGTACTCCTGAAGGTGCCGGACGATGCCCGGCTGGACCTGTATGGAAGCATCCAGCGCGGGACGACCCCAGCTACAATCCAGTACAGTCGCAAGTAACTGTACTGCCCACACTTCCACTACGGTTCCGCCATGCCGCGTCCGCTCACCCGCATCGAATCGGTCATCCAGACCGTCCGCACCCGCATCAGTGCGCGGCTGGATGGCCCCGGCTCACGCCTGCCCTCGGTACGTGCGCAGGCGGCGGCGATGGGGGTATCGGTCTCCACCGTGGTCGAAGCCTACGAGCGCCTGGCGGCCGAAGGCCTGATCAGTGCGCGCGCAGGCTCGGGCTTCTACGTCAGTGGCCCGGCCGCACCGCTGGCGCTGGCCGAGATGGAGCCGCGGCTGGACCGCGCGGTGGATCCGCTGTGGGTATCACGGCAATCGCTGGAAACGCCCGCGGGCCACCTCAAGCCAGGTTGCGGCTGGATGCCCAGTGACTGGCTGTATCACGATGGCGTGCGCCGCGGCCTGCGCCGGCTGGCGCGTGCCGATGCCATGCAGCTGGTCGACTACGCTGGCCCGCTCGGGCTGCCCGCGTTGCGCCAGCTGCTGCAGAGGCGCAGCGCCACGCTCGGCATCGATGCACCGATGGAGCAGATCCTGCTGACCGAATCCGGTACGCACGCGGTCGATCTGCTCTGCCGTTTCCTGCTCAAGCCCGGCGACTGCGTGCTGGTCGATGACCCCAGCTACTTCAACTACCACGCGCTGCTGAAGGCGCACCAGGTGCAGGCCATCGGCGTGCCGTACACGCACAGCGGCCCGGACCTGGAGGCGTTCGCGCAGGCACTGCAGGCGCATTCGCCGCGGCTGTACATCACCAATTCCGGCCTGCACAACCCGACCGGTGCGGTACTTTCCGCGAGCACCGCACACCGCCTGCTGGGCCTGGCCGAACGCAGCGAACTGATCATCGTCGAGGACGACATCTTCGCCGACTTCGAACTGGAGCCGGCGCCGCGACTGGCCGCGCTCGATGGGCTGTCACGGGTGATCCACGTCGGCAGTTTCTCCAAGACGCTGTCGGCAGCGTCGCGCTGCGGCTACATCGCTGCGCGCCACGACTGGATCGAGGCACTGACCGACCTGAAGCTGGCGACCAGCTTCGGCGGTGGCCATCTGGCCGCACAGTTGATGCACATCGCGCTGACCGACAGCGGTTACCGCCGCCACATGCAGTCGATACGTTCGCGCCTGGCCGATGCACGCCGGCACACGCTGCGCAAGCTGCAGACGCTGGGCATCACGCCGTGGCTGCAACCGGAAGCTGGCCTGTTCCTGTGGTGCCAGCTGCCCGATGGCCGCGACGCCGCCGCACTGGCGCGGCAATGCCTGCGCGAGGGCATCGTGCTGGCGCCGGGCAACGCGTTCAGCCAGTCGCAGCGCGCGGCCGACTATGTACGTTTCAACGTTTCGCAGTGCCAGGACCCAAGGATCTGGCAGGTACTGGCGCGCGCGCTGCGTTGAGCTGGTAATGCGCGACAAGCGCATCCACCACCACGCGGACGCCCGGCAACTGGCCGCGACGATGCGGCAGCAGCACGCTGGTGGTGACTTCGCCGGCATGCCACGCCGGCAGCACCTGCTGCAGGCGGCCGGCGGCGATGGCCGCAGCACACAGGCTGTGTGGCAGCACGGTGATGCCAAGACCCGCTTCTGCCGCCGCGATCAGCAGCTGCGATTCATTGCCGACCAGCGCCACCTGCGGCTCCACCTGCACGGTGCGGGCGTCGGCGCCGTGCAGCGTCCAGCGCGTTGCATGGCGCGCGGTCAGCAGGCCGGCATGCACGCGTAGCTGCTCGGGCGTGTCCACTGCCGGCGCGGCTGCCAGATAACCAGGTGACGCCACCAGCACGATGCGTTCGCTGCCGAGCATTCGCTGCACCAACCCGGAATCCGGCAGCGGACCGAAGTGGCTGCGCAGGGCGATGTCGATGCCTTCCTGCGCCAGATCGATGAAACGATCACTCACTTCAACTTCGATACGCAGCCGTGGATAGCGGCGGGCCAGTGCAGGCAGGCACGTGGCGAGCTCGCCCTGCACCACCGGAATCGAAGCGCTGATGCGCACGGTGCCGCTGGGTTCGGCCTGGCGGTCGCGGACAATGGCCTCGGCAGCCTCAACCTCGGACAGCGCCGCGCGTGCACGCTCGAAGAACTCCTGACCGACCTCGGTCAATGCGAAGCGGCGCGAACTGCGCTGTAGCAGCCGCACCTGGAGCTGTTCTTCCAGCAGCGCCACGCGCTTGCTCAGGGTCGAGCGCGGCAGGCCCAGATGGCGCCCGCCTGCAGCGAACCCGCCCTGCTCCACTGCGGTCACGAACAGGGCCAGATCGTTGAGGTTGAGCACGGGCAACGTCCACAGATGTGGACTTCAGGATGCCATTCGAACGGCTTCCGGGGCAATGTCCACGCAGGCACGCTTTGATCACCCGCCGCATCGCGGCTTGAACCGGAAACCTGCCATGACCCCGATCCTCTTCTACGGCGTGCCCTCGGGCTGCTCGTTCGGCTCCATCGTTGCGCTGGAGTGGCTGCGCCAGCCGTATCACCTGTGCCGCATCGACATGCCCGGCCAGGTGCAGGGCGAAGACTACCGCCGCCTCAATCCGCTGGGCGAAACCCCGACCCTGCGCACTGCGCGGGGCGAACTGCTCAGCGAGAGCCTGGCCATCCTCAACCACCTGGCTGCGCTGGGTATCGCGCGTGGGCTGGGCTTCGCACAGGGCACGTCCGGCTTCGACAGCCTCAATCATCGGCTGGCCTATCTCAACACCAGCTTCTTCGGTGCCTACGCCCCGCTCTGGCATGCGCTGGAACACGCCGAGGGCGATGACGGCGAGGCGCTGCGTGCCTATGGCACCACCAAGGTGCGCCACGCCCACCAGGCGCTGGAGCAGATGATCGGCACGGGCCCGTGGCTGCTGGGCGAACAGCGCAGCTTTGCCGATGCCTACTTCGCCGGCATCGCGCGCTGGAACGACTATCACCAGGTGGTCGATCGTCGCGAGTTTCCCAGGGTGCAGCAGCTGTTCGAGCGCCTGCAGGACGACGCCGGCGTGCAGTTCGCCCACGCCATCGAAGCGCAGCAGCCGGCAACCAGCAGCGGTGGCTTCCTCGGCGAGGTGCGGCTGGAAGACGTGCTTGAGGCAGCGGCGGCCTGAGCCCTGTCCTGCCCGTGCGGCAGCGGCGCGCAATGCCTCTTGCGCGCCGCGCTACAGTGGTATGTCCCCCGCCGCAGGAATCCGCGCATGTCCACGTTCTCCGACCCGCAGGCGGTGGCCCGCTATGCCGAAGCGCCACTGCGCCAGGTGCCCGGCTTCCTCGCCCTGCAGCAGATGAGCCGCCTGCTGCTGGCCGAACGCGTTCCTGCGCAGGGCCGTGTGCTGGTGCTGGGCGCCGGTGGCGGGCTGGAACTGAAGGCTTTTGCCGAGGCGCAGCCGGGCTGGCAGCTGCTGGGCGTGGACCCGGCTGCACCGATGCTGGCCCTGGCCGAACAGACACTGGGTCCGCTGATGTCGCGCGTGCAGCTGCTGGAAGGCTACATCGACGATGCGCCCGATCTGCGCTTCGACGGTGCCAGCTGCCTGTTGACCCTGCATTTCCTCGATGCCGGGCAGCGCCTGCACACGCTGCGCGAGCTGCACCGGCGCCTGCAGCCCGGCGCGCCGCTGGTGGTGGCGCACCACAGCGTGCCGCAGGATCCGGCCGGCAAGCTGCGCTGGTTGCAGCGCTACGCAGCGTTCGCCGAAGCTTCGGGGGTTGCCCGGGCCGATGCGCAGCGCGCGATCGACGCCATTGCCGAGCGGCTGCCGCTGCTGGCCCCCGAACAGGAAGTGGCGCTGCTGCAGGAGGCCGGCTTCGACGGCGTGGAACTGTTCTATGCCGGCTTCAGCTTCAAGGGCTGGGTGGCGTACGCCGGGTGATGCCTACGGCACCACCGTGATGCCGATCCGCTGCATCAACAGCGCCACCTGCTGCACGTCCAGCGTGGCGCCACGCAGGTTGGTGCTGCGCAGGTCCAGCTCGCCCAGCTCCGAGTTGGTCAGGTCGCAGTCGGTGAAGTTGGCGCTGTTCCAGTCGATGCCCTCGAACTGGCCGCCGGACAGGTCCGAGCCGGCGAAGCTGGCGCCGCTCACGTTCGCACCGTCCCAGCGGTTTTCCCATAGCTCGCACTTCTCCAGCGTCACCCGCGAGAAATTGGCATAGCGCAGGTTCGACTTCTTGATGAAGGCGCTGCAGAACCAGCTGCGCGTGGTGATCTGGTTCATGAAGCTGGCGTTGCTGAAGTCCGCGCCCTGCGCACGGCACTCGCTGATCTCCAGGCCCAGCGCCTTGATGAAGTTGAAGTGGCACATGCTGATGTCGCAGCTGCGGAAACTGGCTTCCTTCAGCGTGGCGCCGTTGAAGCGGCAGCCGGTGCGGCTGTCGGCATCGTAGAAACTGCAGTTGATGAACTCGGTGCCGGTCAGGTCCGCGCCGGAGAAATCGCACTCGTGGAACTGCTGGTCGACCACTTTCTGGCCGGTGTACTGGTCCGCGCCGATGCGCAGCTTGCGGTGAACGGTGGGGGACATCAGGGATTCCATGCCAAGTGCCCCGCCATGATGCCGGGCCGCGAGGGCGATCCATAGACCCCGGGCGCCGGCGGGTTCACCGGCAGTCCAGCCGCCCTGTGCCCACTTCCATCCAATGCACGTTGTTGCACGTTTATGCGCGAACGTGCAGACTTGCGTCATGAGCTCCGATCCCAGCCCCCTCCCCGCCCAGCGCACCCGGCAGATCCTCGAGGAACTGCGCCAGCAGGGCCGCGTGGTCGCCGCCGAACTGGCGCGCCGCTATGCCGTCTCTGAAGATTCGATCCGCCGCGACCTGCGCGAGCTGGCTGCGCAGGGGCTGTGCCAGCGTGTCTACGGCGGCGCCGTGCTGCCGCCACCCAAGGAACGCCCGTTGCGCGAACGCCTGACCCGCGACCGCGGCGACAAGGCCGAGCTGGCCGCCCGCGTCTGCGCGTTGCTGCACCCCGGCCAGGTCGTACTGCTCGACGCCGGTTCAACCAACCTGGCGATCGCCCAGCAGCTGCCGGCCGCTCTCGGGCTGACGGTGATCACCAATGCCCCGCAGATCGCCACCGCCGCCAGCATGCTGGAAGGCACCTCGGTGCAGCTGATCGGCGGCCGCCTGGCCAGCGGTGGCGGTGCGGTCGGTGCCGAAGCGTTGGCCCAGGTGCAGCGCCTGCGTGCCGATGTGTACCTGCCCGGCCCATGCGCGGTGGACGGCGATACCGGCGTGTGGGCGATGGATGCGGAAGAAGCCACGCTGAAGCGCGCGATGGTGGCCTGCAGCAGCCGCGTCATCGTCGCCGCCACCACTGAAAAGCTCGGCGCGCGCGGCAACTGGCAGATCGCCAGCCTGGACGAGATCGACGACCTGGTGCTGACCACCACCGCACCGCCCGCCTTGGCGGCACGCTTCCGCGCCGCCGGCATCGCGGTGCACCCCACTCCCCCCTGACCGTCCCGCTCATGTCCCTTGCCAACCGCGCGCGTGCCGAACAGCACGCGACCCGCGCTGCATTCTTCATTCCCGGCTTCGCCACCGCGCTGTGGGCCACCCTGGTGCCGTTCGCAAAGGCACGCACCGAAATCAACGACGCCACGCTGGGGCTGGTACTGCTCTGCCTCGGTGCCGGTTCGCTGCTGGCGATGCCCTTGTCCGGCGTGCTGGCCGCGCGCCTCGGTTGCCGCCGGGTGATGGTGGCCAGCAGCCTGCTGATCTGCCTGACCGTGCCCGGCCTGGCACTGGCCGGTTCGGCGTGGGCGCTGGGCCTGGTGCTGTTCGTGTTCGGTGCCGCCGTGGGCGCGATGGACTGCACGATGAACGTGCAGGCTGTCATCGTCGAGCGCGAAGCGCGGCGCGTGATGATGTCCGGCTTCCATGCCTTCTTCAGCATCGGCGGCTTCCTCGGCGCGGCCACCATGACCGTGCTGCTGTCCGCACAGCTGCCGCCCTTGGCATCGGTGCTGATCGGGGTGGGCGCCATGCTGCTGGTGATGCTGCTGTCGGCAGCGCACTGGCACAGCGAACGCATGCCGCATGACACACCGATGCTGGCCCTGCCGCATGGCATCGTGCTGTTCATCGGTGTACTCGCTTTCGTCGCCTTCCTCGGCGAAGGCGCGATGCTGGACTGGAGCGCAGTGTTCCTCAGCGATGTGCGTCGCGTCGATGCCAGCCTCGCCGGCATCGGCTATGTGACCTTCACCCTGACCATGACGGTCGCACGCCTGTTCGGCGATGCACTGGTGGCACGCGTGGGCCGCCAGCGCGCGATTGTCTTTGGCGCTCTGCTTGCTGCGGCGGGCGTGCTGGTGCTGACCCTGGTCACGCCGTGGCAGGCGTCGCTGGTCGGCTATGTGCTGGTCGGCCTCGGCTGCGCCAACATCGCGCCCGCACTGTTCTCGCTGGCTGGCCACCAGACCCGCATGCCCGGCGCACTGGCCATCACCGCCGTTTCCACGCTGGGCTTTGCCGGCATCCTCGCCGGACCGGCGCTGATCGGCTTTGCCGCCAACCACTTCGGCCTGATCGCCGCGTTCGTCGGCGTGGCCACCGCCTTGTTGCTGGTGGCCGTGTCCACGCGCTGGCTGCGGGTGTAGTCCAGGGCATCAGCGCAGCCTGCGCCGCAGCTTCATCCGCAACCGGCGGTAGCCGATCACCGTGGCCGTCGCGCACAGCGCGGTGCCCGCCAGGCTCAGCAGCAGCAACACAGCCAGCCGGGTGGTGTCCTGACGCAGCATCGCCGGCAGGTCCCAGCTGTGCAGGAAGTAGAACAGCCAGCGCCCCACCCGCTCGCGATGCCCCATCGTCAGCAACGGATCGCCGGTGGCCAGATCGAGGTAGACGCGCGTCGCCTCGGCATCGCCGAAATCCACCACCGCCACCGGGAAGCGGCGTACCGCTGCGCCGTTCATGGCTTCCGGTGCACGCGGGTAGAAGTACGCATCCGCCGCATGCTGGACCCGGTAGCCCTGCATGGGTGCATCCGATAGCGCCCGCACCTTCTGCTGCAGCCACGCGGCCGGCAGCAACCGAGCAACCTGCAGATGGCCGTCACTGCCGGACACAATGCGGGTATCGCCCTGCCCGTCCAGCAACACTGCAAACAGCTCACCACCGATGCGTCGCCACTGGATCTCCACCGGCCGGAAGCGCTCGGCATCGGCCACCGCCAGAAGCTTTGCCGGCTCAGCCAGCGCGCCATCCACCGCTACCGCGCCGCCACGATAGCGTCCGCTGTCGATCGCTTCGCGCGTACTGCTGAAGACGCCCAACGGGTTCATCGACATCAGCCCGCTGAAGATCCAGGTAAACACGAAGGCCGCAGCCACCAGCCCGATCAGATGGTGCCAGCGCATCCATGGTTCGACGTATGGCGTCTTCGCACCCGAACGGTAGTGCCCATGGAAACGCCAGCGCCACACTCCCACCACGATGCCGCTGACGGCGGCAACGGTGCACAGCGCGGAGAGCACGATCACCACCCACGTCCACACCGGGTCCACCGACTGCATGCGCAGGAAGTACAGCCAGTGCAGCCAGGCGCCCACATAGTTCCAGCGCTGCTGCACATGCGGAGCGTCCAGCACGACTTCACCGGTACGCGAGGACACATACAGGTCGCCCGGCTGCGCGCCGCCCACCTCAACGCGATACAGCGGTCGATGCACATCCAGTGCGCGCGAATGCGTCCAGCGGTCCTCCTCCACGCGCATCGCACCCACGAAGGCCTGGCCGCCCGCGAACTGTGCAGCGGATGCTTCGGCGCGCTGTGCCGACACCGGCAGCAGCGCCTGGCCGGTCACCGCAGACCAGGCACCCACGTTGCTGCCACTGCGCACCACGTAGGCCGGCTCGCCACGCAGCGTCGTCAGTGCCACGGCCTCCGGCTCGTTCTGCACGGCGGCCGGCAATGCCGACAGCCCCTGCCAGCCGCGGGCATCCGCCAGCACCGGCAACGCCGCCAGCCGCTCACCCGGCGTCAGCTTCGGGTAGCCGATGAACAGCATCACCATGCCACTCACGAACCACAGCAGCATCAGCAGGCACCCACCGATGCCCAGCCAGCGATGCACCAGGTAGGTCCAGCGCTTGGCGGTGGATGACAGCGTCATGGCCGGCGTCCTCAGAAGCGATGGTCGACGGTGAATTCGACGCGCCGGTCCGCACCCAGCAGCCACTGCGTGCTGGTGTAGTACGCGGTGGCGTAGTACGCCTTGTCGAACACATTGAACAGCCGCGCGGACAGTCGCGTGCGCGGTGCCGCCTGCCAGGTCAGTGCCAGGTCGGTGGTGCTGTAGCCGGGCAGCTCCAATGTGTTGGCGTTGTCGGCGTAGCGCTTGCCGACGTAACGCACGCCACCTGTCGCATTCCAGTCCGGTGCGAACTGCCAGCTCAGCCACACATTGGCCAAGCGCTCGGCCACGTTCGGCGGCACGTTGCCATCTCGCGATACCAGTACCGCCGGCGAACCGGTGGTTTCCAGGAAGTCCTCGAACTCGGCCTTCAGTACCGTGGCATTGGCATCCAGCGACCAGTGCGGCGCGAAGTTCCAGTTCAGCGACGCCTCAATACCGCGCGAGGTCTGCGCGCCCACCTGTACCCGGCGATCCGGCACCAGTGGATCGCGGCTGAGCAGCCCGGTCTTGCGGATGCGATACGCCGCCAGCGTCCACTCGCCACCGTCGAAGGCCTGCTTCAGGCCCACCTCGAGCTGCCGCCCCTTGGCCAGATCGAACGCTCCATTGGCGGGGCTGATCATCAGCAGTCCGCTGACCGGATCTGCCGCCTGCGAGTACTGCGCATACAGGCTCAGCGTCGGCTGCAATGCGAACACCGTACCTGCACGCCAGCCGGTGCTGCTGTAGGTCTTCGAGAACGCGTTCTGGCCGCTGATCAGATCGGTGCGATCGATGCGCGCGCGGTCGTGGCGCAGCCCACCCAGTACCGACCAGCGTTCGCTCAACGCCAGCCGGTCCTCCACGAACAGCGCGTACTGCTCGGCGCGGTTGCGATAGCGCGGCAGGTTTGGTGCATCGCTGGCGAACTGGCCTGGCACCGGATCGAACGGGTCGACCGGGCCCGAACTGCCCGCGTAGGTGTTGTTGGTGTGCTTGAAGTGCGCGCGGTTGGCATCGAGGCCCACGGCGAAGCTGTTGGCCAGGCCCGCGATGTTCCCTTGTACCCGAAGCGTCGAGGTCAACCCGGTCTGGTCCTGGTTGTGGGTGATCTCGGTATTGCCCGAGCGATCGATCAAGCCGGTAGCGCGGCTGTAGACATAGGCTTCGGCATTGCGCCAATCGCGCTGGCTGTCGATCTGGTAGAGGCGCGTTCGCCATTCGACGTTTGCGTTCGGTGTCCACAGCGCATCAAGCTGGGTCCAGCGGTCGCGGTAGCGGATCTCGCTGTCGTCCACGTTGTAGTTGCGGTGGCGCAGCGCCTCCAGCTGGTGGCCCTCGACCAGCGGCGTGCCAAAGTAGCGCATCGGTTGCTGATAGCCCTGCGCATGGGTGAGCGTCAGCTGCAGGTCCTGCCGGGGCTGCCACAGCAAGGCGCCGGAGAACGTCGCGTCACTGTTGCGCCCTCGATCAACCCAACCACCGCTGTAGTTGCCACTCACATCCAGCCGGTAGGCCAGCTCGGGCGTCAGCGCGCCACCACTGCCGAAGCCCAGACGCGCGGTGTCCTCGCTGCCCACGGTCACGCTGATCTCGTTTTCGATTGCACCGCGCGTGGGCTTTTTCGGCACGATGTTGATCACGCCGCCGATCGCACCGTCGCCATGGATCACCGAAGCCGACCCGCGCAGCACTTCGATGCGCTCGATCGACCAGGTATCGAACGGGAAGGTGATGCCCACGCCACCGTACTGGCGCAGCCCGTCGTACAGGCGCATCACCGAGGCGCCATCGGTGAAGCCACGGCTGGACAGCGCACTCAGTCCATTGCCCGGGTGCGGCATGGCGCTGATCGCGCCTGCCCGGCTGATCGCATCGTTGAGGTTGGCATCGCCACGCTGCTCCAGCTGTTCGCGCGAGATCACGGTCAGGCTTGCTGGCGTCTGCAGCACGCTCAGGCCCAGCGCAGACCCGGCGCTGGCGGTGGAAGACAGTTCACCGCTGCGGGTGTCGACCACGCGCACGGTATCCAGCGTGGTCGGGGGTGCCGTATCGGCGGCAAGGGCCGGCACGGCGTGCAGCAGGGACATGCACAGCGCAGGCAGCGTCGCCCTGCGCAGGCGCGCGGAGTTGGGGTTGGTTTTCATTTGTTCACGGCATGCAGGGCCCCCCCGCAGTGGCAGGGCAGCTCAGGGAGTTCGGGGAACGCGCACGCAGTAGTGCCAGGTCATGCCTGGCAGCTTGGGAAAATCAATCCAAAGGCGTGCGCGCAGGGCTCAGACGGCCATCAGTGCCGGCGGCCCACGCGCTCCCAATGTGCCGCTGATCCGTTGCGGCAACGCCTGCACCGCACCGCGCAACGCGCGGCATACCGGCGCCATCGGCGCCAACAGCAGCAACGCCGCCACCAGCAGAGTGATCAGCCGCGCGGCGATCAGGCAGTAATCGCAGTCCACGCCCATCTCATGGTCGGCGTGTGGATCGGCAGCGGGCTTCTTTGCAGCCTCGCCGTGCGGCATCGCCATCGCGTGATGCTCGTGGTGCCCTTCCATCGTGTGCTGCGCATGCTCTGCGTGCATCGCGTGGTCCATCGCCGCAACCGGCGCAGCGGTAGCCACGTGACCATGCGCCAGCCAGCGGCTCACCAGCGGGGCGAGCAGCACCAGCAGCATGGCAAGCCATGCCAGGACCTGGAACCGGCGGTGGAGAGCAGAACGGAGCACGCCGCCATTCTACGGGGCTGCAGCCAACCTTGGACCACGTTCAGGGTTTCCAGAAAGGTGGTGCGACGTTATGACGCAGCCACGGACGCAGGCGCTCTCCATGGCACCAAGGGGGACGGAAGGCGACCTGACGGCCCCTTCCGTCCCCGCGTCACATCGCTAGAACCGCGCGGGCTGCTGCACCGCGCGTTCCAGGAACATGACGCCCGCCTGCAGGCTGTTGCGGGCGTTCTCCAACCAGCGCTCCGGATCGGCCACCGCGAATCGCTCCTGTGCATCCACATCACCCGAGTCGGCCAGGTCAGCCAACTGCAGATGGATGTGGTTCTCCACCAGGCTCACCAACAGGGCGAGCTCGGCCGACAATCCGGCGATGCGTTCGGTGAAGCCAGCGTCGTTGCTGTTCAGAGACATGTCCCCTGTTCCTATGCGTTGCGGTGTTGATGGATGGCTTCGAAACGCTCGGCACAGGCGGGCCCACAGAACAGCCTGGCCGGATCGTTGTCGAAGTCTTCGCTGCAGTCCGGGTTGTGGCATTCCCCAATGGGCGTGAGAGGGGCAACGCTGCGGGCCCGCGTTGCGTGCTGGGCCAGTGCTCGTTGCAGATGGCGCGCGTCCAGTTCCTGCGCTTCGTCGATGGTGTCCGTCATGCGGGTTGTATTTTATCGAGGGGTCGTCGCACTGATTGAGAACGCCGCGTCCGCAGTCTGCGGCGCGCATGTGGCGTTGTGCCAGGACATTTCATTGAGGTCGGCTTCAGTCATGCGGGCTCCTTGTGCATGGGCGCCCTGGCGGGCGTTTGAGAGAGAGTGAAGGGCCGCGTCGAACGGCCCGGCCATCATCCGGAAACCGGTTCTCGCCGATTGCGACGCATGACGGCGATGATGCTGATCTGCGATCGCAGTCGCATGTCCAACCGCATGGAGTGCCTGTGGCGTCTCCGGGGACGGCAGGTATCCAAAGGTGTTGCAAATGGTGGATCCATCCGACACCATGAACACATCAACACCTCCCATCACCTACTGACCACTTCGCGTCGGGCCGCCGCCGCATGGCCTGCACAGGGCAGGCATCGCACAGCGCCGTTGCCATCCACGGCCGCTGTGCACCGAACAATGTTCCAAAGGGGTCCCGCCGAATGTACACACCGCACCCAACGCAGGACGTCGTCCCAGCGTTCCTGCAGGCCATGCATGCACACGGCATCGTGCCGGATGCGCGCGGACGCGATGCACTCAACGCCAACGGCACGCTGGTGCGCTTCCACGTGGAGGGTGACCGCCGTGGCACGCGCAATGGCTGGGCGGTCCTGTTCGGCGACAACGTACCCGCCGGCGAGTTCGGCAGCTGGCGTACCGGCACCCGTCACGCCTGGTGTGCACAATCACCGGCCACGCTGAGTCCCACCGAGCAGCGCGCGATCCGGCAGCGCCAGGAATCGGCCCGGACCGAACGGGAGCGGCAACAACGCGAGCGCGAGGATGCCGCAGCCAAGGCCGCCAACGTACTGTGGCAGCGGGCCATGCCCGCCGACGACAGCCACCCCTATCTTGCCCGCAAGGGTGTACACGCTCACGGCCTGCGCGTGGCGGCGTGGCCGGTCCGCAACAGCGATGGACTGGTGTTCCGCCACATCGAGAATGCGCTGTTGGTGCCGGTGGTGAACACTGCCGGGCGCATCGTCTCCCTGCAGGCGATCCTTCCCCGCACCGACCCGGCACTGGGACGCGACAAGGACTTCCTGGCCGGTGGCCGCAAGCAGGGCTGCTTCCATGTCATCGGCAAGCCATTGCCCGGGCTTCCCATCGCCATTGCCGAGGGCTATGCCACAGCAGCGTCGATCCATCAGGCCACCGGCTGGTGCGTCGTGGTCGCATGGGATGCAGGCAACCTGACGGCCGTGGCCCGTGCCTGGCACAACGCCGTACCCGACGCCTCGTTCGTGCTCTGCGCGGATAACGACCAATGGACGCTGCAACCACTGGAGAACCCTGGTGTCAGCCAGGCCACGCAGGCTGCGGCGGACATCGGTGCTCGGGTGGTCTGGCCGGAATTCGCCATCGTGCACGGCGACGATGATCGCCCCACCGACTTCAACGACCTGCATCGGCGTGAAGGCCTGGAGGCACTGCGCGCGCAGCTGCTTCCCGACCCGCCGTGCGCACCGGACGAAGCACCCGCCGACAGCGGCACACGCTCCCCGGCCGCCGCGAGCTACCAGGTTCCCGGCAACCTCTCCGCCTTCGATACCTTCACTCCGTTCCCGGACAGCAGTGCACGCGGCCGCCCGTTGCCGACCGCGCGCAATCTCGCCGAGCTGTGCCGGCGCACCGGCGTTACGGTGCGCTACAACGTCATCCGCAAGGACCTGGAGATCCTGGTGCCGGACCTCCAGTCCACGATCGACAATGCCAAGGAGGTTGCCGCCGGCGAAGTGATGGACTGCATGCACCGTGCCGGCATGGCCACCGCCAGCTTCGAGACCAACCTGTGCCAGGTGGCCGAAGCCAATCCCTACAATCCCGTTGCCAGCTGGATCACCTCGCAGCCCTGGGATGGCCAGTCCCGCCTCCAGGCGTTCTTCGACACCGTGCAGGAAGCCCAGCCCACGCGCATGGCCGATGGCCGCATCCTGAAGGAGGTGCTGATGCAGCGCTGGCTGATCTCCGGCGTGGCGGCCGCCTTTGAACCGGATGGCGTGGTCGCTCGTGGTGTACTGACCTTCGTCTCCAAGCAGAATCTGGGAAAGACGCGCTGGGCACGGCAGCTGGCACCTGCCGAACTGCAGCTGATCGCCGATGGCGTGGTACTCGACCCCGCCAACAAGGACAGCGTCAAGCAGGTCATTTCCAAGTGGATCGTGGAACTGGGTGAAGTCGACGCCACCTTCCGCCGCACCGACATAGCCGCGCTGAAATCATTCATCTCGCGCAGCCACGATGAAATCCGCCGGCCTTACGCACGTACCGAATCGCGCTATGCGCGGCGCACCATCCTGTTTGCCAGTGTCAACGACGAGCGCTTCCTGCGTGACGCGACCGGCAACAGCCGCTGGTGGACCGTGCATGCCGTGGCATTGGGAGAACCGGCGCGGATCGACATGCAGCAGGTGTGGGCCGAAGCCCATGCGCTGTACCGCAATGGCGAGAGCTGGCACCTGTCCGGCGAAGAGCTGGATGCCCTCAATGCCACCAACAGCGAGCACGAGCCCATCTCACCGATCGCCGAGCTGATCGACCGCCACTTCGACTGGTCCCTGCCCGCCGAGCATTGGAGCGCGCACTACCGTGCCACCGAGATCGTCATCGCGGTCGGCATCGACAAACCGAACCGGCGCGAGGTCAACGAGGCTGCCGCCTACGTGGTGAAGCGGCATGGCGTACGCACCCGCGTGGTGGGCAAGGAGCGGGCAAAGGTGTGGCTGATGCCACCGCGCAGCCGCAGCATCGCCGAACACATCGCAGGACCGTTCTGATGCCACGTACCCATGATGGCCGCGAAGTCGGCAGCGACAGCGCCGAGTGGCGCCTGGACTGCGAGGCACGTCGCCTGCTGCAACTGGCGGGCTATCGCTGCACCGACGCTCAAGGGCGGTGCAGAACGATCAGTCCGCGCCGGCATCGCCAGCAGTACCTGGCGCGCGTGCAGGCCGCCAGGGGTCCTGTGGAGCGCGAGCGATTGGCGTCGCTGGCGGTACGGCAATGGATCGCCACTCCCCCTCCCAACCCGGCGAGGACGCAAGTAGATGAAAGGTGTTGACTGGAATGGTCCACAAGGGCAAGATGACTGTATCGGCCACGCCACCTTCCAGGAGCGCTTCCGCCATGCCTCGACCCCGACTGCATGCCTTCGAAGGTGAGCAGCTCACCGTGCGACAGATCCACCAACGGGTACCGGTACTGTCCGAGCGGACCATCCGCGATCACCTTGCTGCCGGCCGCCGTACGCGTACCGCCATGTTGTGCTTTGACCCGATCGCGGCGGCTGCGCGCGGTGGCCGCATCACCCAGCGCATCCTGCGCGCCCGCAGCACCGCCGCACGTGATTCCTGATCCACCGGCAGCGGCCACGTCCTTCCAGGAGTAGATTCCCCATGATTCCCGCTTCCCTCGACAGCGGCCATCGCATGATCGCCGATACACTGGCCGCGTTCCGTGCCGGGCCTGCCCTGGCCAGCACTGCGCTTCGCGCACGCCCGCAGGCGGGTCCGCCGCTCTACATCGGCATCGCCGGCGCCAAGCGTGCGGGCAAGGACACCCTCGCCAACGGGCTGGCGTCGGCACTGGCACTGCCCTGCGACAGCTTCGCCGCACCGCTGCGGCAGTTCGTCGCGTCCATCCTCGGGCTCTCCCTGCGTGAACTGGACAGCCGCAAGGAGGACACCATCGACTGGTTGGCCGAACTCACTCCTCGCCACCTGATGCAGACCGCGGGTACCGAATGGGGGCGCGACCGCGTCCATCCCGAGCTGTGGGTACGCTCGCTGTTCGCGCGCCTGCCTGCGGGAGGACTGGTTCCCGACGTCCGCTTCAGCAATGAAGCCCGCGCGATCCGTCGCCGCGGGGGTGTCGTGATCCGCGTCAGCCGCCCGGGTCATGGAGGCCATGACACCCACGCCAGCGAGCAGCCACTGCCCGATGACCTGGTCGACATCGAGGTGAGCAACGACGGCAGCCAGGCTGATCTGGTACGCAGGACGCTGGACCAGCTGCTGTCGCGCGGCGTGATCTGAGCCTGGAGCAGGGCCGCGCTGCCCTGCAGCTTCCCCTGCCCCAACCGCAGGTTCCGGCCCATCATCGGCGAAAATGATGTAAGGTCGTCCCCCATCACCGACGGCACCTGTCGTCACCCTGCATCCCCAACCACTTTCGCAAAGAGGAATTGTCATGGAGGTCGAACAGTTCACGTCGACGCGCCAGAAGGCCATCGAATTGTTCAAGTCGCAGCCCAAGGGTGGCAAGGACATCGTGAGCCTGGACGCGATCTTCATCTCGCTGTGCTCGCTGGCCAACGCCCGGGCCGAGACCGGCACCACCCGGCAGGATCGCACTGCGGCTCGTCCCGGCAGCCAGCAGCCGCCCGCGCCGTGGTTCACCGAGACCCTGGCCGCCCTGAAGGGCAAGGGCGAGTCGATCACCGTGGCGCGGTTCCTGATGTTCGCCAACCGCTTCCCGGTCAAGCGCATGGACCAGGTCAATGCAGCGCGCTGGCTGCGTGATGCCGGTTACATTCCGCGCAAGACCGGCGGCAACCTGGTATTCGACCTTTGATCCAGCATCACCTGCAGTCCTGAAGCCCCGGCATCGTCCGGGGCTTTTTCGTTTCAGGGCCTGCTCACCTGCATGAGGACGGCCACCGGGACGCCATCCTCACCCCGTACCTGCCACAGCCCCTTGATCTGCCTTTCCCTCCCCCTGTGAGGACTGCGAGTACGAAGGAAAGAGCGAACACCAGTAGCAACAGCCAGTAGCCGCAGGGCGTCACACGCTGCCGTGCAGCCCTCCTCACCCGTCCTCGGGGTGCCGATGAACATCTTCAGCACACACAGCTGAAAGTAGACGAAAGGTGTTGACTGGCGAAGTGGGATGGCAACAGTGGAGATCAATGCCACTGAAGACATCCTCCATGAACGCCCTGCCCGACAGCATCCAGACCCTGGCCGAGGTCATCGGCGAATCCGCAGCCCTCACGCTGGTGCGTGCGTGGCCGCCGACCACCTCCAGCACCACCGGCCGTCATCGCGTCATCGTCTACGTTCCCTCCACCCTGCCCGACCAGCATCGCCTGATCGACATCCTCGGCCGCGACGTGGCCCAGCGGCTGGTCACCCACTTCGGTGGCGAGCTGCTGTTCCTGGCCTCGTGCTTTGCAGCCAATGCCCATGAGCGCCGCGAGCAGATCGCACGAGCGGTCGCCTGCGGCATGCCGCGCGAGCACGTCGCGCGCGAGTTCGGTGTTTCGCAGACCACCATCAAGCGCGCCCTGCGTGGCGCCCGTTCCGCGCCACCGCCCGCGGTCCATCCGGCCCTGCTCAAGGGGTACGCACGCGCATGAACGAGAGCGACCTGCTGGCCGGTGTACCGGACTGGGCCAAATATCTGGGGGGAACCTCGGGTGTACTGATCGCGGTGTCGCTGTGGCTGCGCCAGTGGTTGTCGTCGGCCAAGGTCGACCGCACCGCAGACGAGGCCACCAGCAACACCCTGCGCACCCTGCAGGAGCAGCTCGCAGCCGAGCGTACCCGCGCCGACGGCCTGATGCACGAGCGCGAAGCCATGGCCCAGGAGATCGGCCAGCTGCGCGGAGAAGTGAGCGCCCTGCGCGCGCAGATCGCCCAGCAGAGCGTGCAGATAGACGCTCTGTTGAACCTGGTGCGCAAGCAGCCGGGGGCCGCCGCGTGACCGCCGCTGCAGCCAGCGCCCTCGGTGGTGCCAACGTCGCCGCATTCCTGGACATGCTGGCGGTATCCGAAGGCACCGACATTCCCAGCCAGCGCTCGCGTGACCGCGGCTACGACGTGATCGTTGGTGGTCAGCTGTTCAACGACTACCGCGACCATCCCCGCGTGCTGGTGTCGCTGCCACGCTATGGCATCAAATCCAGTGCCGCCGGCCGCTACCAGTTCCTGCGCAGTACCTGGGATGATCTGCGCGCGCGGCTGGGCCTGCCCGACTTCGGCCCGGTTTCGCAGGACCGCGCGGCCGTGGCGCTGCTCAAGCAATGCGGTGCCTACGAGTTGATCCGCCTCGGTCGCTTCGATGCCGGCGTCAACGCCGCACGACGCATCTGGGCGTCACTGCCGGGCGCCGGCTACGGGCAGAAGGAGCACGCACTGGAAGCACTGCGCGTGGCCTACCGCGCCGCCGGCGGAGGCCTGCAGTGACGCCCCTCGCCCTGCATTTCCGCGTGGGCCTGCTGGTCCTTGCCGGTACCCACGCAGGCTGCGCCTGGCTGGGGTGGACGCTGCGGGACCGCAGCGCGGACCTTGCCATCGCCACCGTGCAGACCGCACAGCAGGCATCGCGCGCTGATGCGGCGCAGGCCGCACATCAGCGGGACCTCGGCAACGCCCGCGCAGGTGCGCAGGCCGAATCGCAGCGCCTGGCCACGCAGGCCGAACGCACCCGGCAGTTCCAAACCCTGCAACAGGACATCGAGACCCATGCCAAGACTCCTGGCCGTGATCGCGGCGATGCTGATGCTGAGTTCGTGCGCATCTGGCGCGAAGCCAACGCCGGCCGTGCCCTGTCGCGTTGATCTCAGCATCGCCCCGGCGCAGCTGCGTGCGCCGGATGAGCTTCCAGACCTGCAGGCGGCCAACGACGATGCGCTGCTACGCAATCACGTTGCGGTCGCGCGGCAGTACCACGCACTGGCGGACCAGCTGCGTGCCCTGCTGTGCAGCCTCGGCAGCCAGCAGGGGATCACCCTCAACGGTACAGCGCCAACAGCACCTGCGGAGTGCGCAGCCACCGGCACTGCCACCACGCAACAACAGCGCTGATCCCCGCGGCCACGCCTGCAATGTCCCATGCGACGGGTGATGGCAACACTGGATGCAGACAGCGCGCGTCTCCAACCAGGCGCGTCCTCCCATTCAACGCACGAGCTGACATGGCGACCGACTCCCCCTCTTCCATTCTCGACACACTGCACTCCGCCATCGAAGCCGCGATCCGCGTGCGCTTCCCGGACTTCGCAACCGTCGAGTTCTATCGCGAACCCAGCGCTGAAGGCTTGGCCACGCCGGCCTGCCTGCTGGCGATGACCCGCTGTGATCGCAGCAAGGACAAGGACGATGGCAGCGGGCAGATGCAGGCACTGCTGCGCTTCGAGGCACGCGTCGTCGTCGCTGCCGCCACTGCCGGCTCAGCACTGCAGCTGCGCAAGGCCGCCGTCGCGCTCGCCACCTGGCTGCACCAGCTTGGCCGGTTCCCCGGTGCGGCCAGCGGCGCGATCGAAGTGATCGCCGCACTGCCCGAAGACGCGGCGGCGGCGCAGCCAGGCCTTCGCACCTGGCTGGTGGAGTGGTCGTTGCCGGTCGCCTTGGGCAGCAACGCCTGGGAGGAGAACGGAGGCGCAGTTCCCCAGGCCTTCTACAGCTTCGTACCGGAGATCGGTCGTGATCACGAAGCGCGCTACCAGCCCATTGAAGGAGCAACACCATGAGCGCCGAACACGCACGCCTGATCGGCAATCTGCTGATGATCGGCGTCGTGCGCGAGCTGGACGAAGCGGGCGGCCGCGTGCGCGTGGATGCAGACGGCATGCTGACCGACTGGATTCCCTGGCTGGAGCGCCGTGCTGGTCCAGGCGTGCGCAGCTGGTGTGCCCCCGAACCCGGCGAGCAGGTGCTGCTGGCCTGTCCCTATGGCGACCCGGGCCAGGCACTCGTTCTCGGCAGCCTGTACCAGGATCGGTTCCCGGCGCCGGCCGACTCGCGACTGCGGCACCGCACCGAGTTCGCCGACGGCAGCGTCGTCGAGTACGACCAGGAAACCGCCACGCTCAACGTCGATGTCGGCAGCGGCAAGGTGATCGTCACCTGTGCAAGTGCACAGGTGATCGCCAGCGAATCGATCGTGCTCGATACGCCGTCGATCAAGGCGACCGGCGACCTGGACGTCACCGGTGCGATCAGTGCCGGCAAGGACATCAGCACACCGGGCGAGGTCAAGGCCGGCGCCATCGGCCTGAAGGCACACAAGCACACCGCACAGGGTCCCACCGCACCCACCACGCCCGCGCAGCCCTGAGCGGCCACGCGTGCAATGCCCTGAAAACCCGCACTCCACGACGATAGAGGCCATGCGAGGAATCGACGCCAACACCGGCAAATCACTGGATGGGCTCGCCCATCTGCACCAGTCCGTGCGTGACGTTCTCACCACGCCCCTTGGCTCCCGGGTACTGCGCCGTGAATACGGTTCGCGCGTGTTCGAACTGATCGATGCGCCGACCAACCGCTCGCTGCGCATGGACCTGATCGCGGCCACCGTCGACGCACTCGCGCGATGGGAACCGCGGCTTCACGTCGAGAACGTCGACGTCTCCCTCCCCGCCCCCGGCTTGATGATCCTGGCAGTGACCGGGATCCACCTGCCCGACGGCGAGGCCATCACCATCGAAGGAATCGAGGTTCGCTAACCGTGGCATCCGGCTCGTTCACCAGTGTCAATCTCTCCCAGCTGCCTGCACCGGCGGTCATCGAAGTGCTCGATTTCGAGACGCTGTTCGATGAATCGCTGACCGCGCTTCAGGCCCTGGATCCCACCTTCGACGCGCTGCTGCCGTCGGACCCGGCCTTCAAGATTCTCGAGGTCTGCACCTACCTGCGCCTGCTCGATCGCCAGCGGGTCAACGACGCGGCGCGTGGCGTGATGCTGGCCTATGCAGTCGGCAGCGATCTGGACCAGCTGGCCGCGATCTTCGGCATAGGCCGCCAGATGCTGGACCCTGGCAAGCCGCAGGAGGGCATCCCGCCTCGCTACGAGAACGACGAGGATTTCCGTCGGCGCATCCAACTGGGGCCGGAAGGCTTCAGTGTGGCCGGGCCGGAAGGTGCCTACATCTTCCACGCGCTGAGCGCCGATCCGCGGGTGCTCGACGCCAGCGCGACCAGTCCGTCGCCGGGCGAGGTGGTGGTCTCGGTGCTGTCGCGTGAAGCCGATGGCACGGCCACCCAAGCGCTGCTCGACGTCGTCGAAGCGAAGCTGAGCGCGGCCGACGTGCGTCCGCTGACGGACCACGTGCTGGTACGCACGGCGGCAATCATCAACTACGCGGTGACCGCCACGCTCTACACCTACGCCGGCCCGGATTCGCAGGTGGTTCTGGCCGAAGCACGCTCGCGCCTGGATCGCTACATCGCCGAGTCGCATCGGCTCGGCCGCGATGTCACCCGCTCCGGCCTGTTCGCCGCATTGCATGCCGAGGGCGTGCAGCGCGTGGAGATTTCCAGCCCGGCGGACGACGTGGTGGTGGACCGGACCCAGGCCACCTACTGCACCGCGGTGACTCTGACACATGGCGGCAACGATGAGTGATTCCGGCACACGCGTGGTCAATTCGCGCCTGCGCGGTGCGATCGACGGCCACAACCTGCAGTTCCGCCATCCGGGTGGCGCACTGTCCACCCTGCAGGCGGTGTACCGCACCGATTGGCAGGGGCGGCTGAAGCTGTCGGACACGCTGCGGCGCAACCTGCAGCGCTTCTCGGCAGCGTTCAGTAACACCTGGTGGAAGGGCTTCTACACCAAGCCAGCGAACCTGTCGTTCAATCACCCCGCTCCAGATGGCAGTTCCAGTGCCTGCTCCTTTCCTGTCTCCGATGCGATCGGGGGACCGAATCAGAACTTCACCGGTCTGGTGGACGAGGATGGAAGCGCGTTTCCCGATGGTGCCGTGCGTACCGTCAGCATCTGGCTGCGCGCAACCGAGCCATGTGCCATCGACCTCGGCATGCGCACCACCGGCGCAGGCAGGACACGTCTGCAGGTGGGCACCAAGTGGAAGCGCTACAGCTACACCTATGCCGCAACCGCAGATGACGCCCGCCGGGGCGTGAGTATCGTGCTGGATCGACGGGCAGCCGGAAATACCGGCCTGAAGCCGGACAGCCGCATCCATCTCTGGGGCGTGCAGGTGGAGGAAGGTCGCGAAGCAACCAGCTACATCCGCACCATGCCCCAGCCTGTGGGCGTGATTGATTACAGCGTGCTCAACAACGTGATCACGCTCACCCAGGCACCCGCTCCCGGCTCGATCATCGACGGCGATGCGCTGATCAGGGTGCCGATGGCAGGTACCCTGCTGCCGCCCAACGCCACCCACGCGGAGCGGGCCTTGGCCCGCGCTGCGATCACCCGCCCATTGCCGGTGGACATCACCGCGCTGTGGGACGCGGACCGCTGCCCTGCCGCGCTGCTGCCATGGCTGGCCTGGGCCTTGTCCGTCGACGAATGGAAGGCCTACTGGCCGGAGACGGTAAAGCGTGCCCGCGTGCGCGCCGCGATCGCGATCCAGCGCCGCAAAGGCACCTGGGGCAGCGTCCGCGATGTGGTGGCTGCATTCGGCGGTTCGATCCTGATCCGCGAATGGTGGGAAATGCAGCCGCACGGTGCACCGCACACCTTCGAAGCGGTGATGACCATCGCCAACCAGGGCGGCGAGACCGCCACCGCCAAGTTCGTCGACGACGTGATCGGCGAGATCAGCCGTACCAAGCCGGTGCGCTCGCACTTCACGTTCACCCAGGGCATGCAGGCCAGCGCCGGTATCGGTGCACTTGCCGGCGCCCATGGCACCACCTTCCGCCGCATCCAACTGATCGGAGAGTAAACCCCGCATGCGCTTGAAAATCACCGACGCCGGCTTCGCCAAGCTGGTCAATCCACCCAACACCGGCACCAGTGCCGTGCTGATCACCGAGATCGGCCTGACGTCCACGGCGTTCACGCCGACGGCAGGGCTGACCGTCCTGCCTGGCGAGATCAAGCGGGTCTCGACGTTCGGTGGCAAGGCCGTGGGCGATGACACGCTGCACGTCACGATCCGTGACGACAGCGCTACCGCCTACAGCCTGCGCGGCTTCGGCCTGTACCTGGGCGACGGCACGCTGTTTGCAACCTTCGGCCAGACCGATCCGATCATGGAGAAGACCGCCGCCTCGATGCTGCTGCTCTCCACCGATACCCGCTTCAGTGAAGTCGATACAGCACTGATCGAGTTCGGCAATGCCGAATTCATCTATCCGCCCTCCACCACCGAGGTGCAGGGCGTGGTCGAACTGGCCACGACGACCGAGACCGAAGATGGGGCAGATGCCCAGCGTGCGGTGACACCGCGCGGGCTGCGTGCCTTCATCGACAAGCGCTTTGGCGCCAGCGCCCCCACCCAGTTCGTCCGCACGCTGCTGTCGATCGCCACCGATGCCGCGTTCCGTTCCGCTCTGGGGCTGAAATCGGCAGCGTTGAAGGACGAGGGCGCCGACAAGGGCCTGGATGCCGATCTGCTCGATGGCCGCCACGGCACCCACTACCTGGACTGGCGCAACATGACCGGCGTGCCATCCAGCGTGCACGTGCCCGGACAGGTGATTCTGTTTGCCGGTGCCACCGCGCCCAACGGCATGCTGCTGTGCAATGGCGCTGCTGTTCCGCGTGCCAGCTATCCGGCCCTGTTCGCCGCCATCGGCACCCGCTACGGCGCCGGTGATGGCACTACCACCTTCAACCTGCCGGCGATGCAGGAAGGCACGGTGGTCACGCACACGTTGAACCCGGACGCGGTCGGCAGCTTCACCCAGGGTGAGGTGATCCGCCATGCCCATGGCGCAAGTGCGGCAACAGCAGGCAGCCACAGCCATGCCATCTCCGTAGGTGCCGGCGGCGCGCACTCCCACGGTGCCAGTGCCAGTGCCGTCGGCGACCATGCGCATGGTGCATGGACCGATTCACAGGGTCACCATGGGCATACCGGTGGCACCTCCTGGGTTGGCGATCACCAGCACCTCACCGCGTTCGCGGAGTCCGGCACCACCTATCCGTGGGGCGCCGACTACAACAATCACGTGGGTTCGCGCGGCAACCTGGACTACGACAACCCCTGGCCGTACACCAGCCCGGCCGGTGGCCACGCACACAGTTTCACCACCGACGGCGCAGGCGCGCACGGCCACAACATCGGCATGAATGGCGCTGGCGCCCACTCGCACACCATTTCCATCGCCCAGGTCGGAGACCACGGCCATGCCGCTTCGGCCGCCGACGCCGGCGCACACACCCACGCCATCGTGGTGGAGAACTCCGGTGGCGACCGCAACCTGCCTGCCGGCCTGCGGATGATCTATTGCATCGCGTACTGAGGACATGAGCTTGCCTACTGAACCGCGCTTCGCGCACTCCTACGATCCCGACACCCGCGCCTACATGGGCAAGGTCCGCCTGCAGCCTTCCCCGGACGGCACCTGGAACCTGCCCGACTTCACCGTGGACGTCGCGCCTCGCCAACCTGCCGGCGAATACCAGGCACTGCGCCTGGCCGATGACGGCTCACGCTGGGAAACAGTGGCCGATTTCCGCAACTACATGCTGTGGGACACGCGCACCGCGATGGCGGTACCCAATCGCCTCGCGCTGGGCGAGCCGTTGCCCAAGGACGTGACGCTGTCCGAACCATTCAAGCTGGATGGCACCACCCCGCAATACAACGCGTGGAATGCCAGCCGCCACGAATGGACGCTGCTGCCGGACTACAGCACGCGACCGCTGTGGAACAAGCACGATGCCAGCTTCGCTACTCCCGTTGCGCGTGGGGTCGCGCTGCCGTCATCGGTCACCGATCTGGCACCGCCCGCCGATCGCAGCTACCCGGTCACCTTCGATGAAGCCCGTGCTGCCTGGGTGATGGTCGCTGCACCCGAACCCGACCCGGCCGCGCTGCCGCAACCGCAACCGCAACCGTGATTCCGGGCCACGGCTGCAATTAATCCAGCCGCGGCCAGATACGAACATGTACCCATGCGGCGCAGATCGCGACCGCAGCACCCACCCAACCAAGGAAAAAACAACGCATGGCCGAATTTCTGCATGGCGTGCAGGTCGTCAACATCGATGGTGGTTCCCGCTCGATCGCTGTTGCCTCGACCAGCGTCATCGGCATCGTGGGCACCGCGCCCCGCGCCGACAAGATCGCCTTCCCGTACAACACTCCGGTCCTGGTGACCTCGCGTTCGCAGGCAGCCAAGCTGCTCGCCAACGCCGCGACCGAAGTCGATGAGGGCACCCTCCCGGGCCAGCTCGACGCCATCTTCGACCAGTCCAATGCGGTCGTCGTCGTCATCCGCGTCGAGAAGGGCGCCACCGAGAACGACACCCTGGCCAACGTGCTGGGCGGCGTGAACGCGCAGACCGGTGCCTACACCGGCGTGCATGCACTGCTGGCGGCAAAGTCGGTAGTGGGCATCAAACCCCGCATCCTGGCGGTTCCGGGCTTCACCCACACCCACGAAAAGCGCGACACCGAACTGCTGGCCAACCCGGTCGTGGCCGAACTGCTCGGCATCGCCGACAAGCTGCGCGCGGTGATCATCAAGGACGGCCCGAACAGCAACGACGACGCCGCCAAGAGCACCACCGCTCTGACCGGCTCCAAGCGCGTCTACGTGGTCGACCCGGCACTGCTGGTGCAGTCCGGTGATGCCATCGTCACCCGCTACGCCTCCGGTGCAGTGGCCGGCGCCATCGCCCGCAGCGACAACGAACGCGGCTGGTGGGCATCGCCGTCCAACCTCGAGCTCAACGGCGTGGTCGGTACCGCGCGTGCGATCGACTTCGGCCTGTCCGACGCGACCAGCCGCGCCAACCTGCTGAACCAGTCGAACGTGGCAACCATCATCCGCGAAGGTGGCTTCCGCCTGTGGGGCAACCGTACCGCCAGCAGCGACCAGAAGTGGCAGTTCCTGTGCGTGGTGCGCACTGCCGACATCATTGCCGACAGCCTCGAGGCCGCCCATCTGTGGGCCGTCGACCGCGGCATCAGCAAGACCTACGTCGACGACGTGCGTGAGGGTGTCAATGCCTTCCTGCGCGGCCTGAAGACCCAGGGCGCGATCCTCGGCGGCAACTGCTGGATCGACCCCGACCTGAACGCAGCGGACAGCGTGGCCCAGGGCCGCTTCTACTGGGACTTCGACTTCACCCCGACCTACCCGGGTGAGCAGCTGACCTTCCGCATGCACATGAACAACAACTACGTCTCGGAGATCTTCTAAGCATGGCGCGCAAGATCCGCAAAAACTTCAACTTCTACGTCGACGGCAAGGGCTATGCCGGCAGCGTGATGTCCTTCACCGCCCCCAAGCTGTCGCTGAAGACCGAGGACTTCCAGGCCGGCGGCATGCTGGCCCCGACCGAGATCGTGCTCGGCCATGAAAAGCTGACCGCCGATGTCGAGTTCGCCTCCGACGACGCGGAGATCATGAGCAAGTTCCACGTCATCGAAAGCAAGGAATACGGCTTCACCGCCCGTGAAGCCCTGGAAGGCGATGACGGCGAAGTGACCCAGGTCGTGCACAACATGCGCGGCAAGGTGAAGCTGCTGGACCGCGGCGAAACCAAGGTTGGCGAGAAGGGCACGATCAAGGTCAGCCTGGCGCTGAGCTACTACAAGCTGACCCATGGCGCCCAGGTCGTGCAGGAGATCGACGTGGTCAACATGATCGCCCGCCAGGGTGGCGTGGACGTGCTGGCCGGCATCCGCGGCGCACTGGGCATCTGAACCCTCGCCGCATTGAAGAACCCGGGGGCGCCTCGCGCCCCCGCATCCATCGCACCGCACCGAATTCCAGGAACGCATCCATGTCCAGCAAGACCAAGACCCCCACCGACACCGTCATCGAGCGCGATGGTTTCGCCGAGATCACCCTCACCCGCCCGCGCCAGGTCAACGGCATGGAAACCGCCGTGCTGCGCATGCGTGAACCGACCGTGGAAGACATGGAGCGCTACCAGGACGACAAGGGCAGCGACGCACAGCGTGAGGTGCGGATGATCGCCAACCTGTGCGAGATCTCGCCGGACGACGTGCGCAAGATGCCGTTGCGCGACTACGCACGACTGCAGGCAGGCGTCGCGCTTTTTACCACCTGACCCTGCCACAGATCAGGCAGGGAGTGCTCGCCCTGGCCGGTCATACCGGCTGGGGCCTGCGCGAAATCATGACACTGCGGGTGTCGAAGTTCATCTGGTGGATTCAGGGATTGCCGGTACATGGCCAGTAACGTTCAAACGACAACGATCACGATCGGCGGCGAGGTGTCCAAGTCGCTGAAGGACGCATTGTCCTTTGCCAACGATGGCATCAAGCATATCGGCACCGAGTTGACATTGCTGGACCGCAGGCTTGCCCGCCTGAGTACGACCAGCAAGGAATACACCCGTATGCGTGCGCAGGTCGACGCGTTGCGTGCCTCGCAGGAAGCGCTGGAGCGTGTCGAAGCCAAGCGTACCGCCAACCTGGAGAAACGCGAGAAGCTCGGCAGCTCGTTCAAGGCAGCACGCGGCGCGCTCGGCACCGCCGTCACCGCGCTGGCCAAGCCAGTCGAGAACGCCTCTGGCTTCGCCCGCCAGAACCAGCAGATCGGCGTAGCGGCCAACCTCAGCCGCGCCCAGGTCAGCGCACTTGGCCAGGCGATCCTGGAACAATCGCGCGCAACCAACCAGGGTGCCGACGCGCTGCAGCGCTCGATCAGGCTAATGATCGACGCCGGCATGGATGCGCAGTCGGCCCAGGCCAGCCTCGGTGCTGTCGGGCGGACCACCACCGTCACCGGTGCCAGCATCGATGATGTGGCCCAAGCTGCGGCCGCCCTGCAGCAGTCGTTCGATATCGATCCCTCGCGCATGCAGAACGCGCTGGACGTGCTGGTGGTCAACAGCCGGCAGGGCGGCCTGGGCCTGAAGGACATGGCCCAGGTGCTGCCGGTGCTGGGTTCCTCGTTCGAGGCGATGAAGCTGCAGGGCACGTCGGCGGCGGCCACGCTGGGTGCGGCACTGGAGGCCACGCTGGATTCGGCCGGCGGCGCCGACAAGGCCGCCAGCAACATGAAGAGCTTCATGTCCGAGGTGCTCTCGCCGGACATTCAGGAGAAGGCCAAGAAGAGCCTGAACCTGGATCTGCGCAAGATCATCGGCGATGCACAGACCAGCGGCGGCAATCCCTTCGATGCTGCGATGCAGGGGATCATCCAGGCGACTGCGGGCGACCAGAAGAAAATCGGCACCCTGTTCAGCGATGCGCAGGCGAAGAACTTCGTCCAGCCGATGATCGAGAACTGGGACACCTACATCCGTGTCCGTGACAAGGCCTTGAATGGATCGGCGGGTACCACCGATGCGGCCTATGCCGACGCGATGCAGACCGACCCGCAGAAGATCGAAGGCGCCAGGATCGCCGTGGACAACCTGTCCAAGGCCTTCGGTGCGGCACTGCTGCCCGCGGTGGGTGAGGCCGCGGTCAAGCTGACCGAGCTGTTGAACGGGGTCACCTCGTTCGTGCAGGAGAACCCGAAGCTGATCGCCAACACCACGCAGATCGTGGTCGGCATGCTGGGCATGCGCACGGCGGTACTCGGCGCTCGCTATGCCTGGACCTTCCTGCAGGGCCCGATCCTGGGCGTTCAGAAGGCCTTCCAGCTGTTCCGGGGTGGCAGCCTGCTTGCCCAGATGGGGCGCTTCGGGCCGATGGCCATGCGCCTGGCATCGGGCTTCCGTGTGGTTGCTACTGCCGTGGCCGCCATCAGTGGTGGTCCGATCACGATCGCCATCGCAGCGATCACCGCAGGCGCCATCCTGGTGCGCAAGTACTGGGAGCCGATCAAGGCATTCCTGGGCGGCGTCTGGGAAGGCCTGAGCGGTGCAGGCACCGCAGCGATGGGTGAACTGATGCGCGCGGTAGAACCGCTGCGCCCCGCCTGGGAAGTCATGAGCGGGCTGATCGGCCAGGCCTGGGACTGGCTGTCGAAGATGCTGGCACCTGCACAGTACACCGGCAACGAACTGTCGCGCGTTGCCCAGATCGGCAGCTTCCTCGGTACCGTTCTGATGGAAGGCCTGAGAATGAACATCCAGCTCATCAGCGGCCTGGTGCAGTACGTCGCCTGGATGGGCAACGTGTACACGACCGTCGCCAGCGGGATCGGAATCGGAATGAGCAAGATGTGGACGGCGATCAAGTCCGGTGCCGAATCCCTGTTCGACTGGCTCATCCCGAAGCTGGATTTCCTCATGCCCTATGTCGTGAAGCTGATGGGGTTCGTCGAAGGGGGCATTGGCAAGGTCAGTGCGCTGGTCGGCAAGGGCCTGGACTTCGGGAAGGAGGTGCTTGCCGGTGGTGCGGAAGCGATCGGCAACGGCATGGTGGGGTACACCAACATGCGGGCCGGCGGCCGAGGTGGCCTGGATGACGCCGTGGGCCTGGTCGGCGACGTCGCCACGTTGGACGCGCCGGGGGCGCGCAAGCGTTGGGGCGGCATCAGCGAGGCCGCTCGCGGTCGCACCGCACCCGATATGCCATCGCCCTCTGCGCGCGGCGTCACCACCGTGCAGCAGCAACAGACCAACAACATCACCATCCACCAGCAACCCGGTGAATCCAGCGAATCGGTAGCACGTCGCACGGCCGACGAGCTGCAGCGACGCAACGCGGTTGCTGCCCGTGGTGGCCTGGCAGACAGGAACTAAGCATGAAGCGCGAGTTCGTAACCGCATCCATCGACAAGCTGTTGTCCGGTTTCCAGAGCAACGACTCTGGCAACGCCCCGGTGCTGCTGATGCTGGGTGGCTTCAAGTTCAGCCTCAACACCGCCGTATTCCAGGAGATCCAGCAGAGCAACGAATATGGCTGGGCTGCGCAGGAGCGCATCGGGCAGATGGCCGCACTGCAGTACACCGGCCCCGGCAAGGCCAGCATGACGCTGCCCGGCGTCATCCACTATGCATTCCGTGGTGCCGGCAATGAGCTCTCGCAGCTGCGCAAGCTGGCGGCGCAGGGCAAGCCCCAGCGGCTGCTGACCGGCAAGGGCGGGAACCTGGGGCTGTGGGTCATCGACAAGATCGACGCCACTGCCTCCGGCTTCACCGTCGATGCGGGAATCCAGCGGCACGAATTCACCCTCTCCCTGCGGAAGCACAGCGATGGCACGAACGTATAACACCCGCGACGGCAACGTCGTTGACCGCATCGCGTATGCGCACTATGGCGAACAATCACCGGCCATTCTGCGCGCGGTGTTCGATGCCAACCCGGGCCTGGCCGCGCGCGGCGCGGTACTGCCTGCGGGCATCGCGATCACCCTGCCGGACGTGCAGCGCCCCGCCAGCGAACGCAAGGGAGTGGCCCTGTGGGATTGAACATCGCACCGGCCTTCCGCGTGGTGGCCAACAGCCAGGACATCACCGACAAGATCATGTCGCGCTTCAAATCACTGCGCATCACCGACGAGACCGACAACACCTCGGACATGCTGGAGCTGCAACTGGCCGACCATGATCCGTCCAATCCGATCCAGCTGCCGCTGGCAGGTGCGGAGCTGGAAGCCTTCATCGGCTACGACGGCGAAGTACGGCGCATGGGCCTGTACATCTGCGATGAGGTGGAGATTTCCGGCTTCCCGGGCAGCATGACCCTGCGCGCGCGCGCCGCACCGTTCGAGGCCAGCAAGGGCGGCAAGAACGATCTGCAGACGCAGAAGACGCGCACCTGGAAGAAGGGCACGACGATCGGCGGCATGGTCCAGCGCATGGCCGGCGAGCACGGACTGAGCGCGGCCGTGAGCGGATCGCTGGCGTCGATCGCGCTGCCGCTGACAGTGCAATCGCAGGAGTCGGACATGAACCTGCTGCTGCGCCTGGCCAAGCAGCACGATGCCATCGCCAAGCCGGGCGGCGGCCGCCTGATGTTCGTCAAACGCGGCGAATCCACCAGTGCCAGCGGTGAGCGCATTCCCGACGTCACCCTTACCCCCGCCGATGGCAGTGCCTACAAGGTGAACATCGCCTCGCGCGAGAAGACCGGCACCACCATCGCCTACTACCGTGATGTACGTGGTGCAAAGCGCCAGGAGGTGAAGGTGGGCAGCGGTGAGCCGATCGTGCGCCTGCGCATGGCCTACGCCGACCGCGAAACCGCCGAAGCCGCAGCGCGCGCCAAGCATCAGGAACAAGCCCGGCAGACGCGGACACTCAGCTACACCCTGCCCGGCCGCGAGACGCTCATGGCCGAAGCCACGGTAGTGATGCAAGGCTTCCGCGATGGCGTGGATGGGCAGTGGCTGGTCAAGCGCGCCGAGCACAACATCAGCCACGACGGCTACGTGACCAGCATCGAGTGCGAACAACCCAACAGCGCCGACGCAGTGAAGGCGGCCCGCACTGCGGCAGCTGCCGAAGGCGAGCAGGTCGGCAGCGAGGTGTAGATCCACGCCATGCGTGGATGCTTTTCGCGCATCAACTCACGTACTGCGCAACCCCGTTACCGAACGACCAGTTCTCCCTCTTCACTTCCACCAGGTTGATGAACACATCCTCGCGGCGGATGCCCACCGCCGCGTGCAGGCCATCAGCGATGCCGGCATACAGTGCCTTCTTCTGCTCCAGTGTGCGCCCTTCGTTCCAGGTGATCTGGATGCAGATGAAGTCGTCGGTGCGGTCCACGCCCAGATAGCCAGGGTCGTAGATCAACGTGCCGGGCGCGTGTTCCTGGAAGATCTGGAAGCGATCGTTTTCCGGCACGCCCACCGCGCGCATGGCCTGGTAGATGGTTTCACCGACGCGTTGCAGGTAGTCGGCGGATTTACCTTTGCGAAGATCGATGCGGGCGAGCGGCATGGTGGCACTCCAGAGTAGATGGGCACAGCAATGGGCTGAGACTACGCCTGCCTGGGGTGGCGGGACAGCGCATGGCGCGCAGGAAGAGCGGCAATCATCGTCATGGCAGCAGATGTTCCTCTCCGGCCTCGATACGCTCCTCGCCGGTGATGACCAGGACGGGTCACGGTCAACAACCACGCGCTGCCCACGGCAGCAGTCTCCCGACTTCGATCACAGACGTGCGCGAGCGCTTGGAGGCGACAGGTCACTACGTGACGATCGATGGTCGGATAAACGAACAGACCGCGGCAACGCTGATCCCCTGCCCTGTTAGCCGCCTTCGACGGTGGCGACTGGAGGGAAAGGGTCCACGCTTCTTCCAGCCCGCCAAAACGCCTTGGTACTACTTGGGCGACCTGCTTGCGTGGATCGAATCCGGCGAGAGCTTCCGCTGAGAGGCTAATCGACTACACATCCGATTTACATGGGGACGCACCTCTGCTCTAGGATACGTCTAACAACACAGCCCCAGAGCAGCCGAAAAACGCTATGTCACTTCTCCGAGATATCCAGCAGGCAGCAGTCGACTCTTCGATCCCACTCTCGGACTTGCTACGCAAATGCACACTACTGGCTGCGCGGCTTCGGAATGAAGAGTTGAGATCCTGGGTTGCAAACGAACTCGACGGTTACAACTCCAAGGACGAACTCCCTCCCTATCGGATTGCGAATGTCATCTCTAAAGGTCATTTTTCTGGACCTTTTCAGTCAGGCCTTAGAAACGCAAACATCCCCTTGTCTTGCTTGCCAAGCGATTTCCAAGCGATGCTCAGCCACACATACATTCAAAGTGGAATCGCTGCGCTTGAGAGCCTTGTGAGCAACGCAAGTGGGGGCACCCTGCAGGAGCCTTGGAACCCTGACCTTGTGGCACATTTTGGACAAGAAATTTATGACGGCATGAACTGCATGGAGGCGTGGAAGGTCATTCCGGTCGCAGCGATTGTGGGTGTTCTAGACACGGTTCGTACAAAGGTCCTAAATTTTGCTATCGACATAGAAGCGGCTGCGCCAGAAGCGGGGGAGGCGCCGCCGAACTCTGAACCTATCGCGCAAGACCGAGTACAGCAGATTTTCCATACGAACATCTACGGAACTGTGCAGAACGTCGCAAACGGAAGCCCAGGAACGACCCAGACAGCCACGTCGGTACACAATGAGTCCGCCTTGTTCACAGAGCTTCTGGAGGCAATTTCGACCTCTGCGGCCGATCAAGTCACCATCCAACGACTGACTCAGGCAGTTGAGGAAATGCGCTTGGCTGGGAACAAGAAGGGCTTCCACGAGGCATACGTTAGGTTTGTCTCGACCGTATCAGATCACATGCAGATCATAGGAACCGCGGTTGCCCCCTTCCTACCGCAGCTCGCTGCACTTGCGAGCTAGAGCATAGGCAGAGACGCTCTTGATAGGCTCGCAGCCGCGCGCCGGCCGGCCGCCGCACGTTGCTCTGCGCGGCCGTTACCTCCCGATCGATGCCCAGCTGCGCAATCGCTGTAAGTGGGTGGGAGAGGCGCTGCCATCGGCGGTGTTCGGTAAGCATTGGCCTCAAGCGTGTCTCCCGCACAACGAAGCGCGCTTGACGCCATTGGGCTGGCGCAGGGCAGGCCACGGACTTAACCCTATAACTGAGACAAAGGGGCGGCGCACAACTGCGCCGCCCCTGCATCAACTACTCAACCCATTGTTGAGTTGACCGGTCCCACATCAACGCGCCAGCTGCGATCGAGCTAACTAATCTGGCGCCGTGGATGCAATCACTTCGGTTCTTGTAACCCTCGCCGCTATCGGCAATGAGTTTGCTGTTCTGCGCGTAGAGCTGCCAGCGGAACTCACCGGCCTTGTCCTTGTAGATCACGAACTGCTGAGGATGTCCCGTCATATCGTTCTCCTTATGACCGGAATGGTCGGGGCGAATATATGTGGCAGCGATCACGCACCGCCACGGACAAACCTGTGGATAACTTGCTGAAAAATTGCGGGCGGGGGCCCCTGCCGTTGTCCACAGCAACCGGGGGGAATTCGGACCCCGGTAAAAGACAGTATTTCGGCCTAAAGGGTGCTCCACCACAGGTCCGCAGAAAACGTGGGTTTCCCCGAGGAAAACGGATGATTCACGCCTGCGCGCCTTGTGCAATTCCCGCCTCAGGCCGGCGGACTCAATGCTCAGCTCCCGTTTCCCCAATTCGCCGCCAGCAAGTGCGCGCTCCTGCGCATTCCAGCCCGGCCGTGCAGCGGCGGCCAGCGTTCAATAGACGCTGCCTCAGAGCCTTGCCGCCATGCCGAAAATCGAGCTCGATCTACCCCAGGTGGTTTGCGACGCCATGAACGACGCGGCCAATGTTGCCGGCATCCCTCCTGCCGAGCTCCTGGCCGATGCGTTGCGCACCCTACCCGCGTTCCAGCACGCCTTGGCAGCCAGGCCCGAGCGTCTTCCAGCGTTTTCCCTCAACCCCGGAGCACCCCGTGAGTGGTACATCTCCGTTCGTCCCTTCCTCCCTGCTGAAGCTGGAGCACCTGCGAATTCGCAATGACCTCTACTTTGCCGCGCGCCGCGCGCTGAGCGAGCGGCGCAAGGAGCTCAACGATCAGCGAAAGTTTATTCGCCAAGAGATGGAGACCGCATCTAAGAGCTTCAGCGGCAGACAGTTCGAGGTGGGCGTCGGCAGGCCGACAAGCCTCGGTGGCAAAACCCTGGACGGACATCGCCACGAGACGCTGGCCAAGTTGAAACACTGGATGGCTGCGATCGATGCGGTGGACGCCGTAGTAGCCGCCGCATACGACGAACTCAGCACTTCGTCCGGCGACGCAGGGGCTTACCAGGCCGCCTCACAGCATCTCCAACAGACCATGGCCGATTGGGGCCTTAGCCAGTAAGGGATTAATCATGACCGACTACTTGCCCAAGGTGGCGCGGGTCCGCGCCCAGATTGAAAAGCTAGCTGACGACATCCGCGAACTCCGCGACGGCATGCCGCCGAAAGAAGCAGCCCTTGCAGCCGCGGACGCTCACATCCAGCGCGAGGCCGCGAAAGTCACCATCCGGCCAAATGTCTTTCTCGGCGGTGGCGGCGACGCCGTGTCGGCCTACCCCGAGAGCCCTCATGCCTATGCGTGCATGTTCTTCCCGGACGCCATCCGCAGTCGTCTTCGTGCGGAAGTCGAGGCCCTGTATCAGAGAGAGGGGCCAGCAGGCGGGGTCCCAAACAACACCTGCAGCCCGGGCCGGCGTTCTGCGGATCCGCACACCTCGCGCCGGTGACCGGGTGCCCGCCTGCTTTCCATAGCAATGAGCAGGACAACGCAACACCGCCAATGTCACCGTAGTGAACGGATAACACCTGCGTCAAGCATTTTTGATTCATTGCCTAGAGCGGCGTAGGGAAACCCCTTACAGCAGTCATTCGGAAATCGTGTTAAATAGGAGGGAATCGTGCCGATCTCCGGCAAGAGCGTGCTCCTGATCGCAAGGATGACCAAGATGAGCAATGAGCAATTGGATGAACTGAAACGTAAGATTCAAGCAGGCGGCGCCGTACTTTTCGTCGGCTCCGGTTTTTCGGCCGATGCCGCTGCAATCAAAGATGACTTGCCTACCGCATCTCGGCTCGCCGGCTTGATTGGCAAAGCGGGCGGCTTCGAAGCCTACGAGGATTTGCGATTCGCGGCGGACTTCTATCTCAAAAACCACAGTCCTTCAGGCCTGATAGCGCTTCTGCACAAGACCTTCTCTGTCGACACTTGGCACCCCCACCACAGCAACATCGCGAGCGCGCCCTGGCGGCGCATCTACACCACCAACTACGACCTGTGCATTGAAAGATCCGCACAGGCCAATGGGAAGTCCATCATCCCAGTCGACATCTCCCAGCCGCCCGCAAACTTTCAGGCGTTATCTAACGTTTGCGTGCACATCAATGGCTCACTAAACAATCTCACCGCCGACACACTGGAGCGCGAATTCAAGCTCTCGACGTCATCCTACTTGTCGCCTGCCGGGTTCAACGAATCACGCTGGAACTACGTTTTCAAGAAGGACCTCGAGTTCGCGACTGCAATAGTCTTTGTCGGCTATTCGCTTTACGACATTGATATCCAAAAAATACTCAATCAGAGCCCTGAACTTCGAGCAAAGACTTACTTTATAACGCGCAGCCCGATGGATTCTCGCCAAGAGTTCACGTTCTCAAAGTTTGGCATTCCATTCGACATCGGCGCAGACGGCTTGGGCGACCTCATCGGCTCCCCGCTGCCCGCGGGAGAGAGCACAGAGAGTGAGCCTCTTGCGAGCCTATGGCCATATTCGATTGATCAGTCAGCCCCGCAGATTCGCGACAGCGACGTATCAAACCTCTTCTTGTTTGGCCAGATCAGCGATGATCTTCTGGATGGCGCGCTTACGGGAGATCGTGGCGCTCCGATTCTGGTTCATCGCTCTGCAATGTATCAAGCCAAAGAAATGGTGAAATCCGGAGCGCACATCGTAGTTACAGGCGAATTCGGCAATGGAAAGAGTCTATTTCTCCGAATGCTGAGGTCGTCGCTGGCACTCGAAGGTCACGCCGTGTACGTCGCAAGTGAAGCAAACCCACACCAGCATGATGACTTGGAGAAGCTCACGAGGGCGGGTGCTAAGGTTTTCGTCATCGTAGACTCCTACGATTTGAACTTGGAATTGATCAAGAGCTTTGCAGCGATCGATCCGTCGAACATCACTCTGCTTCTTGCCGCAAGAACTTCCACCCACGAACGGAACAGATCGCTTTTTAGCAATCATTCGATAAAACTTGCCGAATTCTCTGTTGACGATCTCGAGACAAGTGAAGTCGACAGGTTAATTGAAATTTTTGAGAACGCAGGATTTTGGGGCGAGAAGGCCGGAAGAAGCCCCGGAGAAAAATTTTCAGTTGTCGCCAATGACCACAAGCGTCAGTTCTCGCTCGCGCTTCTTGGCGTGCTCAACGCCCCTCAGATTGTCGAGCGAGTCAGAGGACTGGTGTCACACCTACTTGCTGACTCGAAGAAAAAGGACACGATCTTCTCCATTGCACTTCTTTCATTCTTGGACCTGCAACTTACGTCCAGCCTGGTTGCCGACATCGCAATGAATGACGAAATTTATTCGTCCGAATTGCGGAACGACCCTGCGTTCCAGCAGATGTTTGTACTGAGCGGAAATCAGATCAGAACGAAATCCAGCCCGTTCGCCCTGGCGCTAATCTCACATCAGTTCAACCCAACGTATGTTGTGGATCAACTGTTGCGAATTGTGTCAAAGATCGGCGATGGCTGGGGTGAGCTGAAAGAGAAGAAGGAAATTCAAAAGAGTCTCCTACGCTTCTCGGTGATCGAGCGAATGTTGCCAGAGAAGCAGCGGAAGACAAATCTCGTAAGGTACTACGACAGCGTCAAACGACAGGTGCAGTGGCTGGGCAAGGATCCACACTTTTGGCTTCAGTATGGCATGACGCAGCTAACCTATAAGGACTATGACACCGCACAGAAGTTCTTTAAGCAGGCGTACTCGTTTGCGGAACGCAAGAATGGCTATCACACGGCGCATATCGACACACAGCAAGCGAGGCTCAATTTGATGCGCGCGCTGGAAGTCCCTGACATAGTCGACGCACAGAAGTTGTTCGCAGAGGCGAACAAACTCCTGCGAAGCACCCCAAATGACGTCCATCGCTACCGCCAAGTGGATTTGTACACTGGGATATACGCCCAGCTGTACTCACGCTTCAATGGCACGGGTAAAGCCTATTTCGAGCAGGCTTGCCGTGCAATGATTGGCGACGCGAACCGCTTGGTCTCAGATCCCGCAATGGCGTTGGCCGATACGAAGCTGCCAAGAAGGGTGCTCATCGAGCTTGAACGGGTCATTGAGGGCGCGCGCGTCGCTCGCGGAACCACTGCGACGATCTGATACTCATGCGCGTCAGTGAATGAACCACTGGCGCGCATCTGTCTGAGGTGTCGCTCGCTTGTAGCGACTGAGCCGAGATCGTCGCGCAGCGAAGGATGGCCTGAGAAATTCAGTCTTTACGGCGGTGGTGAAATATTCCACAGCCTATCCACGCGGGAGGCCATGCAGGGTGCCGACCTGCTCGCACTTCTAAGACATGGTCCGTAGCGTCTCGCTTTGCGTGGCTCGAAAACGCCTGTAGACATAAGCACCCCCGGGGTTGAACCCAGGGGGCGGCACATCCGCATTTAAAGCTGGCTTTTCAGCCAGCTTTAGGCTTCCGTATTGAAACCGACCCGCGCCGCATCGCCCTTGGCGAGAGCGGCGACCAGTAGTTCATCGTCCGCGTCCAGATACGGACGAAGTGCATCTCGTATATCTATCGAACTGCTACTACTGGAGATTAACCAAGTGGAATCCAGGTAATGCCATCAGAGAAGGCTCAGTTGCTAAACTTTGGCAATCAATCCTTCGTAGTTCTTACCGGCCTTATTGAGGTCATGGCCAATCATGTAAATAGCCATTACCACCTCCCATCCTTGCAAAGCGCGTCATTGCGCAGTGCATTCAATCAAGAATGTGACGCCCGTCGCAAGTTCCGGCCGAACTCTGCTTGGCAGCCCAACCCGGCATACCCCAGAGATCTGGATCTGGCAGTTACGCCCCGGCCAGGGCGCCTAGTTTCGCCAGCTTTGGTGAGTTGCCTCGTCAAACCACTGCTCAAGGTCGTCACGATGGCCCCTCACAGACCGGAACCTGACCGCGTCCGGATGCGCCGAACGCAGCCAAGAATAGAATTCGGAGAATCGGAGCTTCTGCTCATCCAACTCACGCACTTCAGTGAGGACGCGCCAGGCGGCGAGCAATGCAGGGAAATGACGACGAACTTCAGCTTTGGTCATTACGCCCTCCGGTGCAGGAAATAATGCTGTTACCACGCAGTTACGAAAAAGCCGACTCAAGGCCGGCTTCTTCATAACACCTGAAAAATCAGGGTTCTATTTGGTGGGCGGTACAGGGATCGAACCTGTGACCCTTGCCGTGTGAAGGCAATGCTCTACCGCTGAGCTAACCGCCCGGTGTGTTGCTGAGCCGCTCATTATAGGGGCTTTTCAGAGGCCGTCAACCGTTTTTCACATTCGTGTTCACGGGTGTCTTCGGGCAACGGCAGTCGAGCATGGCTCAACTCTACAGAACCGCCCGGCGCTGCCTCACATCGTATGGGTCGGCTTGTCCGAGCCGGTCAGGCCGGCCAGCAGGGTCTCGATCTTGTGGCGCACGCCCTCGCCTTCGGCACCGTCGGCCAGCTGCACGCCGATGCCGGCGGTGCGGTTGCCCTGCGCGCCCGCCGGGGTCACCCAGATCACCTTGCCGGCCACCGGCAGGCGCTCGCTGGAATCGGGCAGCGTCAGCAGCAGGAACACCTCGTCGCCCAGGAAGTAGCGCTTGGGCGTGGGCACGAAGATGCCGCCATTCTTCACGAACGGCATGTACGCGCTGTACAGCGCGGCTTTGTCCTTCACGGCCAGGGACAGGATGCCCTGGCGGGCGTTGCTGGCACTCATCGATTTCCCCTTGCGGCAGGCCGCTCGTTCACCTTGTTCCAGGCCAGCAGCAACTCGACCACGGCAAGGTCTGCACGCACCGTGGTGCGTAGCAGGTCGCGGGTGCGGTTGGCCGCATCGAACCAGGCTGCAAGCTTGTGCAATCGCTCCGGCGTGGTCAAGGCATCGGTGCTGGCCTGGGCCAGCGCCAGGTCGGCGGCAAAGCGCAGGCGCAACGCCGCGTTGTCATCGCCACACCACTTCTGCGCCAGCTCCACCGCACCGGATTTGCCGGCGGCCAGCTGTTCAAGCTCGCGCCCTACTTCGCGGCGCAGGCTCAGGCCATCTTCACGCAGCCAGTTGTCGGCCTGGCCGGGATGGCCGCGCGCGGCGTCCAGCGCTTCGCGCGCCGATGCTTCGCTGTGGCCCTGCTGCTGCAACCAGGCCATCGCTTCGTGCTGCGGCGGCAACTTGAATTCCAGGCGCTGGCAACGGCTGCGGATGGTCTGCGGCAGGCGCGCCGGGTCGCTGCTGATCAGCCACAGGTAGCGGCCGGGCTGCGGCTCTTCCAGCGTCTTCAGCAGCGCGTTGGCCGCCGAGCGGTTGATCGCATCGGCCGGGTCCACGATCACCACCTGCGCCACGCCGTACTGCGGGGTCAGCGCCAGCTTGTCGGTGATCTCACGCACCTGCTCGATGACGATCTCGGTGCGCAGCTTGTCGCCGCTCTTGTTCGGAATGAAGCTGACCAGCTGCAGATCCGGATGGGTGCCGGCGGCGATCAGCTGGCGCGTGCGCGTGGCATGCGCGGCATCACCGCGCGCCAGCACGTGGTCGGCCAAGGCCAACGCCACCTCGCGCTTGCCCAGCCCCGCCGGGCCGCAGATCAGCAGGCCATGACCGAGCCGATCAGCATCGAGCGCGGCAACCGTCTGATCGAACGCGCGCTGCTGCCACGGCGAAAACGTGCTCATGCGCCCTCCCCGTCCTGCAGCCAGCGCTCGACACGCGCGACCACATCCGCCGCCACGCGCGCCTGTACCTGGCCGGCGTCGATCAGCGCGAAGCGCTGCGGGTCCTGCTGCGCGCGGCTGCGAAACACTTCGCGCACGCGCTGGAAGAAATCGTCCTGTTCGCTCTCGATGCGGTCCGGCCACAGGTCACGGCCATTGGCGCGTGCACGGCCCACTGCCACGTCCACGTCCAGCAGCAGGGTCAGGCCCGGCAGCAGGCCCACCGCGCGACGTTCCAGATCGGCAATCCACTGCGGATCGAGCCCGCGGCCACCGCCCTGGTAGGCATAGCTGGAATCGGTGAAGCGATCGCTCAGCACATAGGCGCCGCGCTGCAGCGCCGGCTGGATCACCTGGCGCACATGCTGCGCGCGTGCGGCGAACACCAACAACAGTTCGGCTTCGGCGCTGAGCGGCTCCGCAGCGATCTCGGCATCGGGCTTCAAGACCAGGCCGCGGATGCGCTCGGCCAGCGGCGTACCGCCCGGCTCGCGGGTCAGTACCACCTCGTGGCCATGGCTGCGCAGGCAGTCACGGATGGCATTGATGGCGGTGGTCTTGCCCGCGCCCTCGCCGCCTTCCAGGCTGACGAAACGCGGGTGGCGAAGCAGCGCGGGACTCATTGCGCCGGGGTCTCCTTGGTACGTTGCTGGCGCAGCTGCTGCAGGTAGCGGGCCACTGCGGCGTTGTGCTGGTCCAGGCTGGGCGAGAACACGTGCGCGCCACTGCCATCGCCCACGGCGACGAAGTACAGCGCGTCGCCCGGTGCCGGCTGTGCGGCCGCCATCAGCGCATCGCGGCTGGGCATGGCGATCGGGGTCGGGGTCAGGCCGGCACGGGTATAGGTGTTGTAGGGCGTATCGGTGGTCAGGTCGCGGCGGCGGATGTTGCCGTCATACGCGGCACCGATGCCGTAGATCACGGTCGGGTCGGTCTGCAGGCGCATGCCGATCTTCAGGCGGCGCATGAACACGCCGGCAATCTGCGGACGCTCGCTGGCCAGCGCGGTTTCCTTCTCGATGATCGACGCCATCGTCAGCAGTTCGTAGGGCGTGTTGATCGGCAGGTCCGGCGCGCGGCTCTCCCAGGCTTCATCGAGCGCCTTTTCCATCGCGGCGTGGGCGCGCTTGAGCACGTCCAGATCGCTGTCGCCGCGCTGGTAGACGTAAGTCTCCGGCAGGAAGCGGCCTTCCGGATGCTGACCACCGAATCCGAGACGCTGCATCAACGCGGCATCATCCAGGTTGTCGGTGGTGTGCAGCAGCGGCTCGGCGCGCTTGAGCGCGGCACGCAGCTGGCGGATGTTCCAGCCTTCGATGATGGTGACGCGGTGCTGCAGCACCTTGCCGGCGCGCATGCGCAGCAGCAGCTCGCGCGGGGTCAGGTCGCCACTGAGCGCGTACTCGCCCACCTTCAGCTTGCCGGCCGCATCGAGCTGGCGCGCCAACAGCTGCCACTGGGTGTCCTGGCCCTCGTCCACACCGGCATCGCGCAGCTTGCGCAGCACGCTGTTCATGCCATCGCCACTGGCGATCACCATGCTCTCGGCGGACGGGGTGATCGGGGCATCGGCGAACCGGGTCTGCTGGTAGAAGAACCACGCGCCCGCGCCGGCCACGACGGCGGCCAGCACCACCACCAGCGTTACCACGAACAGACACCCGCGCTTGGCTCCCGCCATGGACTACCTCTGAACTCGATTCCGTCGTGCAGGATACCTTGCCGGTGGATTGGGGTCATGACCGGGGGCATGTGCCCGTGCCGGCCAAGGTCGGCACCCACCACAATCCATGCATGGCGCGGCGATCAGTAGATCCACGCCATGCGTGGATGAACGGCCATGGCGGCATCCGTGCCGACCAAGGTCGGCACCCACCGAAGCCGAACCGGCCGCGTCAGCCCTGCTGGCCGAGCGCGCGCAGCAGGCCGCGGGCCTTGGCGCGGGTCTCGTCCAGTTCCTTGTCCGGGTCCGAATCAACCACGATGCCGGCGCCGGTGCGGAAGCTCACCTCGTGGCCATCCACTTCGGCGGTGCGGATCAGGATGTTCAGGTCCAGGTCGCCATCGCGGTTCAGCCAGCCGAACGCGCCGGTGTAGGCACCACGCGGCACCTGCTCCAGTTCGCTGATGATCTGCATGCAGCGCACCTTGGGGCAGCCGGTGATGGTGCCGCCGGGGAAGGTGGCGGCGATCACCTCGCCCGGGGTGACCTCGGGGCGCAGGTGGCCGCTGACGTTGCTGACGATGTGGTGCACGTGCGCGTAGCTTTCCACCGTCATCAACTCATCGACCACCACGGTGCCGGGCAGGCAGATGCGGCCCAGGTCGTTGCGCTCCAGGTCGATCAGCATCACGTGCTCGGCACGCTCCTTGGGGTGGCCGACCAGCTCCTGGATGCGCGCGGCATCATCGTCCCCCTCGAAGCGCGGACGCGTGCCGGCAATCGGACGGGTCTGCGCGTGGCCGGCGTGCACCGACACCAGCCGCTCCGGCGAGGAACTGACCACATGGCGGCCGTGCGCGCTGAACAGGCCGGCGAACGGTGCTGGGTTGGCACGGCGCAGCTGCGCGTACAGCGCCTGCGGGCTGACCGGCGCAGCGAACTGGGCGCTCCAGCGCCGCGACAGGTTCACCTGGAACACATCGCCGGCACGCAGATACTCGATCACCCGGCGCACGCCGTCGGTGAAGCGCTGCGGCGCATCCTCGCCCACCGACTGCGGCGGCTGCCAGCCCTGCCCGGCTTCGGGCAGCGCGGCCGAGGCAAGTGCCACCAGCGCATCCAGCAACGCCTGCTCGCCGGCTTCGGCGATGACGAAGCTGGCATCGTTGTGATGGTCGTGCAGCACCGCGGCCGGGCAGCGCAGTGCCAGCGCGGTCGGGCGGCCGTCCGCGCGTGCACGCGCCGGCAGCACCGGTTCGATCTGGCTGGCCACTTCGTAATCCAGCATCAACGCCCAGCCGCCGCGGAACGGCAGGCTGTGGCTGCCGTCGTGCGGCAGGCGTTCGTGCTGCCAGGCGCGATCCAGCACCTGCAGGAAGCTGCCAGTGTGTACCGCGTCGTGCTGGTCGCGCACCTGGCCATCGGCATCCAGCCGCAGGCCATCGCCCTGCGCGGCCAGCAGCAGGCTCCAGCGGCCCTGGGCGGTGCCCGAGGCGGTGGATTCCATCAGCAGCGGGAAGCGCGCCGGGTCATGCTGCTGCAGGGCCAGCAGATCGATCGGGTGCGGCAGCGGGTGGATCAATGGTGCGTGGGTCATGGCAGCCAGTTCGGGGGTTCAGATGCACGGAAGCCGCCTTGCGGCGGCTCCGTGGTGCACGGCGTTGATCCGATTCTCCGGACGCCGAACGGTAGAGTCGACTGTCAGTCGACTAGCGCGCGCAGCGCGGGGATTTGGCTTCCCGCGAAGAGCAGTCGACCAACAGTCGACTCTACAACCTACCGCACCGGTCAGACGCGCTTGAAGATCAGCGTGCCGTTGGTGCCGCCGAAGCCGAAACCATTGGACATCACCACGTCGACCTTGGCCTGGCGCGCTTCGTTGGGCACGTAGTCCAGGTCGCAGCCTTCGCCCGGCTGCTGCAGGTTGATGGTCGGCGGAATGACGTTGTCCTGCAGCGCCATCACCGAGAAGATCGCTTCCACGCCGCCGGCAGCGCCCAGCAGGTGGCCGGTCATCGACTTGGTGGAGCTGACCATCATCTTGTAGGCGTGGTCGCCGAAGGCGGTCTTCATCGCCATGGTCTCGCCCAGGTCGCCCAGCGGCGTGGAGGTGCCGTGCGCGTTGAGGTAACCGACCTGTTCCGGGGTCACGCCGGCGTCCTTCATGGCCATGGCCATGCAGCGCGCGGCGCCTTCGCCGTTCTCGCTCGGTGCGGTCATGTGGTACGCGTCAGAGCTGGCGCCGAAGCCGGCCAGTTCGCAGTAGATCTTCGCGCCACGCGCCTTGGCGTGCTCGTACTCTTCCAGGATCAGGATGCCGGCACCGTCGCCCAGCACGAAGCCGTCACGATCCTTGTCCCACGGGCGCGAGGCCTGTTCCGGCGCATCGTTGCGGGTGCTCATGGCCTTCATCGCGCAGAAGCCGCCCAGTGCGGTCGGCGACGAGCCACGCTCGGCACCGCCGACCACCATCACGTCGGCATCGCCGTACTGGATCATGCGCATCGCGGTACCGATCGAATGGTTCGAGGTCGCGCACGCCGACACCGCCGAGAACGACGGGCCCTTCAGGCCGGTGATGATGCTCAGCTGGCCCGGCAGCATGTTGATGATGGTCTTGGGCACGTAGAAGGGCGAGATCTTCTTGCCCTCATGGAACTCGATGGTCTGCTCTTCGATGCCGAGCAGGCCGCCGATGCCGGCGCCGACGATGGCGCCGATGCGCTCGGCATTGGCGTCGGTGATCTCCAGGCCCGAGTCGTGCAGGGCCATGAACGAGGCACCGAGGCCGTAATGGATGAACGGGTCCATCTTCTTGGCATCCTTGCCGCTGACCCGGAATTTGCCGAACAGTTCATTGTCGGCAGTGATGTCAAATCCCTTGACCTCACCTGCAATCTTGGTGGTGAACCGATCCAGGTAGGCATCAGAAACGTTGGTCAGCGGACCGATGCCCGAACGACCATGGGTGATGCCTTCCCAGCTGCTGGCCAGATCATTGCCCAACGGCGAGACGATACCCAGGCCGGTTACGACGACGCGACGCTTCATTGCTGATTCTCCTGGCCCGGATGATTTCAACGGGCAACTCGGTTTGCTTCGGTGTGATGCTCAAACACACGGGGCCGCAACAGCGGCCCCATGGGGTGCGGTGCGCGGCGAGCGTGAACCCGCGCGCGCACTGCCGTCTGACATCAGGCCTTGACGTGGGCCTTGATGTAGTCGATGGCGGCCTGCACGGTGCTGATCTTCTCGGCTTCTTCGTCCGGGATCTCGCACTCGAATTCTTCTTCCAGGGCCATCACCAGCTCGACGGTGTCCAGCGAGTCAGCGCCCAGGTCATCGACGAACGATGCGCTGTTGGTGACTTCTTCTTCCTTGACGCCAAGCTGTTCGACGACGATTTTCTTGACGCGTTCTTCGATGGTGCTCATGGGATCTCGCTCCAGATGGAGTTGTGGTTCAAAAGTGGTCGCCATCAAAGGCGATGGCCGTGGGATAGTGTAGTGGAAACCGGCGCGGCCTTGCATCGCAGCAAAAACCTCAGCAGATCAACCACTTGCGGCGCAATCCCTGCGCCCCTTGCTTACGGCATGTACATGCCACCGTTCACATGGAGGGTTTCGCCGGTGATGTAACCGGCAGCCGGGCCGGCCAGGAAGGCCACCGCATGGGCGATGTCTTCCGGCGAACCCAGGCGTTCGAGGGCGATGTCGTTGATCAGCGCGGTACGCGCTTCTTCCGGCAACGCCTTGGTCATGTCGGTGTCGATGAAGCCAGGTGCGACAACATTGACGGTGACACCGCGCGAACCGATTTCCTTGGCCAGCGACTTGCTGAAGCCGATGATGCCGGCCTTGGCGGCCGCGTAGTTGGCCTGGCCGGCATTGCCGGTCACGCCCACCACCGATGCGATGTTGATGATGCGGCCCTTGCGCGCCTTCATCATGCCGCGCATCACCGCCTTGCTGGTGCGGAACACGCTGGTCAGGTTGGTGTCGATGATCGACGCCCAGTCCTCGTCCTTCATGCGCATCAGCAGGTTGTCGCGGGTGATGCCGGCGTTGTTGACCAGGATCGAGATCGGGCCGAATTCCTTGGCGATGCCGTCCAGCACGCTGTCCAGCGCAGCGGCGTCGGTGACGTTCAGCGCGCGGCCGTGACCGCCGTGGGCGGCCAGGCGCTCACCGATTGCGGCAGCGCCGGATTCGGTGGTGGCGGTGCCGATGACGGTGGCGCCCTGGGCGGCCAGCAGATCGGCGATGGCGGCACCAATGCCACGGCTGGCGCCGGTGACCAGTGCGATTTCACCCTGCAGGGGCTTGCTCATGATGTTTTCCTCAGGCTGGGACGGCCGCCGTACCCGTACCGCTTGCAGCGGCCACCGGTACGCTCGGCAGGAACAAGGGGGATCAGGCCGACCATGCCTCGCGGGCGGCTTCGAAGTCGCCCGGCGTGGCCAGCGAACGGCCGTCGATGGTCTTGTCGATGCGCTTGACCAGGCCGGTCAGCACCTTGCCCGGGCCGCACTCGGCGATCTGGGTGACGCCACGGCCAGCCAGCGCCTGCACGCACCCGGTCCACTGCACCGGCTGGTACAGCTGCTGGACCAGCGCAGTACGGATCGCGTCGATGCCGTCATGCACCTTGGCGTCGACGTTCTGCACCACCGGCAGCTGCGGCGCCTGCCAGGCCAGGCCGGCCATCACTTCGGCCAGGCGGTTGGCGGCTTCGCGCATCAACGGGGTGTGCGAGGGCACGCTCACGGCCAGCTTGACCGCCTTGCGCACGCCCTTCTCGGCCAGCAGCGCCAGCGCACGGTCGACCGCGTCGGCGTCGCCACCAATCACGATCTGGCCCGGCGAATTGAAGTTGGCCGGCACCACCACCTGGCTGCCTGCCGCTTCAGCGCAGACGTCCAGCACCAGCTGGTCTTCGGCGCCGAGCACGGCGGCCATGGCGCCGACACCGGCCGGTGCAGCTTCCTGCATCAGCTGGCCGCGCAGGCGCACCAGGTGCGCACCGTCATGCAGGCTCAGCGCGCCAGCGGCAACCAGGGCGGTGTATTCGCCCAGGCTGTGGCCGGCCAGCACCGACGGGCGCGGACCGCCCACGGCGTTCCAGGCGCGCCACACGCCGATGCTTGCGGCCAGCAGGGCCGGCTGGGTGTATTCGGTGCGGTTGAGCATTTCCTCCGGGCCGCCCTGGGACAGCGCCCACAGGTCGACGCCGGCACCATCGGATGCCTCGGTGAAGGCGTCACGCACCTGCGGGTGCAGTTCAGCCAGCTCGGCCACCATGCCCACAGACTGCGAGCCCTGGCCGGGGAAGACAAAAGCGAGGGTGGATACGGTCACGCGGTCATCCGCTTGTTGCAATCGAAGCGGGCCATGATAAGGGGGAACATGCCGTGTCGTCTGTACGTGCGCGTATGCACGCGTATGGTGAAGGGCTGTCGCAACGCGCTGGAGATCCGGGGTCGGATCCCTCTCCATGGGAAAAGGGATCCGGCCCCAGCCGTTGATCAGCAGAACAACTGCAGGACGTCCAGATCGCCGTCGGCGAGGAAATCCACGCACAGGCCGACCAGCATCAGCACGCCCGCGGTGCTGGCGCCATGGGCGATGAAGATCGAATGGGCCAGCGCGCGCGCTGAGCGGCCCAGCTTCATGCAGACCCGGGCCAGGCTGCGCAGGCGGCCACTGACCGCGTGCACGTGCTCGCGCACCGGCGCCTGGGCATCGCCCATCGCCTCGGCCATCATCGCCTGCAGGTGCTCGGGGCGGTCGGCATAGTACTTGGCCACGCCATAGCCGAACATCAGCCAGTCGCGGGCCTGCGCTTCGGACAGATCCATCACTTCCAGCGGATCTTCCTCGAAGTCGATGAAACCGACCTTCTCGCCATCCCAGGTGAGATTGCGTGGCAACGGCTGGCCGAAATAGGCGCCGCGCTCATGCGCTGCGGCAATGGCCAGCATCGCCGCCATCACCAGGCGGTCGCGGCCTGCCTCGTCGGCTTCGCGCAGGCAGGTATTGAACGAACTGCCGTTGTCGCCGATCACCAGCGCGGCATGCCCGGTGCCCAGCACATCGGGCACGTTCACGCCCTGCGCCTGCAGTTCTGCAAGGCGACGGGCTTCGGTTTCGCGTGCGGCATCACCGCCACGGTGCGGCGGCGGGCGCAGGGCGTCCAGATGAAAACGACGGGCAACGAAATTGAGCAGGCCAAGGGCCAGCGCCCGGCTTCCCTTGCCGTACTGCTTCAGCCAGGCACGTTGCCCTTCGATGACGATGGGCTCAACCATGACAGGTCCTCCTTAAACGCGTTACGGCCCCAGAGGGGCCGCAACGACAAAGCTTCACGTTGTCGTAACTTGCACTATCAATAGCGCAGCAGAGCCGAACCCCACGTGAAGCCGCCGCCGAAGGCTTCCAGCAGCAGCAGCTGGCCGCGCTCGACCTTGCCCGAACGCACGGCGGCGTCCAGCGCCAGCGGCACCGAGCCGGACGAGGTATTGCCGTGCTTGTCGACGGTCACCACGACCTGGTCCATCGACATGTCCAGGCGCTTGGCGGTGGCTTCGATGATGCGCAGGTTGGCCTGGTGCGGAATCAGCCAGTCCAGGTCGGACTTGTCCAGGCCGTTGGCGGCCAGGGTCTCGTCCACGACCGAGTCCAGCGCCTTGACGGCGTACTTGAACACGTCGTTGCCCTTCATGTTGATGGTGCCGCCGCCATTGGCGCCGTCCTTGAAGCCGGTCGAGACACCGACCGGGTTCCACAGCAGCTCCTTCTTGCTGCCATCGGCATGCAGGTGGGTACTGAGGATGCCGGTCTCTTCGTCGGCCTTGAGCACGACGGCGCCAGCGCCATCGCCGAACAGCACGCAGGTGGTGCGATCGTTCCAGTCGACCATGCGGGTCAGCGTTTCGGTGCCGATCACCAGCACATGCTTGCAGTCACCGGAACGGATGAATTTGTCGGCCACGCCCAGCGCGAACACGAAGCCGGAGCAGGCTGCGTTGACGTCAAAGGCAGGGCACCCCGCAACACCGAGCTTGGCCTGGATCAGGCACGCGGTGGACGGGAAAATGAGATCAGGGGTGGTCGTGCCGACCACGATCATGTCGAGCTGCGAGGCGTCGATGCCTGCGGCTTCAAGCGCGCGCAGGGCGGCGTTGTAGCCAAGGTCGCTGGTGGTTTCGCCTTCGGCCGCGATGTGCCGTTCACGAATTCCGGTGCGCGACTGGATCCACTCATCCGAGGTTTCGACCATTTTTTCCAGGTCGGCGTTGGTCAGGACTTTTTCCGGCAAATAGCTACCGGTGCCCGCGATCCTCGAATAGATCCGCTTGCTCATCATGTTTCCTGTTGCGCGGGCCGCCGATCACCGGCACACCCGGGAAAGAAGGCAAAGGCCGCTGCCCGGAGGCAGCGGCCTTCCCGGCACATCAATCTTCTTCGACGGCCGAGGTCTTGGTCTGGATGACCTTCTTGCCGCGGTAGAAACCATCGGCAGTGATGTGGTGACGCAGGTGCACTTCGCCGGTGGTCGGGTCGGTCGACAGCTGCTTGGCGCTCAGGGCGTCATGCGCACGACGCATGCCGCGGCGGGACGGGGTGACACGGGATTTCTGCACAGCCATGGGATTGCTCCAAACTCGGTTCGTTTTGCTTCGTCGTATCGTCGCGCAGGACGCCAGCGCCCAGCACACTTTCGCTTTCGCCGCAGCCGCCGACGACAATCCGGCTGCTATTGTTTCTTCAGTGCCGCCAACGCCGCGAACGGGTTGGCCTGCTTTGTTTCTTCTTCGCTCGGCGCCCAGTCCTTGTCGACTGCTTCACCGTCGGGCGACAGCGGCACCACAGGCACCGCCAGCACCAGCTCGTCCTCGACCAGGTCCAGCGGACGCAGCTGGCCGTCTTCCGGCACCAGCAACGCCTCGTACTCCTCCGGCAGGGACGATTCCTCGTCCTCGTCGCGGATCAGGCCAAGCCTCTGGGTCATCTTCACCGGCAACAGGAATCGCTGCATGCTGCGCTGACAGGTCAGCGGCAACGCGGTGTCGATGGTCAATTCCACATAGGATACCCGCAAGACGTCGTCGCGACCGAATTCAAGCGAGTAATTGCACTCGCCGTCGGTATCTGCGACCAACCCTTGCAGGCGGGTCAATTCAGCCAGGGAGACCTGACCGTCGAAGCGCCTTCGCGCTACAACCATCCGCCAGGCATCCAGCGTTTCGGGCACGTTCGCGGACATAAGCCGCTGAATACTAAGGATCGGGGCGGCGACTGTCAAATGCCCGCCATACAGGACTTGCCGCTGGCGCTGCGGACACGCCAGACTGCCATGCCCTGCCCCGGTATTCTCGCATGTCACTGGTCCTGGCCTCCACCTCCCGCTACCGCCGCGAACTGCTGCAGCGACTGGGCCTGGCCTTCGACTGCGCGCGCCCGGAGGTGGATGAAACCCCGTTGAACGGTGAAGCGCCACTGGCCCTGGCCACCCGCCTGGCCGCCGCCAAAGCGGCCGAGGTGGCGTCCCGTCATCCCGGCGCATGGGTGATCGGTTCGGACCAGGTTGCGGACCTGAACGGCCAGCCGCTGGGCAAACCGGGTACGGTCGAGGCCGCCTGTGCTCAGCTGGCAGCGATGTCCGGGCAGACCGTCCGCTTCCACACCGCCGTCTGTCTCAGCCGTGATGGAGAATCATTCACGGCCGTCGATCTGACCGAAGTCTGCTTCCGCACACTGGAACCGGACGAGATCGCCCGCTACGTGGCCACCGAACAGCCACTGGACTGCGCCGGCAGCTTCAAATGTGAGGGCCTGGGCATCAGCCTGTTCGACGCCATCGACAACCGCGACCCGACCGCACTGGTCGGCCTGCCGCTGATCGCGGTATGCGGATTGCTGCGCAGGGCCGGTTTCGCGGTGCCCTGAACTGTAGAGCCGAGCCCATGCTCGGCTGCTTTTTTCGAGGCTGCCTGCCATCTGAATCAGAAGCAGCCGAGCATCGGCTCGGCTCTACAGGACCAGAGGACCTCAACGAACCTCGAACGGTTGTTCCTGCCATTCCTCCACGCTGCCGTCGCGGCCGTGCAGGCGCAGGCCCAGCCAATGCCGACCCGGCGCCAGCGTGGCGGTATCCAGCGACGCATCGAAGCCCACCGCCGGATGCTGCGGATCGGTGCTGTCCGGCCAGGTGTGGCGGACGTCGAACACACGCCCATAGCGGGCGTCACCGATCGAGCGGCCATCGAGCAGCATCTCCACGCGTGCCAGGCCGACGCCATCCTTGAACGCCCAGCCCTTGATCGCGAGCGTGCCGGACACCTTCTCGCCATTGGACGGCGCATCCAGCCACGCCATCGCCGGCGTCACGCACGGCCCTTCCGCGCGCCGCACCGGCAGGCGGAACAGCAGGAAGCGCTGGAACCCGTGATCACTGCTGACCACGCGTGGCGCAGGCATCGGCCCCACCTGATCACAGATGGCGTGATAGCGCTCCAGCAGTTCGCGATAGCGCTGGTCGCTGGGTGACAGCACCAGCAGCATCGGCGCCGTGCGCTCGCCCTCATGCAGCAGGCCCCACTGCGCCAGCTGCGCGGTGCGGCCATGCTTGTCATTGAGCGGATGCGGCAGCACCTCGATGTTGCCATTGCCCAGCTGGAAACCCAGCTCGGCACCGACCTTGAAGTTGCCGGCCAGCACGCGCGTCCCTTCTGGCATCTGCCGCAGCTCTTCGTGGACCGCTACCGCCAGGGGCTGCCAGCCGGCGAAGTTGCGCGGGTAGTACTTGCTGCCGGCCATCTGCTCGCGCAGTGCCGGCGTGGATGCCATCAGGTAGTAGCTGAAGGCCAGCACCATGCCAGCGCCGGCCAGCCACCAGCCGGTGCGGCGCAGCCAGCGCGGCCAGCCGTTGAGCACCACCGGCACCGCCACCAGCAGCGCGAGGTAGCCCGGCAGCGGCCAGTGGAAACTGATCCGCTCGACGTCGGTGAAGAAGCCGAGCACGAAAATACCCAGCGTGGATACGCCGCCCACCAGGCCGAAATAGCGCCACTGCACGCGCGCACCGCCACCGCTCCGGGTTCCTGCCAGCGCCACCTTCCACATCGCCATGCATAGAATCGGCGTCACCAGCATCGGCTGGATCACCAGGAACCACAGCCCGCCCCATTCAAAGGCCCAGGGATGACGCTCGACCACCTGGAATTTCAGGCCGGCATCGTGGTTGTCCGCATTCCACGCCAGCAGTGGCAACCATGCCAGCACGCCCACCGCCAATGCCACCCACACGCGCGGATCGGCCAGCATGCGCCGCCCCTGCGGCAATGCCAGCAGGGCGATGAAACCGACGCCGATGACACCGATGAAACGGTAGTGGCTGAGTGCACCGATCAGCAGGCCCAGCGCCAGCTTCATCGCCGAGGAGGCATCGACGTTGTGCAGCAGGCGCGCACCGGCGTGCAGGCAGATCACCGCCGCCAGTGCCATCGGCACGTCCGGCACCGCCAGCAGGCCCAGCGTCGCCGACAACGGCATCAACAGCGTGAGGCTGCCCGCCTGCCAACCGGCCACATTGCCGAACCAGCGCGTGGCCGTGCGCACCACCAGCAGCGGCAGCAGCGCACCGATGGCCAGGAACGGCAGGCGTAGCGCGAGCACGTGATGCCCACCGATCTCCACGCCGAGCCGGGCCAGCCAGGCGGTCAGCCCGGGCAGATCCGAATAGGCCGCGGCCAGATGCTGGCCTTCCTGCCAATAGAACGCTTCGTCGACGAACAGCGGCAGGCGCGCGGCAACGATCAGCTTGGCCGCTGTGACCAGCGTCCATAACCAGAGAAATATCGTCCGTGCGCGCTGTTCGCCTTGCATTGCTCTATGGATAATCGAGTGGATTCCAGATCTGAGACGATCATGCCAGCTTCGTCCCCCAACCCCAGCATGCTAACCGATCAATTGCGTCAGGCCCTGCGGGAGGCACAGGATCAGGTGAACGCACTGGTACTGGGCAAGGTGCCGGAAGTCAGGCTGGCGTTCGTCGCATTGCTGTCCGGCGGTCACCTGCTGATCGAAGATCTGCCCGGCCTGGGCAAGACCACGCTGGCGCATGCACTGGCCAGCAGCCTCGGCCTCAGCTTCCAGCGCGTGCAGTTCACCTCCGACCTGTTGCCCGCCGATGTGCTGGGCGTGTCGGTGTATGAAGCCGGCAGCCGCCAGTTCCAGTTCCACCCTGGCCCGGTGTTCACCCACGTGCTGCTGGCCGACGAGATCAACCGTGCCCCACCGCGCACGCAGAGCGCGTTGCTGGAAGCAATGGCCGAGCAACAGGTCACCCTGGACGGACAGACGCATCCGCTGCCCGACCCGTTCTTCGTGATCGCCACGCAGAACCCGGTGGACCTGTCCGGCACTTTCCCGCTGCCGGATTCACAGCTGGATCGCTTCCTGCTGCGGCTGGCGATGGGCTACCCCAGTGCCCAGGCCGAACGCGAACTGCTGCGTGGCAGCGACCGTCGCGACCTGATCGCGCGTGCCGTACCGAAGCTGGATGACACCCAGGTGCGCGCGCTGCGCGACGCGGTGAACCAGGTGCACGCCAGCGACGCGTTGATCGACTATGTGCAGGCCCTGCTGACCCGCAGCCGCCAGCACGCCGGCGTGCGCGTCGGCCTGTCACCCCGTGCCGGCCTGGCCCTGCTGCGCGCGGCCAAGGCGCACGCGCTGCTGTTGGGGCGCGGCCATGTAGTGCCCGAGGATGTGCAGACCCTGTTCGTGGCGGTAGCGGGCCATCGCCTGGTGGCCGAGGCCGAATCCAGCTCGGGGCCGGCACTGGCGCGCGCGATCCTGCAGACCGTTGCGGTCGACTGAGCGTGGCCACGCGCTGGGCACGACTGCAGCTGATGGCTCGCCCGCGCAGGCCCGAAGCGCTGCCGCAGCGGCTGGACCGCCACCGCATCTACGTACTGCCCACCCGCTTCGGCCTGTTCGTCGCCACCCTGCTGGCAGCGATGCTGCTGGGCGCGCTGAACTACAACAACAATCCGGCGCTGCTGCTGGCCCTGCTGCTGGCGGCCGCGGCAATCGCCAGTGCCATTGCCGCACATCTCCAGTTGTCCGGCGTGCAGATCGATGCGATCTCCGCCGAACCGGTACCGGCCGGGCAACCGTTGCGCCTGCGCGTGGACCTCTCACTGCGTGATCCGCGTGCGCGGCACGGCCTTCATCTGCAGCTGGGTGACAGCAACGCCTGGACCTCGCTGCCTGCGCACGGCCGTGGCGAAGTGGAACTGGACGTTCCCAGCGAACGCCGTGGCTGGCTGGAACTGCCGCGTATCCGCCTGTCCACCACCCAGCCCCTGGGCCTGGTGCGGGCGTGGTCGTGGGTGTGGCCGGAACAGCCGCTGCTGGTCTATCCACTGGCCGAAACATTAAGCCCTGCGCTACCGGAGAGTGGCAACGATCCGCTGCATACCCGCGCCCACGCCAGCGGCGAGGAACTGCATCAGCTGCGTCCCTACCGGGCGGGCGATGCGCCGCGCAGCATTTCCTGGAAGCACTCGGCTCGCCGCGACAGCCTGCTGGTGCGCGAGTACGAAAAGCCGGTCGGCATCGAAGTGATCCTCGACTGGCGCTCATTGGCGCCGCTGGGCCATGAAGCACGCATCGCTCGATTGGCGCGCTGGGTGGATGTGGCCGAGCGCGAGGGCCGCCGCTACACCCTGCTGCTGCCTGCACACCCGCCGTTCGGGCCTGGCCAGGGCGCCAGCCACCATCACTTGTGCCTGCGCGCGCTGGCGCTGATGCCGCATGACTGAGACCCCGGCCCTGCTCGACCGCAATGCCCGCAACTGGACCCTGGCCAGCGCGGCGCTGGCACTGTTGCCGTTGCTGCTGCAGCTGCCGCCAGTGCTGGCTGGCGTGATCGCGCTGGCGGCGATCATCACCGCCGTCCTGTCGTGGCGGACCGTATTGCCGATGCCGGTACGCCTGCTGCTGGTACTGGGCATGCTCGGCGCCATCGTCTGGCAGATGGGCATGGTGCGCCCAGGACGCGATACCGGTTGCGCGCTGCTGGCCGCGATGCTGGCGATCAAGTCCAGCGAGCTGCGCAGCCTGCGTGACGCCCGCAGCCTGCTCGGCTTCGCGCTGTTCTCGCCCTTTGCAGCATTCCTGCTCGACCAGGGGCCGCTGACAACAGTACTGGCCGCGCTGGCCGGTGGCAGCGCACTGATCGCGCTGCAACGCCTGGCCCAGGATGAAGGCCACGCCGGCCGCCTGCCACTGCGTGGGCAGCTGCATGGTGTCGGCCGCCTGCTGGCGATCGGCCTGCCGCTGGCATTGACCTGCTTCTGGCTGTTCCCGCGCCTGGCCACGCCACTGTGGGGTGTTCCCGAGCGCGCCGTGGGTACGCCGGGGTTGTCCGACAGCATGGAGCCCGGCCAGTGGCTGGACCTGATGGCCGACGACAGCCCGGCGCTGCGCGTGCAGTTCTTCGGCGCTCCACCCGAGCCGGCGCAGCGCTACTGGCGCGGCCCTGTACTGACCGCCTTCGATGGACGGCGCTGGACACGCGACCGCGCCAGCGCGCGGCGACCTGCTGCAGTGGTTGAAGCCGGTACACAGGGCTGGGACTACCAGATCGACTACGAGCCCACCGACCGCCGCCAGCTGGTGGCGCTGGACCTGCCCAGCCGCGCACCTGCCGGCAGCGTACTGGATGCGGACATGAGCCTGAGCAGCGAACGCCCGCTGGCCTCGCTCAGCCGCTGGCGGTTGCATTCGTCCCCTCCACTGCGCTTCGACAGCACGCTGTCGCCCTATCTGCGCCGCGCAACGTTGCAGCTGCCGGGCGGCTTCAACCCGCGCACCGCCACGTTGGCGCAGCAATGGCGGCAGCAGGCTGGCAGCGATGACGAGGCCATCGTGCGCCGCGCGCTGCAGTGGATCACCACCGATTTCTCGTACACGCTGGACACCCCTGCGGCGGGGCGCGACCCGATCGACGAGTTTCTGTTCGGCTACAAGGCCGGCTTCTGTGAACACTTCAGCTCGGCCTTCGTGGTGCTGATGCGCAACGCCGGCGTCCCGGCGCGGGTGGTGACCGGTTTCGCCGGCGGCACCCGCAACCGCATCGGCGACTACTGGGTGGTGCGACGGATGGATGCCCACGCCTGGGCCGAGGTATGGCTGCCGCAGCGCGGCTGGGTCCGGGTTGACCCGACCGCAGCCGTGGCACCGGAACGCATCCTGGACACACTGGACGACCGCCTGCAGGCCGGCACGGACACGCCACTGCAGCAGCGTTGGCTGCAGCTGGGCCAGATGGGCGACTGGCTGCGCCGCGGCTGGAACGACCTGGTGCTGTCCTTCGATGCGCGCCGCCAGCAGCAACTGCTCAAGCCGTTCGGGCTGGACGATCTGGGCCCCGGGCAACTGGTCGCGGCCTTCGTGGTGGCCGCATTGCTGGCGCTGGCATGGATGGCCTGGCTGCTGGCCCGTGGCGAGCGCGAACGCGACCCGCTGCTGCGCGCCTGGCACCGGCTCGGACGGCGCTACGCCCGCCTCGGCCTGGCCCGTGAACCGCACGAAACCGCACAGGACTGGGCACAGCGGGTGCACCGGCAGCGCCCCGACCCGCCCCTGCTCGCACTCAGCCAGCGTTTCGCCGACGCGCGCTACGCTGGAACTTGCACCGACCTCGCTTCATTATTGCGGGACCTGCGCAGGCATCGCCCGACTTCCGGAGCCTCCCCATGAACACCAAGTTCCTTCTCACCGCTGTGGCCACGCTGGCCCTGTCGGCCTGCGCCACGGCCCCCAAGCCGCTGCAGGGACAGTTCAGCCTGGTCTCCCCTCGCGACTCGGTCGCTACCCAGCAGGTCGGCACGCCGGTCCGTTGGGGCGGTCGCATCATCGAAACCAAGCCCGGCCAGGGCGAGACCTGCTTCCAGATCATCTCGCGCCCGCTCAATGGCAGTGGCCGCCCGAACACCACCTCGTCCGACGCCAGCGACGGCCGCTTCATCGCCTGCCGTGCCGGTTTCTACGACCCGGCGGTATTCGAAGCCGGTCGTGACGTGACCTTCATCGGCAAGATCGACGGCTACCAGAACACCCGCATCGGCGAGTACGACTACCGCCTGCCGAAGCTGTCGGCCGATGTGATCTACCTGTGGCCGGAGCAGCGCCAGGTCGACGTGGTGCCCTACCCCTATGGCCCGTGGGGCCCGAGCCCGTATGGCCCGTACTGGGGCGGCTATGGTCGCTGGGGCTGGTGGTGATCGTCACCGCACAGGCATGACGGAAAAGGCCGCCCTCGGGCGGCCTTTTTTCATCCATGCGTGGCGTGGATACCGGGCGCTCAACGCCCCGGCGCACCGAAATGCCCCAGCGGCGCGCCGGCCAGCAGGTGCATGTGGATATGGAACACGGTCTGCCCGGCATCCTCGCGGCAGTTCATCACGATGCGGTAGCCGTCCTGTGCGAAGCCCTCGCGGCGCGCGTACTCGGCGGCAGCCAGCGCCAGCTTCCCGATCAGGTGCGCCTGCGACGGCTGCAGGTCATCCAGGGTCGGAATGATCTCGTTCTTCGGAATGAACAGCACGTGCACCGGCGCCTGCGGTGCGATGTCCTTGAAGCCCAGCACCTCGTCATCCTCGTAGACGATGGTGGCCGGGATCTCGCGACGGATGATCTTGCTGAAGAGGGTTTCGTTGCTCATGGTCGGCCTCGGCGGGGATGTCTCCCGCATTGTAGGCCGCTCACGCCCGGCCATGCCGGCTGTTGCTCAATCGCGGAATTCGCTGCGCGTCCCGAACGCGTGCGACAGCGTGCCACGATCGACGTATTCCAGTTCGCCACCCAGCGGCAGGCCCTGCGCCAGGCGACTGGGCTGCACCTTGCGTGCGCGCGCCAGCTGCGCCAGGTAATGCGCGGTGGCCTCGCCCTCGACAGTGGCACTGGTGGCGATGATCAGCTCCTGCACCTCGCCTTCGGCTAGCCGTCGCTCCAACTGCTCCAGGCCCAGCTCGCGCGGGCCGATGCCATCGAGCGGCGACAGGCGGCCCTGCAGCACGAAGTAGACACCGCGGAAACCGGTGGCGTTTTCGATGGCCAGGCGGTCGGCCGGCGATTCGACCACGCACAGCTGGCTGCGCTCGCGACTGCTGTTGGCACAGGTCGGGCACAGCTCGGTTTCGCTGAAATCGCGGCACTGCGCGCAGTGGCCGATGCGTTCCACCGCCAGCGCCAGCACCTCGGCCAGGCGCTGGCCACCTTCGCGCTCGCGCTCGAGCAGGTGGTAGGCCATGCGCTGCGCCGTCTTCTGGCCTACGCCAGGCAGCACCCGCAGTGCATCGATCAATTGTTCAAGCAAGGGTGCGGACACGGCGGCATGCTTTGATGGCGTCGAGCAGGCTCGACAGCTGTTTGTAGAGTCGAGCCATGCTCGACTGAAGGTTGGAACAGTCGAGCAAGCTCGACTCTACGGGATCCGTGGCACCCGGTTACACGGATGCCACGCTGAAAATCAGAACGGCAGCTTCATGCCCGGCGGCAGCTGCATGCCAGCGGTGGCCGAACCCATCTTCGACTTCGACTCGGCATCGATCTTGTTCGAGGCATCGTTGAAGGCGGCGGCGATCAGGTCTTCCAGCATCTCCGGGTCGCTGGCCAGCGACGGGTCGATGCGCACCTTGCGGCATTCCTTGGCGCCGGTCAGGGTCACGCTGACCATGCCGCCACCGGCACTGCCGGTCACTTCGATCTTGGCGATTTCTTCCTGGGCCTTCTGCAGGTTCTCCTGCATCTTCTGGGCCTGCTGCATCAGTTGGGCGATGTTTCCGCGCATGGTGTCTTACTCGTCAAAAGTACGGATGGAATCGGAAACAACCCGGGCACCGTGCTGTTGGATCAGCACCTGCACTTCCGGATCGTCCATGAAAACAGCCTCTGCCACCTGCTGCCGCTCGCCACGCTGGCGATCGGCACGCTGGTGCAGGGTCTCGGCCGGAACGTGTTCGGTTTCCACGGTCTCGACCACGATCTTCGGCGCCTGGCCGAGGGCCTTCTCCAGCATCTCGCCCAGGGCGGCCAGCGCGCGCTCCGAACGCAGGTATTCAAATCCGGGCGAAAGGCCCAGTTTCAAGGTCCCGTGCTGGCAACTGATGAAGGCAGCGTTGGCCGCCAGCTGCCGCGACGGGCCGCTCAGGCCGCTGTTGGCGACCAGATCCAGCCAGTCCTCGGCGCTGGCCAGGTCGCTGACACCTTCCAGCGGCGCGGTCTCCTGCACTGGCGCGGGCTCGGCCGGCGCGATGGCAATGCCTTCAGTGCGGAACGGGCGCTCGGATGGTGCAGGCTCGCTGGGAGCCGCGACGGGCGCTGGCGATTCATGCCAGGGCGCCACCATGGCGGCGTCAGGCCCAGCCATCTCGGCCGCCAGCGCCTCGTCACGCGCCTCGGCTTCGTCGGTGGCCCACGGCGGCAGGTCGTCGCCCGCTTCTGCTTCAACGGACGGCGGCGCCGTTGCTTCGGCCTTCACCGGCGGCGGTGACACGGGCTCTTCCACCGGAACCGGCTCGGGCTCGGGCTCCGGCGTCGGCTCAGGGTCGGGTTGCGGGACCGGCTCAGGTTCGGGTTCAGGTTCACGCGGCGCGGCCTGCACCGGAGCGGCCACCTGCGCCGCCACGGTCGGGGTTGCCGAAGCGGCGGCGGCGGCCGGCGTCGCTTCATGGGTACCCGCACCGCTGCCACCACCGGCAGCAGTGCCCCCCGGCGTACTGCCTGCACCCTCCACCGACTTCGGCACCGGCGGGACCGCCGCGGCCGGGCGGAACGCCAGCATGCGCAGCACGGCCATTTCAAAGCCCGCGCGCGGGCTCGGTGCCAACGGCAGGTCACGGCGGCCGTTCAAGGCCATCTGGTACCAGAGCTGCACCACTTCCGGGCGCAGGCGTTCGGCGAACGCCGTCGCGTCCAGGCCTTCGGCGGCCGCTGCGGCGCCCGGTACCAGCTGCTGCACCTGGATGCGATGCAGGCCTTCGGCCAATGCCTCCAGCACGCCACTCCAATCCGGCGAGAATTCGGCCAGCGCAGCCACCACCTGCAGCAGGCGCGGACCATCGCCCTCGGCCAGCGCATCGAGCATCGCAGCCACCTGGGTGCGGTCGACCGTGCCCAGCATGGTGCGTACCACGTCCTCACGCAGCGCACCGCCGGCGTAGGCGATCGCCTGGTCCAGCAGCGACAGGCCGTCACGCAGGCTGCCATCAGCGGCCTTGGCCAGCTGCACGATGGCGCTGCCGTCAGCCTCGATCTCTTCTGCCGCCAGGATGCGGGTCATCTGGCCCTGGATCTGATCCTCATCCAGTCGCTTGAGGTTGAACTGCAGGCAGCGGCTGAGCACGGTGACCGGCAGCTTCTGCGGGTCGGTGGTGGCCAGCAGGAACTTGACGTGCTCCGGCGGTTCTTCCAGCGTCTTCAGCAGCGCGTTGAACGCCGCCTTGGACAGCATGTGCACTTCGTCGATCAGGTAGACCTTGTACTTGCCACGCGAGGGCATGTACTGCGCGTTCTCGATCACCTCACGCACGTCATCCACACCGGTGTTGGACGCGGCGTCGATTTCCAGCAGGTCGATGTAGCGGCCGGCGTCGATGTCCAGGCAGGCCGCGCACTGGCCGCACGGGTCGGCGCTGGTGCCCTGTTCGCAGTTCAGCGACTTGGCGAAGATGCGCGCAATAGTGGTCTTGCCCACGCCGCGGGTACCGGTGAACAGGAACGCATGGTGGACCCGGCCGCTGTCCAGCGCGTTGCTGAGCGCACGGACCACGTGTTCCTGGCCCACCAGCTCGGCAAAACGCTTCGGACGCCACTTGCGGGCAAGGACGAGATAGGACATCAGGCCACCGTTTTCCATCGGATGTTCCATTGTGCCATGCCTGTCCAGCCCCCTCGCCTCCGGCACGTCCTTCGCAGGTTCCTGACTGGGGTGCTTGTGAAGTGTCGCGCAGCCCGCTAGAATCTGCGCCCCTGCTGAGGCGTTTGCCGATGGCAGGGATCCGGAGAGGTGTCCGAGTGGTTGAAGGAGCACGCCTGGAAAGTGTGTAAGCGTCTAAACCGCGCTTCGGGGGTTCGAATCCCCCTCTCTCCGCCAGATAAATGAAGAAGCCGCCCAGTGGGCGGCTTTTTTATTTGTCTGGCGGAGAGCATTGGGCGAGAGAAGCCCCGCCGGGGTTCGACGGTTCTGCAGGAGCAGAACCGGACCGCCGCAGGCGGGTCCCGGTGCGCAGCGCGCGCCGGGATCGGGTGCATGGATGCACCCGACAATCCCCCTCTCTCCGCCAGATAACTGAAAAAGGCTGCCCTCAGGGGCGGCCTTTTTCAGTTATCTGGCGCGGGACGCGAAGTGCGCTGCGCGCGCTTCGCCCCAAACGTTGCTGCGCAACCTTTGGGCCCCTCCCTTTGCCTGCCTCTCCCCGCCCCTGTCGGGGCAGCCCCTCAACAGAGGGGCTTGTTCCTCCAGATACGCGATATGCACGGACAGACCACCCCAGGCGGGTCCCGGGGCGCAGCGCGCACCGGGATCGGGTGCATGGATGCACCCGATGGATGCACCCGACAATCCCCCTCTTCCGCGCTCTCGGGGACAGATCAGTAGATCCACGCCATGCGTGGATGCTCTTGGTCGCCTTCCGCACGCTCCGGGCACCACAAAACAAAACTGAACGAAACCTGAAATTTCGCTATGGTAGGCGCCTTCAACCGACGCCTGGCCCATTGCCCATGAGCTCGACCGACAGCGCGCACGCCGCCTGCGAGAACTGCGACACCGCCCTGCAGGGCCACTACTGCCATCGCTGCGGGCAATCGGCGCACAACCCGCTCAAGCATGTGGGTCATGCCATCGAAGAAGTGTTCGAATCCTTCTGGCATCTCGATGGGCGTATCTTCCGCACGCTGCGCGATCTCTGGGTTCCCGGCCGCATCGCACTGAACTACCTCAATGGGCGTCGCGTGGGATACGTACAGCCCCTGCGGCTGTTCGTCATCCTCACTCTGTTTACGTTCTTCATCGGCAAGCTGTTCGTGCATGTCGACGACATCCAGATGGGCGGCAACAGCGGTTCGGCGTATACCAGGGCCACAACCGTGGAGCAGGTCGAAGCCGCGCGCGCGGAACAGCTCGCGACGATCGATCGCCAGCAGGCCAACTCACCCGCCACCGGCAACGCCGGCTTCGCCATGGCCAGGGCTGCAGTGAATGCCGCAGCCGCGCAGCGCAACGCCGAGCTCACCGGTGCCGGCAAGGAGGCCGCCACGACGGAAAACGGCACTTTCTTCAACCACACCGTCAACGGCAAACCGTGGGACGCTGACACCAACCCCATCGTGGTGGCCGGCTGGCCCCGGTTCGCCAACAACTGGCTCAACAAGCGCCTGCACAACGGCAACGCCAACATCCAGCGCATGGGAAGCAAGACCGATCTGTACATGCAGGCGATCCTGACCGCATTGCCCGGCGCCCTGTTTTTCCTGATGCCAGTGTTCGCACTGGTACTGCGCGTCGCCTACATTCCGCGGGCGATGGGCTATCTGGAACACCTGGTGGTGGCGCTGTACAGCCATTGCTGGCTGATGATGGTGCTGCTGGCAACCTTCCTCATCGCTGGCGTCAGCAGCGCGTTCGCATCACCCGCATTCGGCACCGTCAGCCAATGGCTGTATGCACTGCTGTGGCTGGCAGTCCCGGTCTATCTGCTGTGGATGCAGCACCGCGTGTACGGCGGCAACAAGGCGCTGACCGTGCTGCGCTACCTGGCCATCGGCGGCGTTTACCTGTTCCTGGTGAGCTTCGTGGTGATGTATGCGGTGCTGGCGGGAATTTCGGCCTGAGGGAAACACGCACGGCATCCGGCCCATGAATCCACGCATGGCGTGGATCTGCTGACCATCGTTTATCGTGGGCCCATGAACCTCCGCCTCTACCGCCCCGCAGATGCCAGCGCCTGCCTGTCGATCTTCGACAGCAACGTACCCACATTCTTCGCGCCCGAAGAGCGCAGCGACTTCGAACGCTTCCTGCGCGAACAGGCCATGGACTGTGCATTCCAGGTCATCGAGCGCGATGGCAGCATCGTTGCCTGTGGCGGCCTGTCGCGACGCAACGATGGCAGTGCCGGTTTCTGCTGGGGCATGGTGCAGCGCGCGCTGCACCGGCATGGACTGGGCCGCGAACTGGCGCTGGCACGCCTGCGCCAGGCCGAAGCGGATCCCTCGATCAAGCGCATCGCGCTCAGTACCAGCCAGCACACCCAGGGCTTCTATGCCGGCCTGGGCTTCCAGGTGACGCGGATCGTGCCCGATGGCCACGGCGCCGGGATCGACGCCGTGGACATGGAACGGGTGCTGTAGCCTCCTGCGGCCGGTAGATCCACGCCTTGCGTGGATCTACCGCTGGCATCCCCTGCTCAGAATCCGACGCGCAGGTTGATCTGCCCGCCGACATCGCGGCGGCCATCGCCGTGCTGGCCCTGCACGAACATCGACAGCTGGCTGTTGCGGCCGAGCCCAACCGCCACGCCCACCTGGCTGACCAGCGCATTGCGTGCCATCACCGCGCTGTAGACGTCGAAGGCATTGCCACCGACGGCGAAGCGGTTGCGGCTGGCCACATCGGTGTCACCCGAAGCGTGCTGCCAGCCGAGGCCGACGGTCAGCTGCGCCGGGAAGCGCTCGCCGCTGCCCACGTCCCAGCGTCCACGCACGCCCACGGTGCTGACATTGAGCGTGTCCTTGCCGCCTTCCAGCTCCAGTGCAGCGGTGCCGCCCTGCTCCACTGCGCGATCGCTGTCGACCCAGTGCTTGGTGAACTGCACGTACGGCTGCAGCTGGGTCTTGCCGTGGGTCCAGGTCCAGCTGCCCTCCACCTGCGCGATGGTCACATCCGAGTCCTGGCGGCTGTACAGGGTCTGGCCCAGCAGCGGCACCTCACGCGTGGTACGCGTGCGGTAATCACCGCGCGATACGCTGCCACCGACCGCAAAGCCGTTGTTCCACTGGCCCTGCGCATACAGGCCGAACGTGTTGCCGCGCAGGCGGGCCCGCGAGCTGCGATCGTACAGGCGCGTATCCAGCCGCTCGTTGCCTGCGGCCGCGCCCAGCACCACGTGCTCGCCCAGCTGCCAGTCCACGCCCGCCATCAGCGCATTGCGGTTGGAGCGGATGTCATCGCCGTTGCCGTCACCGTCCTGGCGGAACACCTTGCCACTACCGGCCAGCCAGGCCGAGGCACGCTCACCACGCACGGTCGGCAGCTCACTGCCCAGACGCTGGCGGATGCCCTCTTCCAGGTAGTTGTCGTACAGCAGCACCGCACGGCTGGCCGCATGCACTTCACCGGACAGCTGGTCGAACGCCGCGCGCGCGGTACCCGCGTCATACATCAACAGCGTGTTGTACAGGCCCAGTGCCGAACCACTCTGCGGCAGGCTGTCCAGCGCTGCAGCGGTGTTGTACTGGTTGCGCGTCTTCGCCGCCGTGGTGAATGCCGCGGTCTGCGCCACGTCGATCTGCAGGTTGGCCGTGTTGGCGGTATAGACCGGGGTGATGGTCAGGAAGGCCGACGGCGTGGTCGCCGAGGCGAACTGCCCGCTCACGCCACCGCCCGCGTTGACCACGGTGTACTGCTGGCCCTGCTGGTAGCTGGTGCTCGGCGAAATGGTGTTCACCTGCACAGTGCTGCCACCCACGTTGGCACTGCCGCCCACCTGCACCGTGTCGCTGCCGGTGGCACCCAGATCGATGCCAAGCGTGCTGCCCGGCGACAGGGTCAGGTTGCCCCCCACCGTGATCGTGCTGGTGCCATTGCCCGCACCGCTGCCGTTGCCCGGGCCATTGCCCGGCGACAGCACGCCGCCGGTGGATACCGTCACGCCACCGCCGGTGCCACCGATGGTGCCGGTGCCGGACAGCGTGGTGCCGCTGCCGATGGTCCACTGGCCGCCGATGTTGCCGGTGACATTCAGGCCGCCGCCGGTGACCTGGCCGGTACCGCTGAAACCACCGCTGTTGCCGCCGAGGTTCAGACCGCCCGGACCAGCCTGCACGATGCTGCCGCCACCGCTGATGGTGCCGCCCAGCGTAGTGGTGCCACCGGTGTTGATGACCAGGCCACCGTTGTTGCTGATGTTGCCGGTGATGGAACCGCTGGCCCCGCCGTTGCCGACCTGCACCGTGCCACCCGCATTGATGGTGGTGCCGCCGGTGTAGGTGTTGTTGCCGGTCAACGTGATGGTGCCGTTGCCGGCCTGGGTCAGGCCACCACTGCCACTGATGGTGCCGCCGACGGTGGTATTGCCACCGACGTTGAACACCAGGTTGCCATTGTTGCTGACGTTGCCGGCAATCGATCCGCTCGCGCCGCCGTTGCCAACCTGCAGCGTGCCGCCGGTGTTGATGGTGGTGCCGCCGGTATAGGTGTTGTTGCCGCCCAGAATCAGTGTGCCGCTGCCGGCCTGGGTCAGGCCACCGCTGCCGCTGATGGCGCCGCCGACGGTGGTGTTGCCCCCCACGTTGAACACCAGGCTGCCGTTGTTGGTGACGCTGCCGCCGATCGCACCGGTGGCGCCACCATTGCCCACCTGCAGGGTGCCACCGGCAGTGATGGTGGTCGGGCCGGTATAGGTGTTGTTGCCGGTCACGGTCAGTGTGCCGCTGCCAGCCTGGGTCAGGCCGCCGCTGCCGCTGATGGTGCCGCCCAGCGTGGTGTTGCCGGCCACGTTGGACACCAGCGAACCGTTGTTGGTGATGTCACCGACGATCGACCCCGTCGCACCACCATTGCCCAGCTGCAGCGTGCCGCCGGCGTTGATGGTGGTACCGCCGGTGTAGGTGTTGGTGCCGGTCAGCACCAGCGACCCACTGCCCGCCTGGGTCAGGCCACCCGTACCGCTGATGGTGCCGCCCAGCGCGGTGTTGCCGGCCACGTTGGAAATCAACGCACCATTGTTGGTGATGTCACCGGCGATGGCGCCGGTTGCCCCGCCGTTGCCCACCTGCAGCGTGCCGCCGGCATTGATGGTGGTGCCGCCGGTGTAGCTGTTGTTGCCGACCAGGGTCAGCACGCCGGCGCCGGCCTGGGTCAGGCCACCACTGCCGCTGATCGCACCACCGACCGTGGTGTTGCCGCCGACGTTGAACACCAGGCTGCCGTTGTTGGCGACGTTGCCGGTGATGGCGCCGGTCGCACCGCCATTGCCCACCTGCAGCGTGCCACCGGTATTGATGGTGGTGCCGCCGGTATAGGTGTTGTTGCCGGTCAGGGTCAGCGTGCCGGCACCGGCCTGGGTCAGGCCACCAGCGCCGCTGATGGTGCCGCCCAGCGTGGCGTTGCCGGTCACGTTGGACACCAGCGCACCGTTGTTGGTGATGTCACCGACAATCGCACCGCTCGCACCGCCGTTGCCGACCTGCAGCGTGCCACCGGCATTGATGGTGGTACCGCCGGTGTAGGTGTTGTTGCCGGTCAGCACCAGCGTGCCACCGCCGGCCTGGGTCAGCCCGCCGCTGCCGCTGACCACGCCGCCCACGGTTGCCGTGGTGCCGAGGTTGTAGACCAGGCTGCCGTTGTTGGTGATGTCTCCCAGCACCGAGCCGGTGCTGCCGCCGTTGCCGATCTGCAGCGTGCTGCCGCCATTGATGGTGGTGCCGCCGGTATAGACGTTGTCGCCGCTCAGGGTCAGCGTGCCGGTGCCGCTCTGCACCAGGCCGCCGGTGCCACTGAGCACGCCGCCGAAGGTGGTGCTGCCGTTGTTGCCGCCGGTGGTCAGGGTTGCACCACCCAGCACCACGCTGGAGCCGGTTACGCCAGCCAGGCCACCGATGCTCTGGCTGCCACCGGCACTGATGTCCAACGTGCCAGCGCCGGCCAGGTTCACCGTGCTGGCACCGGACAGGCTGCCACCGGCCGCCACCGCCAGCGTGCCGCTGTTGATGGTGGTGGCACCGGTATAGGTGCTGGCACCGCCCAGGGTGACCGTCGCTGCGCCATCCTTGAGCAGGCCGCCAGCGCCGCTGATCGGGCCGTTCAAGGTCAGCGCATTGCTGCCGGCCAGGGTCAGCGTGCCGCTGGCCAGCTGCACGGTGTTGGCCAGGGTCAGCGCGGTGGTGCCGTCCAGGCTGGCATTGCCGCCCACGGTCAGCGTGCCGGTTCCCAGTGCATCGTTGTTGCCCAAGGCAAGGCCACCGGCATTGAGTGCCACGCCGCCACTGAAGGTATTGCTGCCAGTCAGGCCCTGGATGCCAGCGCCGTTCTTCACCAGGCCGCCGGTGCCGGTGATGTCACCAGCGAATGTAGTGTTGCCCACGCCATTGAGTGTCAGCGTGCTGCCACCCAGCGCCACGGTGCTGCCGGCCACGCCGGCCAGCGAGCCGATGGCCTGCGGGCCACCCGCACTGATGTCGAAGGCGGTACCGGCGTTGGCCAGGTTCACCGCACCGGTCGCAGCCAGGCTGCCACCGGCGCCGATCGCCAGCGTGCCAGCGTTGATGGTGGTGCCACCGGTGAAGGTGTTGGTGCCGGTCAACGTCTGGGTACCCGAACCTTCCTTGATCAGGCCACCGGAGCCCGCCACCGAACCACTGAAGGTGCCATTGGTAGCGCCTCCGATCGTCAGCGTGTTCGCGCCCAGGTTCACCGTACCGCTGCCGATCAGGGTACCGAACTGCTGCGTGCCGCTACCCGCCGACAGATCGAAGGTCGCACCCGAGGCCAGGTTGACGATGCCACTGGCGTGCAGGCTCGCGCCGGCGCCCAGTGCCAACGTACCGGCGTTGATGTTGGTGCCACCGGTATAGGTATTGGTGCCGTTCAAGGTCAGCGTCGCTGCTCCCTCCTTGGTCAGGCTGCCGGTACCACTCAGGTTGCCGTTGAGGGTGAGGTTGTTGCTGCCGAGTACGGTCAATCCGTTGTTGAGGATGAAGTTGTTGGCCAGCGTCACCGCGGTGTTCGAATCGAGCGTAGCCGCGCCTCCAACCGTCACCGCACCGGTGCCCAGCGCAGCGTTGTTGCCGACCACCAGGCCACCGGCGTTGAGCGCCACGCCACCGCTGAAGGTGCTGGCGCCATTGAGCGTCTGCACGCCTGCGCCGTTCTTGATCAGGCCACCATTGCCGCTGATCGCACCGTTGAAGGTGCTGTCCACCGTGCCGCCCAGGGTCAGCGTGCTGCCGCCCAGAGCCACCGTGCTGCCAGCCACGCCGGCCAGCGAACCGATGGCCTGGTTGCCCGCCGAGATATCGAGCGTGCCGGTGCCGGCCAGGTTCACCGCGCCGGTTGCGGCGAGGCTGCCACCGGCACCGATCGCCAGCGTGCCGCTGTTGATGGTGGTACCACCGGTGTAGGTGTTGGCACCGCTCAGGGTTACGGTGGCCGCACCGTCCTTGATCAACCCACCCGTACCCGAGATCACGCCGCCCAGCGCCAGCGCCTGGCTGCCGAGCAGGTCAAGATTGGCACCCGATGCGAGGTTGATGTTGTTGGCCAGGTTGACGCCGGTCGATGCATCCAGTGTCGCGTTGCTTCCGACCGTCAACGCACCGCTGCCGAGCGCAGCGTTGTTGCCGACCACCAGTCCACCGCCGTTGAGTGCAACGCCACCACTGAACAGATTGGCGCCGCCCAGCGTGAGGATGCCGGCGCCGTTCTTGACCAGGCCACCGGTGCCGGAAATCGCGCCATCGAAGAGGCTGCTGCCCACACCACCGAGTGTCAGCGTCTGTGCCCCCAGGCTCACCGTCGAGCCGGCCACGCCGTTCAACGACCCGATGGTCTGGTTGGCCCCTGCGGTGGAGATATCGAAGCCGGTGCCTGCAGCGCTCAGCGTCACCGCACCGGTCGCCGCCAGGCTGCCGCCCGGGCCAATCGCCAGCGTGCCAGCATTGATGAAGGTGCCGCCGGTGTAGGTGTTGGCACCGGTCAGCGTTTCGATGCCCGTACCGACCTTGGTCAGGCCACCGGTACCTGCGATCGAGCCACTGAAGGTGCCATTGGTGGCGCCGCCGACTTCGATCGAGTTGGCACCGAGGTTCACCGTACCGTTGCCGACCAGCGTGCCGAACACCTGCGTGCCGCTGCCAGCAGACAGATCCAGCGTGGCACCGGTGGCGAGGTTGACGGTACCGCTCGCCGCCAGGCTGGCACCAGCACCCAGCGCCAGCGTGCCGGCGTTGATGTTGGTGCCACCGGTATAGGTGTTGATGCCATTCAAGGTCAGCGTTGCGCCGCCATTCTTGGTCAGGCTGCCGGCCCCGGAAAGAACACCGTTGAGCGTCAGCGCATTGCTGCCGAGCACGGTCAGCCCGGCGTTGAGCGCGATGTTGTTGGCCAGCGTTGCCAGGCCGGTGGTATCCAGCGTGGCGGCACCGCCGACGGTCAATGCCCCCGTGCCCAGGGCCGCGTCATTGCCGAGCACCAGCCCGCCGGCGTTGAGCGTCACGCCGCCGCCAAAGGTGTTGGCGCCGGACAGCGTCTGTACGCCCGCGCCTACCTTGACCAGACCGCCACCGCCACTGATCACGCCGTCGAAGGCGGCATTGCCGGCCGTGCCGAAGGTCAACGAATTGCCGCCCAGCGTCAGCGTGCTTCCGCCCGCACCGTTGAGCGCGCCGATGGTCTGGCTGCTGCCGGCACCGGAGATATCGAAGCCAGCACCTGCGCCCAGCGTGATATCACCCGCTGCGGCAAGACTGCCGCCCGTGCCCAGCGCCAGCGTACCGGCATTGATGGTGGTGCCGCCGGTGTAGGTATTGGCACCGGACAGCGTCAGCGTGGTAGCGCCGTTCTTGATCAGGCTGCCGTTGCCACCGACCACACCCGACAGCGTCAGCGCATTGCTGCCCGGCAACGTCAGTGCAACGCCCGAGCCCAGCGTGACCGCATTGCCGAGCGTCACCGCCGCGCCCGCATCCAGCGTGGTGCTGGCATTCACCGCCAGCGCGCCGGTACCGAGCGCACCATTCGCACCGACCACCAGGCCACCGCCGTTCAAGGTCAGGCCGCCACCGAAGGTATTGGTGTTGTTGAGCGTCAGCAGGCCGGCACCGTTCTTGATCAGGCTGCCGTTGCCGGCCACCACGCCACCGAGGGTGACATCGCTGCTGCCGCCCAGGGTCAGCTGCGTGCCTGCGCCAAAGTTCACCGCGTTGGCCAGGTTCAGCGCCACCGTGCTGTCCAACGTGGTGGTGCCGCCGATGCCCAGCGCACCGGTACCCAGGGCGCCGGCATTGCCCAGCACCAATCCGCCCGCGTTGAGCGCAAGGCCACCACTGAAGGTGTTTGCACCGGACAGCGTCTGCACGCCCGTACCCGTCTTGATCAGGCCACCGGTACCACCGATCACACCGGCAAAGCTGCCGTTGCTGGCACCGCCGAAGGTGAGCGACTGCGCGCCCAGTGCAAGCTGGCTGCCCGCCACGCCGCTCAGGGTGCCGATGGTCTGTGCTGCACCGGCTGCGGAGATGTCCAGTATCGCGCCCGCACCAGCAAGGTTCACCGCACCGGTCGCGGCCAGACTGCCGCCTGCCCCCAACGCCAGCACACCGGCATTGATCGTGGTGCCGCCGGTATAGAGATTGGCACCGGACAGGGTGAGTCGTGCCACGCCATCCTTGGTCAACCCACCTGCACCAAATACCGGCCCGGTGAGCGTCAGGTCATTGCTGCCCAGCACGGAAAGATTGGCACCGGCAGCGAGGCCGATGTTGTTGCTTACGGTCAGCGCCGTTGTGGCGTCCAGCGAAGCGTTGCCGCCCACGTCCAGCTGACCGGTACCCAATGCCAGTGCATTGCCCAGCTGCAGCACACCCGCGTTGAGGCCAACACCCCCGCTGAAGGTATTGGGCCCATTCAACGCCAGTGTCGCCGCGCCATTCTTGACCAGGCTGCCGGTGCCGCTGATGACACCGCCCAGTGAAACGTTCTGGCTGCCCAGCAGGTTCAGTACGGCACTGGTCCCAAGGTTGACGTTGTTGGCCAGATTCAGCGCCACCGAACTGTCCAGCGTGGTATTGGCGCCCACCGATAGTGCACCGGTGCCCAACGCACCGGCATTGCCCAGCAGCAGGCCGCCACCGTTGACGGTCACCCCGCCGCCGAAGGTGTTGGCGCCATTGAGGGTCAAGGTGGTGGCGCCGTTCTTCACCAGTCTGCCCGCACCGGAGACCACCCCACCCAGCGTGATCGCCTGCGAGCCGGGCAGCGACAGCGCGGCACCCGCGCCCAGGGACACATTGTTGGCCAGATTCAGCGGGGCGCTGCCATCGAGCGAGACGCTGCCGCCGATGCCCAGCGTCCCCGTGCCGAGTGCGCCGCTGTTGCCCAGCAGCAGGGCGCCGGCGCTTGCGCTCAAGCCACCATTGAAGGTGTTGGTGCCATTCAAGGTCAGTGTCGACGCGCCGTTCTTGACCAGGCTGCCGGTGCCGGTAATGTCGCCGCCCAGCGTCAGGTTCTGGCTGCCCGGCAGGGTCAGCGCCGCGCCGAGGTTGATCGCATTGCCCAGGTTCAGCGCAGCAGTGGTGTCCAGCGAACCGGTGCCACTGACCGTCAGCGCACCGCTTCCCAGCGCACCGGCATTGCCCAGCACCAGGCCACCGGCCGCAAGATTCACCCCACCGCTGAAGGTATTGGCGCCGGTCAGCGTCTGCACGCCGGTGCCCTGCTTGATCAGGCCACCGGTGCCGCCGATCGCACCGGCGAAGGTCTGGTTGGTGGCATCACCGAAGGTGAGCGTACTGCTGCCCAGCGAAAGCGTGCTGCCCACCACACCGGACAACGCACCGATGGTCTGGTTGCCACCGAGCGAGATATCCAGTTCGGCGCCGGCCCCCGCCAGGCTCACCGCCCCGGTTGCCGCCAGGCTGCCGCCACTGGCCAACGCCACCTTGCCTGCATTCACGTTCAGGCCGCCGGTGAACCCGTTGGCCCCACCCAGCGTCAGCGTGGAGGCGCCGTTCTTGACCAGGCTGCCGGTACCACCGATCACGCCGCCCAGCGTCAGCGCGTTGCCCCCCAGCACATTGAGCGAACCACCCAACCCCAGGTTGATGCCGTTGCCCACGGTCAGTGCCGAGCTGGCATCAAGCGTCACTGCACCACCCACATTCAATGCGCCGGTTCCCAGCGCACCACCGTTGCCGAGCACCAGTCCACCGGCGGTGAGCGACAGCCCTCCACCAAACGTGTTGGCGTTGTTGAGGGTCAGGGTAGCCGCGCCGTTCTTGACCAGGCTGCCGGTACCGCCGATGACGCCGTTGAAGGTCAACGCCTGGTTCCCGGACAGACTGAGGATGCTGCCGGCGCCCAGATTGACCGCGTTGGCGAGAGCAAGCGGCCCGGTGCCATCGAGGGACACGTTGCCGCCGACACTGAGTGCGCCGGTGCCCAGCGCGCCTGCATTGCCCAGCAGCAGGCCGCCGCCGTTGAGCGCGACGCCGCCGGTGAAGGTATTGGCACCAGACAGGGTCTGGGTACCCGTGCCGACCTTGACCAGCGCGCCACCGACACCGCCGATGACGCCGGAGAAGGTGGTGCTGGTGTTCAGGCCGCCCAACGTGAGGCTGCGCGCGCCGAGGTTGAGCGCACCGGATCCGGCAAGCGAGCCGATGGTCTGGCTGGCCGCAACCGAGAGATCGAGGTTGGTACCTGCGCTCAACGAGATCGCACTGGTCGGCGACAGGCTGCCACCGGCACCCAATGCCAACGCACCACCGGTGATCGAGAAGGAGCCCGTGAGCAGGTTGGCACCATTCAGGGTGAGCGTACCCGGACCGGCCTTGACCAGGTTGCCGGCGCCGGAGATCGAACCGTTGAGGCCAAGACTGTTGTTGCCGAGCAGATTGAGCGTGCCGCCCCCGCTGACGATCAGGTTGTTGCTCAGGTTGAACGCGGCGGTGGTGTCCAGCGACGCCGTGCCCCCAACGGTGAGGGCGCCGGAGCCCAGAGCCCCCGCATTGCCCAGCAGCAGGCCGCCGGCATTGAGGTTGACGCCGCCGGAGAACAGGTTTGCGCCGCCGAGAGTGACGATGCCGGTGTTGTTGATCGCCAGGCCGCCAGCGCCAGCCAGCACACCGCCCAGACTGAAGGCGTTGCTGCCGCCGAGGGTCAGGCCCAGGCCGCTGTTGAGCGTGAAGTTGTTGGCCAGATTGAGGCCGCCGGTGCTCGCAGCGATGCTGCCGCCGGCACCTGTAATCGTGCCGGAACCGAAAGCGCCGGCATCGTTGAAGTTGGCCAGGCCGCCATTGAGCGTCACCGCGCCGGCTCCCGACCACGGTCCCTGCAGGTTCCAGGTGCCGCTGTTGACGGTCAGCTTCTGGAAGCCGATGTAGTTGGTCCATCCGATGCTCGATAGCGGACCGTTGTTGGTGGCGTTGTCCTGCAGTACCAGCGTGTTGTTGGCGGCACCGGTACCGGCACCTGCATTGACGGTGCCTGCAGCGGCAACCTTGACCCCGGTAACGCCGGTGATCGTGCCGGCGGCGGCAACGCCTCCAGCGGCGGAAATGGCAGAGCCGGCCAGCGCGGTAAAGGTATTTCCCCCGGTCGAATCGCCAAGGTGCACGCTGCCGTTGACCGTTCCTGCATTGAGGAACGTATTGCCCGTCGAAGCGCCCAGGCCGACCCGCCCGTTGATCGTGTCGTTGTTGGTCACGTTGGCGGCAGCGCCACCATAGGTCACCACCGAAGTCGCATCGGAAACACTACCCAGCCCGATCAACGACATGCTGATCAGGCCATCATTCTTGATGGTGGTCGTGCCGTTGACGTTCTGCGCAACCAGTGCCTGCCCACCAAAACCCAGCAGGGTTGCAAGGTTGACGACACCCTTGATCTGCCCGCCGGTATTGTTGTTGACGATGATCGCGCTGTTGTTGGCCAGGCCATTGCCGACCACCAGGCCGGGCGACGCGAGGATGATCGAGCTCGGATCGATCGTGCCACTGTTGTTGACCGTCACGTTGTCGCCGGTCAGCGTTGCTGCGTTGCCGCCGCCGACAACGGGCGGCGTGCGCAGTGTCGCGCCCGCCAGGACATTCAGCGTGATGCCTGACGTGCTGTTGCTGTAGTTGTTGATGGTGGTTCCGGGGTCACAGGTCACCGTGTTGGTCACCGTGTTGCACGCCGCGAATGCCGATCCGCTGGCCATCGTGGCCGCAAGTGCCACCGCCAGCTGGTGCGCCCGCAATCGCGGCACCCGTGCCGTACAGACCGCGCTTCCGCCGGGATTCTGGGCGACCTCCGAAGCAACCTGCATTACGCCGAGGGCACGATTGAAAACCAGACGGTAAATGCGGTTCATCGGTAAATCTCCATGAAAAGACCGGATGGCATTGCAGGCAGGTTTTTTTGAAGACAATGCGGCCCACCCCGGCTCCCGGCACGGGAACAAGGCCTGGCTCCATTAACTTCTGAAAATCTTCACATCTTCACGCGACCGCACCTGGAACAGGCAGGCCAACGTGTCCGTCAAGGCGAAAACTCCCCGATTTCGCATGACGAATGGCCGCACTGTGCGGCCGATGGCGCCAGCGGCATGTGAATCACGCTCGTTATTTTCATGACGCGCGTCAAATAAAACGGGCGGACAAAATGATTTTGCCGAAAATGCATATACCTGCAGCAGGCGGAGATTCCCTTCTCCGCCCAACCAGATGCGTTCAGCTGCTCGAGAGTTTCATCAGCACCAGGCCGGAAACGATCAATACCGCTGCGCCGATGCGCATCGGGTTGACCTGCTCGCCGAGGAAGACGATGCCGACCACGAACGCGCCGACCGCGCCGATGCCGGTCCAGATCGTGTAGGCGGTGCCCAGCGGCAGGCTGCGCATGGCCACCGCCAGCAGCCAGAAGCTGGCGATCATGCCGATGATCGTAACCACGGTGGGGGTGAGCTTGGTGAAGCCTTCGGACTGCTTCATGGACACGGCCCAGACGATTTCCAGCAGGCCGGCAAACAACAGATAGATCCAGGCCATGACAGCCCTCCTCTTGGTAGGGCCAGGCCGTCCTGGTCATTGATTCCCAATGTGGGGGAGGTCGTTCCTCCTGGCCGGCATTCTAGCAACGCCGGTCGGCCCGGGGCGTTGCCAGCAGACGCGGGTTACAGCCGATTCAGTGCACGAAGCTGGCGTCGATGTACCTGCCTGCGCTATAGTTGTCGTCTGCCATCGGCCAGCCGATGTGCAGTCCGGCTGTGGTCTCCGGCGCATCGCGCGCTGCTTCCCCTGATCCGTGAACCGGCCGCCCACTGGGCGGCCAACGTCTCTATGGTGGCCCCGTCGGCCCCTCGCGACGCTAGGTCGAAAATCCCGCCAGGGCCGGAAGGCAGCAACGGTATCGATCGACGCGGGCGCCGAGGTCAGCCGGCGGGGCCATCGCCTTTTCCGGCGACGCCCCGCCTCTGGTAGATGCCAGCCTTGGTTGGCGCCCTTCGCCGGGCATGGCCCGGTGCTACCGTGCCTCGGGCGTGCCCTGGTGGAACACCACGCGCCACCCTTGCCCATGCCGGCGCCACAGCGAGCTGCGCAGCACCCAGCGTTGCGCCTGGCCATCGACGTGATAGCGGCTGCGGTAGCGCACCTGGGCCAGATCCTCGACCAACAACCACACCGCGTACTGTTCCGATTCGATCAGCACCTGCGCGCGCTCCAATGGGATTTCCTGCAACGCCGCATCACGGCCGTAGCATTGCCCGGAACTGCCGATCTCGCTGAAATCCTCGTCCAGCAGGGCCGCAAGGGACGCGCGATCACCCCGCACCTGCGGCGCATGCAGCGCGCGCTCCAGCGCCTCCAGTTCGGCGGCCAGCGTCGCGTCGGCGGGCTGGCCGGCACCGCTCACGGCGGATCCTGCGCCAGCACGTGCGGTGCAGTGGGGTTGGCCAGCGGCACGCACTGCCCCGGCTGCGCCACGCGGTGGCCGCGCGCGGCCAGCGCCTGACCATCGGCCACGCTGGCATAGTGGTAGAGCATCATCCGCGCCTGCAGTTCCGCGCTGTACTCGCGCTCCAGGTCGTCCACGCCGGTATGCGACGGGTTGCCGTGCAGGCCGCAGTCGTGCGCGATCAGTTCGTTGTCATTGGCGAAGCGGGCCAGCATCTCCGGAACCGGCCGGGTATCGCCGCTCCAGGTCAGCGCGCCCTGCAGGCGCAGGCCATAGGCGGTCTCCGGCCAGTGGTGGCGCACCGGGAACACCTCCAGGCGCACGCCCTCATGCCAGAACGCCTCCCCCACCACGATCAGCTGGAAGGCATCCCAGAAGTTGGCGCCGCCCTCGGCCAGCACGTTCGGGTAGTCCCCGATGCGCCTGTGCAGCAGCGGCACCACGGTGGCAGGCACATACAGGCGCACCTTGCCGCGCCGGTGCGCGTTGAAGAAGGTATCGACGAACAGCCGCTCGAAGCCCGCCACGTGATCCAGGTGCACATGGGTGACGAACAACGCCTGCGGCATGTGGCCGTAGTGCGCCTTGAACGCGGTCAGGCCTTCGCCGCCGCAGTCGATGGTCAGCCACGGACGCCCGTCCCGCTCGATCACCGACATCGGCGACCCCAGCTCGACCGCCGACGCATTGCCGACGCCGAGGAAACGCAACGACCAGTCCATCAGGTGCCCCGGTTCCAGGCCATGTCATAGGCGCGGCGCAGCCGCGCGTAGTCCTTCTGCACGTCTTCCATGCTGCGCTCGCCGCGCAGCTTGATCAGCGAGCGCAGCAGGCGCTTGAGATTGCGTTCGCGCCAGGCGGTGGCCGGGATGCGGATCACCCCGCGGTCGAAGTCGATCAGCCAGCCATGGCCATTGCCGTCGAACAGGATGTTGTGCGCATTGAGGTCGGCATGGTCCAGGCCGGCACGATGGAAGCGGGCGATCAGCCGCCCGGTCTCCTCCCACGGTGCGCCCCGGCCGGCGACCAGCGCGCGGTCGGCCAGCGAACGGACACCCTCGATCCTCTCCATCAGGATCGCGGCCCGGTAGCGCAGGCCCTCGCGCATGTAGAACGCGGCGATTGGCCGTGGCACCGGCAGCTTCTTCTCGCGCAGCGCGCGCATCAGCCGGAATTCGGCGAAGCTGCGGGTCCGGTCCGCGCCACGCCAGAAGTACTGGTCATGGCTGATCTTCGCCGCCAGGCCACCGCGCAGGTAGTGGCGCAGCACACTGGGGCCGAACGGCGCATCAACCAACCAGGCGCTGCCACGGCCGCCCTCACCCACCGGCCGGGCCCTGCTTCCCCAGTGCTGGGGCGAGAACAGGCCGATCTCGGCTTGCCGCAGCCGCTCGCGGTCGAACAGAATGGCCCCGATGCCGCGACCCTCGCGGCATGGCGTCAGCGCTTCATTGGCGTCGAATGCGACCATTTCATTGAGTCTAACAACACATGGCATCAGCGTCCTCCTCCTTGTGCCTCCTGCGCCTGTCTGCACTCGGCGATGTCACCCACGTGGTGCCCCTTGTGCGCACCCTGCAGGCTGCGCGTCCGGACACGCCGATCCACTGGATCATCGACAAGGCCGGCCACAAGCTGCTCGACGGCCTGCCCGGCGTCACCTTCCATGCCTACGACAAGAAGAGCGGCATGGCCGGGGTCAAGGAACTGCGCAGGCAGCTGCCGCCGGGGCGCTTTGAAGCGCTGCTGCAGATGCAGGTGGCATTCCGCGCCAACCTGCTGTCGGCCTTCATTCCCGCAGAGCGCCGCATCGGCTACGACCGCAGCCGATCGAAGGATCTGCACGGTCTCTTCGTCAACGAGCGCATCCCCGACCGCCCCGGCATCCATGTGCTGGACGCCATCGGCAGTTTCTGTGAACCACTTGGCCTGCGCCAGACCGAGGTCAGCTGGGACCTGGCGGTGCCGCAGTCCGCGTATGAGTGGGCCGCCGCGCAATGGCAGGACGATGGCCGCCCGGTGCTGATGATCTCGCCCTGTTCCAGCCACGTGCGCCGCAACTGGTATGCAGACCGCTATGCAGCCGTGGCCAACCACGCCGCACAGCGCGGTTGGCAGGTGGTGCTGTGCGGTGGCCGCAGCGAACTGGAGCGCAGCATGGCCGATGCCATCCAGGCGCAGCTGCACACGCCGGCGCTGGACCTGGTCGGCAAGGACACCCTGAAGCAGCTGCCGGCGCTGCTGGCCCGCGCCCATCTGGTGATGACCCCGGACTCGGGCCCGATGCACATCGCCAACGCGATGGGCGCCAAGGTACTGGGCCTGCATGCGGCCAGCAATCCGAACCGCAGCGGCCCCTATTCCGACCGCCGCTACTGCGTGGACCGCTACGACGATGCCGCGCGCAAGTATCTGGCCAAGCAGGCCGCGGATCTGAAGTGGGGCACCAAGATCGAGTTCGACGATGTGATGGAACTGATCACCGTCGAAGACGGTATCGCCGCCTTCGAACGCTACGTCGCCGACCACCTGGGGTGAGCGGCAGGACTCTTCCACGCATGGCGTGGATCTACCCCTGGGCCGGGATTACGCGCGCTGCGCGTAATCCTGGTAGGACTTCTCTTCCACGTACGCCGAACCCAGCGCCAGGTTGATCGCCTTCTTGATGCGCGCGCGTTCGTCGTTGCGCAGGTAGACACTGCGCGCCAGGTCGATGAAACCCTGGTCGAACGCCTGCGCCTTCTCCTTCAGCCGGATGTCGTCCTCGATGTCCCACAGCTGCTCGTTGACCGCCTTCAGCTCGGCACGCAGCTTGGCGATGTCCTTCACCGCCGCCGGGTGTGCCATCCAGGTCTGCTCCAGCGCCGACAGCTCCTTGCGTACATTGGCCAGCTTGCCCTCGTCGCTGATGCGCTCGGACTTGATCTGCAGGATCGAGATCTTGTCCAGCAGCTCGCCGAAAGAAACGGGGACGAGGATTTCAGCGGTCATGGGGAAAGCTCCAGCAAGTGATGGGCACATGGTAACCCGGGCCCGAACGATCACTGCCGGGATCAAGCACACCACCTGCCCCATATCCGGCAGTCACTTTGCGCAGATTAGTTACTTCCATATTTGAAGTTACTGGATTACGCTGCCGCAATGAGAACAACCAGCTTCGCCACGATGGAATGCCCGACGGCGCGGGCACTGGACTGCATCGGCGAGTCCTGGAGCCTGCTGATCCTGCGCGACGCCTTCCAGGGCTGCCGCCGCTTCGACGACTTCCAGCAGAGCCTGGGCATCCCGGCCAACACCCTCACCCGGCGCCTGAAGCATCTGGTCGACAACGGCCTGCTGCAGAAGCAGGCCTACAGCGAACGCCCACCGCGCCATGAGTACGTGCTGACGGCCAAAGGCCAGGATCTGTTTCCGGTACTGGTGGTGCTGTTCGACTGGGGCAACCGCTACCTCACGCCTGAAGGCACCGCCGTTGCACAGATCGACCGTGGCAGCGGTGCACCGCTGCAGTCGATGGTGGTCGACCGCCACACGCGCACGCCGATCACGGTTGATCGCGTGCTGCTGCAACCCGGCCCCGTCGCCTCAGAGCAGGTCAGGCAACGCGCCGCCCAGGTCGAAGCCCTCTGGAAAGACGTCCCCCTGCCCGAATGAATCCCACGGTCCCTGCTGCCATGAACACTCCCTCTCTTGCTCCCCCGTATCCGCTGGGCTATCGCCGCGTCGTGGTCACCGGCATCGGCATGATCACGCCGCTGGGCATGAACGTGGAAACCAGTTGGCGCAACCTGCTGGACGGCCACAGCGGCGTGCGCCCGATCGATCGCTTCGACGCCGCGCACCTGCCCTGCCGTATCGCCGGACTGCTGCCGCAGGGCAACCGCGCAAGCGGCGGCTTCGACCCGAGCGACTGGGCCGACAGCAAAGAACTGAAGAAGATGGACGACTTCATCGTCTATGCGCTGGCCGCTGCACACGAAGCCATCCACGATGCAGGCTGGCTGCCGCAGGACATCGAACAGCGTGACCGCACCGGCGTCATGGTCGGTGCCGGCATCGGCGGCCTGCCCGGCATCGAAGCCACCGCGCGCGTGCTCGAACGCACCTCCGCACGGCGCATCTCGCCGTTCTTCATTCCCTCCACGCTGATCAACCTGGCCGGCGGTCATATCGCCATCCAGTACGGCTTCCGTGGCCCTGCGCACGCGGCGGTGACCGCCTGTGCCTCCGGCGCGCACGCCATCGGCGATGCTGCGCGAATGATCGCGCTGGATGATGCCGACGTCATGATCGCGGGCGGTACCGAGGCGACGGTGTGCGAGCTCGGCATCGGCGGTTTCTGCGCGGCGCGCGCGCTGTCCACCGCCTTCAATGACACCGCGGAGCGCGCATCGCGCCCCTGGGACGTGGATCGCGACGGCTTCGTCATGGGCGAAGGCAGCGGCATCCTGGTCCTGGAGGAATACGAACACGCCCGCCGCCGCGGCGCCCATATCCACGCCGAGATCGTGGGCTATGGAATGTCCGGTGATGCCTACCACATCGTGTCGCCGCCGGAGGACGGCAACGGTGCCGCCCGCGCGATGCAGGCGGCCCTGCGCCGCGCGGGTGTCGGACCGGAACGCATCGACTATCTGAATGCCCATGCGACCTCGACCATGGCCGGCGACCTGGCCGAGATCGCCGCCATCAAGAGCGTGTTCGGCGAACACGCCACCACAGGTGCGATGTCGATCTCTTCGACCAAGTCCTCGATGGGGCACCTGCTGGGCGCCGCCGGCAGCGTCGAAGCCATCCTCTCGATCCTTGCGCTGCGCGACCAGGTTGCACCGCCCACCCGCAACCTGGACACCGCGTCGGATGCCTGTGCCGGGCTCGACCTCACCGCAAAGGTGCCGCGCCACCGCCGCATCGATTACGCGCTGTCGAACTCGTTCGGCTTCGGCGGCACCAACGCCAGCCTGGTGTTCCGCAGGTTGCCGGAACAGGACATCGCCACTACGGCGTAATGCCTCCTGTGCATCCACGCATGGCGTGGATCTACGGATGCATCTGGAGGAACAAGCCCCTCTGTTGAGGGGCTGCCCCGACAGGGGCGGGGAGAGGCCGGCAAAGGGAGGGGCCCACGCGTTGCGCAGCAACGTGTGGGGCGACGCGCAAAGCGCGTCGCATCCCGCGCCAGATAAAGAAAAAGGGCTGCCTTTCGGCAGCCCTTTTTCTTTATCTGGCGGAGAGGGGGGGATTCGAACCCCCGAGGCGCTATAAACGCCTGCCTGATTTCGAGTCAGGTACATTCAACCACTCTGCCACCTCTCCGGGTGGTCCCCGGCGGACCGGGGACGCGCATCATACGAGGAAGTGAGGCCGACGACAAGTCATTCCGGTCAACGAAGTGAAAATTTCCTGGGCTCATGCCTTGCCGGATGCGTGCAGCCACCCGATGATGCCTGTCTCCCCAGCAACACCCCGCCCCAGCCCCCATGATCGAATTCGGACACCTGACCCACCCCGGCATGCGCCGCGAGCTCAACGAGGACACCTACTACGGTGACAGCGAGCTGGCCCTGTGGCTGGTGGCCGATGGCATGGGCGGGCACGCCTGCGGTGAAGTGGCCAGCGCACTGGCGCGCGAGACCATCGTGCGCGAGATCCGCCGCGGCGCGCCGCTGGCGCAGGCCATCCGCACCGCCGACGAAGAGATCATCCGCGCCTCGCGCCGTCGCAACGACACACTGCCGATGGGCACCACCGTGGTCGCTGCGCGTGTGCAGGGCAACCGCTATGAAGTGGCGTGGGTCGGCGACAGCCGTGCCTACCTGTGGCGCGATGGCCAGCTGGCGCAGCTCAGCCAGGACCACAGCGTGGTGCAGGAACTGGTCGCGCAGGGCAACCTGACCGCCGAACAGGCGCGTGCGCATCCGCATCGCAACGTGGTCACCCAGGCGCTGGGCGTGACCGATCCGGCGCATCTGAACGTGGCCACCACCAGTGGTGAGCTGCGCCCGGGCATGCAGCTGCTGCTGTGCAGTGACGGCCTCACCGAGGAAGTGGACGACCGCGGCATCGCCCGCACCCTCGCCTTCGAGGATGCCAGCGCACAGGAATGCGTGGACACACTGGTCGCGGCCGCACTCGACGGCGGTGGCCGCGACAACATCAGCGTGATCCTGGTGCGCTGCCACTAACCGGTAGATCCACGCCACGCGTGGATACGGCGCTGCCGGCCAACGGCCGGCACTACCTCGATGTATTACGCGCTGGCGGGCTCTTCCACCTTCGGGCCATCCCACAACGCGTGGCCAGCCTTCTTGCGCAGCCGCTCCAGTCGCGCCGCATGCGCTTCCAGCTCCGACGGCGTGGCCACCACGCGCGGGCGCGGCAGCAGCTTGCTGGTATCGAAGGCCTGCAGTGCCGCACCGGCACCACCGCCATCGTCATCGCCCAGACCGAAGCCGATTTCTTCCTGGCCCGAGGTCAGCGCGATATAGACGTCGCCCAGGATCTGCGCATCGAGCAGGCCGCCATGCAGCGCACGGTGCGAGTTGTCCACGCCCAGCCGCTTGCACAGCGCATCCAGCGAATTGCGCTGGCCCGGGAAGCGCTCGCGCGCCATCACCAGGGTATCGATCACCGTGCAGCGATCGGTGATCCTCCCGTACTGCGGCCCCAGCAGCGACAGCTCGTTGTCGAGGAAGCCCAGGTCGAATGCCGCGTTGTGGATGATCAGCTCGGCGCCATCGATGAAGGCCAGGAACTCGTCGGCGATCTGCGCGAAGTCCGGCTTGTCATCAAGGAATTCCAGGGTCAGGCCGGTGACTTCCTGCGCGCCCTGTTCGAACTCGCAGTCCGGTTTGATGTACTGGTGATAGTTGTTGCCGGTCGGGCGGCGCTTGAACAGCTCCACGCAGCCGATTTCGACGATGCGGTTGCCCTTCTTCCACTCCAGGCCGGTGGTTTCGGTATCGAGGATGATCTGACGCATGGGCTCAGTTTACCGGGCTGGCGTCGCGGATCTGGATCGCCGCGTTGCGGGCCAGGGTATCCACCCGCTCATTGTCCGGATCGCCGGAGTGGCCCTTCACCCACCGCCAGTCGATCTGATGCCGCAGCGTGGCCGCCTGCAGTCGCTCCCACAGCTCGCGGTTCTTCACCGGATCGCCACCGGCGGTCTTCCAGTTCTTGCGGATCCAGCCCGGCATCCACTGGGTCAGGCCCTGCCGCACGTACTGCGAATCGGTATAGAGCACGATGTTGCACGGTTCGGTCAGCGACTCCAGCCCGGAAATGGCCGCCATCAGCTCCATCCGGTTGTTGGTGGTGTGCGCCTCGCCACCGCTCAGTTCGCGCTCGTGGCCCTTGTAGCGCAGCAGCGCAGCCCAGCCGCCGGGGCCGGGATTGCCAAGGCAGGAACCGTCGGTGTGGATTTCGATGGTTTTCAATACAACTCCAGAATCAGGTAGCTACGGTGCCGTGCCAGCGCACCGGCAGCGGCTTCGGCCCGGGCAGGGCCAGCGTGCGTTTTTCCGCATGGAACAGGCAGGCCGCGCGCAGCGGTGCCCAACCTCCGGGACGACGGCTGCCCGCACCGCGCCAGAGCGGGCCCAGGTAACGCATATCGTCGCACTCCAGCCCATGACGGCCGAGCAGCAGGCGGATCCGCTGCGGCGTGCGCACCACCAGCCCATGCTGGCGCCAACGCGTGCGATACGGGCTGAACGGATTGAGGCTGCTCAGCCACAGGTGGCCGCCCGGCATCAGCACGCGCTCGCACTCGTCAAGCAGACGGTCGGCGTCGGCGGCAGTGACATGCTGCAGCACGATCGCATTGACGCTTTCATTGGCCAGCGGCAACGGCAGCGCACAGCGGGTGTCGCCGGCATAGCCCTGCCCCTGCCGGAACAGGCGCAGACCGCGTCCGCCCAGCTGTGCATCGTCCAGCCAGGCCGCACTTGGTGCGATCCACAGCCAGGGCTGCGCCGGCAGCACCGACAGCTGCGGCAGCAGCAACTGCCGCTCCAGCACGCGCAAGGCCTCCGCCGGTTCACTGTCGAACCACGGGGTCTGGCTCGCTTGACGGGTGCTCTGCAGCGCGGGCATGGTCCAATTCTATGCGACTGACTGCCCTGCCCGCATTTGCGGATAACTACATCTGGACGCTGATCGACAACGAGGGCGCTGCCGTGGTCGTCGACCCCGGTGACGCCGCGCCAGTGCTCGCGCTGGCCGATCAGGGCCTGCGCGTGGACACGATCCTGCTTACCCATCACCACGACGACCACATCGGTGGCGTGCCGGCATTGCAGGCACGTTTCCCCGGCGTGCGAGTCGTCGCGCCGGTCGAGGAACGCATTCCCACGGCGACCGAGCGGGCCGGCGAAGGTGAACGCGTTCAGGCACTGGGCCGGACGTTCCACGTACTATCCGTGCCCGGGCACACCCGCAGCCACATCGCGTTTCACACTGCTGAACATCTTTTCAGCGGAGATTCGTTGTTCAGCCTGGGCTGTGGACGCCTGTTCGAAGGTACGCCGTCCCAGCTGCTGGCGTCGATGCGCAAGCTGGGTGCCCTGCCCGCGCAACTGCTGCTTTGTTGCGCTCATGAGTACACCGTGTCAAATGCCGTCTTCGCGCGGCATGTCGACCCCGCCAACGCTGCCTTGTGGCAGCGCCAAGAGGAGGCTTTGGCCATGCGCCGCGATGACCGTTCCACCCTGCCGGTAACCCTGGCCAACGAATTCGACTGCAATCCCTTCCTGCGTGTGCACGCCGCACCGATCCGTGCGTCGGTATCGGCACACCTGGGCCGTGACGTCGTGGACGACGTCGACGTGATGGCCGGTCTCCGGCACTGGAAAGACGGCTTCCGCGCATGATGCGCCGAAGTCTGCCGCTGGCCCTGGGCCTTGCCCTGGGGCTGGCCGGAACCGCAGGCGCACAGTCGCTGGGCGCCGGCATCAGCCAGAACCTGACCGCTGCTGCGGCCCTGCCGCTGGATCCATCGGCGCTGCCGGCCGCTTCGGTACGCAACGGCCAGGAGATCTTCACCAGCTTCCGCGACGGCCTGGCCGAGCCCAGCTGTGATGCAGAGGCCACCAGCCCGCGCTGGCAGAAGCAGTTCGCCCACGCCCCCTCACGCCTGGCCAACCAGGATGACGATGCGCTGGTGCTGTTCGGCTATGTGGTCGAAGAGCTGCGCAAGGCCAACCTGCCCACCGAATTCGCGCTCATTCCGTTCGTGGAAAGCGGCTATCGGCCCAATGCCCGCAACGGCAGCGGCCCGACCGGCCTGTGGCAGTTCATCGCCACCACCGCACGCAACCACCGCGTGCCGATGGCCAACGGCTACGACGGGCGCCTGTCGGCGGTCGACTCGACCCAGGCCGCGGTGCGCTACCTGAAGACCCTGCACGGCATGTTCGGCGGCGACTGGCGCCTGGCCACCATGGCCTACAACGCCGGCGAGTACCGGGTGCTGCAGTCCATGCGCAAGGCCGGCATGAACGCGCAGAACGCCAAGCCAGCAGCCCTGCCCGGCCTGTCGCCGGTGACCCATGCCTACGTCGAGAAGCTGCATGCCCTGGCCTGCGTGCTGGAAGACGTGGAAGACCAGCCCGGCGTGATGGCCTCGCTGGACCGCACCGTGCCGGTGCTGAAGGACCACACCCTGCCGGCCGGCACCAGCGTCCAGCAGTGGGCTGCACAGCGCGCCCTGGACCCTGCCAGGATCGCCCGCCTCAACCCGGCCTTGGCCACCGGCAACCGCGCCTCGGGAACCACCCGGGTGCTGGCCCCGGTCTCGGCAGCCAATGCGACGGTGACGGAAGCCGCGACCACGCTGGTGGCCAGCACCGCACCGGTTGCCACGACTTCGCCGACGCCGCAGGTGGCCAAGACCGTCGCCGCGATCGCCGACCGCCCGCGCAGCCGCCGCCACACCGTGCGCAATGGCGAGTCGGCCTGGACCATCGCCCGCCGCTACGGCATGCCGGTGAAGGCCCTGCTGTCGCTCAACGGCCTGAGTGGCAGCAGCGTACTGAAGCCCGGCGCGGTACTGCGCGTCGAGGACTGACGCGCCAGCCAGGCGCTGCCTGTAGAGCCGAGCCCATGCTCGGCTTTTTCTTGCGCGGTGCGGCTGCTTCGACATGCTTCTCGTAGAGTCGAGCTTGCTCGACTGCATCCACATCTGCAGTCGAGCAAGCTCGACTCTACGCACCCACACCCACAAAAAAGGCCCGGCAATGCCGGGCCTTTTTCGATCCTGCTCGCTGCGAAGCTTACAGGTTCTCTTCGGTAGTCTGGATCACGAACTTCTTGCGCATCGCCTCGACGTAGGCCTTGGCTGCGGCCATGCCGTCGATCTGGCTCAGCTGATCCTTGAGCTGCTTCTGCTGCTCGGCGGTGACTTCCTTGATGTCGCCCGGGTTGACCTTGTTCACGGCGAACAGCAGCGCGTGGCCGTTGACGTCAACCTTGCCGTAGCTCGGCTTGCCTTCCGCCGGCACCGGCGCACTGAAGATCGCGCGGTTGATTTCCGGGGTCGGCACCGGCTGGCTGCGCGGCAGGCCCGGCATCGGGCTCAGCTGCAGCTTCTCGCTGGCAGCCAGCGACTGCAGGGTGGCACCGGCCTTCAGCTTGGCCAGCACGGCGTCGGCGGCCTTGTCGCTGGCCTGGCGCTGGCGGTCGGCGCGGATCGCGGCGATCACCTGCTCACGCGCCTTGTCCAGCGGCATTGCCTGTTCCGGGGTATGCGCGGCAACGCGGATGACCACGCTGTGGTTGGTGGCACCGCCCAGGGCGATCGGGTCGCTGGCAGTACCATCCTGCACCAGCACTTCAGAGAAGGCGGCACGCAGCACGGCCGGATCGGTGGCGATGCCACTGGCGGTTGCGCGGGTGATCGGGCCCAGGGTCTGCAGCGGCAGGTTCACTTCCTTGGCCGCAGCGGCCAGATCACTCGGGCTCTTGTTGATGGCATCGACCAGGCGGCCGGCCAGCTCGTTGAAGCCGCGCTCGCCGTCGGCCTTCAGCTGCTCGGCGGCCAGCGTGTCACGCACTTCCTCGAACGACTTGCCTTCGCCGCCACGCACCGCTGCGACCTTGATGATGTGGTAGCCGAAGTCGGTCTTGACCGGGCCGATCACGTCACCGGCCTTGGCGGCGAACAGTGCATCTTCGAACGGCTTGACCATCGCACCGCGCTCGACCCAACCCAGGTCACCGCCCTGGTCCTTCGAACCCGGGTCTTCCGAATTGGTCTTGGCCAGTGCAGCGAAGTCGGCACCCGCCGCCTTGGCTTCGGTGGCGATCTTGTTCGCCTTGGCTTCGGCACCGTCACCGGTGATCAGGATGTGCGCGGCCTGGCGCTGTTCCGGCGAGGTGAACTTCGCCTTCTCGTCCTCATAGCGCTTGCGCAGGGTCGCTTCGTCGGCCGCGGTCGGTGCCGGCAGGTTGGCGCCATTGATCTCGACGTATTCCAGCGACACGCTTTCGGCCTGGCGGAAATCCTTGCCGTGGCTGTCGTACCACTGCTTGATCTGCTCATCGGTGACCGGCGCGGTATCGGCCGGAACCTCCGGCAGTGCGGCCAGCTCGACGTCGCGGGTTTCACCCAGCAGCTTCAGCAGGCGCTCGGTCTCGGCCTGGGTGACGAAGCCCGAATTCTGCAGGCCCGACGGGATCACCGACTGCTGCAGGCTCTCGCGCACCAGCTCCTGGAACTGCGTGGGGGTACGCGGCGGATTGCCACCGGCCAGGGCCAGGCGATAGTTGTTCTCGTTGAACTTGCCGTTCGAATCGAGGAAGGCCGGGATGGTGGCGATGTACTCGCGCACCGCGCCATCGCCGATCACAACACCGGCCTGCTCGCCGACCAGGCGCACGACCTGCTCGTCGATCAGCTGGTCGAGCACGGCCATCTTGTTTTCAGTGCTTTCGAACGCGCGCGGGTCGAAGTTCTCACCCTGCTGCTGGCGCTCGCGCATGCGCTCCTGCTCGAAGCGGGTGCGGAAATCCTGCGCGCTGATCTCGTGGTGCTGCCACAGCATGCGCACCGGCCACCACGACGGCGCCGAACGCCACCAGGTCGGAGGCGCGGAAACCTTGGCCACGTTCTGTGCGCCAACGCCACCGAGGTAGCTGTTGTCGATCACGAACAGGAACGGAATCATCAGCAGCCCCAGGATCACGGTGACGATCCAGCCTGAGGTCTTGTCGCGGAGTTTCTGCAGCATGGTGAGAATCACAAGGCCTGATTGGCGAGCCCGGCAGTGTAACCCGCTTCGCCGCAGGGACCAAAAGCAGCGCCGGCGCGGCCTGCGCCGATCTTCGCGGACCTGCGCCATCAAGCACTGCGGCAGGCCTGCGGCACGGCACAAAGAAAAAGCCCCCGGCTTGCGCCGAGGGCTTTTAAAGTTGGCGGAGCGGACGGGACTCGAACCCGCGACCTCCGGCGTGACAGGCCAGCATTCTAACCAGCTGAACTACCGCTCCGCGCTGAAACTTTGCAGGCGCCCAGTATATCCGAAGACTCCCTGGAAACCCAGCCCGATGAACACTTTTTTCAAAGTTTTTTCACGGGGACTTAAGAATTCTGCAATGGCGGAGCGGACGGGACTCGAACCCGCGACCTCCGGCGTGACAGGCCAGCATTCTAACCAGCTGAACTACCGCTCCACACTCAAACTTTTACCGCGGTGCTGTGGTGGGTGCTGAGGGTTTCGAACCCCCGACCCTCTCCGTGTAAAGGAGACGCTCTACCGCTGAGCTAAGCACCCCAGCGAGCCGCTTAGTTTACAGCATCCTTCAGGGCCTTACCAGCCTTGAACGACGGATTCTTCGAAGCAGCGATCTTGATGGTGTCGCCGGTCTTCGGGTTGCGGCCGGTGCGGGCAGCACGGTCGCGGACCTGGAAGGTACCGAAGCCAACCAGGGTGACCGCATCGCCGTCCTTCAGCGCCTTGGTGACGGCAGCAACGACGGCATCGACAGCGCGGCTGGACTCGGCCTTGGTCAGGTCGGCAGCTTCAGCAACGGCATCGATCAATTCGGTCTTGTTCATTCTCTACAACTCCTTTGGCGGTGGGTTCCGCTTATTCGACAGGGAAGCAACCGCACGCCTTCTGCATGCGGCCGCCATGTGGAAACGGTTCGCCGATTCAGTCATCGCTGACAGCGATCACTCATTCGCGAGTGCTGCTTTTATACCAGTGGCCCTACCCCCACGCAAGCTGGAAAGCCAGCAACGACGCGGGTTTCGGGCCATCGGACAGCGCGCGTCAATGCTTGACGCGCGCGCTTCCACTCGGTTTGGCCTTGCTGCGCACCGTGACACGCTGCGCACTCTTGCGCGCCTTCTTCGGTGCCAGCGGACGCTCCAGCGCCAGGTCCAGGACTTCTTCGATGTACTTCACCGGCACGATCTCCAGATCGCGGGTGACGTTGGCCGGAATGTCTGCAAGGTCCTTGCGGTTCTCTTCCGGGATGATGACCGTGCGGATGCCGCCCCGCAATGCGGCCAGCAGCTTTTCCTTCAAGCCGCCGATGGCGGTGACACGACCCCGCAGGGTGATCTCACCGGTCATCGCCACGTCGGCACGCACCGGCACCTTGGTCAGCATCGACACCAGCGAGGTGACCATGGCCGCACCGGCACTCGGGCCGTCCTTCGGGGTAGCACCATCGGGCACGTGCAGGTGCACGTCGTGCTTCTGCAGGAAGTCGCTGTCGATGCCGAAGCCGACCGCGCGCGAACGCACCACCGACAGCGCCGCCGAGGCCGATTCCTTCATCACGTTGCCGAGCTGGCCGGTCAGGATCAGCTGACCCTTGCCCGGCACCAGCGTCGATTCGATCTGCAGCAGATCGCCACCGACTTCGGTCCAGGCCAGGCCGGTGACCAGGCCGATCTCGTTCTCTTCCTCGGCGCGGCCGAAGTCGAAACGACGCACGCCCAGGTACTTGTCCAGGTTCTTGCTGGACACGCTCACCAGCGCCTTCTTCTTCGCGCCCTTCTTCGCCTTCGCCGCCGGCTGCGGACCGGCCAGCGCGATCTCCTTCACCACCTTGCGGCAGATCTTGGCGATCTCGCGTTCCAGGTTGCGCACGCCCGATTCGCGCGTGTAGTAGCGCACGATGTCCTGGATCGCATCACTGCCGATCTCCAGCTCTTCCGCCTGCAGGCCGTTGGCCTTGATCTGCTTCGGCACCAGGTAACGGGTGGCGATGTTGAGCTTCTCGTCCTCGGTATAGCCGGGGATGCGGATCACTTCCATGCGGTCCAGCAGCGGGCCCGGAATGTTGAGCGAGTTCGAGGTGGCCACGAACATCACTTCGGACAGGTCCAGGTCCACTTCCAGGTAGTGATCGTTGAACGCGTTGTTCTGCTCCGGGTCGAGCACTTCCAGCAGCGCCGAAGACGGATCGCCACGGAAGTCCATCGACATCTTGTCGATCTCGTCGAGCACGAACAGCGGATTCTTGCTGCCGACCTTGTTGAGGTTCTGCACGATGCGGCCCGGCATCGAACCGACGTAGGTACGGCGATGGCCACGGATCTCGGCCTCGTCGCGCACGCCGCCCAGCGACATGCGCACGAACTTGCGATTGGTGGCCTTGGCGATGGACTGGCCCAGCGAGGTCTTGCCCACGCCCGGCGGTCCGACCAGGCACAGGATCGGGCCCTTCATCTGCTTCACGCGCGACTGCACCGCCAGGTATTCAAGGATGCGCTCCTTGACCTTCTCCAGGCCGTAGTGGTCGGCGTCGAGGGTGTCCTGTGCGGCCTTCAGGTCCTTGCGCACCTTGCTGCGCTTCTTCCACGGCACGCCCAGCAGCCACTCCAGGTAGTTGCGCACGACGGCCGCTTCGGCCGACATCGGCGACATCTGCTTGAGCTTGTTCAGTTCGTTGCGCGCCTTGGCTTCAACGGCCTTCGGCATGCCGGCTTCGGCGATCTTGCGGGCAAGCTCTTCCAGCTCGCCCGGCGCGTCGTCCAGGTCACCCAGTTCTTTCTGGATGGCCTTCATCTGTTCGTTGAGGTAGTACTCGCGCTGGCTCTTCTCCATCTGCGACTTCACGCGGCCGCGGATGCGCTTCTCCATCTGCTGCACGTCGATCTCGCCGTCGACCAGGCCGACCAGCATCTCCAGGCGGTCACCGACGGCCAGCGTTTCCAGCAGGCGCTGCTTGTCGGCCAGGCGCACGCTGATGTGCGCGGCGATGGTGTCGGCCAGGCGCGCCGGCTCATCGATGCCCGACAGCGTCTGCAGCAGTTCCGGCGGCAGCTTGCGGTTGGTCTTTACGTACTGCTCGAACAGCGACATCAGCGAGCGCGCGATCGCCTCGACTTCGCGCGCTTCGCGCGCGTCGGTGGCGTCGATTTCCACCGCCTGCCCGTGCAGCGAGCCGTTGCGCTCGTCGACGTGGGTGACCTGCACGCGCGACAGGCCTTCGACCAGCACCTTGATGGTGCCGTCGGGCAGCTTCAGCAGCTGCAGCACCTGCGCCAGCGTACCAACCTGGTAGAGGTCGGCCGCATGCGGGTCATCGGTCTCGGCCGACTTCTGCGCCAGCAGCAGGATGCGCTTGTCCGATTCCATTGCCTGTTCGAGCGCGTGCATGGACTTGTCACGGCCGACGAACAGCGGGATGACCATGTGCGGGAACACCACTACGTCGCGCAGCGGCAGGACCGGCAGGTCGAGGGTTTCACTTGGGGAACGGGCCATGGGGGCTCCAGGGAAGGGGAAAACCGCCTCCGGGAGGGCATCTTCCGGAGACAAAAAAAGCCGATGGCCCCGTTATGGGGCCATCGGCTTTCAGATGCAAGGCATTCCTTGAAAATCCTTTCCAATCAACAACCTGGAAGGATCACTCGGCGCCTGCGGCCTTCTGTTCAGGGGCCGCCGGGGTCTGGTAGATCAGGTACGGCTCGGACTTGTGCTCGATCACCGACTCGTCCACCACCACCTTGCTGACGTTTTCCTGCGACGGCAGGTCGTACATGGTGTCCAGCAGGACCGATTCGACGATGGTGCGCAGGCCACGGGCGCCGGTCTTGCGCTTGAGCGCCTTCCTGGCGATGGCCGACAACGCGTCCGGACGGAACTCCAGCTCGACGTTCTCCATCTCGAACAGCTTCTTGAACTGCTTGGTGATGGCGTTCTTCGGCTCGGTCAGGATCCTGATCAGGGCCGGCTCGTCCAGCTCCTCCAGGGTCGCCACCACCGGCAGGCGGCCGACGAACTCGGGGATCAGGCCGAACTTGATCAGGTCTTCCGGCTCGACTTCGGCCAGCACCTTGCCCACTTCCTGCTTGCGCTCGCTGCTCTTCACCTTGGCGCCGAAGCCGATGCTGCCAACGTCGGTGGAGCGGGCCTGGATCACCTTGTCCAGCCCGGCGAACGCGCCGCCGCAGATGAACAGGATGTTCTTGGTGTCCACCTGCAGGAATTCCTGCTGCGGGTGCTTGCGGCCGCCCTGCGGCGGAACGCTGGCCACGGTGCCTTCGATCAGCTTCAGCAGGGCCTGCTGCACGCCTTCGCCGGACACATCGCGGGTGATCGACGGGTTCTCGCTCTTGCGCGAGATCTTGTCGATTTCATCGATGTAGACGATGCCCTGCTGCGCCTTCTCGACGTCGTAGTCGCACTTCTGCAGCAGCTTCTGGATGATGTTCTCCACGTCCTCGCCCACGTAACCGGCTTCGGTCAGCGTGGTGGCGTCGGCCATGGTGAACGGCACGTTGAGCAGGCGGGCCAGGGTCTCGGCCAGCAGCGTCTTGCCCGAACCGGTCGGGCCGACCAGCAGGATGTTCGACTTCGCCAGTTCGACGTCGTCGTTCTTCTGCCGGCTCTCGATGCGCTTGTAGTGGTTGTACACGGCCACGGCCAGGGTGCGCTTGGCGCGGTTCTGGCCGATCACGTACTGGTCGAGGACCTCGAGGATCTCGCGCGGCTTGGGCAGCGAACTGCGCGCCGACTGCGCCTTTTCCTCGAGTTCTTCACGGATGATGTCGTTGCACAGCTCCACGCACTCATCGCAGATGAACACGCTCGGACCGGCAATCAGCTTGCGCACTTCATGCTGGCTCTTGCCGCAGAAAGAGCAGTAGAGGATCTTGCCGGTGTCCGTGGAACGACCTTGGCGGTCTTCGCTCATGCTTCGCTTACCCAGTTACCCCACCCGCTGAACGGGGGTTCGATTCGAGAATAGCACAGGGCCGAGGGGACACCAGTCCCGCCCGACCCTGCAGGAACGGGGCCTCCATGGCCCCGTGATGGCCGGTCAGCCGGCCTGGATCGACTCGTCCGGACGACGCTCCAGGACCTGGTCGACCAGACCATAGGCCTGCGCCTCGAAGGCGCTCTTGAAGTTGTCGCGCTCGGTGTCGCGGGCGATCGTCTCCAGCGACTGGCCGGTGTGCTTGGCCAGCACCTCGTTCAGGCGCGAACGCAGGGTCAGGATCTCACGCGCGTGGATGTCGATGTCGGTGGCCTGGCCCTGGTAGCCACCCAGCGGCTGGTGGATCATCACGCGCGAGTTCGGCAGCGCATAGCGCTTGCCGGCTTCGCCCGCGGCCAGCAGCAGGGCGCCCATCGAGGCGGCCTGGCCGATGCAGGTGGTGCTCACATTCGGCTTGATGTACTGCATGGTGTCGTAGATCGCCATGCCGGCGGTGACCACGCCACCCGGCGAGTTGATGTAGATGTTGATGTCCTTTTCCGGGTTCTCCGATTCCAGGAACAGCAACTGCGCCACCACCACGTTGGCCATGTGATCGTCGATCGGGCCCACGAGGAAGATCAGGCGCTCCTTCAACAGGCGCGAATAGATGTCGTAGGCACGCTCGCCGCGGCTGGTCTGCTCGACCACCATCGGAACCAGGTTCAGGGCTTTGGTTCGGTTGTCCATTACGTGAGGTACCTATCTTGGGGGGCAACAACCCCGCGCCGGCAACGGCGCGGGGCATCCGGTGATCCGCCCGGGCTTACTGGCGGATCGCGTCCTGGAACGACAGCTTCTCTTCGGTGTGCTGGGCACGCTCGGCGATCCAGTCGATCACCTGCTCTTCCATTACACGGTTCTGCAGGCCAGACATCAGCTGGGGGTCGTTGCGGTACATCTCAATGACCTGTTCCGGCTCTTCGTAGGTCGAAGCGATCAGGCGCATCGTTTCGTTCAGGCGCTTGGCTTCCAGGCGCAGGTCGTTGATGCGGGCCACTTCACCGACCAGCAGGCCGACCAGCACGCGCTTGGCGGCCGCTTCCTTGAAGCCTTCGTGGGCATCGGCCGGGATCTCGCCGACATTCTGGCCATTACGGCGGATCTGCTCGACCTGCTGGGCCAGCATGGCGCGGGCTTCGTTCTCGACCAGGCGCGGCGGCATTTCCACCGACGAATAGGCGGCAATCAGCTGCTCGCCCACTTCGCGGCGCAGACGGTTCATCAGCGCGCCCTTCAGCTCGCGCTCCAGGTTGGCGCGGATGTCGCTGCGGAACTGCTCCACATCGCCACCCTTCACGCCGAAGCTCTTGATGAAGGCTTCGTCGACCGCCGGCACGACCGGCTCGGAGACTTCGGCGACCTTGACGGTGACCTGCACGGTCTTGCCGGCCAGCACCGGCACGCGCCAGTCAGCCGGGAACTCGACGTCCAGGGTCTTCTCTTCGCCCTTGGCCAGGCCGACCAGGCCCTTTTCAATGGTTTCGAACATCATGCCCTGGCCGAGCACGATCGAACCCTTCTCGGTGCCCTCGGCCGGCAGGCGCTCTTCGCCGGCCTGCGACCAGGTTTCCACCGCGACCAGGTCACCGTCCTGCGCGCCACGGCTGACCGGGGCCCAGGTACGACGCTGGTTCTGCAGGTTCTCGATCATCTGGTCGATGTCGGCGTCGGTGATCTCGGCGCTGTGGCGCACGACGGTCAGCTTGCTGACGTCGATATCGCCGAAGTCCGGCACCACTTCCACGGTGGCCACGAAGGAGAACTCACCCTCGTCGCCCTTGTCGATGCGCGGGCTGCCGACGATGCGCAGGTCGTGCTCGCGCACGGCGGCATCGAAGGTTTCGCGCAGCAGGCCGTCCAGCGCCTCGCCACGGACCTGCGCGCCGAAGCGCTGCTCGATCACCTTGGCCGGCACCTTGCCCGGACGGAAACCCTTGATGCGGGTGGTACGGGCGATTTCGCCCAGGCGGCCGACGATGTGGCTCTGCAGACGCTCTTCCGGCAGCGAGAAGCTCAGGCGGCGTTCCAGGTTGCCGGTGGATTCGATCGAAGCTTGCATGTTGACTCCTGCCACCGGTGGCCCACGCCCCCGGCTCGATGATTGGGATGAAACGGTTGTAAGGACACGACGTCTGGGACGCGCCTGCTTGCCGCAGCCCTTTAGTTTCGCCCAATTCGGCCTGCACTGCCAGCGCGTGCCGGTCAAGGGGCGTCGATGGCCCGATCAGGGCGGGGACAGGCCGGCACTGGTGCGAAAGGGGGGACTCGAACCCCCACGCCTTGCGGCACTGGAACCTAAATCCAGGGCGTCTACCAATTCCGCCACTTTCGCGTGGCCGGCACAGGCATTCATTGTCGCAGGCGACGGCGGGAATCGGAAGGCCTGCACAAAACTGAACATGGCGGCGGCACACATTGCCCGCGCCAAAGGCCGCCCCGAAGGTCGTGCGACCGTTCGGGACGGCGGCGACTCAGTGTTTCGCCTCGGCAGGAGACGCAGGTGCGTCAGCGCCCTGCCCGGCCGCCACATCCACCTTGCGGATGTCCACGCCACCCTCGTCGGTACGACGCAGGTCCACAGCCTCGAGGGCGGTCCGACCCTCCACCGGTGACGCCGGCTGCGCGACTCCAGCGATCGGGCGCGCCGGAACGGCCTCGGCGCCCGCATCGCGCTCGACGGTCTTCGCCGGGTCATTGCCAGGCGCGCAGGCCGCCAGCGCCAGCAACGCAAATGAAACCCCACAGCCCCCGGTGCAGTCGTTTTATATCGGCCATCAGGATCTTCCTTCGTACATGCGCCCTCGGCGCGGAAGATCCATTGGGTGCGATGAAGGAGGCAACGCGGTGAGAAGCAGCGCACAGCATTGAGAACACTGATGACGCACATGCCCCTGATTTCAGCACCGCTTCAGTAGATCCACGCCATGCGTGGATGAAATGCATCCCGGCGAACAGGCAAGAAACCAGAGAACAGGCAAGAAAAAAGCCACTTGGCGAACCAAGTGGCTTTCGTCTGGTGGGCTGTCAAGGATTCGAACCTTGGACCTATTGATTAAGAGTCAACTGCTCTACCAACTGAGCTAACAGCCCGAAATCGGGGCGCGAATTATGACCCGATCCGCTCGGTGGGTGCAAGCACTTTTTTTCAACGTGGTTGAAACCAGCACTGCGGTCCCGCTACTGCTGCAGATCCACGCCGAGCGGGTCCTGCAACGCGTGATCCATCGGAACGAAGGAGTCACACTTATAAGAAAAAAGCCACCCGGGGTACCAGGTGGCTTCTGTCTTGGTGGGCCGTCAAGGATTCGAACCTTGGACCTATTGATTAAGAGTCAACTGCTCTACCAACTGAGCTAACGGCCCGTGAAACTCAGACGCACATTGTAGCGTGCTTTCTGTTTATTGCAATACCGTTTCGGCTGCGCCGATGCGGTTGAATCAGTGGGGTGGCTGAGGGGATTCGAACCCCCGACCACCGGAATCACAATCCGGTACTCTAACCAACTGAGCTACAGCCACCACTGAAACTTTCGCTCCACCGCCGATGAGGCTGACGTTGGAACTTGATGCCTTGCTACCGGGCGGAACCAGAAGTCCGTCCCCCGAAGCGAGTCCGGCATTTTCCGGGAGTCGCGAAGGAATTGCAAGCATTTCTTCACATTGATGCGCAGGAGCCGGAACCGCAGATCAGAGCTGCTCCGCCGAGATCACGCGCACGGTGTCCCCATGCTCGTCCAGGAATGACAGCGTGGCCTCCCCCTTCGGCGTGACCTGCAACTGCAGGCGCGGCTGGCCCGCTCCGTCGAGCAGCTGAAGCATCGCATTGCGCGACTGCGTCCTGCCAAGAAACACACGACGGGTAATCGCTTGCACACCCTGCGCGTGCAAGCGCTCGTCTTCGGCCGAGAACATCGGCCGCAGCTGTCCATCGGCGACATCGTTGAGCTGCAGTCCGGCAACCGCACCACGCGGGCCATCTAGCCCCAGCAACTGCAGTTGCTGGTCCTGTTGATAGCGATCAAACGTCAGGCTCAGCCCACTGTCAGGCTTGCCATTGTCGTCGCGTCGGCCATTGAAGATCAGGCCCCCGTTTTCGGTGCCTTCGTCGTTGAGGAACAGCATGCCGGCCATCGGCCGCGCGTGCTCGACGATCTCGCGCCCCTTCATGAAAGCGCCAGGAAACAGCGTGCGGTTGGAGACCACCAGGCGCAGGGTGCCGTCAGGCTCCTTGATGTTGATGCGCTGCACATCGATCACGTCGAACGACGCGTTGCGTTGAGCCGTCGCCCCCATCAGCAGGCCAGCCAACGCCAGCAAAGTGACACCGCCGCAGTACAGGGTAAGCCGCCGTTGGTGCCTGCGCAGTCGATGCACTTCGGCCAGCACCTGCTCCACCTCACCCGCGTCTTTCGAAACTGCATCCATGCCGAACTCCAGAAGGGGCGGGAAAAGACGGACAACGCGCTGCCCCGGACGACCCTGTCCGATCTGATGACGTTAGCGGAACCCAAGTCATGCCGCACGCACCGAAGGTCAGGCGCTGGCAAACAGCTCATCCGTCGTCGGACGCGCTGCCGAGATCGTGAACTTTAAGTGAATGGATAGTGAATGGATCTGGAACAACAATGGGGGAGATCCATTCATACAACGTTAGCTGCAGGACATGGAACGCGAGGCGCGCGTTTGCAACCATGCCGGTTCCTGCAGTGAAGGTGAGATCAATAGATGAGCAAGCGGCTAATCGGATTCGTCGCGCTGGCAGCGGTGCTGGCAGTGGCAGCCGTTGCAATGTCCGGCTACCGGCAGCAGGCGGCTGCCGATGCCAAGGCAGAGGAATCCGGGAAGAGTGGCGGCCTCGATGAAAGGCCTGACCAGGGAAGGCAGCTTCCGGCGTCAGGTGCAGCCGCCGCGCAGAGGCTTGAGCGGGACAACAAGATCCCGCCCGGCTCGTACAAGGCCGTGGGCCCCAAAGCCTACGAAATCGTAAGAGGCAATGAGTTCCGGCCTCCCGGTGATGCGCTTGCCCACGTCAAGCAACTGATGCTGCGCTCCGAATCCGGAGACGCCACGGCAACCTACGAAATCTATCGAACCATCGAGCAATGCCAGACCTTCATCTCGGATCGCGCTGACAAGCTGGCGGATTCAGCCACCACGGTCGGGTCCGGCAACTGGTTCCTGGAGCGGTCGGAACGGATCCTCAAAGAGTGCGAGTCGCTGGCTCTGGATCAGGACATCTATCACGCCGATTGGCTTTCGAAGGCGGCCGCCATGGGTTCGCAGGAAGCGATGCGCGCTTACTCGCGATCGCCGGAGAAAGTCATCGGTTCGCTTGATGACGCAATCCGAGATCCAGCGGCGCTCGAGGCGTGGAAGGACACCGCCACCGGATATCTGCGCGAGCTGGAATCACAAGGGAACGTCAATGTCATCAGCGACATGGCGATGGCCTACACCTATGGCGGCATCGTGCCTGCGGATCCCGTTGCCGCCCTGGCGTACACCCGCGTCCTCAACCGGCTGGACCCACGTTTTGCCACCACCAATGACATTGCCAACCATGAGAAAAACCTGAGCAGCCAAGAGAAAGAGAAAGCCCGCATTTCATCGAACGAAATCTTCAAGAACTGTTGCATCCCACGATAAGGACCTATTGTGAAAGCTAGACTGATTGGGATTATCCCTTCGCTTGGTAGAAACTCCATTCCCGCCATTGCAGGCGTGCTGCTGTTCATGGCGGCCGGGAGCCTTCAAGCGAAAAAGCTTCCTGGCGTCATCAACTGCACCGCCGGATGCACGCTGACAACCCCGTATCCCGATCCGGTGACCAACCAGCAGCTTTCCCAAGAGGTCCAGAAGCTCAATGACGGCCGGACCACCGTCTGGACAGCCCAGACGCGAGTCCAGAACGGCGATGTCCTGACCGTGTGCAACGGCATTTCCTGCGTCAACTACACGTGGCGAGGTGCAGGTTTCGACTCCGGCGAAGTGATTTCGACCGTCCTCCCGCCCAACTCCCGGGGCGGTGGTGGTGGTGGCGGTGGTGGCGGCGGCGGCGGCGGTGGCAGCGGCCCGATCAGCGGCGGCTGCCATGGCAACTGCGGCGGTGGCGGCAAGGTGCGGGTGGGCGAACTGGAACAGATGTGATCCATCCAGGGTGCACTCGAGCAGAGTGCGTCCATCGCGACATGAGAAAGGCCAGCGCATAGCGCTGGCCTTTTTCGTTGCCGGGCGCATTGCCCCATCCGAGGCGGCGCTGCTCAAGCACCTGCGGAGTGAGCCGATCGTCGTCAGACGCCGGTCAACCGCAACCGGCATGACATCACGCCGTGCGACTGCACCCCATGCAAAGGGTATCTTTCATCGGAAAAGAGGAAGGTGGAATGCTCGCCACCCTGGGTCGCGCAGCCATCGAATGGGAACCGGTGTTCACGGATGTGAGCACTTAAACCATTGATTCCAATGGCGCGCCCGACAGGAATCGAACCTGTAACCGCCGGCTTAGAAGGCCGGTGCTCTATCCAGTTGAGCTACGGGCGCCCGAACCGGAACGGTGTCCAATCCGACGTGATGTGGGATTGGTCGGGGTAGAGGGATTCGAACCCCCGACATCCTGCTCCCAAAGCAGGCGCGCTACCAGACTGCGCTATACCCCGGTCTTGCAATCCCCTCGGGCCACGCCCGGGGAGTTGGTCATTGTCGCCAAGCGCATTGGGAACTGTCAACGCAGGATGCGCAGATCCGGCGCCTGCCACAACGCCGAAAGCAGTCATCGGCTATGCTCACGCCCATCGGCCGGATGGCCGTCCTGACCCTCATTCGCACGGAGAACGCGTATGCGCAGCGGCAACCCGGCTCTTTCCGAGTCCACCTTCCTCGACCTTGCCAGTGGCTCGGTGGTGACCAGCCCCGACCAGGCAATGACCCTCAACGGCACCGTCAACAAGACCGGCTTCCTGCTGCTGTTGACCGTGCTGACGGCCGCTTTCGCCTGGAACCAGACCATCGGCGACTACGGTCAGGTTTTGCCTGGTGCCAGGCTGTATGCCATGGGCGGCGCCATCGGCGGCCTGGTGCTGGCGCTGATCACCGTCTTCAAGAAGGAATGGTCGCCGGTCACCGCGCCGATGTACGCGCTGGTGGAAGGCCTGTTCCTCGGCGCCATCTCGGCCGTGTTCAACGCCAAGTTCCCGGACATCGTGTTCCAGGCCGTGCTGCTGACCTTTGGCACCCTGTTCGCGCTGCTGTTCGCGTACCGCAGCGGCCTGATCAAGGCCACCGAGAACTTCAAGATGGGCGTGGTTGCGGCCACTGGCGGCATCGCCCTGCTCTACCTGGCGTCGTTCGTGCTGGGCTTCTTCAACATCGACGTGCCGGTGATCCATGACTCCAGCTGGCTGGGCATCGCCTTCAGCCTGTTCGTGGTGGTCGTGGCCGCGCTGAATCTGGTGCTGGACTTCGACTTCATCGAGACCGGTGTTGCCCAGCGTGCACCGAAGTACATGGAGTGGTATGGCGCATTCGGCCTGATGGTGACCCTGGTCTGGCTGTACGTTGAATTCCTGCGCCTGCTGTCGAAGATCCAGCAGCGCTGAGCCGAAACATGCCATAGACGACAAAGGGCGCCCTTCGTGGCGCCCTTTTTCGTTCCCCCTCAGCGCGCCAGCAGCACCGGCAGCGACGACGCCAGCAACGCGATGCCTGATGCGGTCAGCAGGCCCAGCACGACCTGCCGGAAGCGCGCCTCGCTGATGCCGATGTAGACCCGCGCACCCAGCAGGGTCGGCACCAGCATGGCCGGTGCCACGATGGCGAAGTACGGCAACATCTGTCGGCTCACCATGCCACTGCCGACATAGGTGGCCATGGTCACCGCCAGCATTGCCAGGTTGAAGTTCTGGATGACCGCGCGCTGTTCGTCCTTGCCGAAGCCCCGCAGGGTGCTCCACAACGTCGGCACCGGCCCGGCAAAGCCGCCGATGCCACTGAGCACGCCACCGGCCATGCCAGCAATCGCATCACCGATACGGCCGCCGACGCGGACCGGAGGCAACGAGCGCGCCATCAGCATCACCGGGCACCACAGCGCCAGGAAGCCGCCCAACAGCGCCTTGAACCAGTCCATGTCCAGCTGTGGCAGCACCATCACGCCCAGCGGAATGCCGGCCAACCCGCCCAGCACGAACGGCAGCAGCAGGCGCAGATTGAATCCGCGGCGCACGGTGAACACCGCGACCAGCTGCCCGACCAGTGCACCAAACACCGACAGCGTCGCCGCCAATCGTGGCTCCAGCCCCCACGCCCAGAACGACATTGCCACCATGCCGAAGGCGAAGCCGGACAGGCCCTGCACGAATCCGGCGACGATCGCGCCCAGCGCGACCAGCAGATACACCGACTCCATCACCACCTCGGTTGCAGCCGCGCGACTACCCTGCCGCGCCCACCTGTGCAGCGTAGTGCGCCGCAAGGTGCTCGACCAGCGCGCGCACCTTCGGCGCCAGCGCCCGCGCATGCGGATACAGTGCGAAGTAGTGCCGCTGTCCGGCGTGCCAGGCCGGCAGCACGCGGATCAGGCGGCCGGCACGCAGGTCCTCCTGCACGGTCAGCGCAGTAAACAGGCTGATGCCCATGCCAGCCAGCGCGGCGGCGTACAGCGCAGGCGTCGCATCCACCCGCAGGCGTTGCCCCGCCTCGATGCTCGCGGCGGCACCGCGCGGCCCCTGCAACTGCCAGGGCGGCATTGACGGCGTGGGACTGAAGCCCAGCAGCGTGTGCTGCGCAAGATCCGATGCCTGACGCGGCAGGCCATGACGCGCCAGGTAGGCCGGCGCCGCGACCAGGATGCGCGGGCAGCTGGCCAGTTCGCGCGCAACCAGCTGGCTGTCCGGCAACGAGGCCGCGATACGCAGCGCCAGGTCGAAGCCACCACCGACGACATCGACCAGTTGATCATCGGCCGACAGGTCAAGCGCGACCTGCGGATAGCGCTGCAGGAACGACGGCAGCCAATGCGGCAGCTCCTGGCTGGCCACCACCTGCGGCACGCTGATCCGCACGATGCCACTGGGCTGCGCCTGACCGGCACGCACGCGATCATCCGCTTCCTGCAGGCGATCCAGCAGCGCTGCCGCCTCGCGGTAGTAGTCGCGACCGGCTTCGGTCAGTGACAGCCGGCGGCTGTTGCGATCGAGCAGCCGCACCTGCAGATGCTCTTCCAGCTGCCGCAGTTGCCGTGACATTGCCGAGTGGGTGGTCCCCACGCGTTCGGCAGCAGCAGTGAAGCTGCCTGCGTCGACGATGGCGCGCAGCGCACGCAGGGCGGCGAAGTGATCCATCGGCAAGTGGCTCCACGTGGCGGGGCCCACGGCATGCGGGCCCCGCCAGCTTATCAAGCGCCGTCGCCGGTCTTGCGCACCGGCAGTGCCAGGATCGCGTCGGTACTCATGACATCACCGAAGGCGTCTTCGATCTGCGCCAGCGAGGCGTCATGCAGCGCGCGATGATCGATGCGCTGGCCACCGGCCAGGTCCAGGTCGCGGCTGGCGCTGGCATCGGACGATACGATTACCCGGTAGCCGCGTGGCGCCGCCGCCGCGTCGCGCGCAGCACCGGCCACACAGGCATGGGTCTGCAGGCCGGTGACGATCAGGGTGTCGATGCCGGCATCCCTCAGCACCGTGTCGAGCACCGCGGCCGAGTTGCCAGCGAACACGCTGACGTTGTCCTTCTGCACCACGGTCTCACCCTTGCGCGGCAGCAGGTCGCGATGGAAGTCGGCATTGACGCTGCCCTGTGCGAACAGCGGCGCGCCGGCCGGCAACACGTGCTGCACGTGGATCACGCGGATGCCATGGGTATCGGCGAACTCGACCACCCGCTTGGCCTGGCGCAGTGCGGCCACGCCATCGGGAATGACCATGCGGCCACCGGCAAAGCCCGGCGCAGGCTTGGCGTCGAAGTATTCGTTCTGGAAGTCGATCACCAGCACGGCGGTCTTCGCCGCATCCAGCGATGTTGCAGCCGGCGCCCCGGCCAGATGGCGGATGGTGGGATGGGCCGGCTCGGCGGCAACGACCGGCGTGGTGGCGGCCATGCCGATCAGGCTGGCCAGGCCGAAGGCGGTGAAATTCATGGGGCGACTCCTGTGCAGTGGAAAGTGGGCACAGGATGCGGAGCGGATGGCGCACGAACCAGCCGTGTAACAGCACATGATCTGTGCGACATACGCACAGACAATCCCCTGTAGAGCCACCCCATGGGTGGCTGCGGACCAAAGCCCCGCCATCCACGCATGGCGTGGATCTACCGAGCCGGCCCACAACGCAGCGGGGCGCCCGAAGGCGCCCCGCTGTGGATCCAACCGAGGTCTGCCGGCCGCTTACAGGCGGCTGGCGATGGCCTGGGCAAAGCTCATGGTGGTGCCGGTGCCGCCCAGGTCGCCGGTCAGCGAATCCTTGGCTTCCATGGTCGCCACGATGGCCTTGCGCAGGCGCTCGGCGTTCTCCGGCTGGCCGACATGGTCCAGCATCTGCGCGGCTGCCAGCAGCAGCGCACACGGATTGGCCTTGCCCTGGCCGGCGATGTCCGGCGCGGTGCCGTGCACGGCCTCGAAGATCGCCGCGTCCTTGCCGATGTTGGCACCCGGGGCCAGGCCCAGGCCGCCGACGAGGCCGGCGCACAGGTCGGAGATGATGTCGCCGAACAGGTTGGTGGTGACGATCACGTCGAACTGTTCCGGACGCATCACCAGCTGCATGCAGCAGTTGTCGACGATCATTTCCTGGAATTCGATTTCCGGGTACTGCGCGGCCACTTCACGGGCGACGTTCAGGAACAGGCCCGAGGTCGACTTGATGATGTTGGCCTTGTGCACGGCGGTGACCTTCTTGCGGCCGGTGCTCTTGGCCAGCTCGAAGGCGTAACGCACGATGCGCTCGGAGCCCTTGCGGGTGATGCGGGTGCCGGAGAAGGCGGTCTCGCCATCGGCCGACACTTCCTGGCCTTCGGCCAGGTACGCACCTTCGGTGTTCTCACGAACGGTGATCAGGTCGACGTTGTCGAAACGCGACTTGGTGTTCGGGAAGGTGTGGGCCGGACGCACGTTGGCGTACAGGTCGAAGTGGCGGCGCAGGCTGACGTTGATCGAGGTGAAGCCACCACCGACCGGGGTGGTCAGCGGGCTCTTCAGCGCGACCTTGTTGCGCGCGATCGATTCCAGGGTCACCGCCGGCATCAGGTCGCCGTGCTTTTCCAGGGCCACCAGGCCGGCGTCGGCGTCTTCGTACTCCAGGCCAGTCTTGAGCTGGTCGAGCACGAACAGGGTGGCGTCCATGATTTCCGGGCCAATGCCGTCGCCGCGGATGACCGTAATTTTCTGCGTCATTGATCGATGTTCCGAACAGGGGGAAAAACGCCGTCCGGACGTGCCCGGAAACGCCGGCGCAAAGGAAGTTTCACCGGCAATTATGCCTTACCCGGCTAGGAGACCCCAAATAGGCAATTAGTCCGAGCCGGGTAAGGCAGAATTGCCCGCGCATTTCTCCTCTACCCCCGCCTGTCGGCGCGCCCCTTCAACAAGAAGGGGCTCCTGGGCTGTTGGATCGCGGGGGAGGCCCCGACGCGCCTGGTAGTGCCGGCCGCTGGCCGGCAACCTCGGCCGTGTCGGGTTCAGGGAATGCCGGCCAGCGGCCGGCACGACCCTCAGTGCTCGTGCGCTGCCGGGGCGGCGGCGCCGCCTTCAAGCTGGTCGAGGAAGTCGACCGCGCGGCGCAGGTGCGGGATCACAATCGAGCCACCGACCACCAGGCCGACCGAGAAGGTCTCGAAGAACTCCTCGCGGGTCACCCCGGCGTCCTTGCACTGGGCCACGTGGTAGCTGATGCAGTCGTCGCAGCGCAGCACCATCGAGGCCACCAGGCCCAGCAGTTCCTTGGTCTTCACATCCAAAGCGCCGGCCTGGTAGGTCTGCGTGTCCAGCGCGAAGAAGCGCCGCACCACCTGGTTGGGCTCACCCAGGATGCGTTCGTTCATGCGCTTGCGGAAGTCGGTGAACTCGGCGATGCGGTCCTTGCTGCCGTCGTCGGCCGCGCTCATGCCTGGCCCTGCCCGGCCAGCAGCGTCTCGAGCTTGCCTTCACGGTGCAGGGCCATCATGTCGTCGTAGCCGCCCACGTGGACGTCGCCGACGAAGATCTGCGGCACGCTGGTGCGACGGGTCAGTGCCATCATCTTCTCGCGCTCGACCGGGTCCAGGTCGATGCGGACCTCGGTCCACTGCTGGCCCTTGCTCTTCAGGAAGTTCTTGGCGGCCACGCAGTACGGGCAGACGGCGGTGGAATAGATGGTGATGGCGGGGGCACCGCCGGCGGTCTGGGCTGTCACGGGAAACTCCACGATGGATCGACGGTCTACATATGGTACCGGTGCGCTGGAAATTCCACGCCACGGCCGCAACACTGTGGATTAACGAATGGTTGCCCCCTGCCCTGCCACGCTTGGCGCGCCCCGCCCGAGGACCCCCTGCTTGCGAGCCCTGCTGCTGACTACCGCCGTCACCCTGGCCCTGGCCATGCCGCTGGCCCAGGCCCAGGAGAAGCTGCCCGACATCGGCTCGTCGGCCGGCGAGCTGCTGACCCCGGCCCGCCAGGCCGAGTACGGCGCGATGATGCTGCGCGAGCTGCGCAATTACGGCTACCTGCTGGACGATCCGCTGGTCAACGACTGGCTGCAGACCATGGGTACCCGCCTCGGCTCCAACAGCGACCAGCCGCGCCAGCCCTACACGTTCTTCGTGATGAACGACCGCCAGATCAACGCCTTCGCCACGCTGGGCGGCTACATCGGGGTCAATGCCGGCCTGGTGCTGACCGCCGAACGCGAGGACGAGGTGGCCGCGGTGCTGTCCCACGAAATCGCCCACGTCACCCAGCAGCACGTGCTGCGCGGGGTCGAGCGCGCCCAGCGCGACCAGATCCCGATCCTGCTCGGCATGCTGGCGGCGGTGGTGGCCGCACAGGCCAGCAACAGCACGTCCTCCGGCAACGCCACGATGGCCGCGATCAGCTCCGGCATGGGCCTGATGCAGCAGCGGCAGATCAACTACACCCGCTCCAACGAGTCCGAGGCCGACCGCCTCGGCATCCGCACCCTGTCGCGCAGTGGCTACGACGTGGATGCCATGGCCGGCTTCTTCGAGCGGATGGCATCGGCGATGCGCGGCAACGAGGGCGGCTACAGCGTGCCCGAGTTCCTGCGCACCCACCCGGTCAACATCACCCGCATCAGCGAGGCCAAAGCCCGCGCCGACCAGATGAAGAAGGACACGGTGCTGCTGACCACCACTACCCCCAGTGGCGAGCGCAGGGAGCGCGTGGACCCGGCCGATCCCAGCCTGGCCGAACCCCTGTTGCGCGGAAACAACCCGCTGCTGCCCAGCAGCGTTCTGCGCATCCCGATGGGCCAGCTCAGCCGCGGCGCCAGTGGCGACTTCGACTGGGCGCGCGAGCGCCTGCGCGTGCTCAGCGCGGACTCCACCCCAGAACTGGAACGCGAGTATGCGGATCTGGCCAAGCGCCAGAAGGACGGCCTCAACGATGCACAGCGCTATGGCCAGGCGCTGGCGGTGATGCGCAGCGGTCGCGCCGGCGCCACCCAGGCCCGGCAGACCCTGGCAGGCCTGCTGCAGACCCGCCCGGACAATCTGTGGCTGGCACTGGGGCTGGGTGAAGCCGAATCGCGTGCGGGCCAGACCGCCCAGGCCAACAGCCGCTTCGAGCAGCTGCTGCGCCAGCACCCCAACAGCCGTCCGGTGGCGCTGACCTATGCCGAGATCCTGAACGAACAGGGCAGCCGCGAGGCCGGCCAGCGCGCGCAGGCCATGCTCCGGCCCCTGCTGTCGCAAAGCGGTAACGATCCGGTCTTCCAGCAGCGGTACGCCCGCGCCAGCGAACTGGCCGGCGACAGCGTGCGTGCCAGCGAGGCCTACGCCGAGGCGGCCTTCCTCAGCGGCCGGCCGGAACAGTCGCTGATGCAGCTGCAGGCGCTCAAGCGCAATCCGGCGCTGGACTATGTAGGCCGGGCACGTGTGGATGCCCGCATCGAGGCGATCACCCCCACCGTGCTGGAGCTGCGCCGCCAGGGCGTGCAGGACCCCGATCTGGACCGCCGCTGAGCGCTGCATGACCGGCCGATGGCAATCCAGGACGGTTCCGGCCGGGTAGTCACAAACATGTCATCAAACCGTAGTCTACTGGCACCACTCCAGTAACCGAGCCCTACGGTGTCCTCGTGCAGAAACGCATCCTGATCGTCGATGACGAGCCCGCGATCCGTGAAATGGTCGCCTTCGCCCTGCGCAAGGGCGATTACGAACCGGTCCACGCCGGCGACGCCCGTGAGGCCCAGACCGCCATCGCCGATCGCGTCCCCGACCTGATCCTGCTGGACTGGATGCTGCCCGGCACCAGCGGCCTGGACCTGGCCCGCCGCTGGCGCAAGGAAACCCTGACCCGCGAAGTGCCGATCATCATGCTGACCGCCCGCGGCGAAGAGAATGACCGCGTCGGTGGCCTTGAAGCCGGTGTCGACGACTATGTGGTCAAGCCGTTCTCGGCGCGCGAACTGCTGGCCCGCATCCGTGCGGTGATGCGCCGCGCCCGCGAAGATGACGAGGACGGCAGCGTGGCCGTCGGCTCGATCCGCATCGACGGCGCCGCCCATCGCGTGTTCACCAACGACCAGCCTGTGCCGATCGGCCCCACCGAGTACCGCCTGCTGCACTTCTTCATGACCCACCCGGAGCGCGTCTATACCCGCGCCCAGCTGCTGGACCATGTGTGGGGCGGCAGCGTGTACGTGGAGGAGCGCACCATCGACGTGCACATCCGCCGCCTGCGCAAGACGCTGGAACCGTTCAATGCCGAGAACATGGTGCAGACCGTGCGCGGCGCCGGCTACCGCTTCTCCACTGCTACCTGAGTCTCGTCGTGCCGGCGCCACGCACCCGCGGGTGCCGGCGCCGGCAACTCTGCTATAACCCTCGGTTCACCCCAGTGAACCGCCGCACCTCAACGACGAGATCGCAATGCCCCGCCACATCCGCTCTGCCTGGTTGAAGACCCTGGCCACCGTTGCCGCGGTACTGCTGTTCGCCGGACTGGTGGGGTGGTTCACGGGCCATCTGTGGTTGTGCATCGCACTGGGCGCGCTGGCCACCCTGGCCTGGCATTACTGGCGACTGCGCAGCGTGCTGCGGCGCCTGACCGCGCGCCAGCGCTGGGACACCGCCGAAGAAGGCACCGGCGTCTGGAACGAGCTGGACCGCCTGCTGTACCGCAACCAGGTGGAAATGCGCGTGCGCAAGCGCCGCCTGCTGGACATGCTGCGCAGCTACCGCGCCGCCGCCGCCGCGCTGCCCGATGCGGTGGTGGTGCTGGACCGCAACAGCCAGCGCGTGCAGTGGTTCAACGAAGCGGCCACCGCCCTGCTCGGCCTGCATCATCCCGGCGACCTGGGTGAGGCCCTGGTCGAACGCCTGCAGCCGATGCCACTGGCCCACTGGCTGGCCGGGGGTCGCAATGCCGAGCCGATTCTGGATGTGCCCTCGCCGGTCGATCCGGCGATCCGCCTGAACCTGCGCCTGATTCCCTATTCGTCGGACTACTGGCTGCTGATCGCCCGCGACGTCAGCAAGCTGCTGCGCCTGGAACAGGTGCGCCGCGATTTCGTGGCCAACGTTTCACACGAACTGCGCACGCCGCTCACTGTGGTCCATGGCTACTTGGACATGATGGACCCGGAGGATTTCCCGGGAACCGGACCGATGCTGGAAGAAATGCGCAAGCAGAGCCAGCGCATGGCCCAGCTGGTCGAAGACCTGCTGACCTTGTCGCGCCTCGAATCGCAGGAACACAGCGAGGAAGAGACCGTGGCCATGCAGCCGATGCTGGCGACACTGCGCCGCGAAGCCGAAGCGCACAGCCAGGGCCGCCACCAGATCAGCATCGACGACCTGGCCGGCGTTGACCTGCAGGGTTCGACCAAGGAACTGCACAGCGCCTTCTCCAACCTGGTCACCAATGCGGTGCGCTATACGCCGGCCGGCGGCCGCATCGCCGTGGAGTTCCGCCGCGAAGGCGACGGCGCGGTGCTGGCGGTGCGCGATTCCGGCTACGGCATCCCGGCCTCCCACCTGCCGCGCCTGACCGAACGCTTCTACCGTGTCTCCAGCAGCCGCTCGCGCGAAAGCGGCGGTACCGGCCTGGGCCTGTCCATCGTCAAGCACATCCTCGGCCTGCACCATGCACGGCTGGAGATTGAAAGCGAGGTCGGCAAGGGCTCGGTGTTTTCCTGCCATTTCGATGCCGACCACGTGCGCCCGCGCGAGTCCGCCCCCCTGACCTCCATCGAAGAATGACGCCATGAGCAGCCTCGGATCCCTCCCCCTCCCCGTGAGCCCGGACAACGATCCGTTGCGTGACCCGGCGCTGTACATCAACCGCGAGCTGTCGCAGCTGGATTTCAACTTCCGCGTGCTGGCCCAGGCGATGGACCCGCAGGTGCCGCTGCTGGAGCGCCTGCGCTTCATGTGCATCTCCTGCACCAACCTCGATGAGTTCTTCGAAATCCGCGCCGCCGCCGTACGCCACGCGCAGGAGTTCGGCCTGCCGCCGGCCCCGGACGGGATGAGCCCGCAGACCATCCTCACCGCCATCCATGACCGCGCCGCCGAACTGGTGGACCAGCAATACCGCTGCTGGAACGAGACGCTGCGCCCGGCGCTGATGGAGGCCGGCATCGGCGTGCTCGGCCGCCATTCCTGGACCGATCGCCAGAAGCGCTGGCTGCGCGCGTACTTCCGCAATGAGATCATGCCGGTGCTGTCGCCGCTGGGCCTGGACCCGGTGCATCCGTTCCCGAAGATCCTCAACAAGTCGCTGAACATCGTGGTGGTGCTGAAGGGCACCGACGCGTTCGGCCGCGCCGGCCACCTGGCCATCGTGCGCGCGCCGCGCTCGCTGCCGCGCATCATCCAGCTGCCGGAGAAGCTCGGCGGATCGCAGAACTTCGTGTTCCTGTCGTCGGTGCTGTCCACCTTCGTCGATGAGCTGTTCCCGGGCATGGAAGTCCAGGGGGCCTACCAGTTCCGCGTTACCCGCAACTCCGAGCTGGTGGTGGACGAGGAAGAAGTGGAGAACCTGGCGCTGGCACTGCGCGACGAACTGGTCGACCGCGGCTACCGGCCGGCGGTGCGCCTGGAAATCGCGCAGGACATGCCACGCGACATCGTGCGCACCCTGCTGCAGAACTTCGGCCTGACCGAGAACGCGGTGTACCGCATCGACGGCCCGGTCAACCTCAACCGCATCATCCAGCTGTACGACCTGATCGCGCAGCCGGACCTGAAGTATCCGCCGATGACACCGCGCACGCTGCGCGACAGCGACGGCATCTTCGAGACGACTGCGCGCCAGGACCTGCTGCTGCACCACCCGTTCGATGCCTTCACCGCAGTGCTGGAGCTGATCCGGCAGGCGGCGATCGACCCCAACGTGCTGGCGATCAAGCAGACCCTGTACCGCACCGGCAAGGATTCGTTGATTGTCGATGCGCTGATCCAGGCCGCGCGCAACGGCAAGGACGTGACCGTGGTGGTCGAGCTGCGCGCACGCTTCGATGAAGAGGCCAACCTGGGCCTGGCCGATCGCCTGCAGGAGGCCGGCGTGCAGGTGGTGTACGGCGTGGTGGGCTACAAGACCCACGCCAAGATGCTGCTGATCGTGCGCCGCGAAGGCCGCAAGCTGCGCCGCTACGTGCACCTGGGCACCGGCAACTACCACAGCGGCACCGCCCGCGCGTACACCGACATCAGCCTGATCACCGCCGATGCGGACATCGGCAACGACGTGCACCTGCTGTTCCAGCAGCTGTCCGGGCTGGCCTCGAAGATGAAGCTCAAGCGCCTGCTGCAATCCCCCTTCACCCTGCACACCGGCATCCTCGGCCGCATCGAGCGCGAAACGCGCATCGCCGCCGCCGGCCGCCCGGCGCGGATCATCGCCAAGATGAACGCACTGAACGAACCGCAGGTGGTGCGCGCGCTGTACGCCGCCTCACAGGCCGGCGTGCAGATCGACCTGATCATCCGCGGCGCCTGCACCCTGCGCCCGGGCGTGCCAGGCATCTCGGACAACATCCGCGTGCGCTCGATCGTCGGCCGCTTCCTGGAGCACAGCCGCGTCTACTGGTTCGGCAACGACGGCGCACCGGAGATGTACTGCGCCAGCGCCGACTGGCTGGAGCGCAACCTGCTGCGCCGGGTCGAGACCTGCTTCCCGATCCTCGATCCGGAGCTGGCCAAGCGGGTCTACCGCGAGGTGCTGCAGAACTACCTGGACGACAACCTCAACGCCTGGGAACTGGATGCCGACGGCATCTACCACAAACGTGCCCCGGCGCACGACGAAGCCCCGCATTCTGCGCAGATGGCATTGATGCAGGGGCTGTAACCCGGTGTGTCGACCAAGGTCGACACCTACCAAGAGCAGTAGGCACCGATTTTGGTCGGGATAGGATCAGTGCCGACCAACGGTCGGCACCCACCATCAAATCGCAGCGACCTGTCGAAGGCGGGGTGGGTCCGGTGGCAGGGGTGTGAGCCGCATGGATGCGGCGACCAAGCCCCCATGGACGGGTTCACGGCGTCCCCTGCCATCGGACCCACCCCGCCATCCCACGGATAGCCCGCTTTTGCTTTTGCTTTAGCCGTTGCCGTTGATTCGGCAGGTGCAGGGCGCAGCCCTGCCGCACTCCCCTCTTCCAAAATGTGAAGGCCGCGCGGTGACGAGCACACCGCCCCTTCGGCTAACATTCGTCCATGCCGCACACCACCACGACTCCGCCCGCATTGCAGGATGGCGACCTGCTGGCCGCCATCGACCTTGGCTCCAATAGTTTCCACATGGTCATCGCGCGCTACACGCTCGGCCAGCTGCGGGTGATCGACCGCCTGCGCGAGACCGTGCGCATGGCCGACGGCCTGGATGGCAAAGGTGGGCTCTCATCCGCCGCCCGGCAGCGCGCGCTGGAATGCCTGGCCCGCTTCGGCCAGCGCATCCGCAACGTACCACCGCACCGGGTGCGCGCACTGGCCACCAACACCGTGCGCCAGCTGCGTTCACCGCAGTCGTTCCTGGTTCCCGCCGAAACCGCGCTTGGGCATGCCATCGAAGTGGTCAGCGGCCGCGAAGAAGCGCGCCTGATCTACCTGGGCGTGGCCCATGCGCAACCGCCCAAGCCCGGCCAACGCCGGCTGGTCATCGACATCGGCGGCGGCTCCACCGAATTCATCATCGGCATGGGCATGCAGACCCTGGAGCGCGAGAGCCTGCAGGCCGGCTGCATTGCCAGCACCCGGCGTTTCTTCCCCGGCGGCAAGCTGAGCAAGAAGCGCTGGAAGGACGCGCTGGCCGAGATCGGTCGCGAATTCCAGCCCTTCGCCAGCAAGTACCGCGCGCTGGGCTGGCAGGAAGCACTGGGTTCTTCGGGCACGCACAAGGCGATCAGCGAGATCTGCGCGACGATGAAGCTGAGCAAGGGCGCGATCACTGCCGAGGCCCTGCCGCAGCTGCGCGATGAACTGCTGAAGGCCAAGAAGATCGACGACATCCAGCTGCCCGGACTGTCCAGCGACCGCCGCCCGATCATCGCCGGCGGCATCCTGGTGCTGGAGGCCGCCTTCCAGGCGCTGGGCCTGCAGAAGCTGCTGGTCAGCAAGGCCGCGATGCGCGAAGGCATCCTTTACGACATCGTCGGCCGCGCTGGCGAGAACGACCTGCGCGATGAATCGGTGTCCGCGCTCAGCCAGCGCTACGGCATCGATACCGTGCAGGCCGACCGTGTGCAGGACACCGCGCTGTCACTGCTGGAACAGGTGCAGGAACGCTGGCGGCTCGATGCCGACGACGCGCGCATGCTCGGCTGGGCCGCGCGCCTGCACGAGCTGGGCCTGATGATCGCGCACAGCGGCTACCACGTGCATGGCAGCTACGTGCTGGAACACTCGGATATCGCCGGCTTCTCGCGGCAGGAACAGCAGATGCTGGCCGCGCTGGTGCGCAGCCATCGTCGCAGCGTAACCAAGACCGCCTTTGACGCCCTGCCCGAGCGCCTGCTGCTGACCGCTCGCCGGCTGGCCGCCCTGCTGCGCCTGGCGGTGCTGCTCAATCGTGCCCATGAGGACGATCCGCTGCCGGCGTTGGAACTGACCGCCGACGACAACCGCCTGTCGTTGATCGTGCCGCAGGCCTTCATCGATGCCCGGCCACTGCTGCGCGCCGATCTGATCGGCGAGACCGACGGCATCGCCGGGCTGGGCATCCAGTTCCGGCCGTTCGTGGCCTGAGGCTCACGCTTTCCCACAAGGGAAAGAAGGTCACACACCGTTACGGTTCGCGCATGCGCCCCCCGTTGACCTGCTGCGACGCAGCAGATCATGTCGGGGGAGCGCATTCAGCGTTACAGCTAAGCGACTGCTTTTGTTGAGCTTTCGTGAAATCTGACGATGAAGCCTGGTACAAATCGACACGACCTCTTTACAGAGCATTAACCAACGAGACTACTATCGGGTCATCGGTCCGCTTATCGGCGGCCGATTTCTTCGACGCCCCTTTTGGCGTCCCTGCACGACCTGAGAGAGAGAGAGAGCTCGTCATGACTTCACGTACCACCCCCCTGGGGCAGGCCATCCGCTACGCCCTGGCAACCACTGCGACGCTGGCCGCCCTGCCCGCGTTCGCCCAGAGTGGCAGCACCGCCGCGCCGACCACCCTGGATCGCATCGAGATCACTGGCTCGCGCATCCGCCAGGTGGACGTGGAGACCGCTCAGCCGGTCCTGGCACTGAGCCGGTTGGACATCGAGCGCCAGGGCTTCAGCTCGGTGGCCGACATCCTGCAGAACGTGACCGCCATGGGCAGCCCGGCGATCAGCCGTGCAAACGCACTGAGCTCGGGCGAAAACACCGGCGGCACCTACATCGACATGCGCAACCTGGGCGCGCAGCGCACCCTGGTGCTGGTCAACGGCAAGCGCCTGGGCATCAGCACCTCGGGCCTACAGGACGTGTCCTCGCTGCCGGTGTCGGCGGTGGAGCGCATCGAAGTGCTGAAGGATGGCGCATCGGCCATCTACGGTTCCGATGCGATGGCCGGCGTGGTCAACATCATCACCCGTTCCAACGTCAACGGTGTGACCGCCAACGTCTACCACGGCCAGTACAGCGAAGGTGACGGCGCGCGCGACCGCTTCGACGTGGTCGGTGGCTGGAGCAACGACCGCGTGTCGCTGACCCTGGCACTGGAGCACTCCGAAGAAAAGAGCGTCTGGGCCAAGGACCGCTGGTTCAGCAAGTACGGCGTGAGCGACCGCCACCCGAACGATGCCTCCAACTGGACCACGCTGAGCCAGTGGGGCCAGGTCACCGGCCTGAAGGGTGGCCCGGGCTGCACCAACACCAAGGACGGCTGCGGCTACTCGCTCAACCGTGGTGCTGACCCGACCAACCCGGCCAACTACCATCTGACCGATGCGACCCCGTTCACCGGCGACGTCAGCAACGCCAACGAACAGATGCACGTCATGTATCCGCTCAAGCGTGATTCGGTGTACTTCGACGGCCGCTTCAAGATCACCGACCAGGTCAACCTGCGCACCGAATTCGGCTACAACAAGCGTTCGGCCGAGCGCCAGATTGCAGGCTATCCCCTGCAGTCCAGCTCGGTGTCCATCTCGGGCGACCCGACCGCCACCGGCCTGATGTCCAAGGACAGCTACTTCAATCCGTTCGGCAACCAGCACGGCTATGCCAAGCCCACCGACGTGGCCTGGAACCGCCGCACCTGGGAAATCCCGCGTGTGAGCACCAGCGAACTGAAGACCTACCGTGCGGTAGTGTCGCTGGATGGCAGCTTCGAGATCGGCCAGCGCTACTTCGACTGGGACGTGGGCTACCAGTACAACCGCAACGAGCTGACCGCTACCGCCACCGGCAACCTGCACAAGCAGCGCGTACGCGACGCGGTGGGTCCGTCGTTCCTGGATCCGGCCACCGGCAAGGTGATGTGTGGCCGTCCGGGCGCGGTGATCAGCGGCTGCACGCCGTGGAACCCGCTGGTGCCCTACGGCAAGAACGATCCGAACGGACTGACCGGCAATGAAGAACTGATGGCCTGGCTGTTCCCGGCAGAACGCACCACCGGCCGCACCACCACCAAGAACGCGTTCGCCAACCTGTCCGGCAGCATCATGACCCTGCCGGCCGGCGACCTGGGCTTCGCTTTCGGCGTGGAAAGCCGCAAGGAAGATGGCCGCTACACCCCCGATGCCCTGGCCCAGACCGGCGCCACCACCAACCTGGCCGCAGGCCCGACCGGTGGCAGCTACAACGTGAAGGAAGCCTACCTGGAGCTCAGCGTGCCGGTGCTGGCCGACCTGCCCGGTGCGCGTGAGCTGAGCTTCAGTGCCGCCACCCGCTACTCCAAGTACAACACCTTCGGCAACACGCTCAACAGCAAGTTCGGCTTCAAGTGGAAGCCGATCGACCAGCTGCTGGTCCGTGGTACCTGGGCAGAAGGCTTCCGCGCACCGACCATCAACGACCTGTACGGTGGCGGTTCGGAAACCTTTGCGCAGTTCAGCGATCCGTGCGACACCGTGTTCGGCTCGGCCAAGGGCAGTGCCGAAGTCCGCGCGCGATGCGCACGTGACATCGCCGATGCCGGCAACTTCCGCCAGCTGAAGCAGGGCAACGCCCCGGTGACCACGGCACAGGATGCAACCCCGACGCCGTTCGTGTCCGGTTCGAACCCGCTGCTGGTTCCGGAAACCTCGACCAGCAAGACGCTGGGCCTGGTGTGGAGCCCGACCTTCCTCAGCAACCTCAACGTGGCGCTGGACTGGTGGAAGATCCGCATCGACAACACCATCGTCGGTGACAGCCCGAACCAGATCCTGAGGGACTGCTACGAGCAGGGCATCGAATCGCGCTGCAGCCGCTTCACCCGCGATCCGTCCAACGGCATCGTCACCGGCCTGAAGTTCGGCAACCGCAACGCCGGCTTCGCCGAGACCGAAGGTTACGACCTGGATGTCAGCTACCGCGTCGACACCAGCTACGGCAAGCTGAGCGCGGGCTGGACCAGCACCTACGTCAGCAAGAACGTCTACCGCTCCACCAACGATGTCCGCGAAGCGATCACGCCGATCAACGGCGTTGCCAACACCATCGGCACCGCCACCAGCCTTGCGTTCCGCGTGCGCTCGAACCTGGTGCTGGGCTGGGATGTGGGTGACTTCGGCGTCAGCTGGACGGCACGCTACTACTCCGGTGTGAAGGAGCGCTGCCTCAACGCCTCGCGGTATGCGGACGAATGCTCCGATCCGACCTTCCTGGCTCCGTGGCTGAAGTCGCCGACCGCTTACAACGAGCGCGGTGCGGTGACCTTCCACGACGTGCAGTTCCGCTACAACCTGCCGTGGGATGCCACCGTTTCGGTGGGCGCGAACAATGTGTTCGGCAAGGAAGCTCCGGTGATGTACAGCAAGCCGAACTCGTCGTTCTCCTACTACGGTGGCTACGACATCGGTCGTTTCATGTACATGAAGTACCAGCAGCGCTTCTGATCCATCCGCACTGTTGAAGCTCGACGACCACGGCCCTTCGGGGCCGTGGTTTTTTTCTGCCCCCGCGCAGACTGTCGCTTTCCACATTGACCTTGATGCGTTCAATCAGGGGCACGATCCTCTGATCTGCTTCCGCCGCACTGCCACTGTTTGCAGCAATCGATTGATTTACTTCTGCTTTGTGCAGAAGCGTCACGACTGTCTACGGTGCTTTCGTCGTTTGCCCATACGTCTCCACGCCCGTCTTCACTAGGTTCGAACGTCCACCACCGCGGTGGCATTGACGCAGCCCCGCTTGGCTGTGTTCCGAAGACTTCGAAGACCGAGAGAGAGACTCATGACCATCCGTATTCCCGAACTGGGGTTGGCGATCCGTCGTGCACTGACGATGACGGCAACCGCAGCACTGGCCACCCCGGCACTCGCCCAGCAGGCACCGGAAGCCACCACGCTGGACCGCATCGAGATCACCGGCTCGCGCATCCGCCAGGTCGATCTGGAAACCGCACAGCCGGTGCTGACCATCAGCCGCGCCGACATCGAGCGGCAGGGCTTCAACTCCGTTGCCGACATCCTGCAGAACCTGACCGCAACCGGCAGCCCGGCCTTGAGCCGTGCCAGCCCACTCAGTGCGGGCGAGGCCGCAGGCGGCAGCTACGTGAACATGCGCGGCCTCGGTGCACAACGCACCCTGGTGCTGGTCAACGGCAAGCGCCTAGGCATGACCACCAGCGGTTACCAGGACATTTCCAGCATTCCCGCAGCCGCCGTCGAGCGCATGGAAGTGCTCAAGGACGGTGCCTCGGCCATCTACGGCGCCGACGCGATGGCCGGCGTGGTCAACATCATTACCCGCCGCAACGTTGAAGGTGTCGCCGCCAGCGTCTACCACGGCCAGTACAGCGAAGGCGATGGCGCCCGTACCCAGTACGACGTGGTTGCCGGCTGGTCGAATGACCGTGCCTCGATCAGCGTCGCGGCCGAGCATGTCGAAGAAAAGGGTGTGTGGGCAAGGGATCGCGGCTTCAGTGCCTACACCTATACCGACCGCCATCCGGACGATGGCTGGACCACGGTCGGACAGTGGGGACGCATCGTCGGCTTCAATGGCCCGGGCTGCAGCAGCAACCGTGGCTGCAGCTATTCGCTCGACCGCGGCAGCCAGCCGGGCGGGCCGGACAGTTTCCACCTCAGCGACAACACACCGTTCACCGGTGATGTCAGCAACAGCAACGAGCAGATGCACCTGCAGACGCCGATCAAGCGCGATTCGATCTTCGTCGACGCGCGCGTGGACCTGAACGACCAGGTCCGCTTCAATACCCAGCTGTCCTACAACCGGCGCACCACCACCCGCCAGATTGCCGGCTATCCGTTCCAGTCCGGTGGCGCCGGCATCACGCCGATGTCTGCCGACAGCTGGTTCAACCCGTTCGGCAGCCACCACGGTTACGACACGCCCAGCGATGTGCACTGGAACCGCCGCACCTGGGAGGTTCCGCGGGTCAGCACCAGCGAACTGACCACCTGGCAGGGCGTTGCCGCCTTCGAAGGCAGCTTCGAATTCGGCGGTCGCGACTTCGACTGGGAAGCCGGCTACCAGTACAACCGCAGCGAGCTGACCCAGCGTGCCACCGGCAACCTGCACAAGCAGCGCGTGGCCGATGCCACCGGCCCTTCGTTCTTCAACCCGGAAACCGGCAAGGTTGAATGCGGCACCCCGGGAGCACCGATTGCCGGCTGCAAACCGTGGAATCCGCTGGTGCCGTATGGCCAGGATGATCCCTATGGCCTGACCGGCAACAAGGAACTGCAGGACTGGTTGTTCCCCGAAGAACTCACTCGTGGCCGCACCACCACCCGCAACCTGTTCGCCAGCCTCAGTGGAAGCCTCGCCACACTGCCGGCCGGCGAACTGGGCTTTGCCGTGGGTGCCGAGAGCCGCCGCGAGGACGGTCGCTTCATTCCCGACGCGCTGGCGCAGACCGGCGCCACCACCAACCTCGCCGCAGGCCCCACCGGCGGTGGCTACCGCGTCGACGAGGCCTATCTGGAGCTGAGCGTGCCGGTGCTGCGCGACCTCCCCGGTGCGCGCGAGCTGACGCTCAATGCAGCGACGCGCTACTCGGACTATTCCACCTTCGGCGGAACCCTCAACAGCAAGTTCGGCTTCAGCTGGAAGCCGATCGATCAGCTGCTGGTCCGTGGCACCTGGGCGCAGGGCTTCCGTGCACCGACCATCTCCAACCTCTACGGCGGCGGCTCGGAAACCTTCACCACCGGCTTCCGCGATCCCTGCGACAGCGTGTACGGCGCGGCCGCCAGCAGTCCGGAGGTGCGTGCCCGCTGCGCTGCCGACATCGCCAACGCGGAAAGTTATCGCCAGCTCGGCCAGGGCAACGAACCGATCACCGGCAGCAGCGGGCAGACGCCGGTGCCCTTCACCAACGGTTCCAATCCCGACCTGAAGCCGGAAACCTCGACCAGCCGCACCCTCGGCCTGGTCTGGAGCCCGACGTTCGCTGAAGGGCTGCACATCGCACTGGACTGGTGGAAGATCCGCATCGAGAACACCATCGTTTCCGATCATCCCAATGACATTCTCCGCGACTGCTACGAACTGGGCATTGCCGAGCGCTGCAGCAGCTTCACCCGCGACCCGGAGCTGGGCATCGTCAACAAGCTCAGGTACGGCAGTCGCAACAGTGGCTTCGCCCAGGCCGAAGGCTATGACCTCGAGATCGGCCACAAGGTCGCAACGTCCTGGGGCACGCTGAGCGCAGACTGGAAAACCACCTATGTGGTTGCCTCGGTGGAGCGCACCACCAACGAGGCGGATGTGCCGCCGATTCCCAGCAATGGCATCGCCACCGACGATGGCATCGGCTTCCGCGTGCGCTCCAACGCATCGCTGGGCTGGGAACGCGGCAATCTCGGCCTCACCTGGGGCCTGCGCTACTTCTCTGCGGTCAAGGAGCGCTGCTTGGACGTTGATGAGTATCCGAACGAGTGTTCGCACCCCGACCAGCGCGCACCATGGTTCAGCGGCACGCGTGACTACAACCGTCGCGGATCGGTTACCTTCCACGACGTGCAGGCGCGCTACAACCTGCCATGGGATGCGACCGTCTCGATCGGTGCCAACAATGTGTTCGGCCGCCAGGGACCGGTCATGTACAGCCAGCCGAGCGCCAACTTCTCCTACTACGGTGGCTTCGATATCGGTCGTTTCATCTACATGAAATACCAGCAGCGCTTCTGATCCACCGCGCGCGCCTGCACCACCGCCACGGCCCTTCGGGGCCGTGGCTCCACGGGAACCTGACCACCGTCATCCCGTGGTCGCAAAGCGGTCATATCGGCTACATCGCCAGGCCCGAGCATGCCGGAAACCCGGAGGCCCGCCATGCGCTATGCCATCGTCACCGAGACCTACCCGCCGGAAGTGAACGGCGTTGCCCTCACCGTGCAGGGCCTGGAGCAGGGACTGCGCAATTCCGGCCATGACATCGACCTGATCCGGCCACGCCAGGCCAGCGAAGCACTGGACTCGGCACCGGGCACGCTGCTGGTCCCGGGCGCCGCACTGCCGCGCTACCCCGGCCTGCGCTTCGGCCTGCCTGCACCGATCCGGCTCAACCGCCACTGGCAACAGCAGCGTCCCGATGCGGTCTACATCGCCACCGAAGGCCCGCTGGGCTGGTCGGCGCTGCGCACCGCGCGCCGCCTTGGCATTCCGGTCGCCAGTGGTTTCCATACGCGCTTCGACGAGTACCTGCCCGACTACGGCGTGGCCTGGCTGCAGGCCGCTGCGATGCGCTGGATGCGCCGGTTCCACAACCAGGCCGATGCAACCCTGGTGCCCACCCGCGAGCTGCAGCAGTTCCTCGGTGAACAGGGCTTCGAACGCGTGCGCCTGCTGGCACGCGCGGTCGACAGCCAGCAGTTCGATCCGGGCCGGCGCGACCCGGCGCTGCGCGAGGAATGGGGCGTGGACGGCAATGGCCTGGTCGCGATCTATGTCGGCCGCATCGCCGCGGAAAAGAACCTTAGCCTGGCGGTAAAGGCCTTCCGTCGCCTGCAGCAGATCCGGCCCAAAGCCCGCTTCGTCTGGGTGGGTGATGGTCCGGCTCGCGAAAAACTGGCACATGAAAACCCGGATTTCATCTTCTGCGGCATCCAGCGCGGCGAGGCCCTGGCGCGGCATTTCGCCAGCGGTGACCTGTTCCTGTTCCCCAGCCGCAGCGAGACCTTCGGCAACGTGACCCTGGAAAGCATGGCCAGCGGCCTGGCCACTGTCGCTTTCGACTACGGTGCGGCCCGCGAATACCTGCGTGATGGCGAGAACGGCGCGGCCGTGGAAAACGATGAGCAGTTCATCGAGGCAGCCGTGCAGCTGGCCGCCGATGATGCACGGCGCCGCGAATTCGGCAGCAGCGCCGCGCGTGCGATGAAGCGCCTGCATCCACAGCAGGTGGTTGCCGAATTCGATGCCCTGCTGTCCGAGCTGGCCCAGTCGCGGAGGAGCGGCCATGCGCACCACGCCGCTTGAGCTGCTGGCCGGCCGCGAGGCGCGGCTCTGCCGCCGGGCCAACCACTACTGCCGGCGTCGCCGCGTGCGTCGCCTGTTCTCGGTCATCAGCCGTCTCGGCGACGGCGTGTTCTGGTACGTGCTGATGGGCGCGCTGGTGGTGCTCGACGGCTTCGACGGACTGCGTGCATCGGTGCACATGGCCGCCACCGGGCTGGCCGCGCTGCTGCTCTACAAAGGCCTCAAGCGCTGGACCCGGCGGCCGCGCCCGTATGCGGCCGATCTGCGCATCCGCGCCTGGGTCGCGCCGCTGGACGAGTTCAGCTTCCCCTCCGGGCACACCCTGCACGCGGTGTCGTTCACCATCGTCGCGTTGGCCTACTACCCGTGGCTGGCACCGCTGCTGGTGCCATTCACCTTCGGCGTCGCGCTGTCGCGGGTGGTGCTGGGCCTGCACTACCCGTCTGATGTACTGGCCGCCACCGGCATCGCCATCCTGCTGGCATCGGCCAGCCTGGCCTGGTTGCCGCTGCCGGTGTGATGGCCGCCGCGCCGGCCCACGCATGGCCCGGCGCTACCGTCATCGTTGATGGCCTAGAATGCAGGCATGACCACGCTGTTCATTTCCGACCTGCACCTGGACCCCAGCCGTCCGGAGATCACCGACCTGTTCCTGCGCTTCCTGCGCGAACAGGCGCCCGGCGCCGATGCGCTGTACATCCTCGGCGACCTGTTCGAAGCCTGGATCGGCGACGACACGCCCTCGCCCGCCGCCGATGCGGTGGCCGACGCGCTGAAGGTGCTCTCCGACAGCGGCGTGCCGGTGTACTTCATCCGCGGCAACCGCGACTTCCTGCTCGGCGAAGACTATGCGCGCCGTGCCGGCCTGCGCATCCTGCCCGACCCGTGCGTGATCGAGCTGTACGGTCGCCCGGTGCTGCTGCAGCACGGTGACCTGCTGTGCACGGACGACATCCCCTACCAGCAGTTCCGTGCACAGACGCGCGACCCGGTCTTCCAGGCGCAGTTCCTGTCGCAGCCGCTGGCCGCACGCATCGCCTTCGCGCAGAAGGCACGCGATGCCAGCCAGGCCCGCCAGTCGGAAATGAAGCAGGGCGATCGTGCGCAGTTCGAGACCGTGACCGATGTGGCTCCGGCCGAAGTCGATGCCACCTTCGTGCGCCATGGCGTGGACACCATGATCCACGGCCACACCCATCGCCCGGCGGTACACACGCTTCAGGCCGGTGGCCGCACCTGCAACCGCATCGTGCTGGGTGACTGGTACGAACAGGGATCGGTGCTGCGCGTGGATGCCAGCGGCTGGTCGCTGGATACGCTCGCGCGCGAATGATGGATCGCAGGGTGCCAACCAGGGTTGGCATCTACCGGGGCAGGTGCACGCCCCCCGGTAGACGCCGACCCTGGTCGGCGATTGGCTTCAGCGGAAGGCCGCGATGGTGGCCTTGGTATTGACCAGCACGCGCTGGTTGTCGGCGGTACTGGCATTGCCCATCGGGATGCCGTTGTAGCTGATGTTCGGATTGGACCAGTAGTTCAGGCGCGGGCAGCCGGCCGAGCAGTCATAGGCCATGATCGTGCGCCAGCGCGAACCGGAGGACGGCTCGTAGCGGTAGCCATGCCCATAGGCGTAGGGCGACGTGCTGGGATCACTGGCGATATCGTGCCGCGCACTCTGCAGATGGCCGATTTCATGCGCGAAGGAGTAGTAGCCGGTCGCGCAATCCCAGTACACCGCCGCGAAGGCCGTCGCCGCCGTCGAGCCGATGCCCGAGGCCAACCCGCAGTAGCTCGTGTTGTTGATCAGCAGGACGCCGACATCGGCCGCGGTGTTGTTGCGGCTGGTGTGGATGCTGTCCATGTAGCCGTCGCTGGTGTTGCGGAAGCGGGTCAGATCGGTGGTGAAGTTGCCGGACTCGGTGTAGTTGGTGGTTTCATAGCCGGCCAGCTGCAGGGTGATGCCAACGTTGCTGTTGACGTAGCCCTGGTTGGATTCAGCCACTGCCAGCTGCACCAGCGACTGCATGTTGCCGCCATAGGCCGTTACCGCAGCATTGGTCGCAACCACCAGTACGCGGATGGTCGCCGGCGTGCCGGATGAGGCCTGCGCGATGCCGATGCGGTCGTTGTTACCCATCGGAATCTTCGGCAGCTGGTTGTAGTCGGCCGGATGATCGGCCGGCATCCGCGATTCATCCACTTCCACCAGTACGTGGCGGTTGCCCAGCGGGCGCAGGCGATACAGCTTGCCGTCCTTGCGGATCGAACCGGTGAGGGTGTTGCCCGAACGCACCAGGATCACTGAATTGCCAGGATCATCCTGACCGTTCGAAGTGGCGGCAGTCAGCCGATCGGACGGCGAGCGCAACTGGCCGTACCAGATGCTGCCGCCATCGGGCAGTGCTTCCACCTTGCTGCGCACCGCCTGCACGCGCAGGCCAAGCAGTTCGAACTCCAGTTGCGGCTGCGCGGTGGCAGCAGCGTCGACACGCACTTCCTGTACCGTCGCGGTGGACGGGGTGGCCAGCAGCTTGCCCAGCGCGGGCTCACTGTTTGCCGATGCCCGGCTGATGACCGTCACCGGTTCGAACAACGGTGCCGCATGCGCGGCCGCTGCCACCGACAAACCCAACACCAGGCCACCTGCCGCTTTGCCAATCGATCTGGACAACATTGCGTCGCTCCTTGAATGATGTGAACAGCGTTGATGCAGCACGCCCGGGTCTACCGGGTCTGGCCATCTGGCCTGCGCGGGTCGTGTGAATTCAATAGAAGATGGGAATGAAAATCAGGAACTGTGATCGACCGCATCTGCGTTAAGAAAGGTCAAAAGCGTCACTACACTTCGCCAATACACCGCTTTCGCGCTACCGTGACGTAGCCACGACAGGACATGCACATGGCACCATCGCAGGACACGGACGAAGATGTCGGCTTGCTGCGGATTGGCCTGTTCTTCGATGGCACCCGCAACAACGCACACAACCTGGCACGCGGTCGACCACAGGTTCCGCAGCCACGCCCGGCGCAGCTGCGCGCGGATGATGATTCGACCTACCAGAGCCGGCTGACCAGCAGCTACGACAACGGCCTGACCAACATCGCGCGCCTGCAGCAGCTATATCCGGACAGCCGCCGCGGTGCGATGGGCGCACCTTCGCTGTCGATCTATGTGGAGGGCGTGGGCACCCGCGATGATGCCGATGATGATCTGATCGGACTGGCCTTCGGCATCGGTGCCAGTGGCGTTCGTGCGAAAGTGCAGCGCGCGCTGCAGGTGCTGCTGCCGGCGGCACTGTCCGAGTTGTCCGCGCGCTGGCAGCAACCGCTGCGTGGCGTGCAGCTGGATCTGTTCGGCTATTCGCGCGGCGCTGCCGCGGCACGTGATATCGCCAACCAGCTGCAGGCCTGGGACAGCGCGCGCTGGCGCCAGCTGCTGCAGGGCGCCGGCCTGTCCTGCACTGCGAACTTCGCCGCCGTTGCGCCGGTGCTGCGCTTCATCGGACTGTTCGACACCGTGGTTGCGGTCAATGGCGGCCGCGCCGATGAACACCCGCAGCTCGCCCTGCACAGAGGCATCGCTGCACACGTCGTGCAACTGGCCGCGCGCGACGAGCATCGCCAGCACTATCCATTGACCAGCGTCGCACCAACGTTCACCGAAATCGCCCTGCCCGGCGTGCACGCCAATATCGGCGGTGGCTACAACCAGCTGGAAGAAGGTCCCAAGCTGCTCAGCCGCCCGCGCCGGCAACAGCTGCGCCGCCCAGCGGTTGCCGACTACCAGGTCCCTCCACTGGCGTTGCTGCAGGCCACCACGGCCTACGCCGAAACGCAGGCCGATGCCGAACGCTGGCGCCAGCAGCTGGGCGTGGGTGAAAAGGAGGTCTGGGTGGATGTCTGGCACCAGTGGCAGCAGCAGCGTCGCGCCGGCAGCCGCAGCGTGCTGTTGTCACCGGTGCTGTATGTGACCGCCGCAGTGGTGCTGCGTCGGCGCATCGACTGGCGTTACCAGCTGATCGCACTGCAGGTGATGCAGCAGCAGGCCATCGATGCCGGCGTGCAATGGACCGCCAATGCCGCCGAGGTTCCCGGCTGGGAGCTGCCGTCCGCCCTGCAGCCGATCGCACGGCGCCTGGTGGCCGGGCAGCCGCTGACGCAGACACAGGAGGCGCTGCTGCGGCGGCGCTACCTGATGCAGTCGGCGCACTGGAACTTCGATGCACTGGGCGACACCGCACTGACCTACGCCGCCGATGCCGGCGTCAGCGAACTGCCGTACCGGCCGGGTCCCGGCCTGTTCTACATCAACCGGCCCACAGTGGATGGCAAGCGCGTGGTGTTGCCAAACGCCTGAAAAAAGGGACGGAGGGGATTAAGTCGTTTGTGCCACAAACGACTTAATCCCCTCCGTCCCCTTTTCTTCAACCGGCCTGTTCAACCAGGTTGGCCAGCTCATCCGCATCGAAACCGGCCAGCAGGCGCGCTTCGATGTTGAACGGCCCATGCAGGTAGCCGCCGGCATACTCCACCAGCAGTTCCTTGAAACGTGCGCGCGGCTCGACGCCGGCGCGGTCGCAGTACCAGCGGTACCAGCGCGAACCGGCAGCCACATGCGCCACTTCCTCGCGCAGGATCACTTCCAGCACATCGGCGGTCTCGCCATCACCGACATTGCGCAGCTTCTCGATCATGCCGGGCGTCACGTCCAGGCCGCGCGCTTCCAGCACGCGCGGCACCAGTGCCATGCGCGCCAGACCGTCATGCGCGGTCTTTTCGCACATTTCCCACAGGCCGTTGTGCGCGGGGAAATCGGCGTAATCGTGGCCGTGTGCCTGCAGGCGCTCGCGCAGCAGCATGAAGTGCCGCGATTCGTCGTCGGCACAGCTGACCCAGTCGGCATGGAACGCTGGCGGCAGGCCACGGAAGCGGTACACCGCATCCCAGGCCAGGTCGATCGCGTTGAGTTCGATATGGGCGATGGCGTGGATGAAGGCGGCGCGCCCTTCCACGCCGCCCAGACCGCGCCGCGGTACTTCGCGCGGATGCACCAGCACCAGCTGCGCCGGCCGGCCAGGCATGCGGATCGGCTCCGGCGGCGGCGCATCCGCAGCCACCTTCAGGCGACCGGCACGGAACGCGGCGGCATAGGCCTGGGTCAGCGCCACCTTGCGCAGCGGGTCGGCTTCAGCCAGGCACTGCTGCGCAGCGCGCAGCAGGTCGCCACCAGCGTCGGGCACATCAACCACGCCTGGACCTCAGGCGCGGCGCTTGTGCTTGGCATCGTCCGAGCGCAGCTGCTGGATGCGCTCGAAGTAGCCCGGCTCGATACCCGTCGGGTAGTGGCCGTTGAAGCAGGACGAATCGAAGTTGCGCAGCGCCGGATTGCCCTCGCTCACCGCGGCTTCCATGTCTTCCAGATCCTGGTAGATCAGCCAGTCGCAGCCCAGGTGGGCCTCGATCTCTTCCACCGTGCGGTTGTGCGCGACCAGTTCCTCGGCCGCCGGCATGTCGATGCCGTAGATGTTCGGGTAGCGCACCGGCGGCGCGGCGCTGGCCAGGTAGACCTTGCGCGCGCCCGCGTCACGGGCCATCTGCACGATCTGCTGGCTGGTGGTGCCGCGCACGATCGAGTCGTCCACCAGCAGCACCACGCGGTTGCGGAACTCCAGGTGGATCGGGTTGAGCTTGCGGCGCACCGACTTCACGCGTTCGCCCTGGCCCGGCATGATGAAGGTGCGGCCGATGTAGCGGTTCTTGATGAAGCCTTCGCGGTACTTCACGCCGAGCACGTTGGAGATCTCAAGCGCAGCGTCGCGCGAGGTATCCGGGATCGGGATGATGGTGTCGATGTCGTGGTCCGGGCGCAGGCGCAGGATCTTCTCGCCCAGCTTGATGCCCATGCGCATGCGCGCCTTGTGCACCGACACGTTGTCGATCATCGAATCCGGGCGTGCGAAATACACGTATTCGAAGATGCACGGGGTGTGCTCGGCCGGCTCGGCGCAGATCTCCGAGAACAGCTCGCCACGCGCGGTGATCACCAGCGCTTCGCCCGGCTGCACATCGCGCACGCGCTGGAACCCCAGCACGTCCAGCGTGGCCGACTCGGACGCCACGATGTACTCGTCGCCCTCGGCATGGCTGCGCTTGCCCAGCACCAGTGGGCGGATGCCATGCGGGTCGCGGAAGGCGACCAGGCCCAGGCCCAGCACCACGCTGACCACCGCGTAGCCGCCCTTGCAGCGGCGGTGCACGCCGGCCACCGCGCGGATCGCGGCTTCCGGGCTGAGCTGGCGCTGCTGCTCCAGCTCGTAGGCGAACACGTTCAGCAGCACTTCGCTGTCCGAATCGGTGTTGACGTTGCGGCGGTCCTGCTCGAACACCTGCTGGCGCAGCGCCTCGGTGTTGATCAGGTTGCCGTTGTGGGCCAGCGCAATGCCGTACGGCGAATTGACGTAGAACGGCTGCGCCTCGTCCATGCCTTCCGAACCGGCGGTCGGGTAGCGCACATGGGCGATGCCGACGCTGCCTTCCAGGGTGGACATGGTGCGGGCATCGAACACATCGCGGACCAGGCCAGTGGCCTTCTGCACCCGCAGGCGGCTGCCATTGACGGTGGCAATGCCCGCCGCATCCTGGCCGCGATGCTGGAGGACGGTCAAGCCGTCATACAACTGCCCGGCGACGTTCTGGTTGCCGACGATTCCGACGATGCCACACATGGTGCGAGGTCTCCGCTGGGCTGTGCCCAGTTACAAGGAAGGTGGCCGTACCTGGCCGCGGTGGTCGCCGCGCGCGCGGTCGACGTTGGCCGGATCGCCCGGCTCGATACTGTCCGGCAGTGCAGGAGCGTCCGGGCGCACTTCGGCCGGATCGTAGGAATCGCCCTGTTCCGCTTTCGCAGGCCGCAGCCATCCGCTGCCTGCCACTACCTGGTTGAGGATGCCATTATCGCCTGCCGCGCCCGGCTTTCCCAACCCGGCGCCTGCGTTCTTGCCCAACTCCATCAATGCAGATGGGGACAGCGCGTCGGTCGGCAAGCCCTTGGGCAGCAGATCGGCCCCGGGAACCTCCCAGTGCGGCAGCTTGCTGTTCATCCAGGCCACCGTGGGGTTCAGCAGCGGGCGCACCGCAGAACGCTGCCACGAGGGCTCGGCGGTCAACGGGGTGAAGCTGCCCAGCAGCAGCAGGATCGCGGCGATCAGGCCGCCCCGCACGGCGCCCAGCACCCCGCCCAGCAGGCGGTCCAGGCTGGTCAGCATGCTGCGGTGGACCAGGGCCTTGATGACCATGCCGATCACCGCGACCACGATCATCACGCCGATGCCGACCCCCAGGTAACCGCCGACGAAGTGTTCGCCACCGGGTGCCGCCGGGGCGGCCCACCAATGGGCGGCATCGTTGCCGAAGGCGAAGGCCGCCCACGCGGCCAGCAGCCACGACAGGGTGCCGATGACGATTCCCACGAAGCCGCGCAACATCCCCAGCAGGGTCGAGGCGGCGATCACGATCAGCAGCACCACGTCGATCATGGCGCCCCGCTCCTTCGGCGGCGCTGGCAACGGGGCTGCGCGTGGGTCATGGGTGCGGTCGCACCATGCCGGCCACGCCGACCTTGGCGGCGACCTGCGCCTTCAGCTGCTCGGCATCGGCGCGGTTGGCCACCGGCCCGACGCGGACGCGATGCAGGGTGCCCTTTTCGGTGCGGACCTGTTCGACGAAAGCGCTGAAGCCGGCGGCGCGGACCTTGTCGCGCAGGGCGTTGGCATCGTTGGCCTGGCCGAACGCGCCCAGCTGTACGGCAAAGCCGACGCCGCTGGCGGCCGGTGCTGCCGGCGTGGTCGGCGCCGTCGCCGGCTTGCTGGCGGTGGCTTCCGGCTTCGGCTCGGGCTTCGGCTCGGGCTTCGGCGCCGGCTTCGGCGGTTCCGGCTTGGCGGCCGGGGGCGCGGTCGCGACCGGCGTACTCGGCGGCAGGCTTTCGCTGCGGACCGGGTTGCTGCTGGCCGAGGGCGCAGTCGCTGCGGACGGAGTGCTGGCACTCGGCGCAGCCGGTGCCGGGGTGGCCGCAACCGGGGCACTGTTGCCCGCCGCCGCGTCCAGGGTGATCACTTCGGCCTTCACATCCGCCCGGATCTTCACCGCCTGCAGGCGGGCGGCCTCGGCCTGTGCGCGGTCGGCGTACGGCCCCACGCGCACGCGCCATGCCTGACGGCCGCCGATGGTGGCGGTTTCAGTGAAGCCCGGCAGCTGCGAGCGCTTCAGGTAGGCGATCACGGCATCGGCATCGGCCTTGCTGCCGTACGCACCGAAGGTGACCGCGTAGTTGCCGGCGGCAACCGCCGGCGACGTGTCCACGGTCGGCGGCGTGGCCGGTGTGGCGGCGTCCTGCAGCGGCCTGGCCTGCCCGGTCTGCAGGCCGGTGGCACCACCGGCCGGGGCGACCAGGGGCAGCTCACGGGTTTCGAACTGGCCATCGGCCGGCGCATCCGGTGCGGCGATCGGCACATTGGCGACACCGCTGTCGGGTGCCGGTCCCTTGACCAGCATCGGCAGGAAGATCACGGCCAGTGCCACCAGCACGATGGCACCAATCAGACGCTGTTTCAGAGGCGTATCCACGTGAGGCAGGCAACTGTCCGGGGGTTGCGGTCGATTATACGGGTGCCGGACCGGACGGCGTCGGCGTTGGCTGAACGCGGATCAGGCATCGCCCTGCAGCATCTGCAGAGCCGCTGCGGCGGTATGGAAGGAGCCGAACACCAGCACGCGGTCGCCGCGCTCGGCCTGGGCCAGCACCTGCGCCAGTGCCTGTTCGACGCTATCGGCCAGCGGCGCCTGGGCCGCGGCCGTGCCGGCCAGGCGCGCCTGCAGCTGGGTGGCGCTCTGCCCACGCAGGCCATCCAGCCCGGCCAGGGTCCACTCACCCACTACATCCTGCAGCGCCTGCACCACACCCACCGCATCCTTGTCCTGCAGCGCGGCGTACACCGCCAGCGTGCGCCCGGCCGATACTTCGGCCTTCAGCGCACGCGCCAGCTGGCCCGCCGCCTGCGGGTTGTGGCCCACGTCCACACGGATCTGCACGCCATCCCGTTCGAATGCCTGCATGCGGCCGGAAATGCGTGCTGCCGCGATACCGGCGGCCCACGCCGCACGCGGCACCGGCTTGTCCAGCGCGCGCAGGGCGGCGATGGCAGCACCGGCATTGGCCAGCTGGATCGGGCCGGCCAGCGCCGGGGTCGGCAGCTCCATGCGCAGGCCGACATCACGCCAGCGCCAGCGCTGGGCATCGATCGGTTCGTAGAAATAATCGCTGCCGCCGCGGATCGCGTTGGCACCCACCAGATAGGCACGCGCCAGCACGCTGGACGGCGGATCGGTCTCGCCCAGGATCACCGGCTTCCAGCCGCGGATGATGCCGGCCTTCTCGGTGCCGATCGCTTCGCGGTCCTCGCCCAGCCACTCGGCGTGGTCGATGTCCACGGTGGTGATCACCGCCACGTCGGCGTCGACGATGTTGACTGCATCGAGGCGGCCGCCCAGGCCCACTTCCAGTACCGCCAGGTCCAGCCCGGCGTCGGCGAACAGCTGCAGCGCGGCCAGCGTGCCGTACTCGAAATAGGTCAGCGTGATCTCGCCACGCGCGGCCTCGATGGCGTTGAACGCGGCGACCAGCGCCGCATCGTCCACGTCCTGCCCGTCGATGCGCACGCGCTCGTTGTAGCGCAGCAGGTGCGGCGAGGTGTAGGCACCGACCTTCCAACCGGCAGCACGGCCGATGGCCTCGATGAAGGCCACGGTGGAGCCCTTGCCGTTGGTGCCACCGACCACGATGGTGCGCCCGGCCGGCGCGCCAAGACCCATCGCCGTGGCCACGGCGTGCACGCGCTCCAGGCCCATGTCGATGGTCGCCGGGTGCTGGCGTTCAATGTAATCCAGCCAATCGGCCAGGGTGGTCGGGGTGTTCGTCACGGCAGTGCTTCCAGCAGGTACAGGTGGTTCGGTGTGGCGGGTCAGAGTGCGCGGTGCTTGGCTTCGCCGAAGAACGGCGTGTGGTGGGCGCAGTCGTTCAGGCGCACCACTTCCAGGCTGTCCAGGTCGGCGCCTTCGAGCAGGTTGAGCGTGGTCGGTGCCTGGCGGAAGGTCCACAGGCGGGAAATCGGCAGGCCCAGCACCTTGCACAGGATCACGCGGTTGACCGCGTCATGCGCGACCACCAGCAGGGTGTCGTGCTCGCCAAGGCCTTCGGTGGCACGGGCCAGGCCACGCCAGCTGCGTTCCAGTACCAGGCGCAGCGATTCGCCGCCGGGCATCAGCACGGTATCCGGTTCCTCGCGCCAGGCCTGCAGGCGCGACGGATCCTTCTCGTTGATTTCGCTGGCCAGCAGCCCTTCCCACTCACCGTGGGCGATTTCCTGCAGCTCCGGCTCGGTCAGCAGCATGTCGGCACGGGCGGCGCCAAGCGCCAGCTGCGCGGTGCGCTGCGCGCGCGACAGCGGCGAGGCAACGGCACGGGTGATGTCCACCGAGGCCAGGCGGGCACCCAGTGCCTGGGCCTGGGCTTCACCGATCGGCGAAAGCGGAATATCGATCTGGCCCTGGTAGCGGCCTTCGGCGTTCCACGGCGTTTCGCCGTGGCGGGCAAGCAGGATGCGCATGCGTGCAAGGGGTCCTGGGGGGAGGAGGTTTCCGCGTTTCGTTCACATCCTGTGAAGTACGCGGAACAGGGATGATACCTGTTCGGCGGACCGGGCCGGTCGGGGCATGAAAAAACCCCGCGACCTGCGTCGCGGGGTTTCGGAATCTCCGGCTGTCTGGTCGAGGTTGCCGGCCAGCGGCCGGCACTACCGCAACCGGTTTACTTCGTCAGGTTCAGTTCCTTCAGCAGCTGCGGCGCCGGCGCCACTTCCTGCATGATCCACTGCATGTAGCGGCTGTCGACGGCGATCATGCGGGTCATCACCGGGTCGAACACCCAGTTGGAGCTGACCGATTCCCAGTTGCCATCGAATGCCAGACCGACCAGCTTGCCGTTGGCGTCCAGCACCGGCGAACCCGAGTTGCCGCCGGTGATGTCCAGGTTGGACAGGAAGTTCACCGGCACCGAACCAATGCGCTTGTCTTCCAGGCCACCGTAACGCTTGGCCTTGACCGCATCGAGCAGCGCCTTCGGCGAATCGAACGGATCTTCACCGGTTTCCTTCGCCGCCACGCCTTCCAGGGTGGTGAACGGGGTGTACGTCACGCCGTCCTTGCCATAGCCCATGACGTTGCCGAAGGTGATGCGCAGCGACAGGTTGGCGTCCGGGTAGACGAACTCACCCTGGCTCTTCTTGTAGTCGGCCACGGCCTGCAGGTACAGCGGACGTGCGGTCAGCGATTCGCCTTCGCGGATCTTCTTCTGCTCTTCCTGCTTCAGCAGTGCCGGCATGACGGCCACGGCGTACTGGATGGCCGGATCGCTGCTGGCTTCAAACGCGGCACGGTCGGCCTTGAACCACTTCAGGCGGGTGTCCAGGTTGCCCAGTTCGGTGCCGCCCAGCTTGGCCACCAGCGACTTCACCGCAGCAGCATCGCTGCCGGCCAGCCACTTGTTCAGTACTTCGTTGTCGCGCTGTGCGGCCGGCAGGGCCACGTACTGGTCCAGCCAGTAGGCCTGCAGCTGCTGGTCCATCTTCGCCACGTAGCGACGGTCCATCTGCTTCAGGCCACCTTCGATGGTGGTCAGGTCGCGTTCCTGGTAACCGGCTTCGCGCTCGGCATCCGGCTTGGTGCGCTCGATCGACAGGCGGTACAGGGTGATCGCCGCGCCAACGGCCGAGGTGTTGTTGAACTGACCGACGAACAGGTCGCGTTCGCGGGTCGACTTGCTGGTATCCAGATGCTTGAGCAGCTGCGCGTGTGCAGCCAGGGCCGGCTTGCCAGCAGCGCCCTGCTTCTTCAGCCACGCCAGCACGGCGGCTTCCTCAGCCTGCTTCTGGCCAGCGGCGTCGATGCGCTTGAAGCCTTCCAGCTGGCCCAGGTAGTTCTTGGCCACGTTGTTCATGCTGGCGGCGGTGGCGGCGTACTTCACCTTGACGTCGGCGTCGGCCTTGCCGGCATCGGCGATCATCTTCAGCACCGCGTTGTAGTGCTTGGCGATGGTCGGGTAGGTGAAGCTGGCGGTTTCGTTGAACTCACCGGCCAGTGCATAGCGGTTGGTGCGGCCCGGGTAGCCGGCCACCATCACGAAGTCGTCGGCACCCAGCGGCTGGTCGGCGAACTTCAGGAAGTGCTTGGGCTGGTACGGCACGTTGTCGGCGGCGAAGGCGGCCGGCTTGCCGTCCTTGCCGACGTAGGCGCGGTAGAACGAGAAATCGCCGGTGTGGCGCGGCCACATCCAGTTGTCGACGTCACCGCCGAACTTGCCGACGCTGCCCGGGGGCGCGTAGACCAGGCGCACGTCCTTGATTTCCATGTTGCGGAACAGGCGGTAGGTGTTGCCGCCGGAGAAGCTGTACAGGCGGCAGCGGAAGCCGGCATCGGCTTCACAGGCGGCGACCTGGGCCTTGTCGAAGGCATCCAGCGCGCGGCTGCGGGCCAGCGGGTCATTGCCGGCGCCGGCGATGGCGGCCTTGGCCTGGGCGGTGACGTCGGTGATCTGGTCGAGCACGAACACGCGGGCGTTCGGGCCGGCGCTCAGTTCGTCCTTCAGGGTCGGCGCATTGAAGCCGTCCTTGATCAGGTTCTTCTGCGCAGTCGAATTCAGCTGGATGGCGCCATACGCGCAGTGGTGGTTGGTGACCACCAGGCCCTGCGGCGAGACGAAGCTGGCGGTGCAGCCGCCGAGGGCGACGACCGCGCCCATCGGGTCGCCGGTCAGGTTGGACAGCTGTTCCGGGGACAGCTTCAGGCCGGCCTTCTGCAGCGGGCCGGCAATTTCCGGCAGCTGCTGCGGCACCCACATGCCTTCAGCGGCATGGGCGACCTGGGCCAGCCCAAGGCTGGCGACGATGGAGAATGCAAGCAGGTTCGAGCGCATGGAGCGGCCCCTGGTAGTGGAACCTTCGATTGTAGCCCGCCGCCCTGCCCCGCCCCGAACCCCGGAAGTCATGGGCCGGGCGCACCGATGCCCCGGTAGCAGCCAACCTTGGTTGGCACCCGCGCATCCACCGGGCATGGCCCGTCGAGCACAGCGGCCACGTTCGAAACGCCCGTCGGCGCACGCCTTTCGTTCCGCCACTGCACCCGCAGCGCAACATGGGAAATCCGCGCGGCACCCTATAATCCGCGTTTTCCCCCTGATGAGTTCCACCCCGATGGCGCAGCAAACGATGAAGGCCCTGGTCAAGCGCGAAGCGGCCAAGGGCATCTGGCTGGAAGAAGTTCCGGTTCCGACCCCGGGCCCGAACGAGGTCCTGATCAAGCTGGAGAAGACCGCGATCTGCGGTACCGACCTGCACATCTACCTGTGGGACGAGTGGAGCCAGCGCACCATCAAGCCGGGCCTGACCATCGGCCACGAGTTCGTCGGTCGCGTCGCCGCACTCGGCTCGGCCGTGACCGGCTATGAAATCGGCCAGCGCGTCTCGGCCGAAGGCCACATCGTCTGCGGCCATTGCCGCAACTGCCGTGGCGGCCGCCCGCACCTGTGCCCGAACACCGTCGGCATCGGCGTCAACGTCAACGGCGCCTTCGCCGAATACATGGTGATGCCAGCCAGCAACCTGTGGCCGATCCCGGATCAGATCCCGTCCGAGCTGGCCGCATTCTTCGACCCGTACGGCAACGCCGCGCACTGCGCGCTGGAATTCAACGTGATCGGCGAGGACGTGCTGATCACCGGTGCCGGCCCGATCGGCATCATCGCCGCCGGCATCTGCAAGCACATCGGTGCGCGCAACGTGGTGGTGACCGACGTCAATGATTTCCGCCTGAAGCTGGCCGCCGACATGGGTGCCACCCGCGTGGTCAACGTGGCCAACCAGTCGCTGAAGGACGTGATGAAGGAACTGCACATGGAGGGCTTCGACGTGGGCCTGGAAATGAGCGGCAACCCGCGTGCGTTCAACGACATGCTCGACTGCATGTACCACGGCGGCAAGATCGCCATGCTCGGCATCATGCCCAAGGGCGCCGGCTGCGACTGGGACAAGATCATCTTCAAGGGCCTGACCGTGCAGGGCATCTACGGCCGCAAGATGTACGAGACCTGGTACAAGATGACCCAGCTGGTGCTGTCCGGTTTCCCGCTCGGCAAGGTGATGACCCACCAGCTGCCGATCGACGACTTCCAGAAGGGCTTCGACCTGATGGAAGAAGGCAAGGCCGGCAAGGTTGTTCTGAGCTGGAATTGACCCTTCGGGTCAATTCCCCCGCAGGTTTCCTTATCCCCGCGCCGTCGGCGCGCCCCCTTGAACAACAAGGGGGCTCTCCCCCAGCCGGGGTGAGGCATGCTGCTGGAATTGAAAAAGGCGCCCATTGGGCGCCTTTTTCGTGGACATCAGCGAAGGCGCATCAGTTACCGATCGCGACGCTCAGCATCACGCGGCTGTGGGCCAGCTTGCCGGAGTTGTCGCGGCCGTTGCCGTCGGTGCCGTAGTAACCCAGGCCGACCTTGGCCATCCCGAACTGGCGCTCAACGCCGACATTCCAGTCGGTGTAATCCTTGGCGATGCCGTCTTCAAACGTGCTGCGACCGACGTTGGCATTCAGGGTGAAGTCCTTCGGCAGGCCCCAGCTGCCGCCCAGGCCGAAGTACCAGCCATCGGTGCTGCTGTTCCAGACATCGTTGGTGTAGGCCACCGTCAGCTTGTAGGTGTCATCCAGCGTGGTGGTGGTGATCAGCTCGTTGTAGTTCTGGTGGCTGGACTTCAGGTAGGTGTAGCGGTTCAACAGCACATCGACGTTGACGCGCTCGGTGACATCCACGCCGTAGCCGATCAGGTAATCGACCTCGGTCTTCGGGTCACCCGTACCAAAATCCACGCCCGAGCCCCACACGCCGGCATACAGGCCAACCGGGCTGGTGTAGGTGAAACCGGCCTGCAGGGTCGGATCCTCGTCGGTCTGCGACACACCACGGAACAGGTAATCGGAAACGGCGGTGACGTTCCAGCTGTATGGCGATTCGTTTTCCTGGGCGCTGGCGGCGAACGGGGCGGCCAGGGTCAGGGCAGCGGCAATGGCGAGGCAGGCACGGGCGTGCTTCATGAGCGTCTCCGGTGGGGGCGGTGGCGTGGAAGGCGGGGAGCGGGCGTAGCGGCCGGAACGGGACAGCTCCGGTTCACGAATTTTTAACCAGTTTGCTATTGCGATGCAACATGTGCCGGCCGTGGCGATGCCCCAGCCGGGCCGGTCGGCAAGCCTCGATGCCCGGTAGAATCAGCGGTTTCCCCGTTCAGAGCCGTGCCCACGCCATGACCGACGCCTCCTCCGCCCTGACCCGCCACTACGCCGAGGAACTGGACGCCATCCGCGCCCAGGGCCTGTTCAAGTCCGAGCGGATCATCACCAGCCCGCAGTCGGCCGAGATCACCCTCGAGGACGGCCGCAAGGTGCTGAACTTCTGTGCCAACAACTACCTGGGCCTGGCCGACCATCCTGACCTGATCCAGGCCGCCAAGGATGCGCTGGATACCCACGGCTTCGGCATGGCCTCGGTGCGCTTCATCTGCGGTACCCAGGACCTGCACAAGCAGCTGGAGAAGCAGATCGCCGATTTCTTCGGCAAGCAGGACACCATCCTGTACGCCGCCTGCTTCGACGCCAACGGCGGCCTGTTTGAACCGCTGCTCGGCGAGAACGACGCGATCATTTCCGATGCACTGAACCATGCTTCGATCATCGACGGCGTGCGCCTGTGCAAGGCCAAGCGCTTCCGCTACGCCAACTGCGACATGGCCGACCTGGAAGCCCAGCTGCAGGCCGCCGATGCCGCCGGCTGCAAGACCAAGCTGATCACCACCGACGGCGTGTTCTCGATGGACGGCTTCATTGCGCCGCTGGACGAGATCACCGCGCTGGCGAAGAAGTACAACGCGCTGGTGCACATCGACGAATGCCACGCTACCGGCTTCCTCGGTGCCACCGGCCGCGGTTCGGCCGAAGTGAAGGGCGTGCTGGAAAAGATCGACATCATCACCGGCACCCTGGGCAAGGCCATGGGCGGCGCCCTGGGCGGCTTCACCTGCGCCAGCGCCGAGGTGATCGAACTGCTGCGTCAGCGTTCGCGGCCGTACCTGTTCTCCAACTCGCTGCCGCCGCATGTGGTGGCCGCCGGCATCAAGGCGTTCGAGATGCTGGCCGCCGCTGACGACCTGCGCGACACCCTGGTGGAGAACACCCGCTACTTCCGCGAAAAGATGGTCGCAGCCGGTTTCGACGTGAAGCCGGGCGTGCACCCGATCAGCCCGGTGATGCTGTACGACGCACCGCTGGCGCAGAAGTTCGCCGAGCGCCTGCTCGAAGAAGGCATCTACGCGATCGGCTTCTTCTTCCCGGTGGTGCCCAAGGGCCAGGCGCGCATCCGCACCCAGATCAGCGCTGCGCACAGCCGCGAGCACCTGGACCGCGCGATCGATGCGTTCACCCGCATCGGTGTCGAGCTGGGCGTGATCAAGGGTTGATCCCCCCCGGTCAAAGCGTGCCGACCGAGGTCGGCACCTACCGGGCGTGAGGGCGTGCCGACCGAGGTCGGCACCTTCCCGGCATCACTTCTTTTTCTTCTTGCCCTTCGGCTCGTCCTTGCTGGCCACCACCACCGGCTTGGCGGCAGCATCCTGGCCGTTGCCCTTGGCAACGCGGATGCCGTTGGCCTTCATCCAGGCATCGAACTCATCGGCGGTCATTTTCTTGTCGCCGTTGCTCATCAGGAAGCGGTAGCTGCCGCGACCATCCAGCTCCGGGGTCTTCACTTCCACCACCGGGGTTTCGGCCGGCGTTTCCGCCTTGGCCACCTTCTTGTGGCCACCACAGGCGGTCAGCAGCACCATCGGCAGCAGCAGGCCTGCGCAGCGCAGGGTTTGGTTGAGGGTCGGGTGGTACATGGGCAGGCTCCGTTCGGGAAATTCAGCAGCCAGGCGCCCCCTACGCCTGGAACGGTGGCCGGCAACCGCCGGCCGCGGGCGGTGATCAGCCCGGTGCAGCGGCCCCCAGCCGCTGCTGGTCACTGACCTCCAGCATCCGCCACTGGCCCTTGCCGAGATCGCCGAGCTGCAGCCCGCCGATCGCAACCCGGACCAGGCGCAGCACCTGCAGGTCGAAGGCCGCCAGCAGGCGGCGGATGTGGCGGTTGCGGCCCTCGTCGAGGACCACCTCCAGCCACGCGGTCTTGTCACCGCTGCGCAGCACGCGCACGGCCTGGGCCACGAGGAACTCGCCCTCGTCCTCCACGCCGGCCTGCAGTGCCGCCAGCGTGGCGTCATCGGGCAGGCCATCAACCTGCACGTGATAGGTCTTGTCCGGCCCGGTCTGCGGGTCGGTCAGGCGCGCCGCCCATTGCGGATCGTTGCTGAACAGCAACAACCCTTCACTGGCCTTGTCCAGGCGCCCGACCGGCGCGATCCACGGCAGCCCTGCACCATCGAAACAGCGGTAGACGGTGTCGCGGCCACGCTCGTCCTGCGCGGTGGTCACCACCCCGCGCGGCTTGTTGAGCATCAGGTACAGACGCTGCGGCGCGCCCATCGGCTGGCCATCGACCTCGATCGGCGGCGCCGGCTGGCCAATCGGGAACTCGGGATCGCGCACGATGCGGCCGGAGACGCGTACGCGTCCCTCGGCAATCCAGCGCGCGGCCTCGCTGCGCGAGCACACGCCGGCCTTGGACAGCACGCGCGCCAGGCCATGACGGACACCGGCGGCTGTGGCAGCGGGAGTCGCACGCCCACGCGGTGCGTGGGAGCGGGCGGCGGGGGCGGCAGGTGGGCGGCGCGTGCGCAAGCCTCTGCTCCCCGCGGCGCTTACTTCTTGTCGACCGGCTTGGTCTCAGCCGGTGCTTCGGCCGGGGCCGGAGTGGCGGCCGGAGCCGGACGCGCCTTGACCACACGCACGCCACGCGCCTTCATCCAGGCGTCGAATTCTTCGGCGGTCATGCGCTTGCCGTTCTGGCTCATGTCGAAGCGCCACGGCGTGTTGTCGAACTCGGTCTGCGGCTTGTAGGCCGCCGGATCGTTCGGCTTCACTGCCGGCGCGCTCGGGATGGCCTTGGCGATGTTCTGGCAGCCATCGATGCGCAGGCGCTGCAGCACCTGGTCCAGCGACTGCGACGGATCGTAATTGCCGCTCAGCACGCCGGCCGGCATGCCCAGCTGATTGCCACGGATGTAGAGCTCGTCGGCCACCGGCGCGATGGTCGTGGCCGGCAACGGCAGCGGCGAGGCGCTGGTGTTGACCGAGCAATCGACCGCAGCGTGGGCGGCGGGAACCAGGGCCAGCGCCAGGAAGGCAGCCGATGCAGAGCGCAGCATGAAGGGCATCCAGGAAAGGAAGTGACGCGGCGAGTTTAGCAATGCCGCGACAGCTTTCAAGCGCCACTTTCAATGAATACGGCAACTCATTGGTTTTACGGATAAAAACCCGACGAACGGTTGCTACCGCACCCGCAGATACCCGCATTCCGGGCCGCAGAAACAACAAGACCCGGCCGAAGCCGGGTCCTGCTGTGTCTTACTGGCAGAGCGTCAGAACTTAGTTCTGGACGTTCAGCTCGGTACGACGGTTCTTGGCGCGACCTTCCGGGTTGTCCGAACCATCCGGGTTGGTGTTCGGAGCAATCGGACGGCTCTCGCCGTAGCCGATCGGGCCGACCAGGCGACCGGCGTCAACGCCGTTCTTGGTCAGGTAGTTGTACACGGCGGTAGCACGACGCTCCGACAGCTTCTGGTTGTAAGCGTCGGTACCCTTCGAGTCGGTGTGACCGGCAACTTCAACGCGCAGATCCGGGTAACGCTTCAGGATCTCGGTGGCTTCGCTCAGGATCGCCACGGCGTCCGGACGCAGGTTCGACTTGTCGAAGTCGAAGTTGACGCCCTTCAGGTCGATGGAGACCGGCACCGGGCAACCGTCCGGACCGATGGTCTGACCCGGCTGCGAGTTCGGGCACTTGTCGTCGCAGTTGTTGACGCCGTCACCGTCGTCATCCAGGTCGGCGCAGCTCGGGGCAACCGGAGCCGGAGCCGGAGCAGCCGCGACCGGAGCCGGGCCCAGCGGGATCACGACGCCGACCGAAGCCAGCACGTCACCGAACCAGTCTTCCTTCGGAGCGGCAACGCTCTGGTCGTCGAAGTCAGCGCGGTAGGCCACTTCGGCGCGGACAGCAACGCGCTTTTCGAAGGTGGTCTGCAGGCCGACGCCCAGCTTGGCGGCAACGTTGCCGTCCTTACGCTGGCGCGGACCATTGGCATTCAGCGCCGGGTACTCTTCTTCCGACTTCTGGTAGCCCAGGCCACCGACGATGTACGGGTTCCAGCCGCGGCCTTCCTTGATGAAGTGGCGACGCAGGTCCAGCGAGACGCCGTACTGCGACCAGTTCAGGTCCTTGTTCGAATCGAAGTTCGGGTTCTGATAGTTCAGCTCACCGTCCAGCGACCAGTTCGGGCTGATGAACTTGCCCAGGCCCAGGGTCACGAACGGAGCGTCATTGGTCAGACGGTCGCTGTCCTGGAAGTTGAAGCCGGCCGAACCGGTCAGGTACCAGCGGTCATCGAACTCCTGCGCCGAAGCTGCCTGGGCAAAAGCCAGGCCGCCCAGCAGCGCGGCAGTAAGGATCTTCTTGTTCATTGAGTACAGCTCCTATTTCGGGGGTATGAAACCGGTAGAGGCATGGGCCAGCACAAGTGCGTCGATGTACGACAGCCGATTCAGCACGCCACCGCCGCGAACATTATGCTCAGGCGGGTGAAGGCCATGTTAACAGTCCCGTAACATGTGAAGTGTTGCGCCCGACCGTCCACCGGTCCGACGTTGAAACCCTATACAGGATGATGAAAATCCGCAAGACCCTCACGCTGCAAGGGTTTGACGGGGTTTAGGCGGGGGAAACGACATATTGCGCAGCACGCTGCATCACACGGTTCAGCGTGTTTGCGGAAAGGTGAGGAACCTTATGATGGAGCCACGAACCCAGCCGGAGCCGTGATGAAAGCCGTCGCCCTGAGTCGTGAATCCGCCCCTGCCCTGTGCGATATCCACCTGCCCCCGCCGCTGCCTCCCCGGGGGCGTGACCTGCTGGTCCGGGTCGAGGCGGTTTCGGTCAACCCCGTCGACGGCAAGCAGCGTGCCAGCACGGACCCGGCCACGCTCCAGGCGCCCCGCGTGTTGGGTTGGGACGCCGCCGGCGTGGTCGAGGCGATCGGCGACGAGGCCAGCCTGTTCGCGTCTGGCGACGAGGTCTATTACGCCGGTGATGTCACCCGCCCCGGCTGCAATGCGCAGTACCACTGGGTGGACGAACGCCTGGTCGCGCGCAAGCCGACCACGCTGGATTTCGCTGAAGCCGCCGCGCTGCCGCTGACCACGCTCACCGCCTGGGAGCTGCTGTTCGAGCGCATGCCCCTGCGGCTGGACGATCGCCGCCACGCCGGCCAGCACCTGCTGGTGATCGGTGGTGCGGGCGGGGTTGGCTCGATGGCGATCCAGCTGGCCCGCCATGCGGGTTTCGAGGTGATCGCCACAGCGTCGCGCGAGGCCTCGGTCGACTGGTGCCGGCAGATGGGTGCCCGGCACGTGATCGACCACCGGCAACCACTTCAGGCCCAGCTGCAGGCGCTGGGCATCGACACGGTGCAGGTCGCACTCAACCTGGCCGACACCGATCACTACTGGGACGAACTGGGCCTGCTGCTGGCGCCGCAGGGACACGTCGGCCTGATCGTCGAGCCGCGTGGGCCGCTGCGCATCGGCGATCCCTACAAGGCCAAGTGCATCGGCATCCACTGGGAGTTCATGTTCGCGCGCTCGCGCTTTGCCACTGCCGACTGCATCGAGCAGCACCGCATCCTCAGCCGCACGGCCAGCATGATCGATGCCGGCCAGCTGCGCGGCACCCTCAGCCAGACGCTGGGCCCGATCAATGCAGCAAATCTGGACATCGCGCATCAGCGCCTGGCCGGCGGACGTACGGTGGGCAAGCTGGCGCTGGCAGGCTGGGACGATTGAGCCAGGCTGGAACGCCGACGTAGAGCCGAGCCCATGCTCGGCTGCTCTGCCTGGCACCGCCAGCCGAGCATGGGCTCGGCTCTACAGATTCCGCCTGTGGCAGCGGATTGGGCGGCATCTGTATCTATGGCGACGGATGAATCGGGATTACGGTGGAAACAGATCCTCCCTTCCCCCGAGCGTGCCATGCCCACCGCCCTGCCCCTGCGCCTGCTGCAACTGATCACCGGCCTGTTCCTGTATGGCTTCGGCGCATCGCTGATGATCCGTGCCGCCATCGGCGTGGCGCCCTGGGACGTGCTGTCGCAGGGCATCGCCGCGCAGACGCCGCTGTCGTTCGGGCTGGCCACCAACGTGATCGGTGCGCTGGTGCTGCTGCTGTGGTGGCCGCTGCGGCAGAAGCCGGGTGTCGGCACCGTGCTCAACGTGATGCTGATCGGCCCCTCCGCGCAGTTCGGGCTGTGGCTGCTGCCGCCAGCGGCCGGCCTTGGCTGGCAGCTGGCGATGTTCTGCGCCGGCATGCTGCTGGTCGCGCTGGCCACCGGCCTGTACATCGGTGCCAAGCTGGGCCCTGGCCCGCGCGACGGCCTGATGACCGGCCTGCACGCCCGCACCGGCTGGCCGATCTGGAAGGTGCGCAGCCTGATCGAGGGCAGCGTGCTGCTGCTGGGCTGGTGGCTGGGCGGCAATGTCGGCCTCGGCACACTGGCCTTCGCCCTGCTGATCGGGCCGCTGTGCGGGGTCACGCTGGGCTGGTTCGGGATTGGCCGGCCCGCTACGGTAATGCCGGCCGCTGGCCGGCAACCGCAATCACCCTGAACTGCCCCGTATGCCGGCCAGCGGCCGGCACTACCAAACCGTCAGACAGCGGCCAGCCCCGCCCTGCGAAGCGGCCCTTGCCCCGGCCGCCGTTTCGCGGCACGCTTCGCGCTTCCGTACGCAAGCGTATCGACCATGTCGCCAGCCAACGAAAGCGCCTACCCCCACCTGTTCGCCCCGCTGGACCTGGGCTTCACCCAGCTGCGCAACCGCGTATTGATGGGCTCGATGCACACCGGCCTGGAGGATCGCGCCCGCGACTTCCCGCGGCTGGCGGCCTATTTCGCCGAACGCGCCGAGGGCGGCGTCGGCCTGATCGTCACCGGTGGCTTCGCGCCGAACGTGGTCGGCTGGCTGAAGCCGTTCGGCGGCAAGCTGTCCTGGCCCTGGGAAGTACGCCCGCACCGGCAGCTCACCGCCGCCGCGCACCAGCACGGCGCGAAGATCTGCCTGCAGCTGCTGCATGCCGGCCGCTATGCCTACCACCCTTTGTCGGTGGCGCCGTCGAAGCTGAAGGCACCGATCAACCCGTTCACCCCGCGTGCGTTGTCGGCCAGCGGCGTCGAGCGCCATATCGCCGACTACGCACGCAGCGCGAAGCTGGCCCGCGAGGCTGGCTACGACGGCGTCGAAGTGATGGGCTCGGAGGGCTACCTCATCAACGAGTTCATCGCCCCGCGCACCAACAAGCGCACCGACCGTTGGGGCGGTGAAGCCAGCCAGCGCATGCGCTTCGCGGTGGAGATCGTGCGCCGTATCCGCGAGGCCTGCGGCCCGGACTTCATCATCATCTACCGCCTGTCGCTGGTGGATCTGGTCGATGACGGCAGCAACTGGGAAGAGATCGTGCAGCAGGCGCAGGCGATCGAGGCGGCCGGCGCGACGATCATCAATTCCGGTATCGGCTGGCACGAAGCGCGCATTCCGACCATCGCCACCTCGGTGCCGCGTGCTGCCTTCGCCGGGGTCACCGCCAAGCTCAAGCCGCATGTAACGGTGCCGCTGGTGGCGACCAACCGCATCAACATGCCCGATGTCGCCGAGCACATCCTCGCCAGCGGCGGTGCCGACATGGTGTCGCTGGCGCGCCCGCTGCTGGCCGACCCGCAATGGCCCAACAAGGCCCGCGCCGGCCGCGCCGAGGCGATCAACACCTGCATCGCCTGCAACCAGGCCTGCCTGGACCACGTGTTCGAGAACAAGCTGGCCAGCTGCCTGGTCAATCCGCGCGCCGCCCATGAGACCGAGCTGGTCTACCGCCCCACCGCCACGCCGAAGACGGTTGCCGTGGTCGGTGCCGGCCCTGCCGGCCTGGCCTGTGCCACCGTCGCTGCCCAGCGCGGCCACCAGGTCACCCTGTTCGATGCCAACGAGGAGATCGGCGGCCAGTTCAACGTGGCCAAGCGCATCCCCGGCAAGGAAGAGTTCCACGAGACCCTGCGCTACTTCCGCCACACGCTGGCCGAAACCGGTGTGCAGCTGCGCCTCGGCACCCGCGCCGATGCCGCCAACCTGGCCGGCTTCGACGAGGTGGTGCTGGCCACCGGCATCACCCCGCGCAAGGTCGACTTCCCCGGTGCCGACCACGCCAAGGTGGTGAGCTACCTGGACGTGCTGCTGGGCCGGGTCGAAGTGGGCGCCAATGCGGCGATCATCGGCGCCGGCGGCATCGGCTTCGATGTCGGCGAATTCCTCAGCCACGCTGGTGAGTCGCCCTCCCTCGACCCGCAGCGCTGGATGGCCGAATGGGGCGTGGACAGCACGTTCGAGGCCCGCGGCTCGCTGGCCAGGCCGCAGGCCGAGGCATCGCCGCGGCGCCTGTGGCTGCTGCAGCGCAGCCCGGGCAAGCCCGGCGCGCGGCTGGGCAAGACCACCGGCTGGATCCACCGCGCCACGCTGAAGGCCAAGGGCGTGCGCATGCTCGGTGGCGTCGAGTACCTGGGTGTGGACGACGAAGGCCTGCGCATCCGCGTGGAAGGCAGCGAACAGCTGCTGCCGGTCGACCATGTGGTGATCTGCGCCGGGCAGGAACCGAACCGCGCATTGCAGGCCGAACTGCAGGCCGCCGGCATCAACGCGCAGCTGATCGGCGGTGCCGATGTAGCGGCCGAACTGGACGCCAAGCGGGCGATCGACCAGGGCAGCCGGGTCGCCGCCGCGCTCTGATGAGCGGCTGAATGGGGGGCGGAATGTGATTTCCGTCACCCCTGCCGAACCTGAATGTCAAGCCGGACGGTTCACGATGCGTTCGGCTATCCCCCCCTACCTTGCGCCATCTTTCCGCTCACCAGCCAGTTTCCGGTGAGCCGGCGCAGCCCCCTCGATCGGTACTGATCGATTCTTTTGGGGCTGCCCACGGGGCGGCCCCGATGGCCGCCTCCCCATGACGCCAAGTCGTACCCCGCCTCCTGTCGCCGCCGCGGCCGGAACCGGAGCGTGCGGCCCATACGGAGCAAGGAGTTATATGAAACTGGCCTGGATTCTCTGGCTGTCGCAGTTGTTGCCGCAGCCGGCCGCTGATTCACTGTGTCTGAGCACCACCGTTTACCTGGAAGCCCGCGACCAGACCCTGCGCGGCCAGCAGGCCGTCGCCGAGGTCGCCCTGCGCCGCCTCGACAGTGGCCTGTGGGGCGACTCGATGTGCCAGGTGGTCACCGCGCGCAAGCAGTTCGCACCGACCATTGTCTCCCCCGGCACCCAGCTGGGCAATGACGCGGCCTGGAGCGAGGCGATGAACGTGGCCTTCGACGCCGAGCGCAACTGGGCGCTGCCGGCCGGCGAGCGCCGCGAGATCGTGCCCGGTGCCAGCCACTTCGCCGCGCTGTCCATCGCCAGCCCGAACTGGCGCAATGCCTACCAGGTGGCCACCATCGGCGATCACACCTTCTATAAGGTGCAGAACCTCAAGCCGCGGCAGTCGTAACGATCCGTGCTGGCGGCAGCGTTGCCGCCCGCCGCCAGGCTCTGGGATAGTGGGCGCTTCCCGCCCGCATCACCTGGAGTTCCCATGAAGCTGTACAGCAAGCCCGGTGCCTGTTCCACCGCCGACCACATCGCCCTGCAGTGGACCGGCCAGCCGTTCGAGGTTGAACTGCTGAACAAGGACACCCTGAAGGGCCCGGAATTCCTCAAGATCAATCCGGCCGGCGCCGTCCCCGCACTGGTCGACGGCGACTTCGTGCTGCTGCAGAACGCCGCGATCATGGGCTATATCGCCGACAGCTTCCCGCAGGCCGGCCTCGGCGGCGACGGCAGCCCGCGCCAGCGCGCCGAAGCCACCCGCTGGCTGGCCTTCGTCAATTCCGATGTGCATCCGGCCTTCTCACCGCTGTTCGCACCGGGCAAGTTCATCGCCGACGAGAGCCAGTTCGATGCGATCCGTGCCGCCGCGCACAAGCGCCTGCGTAGCCTGTTCGAGACCGCCGACAAGCAGCTGGCCGACAAGCCGTGGCTGGCCGGCTTCCGCAGCTTCGCCGACCCGTACTTCTACATCACCCTGCGCTGGGCTGCCGGCACCAGGGTCGACCTGTCCGGTCTGGACAACCTGGCCGCCTACAAGGCGCGCATGGACGCCGATGCCGGCGTGCAGGCCGCACTGAAGGCTGAAGGCCTGGCCTGACCTGCCCGCCGGGTCTGAGCCGGGGTCGGATCCGTCTGCGCAGCAGGCGGCTTCGACCCCCTCGGTTCCAACAGCCTGATCAACCGATCTGGCGGATCACTTCGCCCTTGGCATCGCGCAGGTAGGTCGGCACCACTTCGATGCGCAGCGCCGCCGCCACCGGGTAGATCCCGCGCTCGGCACGCACGCCTGCCAGGGCTTCCAGACCCGTCTCGTCCAACGCCCAGCGCGCGCTGTCGGCCGATACCTCGCCGGTTTCACCGCGCGCGGCCGGAATGAATTCCCACTGCCGCTCGCGGCTGACCAGTTCCAGCGATCTGCCGTGGCGCAGGCGCAATGGCAGCAGCTCGCACACGCTGGCCACCTGGCCGGCACCGAGCACCAGGGTGGTGACGCCTGCCTCCTGCCGCCAATCCAGTGTCTCGATGAACAACATGCCGGTACTGGAGCCCTCGCGCTCGCTGCCGGCCTGCACCTGTGCGGCCAGTGCCGGATCGTCCAGCAGGTTGCCGCGATGCAGGTCGCTGACCCACAGCGGCATCGCCGGTTGCAGCGCCTGCAGCACGCCGCGCGTCGACCAGCGCTTGACCGCCTCCATCTCTTCATCGGTCAAACCGACCAGCTGCAGGAACTGCAGGTGGCCATTGGCGGTGTCGCTTGCGGGCAACTGCGGGTCCGCGACGAAGGCCAGATGGCACAAGCGCGTGCCGGTCTCCAGCGCGATCGGGCCGTTGGCATTGAGGTGATGACCATCCTCGAACACGTTGCCACTGCCGAACACATAGCGCGCCAGGTTCTGCAGCAGGTTCATCGGCCACACCGGCGGTGTGCTGCCGGCGTTCTCACCGACGTCGGCAGCGAGGCGGAAGGTCAGCTCGAAACCATAGCCGCTGGTGGCGGCATCACTGCTCTCCTTGGCATACAGCTCGGAGAAGCCGTAAGTGACGTAGTGCCAGTGCGGAACCGGCGCATCCGCCCAGTACACGCTGATGCCATCGAGCGGATCCTGGCCACCGAGCGTGTACGGCAGCGCGGTGCCGAAGTGACGCGGCTCCTGCCCGGCATAAAGCGGCGCCAGCGCCGCATTGATCGCGTCCCAGCCGGGGGTATCGGTGTCGTCGTGGTCGTCCTGCACGCGGGACTCCTTGTGGGGAAGTGAACCGATCACTTTACGCGGTGGCTCAGGCCTGCACGACCTCATCGCCACCATTCACCACGGCCGCCTGGGTTTCCTGCCACCAGCGCTGCGCCAGCGCCGGACTGCGCGCCTTGCCCACCGCCGCCAGCAGTTCCGGGCACAGGCGTTCCAGCGCCAGCGCATCGGTGCAGCGTTCGATCTTCAACTGAATGAAGTAGCCCTTCAGGCCCAGATGCCGACGCACTGCCTCACTCATCGCGTCGTACAGCTGCTGGTACAGCGCCGGATCCTGTTCGCGACCGCTGCTGATGCTGCGCGTCGGTGCGGTTTCGGCACTTCCGTCGATCACTTCAATCAGGCCCTGTGCTGACAACTGCTCCAGTGCGTCCGGTGGTGCGCGCAGGCCTTCGAACAGGCCGCGCAATTCAGTGTCATCGCGATGGCCGTCGACCATCAGCAGGATCGAACGCAGTGCCGCCGGCAGGCGCCGGCCACGGTCTTCGATTTCCTGACGGCCAGCAGCCGTCTTGGCGTGCAGCAATGCCATTGCCTCCCCCTCCCTCGATGCGCAATGCCGGCGCGCCCTGGCGGGCACGCTCCCCTGTGTGCCATCCCCGGACGGCACGCGCCTTCCCCGGCGCGCGCCGCGTATTGCAGGTCGATGACAGGCCGAGCTTAGCGCAAGTGCTGCGGGTAGTGCCGGCCGCCGGCCGGCAACCTCGGGATTGATGGGGGTGCCGGCCAGCGGCCGGCACTACCGGATCAGCGGCCCAGCGCCCGGCGGATCTCCTCCAGCGCGCTGGGGTCGTCCAGCGTCGACAGGTCACCCGGGTCGCGCTGTTCGGCCAGCGCCTGCAACGAGCGCCGCAGCAGCTTGCCCGAACGGGTCTTGGGCAGCGCATTGACCACATGCACATGCGCCGGGCGCGCAACCGCACCAAGCGAAGTCGTCACCGTGGCCATCATCTCGGCCACCACCGGCGCCGGATCCTCGCCATCCAGGCCCTGCTTGAGGGTGACGAACACCAGCGGCACCTGCCCCTTCAGTTCATCCTTGACCCCGATCACGGCGGCCTCGGCCACGCGCGGATGGCTGGAAATGGCCTCTTCGATCTCGCGCGTACCCAGGCGGTGCCCGGCCACATTGATCACATCATCGGTGCGACCGAGGATGAAGGTGTAACCATCATCGTCGCGGATCGCCCAGTCCAGCGAGCTGTACAGCAGTTCCTTGAAGTGGCTGAAGTAGCTCTGCAGGAAGCGGCTGTCGTCGTTCCACACCGTACTCATGCAGCCCGGCGGCAACGGCGGCGACACCACCAGCACGCCCTTCTGCCCCGGTGCGACTTCCTCGCCGGTGTTCTCGTCGATCACCTTCATCCGGTAGCCGAGATTGGGGAAGCCCGGCGAACCGAAGCGCACCGGCTTCATCTCCAGGCCCGGCAACAGGGTCAGTGCCGGCCAGCCGGTTTCGGTCTGCCAGTAGTTGTCGATGATCGGCTTGCCAAGCGCTTCGCTGATCCAGTGCGCGGTCGGCTCGTCCAGCGGCTCGCCGGCCAGGAACAGGTACTTCAGCGCGCGCAGATCGTGGCGATGGATGAAGTCCGCGTCGTGCTTCTTCAACACGCGGATGGCGGTGGGCGACGAGAACATCGTGCGCACGTTGTACTGCTCGCACAGTGCCCACCAGATGCCCGGATCCGGATTCGTCGGCAGCCCTTCGTACAGCAGCGAAGTGCAGCCACCGATCAGCGGGCCGTACACATTGTAGGAATGGCCCACCGCCCAGCCGACATCAGAGGTGGAGAACATCACCTGGCCCGGCTTGCAATCGAACACGGTCTCCATCGACTGTGCCATCGCCACCGCATAGCCGCCCACATCGCGCTGCACGCCCTTCGGCTTGCCGGTGGTGCCGGAGGTATACAGCAGATAGCTCGGTTCGCTCGCTTCCAGCCACTGCACCGGCACATCGACTTCCCCGATCTGCGCACGCAGCGTGGCGTAGTCCACATCGCGGCCCGGCACGCGTGGTTCGGCGGCATCCAGCCCACGCGACACGATCAGTACATGCGGTGGCGGCGAAGCCGCTTCGGCGCAGGCGGCGTCGACCATCGGCTTGTACGGAATCAGCTTGCCACCGCGCATGCCGGCATCGGCGGCGATCAGCAGCTTCGGCTTGGCATCGTCGATGCGCAGCGCCAGGTTGTGCGCGGCGAAGCCACCAAACACCACCGAGTGCACCGCACCGATGCGCGCGCAGGCCAGCATCGCGAACACGGCTTCGGCCATGTTCGGCATGTAGATCACCACACGGTCACCGTGGCCGACGCCGAGGTGCTTGAGTACCGCGGCGAAGTCGTTCACTTCGCGATACAGCTGGCGATAGGTGATCTCGCGCGTGCTGTTGGTTTCGGTGGAAATGGCGACCAGCGCGAGCTGGTCGGCGCGCTCGGCCAGGTGGCGGTCGACGGCGTTGTAGCAGAGATTGGTTTCACCACCGACGAACCAGCGCCGGAACGGCGGGTTGCTGTAGTCGAGCACCTGCTGCGGCGGTTTGTGCCAATGGATGCGCTTGGCTTCCTCGCCCCAGAAGGCCTCCGGCTCGTCGATCGAGCGACGGTAGGTTTCCTCGTAGTTCATGACGCAGCCCTCCCAGACAAAGTCATGGGTTCGAGGATAGTCCGGCGCTGGCGCGCGGGCCGCCCTACCTTGGTAGGGGGTGGGTTTTTCATGCAGGGCTGCGCCCTGCACCTGCAGAGGCCAGAGCAACGTCAACGTCAAATGCTGGCTTCCCGTGGGATGGCGGGGTGGGTCCGATTGCGGGGGACGCCGTGAATCCGTCCTTGGAGGCTCGGTCGCCGCATCCATGCGGCTCACGCCCCCGCAACCGGACCCACCCCGCCTTCGACAGTTCTCCGCGATCTGTCAGAACGGCGTTCTGCCTTGGTGGGTGTCGACCTTGGTCGACACGGCAGAGCCACGCCATGCGTGGATGCATTTCGATTTCAATTCGAAATATTCGATTCCGATGGAGATTCATCCACGCGTGGCGTGGATCTACTGGCCGCCGGCCAACTGTCGAAGGTGGGGCGGTGTCGGAGTGCGGGGTGTCAGCCGCATGGATGCGGCTGCCAAGCCTACACGGACGTACTTGCGGCGTCCCCGCACTCCGACACCGTCCCGCCAACCCACGGATAGCCGGCTTTTGACGTTGACGTTGATTCTGCGGGTGCAGGGCTGCAAGCCCTGCCGAACCCCTAGAAGGGAGCCGCGGACTCGAACGCGAGCGCCTCGCCCGTCACCGGGTGGGAGAACTGCAGGCTGCGCGCATGCAGATGCACGCGCTGCGCCGGTGCGGCGCCATACAGCACGTCACCGACGATGGGATGGCCGAGACTGGCCATGTGCAGGCGCAGCTGATGGCTGCGGCCAGTGATCGGCTCCAGCGCCACGCGGGTGCGCTGCGCTTCAACGTCCCGCGCCATTACGCGCCAGCGCGTCAGCGCCGGCTTGCCGCGTTCGTGATCGACCATCTGCTTCGGCCGGTTCGGCCAGTCCACGATCAGCGGCAGGTCCACTTCGCCGGCATCGCCTTCGAGCAGCCCCTGCACTACCGCTTCATACCGCTTGCCAACCTGGCGCTGCTCGAACTGCATCGACAACGCCGCCTGCATGTCCTTGCCACGCGCATGCAGCAGCAGGCCGGAGGTCACCTGGTCCAGCCGATGCACGGTCAACGCATCCGGGTACAGCGCCTGCAGGCGCGCGACCACGCAGTCCTGGTTCTCGGCGCTGCGGCCGGGCACGGACAGCAGGCCGGCCGGTTTCTCGGCCACCAGCAGTGCGTCATCGATGTAGTGCAGGTGGATCATGCGGTTCCAGGAATTCCAAATGAGAACGGGGAAGCCGAAGCTTCCCCGTTTTCTGCGTACCGACCAACGGTCGGTACCTACCTTCTGGATCACGTACCGACCAACGGTCGGTACCTACCGGTCAACGCCGGTATCAGCCCAGCAGGTGGGCGACGCCGGCGCGCTCTTCTTCCAGCTCGGCCAGGGTCTTGTCGATGTACTTCTGGCTGAAGTCGTCGATCGGCAGATCCTTGACCAGGGTGTACTTGCCGTTCTCGGTGGTCACCGCGAAGCCGAAGATCACGCCTTCCGGAATACCGTAGGAACCGTCGGACGGCACGCCCATGGTGACCCACTTGCCGTTGCTGCCCAGCACCCAGTCACGCACGTGGTCGATGGCTGCGTTGGCGGCCGAAGCAGCCGAGGACGAACCACGGGCTTCGATGATCGCCGCGCCGCGCTTGCCCACGGTCGGGATGAAGGTGTTGGCGTTCCATTCCTGGTCGTTGATCGCATCGGCGATGGAGGCACCATCGGCGGTGGCGAAACGGTAGTCCGGGTACATGGTCGGGCTGTGGTTGCCCCATACGACCAGCTTCTCCATGCCACCCACCGGCTTGCCGAGCTTGGTCGACAGCTGGCTCAGCGCGCGGTTGTGGTCCAGGCGCAGCATGGCGGTGAAGTTTTCCGGCTTCAGGTCCGGGGCCGACTTCATGGCGATGTAGGCATTGGTGTTGGCCGGGTTGCCGACCACCAGCACCTTCACGTCACGGCTGGCGACCTTGTTCAGCGCCGCGCCCTGGGCGGTGAAGATCTTGGCGTTTTCCAGCAGCAGGTCCTTGCGCTCCATGCCCGGGCCGCGCGGACGCGCGCCGACCAGCAGGGCGATGTCGGCGTCCTTGAAGGCCACTTCGGCGTCGTCGGTGCCGACCATGCCGGCCAGCAGCGGGAAGGCGCAGTCTTCCAGCTCCATCATCACGCCCTTCAGGGCGGCCTGGGCCTTGTCGACCGGCAGTTCAAGCAGCTGCAGGATGACCGGCTGGTCCTTGCCCAGCATTTCGCCGGAGGCGATGCGGAACAGCAGGGCGTAACCGATCTGGCCGGCGGCGCCGGTCACGGCAACACGAACGGGTGCTTTCATGGGGGTTTCCTCTTGCTTGCAAGCGTTTGATGGGACGCCGCGGGCATGGCCACGCAGGCCGGGCGGGCGGCGGGGAACAGGGAAACGGCCACCCGTGGGTGGCCGTTTCGAAGGGGGATCAGGCGGCGAGGTGCTTGTTCCACTCCGCGACGCGCTCGGCCTGGGCGGCCAGCACGGCGTCGACGTCGCCTTCCAGGGTGATCGAATGGATCACGTCGCCCTGCTTGACCGAATCGACGATGGCCTGGCCTTCCAGGACCTTGCCGAAGACGGTGTGGCGGCCGTCCAGCCAGTCGGTCTTGATGTGGGTGATGAAGAACTGGCTGCCGTTGGTGTTCGGGCCGGCGTTGGCCATCGACAGCGAGCCGACCTCGTGCTTCACGCCATTCTTCTCGTCTTCGAACTTGTAGCCCGGGCCGCCGGTGCCACGACCCTGCGGGCAACCGCCCTGGATCATGAAGTCGGCGATCACGCGGTGGAAGATCAGGCCGTCATAGAAGCCGTGCTTGACCAGGTTCACGAAGTTGGCCACGGTCAGCGGCGCCTTGTCGGCGAACAGCTCGACCTTGATCGGGCCCTGGGTGGTGTCGAAAGTGGCGATGAGGGACATGAAGATCCTTGATGCAGAGGGGAATGCGTCTAGCCACCTAGTTTACACCTGCCTCGTGGCGGCGGCGGCTTCGACCATCGGCGCAGACCCCGGCTTCAGCCGCCGGCGGGGGAGCCCCGCACGACGGTCCTGGCGGCCTCGGCCGCCGCGGCGGACAGCCAGCTGAATGGGCCCCATGACGGGTGTGAAATCCACCTTTTCGCGAATCGTCAAGTTCGACGTATAATGTTGGACTTCTTTTTCCAAATCCGGCGCCGACTGGCCCCCTTTCGTATGTCCATCGAAAATCTTCGCAACATCGCCATCGTCGCCCACGTCGACCATGGCAAGACCACCCTGGTCGACCAGCTGCTGAAGCAGTCCGGCACCCTGTCCGAGCGCACCGTCCTCGCCGAGCGCGTGATGGACAGCAACGACCAGGAAAAGGAACGCGGCATCACCATCCTGGCCAAGAACACCGCCATCACCTGGGAAGACAAGAAGACCGGCATCAAGAACCGGATCAACATCGTCGACACCCCCGGCCACGCCGACTTCGGTGGTGAGGTCGAGCGCGTGCTGTCGATGGTCGACACCGTGCTGATCCTGGTCGATGCGATGGACGGCCCGATGCCGCAGACCCGCTTCGTGACCCAGAAGGCCTTCGCGATGGGCTTCAAGCCGATCGTCGTGGTCAACAAGGTCGACCGTCCGGGCGCCCGTCCGGAGTGGGTGATCGACCAGGTCTTCGATCTGTTCGACAAGCTCGGCGCCACCAACGAGCAGCTGGACTTCCCGATCGTCTACGCCTCGGGCCTGAACGGCTACGCCGGCCTGGAAGACACCGTGCGCGATGGCGACATGACCCCGCTGTACGAAGCGATCATGCAGCACGCGCCGCGTCCGGAAGTTGATCCGGAAGGCCCGTTCCAGATGCGCATCAGCCAGCTGGACTACAACAACTTCGTGGGCGTGATCGGCATCGGCCGCATCCAGCGCGGCACCCTGAAGAAGAACATGCAGGTCGCGGTCATCGACCGTGAAGGCAAGAAGCGCAACGGCAAGGTGCTGCAGGTGCTGGGCTTCATGGGCCTGGAGCGCATCGAGCAGGATACCGCCGAGGCTGGCGACATCGTGGCCATCTCCGGCATCCAGGAGCTGACCATCTCCGACACCATCTGCGCCCCGGACACCCCGGAAGCCCTGCCGGCGCTGACCGTCGACGAGCCGACCATCTCGATGACCTTCCAGGTCAACAACTCGCCGTTCGCCGGCAACAAGGACCTGTCCGGTGGCAAGTTCCTGACCAGCCGCCAGATCAAGGACCGCCTGGACCGTGAAAAGGTCCACAACGTGGCCCTGAAGGTCGAGCAGCTGGAAGACGCCGACAAGTTCCTGGTCTCCGGCCGTGGCGAACTGCACCTGTCGGTGCTGATCGAGAACATGCGTCGCGAAGGCTACGAGCTGGCCGTGTCGCGCCCGGAAGTGATCATCAAGGAAATCGACGGCCAGATGATGGAGCCGATCGAGCAGCTGGTGGTGGACATCGAAGAAATCCACCAGGGCGGCGTGATGGAAAAGCTGGGCACCCGCAAGGGCCAGCTGAAGAACATGGAATCGGACGGCAAGGGCCGCGTGCGCCTGGAATACTCGATCCCGGCCCGTGGCCTGATCGGCTTCCAGAACGAGTTCAAGACCCTGACCCAGGGTTCGGGCCTGCTGTTCCACGTGTTCGACCACTACGGTCCGAAGGAACAGGGCGCGATCGCCAAGCGCATCAACGGCGTGATGATCGCCAATGCGCCGGGCACCACGCCGGCCTACTCGCTGGGCCCGCTGCAGGAGCGCGGCAAGCTGTTCGCTGCTGAAGGCGACAACGTGTATGAAGGTCAGCTGGTCGGCATCCACTCCAAGGACAACGACCTGACCGTCAACGCGATCAAGACCAAGCCGCTGACCAACATGCGCGCTTCGGGCAAGGACGATGCGATCCAGCTGACCCCGGCGATCAAGTACTCGCTGGAACAGGCCCTGGACTTCATCGAAGACGACGAGCTGGTCGAGATCACCCCGAAGGAGATCCGCCTGCGCAAGAAGTTCCTGACCGAAAGCGACCGCAAGAAGGCTTCGCGCGGCGGCTGAGCCAGCACCCCGTGAACCAGAGCGGCTACAACCCGGATCCACACCGGCATCCGGGTCTCCATGTCATCGCCCTGCTCGAAGCGAGCAAGGCGATGCTGGCGCTGTTGGCCGCCACCGGGCTGGAAGTGCTCGGACCGCAGCCGCTACGGCACGGCATCATGGCCCTGATCCGGCGTTTCAGCCTGGATCCGGACCATGGCACCCTGCCCTCGCTGCTGCACATGATCAGTCCCGACGCGGTCCATCTGGCCGCGGCGGGAATGATCGGCTACGGCCTGCTGCACCTGGTCGAGGCCTGGGGCCTGTGGCGGGCCAAGGCCTGGGCGTCCTGGCTGGGCTGCCTGACCGCCGCCCTGTACCTGCCTTTCGATATCTTCGCGATCATCCGCCACCCCGGCTGGCCGTCATGGACGATCCTGGCGATCAACCTGATCGTGGTCTACGTCCTCGCCCGCGACCTGCGCAAGCGCCACCGCTGAGCACCCGCTACACTGGGGATTGGAGCCGACCAAGCCGCCCCATGCGCCCGTCCTTGCCGCCTCTGCTGACCTGCCTGCTCGCCGCGTTGCCGGCGCTGCTTTCGGCTGGCTGCAGCCCGGCCACGCCCAGCGCGCATGCGGCCGAACCTGCGAGCCGCAACGTGCCGTTCCCGTACGCCGAAACCGATGTCGCCGACCTGCAGGCGCGGATGACCGCCGGTGAACTGGACAGCACCACCCTGACCCAGGCCTACCTGCAGCGTATCGCCGCCCTGGACCGCACCGGGCCACGCCTGCGCGCGGTGATCGAGCTCAACCCCGATGCCCTGAAGGAAGCCGCCGCGCGCGACCGCGAGCGCCGTGATGGCCGCCTGCGCGGCCCGCTGCATGGCATCCCGCTGCTGCTGAAGGACAACATCAACGCCGCGCCGATGGCCACCAGTGCCGGCTCACTGGCCCTGCAGGGCTTCCGTCCGGACGATGCCTACCTGGTACGCCGGCTGCGCGAAGCCGGTGCGGTGGTACTGGGCAAGACCAATCTCAGCGAATGGGCCAATTTCCGCGGCAATGATTCGATCTCCGGCTGGAGCGCGCGCGGCGGCCAGACCCGCAATCCCTATCGGCTGAGCCATTCGCCGTGCGGTTCCAGCAGCGGCAGCGCGGTGGCCGTGGCCGCCAACCTCGCCAGCGTGGCGATCGGTACCGAGACCGATGGCAGCATCGTCTGCCCGGCGGCGATCAACGGCGTGGTCGGGCTGAAGCCGACCGTCGGCCTGGTCAGCCGCGACGGCATCATCCCGATCTCCTTCAGCCAGGACACTGCCGGACCGATGGCACGCAGCGTCGCCGACGCTGCCGCCGTGCTGACCGCGATCGCCGGCCGCGATGATGCCGACCCGGCCACCGCGACCATGCCCGGCCGTGCGGTCTACGACTACACCGCGCGACTGGACCCGCAGGGCCTGCGCGGCAAGCGCATCGGCCTGCTGCAGACGCCGCTGCTGAAGTACCGTGGCATGCCGCCACTGATCGAACAGGCGGCGACCGAGCTGCGCCGCGCCGGCGCCGTGGTGGTGCCGGTGGAGCTGCCCAACCAGGGCGCCTGGGCCGAAGCCGAGCGCAGGCTGCTGCTGTACGAATTCAAGGCCGGGCTGGAGCGCTACTTCAGCACCCACCGCGCACCGCTGCGCAGCCTGGCCGAGCTGATCGCCTTCAACCAGGCGCACAGCAAGCAGGAACTGGGCCTGTTCGGCCAGGAGCTGCTGGTGGAGGCCGATGCCACCGCCGGCCTGGCTGACCCCGCCTACATCCGCGCGCGCAGCGATGCGCGCCGCCTGGCCGGCCCGGAGGGCATCGACGCCGCCCTCGCCGCCCATCAGCTTGACGCCCTGGTGGCACCGACCACCGGCGTGGCGTGGCCGATCCGCAGCGAAGGCGACGACTTCCCCGGCGAGAGCTACAGCGCCGCCGCCGTGGCCGGCTATCCCAGTCTGACCGTGCCGATGGGCCAGATCGATGGCCTGCCGGTCGGCCTGCTGTTCATGGGCACCGCCTGGAGCGAACCGAAGCTGATCGAAATGGCCTACGCCTACGAACAGCGCACGCGCGCACGGCGCCCGCCACACTTCGATACCGATGCGCTGATCGACGCCGGCGAGCCCTGATGCGGTAGCGCCGGCCGCTGGCCGGCGACCTTGGATCTGCCGGCCAGCGGCCGGCACTACCGTTCGGGCTCCAGCTCTACCGGCACGATGGCTGCCTCGCCATCTTCAGCACCTGGCGAACGCACATCCGCAGTGCGCGCACATGGGCCGCGCGGCATATCCAGCTCGTCGTCGTGCTGCAGCCGCGCACGCACCTGCGGCAGCGACTGCGGATGCTCACGCGCGAGGAAATCGAGCATGCGCTCGCGCACCAGGCAACGCAGGTCGAAGGCATCACCGGAGCTGCGCGCGCTGACCAGCAGGCGCACCTGGATCGCACGCTCACTGGTCTCGGTCACCTGGGTCACGCAGACCCGGCCATCCCACAGCGCTTCGCCCCGGCAGATGCGCTCCAGCTCGGCGCGGATCGCCGCGATCGGCGCACGGTAGTCCAACCACAGGAACGCGGTGCCGAGCAGGTCGGCGCTGCGCCGCGTCCAGTTCTGGAACGGGTTCTCGATGAACCAGGTCAGCGGCACCACCATCCGCCGCTCATCCCAGATACGCACCACCACGTAGCTGCTGCCGATCTCCTCGATGCGCCCCCACTCACCTTCGACGATCACCACGTCATCCAGCCGGATCGGCTGCGTCACTGCAATCTGCAGGCCAGCGATCAGGTTGCCGAACACCGGCTTGGCCGCGATACCGGCCACCAGGCCGATCAGGCCGGCCGAGGCAAGCAGGGCGGTGCCGATCTTCTGCACCATGGGGAAGGTCAGCAGCACCAACGATGCGCCCAGCACGATGATGCCACCCATCAGCACGCGACTGAGTACCCGCGTCTGGGTCTGGATGCGGCGCGCTTCCAGGTTGTCGGAAACATCGATGGGATGGCTGCGCAGGATCGCCCGCTCACCTGCTGCCACCGCCCGCACCAGCAGCCAGATGAAGCACGCGGTCAGCGCGATGTGCAGTACGTGCTGCAGATGGCCCAGCAACGGATCCTGCAGCGGCGTCGCCTGCAACGCGGGAATCAGCAGCAGCAGCGGCCATGCGGTGGCCATCGGCAGCCCGAGTACACGACCGATGCGCGCACGCCGGCGATCACGCCCTTTCAGCCGGTGATAGATCCACAGGATCAGCCACGCGCCGATGCCGCCCACCAACGCTGCCAGACCCAACGGCCATGCATAGGCCTGTGCGCTTTGCCAGTGCACCGTTGCCACCTCCACTCGAACAGCCAAGCGGACAGCTTCGCGCATGGCGCATGAGCGTCACGTCAGCCGTTCGTAAGCAGGGTGTTGGTCGGCAGGGCTTGCAGCCCTGCACCTGCCAGAATCCGAAGCAACAGCAACAGCAGAAGCTGGCATTCCGTGGGATGGCGGGGTGGGTCCGGTGGCGGAGGGCGCTGCAAGTACGTCCATGTAAGCTCGGTCGCCGCATCCATGCGGCTCACGCCCCCGCAACCGGACCCACCCCGCCTTCGACAGATTCTTGCGATCTGCAGTAGATCCACGCCATGCGTGGATGAATCTCCATCGGAATCGAATATTTCGAATTGGAATCCAAAAGCATCCACGCATGGCGTGGATCTACCGTGTCGACCAAGGTCGACACCTACCAACAGCCGCCGGAATCTGTCATAGGCGGGGCGGTGTCGGAGTGCGGGGTGTCAGCCGCATGGATGCGGCTGCCAAGCTTACAGGGACGTACTTGCAGCGTCCCCGCACTCCGACACCGCCCAGCCATCCCACGGAATGCATGCTGTTGCCGTTGCTTCGGCTGTTGCCGTTGCTTCGGCCGTTGCCGTTGCCTCCGCAGGTGCAGGGCTGCAAGCCCTGCCGCAACACACTTACCGCACTTGCTCCTGCTTGCGCACGATCGCCATCGCGATCTCCAGCGACTGCTCGTAGTTCAACCGTGGGTCCACCGTCGAACGATACGCGCGCTCCAGGTCACGCTCGGTCAGTTCGCGCGCGCCACCGGTGCACTCGGTCACGTCTTCGCCGGTCAGTTCCAGGTGCACGCCGCCCAGGCGCGTGCCTGCGGCCGCATGCAGATCGAACGACATCTCCACTTCGCCACGGACGTTGTCGAAGCGGCGCGTCTTGAAACCGTTGGCGGTGCTTTCGGTGTTGCCATGCATCGCATCGCACACCCACAGCACGCGGCGGCCATCACGCTTGACCGCATCCAGCAGCGGCGGCAGCTTCTCGGCAATCTGCGCCGCACCCATGCGGTGGATGAAGCTCAGACGGCCCGGTTCGTCATGCGGATTGAGCACGTCGATCAGGCGCAGCAGCTGGTCCGGCGTCACCGACGGACCGACCTTGATCGCAATCGGATTGCGCACGCCACGCAGGTATTCCACGTGCGCGCCGTCCAGCGCGGCTGTGCGCATGCCGATCCACGGGTAATGCGTGCTCAGGTTCAACCAGCCCTGCTGGCGCGGCACCTGGCGGGTCAGCGCCTGCTCGTACGGCAACAGCAGCGCTTCATGCGAGGTGTAGAAATCGATGCGGTTGAGGTTGTGCACGCGGGCCCCGGCCAGGGTCTCCATGAAGTGCACGGCATCGCCGATCGACGCCACCATCTTCTGGTAGTCGGCCGCCAACGGTGAATGCCGCACCCACTCCAGGTTCCAGTACTCGGGGTGGTGCAGATCGGCGAAACCACCATCGATCAGCGCCCGCACGAAGTTCATCGTCATCGCCGAATGGGCGTGCGCCTGCAGCATCCGCTTCGGGTCCGGCAGACGCGCTGCCTCCGTGAAGGCGGGTGCGTTGATCACATCGCCGCGGTAGCTCGGCAGGGTCACGCCGTCGCGGGTCTCGGTATCGGCCGAGCGCGGCTTGGCGTACTGGCCGGCGAAGCGGCCGACGCGGATCACCGGCTGGCGCAGGCCATGCACCAGCACCAGGCTCATCTGCAGCAGCACCTTCAGCCGGTTGGAGATGGTGCCCGATTCGCAGTCGCTGAAGTTCTCGGCACAGTCGCCGCCCTGCAGCAGGAAGCGCTTGCCTTCCTGGGCCTCGGCCAGCTGCTGCTTCAGCGCCAGGATCTCCCAGGAGGTGACCAGCGGCGGCAGCCGCTTCAGCTCGTGCAGGGCGGCGTCCAGCGCCACCGGGTCCGGGTAGGTCGGCATCTGCAGCGCGGTCTTGCCACGCCAGCTCTCCGGCGACCAGGCGGCGCCAGCGGTGGCGGTGGCTGCGGCGGGATCGGGCACGGGCGGAACGGCGGACAGGCTCATTGCAGACTTCCGGGATGGGGGGCGGTCATGGTCGCAGAGCCGGCCGCTGACGCAAAGGGCCGGTCCGGCCGGCCTGCTCGCCTGAACGGCAGAGAAAGGCCGACGCCAGCGGCCAGATCCTGCATGGTCAGCCGCCTCGGACAGGCGCATGCTTTGTTACGGAGTAACACTTCCATGTCATGGACCGGCCCCTTCCACATCCAGCCGCCACCTCTCCCACCATGAAGCCCTCGCCCCTCGCTACCGGCATCACCTTCGCCCTGACCCTGGCTCTGGCCAGCCTGCCCGCCTTCGCCTCGGCAGCTGACGCCCCCTCTTCGTCCGTCAAGGATCTGGATGCGGTCACCGTCCACGCCCAGCTCGACCAGGCCCGCAACACGCTGTCGCCGGACATCGGCAGCAGCCAGTACCAGATCACCGCCGAGGACATCCAGAAACAGCCGCTGGGTGCCTCCGCGCCGCTCAGCCAGGTGCTGCTGCAGGCCCCGGGCGTGGTCCAGGATTCCTACGGCGGCGTGCACGTGCGCGGCGACCACGCCAATCTGCAGTACCGCATCAACGGCGTGCTGCTGCCCGAATCGATCTCGGGCTTCGGCCAGACCCTGGATGCCCGCACCATCAAGAGCATCCGCCTGATGGATGGCGCACTCCCGGCGCAGTTCGGCGAGCGCACCGCTGCAGTAGTCGACATCACCACCCGCAGTGGCGCCGAGCTCGGCAATGGCGGCAGCGCCGGGCTGACCGCAGGCTCGTTCGGCAAGATCAATCCGAATGCCTCGTGGTGGGGCAACCAGGGGCGCTGGAGCTGGTTCCTGACCGGCAACTACGACCAGAACGAGGTCGGCCTGGAGAACCCCACCCACACGCGCAAGCCGTTGCACGACGACACCCACCAGGGCAAGGCGTTCGCCGACCTCACCTACCTGGTCAACGACAACACCCGTCTGAGCGTGTTCGCCGGCTTCGCCAACAATCGTTTCCAGATCCCGGCCAACCCGGGCCAGACCCCGCAGTTCGGTTACCTGGACACCACCACCTTCGATTCCAGCCAGCTGGATGAGACCCAGCGCGAGACCACCCGCTTCGGCATGCTGGTGCTGCAGGGCACGCTGGGCGGCACCGCCTATCAGCTCTCGGCCGGGCAGCGCTACAGCGACGTGGCGTTCAACCCGGACGTGGCGGGCGATCTGGTGTTCAGTGGCGTCGCCTCGCAGGTCCAGCGCAGCAACCGCGCCAACACCCTGCAGGCCGACTTCTCGACGCCGTTGGGCAACGACCACACGCTGCGCTATGGCCTGTACGGCAATTACGAGAACGCGCGGGCGAACAGCAACAGCTGGGTGTTCCCGGTTGATGACGGCGGCCAGCAGTCCAGCACCACACCGCTGCTGATTCCGGATCGCAGCGCCTTCCATGCCAGCACGCTGGCACTGTACGTGCAGGACGAATGGAAGATCGGCGACGACTGGACCGTCAACTACGGCCTGCGCGGAGACCGCTACAAGGCCTTTGGCCGCACCGAGGGCCAGCTCAGCCCGCGCGTGGGCGTGGTCTGGAATGCCAGCGACAGCACCACCGTGCATGCCGGCTACTCGCGCTACTTCACGCCACCGGCCAGCGAGCTGATCGCCAGCGGCGACATCGCCCTGTACGACGGCACCACCAACCAGCAGCCGAGCGGCGGCAACAACACGCCACTGGCCGAACGCAGCGACTACTACGACATCGGCGTCTCGCAGCAGCTGGGTGAACACCTGACCCTGGGCCTGGATGCGTACGACCGCCGTGTCGCGCGCCTGCAGGACGAAGGCCAGTTCGGCGCCGCCTATATCTACTCGACGTTCAACTACCGCCGCGGCCATATCCGCGGCCTGGAGTTTAGTGCCGACTACAGCAACGGTCCGTTCAGTGCCTACTTCAACGCCGCGCTGAACAAGGCCATCGGTACCGACGTCATCACCAGCCAGTACAACCTCGACCCGGAAGCGCTGACCTATGTGGCCAACCACTGGATCCACCTCGACCACGACCAGAAGCTTACCTCGTCAGGAGGCCTCAGCTATGCCTTCGCCGGGCACAACCGGGTCGGCGCCAACTACGTGTTCGGTAGCGGCCTGCGTTCGGACATCGAGGGCGTGCCCAATGGCGGCGAGCTGCCGTCCTACCTGCAGGTGAACCTCAGCGCCGGGCACGACTTCAACGCCGACAGCGGCCATCCGCTGCATGTGCAGCTGGCGGTGATCAACGCACTGGATCGCAGCTACCGGCTGCGCGATGGCGGCGGTGTCGGCGTGTTTGCCCCGCAGTGGGGACCGCGCCGCGGTGCTTACCTGAGCCTGCAGCAGGACTTCTGAGGTAGTGCCGGCCGCTGGCCGGCATTGCCACGGTGTGCCGGCCAGCGGCCGGCACTCGCCTGCTTCAGCGCTTGACCTTGCGCAGCGACACCACCAGCGCCCACAGCGCCAGCAGCACGAACCACACGCCCGACCACATCGGCATGGTCAGGCCCAGGAAGGTCCAGTCGATGTTGCCGCAGTTGCCGGTACCGGTCAGCACCGTGCGGAACACTTCCAGCGGCCCCATGGTCTCGCTCAGGAAGGCCAGCGGCGGGCCACAGGTGGAACCCATTTCCGGCGGCAGCATCTGCACGTAGACGTGGCGCGCGGCAATGCCGACGCCCACTGCGGCGGCAATGAAGGCCAGCACGCCATAGGTCGCGCGTCCCGGGCGGTTGGACGGCCCGTGCAGCGCACCGATCAGGAACAGCAGGCCGAGCGCGGCGAAGGCCAGGCGCTGGAAGATGCACAGCGGACACGGCTCCAGGCCCATCTTCAGCTGCAGGAAGATCGCGTAGCCAAGCAGGCCCGCGCAGATCAGGAAGCCCAGGAAGAACTGGGCGCGGAAGGGCCAGCGCAGTGGATTCATCGTCAACGCTCGAATGGATCAGGCGCCAAGCGTAACCGAGAGTGCGCGCCATTCGAACCGCCACAGGTGACGCCTGTCGGAACGGTGTGGGTCAGCGCCCGTTCCGTGGGAACGGAATCCGGCCCCCTTGAACGCAAAAGCCCGGCAGAGGCCGGGCTTTCGCTGAGTCGCGTTGGAGCGGTCCGATTACTCGGCCACTTCCTCGGCCACGACCGGACGGTCAACCAGCTCGACGTAGGCCATCGGCGCGTTGTCGCCGGCGCGGAAGCCGCACTTCAGCAGACGCAGGTAGCCGCCCGGACGGTTCGCGTAGCGCGGGCCCAGGATGGTGAACAGGTTGCCCACGGCTTCGTTGTCGCGCAGGCGGGCGAAGGCCAGACGGCGGTTGGCGACGGAGTCGACCTTGGCCAGGGTGATCAGCGGCTCGGCAACGCGGCGCAGTTCCTTGGCCTTCGGCAGGGTGGTCTTGATCAGCTCGTGCTTGAACAGCGAGGCAGCCATGTTCTTGAACATCGCTTCGCGGTGGGCGCTGGTACGGCTGAACTTACGGCCAGACTTCTGGTGACGCATGGTGATATTCCTTGGTTAATGATGAGACTGTGCGGATCGTTGTCGCCTTCCTGGCGTTGCTGCGCGGACTGCGGTTGGTCCTGGCCACCCGTCCTGGGCGACCTGCCGCGCGAACCTGGGGTTCGTCGTGGCATGTTGTGTTGCGTTGAAGGCCCCACCGCGAACGGTGGAGCCTTCAGGCATTACCGATATCAGCCCAGCATGCCGTGGCTGGCGACACCGGCCGGCGGCCAGTTCTCCAGCTTCATGCCGAGGGACAGGCCGCGCTGAGCCAGCACTTCCTTGATCTCGGTGAGCGACTTCTTGCCCAGGTTCGGGGTCTTCAGCAGCTCCACTTCGGTCTTCTGGATCAGATCGCCGATGTAGTAGATGCTTTCAGCCTTCAGGCAGTTGGCCGAACGCACGGTCAGCTCCAGATCGTCGATCGGGCGCAGCAGCACCGGATCCACGCCGTTGTTGGCCGGCTTGGCTGCACCGCGGTCGCGGTGGGTGAAGTCACCGAACACCGACAGCTGGTCGCTGAGGATGTCGGCGGCGGTGCGCACGGCTTCCTCGGCATCGATGGTGCCGTTGGTCTCGATATCGATGACCAGCTTGTCCAGGTCGGTACGCTGTTCGACGCGGGCCGCTTCCACGGCATAGGCGACGCGGCGGACCGGCGAGAACGAGGCATCCAGGACCAGGCGGCCGATGGCACGGGTTTCTTCGTCCGGACGACGACGCGCGGCAGCCGGCTGGTAGCCGAAACCACGTTCGATCTTCAGACGCATGTTGATCGCCGTATCCTTGGTCAGGTGGCAGATCACGTGTTCGCCGTTCAGGATCTCCACATTGTGGTCGACCTTGATATCGGCAGCGGTGACAACGCCCGGGCCCTGCTTGGACAGGGACAGGGTGGCGCTGTCGCCGGAGTGCATACGGATGGCCACGTCCTTCAGGTTCAGCAGGACTTCGAGCACGTCCTCCTGCAGACCTTCGACCGTGGTGTACTCATGCAACACGCCGTCGATTTCGACTTCCGTGATGGCGAAGCCCGGGATGGACGACAGCAGCACGCGACGCAGGGCATTACCCAGCGTATGCCCGTAACCCCGCTCCAAAGGTTCGATAACGACCTTTGCACGGGTGTCGGTAAGGCGTTCGATCTGCGGACCGCGAGGACGCAGAACCTGGTTGGCGGTAACCGTCATGTTGCGGGTTCTCCTAGTGAACCCCCGGCCGTCGCCGGGGGCTCTCCAATGTGAATTACTTCGAATACAGCTCGACGATCAGCGCTTCGTTGATGTCCGCAGGCAGATCCGAACGATCCGGAACAGCCTTGAAGATGCCGGTGAACTTGCCGGAATCCACTTCAACCCACGACGGGCTCAGGTCATGCTGGGCGGCGACGGTCAGGGCTTCCTGGACGCGCAGCTGCTTGGCAGCCTTTTCAGACAGAGCGATGGCGTCGCCAGCCTTGACCTGGTACGAAGCCAGGTTGACCGACTTGCCATTCACGGTGACGCCGCGGTGCGACACCAGCTGACGGGCAGCCGGACGGGTCACGGCGAAGCCCATGCGGTAGACGACGTTGTCCAGGCGGGTTTCCAGCAGCTGCAGCAGGTTCTCGCCGGTGTTGCCCTTCTTGGTCGAGGCCTTCTTGTAGTAGTTGCGGAACTGACGCTCCAGCAGGCCGTAGATACGCTTGACCTTCTGCTTTTCACGCAGCTGGGTGGCGTAGTCGGACAGCTTGCCCTTGCGGGCAGTGGCGCCGTGCTGGCCGGGCTTCTGCTCCAGCTTGCACTTCGAGTCCAGCGCACGCGCCGGGCTCTTCAGGGACAGGTCGGCGCCTTCGCGACGGGCGAGCTTACAGGTAGGACCGATATAACGAGCCATTTCTTATCGCTCCCTTTAGACGCGACGCTTCTTCGGCGGACGGCACCCGTTGTGCGGGATAGGCGTCACGTCGATGATGTTGGTGATCTTGTAGCCGACGTTGTTCAACGAACGCACGGCCGACTCACGGCCCGGACCCGGGCCCTTGATGCGGACTTCCAGCGACTTCACGCCGTAGTCCAGCGCAGCACGACCGGCCTTTTCAGCAGCCACCTGGGCAGCGAACGGGGTCGACTTGCGCGAACCGCGGAAGCCAGCGCCACCGGAGGTCGCCCACGACAGAGCGTTGCCCTGGCGGTCGGTGATGGTGACGATGGTGTTGTTGAACGAAGCGTGGACGTGGGCAACGCCGTCGGTGACGACGCGCTTGATCTTCTTCTTGGTCTTAGCAGCGGGCTTAGCCATTTCTCAGTCCCTTACTTCTTGATCGCCTTGCGCGGACCCTTGCGGGTGCGGGCGTTGGTACGGGTGCGCTGGCCACGCAGCGGGAGGCCACGACGGTGACGCAGGCCGCGGTAGCAGCCCAGGTCCATCAGGCGCTTGATCGCGATGCCGATCTCACGGCGCAGATCGCCTTCCACGATGTACTTGCCGACTTCGGCGCGCAGGCGCTCGATTTCCGGCTCCGACAGATCGCGGATCTTGGTGGTCGAAGCAACGCCTGCGACTTCGCAGACCTTCTTCGAACGGGTACGGCCGATGCCGTAAATGCTTTGCAACCCGACCCAGACGTGCTTCTGGGCTGGCAGGTTGACGCCTGCAATACGCGCCATGACGCGGTTCTCCAGCTGAGTGATGGCCGACAGCGCGCCTCGGGCACGCCAATCCGGCAGGATGGATCAAAAAAGTGAACTAGCGATACTAACAAGGTTCCGGTTTACATGGAAGCCCGTGAAACCATTGGTTTCATGAACCCGGCCTGGGGAGTGTGCCCAGGCTCCGGCGCCGGATGGGGTTGGATCTGGAGTTTCCCCCGGAGCCGCCCGCGCTACTCCAGCGCGGGACCACCTCATCACACCCCCACCCGGAACCGCTGCGGGGGCCGCCCTTCGTTTGTGTGGCCGGAGTCCGCGAAGCGGAGGGACCATCACGTCAGGAAGACGAAAGTATAACAGGCCAATCAGCCGCGGGCAAAACCGCCGCGGTTGCCGCCCTTCAGGTTGGCCTTCTTCAGCAGGCTCTCATACTGGTGGGACATCAGGTGCGCCTGCACCTGGGCGATGAAGTCCATCACCACCACCACCACGATCAGCAGCGAAGTACCGCCGAAGTAGAACGAGGCGTTCAGCTGCGTGCGCATCAGTTCCGGCAGCAGGCAGACGATCACCAGGTAGGCCGAGCCGGCCGCGGTCAGGCGGGTCAGCACGCCGTCGATGTAGTCGGCGGTGGCCTTGCCCGGACGGATGCCCGGAATCAGCGCGCCCGACTTCTTCAGGTTGTCGGCGGTTTCCTGCGAGTTGAACACCAGCGCGGTATAGAAGAACGCGAAACCGGTGATCAGCGCAGCGAATACGATCATGTGCAGCGGCTCGCCCGGGCCCAGCGCGTTGGCGACCTTCTGCAGGACCTGACCGAAGCTGCTCTGGTTGGCAGCCTGGCCGGACCACATGGCCAGGGTGGCCGGGAAGGCCAGCAGGCTGGAGGCGAAGATCGCCGGGATGACGCCGGCCATGTTGAGCTTCAGCGGCAGGAACGAGGTCTGGTTCATGTACGCGTTGCGACCGCCCTGGCGGCGCGCGTAGTTGACCGTGATCCGGCGCTGGCCACGCTCGACGAACACCACGAAGAAGGTGAAGGCGAGCACGACGATGGCGATCAGCAGCAGCTGGATGAACTGGATGTTGCCGTCGCGGTAGGCGTCGAAGGTGTGGATGATGGCACCCGGCAGGCCAGCGACGATACCGGCGAAGATGATCAGCGACACGCCGTTGCCGATGCCACGCTCGGTGACCTGCTCACCGACCCACATCAGGAACATGGTGCCGGCGGTCAGCGCGACCACGGCGGTGAGCACGAAGCCCATGCCCGGCGCGTACACCACCGGAGCGCCCGACGGCGAGACCTGGCCCTGCAGGGCCAGCGCGATCGAGCCGCCCTGCACCACTGCCAGCAGCACGGCGCCGATGCGCGAATACTGGGTGATCTTGCGGCGGCCGGACTCACCTTCCTTCTGCATCGCCTTCAGGGCGGGGAAGATGTGCACGGCCAGCTGCATCACGATCGATGCCGAGATGTACGGCATCACGTTCAGCGCGAAGATGCTGAAACGGTGCAGGGCGCCGCCCGAGAACATGTTGAACATGTCCACGATGCCGCCGCCCTGCTGTTGCATCATGGCAAGCATGGCATCGGGATTGACGCCCGGCACCGGCACGTAGCAGCCGATGCGATAGACGATCAAAGCCCCGACGACGAACAGCAAACGTTGGCGAAGTTCAGTGAACTTGCCCATTCCGCCCGCGAGGTTACCGATGCCAGCTTGCGCCATGATTTTCTTACTCCGTTACGCTGCCGCCGGCAGCTTCGATCGCGGCCTTGGCACCAGCCGTGGCAGCGATACCCTTCAGGGTGAACGCCTTGGTCACTTCGCCCTTGACGACGACCTTGGCCTTCTTTGCAGTGCTCGGGACCAGCTTGGCAGCACGCAGGGCGGCGAAGTCGATCTCACCGGCCGGCAGCTTGTCCAGCGCGTACAGCAGCACTTCAGCGGTGTCCTTGGCGATCGGCGAACGGAAGCCGATCTTCGGCAGACGACGCTGCATGGGGGTCTGGCCGCCTTCGAAGCCAGCCTTGATCTTGCCGCCACCCTTACGGGCGAACGAACCCTTGTGGCCGCGGCCGGCAGTCTTGCCCAGGCCCGAGCCGATACCGCGACCGACGCGGGTGCGCTCGGTGCGGGCGCCCGGTGCCGGGCTCAGTTCATTGAGACGCAGAGTCATGATCGATTACTCCTCAACCTTGACGAGGTAGTGAACGGTGTTGATCAGACCGCGAACCTGCGGGCTGTCCTTCAGTTCACGCACATCGTTGAGCTTGTTCAGACCCAGAGCACGCACCGACAGGCGGTGACGCGACTGAGCACCACGCAGGCCGCGCACCAGGCGCACCTTCACAGTCTTGTTGGACTCATTAGCCATGGTTGAGTTCCTCCACCTTCTTGCCGCGCTTGGCCGCGATGCGAGCCGGCGACTGCGCAGCAGACAGGCCCTTCACGGTGGCACGCACCAGGTTGATCGGGTTGCGCGAACCGGTGGCCTTGGCCAGCACGTTCTTCACGCCAACGGCTTCCAGCACGGCGCGCATGGCACCGCCGGCGATGACGCCAGTACCTTCCGAAGCCGGCTGCATGAACACGCGGGCAGCGCCGTGACCATCCTTGATGGTGTGCCACAGGGTGCCGTTGTTCAGGTCAACGCTGACCAGGTTCTTGCGGGCCTGTTCCATCGACTTCTGGATGGCGACCGGCACTTCGCGCGCCTTGCCATAGCCGAAACCGACCTTGCCTTCGCCGTCGCCGACCACGGTCAGGGCGGTGAAGGTGAACTGGCGGCCACCCTTGACGGTCTTGCTGACGCGGTTGACCGCGACCAGCTTTTCGATCATGCCGTCGTCGACTTTCTCTTCGCGGTTACGGTCGCGATCGCGACCCCGCTGCTGACGCTCTTCTGCCATTTTGATTCCTTGGTAGTTTGGGTATGTACGGCTCGGGGCCGCTTATGGTTGTGGAATGTCGCGTTGTTCCGGTGGGCCACTGCAGAAGAGTGGCGCCGTCCCGCCTCACTCAGGCGGGCGAGCAGGCGGGCAGGAGACCACAGGTCCCCTGCCCTTGTCCCTTAGAACTGCAGGCCGGCTTCGCGGGCGGCTTCTGCCAGGGCCTTGATGCGGCCGTGGTAGCGGTAGCCCGAACGATCGAAGGCAACCTTCTCGACGCCGGCGGCCTTGGCGCGCTCAGCGACGATACGGCCGACCTTGGCGGCGGCATCGGCGTTCTTGCCGTTCTTCAGACCTTCCATGACGTCGGTCTGGGTGGTGTTGGCAGCAGCCAGCACCTTGGAACCGTCGGCGGTGAAGACCTGGGCGTACAGGTGCTGGCCGGTGCGCAGCACCGACAGGCGGGCGACGCCGAGCTCACGGATGTGGGCGCGGGTCGACTTGGCGCGACGCAGGCGGGCGATGTTCTTGTTCATGATGTTTTTCCTTTGAAAGCGGAAGTGCCTAATTAGGCCTTCTTGGCTTCCTTACGGATGATGACTTCGTCGGAGTACTTCACGCCCTTGCCCTTGTACGGCTCCGGCTTGCGGAACGCACGGATCTTGGCGGCAACTTCACCGACGACCTGCTTGTCAGCGCCCTGGACCAGGATCTCGGTCTGGGTCGGGGTGGTGATGGTGATGCCTTCCGGCGCCACGAACACGACCGGGTGCGAGAAGCCCAGCGACAGGCTCAGGTCCTTGCCCTGCATGGCAGCGCGGTAACCCACGCCGACCAGCTCCAGCTTGCGCTCGAAGCCTTCGGACACGCCCTTGACCATGTTGGCCAGGATCGCACGCACGGTACCGGTCAGTGCGACCAGCTCGGCGTTCTCGGTGCTCAGGGTGGCAACGCCGCTGTCGACGTTGATGGCAATACCGGCCGGCTTCGGCAGCGACAGGGTGCCCTTCGGGCCCTTGACGGTGACGCTTTCCGGCTGGACGTTCAGTTCAACCTTGCCCAGGGTGACGGGCTTCTTGGCTACGCGGGACATAGTTCTACTCCTCTCGCCTTAGGCCACGAAGCACAGGACTTCGCCGCCGACGCCCAGCTGGCGCGCCTGCGCATCAGTCATGATGCCCTTGGAGGTGGAAATGATGGAGATACCCAGGCCGTTCATGACCTTCGGCAGCTCGCTCTTGCCGCGGTACTGGCGCAGGCCCGAACGCGAGAAGCGCTTCAGGGTCGCGATGACCGGCTTGCCTTCGAAATACTTCAGCACGATTTCCAGCTCGGACTTGTTGTTTTCCAGCTGGGTCACGCGCAGGTCGGTGATGTAACCCTCGTCCTTCAGGACCTGGGCGATCGCAACCTTGATCTTGGACGACGGGGCTTTCACCGTCTGCTTGCCAACCGCGGCCGCATTCTTGATGCGGACCAGCAGGTCGGCGATGGGATCAGTCATGCTCATATGAGTACCTTTGAGTGCACCGATATCCGCTTTCGCGAAAATCTGTTGTCTCCTGGAAACGGGCCAGGTCCCTTGATGCAGCGGGCCAGGGGCCCACTCCTACAACCCCGTTTGCACAGGGCAAGACGCGGGAGTATACGCCAAAAGAGCCCGGCTTGCGCCGGGCTCTTCGGTTTTTTTGCGTCGGGAAAGCTGAATGCCTCCCCTGCCCGGTTCAGGAACCCCCGAAGGGGCACCTGATCGCAGGGCCGGCTGGGATTACCAGCTGGCCTTGCGCAGACCCGGGACGTCGCCACGCATGGTGGCTTCACGCAGCTTGTTACGGCCCAGGCCGAACTTGCTGTAGACGCCACGCGGACGACCCGACAGCTCGCAACGGTTGCGCTGGCGGCTCGGCGACGAATCGCGCGGCAGCTTGGCCAGCTTGGTTGCGGCGTCGATCTTCTCTTCGTAGGTCGCGTCCACGGAGGACACGATCTTCTTCAGAGCTGCACGCTTTTCAGCGTACTTCTTTGCCAGCTTTTCCCGCTTGATGTCGCGGTTGACCATGGAGGTCTTTGCCATTTCGGTTTCCTCGACAGATCAGTTACGGAACGGGAACTTGAACGCTGCCAGCAGCGCCTTCGCTTCCGCGTCGGTCTTCGCAGTGGTGGTGATGGCGATATCCATACCGCGGATCGCGTCGACGGCGTCGAAGTCGATTTCCGGGAAGATGATCTGTTCCTTCACACCCATGTTGAAGTTGCCGCGGCCGTCGAAGGAACGACCGGAAACACCACGGAAGTCGCGCACGCGCGGCAGCGAGATGTTGATCAGGCGATCCAGGAACTCGTACATCTTGTGGCGACGCAGCGTGGTCTTGCAGCCGATCGGCCAACCATCGCGGATCTTGAACGACGCAACCGACACACGCGACTTGGTGACAACCGGCTTCTGGCCGGAAATCTTGGTCATGTCGCCGACGGCGTTTTCCAGGATCTTCTTGTTGGTGGCCGCTTCGCCGACACCCATGTTCAGGGTGACCTTGACCAGCTTCGGCACTTCCATCGGATTGGTGTAGCCGAACTGCTTCATCAGCGCCGGCACCACTTCGTCCTTGTAGAACTTTTCGAGACGGGAACTCATCTTCTCATTCCTCAGGCGTCGAGCGCCTCACCGCTGGAGCGGAACACACGCAGTTTGCGTCCATCCTCCAGCACCTTGAAGCCAACGCGTTCGCCCTTGCCCGAAGCCGGGTTCAGAACATTCACGTTGGAGATATGGATCGAAGCTTCGCGCTCGACCACGCCGCCGGCAACACCTGCCTGCGGGTTCGGCTTGGTGTGGCGCTTGACGATGTTCACGTTGGCGACGACCACACGGTCGCCGTCGACGCGGACGACTTCGCCCTGCTTGCCCTTGTCCTTGCCAGCGTTGACGACAACCTGGTCGCCCTTCTTGATACGGTTAGCCATGATTATCTCCTGTCGCTCACAGCACTTCGGGAGCGAGCGAGACGATCTTCATGAACTTCTCCGAACGAAGTTCACGGGTCACCGGCCCGAAGATACGGGTACCGATCGGCTCCTGCTTGTTGTTCAGCAGGACGGCAGCGTTGCCGTCGAAGCGGATCAGCGAGCCATCGGCGCGACGCACACCCTTGCGGGTACGCACCACGACGGCGTCATACACTTCACCCTTCTTGACCTTGCCGCGCGGAATCGCATCCTTCACGGTGACCTTGATGATGTCGCCGATGCCGGCGTAACGGCGCTTGGAACCACCCAGCACCTTGAAGCACATCACCTGCTTGGCACCCGAATTGTCCGCGACGTCAAGGTAGCTCTGCATCTGGATCATGATTCAGCTCCTTATTCAGCCGCGCGCGTGATGACTTCCACCACGCGCCAGTTCTTGGTCTTGGACATCGGAGCAATCTCGGTCACGCGGACGACATCGCCTTCCTTGCAGGCGTTGTCGGCATCGTGGGCGTGCAGCTTCGTCGAGCGCTTGATGTACTTGCCGTACAGCGCGTGCTTGACCTGACGCTCAACCAGGACGGTAACCGTCTTGTCCATCTTGTTGCTGACGACACGGCCTTCGACCGTGCGCAGCGTCTTCTTTTCAGTATTGTCGCTCATAGCGGCCATCCTTACTTCGTGCTGCCGAGCAGGGTCTTGACGCGAGCAATCTCGCGACGGACCCGGCGAATGTCGTGGGTCTTCGGCAGCTGGCCGGTGACCTGCTGCATACGGACAGAGAACTGTTCCTTACGCAGGTCGATCAGGTGGGCCTTGAGTTCGTCAGCCGACTTTTCACGGAGAGTTTTGATATCCATCAGCGCACCGTACGGGTCACGAAAGTGGTGGTGACCGAGAGCTTGGCGGCGGCCAGGCGGAACGCCTCGCGAGCCACTTCCTCGGAAACACCCTCGATTTCATAGATCATGCGGCCGGGCTGGATCTGGGCCACCCAGTATTCCACGTTACCCTTACCAGAACCCATTCGGACTTCGATGGGCTTCTTGGTGATGGGCTTGTCGGGGAACACGCGGATCCACATCTTGCCGCCGCGCTTGACGTAGCGGCTGATCGAGCGGCGAGCCGCTTCGATCTGACGCGCGGTCAGCTGACCGTGTGCGGTTGCCTTCAGGCCGTATTCGCCGAAGCTGACAGCGTTGGCGCTCCAGCTCAGGCCATCGTTACGGCCCTTGTGTACCTTGCGGTACTTGGTTCGCTTGGGTTGCAACATTGTCGTTACCTCGCTTCACGGGCCGGGCGCTGACGGTCACCACGGTCGCCGCGATCGTGACGATCGTTGCGCGACGGGGTGTCGTCCTGCTTTTCCTGGCCAACCTGGGAGAAATCGAAGACCTCGCCCTTGTAGATCCAGACCTTGATGCCGATGATGCCGTAGGTCGTCTTGGCTTCAGCGAAGCCATAGTCGATGTCGGCACGCAGGGTGTGCAGCGGCACGCGGCCTTCGCGGTACCACTCCGAACGGGCGATTTCTGCACCGTTGAGGCGGCCACCAACGTTGACCTTGATGCCCAGGGCACCCAGACGCATCGCGTTGCCGACCGAGCGCTTCATTGCACGGCGGAACATGATGCGACGCTCCAGCTGCTGGGCGATCGACTCGGCAACGAGCTGCGCGTCCAGTTCCGGCTTGCGCACTTCGGTGACGTTGATGTGCGCCGGGACGCCCATCATCTCGCTCACTTCCTTGCGCAGCTTCTCGATGTCCTCACCGCGCTTGCCGATCACCACGCCCGGACGGGCGGTGTGGATCGTCACGCGAGCGGTCTTGGCCGGACGCTCGATCAGGATCTTGCTGATGCCGGCCTGAGCCAGCTTCTTGCGCAGCATTTCGCGCACTTTCAGGTCGGCTGCCAGGTAACCAGCGAACTCGGCCTTGTTGGCGTACCACTTGGAGTTCCAGTCCTTGGAAATGCCGAGGCGGATACCAATCGGATGAACTTTATGACCCATGGTCTTTTCCTTATCCGCTTACTTGGCGGCGCCCACAACCACAGTGATGTGGCTGGTGCGCTTGAGGATGCGGGTACCGCGGCCTTTCGCCCGCGCCATGAAACGCTTCAGGGTCGGACCTTCATCAACCATGATGGTCTGAACCTTCAGCTCGTCGACGTCGGCGCCCTGGTTGTTCTCGGCATTTGCAATAGCCGACTCCACCACCTTCTTGATCAGGTGGGCAGCCTTCTTGTCCGAGAACTTCAGCAGGTTGACCGCACGCTCGGCCGGCAGACCGCGCACCTGGTCAGCGACCAGACGAGCCTTCTGCGGGGAGATGCGCGCAGTGCGCAGGATGGCTTTCGCTTCCATTGTCATCTCTCCTTACTTGCCCGACTTCTTGTCACCACCGTGACCCTTGAAGGTCCGGGTGATGGCAAATTCGCCGAGCTTGTGGCCGACCATGTTCTCGTTGACGAGAACCGGGATGTGGTTCTTGCCGTTATGCACGGCAATGGTGACGCCTACCATGTCAGGCAGGATCATCGAACGGCGCGACCAGGTCTTGATCGGCTTCTTGCTGCCCGCAGCGGCCTCCACCTTCTTGACGAGGTGGTGATCGACGAACGGGCCCTTCTTGAGTGAACGTGCCATGGTCGATTAGCCCCTACGATCGCGGACGATGAACTGCTGAGTGCGCTTGTTATGGCGCGTCTTGTAACCCTTGGTCGGGACACCCCACGGGGTGACCGGATGCGGGTTACCCTGGCCGGCCTTGGCCTCACCACCACCGTGCGGGTGGTCAACCGGGTTCATGGCAGCACCACGAACGGTCGGGCGGACGCCGCGCCAACGCTTGGCACCGGCCTTGCCCAGCTTTTCCAGGCTGTGCTCGTCGTTGCCGACTTCGCCGATGGTGGCGCAGCACTCGACCGGAACCTTACGCATTTCACCCGAGCGCAGGCGCAGGGTGGCGTAGATGCCTTCGCGAGCCACCAGCTGCACGGCCGCACCAGCGGCGCGAGCGATCTGAGCGCCCTTGCCCGGCTTCAGTTCGATGCAGTGGATGGTGGTGCCGACCGGGATGTTGCGCAGCGGCAGGGTGTTGCCAGCCTTGATCGGGGCATCCGAACCAGCGATCACCTGATCACCAGCCTTCAGGCCCTTCGGAGCGATGATGTAGCGACGCTCACCGTCGACGTAGCACAGCAGAGCGATGTGCGCGGTGCGGTTCGGATCGTATTCGATGCGTTCCACGCGCGCCGGGATGCCCAGCTTGTTGCGCTTGAAGTCGATGATGCGGTAGTGCTGCTTGGCACCACCACCGACGTGACGCACGGTGATGCGGCCATGGTGGTTACGACCACCCGAGCGGCTCTGCGACTCGACCAGCGCAGCGTGCGGAGCACCCTTGTGCAGGTCGGGAGTGACCACGCGCACGGCCGAACGGCGGCCGGGGGAAGTGGGCTTGAATTTCATCAATGGCATGGGATGTACCTCAGGCCTTGGCCGTTACATCGATCGACTGGCCATCGGCCAGGCGAACGTACGCCTTGCGCCAATCGCCGCGGCGGCCAGCACGGTTACGGAAGGACTTGTTCTTGCCCTTGACGTTGACCACGTTGACGGCTTCGACCTTGACGTCGAACAGCTGCTCAACCGCGGCCTTTACATCGGCCTTGGTGGCTTCGTTCGAAACTTCGAAGACATACTGGTTGGAGAGTTCCTGCAGGCGCGCGGTCTTTTCGGAGACACGCGGGGCACGCAGCACGCTGAAGATTTTTTCGTTGCTGTTCATGCCAGCCACTCCTCGACCTTCTTGACCGCGTCAGCGGTGATGACGACCGTGTCGGCACCCACCAGCGAGACCGGATCCAGACCCTGGACGTCACGCACCTGCACGTACGGCAGATTGCGGGCGGACAGGTACAGGTGCTCGGACGCTTCTTCGGTGACGATCAGCGGGCGCTTGCCCACTTCCAGGCCGGCCAGCTTGGCGATCAGACCCTTCGTGTTGGTCACTTCGACGTCGAAGGACTCCACGATGGTCAGACGGCCCTGACGGTTCAGCTCGGACAGGATCGCGCACATGGCGGCACGGTACTGCTTACGATTGACCTTCTGCTCGAAGCTGCGCGGCTTGGCCGCGAAGGTGACACCGCCGCCGACGAAGATCGGAGCCGTCAGTGCGCCATGACGCGCGCCGCCGCCCTTCTGCTTCTTCGACTTCTTGGTGGTACCAGCCACTTCGGAGCGAGTCTTCTGTGCCTTGGTGCCGGCGCGACCGGCGTTGCGGTAGGCAACGACGACCTGGTGGACCAGATCTTCGCTGAAATCGCGACCGAACACGGCGTCGGAGACCGAGACCTTGTTGTTGCTACCCGTGATAACGAGTTCCATCGTCATCTCTCCTTATGCCTTGCTCGCCGGACGGACGATCACGTCGCCACCCGCCGCGCCCGGAACGGCGCCGCGAACGGCGATCAGACCGCGCTCGACGTCGACCTTGACCACTTCCAGGTTCTGGGTGCTCTGCTGCACTGCGCCCATGTGGCCCGACATCTTCTTGCCCGGGAAAACGCGACCCGGAGTCTGGCGCTGACCCAGCGAACCCGGCGCGCGATGCGACAGCGAGTTACCGTGGGTTGCATCGCCCATACGGAAGTTGTGGCGCTTGATGGTGCCCTGGAAGCCCTTACCCTTGGTGACACCCTGGACGTCGACGATCTGGCCGACTTCGAAGATGTCCGCCTTGACTTCGCCGCCAACGGCGAAATCGCCGAGCTGCGCGTCTTCAACGCGGAATTCCCACAGGCCACGACCCGCTTCCACCTTCGCCTTGGCGAAGTGGCCGGCTTCCGGCTTGTTGACCAGGGCAGCGCGACGCGCGCCGACGGTCACCTGCACGGCGCTGTAGCCGTCGGTTTCGACGGTCTTGATCTGCGCGATGCGGTTCGGGGTTGCTTCGATCAGGGTCACCGGGATGGAGCGGCCATCTTCAGTGAACACGCGGCTCATGCCAGCCTTGCGGCCCACGAAGCCCAACGAATACTTCTTCGTCATGGTCGTAGTCCTCAGGTCAGCTTGATCTGAACGTCGACGCCGGCAGCCAGTTCGAGCTTCATCAGCGCGTCCACGGTCTTGTCATTCGGGTCAACGATATCGAGCACGCGCTTGTGCGTGCGGGTCTCGTACTGGTCACGCGCGTCCTTGTCGACGTGCGGGGAAACGAGAACGGTGTAACGCTCGATCTTGGTCGGCAGCGGGATCGGGCCACGCACTTGCGCGCCGGTCCGCTTTGCCGTTTCAACGATCTCGCTGGCCGAACGGTCGATCAGACGATGATCGAACGCTTTCAGCCGGATCCGGATCTTTTGGTCCGCCATGGCGGTAGGTTCCTTCGTTAAAAGAGCGACAGACAAAGCCTCTGGGTTGCTTTGTCCCATGAAATTCCTGAATACGGACGACCCACACTCCTGCAGGCCGCCAAGGTCACTCCATAGACCTCAAAAACGTAGGCAGACCAGTTACCCGGCCTGCCCAGACGTAGAAGCATAACGGCACGCAAGGCAGCTGTCAACAGTCGCCTGTTGACGCCGCCTGAATGGCATTGACCCTTCCTGGTCCGGGGAACACAAGGCACATCCTGTGCCTGCTTTCCCATTTGATACGCCCCGATGCCCTACCCAGGCAACATCGGGGCGCAGATACTACCAGATTACTCGATGATCTTCGAGACCACGCCGGCGCCGACGGTACGGCCGCCTTCGCGGATGGCGAAGCGCAGGCCTTCGTCCATTGCCACCGGGTTGATCAGGGTGACGACCATCTTGACGTTGTCACCCGGCATCACCATTTCGACGCCTTCCGGCAGAGCAGCTGCGCCGGTGATGTCGGTGGTACGGAAGTAGAACTGCGGACGGTAGCCGTTGAAGAACGGGGTGTGACGGCCGCCTTCGTCCTTCGACAGGACGTAGACTTCGCCTTCGAACTTGGTGTGCGGCTTGATCGAACCCGGCTTGGCCAGGACCTGGCCACGCTCGACGTCGTCACGCTTGGTGCCGCGCAGCAGCAGGCCAGCGTTGTCGCCTGCCTGACCCTGGTCCAGCAGCTTGCGGAACATTTCAACGCCGGTCACGGTGGTCTTCTGCACCGGACGGATGCCGACGATTTCGATTTCGTCGCCAACCTTGATCACGCCGCGCTCGATACGACCGGTCACCACGGTGCCGCGGCCCGAGATCGAGAACACGTCTTCCACCGGCATCAGGAACGGCTTGTCGATCGCGCGCTCCGGCTCCGGAATCCAGCTGTCCAGGGCATCGACCAGCTTCAGGATGGCCGGCACGCCGATGTCGCTCTGGTCGCCTTCCAGCGCCAGACGGGCCGAACCGGCGATGATCGGGGTGTCGTCGCCCGGGAAGTCGTACTTGCTCAGCAGCTCACGCACTTCCATTTCGACCAGCTCGAGCAGCTCGGCGTCGTCAACCATGTCGGCCTTGTTCAGGAACACGACGATGTACGGCACGCCGACCTGACGCGACAGCAGGATGTGCTCGCGGGTCTGCGGCATCGGGCCGTCAGCGGCCGAGCACACCAGGATCGCGCCGTCCATCTGGGCAGCACCGGTGATCATGTTCTTGACGTAGTCAGCGTGGCCCGGGCAATCGACGTGGGCGTAGTGACGGACCGGGGATTCGTATTCGACGTGCGCGGTCGAGATCGTGATACCACGCGCCTTTTCTTCCGGAGCGGCGTCGATCGAGGAGTAATCCTTGAACTCGCCACCGAAGCGCTCGGCACCGATCTTGGTCAGTGCAGCGGTCAGCGTGGTCTTGCCGTGATCGACGTGACCGATGGTGCCGACGTTGACGTGCGGCTTGGTGCGCTCGAACTTACCCTTTGCCATTGTTCTATACCTTGATTGTTCGTAAGTGGTTTCAAGAGAGGCTGAGCGAGGCTCAGCCCTTCTTCATGACGGCTTCGGCGATGTTGGTCGGAGCCGGCTCGTAGTGATCGAATTCCATGGTGAAGGTGGCGCGACCCTGGGTCTGCGAACGCAGCGCAGTGGCGTAGCCGAACATTTCACCCAGCGGGATCATCGCGTTGATGATGCTGGCCGAACCGTCACCGGTGGTGTCGGAACCCTGCAGCACGCCGCGACGACGGCTGACGTCGCCCATCACGTCACCCTGGTAATCCTCCGGGGTCACGATCTCGACCTTCATGATCGGCTCCAGCAGCACCGGCTTGGCCTTGGCGAAGCCCTGCTTGAAGGCCATCGACGAAGCCAGCTTGAACGCCATTTCCGAGGAGTCGACGTCGTGGTACGAACCGAACACCAGCTTCACCTTGACGTCCACGACCGGGAAGCCAGCCAGCGGACCGCTGGTGATGGTTTCGCGCAGGCCCTTTTCAACCGACGGAATGAATTCCTTCGGGATCACGCCGCCGGTGATGTCGTTGATGAACAGGAAGTCGTCCTTGATGGCCGGAGCCAGCTTCGGATCGGCACGGTCGGCAGCGGTGATCGGCGACAGTTCGATCACGACGTGACCGTACTGACCCTTACCACCGGACTGCTTGGCGTGCTTGTAGTCCGACTTGACGTCGGCCAGGGTGATGGTTTCGCGGTAGGCCACCTGCGGCGCGCCGACGTTGGCTTCAACGTTGAACTCGCGCTTCAGGCGGTCGACGATGATGTCCAGGTGCAGCTCGCCCATGCCCGAGATGATGGTCTGGCCGGATTCTTCGTCGGTCTTGACGCGGAACGACGGATCTTCCTGCGCCAGACGGCCCAGCGCCAGACCCATCTTTTCCTGGTCCGACTTGGTCTTCGGCTCGACGGCCATCGAGATCACCGGCTCCGGGAACGTCATGCGCTCCAGGATGATCGGGGCGTCCACGGCGCACAGGGTGTCACCGGTGGTGGTGTCCTTCAGGCCCACGGCAGCGGCGATGTCACCGGCCAGAACTTCCTTGATTTCCTCGCGGTTGTTCGAGTGCATCTGCAGGATGCGGCCGATGCGCTCCTTCTTGCCCTTCACCGAGTTCAGCACGGTGTCGCCACCGTTCAGGGTGCCCGAGTAGACACGGAAGAAGGTCAGCGCGCCGACGAACGGGTCGGTGATGATCTTGAAGGCCAGCGACGAGAACGGAGCCTTGTCGTCCGACTTGCGGGTCATTTCGACGGTATCGTCGTCAACGTCCACGCCCTTCACGTCCGGCACGTCGACCGGCGACGGCAGCAGCTGGATCACGCCGTCCAGCATGGCCTGCACGCCCTTGTTCTTGAAGGCCGAGCCGCAGTACATCGGCACGATCTCGGTGGCCAGGGTGCGGGTACGCAGGGCGTTGATGATTTCAGCCTCAGCCAGCTCTTCGCCGCCCAGGTACTTTTCCATCAGCTCTTCGCTGGCTTCGGCAGCGGTCTCGACCATGAACTGGCGAGCCTCTTCAGCCGGGCCCTGCAGGTCGGCCGGGATTTCACCGTATTCGAACTTCATGCCCTGCGAAGCCTCATCCCAATGGATGGCCTTCATCTTCAGCAGGTCGACAACGCCCTTGAAGTTGTCTTCAGCGCCGATCGGCAGCTGCATCGGCACGGCAACCGCGCCCAGCTTGGCCTTCAGCTGGCCGACGACCTTCTGGAAGTTGGCACCGGTGCGGTCCATCTTGTTGACGAACGCGATGCGCGGCACGTGGTACTTGTTGGCCTGGCGCCACACGGTTTCCGACTGCGGCTGCACGCCACCGACGGCGCACAGGACGAAGACGGCACCGTCGAGCACGCGCAGCGAGCGCTCCACTTCGATGGTGAAGTCGACGTGCCCGGGGGTGTCGATGATGTTGAAGCGGTGCTCCGGCAGGGACTTGTCCATGCCCTTCCAGAACGCAGTGGTGGCAGCGGACTGGATCGTGATGCCACGCTCCTGCTCCTGCTCCATCCAGTCCATGGTGGCGGCGCCGTCGTGCACTTCACCGATCTTGTGGCTCTTGCCGGTGTAGAACAGGATGCGCTCGGACGTGGTGGTCTTGCCGGCATCGATGTGAGCCATGATGCCGAAGTTACGGTAACGCTCGATGGGAGTGGAACGGGCCACGGGAGCCTCTCAGATTTCTTGGATTTCGGATGGCCGAACGCCGCCTTTCGGCGGCCTTCGGATTGGCGCAGTCCTTCTGGGACCGCGAGGCAGCACGCACCGAAGTGGTGCTGCCCTGCCTGTTTTACAAGGCCGTCAAACTCACCAGCGGTAGTGGGCGAATGCCTTGTTGGCTTCGGCCATGCGGTGGGTTTCTTCGCGCTTCTTGATGGCGCCGCCACGGTTTTCCGAGGCGTCGATCAGTTCAGCAGCCAGCTTCTTCGGCATGGTGTTCTCACCACGCTTGCGCGCGGAGTCGATCAGCCAGCGCATGGCCAGAGCCATCTTGCGCGACGAACGCACTTCGACCGGCACCTGGTAGGTGGCACCACCGACGCGGCGCGACTTGACTTCGACCGCCGGAGCGACGTTGTCCAGAGCCTTCTGCACCAGCTCAATGGCGTTGGCGCTGCTGTTCTTCTCGGTGATCACGTCCATGGCGCCGTACACGATCTTTTCGGCGACGGACTTCTTGCCGCTCTGCATGACCATGTTGATGAAGCGGGCGATGGTTTCGCTTCCGTGCTTCGGATCGGGCAGGACGGAACGCTGCGGAGTATTACCCTTACGCGACATAGTGCTCTCTCCTTATGCCTTCGGACGCTTGGCGCCGTACTTGGAACGGGCCTGGCGACGCTTGGCAACGCCGGCGGCGTCGAGCGAGCCACGAACGGTGTGGTAACGCACACCCGGCAGGTCCTTGACGCGACCGCCGCGGATCAGGACCACGGAGTGCTCCTGCAGGTTGTGGCCTTCACCACCGATGTAGGAGATCACTTCTTCCTGGTTGGTCAGGCGGACCTTGGCAACCTTGCGCAGAGCCGAGTTCGGCTTCTTCGGAGTGGTGGTGTAGACACGGGTGCAGACGCCACGGCGCTGCGGGCACTTGTCGAGCGCCGGCGAGGCACTCTTGTAGGTGGTCGCTTGCCGCGGCTTGCGGACCAGCTGGTTGATCGTCGCCATCAGTAGGTTCTTCTGATTGGTGGCCGGAAATCCGGCCAGAGATGCGGAAATGTTAAAGCAGGCCAAAATTCTGGCCTGCTGAGACAGACGATTGTAGCAACCTGCCAGGAAAGCAGTCAAACGCCTCCTGTCAAGCCCGTTCCTGATCCCGGAACGTTACTGGGGGGCCTCCATGTACCCCGTTCAGGTTGGCCGGGTCGATCGCGGACGACCTCCCCTGCCCTTTCCCTACCCATCAATGGACCGATGGGGTGGTCCGGCCTTGCGGCCGGACCGGATACCTCATTCTTCGCCCGAGGCCTGTTCAGCTTCGGCTTCAACCACCGGTGCCTCGACCGCAGCCGGGGTGCCGGCCAGGGTCTGCATTTCCGACTCGGTGAGACCGGAAGCGCCGCGACGGCGGTTGCTGTGGTACGCCAGGCCGGTACCGGCCGGAATCAGGCGACCCACGATGACGTTTTCCTTCAGGCCACGCAGGTTGTCCGAGGTGCCGCGGACGGCCGCTTCGGTCAGCACGCGGGTGGTTTCCTGGAACGACGCGGCCGAGATGAACGATTCGGTCGCCAGCGAGGCCTTGGTGATACCCAGCAGGACCGGATCGAAGTGCGCCGGCAGCTCGTTGCGGGTCGACAGGCGCGCATTCTCCTCGATAACGCGCTGACGCTCCACCTGTTCACCGTTCAGGAACTTGCTGCTGCCCTGGTCGGTGATCTCGACCTTGCGCAGCATCTGGCGGGTGATCACCTCGATGTGCTTGTCGTTGATCTTCACGCCCTGCAGGCGGTACACGTCCTGGATTTCCTTCACCAGGTAGGCGGCCAGCGGTTCGACACCCAGCAGACGCAGGATGTCCTGCGGGCTCGGCTCGCCGTCCACGATGGTTTCACCCTTGGTGACATGCTCGCCTTCGAACACGATGACCTGGCGGTACTTCGGGATCAGCTCTTCGTGCTCCGAACCATCGGTGTCCTTGATGATCAGGCGCTGCTTGCCCTTGGTGTCCTTGCCGAAGCTGATGATGCCCGAACGCTCGGCCAGCACCGCCGGATCCTTCGGCTTGCGCGCTTCGAACAGATCGGCCACGCGCGGCAGACCACCGGTGATGTCGCGGGTCTTCGACGCTTCCTGCGGGATCTTGGCGACCACGTCACCCACGCCGACGGCAGCGCCGTCCTGCAGGTTGACGATCGAGCGCGGCGGCAGCAGGTACTGCGCCGGCAGATCGGTGCCCGGGATCGACAGGTCGTTGCCCTTGGCGTCGACGATGCGCACGATCGGGCGCAGGTCCTTGGCCTGGGTACCACGACGCTTCGGATCGGTGATTTCGCGCGAAGCGAGGCCGGTCAGCTCGTCGGTCTTCTCGATGACGGTGATGCCGTCGACGAAGTCGATGAAGCGGATGAAGCCGGCCACTTCCGACACGATCGGGTGGTTATGCGGATCCCAGTTGGCCACGGTCTGGCCAGCCTTGATCGCATCACCGTCCTTGGACGTGATGGTCGCACCGTACGGCAGCTTGTAACGCTCACGCTCACGGCCGTGGGCATCGAGCACCGAGATTTCGCCCGAGCGCGACACTGCCACCAGCGAGCCGTTGGCATGCTCGACCGACTTGAGGTTGCTGAACTTGACCGAGCCGGTGGTCTTGACGGTGATGTTGTCGACCGCAGCAGCTCGCGACGCCGCACCACCGATGTGGAACGTACGCATGGTCAGCTGGGTACCCGGCTCACCGATGGACTGGGCAGCGATGACGCCGACCGCTTCACCGATGTTGACCAGGTGGCCACGGGCCAGATCGCGGCCGTAGCAGCGACCGCAGACACCGAAGGCCGATTCGCACGAGATCGTCGAACGCACCTTGATGCTCTGCACGCCGGCGTCTTCCAGCTTGGCGACCCAGGCTTCGTCCAGCAGGGTGTTACGGGTGACGATCGGATCTTCGTCGTTGCCCGGCAGGAACACGTCCTCGGCAACCACGCGACCCAGCACGCGGTCCTTCAGCGGTTCGACCACGTCGCCGCCTTCCACGATCGGAGTCATGATCAGGCCTTCGGTGGTACCGCAATCCACCTCGGTGATCACCACGTCCTGCGCGACGTCGACCAGACGACGGGTCAGGTAACCCGAGTTCGCGGTCTTCAGCGCGGTATCGGCCAGACCCTTACGGGCACCGTGGGTGGAGTTGAAGTACTCCTGCACGTTCAGGCCTTCACGGAAGTTCGCCTTGATGGGCGTCTCGATGATCGAGCCGTCCGGACGCGCCATCAGGCCACGCATACCGGCCAGCTGACGGATCTGCGCCTGCGAACCACGCGCACCGGAGTCGGCCATGATGTACAGCGAGTTCATCGACTTCTGGTCGATGGTCTCACCCTTGGCATTGACGACCTTCTCGGTACCGATGGTGTCCATCATCGCCTTGGCGATGCGCTCGTTGGTGCGCGACCAGATGTCGACCACCTTGTTGTAGCGCTCGCCGGCGGTGACCAGACCCGACTGGTACTGCTCCTGGATTTCCAGCACTTCGGCTTCGGCCTCGGTGAGGATGCCCTTCTTCTCGTCCGGGATCAGCATGTCATCGATGCCGATGGAGACGCCGGCGCGGGTCGCGTAAGCGAAGCCGGTGTACATCAGCTTGTCGGCGAACACGACCGTGTCCTTCAGACCCAGCTGGCGGTAGCTGGAGTTGATCAGGCGGCTGATGTTCTTCTTGGTCAGCTCGGTGTTGGCCAGCGCGAACGGCAGGCCTTCCGGCAGGATTTCAGCCAGCAGGGCGCGACCGATCGTGGTGTCCACGATCGAGGTCTTCGGCTGCTTGACGCCGTCTTCGTCGGTCACCACTTCGGTGATGCGGACCTTGACGCGCGCGTGCAGTTCCACCACGCGGTTGTCGTAGGCACGCTTCACTTCGGCGATGTTGGCGAAGGCCATGCCCTCGCCCTTCTTGTTTTCCAGCGAGCGGGTCATGTAGTACAGACCCAGCACGACGTCCTGCGACGGCACGATGATCGGCTCGCCGTTGGCCGGCGACAGGATGTTGTTGGTCGACATCATCAGCGCACGCGCTTCCAGCTGGGCTTCCAGCGAGAGCGGCACGTGGACGGCCATCTGGTCACCGTCGAAGTCGGCGTTGAACGCGGTGCAGACCAGCGGGTGCAGCTGGATGGCCTTGCCTTCGATCAGCACCGGCTCGAACGCCTGGATACCCAGACGGTGCAGGGTCGGCGCGCGGTTCAGCATCACCGGATGCTCGCGGATGACCTCTTCCAGGATGTCCCAGACTTCGGCTTCTTCGCGCTCGACCAGCTTCTTGGCGGCCTTGATGGTGGTGGCCAGGCCACGACGCTGCAGCTTGGCGAAGACGAACGGCTTGAACAGCTCAAGCGCCATCTTCTTCGGCAGGCCGCACTGGTGCAGGCGCAGGTACGGACCGACCACGATGACCGAACGGCCCGAGTAGTCGACGCGCTTGCCCAGCAGGTTCTGGCGGAAGCGACCCTGCTTGCCCTTGATCATGTCGGCCAGCGACTTCAGCGGGCGCTTGTTGGTGCCGGTGATGGCACGACCACGACGGCCGTTGTCCAGCAGCGCATCGACCGATTCCTGCAGCATGCGCTTTTCATTGCGCACGATGATGTCCGGCGCGCTCAGTTCGAGCAGGCGGCGCAGGCGGTTGTTACGGTTGATGACGCGGCGGTACAGGTCGTTCAGGTCGGAGGTCGCGAAGCGGCCGCCATCCAGCGGGACCAGCGGACGCAGGTCCGGCGGCAGCACCGGCAGCACGGTCATGACCATCCATTCCGGACGGTTGCCCGATTCCAGGAAGGCTTCGATCAGCTTGATGCGCTTGGTGAGGCGCTTGAGCTTGGTTTCCGAACCGGTAGCGGCAATTTCCTCGCGCAGGCGGGTCATTTCCGACTGCAGGTCGATCGTGCGCAGCAGTTCGTACACGGCCTCGGCGCCCATCGCGGCGTCGAAGTCGTCACCGTGCTCCTGGCGCGCCTGCAGGTACTGTTCTTCGGTCAGCAGCTGGCGGCGCTCCAGGGCGGTCAGGCCCGGCTCGGTCACCACGTAGGCTTCGAAGTACAGCACGCGCTCGATGTCGCGCAGGGTCATGTCCAGCATCAGGCCGATGCGCGACGGCAGCGACTTCAGGAACCAGATGTGCGCGACCGGCGAGGCCAGGTCGATGTGGCCCATGCGCTCACGACGCACCTTGGCCAGGGTCACTTCGGTGCCGCACTTTTCGCAGACCACGCCGCGGTGCTTCATGCGCTTGTACTTGCCGCACAGGCACTCGTAGTCCTTCACCGGGCCGAAGATGGCGGCGCAGAACAGGCCGTCGCGTTCCGGCTTGAAGGTACGGTAGTTGATGGTTTCCGGCTTCTTCACTTCGCCGAAGGACCACGAACGGATCAGGTCCGGCGAGGCCAGCGCGATCTTGATCGCGTCGAAGTCCAGCGTCTGGCGCTGCTGGTTGAAGAGGTTGAGCAGGTCTTTCATGGTGTTCTCCAGAAGGAGGAATGCTGTGTCGATGGGCTTTCAGTTGACTGCCAGCGGCGCGGCGGCGGAGGCCGCCGCGCCGGCATGGATCAGTTGTCTTCCAGTTCCATGTTGATGGCCAGCGAGCGGATTTCCTTCACGAGCACGTTGAAGGATTCCGGCATGCCCGCGACCATCTCGTGCTCACCGTCGACGATGTTCTTGTACATCTGGTTGCGGCCCTGCACGTCATCGGACTTCACCGTCAGCATTTCCTGCAGGGTGTAGGCCGCGCCGTAGGCTTCCAGCGCCCAGACTTCCATTTCACCGAAGCGCTGGCCGCCGAACTGCGCCTTGCCGCCCAGCGGCTGCTGGGTGACGAGCGAGTACGGACCGGTCGAACGGGCGTGCATCTTGTCGTCGACCAGGTGGTTCAGCTTCAGGTAGTGCATGTAACCGACGGTGGTGTGGCGATCGAACGCTTCACCGGTGCGGCCGTCATACAGCTGGGTCTGGCCACTGCTCGGCAGGTCGGCCAGTTCCAGCATGCGCTTGATTTCCGCTTCGGTGGCGCCGTCGAACACCGGGGTGGCCATCGGCACGCCGTCGGTGAGGTTACGGGCCAGACGCAGCAGTTCCTCGTCGCTGAACTGCGACAGGTCGACACGGTTGGCCACGTTGGTGTCGTCGTGGTTGTAGATGTCGTCCAGGAACTTGCGCAGGTCGGCAACCGCCGCCTGGGCTTCCATCATCGCCTGGATCTTGCGGCCCAGGCCCTTGGCGGCCCAGCCCAGGTGCACTTCCAGGATCTGGCCGATGTTCATACGCGACGGCACGCCCAGCGGGTTCAGCACAATGTCCACGGTTTCGCCCGAGGCCATGTACGGCATGTCCTCGACCGGCACCACGTTGGAGACCACACCCTTGTTGCCGTGGCGGCCTGCCATCTTGTCGCCCGGCTGGATGCGGCGCTTCACGGCCAGGAACACCTTGACCATCTTCAGCACGCCCGGGGCGAGGTCGTCACCGGCGGTGATCTTGCCGCGCTTGTCGGCGAAGCGACGCTCGAATTCCTTCTCGTGCGCCTGGATCTGCTTCTGCGCGCGCTCGATGGCTTCCGAAGCGTCTTCGTCCTTCATGCGCAGGGCGAACCAGTCAGCCTTCTTCAGGCCGTCCAGGAAGGCGTCGCTGATCACGTCACCCTTCTTCAGGCCAGCGCCACCGTTGACCACCTTGCCCACGATCTGCGAACGCAGACGCATGTAGATGGCGGCTTCCAGGATGCGGAACTGGTCGTCGAAGTCCTTCTTGACGCGCTTGATTTCAGACTCTTCGATCTGACGGGCGCGCTTGTCCTTCTCGATGCCGTCGCGGGTGAAGACCTGCACGTCGATGACGGTGCCGTCCATGCCCGGCGGAACACGCAGCGAGCTGTCCTTAACGTCCGAAGCCTTCTCGCCGAAGATCGCGCGCAGCAGCTTCTCTTCCGGGGTCAGCTGGCTTTCGCCCTTCGGGGTGACCTTGCCGACCATGATGTCGCCGGCGCGGACTTCGGCACCGATGTACACCACGCCGCTCTCGTCCAGGCGGTTCAGCGCCTGCTCGGAGACGTTCGGGATGTCGGCGGAGATTTCCTCCGGCCCCAGCTTGGTGTCACGCGCGACGCAGGTCAGTTCTTCGATGTGGATCGTGGTGTAACGATCCTCTTCCACCACGCGCTCGGAGAGCAGGATGGAGTCTTCGAAGTTGTAGCCGTTCCACGGCATGAACGCGATCAGCATGTTCTGGCCCAGGGCCAGTTCGCCGATGTCGGTGGACGGACCGTCGGCCAGCACGTCGCCGCGGGCGATGACGTCACCCACCTGGACCAGCGGACGCTGGTTGATGCAGGTGTTCTGGTTCGAACGGGTGTACTTGACCAGGTTGTAGATGTCCACGCCTGCGTCGGTGGCGCCAACGATCTCTTCCTCGTTGACCTTGACCACGATGCGGGCGGCGTCGATCTGCACGATCTCGCCACCACGACGGGCGTTCACGGTCACACCGGAGTCACGCGCCACGGCGCGCTCGATACCGGTACCCACCAGCGGCTTCTGCGCACGCAGGGTCGGCACGGCCTGACGCTGCATGTTGGCGCCCATCAGTGCGCGGTTCGCGTCATCGTGCTCCAGGAACGGAACCAGCGCGGCCGCGATCGACACGGTCTGCATCGGCGAGACGTCCATGAAGTGGACTTCCGCCGGCGGCTTCAGCAGCGATTCGCCCTGGAAGCGGCACGGAACGAACTGCTCGGTCAGCACGCTGTCGGCATTGGTCAGGGCGTTGGCCTGCGCAATGACGTACTCGTTTTCTTCGATCGCCGACAGGAACTCGACTTCGTCATAGACCTTGCCGTCCACGACCTTGCGGTACGGGGTCTCGAGGAAACCGTACTGGTTGGTGCGGGCGTACACGGCCAGCGAGTTGATCAGGCCGATGTTCGGGCCTTCCGGGGTTTCGATGGTGCAGACGCGGCCGTAATGGGTCGGGTGCACGTCGCGCACTTCGAAGCCGGCGCGTTCACGGGTCAGGCCGCCCGGGCCCAGGGCCGAGACGCGACGCTTGTGGGTCACTTCCGACAGCGGGTTGTTCTGGTCCATGAACTGCGACAGCTGCGAGGAGCCGAAGAACTCCTTGATGGCAGCGGCGACCGGCTTGGCGTTGATCAGCTCCTGCGGGGTCAGGCCTTCCGACTCGGCCATCGACAGGCGCTCCTTGACCGCGCGCTCGACGCGGACCAGGCCCACGCGGAACACGTTCTCGGCCATTTCACCGACCGAACGCACGCGACGGTTGCCCAGGTGGTCGATATCGTCGACCACGCCGCGACCGTTGCGGATCTCGGTCAGGACCTTGATCACGTCCAGGATGTCGGAGCTGTCGCCGTGGGCGGCAACCAGGCGCTTGGACTCTTCGTCGTTGCGCTCACCGTAGTACTTGCGGTCGTACAGCACGGCTTCGCCGGTGGTTTCCTTGCGGCCCACGCGACGGTTGAACTTCATGCGGCCGACCGCGGACAGGTCGTAGCGCTCGAAGGTGAAGAACAGGTTGTGGAACAGGTTCTGCGCGGCATCCTTGGTCGGCGGCTCGCCCGGACGCATCATGCGGTAGATCTCGACCAGGGCTTCCAGCTGGGTCTTGGTCGGGTCGATGCGCAGGGTGTTGGACAGGTACGGGCCACGATCCAGATCGTTCACCCACAGGGTGCCCACGGCATCCACACCGGCCTTGCGGAAGGCCTGCAGCTGCTCGTCGGTGATCTCGTCATTGGCCTGGGCCAGCAGTTCGCCGGTCGAGGCGTCGACCACGTCGTGCGACAGGATGCGGCCGACGATGTAGTCGTCCGGCACGGCCAGGGCGGCGATGCCCGAGGCTTCCAGCTGCTTGATGTGGCGCGCGGTGATGCGCTTGCCGGCTTCCACGATGACCTTGTCGCCGTCGGCGAGGTCGAAGCCCAGGGTTTCGCCGCGCAGGCGCTCCGGCACCAGCTCCAGCTGGACGCCTTCATCCGGGTTGATGTGGAAGGTGTTGATCTCGAAGAACTCGGCCAGCATCTCTTCGTTGCTGTAGCCGAGCGCGCGCAGCAGGATCGACACCGGCAGCTTGCGGCGACGGTCGATACGGGTGAACAGCGCGTCCTTCGGGTCGAACTCGAAGTCCAGCCAGGAGCCGCGGTAAGGAATGATGCGGGCGCTGTACAGCAGCTTGCCCGAGCTGTGGGTCTTGCCACGGTCGTGGTCGAAGAACACGCCCGGCGAACGGTGCAGCTGCGAGACGATGACGCGCTCGGTGCCGTTGACGATGAAGGTGCCGTTCTCGGTCATCAGCGGGATTTCGCCCAGATAGACCTCCTGCTCCTTCACGTACTTGATGGCCTTGGTCGACGACTCACGGTCGTAGATCACCAGGCGCACGGTCACGCGCAGCGGGGCGCCGTAGCTCATGCCACGCTGGCGGCACTCACGCTCGTCGAAGACCGGTTCGCCCAGCTTGTAGCCGACGTATTCCAGGGCAGCGTTGCCGCTGTAGCTGGCGATCGGGAAGACCGACTTCAGCGCAGCGTGCAGGCCGTGGTCCGTGCGCTTGGCCGGATCGACGTTTTCCTGCAGGAATTCACGATAGGAATCCACCTGGATGGCGAGCAGGAACGGCACTTCGAGAATCGAGCGCTGCTTGCCGAAATCCTTGCGGATACGCTTTTTTTCGGTGAACGAATAGGACGTCATGAGGTCTTCCACCTTGTTGTGCGGATCGTGCGCCCACGATCCGAAGGGAACTTGAAATTGTCAGTTGGAAGTCGCTGGTATTGCCGGCACCAGCACGCCTTCTCCCGCTACTTCCAACTGCCAACTCGTCTGCATCCACTCCCCCGCTGCCGCGCTCTGCGCTGGCCTGCCGGGGTCTGACCGCAGCCCGTGTTGGGCTTTTTGCCGCTCGTTACATCCACGCGTGGCGTGGATCTACAACCTTGCAACAACGACCAAAGGCCGGGGGCTTACGCCCCCAGCCTTGGCTGCATCGCCGTGAATCGGTGACGATGCAAGGTAACTGCTTACTTGACTTCGACAGTCGCGCCAGCAGCTTCCAGGTCCTTCTTCATCTTCTCGGCTTCGTCCTTCGAAGCGGCATCCTTCAGGACGCCACCGGCTTCGGCCAGGTCCTTCGCTTCCTTCAGGCCCAGGCCGGTGATGGCGCGGACGGCCTTGATGACTTCGACCTTCTTGTCGCCGGCCGACTTCAGGGTGACGGTGAACTCGGTCTGCTCTTCAACAGCAGCGGCCGGGCCAGCGGCAGCAGCCACGGCAACCGGAGCAGCGGCGGAGACGCCGAACTTCTCTTCGATGGCCTTGACCAGCTCCATCACTTCCATCAGGGACTTCTCGGCGATGGCGTCGACGATCTGTTCGTTGGTAAGGGACATGATTAATACCTTTGGATGATTTTCTGGGTTGAGGTTCCGTCAGGAACCACGGTAAGTCGAAACTCAGGCGGTCTCGGCGGCCGGCTCGGCAGCGTCGGCGGCGACGTCGCCACCACCCTGCTTCTCGCCAACGGCCTTGATGGCGCGGGCAAACATCGTGACCGGCTCGGTCAGGACGCGGGCCAGCATGGCCAGGGCCTGGTCGCGGGTCGGCAGCGAGGCCAGCACGTCGACGTGGCTTGCCGGGAACACTTCGCCACCGATGGCGACGACCTTAGCCTTCAGCTTGTCGTTGCCCTTGGCGGCTTCCTTGATCAGGCGACCGGCAGCGCCGGGCTCCTCGAGCGAGAACGCGTACAGCAGCGGACCAACCATCTGGTCCTGGGCGACTGCGAACTCGGTGCCTTCAACGGCGCGCGAAGCCAGGGTGTTCTTGACAACCTTCAAGAAAACACCGGTTTCACGAGCCTGCTTGCGCATCGCGGTCATCTGGGCGACCGTGGTGCCAGCGTATTCGGCTGCGATCAAGGAGTGGGCCTTGGCGGCGACGTCTGCCAGCTCGGCGACTACTTCTTGCTTCTGGGACAGATTGAGAGCCATTGCACTCCTCCTATTGAACTCCGCTTACGGCTCCTGCCGTGTGCGGTCCTGTGCGGCATCCGTCCTGGACGCCGGGAACATCGGGATGATGTTCCGGGGGGTGGGCCGTTCTAGACCTGGAGTGGGCCAACCTGGGAAACCCAGACGTGCGTGAACCAGAAAAACTCCAGAAGGGCACCATCTACGCAGGGTGATTCCGGGGAATCGATTAAGCGCTCATGACTGCTCCGGCGGCGACTCCTTGCCAGATCGAGCTTCCGTGCCCGTCGCCGGTATTGCCACGACCGCGCCTGCGGTCTTTGACGGCTACCGCGGGCGATGCACTGCCAGCGATGCCTTCAAATGTCACGGTCACGGCACCGAAGGTACCGTGACCGCTTGAAACAATTACTTCAGGGTCAGCGACGACTGGTCGACGGTGACGCCCGGGCCCATCGTCGAGCTGACCGAAACCTTCTGCAGGTAGGTGCCCTTCGAGGTGGCCGGCTTGGCCTTGATCAGGTCCAGCAGCAGCGCGGTCAGGTTCGACTTCAGCGCGTCTTCGGCGAAGTCGGCCTTGCCGATGGTGCAGTGGATGATGCCGGCCTTGTCGGTGCGGTAACGGACCTGACCCGACTTGGCGTTCTTCACGGCTTCACCCGGGTTCGGGGAAACGGTGCCGACCTTCGGGTTCGGCATCAGGCCGCGCGGGCCCAGCACGGTGCCCAGCTTACCGACGACGCGCATGGCGTCCGGGGTCGCGATGACGACATCGTAGTTCAGATCGCCGGCCTGCATCTTCTCGGCCAGATCATCCATACCGACGGCTTCGGCGCCAGCGGCCAGGGCTTCGTCAGCCTTGGCACCGGCCGGAGCGAACACGGCGACGCGGACCGACTTGCCGGTACCAGCCGGCAGCACGGTGGAGCCACGGACCTGCTGGTCGGACTTCTTCGCATCGACGCCCAGGCGCACAGCGACGTCGATCGACTCGACGAACTTGGCCTTGGTGGCGCTCTTCAGGATGTTGATCGCGTCCTCGAAGGCGTATGCCTTGCCCGGAACGACGGCGGCCTTGATGGCCTTCTCACGCTTGGTCTGTGCCATCTTATTAACCCTCCACCACGAGGCCCATGGAACGGGCAGAGCCAGCGATGGTACGCACGGCGGCGTCCAGATCGGCGGCAGTCAGATCCGGTTCCTTCGCCTTGGCGATCTCTTCCAGCTGCTTACGGGTGACCTTGCCGACCTTCTCGGTGTTCGGGCGCTTGGAGCCCGACGAGATGCCAGCGGCCTTCTTCAGCAGGGTGGTGGCCGGGGTGCTCTTGGTGATGAAGGTGAACGTACGGTCCGAGTAGGCCGTGATGATCACCGGAACCGGCAGACCCGGCTCGAGCTTCTGCGTGGCAGCGTTGAACGCCTTGCAGAATTCCATGATGTTCAGACCACGCTGACCCAGCGCGGGACCGACCGGCGGCGAGGGGTTGGCCTGACCGGCCTTCACCTGCAGCTTGATGTAACCGACAACTTTCTTTGCCATGAGTATGCTCTCCGGGTGCTAGCGCCTTGCGACAACAGGCTCCCCATCGGACCGGGAATCACGCGTCCCGGCATCGCGTTTTGAAATCATGCTGAAGGCCACCTTGCGGCGGCCTCGTCCTGCTGGCTTCCCAGCGGGTAGCCGCGCACTATATCAGGTTTTTTCTTCACATGCCTGAAGCGGCACATAAACGGACGAAACCGGGCGAGGCCCGGTTCCTGGTTCCGTAGAGTCGAGCTTGCTCGACTGGTCAGCAAAGTCGAGCAAGCTCGACTCTACCGACAGGTCAGACGGCCTTTTCGACCTGGCCGAACTCGAGCTCGACCGGAGTGGCACGGCCGAAGATCAGCACCGAGACGCGCAGGCGGCTCTTCTCGTAGTTGACTTCTTCGACGACGCCATTGAAATCGTTGAACGGGCCGTCGGTGACGCGGACCATCTGGCCCGGCTCGAACAGCACCTTCGGACGCGGCTTCTCGACACCTTCCTGAACACGGTTCAGGATGGCTTCGGCCTCGGAATCGGCGATCGGCAGCGGACGGTCGGCGGTGCCGCCGATGAAGCCCATGACGCGCGGGGTTTCCTTGACCAGGTGCCAGCTTTCGTTGTCGATGCGCGGAATACCGGCTTCTTCGTGGGTCTCGATCTGGACCAGCACGTAGCCCGGGAAGAACTTGCGCTCGGAGCGGCGCTTCTGGCCAGCGCGCATTTCGACCACTTCTTCGGTCGGGACCAGGACATCGCCGAAGCGCTCTTCCATGCCGTCACGGACGATGCGATCGCGCAGAGCCTGCGCCACCGACTTCTCGAAGCCCGAATAGGCGTGAACGACGTACCAACGCTTCATGCAATTCTCCTTAGCGGCTCAGGAACAACTGAACCAGCCACTGAATGACGTAATCGAACCCACCCAGCAACAGACTGAGAATGGTCACCACCACCATCACGACCCAGGTCATGCGGATGGCTTCCTGGCGCGTCGGCCAGACCACCTTGCGCAGTTCGAAGCGCGACTCGGAGAGGAATTCGCGGGTGTCGCGCCCCTTGCCGGTCAGCATGAACACGCCGATGCCGCCAACCAGACCGACCACAACCGCCAACGCACGCAGCTGACCCGCCCACGCACCCAGCTGGGTGGCGCGACCGGAGTCGGCGGAGAACCAGAACCAGACGAACAGACCAGCCAGCACCAGCAGCGATGCGGCGACGTACTTGACGATATCCCCGCCGTTGGCGGAGTTGTCCTTGGAGTGTTCGATCTTGCTATTCATCCGGCTGTGTCTGCTTTAGCGGCCCAGGCCGCTGGATAAGGTGGGCAGATGGCACGCCAGGAGGGACTCGAACCCCCAACCTGCGGTTTTGGAGACCGCTGCTCTGCCAATTGAGCTACTGGCGTACGTATTGAAACTTGCCTTCCCTTAGACGGCGAAGGCGGACCGAGGTTCCCGGCCCGCCATTCGCGTAACCGGCGGCGCTATGCAACCACCGGTACTGCAGGCTTACTCGATGATCTTCGAGACCACGCCGGCGCCGACGGTACGGCCGCCTTCGCGGATGGCGAAGCGCAGGCCTTCGTCCATTGCCACCGGGTTGATCAGGGTGACGACCATCTTGACGTTGTCACCCGGCATCACCATTTCGACGCCTTCCGGCAGAGCAGCTGCGCCGGTGATGTCGGTGGTACGGAAGTAGAACTGCGGACGGTAGCCGTTGAAGAACGGGGTGTGACGGCCGCCTTCGTCCTTCGACAGGACGTAGACTTCGCCTTCGAACTTGGTGTGCGGCTTGATCGAACCCGGCTTGGCCAGGACCTGGCCACGCTCGACGTCGTCACGCTTGGTGCCGCGCAGCAGCAGGCCAGCGTTGTCGCCTGCCTGACCCTGGTCCAGCAGCTTGCGGAACATTTCAACGCCGGTCACGGTGGTCTTCTGCACCGGACGGATGCCGACGATTTCGATTTCGTCGCCAACCTTGATCACGCCGCGCTCGATACGACCGGTCACCACGGTGCCGCGGCCCGAGATCGAGAACACGTCTTCCACCGGCATCAGGAACGGCTTGTCGATCGCGCGCTCCGGCTCCGGAATCCAGCTGTCCAGGGCATCGACCAGCTTCAGGATGGCCGGCACGCCGATGTCGCTCTGGTCGCCTTCCAGCGCCAGACGGGCCGAACCGGCGATGATCGGGGTGTCGTCGCCCGGGAAGTCGTACTTGCTCAGCAGCTCACGCACTTCCATTTCGACCAGCTCGAGCAGCTCGGCGTCGTCAACCATGTCGGCCTTGTTCAGGAACACGACGATGTACGGCACGCCGACCTGACGCGACAGCAGGATGTGCTCGCGGGTCTGCGGCATCGGGCCGTCAGCGGCCGAGCACACCAGGATCGCGCCGTCCATCTGGGCAGCACCGGTGATCATGTTCTTGACGTAGTCAGCGTGGCCCGGGCAATCGACGTGGGCGTAGTGACGGACCGGGGATTCGTATTCGACGTGCGCGGTCGAGATCGTGATACCACGAGCCTTTTCTTCCGGCGCGGCGTCGATCGAGGAGTAGTCCTTGAACTCGCCACCGAAGCGCTCGGCACCGATCTTGGTCAGTGCGGCGGTCAGCGTGGTCTTGCCGTGGTCGACGTGACCGATGGTGCCGACGTTGACGTGCGGCTTGGTGCGCTCGAACTTACCCTTGGCCATGGCTGCTTATCTCGAATTCGTCTGAGAGGTGATGCTTAAGATGGTGCTCACGAAAGGAATCGAACCTTCGACCTCTTCCTTACCAAGGAAGTGCTCTACCGACTGAGCTACGTGAGCCGAGTTTTGCATTATGACATGAACTCGATAATATTCAAAGTTCATTCAATGGAGCGGGAGACGGGAATCGAACCCGCACCATCAGCTTGGAAGGCTGAGGTTCTACCATTGAACTACTCCCGCGCCGGGAATGTCACAACGTGAAACTGGTGGAGGGAGGTGGATTCGAACCACCGAAGGCGTAAGCCAGCAGATTTACAGTCTGCCCCCGTTGGCCGCTTGGGTATCCCTCCTTACCACCCCATTCCGTTGCCGCCGAAGCGTTGCGGTGTGTGGTGGTGAGCCGCTTATTCTGCTGATGGGACGGGGGGCTGTCAACGCTTTTTTCCACTTTTTTCACACGTTGTCGCAAACCCATTGATACGCAAGGTTATTGCCCCGGGACCGGCAGGGTCTCGTTGGCGAAAATTGCGACATGGGGGACGCCGTCGCCGCCGATCCAGCCTCGATACATGCCCTGGGTGTTGAACGGCGTCGCCATTTTTCCGTCTGCGCCGAGCACGATCGCACCGCCGTCGCCGCCCATCTGCGGAATCGACTCGTTGATCACACCCTTGCCGGCCTGCTCCGGCGTCTGCCCCTGGTAGCGCATGCGTGCACAGATCTCGTGCGCGGCAGCGGTGCGGATGTAGTACTCGCCCCACCCGGTGCCGGACACCGCGCAGCGTGCGTCGGCCCAGGTGCCGGCACCGATGACCGGCGAGTCACCCACCCGGCCGTAGCGCTTGTTGGTCATGCCGCCAGTGGAGGTACCGGCGGCCAGGTGTCCCTGTGCATCCAATGCGACTGCACCGACGGTCCCGAAATGCTTTGCGGTCTCCAGATCGGCATGCGCCTGGCCGCTGGCCTCTTCCTTCAGTGCACGCTGCAACTGCTGCCAGCGCTTCTCTGTACGGAAGTAGGAGGGATCGACCAGAGAAATGCCCTGCTCGGCCGCGAAGGCTTCGGCGCCCTGCCCGACCATCATCACGTGCCGGGACTTCTGCATCACGGTCTGCGCCAGCAGGATCGGGTTGCGCACCCGCTGCACGCCCGCCACCGCGCCCGCCGCCTGGCTCGCGCCATCCATGACCGCCGCATCCAGCTCGTTGTGGCCGTCGTGGGTGAACACTGCGCCCTTGCCGGCGTTGAAGGTGGGATCGTCCTCCAGCACGGTGATCGCGGCGGTGACTGCGGCCAGCGCGGGACGCCCCGCTGCCAGCTCCGCATGCCCCTTCAGCAGGGCCGCCCGCAGCGCGTCACGTGCGGCCTTTTCCTCGGCCGGCGACAGGTCCTTGCGCTCGACGCCGGCGCCGCCGTGGATGACCAGCAGCGGTGAGGTGGCCGGCACGGCCTGGGCAAGCATGGGCAGGGACAACAGTGCGGACAGCGCCAGGCGCAGTTTCATCGGGTACGTCTCCAACAGAACGAGGGAATGGATTGCAGGGTAGTGCCGGCCGCTGGCCGGCAGGGGGCGTATCAGGAAAGGTGAGTTGCCGGCCATCGGCCGGCACTACCGAAGCGTGAACTCCATCTCGCCGTCGCTGACGTCGGCCATGGCCTGGTAGTCGGCCTCGGCCTGGAAGTCATCCAGGCGCATGCGGCTGCCACTGGCGACCACCGTTACCGGCACCGCGTGGAAGCGCAGCGGCTCGCCCTCGACCAGGCGGTCGGCATCGCGGCCGGGGCTGACCACCCAGACCTTGCCCTCGCCGTCAGCACTGTAGACCTGTGCCTGGCCATCGGGCTCCACGCACAGGGCGGTGTCCTCGTCGACGCCGATGCCGACGATGTCAGGGTTGCCACTGTCCTGGGCGGCGCGCGCCACGAATACGATCAGGCGGCCGAGCCGATCGCGCTTGTCGAAGTGGGTGTCGGTGACCACGCGCTGCAGGTAGGGCATCTGCAGAAAGCCACTGTCCATGGTCACCGCGCTGCCCATCGGGTCGGCCAGCGCACCAGCGGAGGTGATGCTGCCGCCGTCCATCGCGCCGTAGGCATAGCCACCGAGGATGGCGAGCCCAGCGCTGGTACCGGCAATCGGCTTGCCGGCGCGCACATGGGCGTTGAGCGCGCGGTTGAGCGCAGTGCCCTTCCAGAAGCGGATGTAGCGCGACTGGTCACCACCGGCGATGAAGATGGCATCGGCTGCGGCAACCACGCGCAGCACGGCCGGATCATCGGCACCACGGCGACTGTCGAACACCAGCGTCTGCACTGCGGTGGTCCCGCCAATCTCGCGATACAGGCGGTCCTGCAGCTCGTCACTGCCAGATGCACGCAGGATCAGCACGCGGCCATTGCCAGCCTGCTTCAGCCACCAGTGGAAGGCCTCCGGCACCCATTCGCCACCGCCCATCAGCATCATGGCCGGCGCGCGTGGGCCCGGCCGGGGTGCGTCGAGATCCCCGGCTTCGTAGTAGGCGAAGCCCGGGCCCTGCAGGTCCTGCGCAAGGACGGCCAACGGCACGGCCAACACCAGCAGCGCCAGCCAGGCGAAGGGGGCACGCAGGGTCCGGTGGAGGCGTCGCATCTTGATCTCCCTGAACAAAATCGACTTGCAAGCGTTTTCACTCTTTGCCAGATAGGGACCCAGTAGTCAAGGGCATAAAAAAGGCGTTAAATGCGCGCGCCCATTCCGGAAATCTGAATGGGGGACAGGGCCCCTCCTCTGCGGGCCGGCTTCATTTCCGAGAATTCCTCATGCGTAGAAAGGCGATGGCGTGGTCGATCCAGCTGGCGTTGATGGGCGTGGCTGCTTCCGCGGCGGCCCAGGCACCGGCTTCCTCTTCGGTTCAACAACTGGATGCGGTGCAGGTCACCGGTTCGCGCATTCCGCGCGCCCAGGTGGAAGGCCCCGCCCCGATCACGGTGATCAGCGCCGAGCAGATCCGTTCCAGCGGCTTCACCAGCGTGCCCGACGTGCTGCGGTCGATGACCCAGAACGGCGGTGAGACGCAGAGCCAGCAGTCCTCCAGCGGCGCCGACTTCTCGCCGGGCGCCCAGCAGGTGGACCTGCGCGGCCTCGGCCCGAACCACACGCTGGTGCTGGTCAATGGCCGCCGCATCGCCGACTTCCCGATGCCGTTCAAGGGCCGCAGCAACTTCACCGATGTCTCCAACATCCCGTTGGGGATGATCGAGCGCATCGAAGTGCTGACTGGCAGCGCCTCGGCCATCTACGGCTCGGACGCCATCGCCGGCGTGGTCAACTTCATCCTGAAGAAGAAGGCCGACGGCACCACGATCGACATGCGCATGGGCACCACCAGCGAAGGCGGTGGCGACTCGTTCGACATGAGCCTGGCCAGCGGTTTCAGTCGCGGCAATTTCAACGCGGTGTACAGCGTCGAGCTGCAGTCGCAGAGCCCGCTGTGGGCGTACGAGCGCGATATCCAGGATTCGACCCAGGACGGCCCCACCGAGGGCTCGCGCATCGCCCGCCGCGCTTACCTGCGTACGGACTACAACGACGACTACCTGGATCCGGGTGCGGCCACCTGCGAAGCGCTGGCCGGGCAGAACCAGGGCAGCACCTACCGCGCCTACCGCCCGCGCTACGGTTACTACTGCGGCAGCGACAGCTCGATCGGCTACGGCACCATCCTCAGCAAGCGCCGCGGCGCCAATGGCTACGCCTCGCTGAGCTACGACTTCGACAACGGCCAGCAGTGGTTCGCCGATGTGCAGCTGGGCTACCACACGATGTCGCTGATGCGCGACGTCACCAAGTGGGGCCGCATGGACGCCAATGGCGATGAGTCGGGCTATTTCAACAACCAGGCCACCGGCGAGATCGAGTTCTGGCAGCGCCAGTTCTCGCCCGAGGAGATGGGTGGTCTGCGCAATGCAATGGTGCGCAGCACGCAGAAGACCTTCAGCGTGACCACCGGCTTCAAGGGCAATCTGGCTGGCAACTGGGACTACGAAGCGGCCCTGAGCCATTCGCAGTACCAGTCGCGGATCAGCTGGGCACAGATCATCGCCGCCAAGGCCAATGACCTGTTCCTGGGCCCGCAGCTGGGCGTGGACGACGACGGTTTCCCGATCTACAACGCCGACCCGTCGCGCCTGTACCGGCCGCTGACCCGCGCCGAGTACGATTCGATCGCCGCACGCACCACCTACACCCCGAAGTCGCGCACCGAGACGGCTGCGTTCACGCTGACCAATTCCGCGCTGTTCGGCCTGCCAGGCGGTGATGCCGGTTTCGCCGCAACCGTGGAAGTAGGCCAGCAGGCGTACTCGCTGAATCCCGATCCGCTGGCGACCCAGTACTACTACTACAGCTGGAAGGATTCGGACGGCAAGGGTTCGCGCAACCGCTGGGCCACGGCGGCCGAGCTGCGCATGCCGCTGCACGAGACGGTCAACCTGAGCGTGGCAGGCCGCTACGACCAGTACCGCTATTCCGGCCACACCATCGGCAAGGCGACCTGGAGCGGCGGCCTGGAATGGCGCCCGATCGACACCCTGCTGGTACGCGGTTCGTATGGCACCGCGTTCCGCGCACCGGACCTGCACTACGTGTTCGCCGGCCCGGGCAACGACGAGACCAGCGCCGTGGACCTGTACAGCTGCCGCGCCGACGATGCCGCCGACTGTTCCGACTACGAGCACAACCTGATCCGCAGCCGCACCGGCAATCGCCAGCTCGACCCGGAAACCAGCACCTCGTGGAGTGCCGGCTTCGTCTGGTCGCCCGCGATCGGCCTGGACCTGTCGGTGGACTGGTTCGACATCGACATGCGCAAGCAGGTGCAGGACATGGACGTGCGCACCATCCTGGCCAGCGAAGCGAACTGCCGCCTGGGTACTGCCGACATCAATTCACCGACCTGCGTGGACGCGCTCGACCGCATCACCCGCACCAGTGATGGCCGCCTGTACGGCGTGCGTGTCGCCCCGATCAACGTCGCCCGCGAATCGACCTCCGGCATCGACGTCGGCCTGCGCTACCGCCTACAGACCGGCATCGGTGATTTCATCCTCAACGGCACCCACACCTGGGTGAAGAAGCACGATTTCCAGCGCTACCCCGGTGATCCGATCCAGGACCAGTTCGCGGTCAACAGCAACTTCGACATCCCGCGTACCAAGACCAGCCTGAGCGTGACCTGGGAGAAGGACGCGTGGTCGGCCACGGTCTATGGTTCGCGCCTGGGCAAGCTGCCGACCTCGGACAGCTACGACCAGGTATTCAAGTGGGACAGCGGTGACAGCCCGTACATCAAGGCGACCTACCGCTACAACGCGTCGCTGCAGTACCGCTTCGACGACCACTCGCGCCTGTCGCTGTCGGTGGTGAACGTCTTCAACAAGATGCCGCCGAAGGACGCCACCTACACCGCGTATCCGTACTACGACGTGTCCTGGTTCGACAGCGTCGGCCGCACGATCAACCTGCAGTACACCCACAAGTTCGGTGGCAGCGCGCTGTAAGGCACGCCGCATTGCAGAACGTGGACGACAAGGCCCGCCATTGGCGGGCCTTGCTGTTTGCGGCCTTGGTAGATGCCCACCTCGGTGGGCACTGTTCCGCCGCGCGCCCACCAGGGTGGGTGACTACCAGAGCGGGCCACCCGGGGTTTTCCACACCACGCGTGGAGAGTGATGGGAACTTGGTGTGGACAAGTAGGCGCGAGCATTGCACCGCAGGCGTTCCAGGGCGTGGTGAGTTTTTGTCCACGCCTGCAATTGTTTTCCACACCCCGCGTGGAAAGCGATGGGAACTTGGTGTGGACAAGTGGGCGCGAGCATTGCACCGCAGGCGTTTCAGGGCGTGGTGAAAATTTGTCCACGCTGCACGGGTAGCCCTGTAGAGCCGAGCCCGAGCCGGGGATCAGCCGAACATGGGCTCGGCTCCACAGGGCGCCACGCGGTTTTCCACATCCGGCGTGGAAAGCGATGGGAGTTTGCTGTGGACAAGTGCCGGCGAACATCACACCGCAAGCGTTTCGCAACGTGGTGTTTTTTTGTCCATCACCGGAAACGCAAACGCCCCGCACAAGGCGGGGCGTCCGGGGTCGATCCGATGCCGCTGGATCAGACGTTGAAGCGGAAGTGCAGGATGTCGCCTTCCTGCACGCGGTATTCCTTGCCTTCCAGGCGCAGGCGACCGGCTTCCTTGGCGCCGGCTTCGCCCTTGTACTTGATGAAGTCGTCATACGCGATGGTTTCGGCGCGGATGAAGCCCTTCTCGAAGTCGGTGTGGATGACTGCGGCAGCCTGCGGGGCGGTGGCACCCTTGCGCACGGTCCAGGCGCGGACTTCCTTCACGCCAGCGGTGAAGTAGGTCTGCAGGCCGAGCAGGCTGTAGGCCGCATTGATCACGCGGTTCAGGCCCGGCTCGCTCAGGCCCAGATCGGCCAGGAAGGTATCGCGGTCTTCGTCGTCGAGCTGGGACAGCTCTTCTTCGATCGCGGCCGACACCGGCACCACCTGCGCGCCTTCGGCGGCGGCGTGCGCGCGCACGGCATCCAGGTGCGGGTTGTTCTCGAAGCCGTCTTCCAGCACGTTGGCGATGTACATCACCGGCTTCAGGGTGAGCAGGAACAGGTCGCGCACCAGCGCCTTCTCTTCCTCGTCCAGGCCCACCGAACGGCCGGACTTGCCGTCGGACAGCGCCGCCTGCAGCTTGGCCAGCACCGGCTTGCGCGCCGCGGCGTCCTTGTCACCGCCCTTGGCCGCGCGTTCGGCACGGTTCAGCGCCTTCTCGACGCTGTCGAGGTCGGCCAGCGCCAGCTCGGTATCGATGGTTTCGATGTCCGAGATCGGGTCGACCTTGTTGTTGACGTGGATGACGTCGGCGTTCTCGAAGCAGCGCACCACGTGGGTGATCGCATCGACTTCGCGGATGTGCGCCAGGAACTTGTTGCCCAGGCCTTCACCGCTGGCGGCACCGGCCACCAGGCCGGCGATGTCGACGAACTCGACCGCAGTCGGGATGACCTTCTGCGGGTTGATGATCGCTGCCAGCTCGTTCAGGCGCGGATCCGGCACCGGCACGATGCCGACGTTCGGCTCGATGGTGCAGAACGGGAAGTTCGCCGCGGCGATACCCGCCTTGGTCAGCGCATTGAACAGGGTCGACTTGCCGACGTTGGGCAGGCCGACGATGCCGCATTTGATACCCATGGGTGACAGCTCTCTGGGGTGAAAGTGATTGGGGAAACAGCGACCTGGGCGCTGCTTTTCCAATCATTCTCCGTACCGACCAACGGTCGGTACCTACCGGCCTGGTTGGTTCCATACCGACCAACGGTCGGTACCTACCGGTTATTTCGGGGTATGCAGCCGCTTCATCGCTTCGCTAAAATCGCCCTGCACCGCCAGCGGCATCACGTCGATCGCATCGTCGATGGCGCGCGCGATCAGCACGTCGTCGTCCTTCGACGGGCGGCCGAGCACCCAACCCACCACGCGGTCCTTGTGGCCGGGGTGGCCGATGCCCACGCGCAGGCGGTGGAACTTGCCGTGGCCGAGCAGGCGGATGGTGTCGCGCAGGCCGTTCTGTCCGCCGTGGCCACCGTCGAACTTCAGCCGCGCCACGCCGGGCGCCAGGTCCAGTTCGTCGTGGGCCAGCAGGGTTTCTTCCGGCTCGATCTTCCAGAACCGCTGTGCGGCGGTGACCGACTTGCCGCTGAGGTTCATGAAGGTGGCGGGCTTGAGCAGCCACACTGTCTGCCCGGCGATCTCGACCTTGGCGGTCTCGCCGAACAGCTTGCTGTCCACATTCCATCGCGCACCGGCTTTTTCCGCCAGGGCCTCAACGAAATGAAACCCGGCATTGTGCCGGGTCCGGGCGTGTTCCGATCCGGGGTTGCCCAGACCGACGATCAGTCGCAATCCTGCCATGGTTCCTTCCAGCACGGCGCCTGCCCGGAGGCAGGCGCCGCTTGGGTATTACTCGGCAGCCGCTTCTTCGTCAGCCGCGTCGACCTTGCCGGCCTTGGCGGTGACGATGGCGTCGTCGTGGTCCTTGCCCAGCGCCAGGGCCGGGATTTCCACGCCCTTCGGCAGCTTGATGTCGGACAGGTAGACGATGTCACCGGCCTTCAGCTCGCCCAGGTCGACTTCGATCGACTCCGGCAGGTCCTTCGGCAGGCAGCTGATGGTCACTTCCTTCAGTTCGTGGGCGACCACGACGTCGGCAGCCTTGCCAGCCGGCGAGGTGTCTTCGTTGATGAAGTGCAGCGGGACCGAAGCGGTCAGGGCTTCGTTCTCGTTCACGCGCTGGAAGTCCAGGTGCATGATCAGCTGCTTGTACGGGTGGCGCTGCATGTCACGCAGCAGGACCTTCTGCACCTGGCCGTCCAGGTTCAGGTCCAGGATCGAGGCATAGAACCACTCGTTCTGCTGGGCCAGCCAGATTTCGTTGTGGTCCAGGCTGATGGCGACCGGCTCGGCGTTGCCGCCGTACACGATGGCCGGGATCACACCAGCGTGACGCAGGCGGCGGCTCGCACCCTTACGCTGCAGTTCACGCTTGGTGACCTTGATTTCATGGGTCTTCGACATTTTCGACTACTCAGGTTGTTGCCTCGCCTTGCGGCTTGGCGGTTGAAGATGCTTCCGCGACCAGAAGCACCCGGGGTATGTCCCCGCCGTTGCCGGCAGGGACGAAAAACTCAGTCGACGTACAGCGAGCTGACCGACTCGCCGAAGGCGATGCGGCGCATCGTTTCGGCCAGCATTTCCGCCACGCTCAGCTGGCGGATCTTGCTGCACACCCGCGCTGCGTCCTTCAGCGGAATGGTGTCGGTCACCACCAGCTCGTCGAGCTGGGAATTGGTGATGTTGTCCACCGCCGGGCCCGACAGCACCGCGTGGGTGCAGTAGGCGGCGACCTTGAGCGCACCGCGCGCCTTCAGGGCAGCGGCAGCGGCGCACAGGGTGCCGGCGGTATCGACGATGTCATCGACCATCACGCAGGTCTTGCCTTCGACGTCACCGATGATGTTCATCACGGTGGAGACGTTGGCGCGCGGGCGGCGCTTGTCGATGATCGCCAGGTCGGCGTCATCCAGGCGCTTGGCCACGGCACGGGCGCGGACCACGCCGCCCACGTCCGGCGACACGACGATCAGGTTCTCGGTGCCGTAAGCGCGCCAGATGTCGGCCAGCAGCAGCGGGGACGCATACACGTTGTCCACCGGAATATCGAAGAAGCCCTGGATCTGGTCGGCGTGCAGGTCGACGGTCAGCACGCGATCAGCGCCCGCGGTGCTGAACATCTTCGCCGCCAGCTTGGCGGTGATCGGCACGCGCGAGGAACGCATGCGGCGATCCTGGCGCGAGTAGCCGAAGTACGGCACCACGGCGGTCACGCTGGCCACCGATGCGCGCTTGAGCGCGTCGATCAGCACCAGCAGTTCCATCAGGTTTTCCGCGCTCGGCGCGCAGGTCGGCTGGATCACGAACACGTCCTGCTTGCGGACGTTCTCTTCGATTTCCACCTGCACTTCACCATCGGAGAAGTGCGAGACCAGCGCCTTGCCCGGGCGAACCCCCAGTTCCTTGCAGATGTTCTGCGCCAGACGTTTGTTGGCGTTGCCGGAAAAGACCAGCAGGTTCGGGGACTCTTGCATCATGATTGTCTCGGGCGGGGACGAGTGGCGGGGATCCGGGGTCGGCAAGGACCCGATGGACCCTTGCTGCTGACAACACCGCGGTTGTTTCCACGTCCCGCGCAGGCGATGCGCTGGAAGGCGCGGACACAGCCGCTATTGGCAGGGGCGGTAGGATTCGAACCTACGAATGCCAGGATCAAAACCTGGTGCCTTGGGCCTCTTGGCGACGCCCCTGCATTGATAAATCAGTGTTGCTCGAGTGCATCCAGCAGTGGCGAACGCGCAACGCCCGCTGCCACCCTTGCCCGCAACTCCTTCGGCAATTTCGACCGTCCCTGCTCTGCAGCAGACTGCGACGCGAACTCGACGAAACAACCACTTCCCGAACCGGTCAGCCGCGCCGTGCCGATGTCGCTCAACGCAGTAAGCGCCGCCTCGACGGCAGGCTCACGGCGGCGCAGCACCGGTTCGAACGCGTTCCCGACCAGGGTCCCGGAAGCGAAGTCGTCTATTTTCGCCACTGGGCTGTCGCGCGTCAAATCCGGGTCTGCAAAGAGGGCCGGCGTGGGAACATGAACGCCCGGTTCAACCACCACATACCAGGCCGGGGCCAGTGTGATCGGCTGCAGGCGCTCGCCTACGCCTTCGGCCCAGGCATTGCGCCCGCGCACGAACACCGGCACGTCGGCGCCCAGGCGCAGGCCCAGTTCCGCCAGGGCGTCCTCATCCAGACCGGCCCGCCAGAGCCGGTTCAGCACCACCAGCACAGTGGCGGCATCGGAGGAACCACCTCCGAAGCCACCACCTGCAGAAACGTGCTTTTCGACGATGATGTCTGCGCCTTGCGCGATATTGGCCGCACCTTTCAGAAGACGCGCGGCGCGGACCGCCAGGTCATCCGCCTCGGCCACACCGGCCAGGCCCTCGCCCTGCCGGCGCACCTGGCCGTCTTCACGCAGGCGCAGGCCAATGCGGTCGCCCCAGTCCAGCAGGCGGAACACGGTCTGCAGCTCGTGGTAGCCATCGGCACGACGGCCTGTGACATGCAGGAACAGGTTCAGCTTGGCCGGGGCCGGCCACCAGGACCAGCCCGCGTCATCGCGCCCGGCACTCATGGGGCGCCCTGCCCCCACTGGTCCACCAGCAGGCGCACCTTGGCGTCGCCATTGCTGGCCTCGATCCGGCGCGGCAGCGCCGGGTGCCCGGCCTCGGCCGGGTACCAGTCCAGGTACTGCACCTGCCAGCCCATCTGCTGCATGCGGCGCGGGCGGCCTTCACCGTCGCGTTCGACCTTCTCCGGACCGGCAGCATCACCGGCCACCAGGCCACGGATCCACGCCGGCAACTGGTTGACCGGGATGTCCCAGCCAGTCGCCTCCAGCAGCAGCTGCTGGGCGTCTTCGCCGTCACGCGGCCCGCCGGCCAGTCCTTCCAGGCGACCGGCTTCGGAATGGGTATCGCCGGTCAGCTTCCAGCTCTGCCGGGTCACCGGCGCGCTCAGCTCGACCACATAGCGGCGCCCTTCCTGCTTCCAGTCGATGCGACCGCTGCCGCCGTCCTTGCCCTTGCTGACCGCAACCCGGCCCTGGAAGGTCCAGTCCGGCTGTGCCTGCAACGCAGCCACGCGCGCCGCCTCGGCCTGTGCCGCTTCGGCTGAAACAACCTCGACCACCGCCGGTGCCGGGGTCTTCTGCGTGCCCACGGTGGTACAGGCGGTCACCGCCAGGGTCACGGCCGCCAGCAGCAGCGGCCGGATCAGGGAAACACTCATGGATTGAATTTCTCGCGGGCGCGCAGCAGCGCGCGGTTTTCAGGGTCGAGCTTGGCCGCTTCGTCGAAGAAATGGCGGGCCTCGTCATGCCTGCCCAGCACCCACAGCACTTCGCCGACGTGGGAAGCGATCTCCGGGTCCTTGGCCAGGGTCCAGGCCCGGCGCAGCTGCACCAGCGCCTCTTCCTTGCGGCCCAGGCGATACAGCACCCAGCCATAGCTGTCGACGATCGCCGCGTTGTCCGGCTCGGCCACGCGGGCGCGGTCGATCAGCTCCAGCGCCTCCTGCAGGCGGCCCGTACGGTCGGCCAGGGTGTAGCCCAACGCGTTCAGCGCCGGCACGTTTTCCGGGTCGGTCACCAGGATCTTGCGCAGGTCGGCCTCGGCGCGCGGGATGTCATCGCGGCGTTCCCAGGTGAGCGCACGGGCGTACAGCAGGCCGTTGTCATCCGGGTAAGCGGCCAAGCCGCGGGCCAGCGCATCCAGTTCACCGGCACTGTCGTCGGCGCGCTGGCGCAGTTCGGCTTCCAGCAGGTAGGCGTCGCGGCGCACGTCGTCGTCAACCACCGCATCGGACTGGATCGCGTGCACTTCATCCAGCGCCAGCGGCAGGCGCCCGGCCAGGGCCTGGGCATTGGCCGCGCGCAGGCGCGCTTCGCTCAGCTCATCGCCACCGGGCACGCTGTGGTACCACTGCACGGCCTCGGGGTAACGCTTCAGGTACTCGGCGATCTTGCCCAGCAGCAGGCGCTGCGCCGCGTCCGGCTTGGCCGCCTGCCGCGACAGTTCGTTGTAGAGGTTGGACAGCGCGGCCTTGTCGCCCTGCTTGGCCAACAGCGAGGCGCGCATGCCCCAGGTCTGCACGTCCTGCGGGCCGAACGCCAGCACACGCTCGGCGGCGGACGGCTGGCCGAGGCTGTCATAGGCAATGGCCACCGCATTGCGCAGTTCCGGGTCCTGACGGGTCTTCGGCTCCACATCGTGCAGCAGCGACAGCGCCTTGCCGGTCTCCCCGGCCTGCTGCAGCTGGCTGGCACGCAGCAGCGCCACACGCGGTTCTTCGGGGAAGCGCTTGACCACTTCATCGATCATGCGCCGCGCCAGCTCGGGCTTTTCCATGCGCAGGGCCAGGCGGCCGAACTCCTGCCAGGCTTCGATCTTCGGCGGAATGGCGTTGGCGTCAACCAGCTCACCCAGCACCTGCGCGGGCACCGCCGGATCGCGGCCGCCACCGATCAGGGCAGCCAGGGCGAACTTCCACCCGCGCTCGTCGGGGTCGGCCAGCAGGCCCTGCAGTTCGGTGCGGGCAGCCTTCACATCGCCCTGGCGCATGGCCAGCGCACCGGCCGCACTGCGCAGGGTCAACGAGCGCGGGGCCCGCTGCTGCCACAGGGCCAAGCCCTTGGCGGCGCTGGCATCATCGTTGGCGAGCATGGAAATGCGGGTCGCGCGCTCGGCCAGGCCGGCGTCGCCGTCGGTCTGCTGGGCCGCCTGCAGGTACCAGCGCGCGGCCTCGGCCAGCTTGCCGGCCTGCAGGGCGAACTCACCGGCCATCACCGGTTCCAGCGCCAGTTCCTCAGTGGCCGGGGCCCGCACGGGGGCCTTGGCCGGCACCGCCGCCAGGGCCTGGCTGCAGGCCAGGGACAGCAGCAGAACACTGGGGATGCGAATCAATGCGGGCATCGTCGGCATCGGGGCCTTAAAATGTCGTCCAATGGCCAGCAGCTTATCGCAAGCAACTGAACAATGACCCTGTGGGTGCTCGGACTGAATCACCAGACCGCACCGGTGGAACTGCGCGAGCGCGCGGCCTTCGCCGGTGAGGCGTTGCCGCGCGCGCTCGGTTCGCTGCGCGATACTCCGCAGATCGCCGAGGCGGTGCTGCTGTCCACCTGCAACCGCACCGAGCTGTATGCCGTGGCCGATTCGGCACAGGCGCTGGACCAGTGGCTGCACACCCAGGCCGGCGACCTGCAGGGCTACCTGTACCAGCACGCCGATGCCGAGGCCGTGCGCCACCTGTTCCGGGTCGCCACCGGCCTGGACTCGATGGTGCTGGGTGAACCGCAGATCCTCGGCCAGGTGAAGGATGCCTGGTCGACCGCGCGCGACCACGGCCTGCTCGGCCAGCGCCTGGACCGCCTGTTCCAGCAGACCTTCTCGGTGGCCAAACGTGCGCGCACCGATACCCAGGTGGGTGCCAACCCGGTATCGGTGGCGTCGGCCGCGGTGCGCCTGGCGCAGAACGCGTTCGCGCGGCTGGACGATTCCACCGTGCTGCTGGTCGGTGCCGGCGAGACCATCGAACTGGCTGCACGGCACCTGAGCGAAGGCAAGGTACGCCGGCTGCTGATCGCCAACCGCACCCTCGCCCACGCGCAGGAACTGGCCAGCCGCCATGGTGGCGTGGCCCTGCCGCTGACCGAACTGGACCGCCACCTGGGCGAGGCCGACGTGGTGTTCTCGGCCACCGCTGCGCGCGAACCGGTGATCCATCGCGAGATGGTGGCCAAGGCCCTGCGCGCGCGCCGGCACAAGCCGATGCTGCTGTTCGACCTGGCCGTACCGCGCGACATCGAGGCCGAGGTCGGCACGCTCAACGACGCCTTCCTCTACACCGTGGACGATCTCGAGCGCGCGGTGGAAGACAACCGCCGTGGCCGCCGCGAGGCCGCCGCCGAAGCCGAGGCGATCATCGACCTGCAGGTGTCGCGCTTCGTCGAGACCCAGCAGGCCAGCGCCCACCAGGCGCCGCTGCGGCAGCTGCGCGCGTTCGGCGAAGCCACCCGCGCCGAGCTGCTGGAGCGCGCACGCCAGCAACTGGCCAACGGCAAGCCGGCCGATGAAGTGCTGGAACTGCTGGCCCACGGCCTGACCAACCGCCTGCTGCATCCGCCGACCGCCGCCCTGCGTGCGGCCGCGCTGAGTGGCGATGCCGACCTGACCCGCGCCGCCGAGCGCCTGTTCCCGGCCACGCCGGGTTACCGCCACCCACCCGTGAGACCCGATGACGCCGACCCTGCGCCGTAAGCTGGAAGCGCTGGCCGAGCGCCGCGAAGAACTGGAACGCCTGCTCGCCGAACCCGATGTGGTCGCCGACAACACTCGTTTCCGCGACCTTTCGCGCGAATTCGCCCAACTTGAACCGATCGCCATCGCCCTGGCCGATGAATCCCGTGCCAAGGCCGATCTGGCCGCCGCCGAAGGTATGCGCGCCGACCCCGACCTGCGCGAGCTGGCCGATGAGGAAATCGCTGCTGCACAGGCGCGCCTGCAGGAACTGGAGCAGGAGCTGGCGCTGCTGCTGGTGCCGCGCGACCCGCGCGACGAAGGCAACCTGTTCCTGGAAGTGCGTGCGGGTACCGGCGGCGACGAGGCCGCGATCTTTGCCGGCGACCTGTTCCGCATGTACGCCCGCTACGCCGAGCGCCAGGGTTGGAAGGTCGAGATCGAATCGGACAGCCCGGGCGAGCATGGCGGCTACAAGGAAGTGGTGGCGCGCGTGGTCGGCCGTGGCGCGTTCTCGCGCCTGAAGTTCGAATCGGGCACGCATCGCGTGCAGCGCGTGCCGGCCACCGAGTCGCAGGGCCGCATCCATACCTCGGCGGCCACGGTGGCGATCATTCCCGAGGCTGACGAAGTCGATGACATCGTCATCAACCCGGCCGACCTGAAGGTGGATACGTTCCGCTCGTCCGGTGCCGGCGGCCAGCACGTCAACAAGACCGAATCGGCCATCCGCATCACCCATGTACCGACCGGTGTGGTGGTGGAATGCCAGACCGAGCGCAGCCAGCACGCCAACCGCGACAAGGCGATGAAACGCCTGAAAGCACAATTGCTGGACGCCGAGCGCCAGCGCCAGGACGCGGCGCAGGCCGAATCGCGGCGTCTGCAGGTCGGCAGCGGCGACCGCAGCCAGCGCATCCGCACCTACAACTTCCCGCAGGGCCGGATCACCGACCACCGCGTGGAAGGCCTGACCCTGTACGACCTGCCCAACGTACTGGCCGGCGACCTCGATCCGCTGCTGCAGCGGCTCAGCCACGAGCACCAGGTCGACGCCCTGGCCCAGCTGTCGGCGGGCTGAGCACGATGACGGCCTGGCAGCAGCGACAGCACCTGCAACAGGCGATTGCACGCCAGCCCGGCGACTTCGTCGCCTGGGTGATGCTGGCCGACCTGGAACTGGAAGCCGGCGACATCGCCGCCGGCGAGCAGGCGGCACGACGTGCGCTGCAGCTGCGCCCGAACCACCCCGAAGCGCTGGCACGGCTGGGCCGCGTGGCCTGGATGGCTGGCGCACACGCGGACGCAGCGAAGCTGCTCGGCCAGGCCTCGGCGCTGGCCCCGCAGCACCCGGGCATTGCGCTGTGGCTGGGCCATGCGCTGGAAGATGCCGATGATGCCGAAGGCGCAGCGGCGGCCTATCGCCGCGCACATGCGCTGATGCCGGGCGAACCCTATATCGCCGCCCAGCGCCTGGCCTGGCAGCGTCGCCTGTGCGACTGGCAGGACGTGGATGCGCTGGCGGCACAGGTACGTGGCGCCGTGGCCAACGGGCAAGGCGTGGTCGAACCGTTCGCATTCCTCAGCGAGGATGCCGGCGCGGCCGAACAGCTGGCCTGCGCGCGTGCACGCGCCGCGGTGGTTGCTTCGGGAGTGCGCCCCCTTCCTGCCGTGAAGGTGCGCGGGCACGGCGCCTTGCGCGTCGGTTTCCTTTCCAATGGTTTTGGCGCCCATCCCACCGGGCTGCTGACCGTGGCCCTGTTCGAGCAGCTGCGTCATGACCCCGCGTTGCAGCTGCATCTGTTCGCGTTGAACCACGATGACGGCAGTCGCATCCGCCAGCGCCTGCAGGCGGCCACACAGCTGCATGATGTGGCCGGGCTGCGCCATGCAGACACTGCCGCACGCATCCGCGCACAGGGCATCGACCTGTTGTTCGACCTGCGCGGATGGGGCGGTGGCGGTACGCCGGAAGTGCTGGCGATGCGCCCTGCCCCGCTGCAGTTGAACTGGCTGGCTTACCCCGGCACGTCCGGGGCGCCGTGGCTGGATGCAGTGATCGGCGACAGCTTCGTTCTGCCACCGTCACTGGAACCCCACTACAGCGAGCGCGTACTGCGCCTGCCGCGTGCGTTCCAGCCCTCGGACAACACTCGCATGCTGGAGCCGGCACCGTCCCGGGCCGAGTGCGGCCTGCCCGAACAGGGCGTGGTGTTCTGCTGCTTCAACAACAGCTACAAGCTCAACCCGCGCAGCATGGGCCGTGCCTTCGCCATTCTGCAGGCAGTACCCGGCAGCGTGCTGTGGCTGCTGTCCGGCCCCGGCCAGGCCGACGCCCGCCTGCGTGGGGCCGCACAGGCCGCTGGCCTCGACCCGGCACGCCTGGTGTTCATGGCCAAGCTGCCACATCCGCAGTACCTGGCTCGCTACCCGCTGGCCGACCTGTTCCTCGACACGCATCCGTACAACGCGCACACCACCGCGTCCGACGCGCTGTGGGCCGGCTGCCCGGTGCTGACCTGCCCCGGCGACACCTTCGCCGCGCGCGTCGCCGGCAGCCTCAACCACCATTTGGGGCTGGCGTGGATGAATGTCGCCGACGATGCGGCGTTCATTGCCACCGCCAGCGCGCTGGGCAATGACCCCGCAGCACTGGCCGTGCTGCGTGCCGAGCTGGCGCACGCGCGCGACCGCAGTGGACTGTTCGACATGACCGGATTTGCCCGCGACCTGTCGGCGCTGCTGCAGCGGCTTGCCGGTGAACACGGCTGGCAGGGTGTCGACAACACCTGAGCGACCCCTGCGTTACGCTCGGGCTTCCTCCCCGCGTGGTGTGACGATGGCCAAGCTCAAGCGCAAGGACTACGACGAACTGCTGCTGCCTTTGCAGCTGGAACTGACCGCGATGGCGCGCTGGGTGCAGCACAGCGGGCAGCGCCTGCTGGTGCTGTTCGAAGGCCGTGATACCGCAGGCAAAGGCGGCGCGATCCAGGCCATCAGCCAGCACCTCAACCCGCGCCAGTGCCGGGTGGTGGCGCTGCCCAAGCCGACCGACCGCGAAGCCACGCAGTGGTACTTCCAGCGTTACGCCTCACACTTGCCCGCCGCCGGCGAGATCGTGCTGATGGACCGCAGCTGGTACAACCGCGCCGGTGTCGAACGGGTGATGGGCTATTGCAGCGAGACCGAGTACCAGCAGTTCCTGCACCAGGCGCCGGTATTCGAACAGCTGCTGGTGGACGACGGCATCCTGCTGTTCAAGTACTGGCTGTGCGTGGACCAGGAACAGCAGGAAAAGCGCTTCGCCGAACGCCACCTCGATCCACTGAAGGGCTGGAAGCTCTCTCCGGTCGACCTGAAGTCGCGCAGCAAGTACAGCGCCTACACCGAGGCCCGCGAGGCGATGCTGCGCGCGACGCATCGTGAGGCGGCGCCGTGGACACTTGTGGATTTCAACGACCAGCGGCTGGGCCGGCTGACACTGGTGCGCAACCTGCTGGACCGGTTGCCGGACACGCGGGTGGATGCACCGCTGCCGGAGCTGCCGAAGTTGAAGGGCAAGCTGCATCGCGAGCACTACGATGTGCTGAAGCCGATCGAGGATTTCCCGGTCGAGGATTAGGGTGGGTCGGCAAGGCCTGCGGCCCTGCACCTGCCGAAGCCAGAGCAACGGCAACGGCAACAGCAACGGCGGGCTTCCTGAGGGATGGCGGGGTGGGTCCGGTTGCGGGGGACGCTACAAGTACGTCCATGTAAGCTCGGTCGCCGCATCCATGCGGCTCACGCCCGCGCAACCGGACCCACCCCGCCTTCGACAGATCTCCGCGATCTGTCAGCATTGCATTCTGTAGATCCACGCCATGCGTGGATGCTCTTTGTTCGATTGTCGAAGTATTCGAACTCGATAGAGATTCATCCACGCATGGCGTGGATCTACCAGATCGCAGAAATCTGTCAGAGGTGGGGCGGTGTCGGAGTGCAGGGTGTCAGCCGCATGAATGCGGCTGCCAAGCCTACAGGGACGTACTTGCAGCGGCCCCCGCCACCGGACCCACCCCGCCTACCCACAGGAAACCCGCTTCTGCTTCGGTTGTTACGGTTGCTGATGTTGCCGGCCAGCGGCCGGCACTACCGCTTCGGCGGGTGCAGGGCCGCAGGCCCTGCCGACCAACCCGCTACTTGGCAGCCGCGATCTGCTTTTCGATGTCGGCGGCCGTCACCGGGCCGAGGAACGTGTGCGCCAGCTTGCCCTGCGGATCCAGCAGGTGCGTCAGCGGCAAACCGCGCGGTGTGGCGAAGTCCGCCGGCGGATCGAACGGATCCACGATCACGATCGGATAGGTCACCGGATGCTTGGTCAGGAACGACTGCATCTCCGGCACCTCGATGTCTTCATAGGCCAGGCCGACCACCTCGATGTTGCTGCGCATCGCGTGCAGCGCCGACAGCTCCGGCATCTCCTTGCGACATGGGGCACACCAGGTCGCCCAGAAATTCACGATCACCCACTTGCCGCGGTGCGCGGCCAGGTCGTAGTCGCTGCCATCCACGGCCTTCATCTTCAGCGTCGGGAACTCGGCAGTGGTGCGTTCGGCCGGGGTCTCTTCGACCGGCGCCGGTGCGGTCGGCGTCGGTGCCTGTGCCGGTGGCTGGCTGCTGGCGGGGGTCGGCTCCTGCGCCGGCTTGCAGGCCGACAGCGCCAGCAGCAGGGCCAGCGGGAGCAGCAACGGGGTCTTGCGGGTCATGGCATGTCTCCGGAATCGGTGTAGATATCGCTGACCTTGCGCTTGAGGCGTTCGCGCAGGGGCAGCCGCAGATCGTCCAGTGCCGCCAGCGCAGCACGGCCCAGTGTGTCGTCGCGGTATGGCAGGTGCTGCTCGGCTACCGGAATGCGCAACTGGGTGCATTCGTACAGATCGGCCAGGCTCACCTGGTCCAGGTCGCGCGAGAGCAGCCATTCGCCGCGTTCATCGCGGCGCAGCAGGCCGATCTCCTGCAGGTTGCAGGCCAGGTCCTGCAGCAGCGAATCTGTCAGCATCGGCTCCAGCCGCAGGATTTCATCATCGGCCAGGCCCTTGCCCTTGGCTCGGGCATGGTGGAAGCGGCCGAGCAGGCGCAGCAGGCCATAGAACTCGTAGCCCTGCGGCAGGCGCAGCTCCACCGGCTGGTAGCGGAAGGCCGCCATCGACGAGGACAGCGACGCGCCCAGCAGCACCGCCACCCAGCACAGGTAGATCCACAGCAGCAGGATCGGCACGAAGGCGACCGTGCCGTAGAGCTTCTGGTAGGACTGGAAACTGCCCAGGTAAGCGCCGATGCCCCACTTCACCAGTTCCAGGATGACCGCCGCGAGAATCGCGCCGGGCACCGCGTGCCGCCATTTCACGGTGTGGTGCGGCACCACCCGGAACATCAGCGTGATGCAGACGAACTCGATCAGGATCGGCGCCAGCCGCAGCGCGAACTCGGCCAGCCAACGACCTTCCTGGGTCCCGAACAGTGGCATCGCGAACACCCGCGCCGACACCGCCAGCGAAGCGGCAGCGAGCATCGCGCCCAGGGTCAGCACGGTCCAGTAGACCAGGAAGCGGGTCAGCTTGGGCCGGGTCGAGCCGACCCGCCAGATCTGGTTGAAGGTCTCTTCAACGCTGTTGAGGGTGATCAGCAACGAGACCACCAGTGCGATGAAGCCGGCGGCGGTGAGCTGGCCGGCACTGGCCGAGAACTGCCGCAGGTAACCCTCCGCCGCGCGCGCGGCATTGGGCACGAAGTTGGAGAAGACGTAATCGCTGAGCTGATCGCTCCAGCGGTCGAAGACAGGGAAGGCCGAGAGCACGCCGAACACCACGATGGCCAACGGCACCAGCGCGAACACCGTGGTGTACGCCAGCGCCGCCGCTGCCTGGAACAGGCGGTCGTCGAGGAAGCGATGCCACAGGAAGCGGCCGAAACTGATGGCCCGTGCGCGATCCCGCGCACGCTCCATCCACAGGTTGAGCGTATCCAAAGGTTCCATCGGCGAAAGGGTACCCGATGCGGAATGCTCGCAGGATAGCCATACTGGTGGCCACACGACGAGGAGAAGCGGGCACGATGGGCGAGATTCTGGTGCTGTACTACAGCCGGGGCGGTTCAGTGGCACGGCTGGCGCGCCAGATCGCGCGGGGTATCGGCGAAGTGCCGGGCATGACCGCGCGCCTGCGCACGGTGCCGCCGGTGGCCGCCGTGACCCAGACCGCACAGCCGCCGGTACCCGACGATGGTGCCCCCTACGTGAGCGTGCAGGACCTGGTCGAATGCCAGGGCCTGCTGCTCGGCAGCCCCACCCGCTTCGGCAACATGGCCGCGCCGGTGAAGCACTTCCTCGACGGGCTGGGCGCCGAATGGGTCAACGGCACTCTCTCCGGCAAGCCGGCCGGCGTGTTCACCTCCACCGCCTCGATGCATGGCGGGCAGGAATCGACCCTGCTGTCGATGCAGGTGCCGTTGCTGCACCATGGCTGTGTGATCGTCGGCATCCCGTTCACCGAGCCGGCGCTGAGCCACACCACCAGTGGTGGTACGCCGTATGGTGCCAGCCATGTGGCCGGTGCGGCCGACGACCCGCAGCCGACCGACGATGAAGCGGTGCTGGCGCGCGCGTTGGGTCGCCGGGTGGCCGACATCGCGCAGCGGCTGGCCCGATGAGCACCGCGCCGCGCATGGCCCTGCTGCTGGCCCTGATGGGGCTGGCCGCGCTGTTCGCCGGCTGGTTCATCAATGACAAACACTGGCTGGCCACCCAGCTGGTGTTCACCGCGCCACCGCTGGCACTGGCCATCGCACTGCGCCTGGGCTGGCGCAAGGCGGGTTTCTGGGCCTCGGTGCTGGCCCTGGGCTGGTTCAGCCACGGCGTGATGAGTGCCTGGAGCCACCCGGAAACGCGCTGGCTGGCCCTGATCGAGATCGCGCTGGCCCTGCTGGTGATCTTCAGCGCCAGCCTGCCGGGGCTGCGCGCCCGCTTCGGCAAGCGACGCTGACGCTGCGCCCGCCGGGCCGTATCATCTGTGTTCCTGGCCCCGCGCCGCTGTACCTGTCCTGGTTTCGCGCATGCACATGATGGAAGAGCTCCTGGTCGTCACCACCGGTGGCACGATCGACAAGATCTACTTCGACGACAAGTCGGACTACCAGATCGGCGACCCCCAGATCGGCATGATCCTGCGCGAGCTGGGCGTGACGTTCCGCTTCAACGTGATTCCGATCCTGCGCAAGGATTCGCTGCACATCAACGATGAGGACCGCGAGCTGATCCGCGCCACCATCGCCGCGCAGCCGACCCGGCACGTGCTGGTGACCCATGGCACCGATTCGATGGTGCAGACCGGCAAGGTGCTGGCGACGATCCCGGACAAGACCATCGTGATGACCGGCGCGCTGAGCCCGGCGCGTTTCCGCGGTTCGGATGCGGAGTTCAACATCGGCTGCGCGATCGGTGCGGTGCAGTCGCTGCCGAGCGGCGTGTACATCGCGATGAACGGGCGGATTTTCGACCCGCAGCACGTGCGTAAGAACGTGGCCGCGAACCGCTTCGAATCGGTTTGAGGAACGGCGTGCCGACCAAGGTCGGCACCCACCAAAGCGCTCTCCTGTAGTGCCGAGCCATGCTCGGCACAACGGTCCGCAGCCTGAGCAGCCGAGCATGGGCTCGGCTCTACAGAAGCAAAAACGCCCCGGCCTGAGCCGGGGCGTGCCCATGGAGAGGGGCTTGGGCTCAGTACTGGGCGTTGAGGGTCAGGCCCGAGAAGGTGCTGTACGCCTTCACCCGCACATGCCAGGTGCCGGCGGCGGGGCTGTTGACGGTGCAGGTTTCAGCATTGCCGCTCAGGTACGGACGGCAGGTGTACACCGTGTCGGTCGGGGCACTGCCCTGGCGCAGGTACAGGTCGGCGTCACCGCTGCCGCCACTGATCGCCACGCGCAGCTGGGTGCTGCCGGCCGGAACGTTCACGGTGTAACTCAGCGAAGCGCCGCTGGCAGCGCCCAGGCCGGTCACCGGCACGTTGTTCTGCAGCACGTTGCCACCCGGGTTCGGGCCGCCGCCATTGATCGCTGCAGCCACCGCCGCGTCGGCGTCGATGATGCCGGCGCCGCAGCCACCCGAGCAGGCGCCCGGCAGCGGACGTGCGGTGCTCTTGATGATGCTTTCCACCTGCGCCGGGCTCAGCGGGCTCGGGGCTACGGACTGCATCAGCGCGACCACGCCGGCCACGTGCGGTGCCGCCATCGAGGTGCCGTTGTACGAAGCGTAGCTGGCGCTGCCCGGGGTGGTGGTGCCGCTGTTGAGGGTGGACAGGATGCCCTGGCCCGGTGCCGAGATATCGATGCCGTTGCCATAGTTGGAGAAGCTGGCACGCGCACCGGCCGAGGTGGTGGCCGCCACTGCGATCACGTTCGGGCAGTTGGCCGGCACCGACGAGGACACGTTGGTGTTGCTGTTGCCAGCGGCGACCACCACGGTGGTGCCACGGCCGACAGCGCCATTGATCGCGTTCTGGTACGTGCTGGAGCAGCTGCCGCCGCCGCCCAGCGAAAGGTTGATGACCTCGGCCGGATTGGCATTGGCCGGCACGCCGCTGACGCTGCCGCCGGAAGCCCACACAATCGCGTCGGCGATGTCGGAGGTGTAACCGCCGCACTTGCCGAGCACGCGCACCGGCACGACCTTGGCGTTGAATGCGGTACCTGCCACACCGGTGCTGTTGTTGGTCACCGCCGCCACCGTGCCGGCGACGTGGGTACCGTGCCAGCTGGAGTTCGAACCCGGGTAGCCCGCCTGGCACTCGTTGTCGCCGTACCAGTCGCCCTCATCGTTCGGGTTGTTGTCGCGGCCGTTGCCGTCGCGCGCCATCGCCGCATCACTGATGAAGTCGTAGCCCGGCAGGATGTTGGCATTGAGGTCGGCGTGGTTGGTGATGCCGGTGTCGATCACCGCCACGACCACACCGGTGCCGGTGGCCTTGTCCCAGGCCGGCCGGATGTTGATGCCGGCATTGGAGGTGCCGAAGCCCCATTGCTCGCTGAAGCGGGTGTCGTTCGGGGTCAGCGTGGCACGCATGATCTGGTCGACTTCAACGTATTCCACGTTCGGGTCGGCGGCCAGCTTGCGCATCAGCTGCTCGGATTCGGCCTGGTCGAGCGGACGATCGGTCTTGACCAGGGTCGGGCCGACGGCCAGCTTGCGGACCTGCTGCAGGCCCAGCGCGCGGCCCTGGCTGCTGGCCAGGCCAGCGGCGGCACTCTTCAGTGAAGAGGCCAGTGCGGTGGTGTTGGCCACCGGCGCGCTGCCGTCGCGGTACTTCACGATGAAACGCTGGTGGGTCTGCGCGGACTGCAGGCCGCTGAGCTGGACATCACCGGCCAGCGCAGGCGTGGCCAGCAGCAGCGATGACAGAACGGACGCACCAAGGACCACCCACACTCGACGCACACGCGGTTGCGTTACCTGGGACATCGTATTTCCCTTTCTTGTGGTGTGAATGCCGGAATCGGCAGAAGCACCGGCCCGAACCCTGGGCTGGCTTGCATTGGCGAGGTTCGAAGTCCGGCGAGCCAGCGGATCCCCCTTCCGATCCGCCGTGCAGATGACGCTAATGACCAAAACCGGACACCACAAGATTTTCAGCGTCTTTTCAGCAAGATGAAATGTTCGTTCTGAGACTTCCCGGGTCGAGGGTTTGTGAAGGTGAAGGAACTTTCTCGTGCCCTGCACGCACCTGACTGGGTCATCACGTGTCCTGCGATGACTTTGCCGACATCGGCGTCCACTGCTGACCCCAACGACCGCGCAGCGTGCCCGCGGTGCGCCTGCCCGTCGCGTCGGACGCGCTGACTACTTTGCCTGCGGAACGCTCGCTGGCCGGATGCGCTGCCCTTTGACCGGCTCGCCGCGTGCAACCGGCTGGCCATCGGCCACGTAGCCGGAGAACTGTGCCGGCAACGCTTCGCCGACACCGAACACAGGCCCGGCCTGCAGCTGGTAGTGCAGGTGCGGTTCGGAGGAGTTGCCGCTGTTGCCACAGTCACCGAGGTGCTCGCCGCTGCGGACAGCCTGTCCCTGCGCGACGCGCACACTGCCCTGGCGCAGGTGCGCCAGCACCGAGTACTCCTCATTGCCATGGTCGAGGATGACGCGGTTGCCGGTGAGCTGAGCGGCGTTCATCTGGCCCGGCACGTTGTCGGCGACCCCCTCGATCACCTCCACCACCGTGCCGTCGGCCGGCGCGAGGATCGGGCGACCGAAGCAGTAGTAGTCATCGTTGCGCAGCCCATCGCCACGGTGCGAGTGGCCATCGCGGACCACCAGCAGATCCAGCGCGAAGCGCTGGCCGGCATGGGCCGCATGGTAGTTCTGTTCGACAGTACGCCCGCCCCAGAACACGTAGTACTCATCGTCGAACGGCAGTTGCAGCCGTGTGCGGGTCTGGTAGTCGAGGAACCCGCTCGCCGCAGCCTGCGGCGGCGTGGTCTGTAGCGGGCGGATGTAGAAGCCGCCGATCCGCCCGTCGGCATCGATGGCCCACAGCACCTGGATGATGGCCGGGCTCCTGGCGAAGCGCGCCTGCCGCAGATAGGTGTCGAATCCATCAACCTTCTCGACCTTCTCACTGACCAGCTCGGTTTCTGCGCCCCAGCCCGCCAGCACATGCTCGCGCAGCGCCACCAGGCTCTGCGGGGACTGCAGCCCGGCCTGCATCTGCGGGGTCATCCGTTCCCACAGGGCGTCGATGTGCCCTTCGTAGAACTGCGTGGTCAGCGTGGCTCCCTGTTGGCGCGGATCTGCGGCCGCGGCCACGCCGGTGAGGGCAGAGAAGGAAACAACCAGAACTGCAAACAGGCGCAGGAGCATTGTCATGTCAGGCGTCCTTTCGATCCGGATCGGGAATGCCGGCAACGATTGCCGCCAGCTGCGTGCGGTACTCGGCCAGGGCAGCGCGGCCCACCGGCGTCAACTGCAGGGTGGTCAGTGGGCGCTTGCCACGGAACGACTTGTCGATGGCGACCAGCCCTGCCGCTTCAAGCTTGCTCAGATGGCTGGAGAGATTGCCCTTGCTCAACCCGCTGAGATGCTCGACAAATCCGAACTCGGCGGATTCAGCACCTGCCAGGATCGACAGGATCAGCAGGCGTGCCGGCTCGTGGATCAAGCGGTCGAGCTGGAGCAGCGCTCTGGAATCAGGCAGCTGGGTCATTCGAGGTTCGTCCGCGCCGCCACGAACGCGCGCAGCTCCACCTGCAGCCGCTGGAAGCGCCGATGGTCGCGCCAGCCGACCACGATCAGTGCGATGGATGCCAACGGGAACACGGCGGTGCTCGGGCCGAAGCCGTACGCCTGCCCGGTGAAGGCCAGCGCGGCCTGGCACAGCAGGAACACGCCCACGATGAACTCCAGCGGTGTCCGCAGCCAGCGCCACACCACCCAGGGCAACAGTGCCACTACGACCAGATAACCGACGGCGCGCAGATCCCAGGGCAACTCGCCCATCGGCACCAGCCGGGTCAGCACGCTGCCGATCACCAGCACGCTTACCAGCGCGGTGAAGGCGATGAAGAAGCGTTGGAAATTGCGTTCGGCCGGCGTGACCTGCTCCTCGACCTGGCCCAGCCGCTGGTAGTAGCGGCGTGCCAGCCATTGCTTGCCGACGATCCACAGCACCGGCACGGCAATCAGCACGATGCGCAGCGCCAGGGTGGTCGGCAACAGGGCTCCGGCAAGGAACGAGGCCAGGCAGGCGATGCCGCCCGCCATCGCCGACAGGCCCCCGGCACTTCGCGAGTACCGCGAGTATTCACGGGTCAGCGCCTGCAGGCGCGTGGAAGGATCAATGACAGACGGCTGCTGCATGACACGCTCCATCGGGGTCGCTTGAATTTAGTTTGCGTTGCAAACCTATTTGCGTCAAGTAATCACCTGCTGCGGTCTGGCCGGCGGGCCCACAACGCAGAAAGCCCGTCACTGGGACGGGCTTTCCAGAAGCGCAGTCGAGCATGGCTCGACGCTACCGTTCGGCGTGGGCGATCAGCCCAGCTTGACCAGCCAGTTGTGGCGGTCCGGCAGGCGGCCGTACTGGATGTCGGTCAGTTCCTTGCGCAACGACATGGTCACTTCGCCGGCCGGGGCATTGATGTCGCCCACCGAGAAGCCCTCGCCCTTCAGCTGGCCGATCGGGGTGACCACCGCCGCAGTGCCGCAGGCGAACACTTCGGCAATCTCGCCGGAGGCAACGCCGTTCTTCCACTCGTCGATGCTGACCTTGCGTTCTTCGACCTTCATGCCGCGGTCGCGGGCCAGCTGCAGGATGCTCTCGCGGGTGATGCCCTCGAGGATGCTGCCCGAGAGCTGCGGGGTGACCAGCGTGCCGTCCTTGTAGACCAGGAACACGTTCATGCCACCCAGTTCTTCCAGGTACTTGCCTTCGACCGGGTCGAGGAACAGCACCTGCGAGCAGCCCTGCGCCTGCGCCTTCTGCTGCGGCAGCAGCGACGCGGCGTAGTTGCCACCGCACTTGGCGGCGCCGGTGCCGCCCTTGGCCGCACGCGCGTATTCGGTGGACAGCCAGATCGACACCGGGGCGACGCCCTTGGCGAAGTACGGGCCAGCCGGGCTGGCGATGACGTAGTAGCCGGCCTTGTGCGCGCCGCGCACGCCGAGGAAAGCTTCGTCGCCGATCATGAACGGACGGAAGTACAGGCTCGACTCATCGGCCGACGGCACCCAGTCGCTGTCGACGGCGATCAGCTGCTTCAGCGATTCGACGAAGATTTCCACCGGCAGTTCCGGCAGCGCCAGGCGCTGCGCCGAACGCTGCAGGCGACGGCCGTTGGCATCCGGGCGGAAGGTCCAGATCGAACCGTCGGCATGGCGATAGGCCTTGATGCCTTCGAAGATTTCCTGGCCGTAATGCAGCACGGCTGCAGCCGGGTCCAGCTGCAGCGGGCCGTAGGCGCGCACGTTGGCGTTGTGCCAGCCGGTGTCCTTGTCCCAGCGCACTTCCACCATGTGGTCGGTGAAGTGCAGGCCGAAGCCCGGCTTCTCCAGGATCTGGGCGCGCTCTTCAGCGCTGCGCGGGTGGTCCGAACGGGTGACGGCGAAGCTGGGAATGGACTGGGACACCGGAGATTTCCTGTTCTGGTTGCGGGTAAAGCCGGGCCCGCGTCACTGCGGGCCGTGGGTCAAAGCATGCCGGTCTCGAGCCGGGCCGCCTCGGACATCATGTGCTGGTTCCACGGCGGGTCGAACACCAGGTCGACGTCGGCCTCGGCCACCGTCGGGATCATTTCGAGCTTGCTGCGCACGTCGTCGACCAGAATGTCGCCCATGCCGCAGCCCGGTGCGGTCAGGGTCATCTTCACGTCGATCTCGCGCTTGCCTTCGTCCAGGTGCTTGATCTCGACCTCATAGACCAGGCCCAGTTCAACGATGTTCACCGGAATTTCCGGGTCGAAGCAGGTCCGCAGCTGCTGCCACACCAGCTGTTCCACCTGTTCATCGGTGGCGTCGGCCGGCAGCTCGAGCGGTGCCGGCGCCTCCTTGCCAATGGCGTCGCCGTCCTTGCCGGCGATGCGGAACAGGTTGCCCTCGACGAACACCGAATAACTGCCGCCCAGCGCCTGGGTGATGTACCCATAGCTGCCGGCGGGCAGGGTCACGGTGTCGCCCTGCGGGACCATCACGGCCTCGCAATCGCGTTCGAAGTGGACAGGTTCGCTGCTACGGGAATACATGGGGACCGATATGGGGCCGTGGCCGGGGCCACGCAAGACGGCATTCTAGCCCAGCCGCCCTGCGGCCGCCGGTGCACTGCGGCAAACCACAGTATCCTGTGGGTGATCTTCAGGGAGCTTCGATGTCCTCCAATGCCGCGCGTGCCAGGACCGTGACCTGGCTCTGGCCCATCATGCTGTTGCTGGGTCTGGTTGTTGCTCCCCTTGCCTGGATGGTGCTGGCACTGATGACCGGCCGGCAGGTCGGCTGGATGGCGGTACTGACCGCCCTGGAACTGGTGTTCATGCTGCGCATGGGTACGCTGGGCCCGGGCCGGCTGCGCATTGCCCTGGTCGTACTGGGCACCCTGCTGGTGGCCGCCGTGGCCAACTGGGCCATCGCCAGCGCCTGGATGGGCGGCTCGATCGGATTGGACCTGTGGGACGCCACGATGCGGATGGGCCCGCACCTGGCTTGGACGCTGATCACCCTCGCCAATGGCGCGATGGAATGGCTGTGGCTGGCTCTGGGCGTAGCCGTGGGCGCCTGGCTGGCGCGCTGACCCACCGGCAGGTAGTGCCGGCCGCTGGCCGGCAGGAGCGTGCGGACCAAGGTCCGCACCTACCAGATGCAGCCGCCGCTCAATGCCCGCCGTGGATCCACGCCACGCGTGTGGATTCGGTAGTGCTGGCCGCTGGCCGGCAGAAGCGTGCGGACCAAGGTCCGCACCTACCAGATCCAGCCACCCCTCAGTACCCGTCGTAGATCCACGCCACGCGTGTGGATTCGGTAGTGCCGGCCGCTGGCCGGCAGGAGCGTGCGGACCAAGGTCCGCACCTACCCGATGCAGCCGCCACTCAATGCCCGCCGTCGAGCGCCTTCAGTTCGCTCACCAGCGATGCGGCCGCTTCCGCACCATCGCCGTACAGCATGCGGGTGTTGTCGGCATAGAACAGCGCATTCTCGATGCCGGCAAAACCGGTGCCCTTGCCGCGCTTGATCACCACCACGTTGCGCGCGTTGACCACGTCCAGCACCGGCATGCCGTAGATCGGGCTGGCCGGGTCGGTGCGTGCCACCGGATTGACCACGTCGTTGGCACCGATCACCAGCACCACGTCGGTGTTGGCGAACTCCGGGTTGATGTCGTCCATGTCGGCGATCAGGTCGTAGGGCACACCCGCTTCGGCCAGCAGCACGTTCATGTGCCCAGGCATGCGCCCGGCCACCGGGTGGATCGCGAACTTCACCTTCACCCCGCGCTGTCCCAGCCGCTGCGCCAGTTCCCAGATCTTGTGCTGGGCCTGCGCCACCGCCATGCCGTATCCCGGCACGATCACCATGCGTTCGGCGTAGGCCATCATCGCCGCAACGTCCGACGCTTCAATCGGCTTCTGCGCGCCGGTGATCGCCTGCGCTTCGCCACCAGCACCGCCGCCGAAGTTGGAGAACAGCACATTGCGGATCGGCCGGTTCATCGCCTTGGCCATCAGCCGGGTCAGCAGGATGCCCGCCGCGCCGACCATCATGCCGGCGATGATCAGTGCTTCGTTGCCCAGCACGTAGCCCTCGAACGACACCGCCAGGCCGGTGAACGCGTTGTACAGCGAGATCACCACCGGCATGTCGGCGCCACCGATCGGCAGCGTCATCAGCACGCCCAGTGCCAGTGCCAGCACGAAGAAGGCGACGATCGCCCAGGTATTGAGCGTGCTGGCCGCGATGATCGCTAGCACCACCACCGCCAGTGCCACCAGCAGGTTCATCACCTGCTGGCCGGGCCAGGTCACGCGCTTGTCCAGGCGCCCATCCAGCTTGGCCCAGGCGATCACCGAACCGGACAGCGACACCGCACCGATCGCCGCGCCGACCACCGCCAGCAGCAGCACCATGCCCGACGGCTGGCGCGCGGCCAGGTCGGCCAGCGCCTGCGCGCTCCAGTGGCTGGTATCGCGGTTGGCAAGGAAGGCGTAGCGCAGCAGTTCCACCGCGCCGATGGCCGCCGCCGAGCCACCGCCCATGCCGTTGTACAGCGCCACCATCTGCGGCATGTCGGTGATGGCAACCTTGCCGGCCGACCACCAGGCCAGGCCGGCGCCCAGCAGCAGCGCCACCAGGATCAGCGGCACGTTGTGCAGTTCGGGCAGGAAGAAGGTCGCCACCGTGGCCAGCAGCATGCCCAGCCCGGCCCAGCGGATGCCGCTGCGCGCGGTCAGCGGCGAGGCCATGCGCTGCAGGCCCAGCAGGAACAGCGTGGCGGCGACGAGGTAGCTGGCCTTGACCAGCCAATCGAGCAGTTCGACGGTGCTGATGTTCAAGCCTGCGGCTCCTTCGGCTCGTCCTTGCCGCCCTTGGGCGCACTCGGCTTGAACATTTCCAGCATGCGCGCGGTGACCACGTAGCCACCGGCGGCGTTGCCGGCGCCGAGCACCACGGCGAGGAAGCCCAGGGCTTTTTCCAGCGGTGTCTGCGCGTGCCCCAGCACCACCATCGCGCCGATCAGCACGATGCCGTGGATGAAGTTGGAACCCGACATGAGCGGGGTATGCAGGATCACCGGCACCCGCGAAATGATCACGTGGCCGGCAATGGCCGCCAGCATGAAGATGTACAGCGCTACGAACCCGTCACTCACTGGCAACGCTCCTGCTCTGTCTTCGTCGTCCCATCATAACCATGGGCTGAACCCGGTGCGCGCCCGGCGTCAACCGACGCCGCGCTCACGCGTTGTCGATGGTGACCCCGAGCGAGGAACCGTACCCTGTGCTGGTGAGCAGCCCCGTCCCCCCGAGCGCCGAGACCGATGCCCTGCCGGCATCGCTGGAAGCGTTCCTGGCCAGCGTTGGCCCGCGTGCGTTCCGCTTCGCCGAGGCCGGCCTGCGCCAGCGCGACGACGCCATGGACGCGGTGCAGGACGCGCTGCTGCGCATGCTGGACTAAGCCGACAAGCCGGCGGCCGAATGGGCGCCGCTGTTCTGGAGCATCCTGCGCCGGCGCGTGATCGACGTGCAGCGCCGGCGCCGCTTCCGACTGCCGTTCTGGCGCGACAACCAGGATGCGGAAGGCGGCGAGATCGACTGGGCCGATCCCGGCCCGGACCCGGCACAGGCGCATGAACAGCGCCAGCAGTACCAGCAGCTGGTGGACGCGTTGCGCCGCCTGCCCGCCCGCCAGCGCGAGGCCTTCACCCTGCGCGTGCTGCAGGACCTGGACGGGGCCACCACCGCCCGCGCCATGGGCTGCAGCGAAGGCGCGGTAAAAACCCATCTGGCACGCGCCCGCCAGGCGCTGCAGGATTACCTGGAGATCCACCCGTGAACCGCTCCCTGCCTTCCGATGACACCCTGCGCAGCCTGCACGCACAGTCGCTGCACGCGCTGTCGCCGGCAACGCTGGCCCGGCTGCGACAGGCTCGCCACAGCGCCACGGCCCCCCATCGCGGGCGCTGGCGCTGGTGGCTGGCCAGTGCCTGTTCGCTGGTGGTGGCGCTGGGTATCGGCCTGCAGTTCACTGGCCATGGCACGCTGACGGGCCCGGCGCCGGCACCTGTGCTGGCCTCGGTGGAAGACAACAGCGCGCTCTACGACGAAAATCCCGATCTGTACCTGTGGCTGGGCGATACCGACCTGGCGATGGAGTGAATCATGTCCCGACTGCACACCCTGCCCCTGCTGATGACCCTGTTGCTGCTGCCGGCCCTCCCGGCGCTGGCGCAGAGTGCCGCGCCCGCCCCTGCCGCACGCCCTGCGCCGGCCGCACCGCTGCCTGCCTGGGAACAGCTGAGTGAAACCCAGCGGGAATCGCTGCTGGCGCCGCTGCGCGACCGCTGGAACAGCGCCGATGCCGGCCAGCGCCAGCGCATGCTCTCGCACGGCCAGCGCTGGCAGTCGATGAGCCCTGAGGAACGCGACAAGGCCCGCCGTGGCCTGCGCCGCTTCGAGCACATGAGCCCGGAACAGCGTGAGCAGGCCCGGGCCCTGTTCGGCCAGATGCGGGAACTGCCGCCCGCGCAGCGCGACGCACTGCGCGAGCGCTGGTCGCAGATGACGCCGGAACAACGCAAGGACTGGGTGCGCGACAACCCGCCGCCGGCGAAGCCGCGGTAAGGCCCGGGGAACGGGGTCAGATCCCTTTGCCTGCGGCAAAGGGATCTGACCCCATGTCACTCACGCCTGCCAGCGCGTCTTCGCCAGCAGCTCGTCGTCCCAGTCGAAACCGAGCTGCCCTTCGCGCACGAACAGCGCGACGAAGTTGAGCAGGTTGCGCGCATACATCTCGCTGGCCTGGGTCGCGCCGCGGCTGGCCAGGCCCAGCGGGCCATCGATGGTCACGCCCTGATGCTCGATGCACTGCCCCGGTTGGGTCAGTGCACAGTTGCCGCCGCTCTCCGCCGCGAGGTCCACGATCACGCTGCCGGTGGCCATGCCCTCCACCATTGCGGCAGTCACGATCGTCGGCGCCGGTCGCCCCGGTACTGCTGCGGTACAGATCACCACATCCACGCTGCGCAGGTGGTCGGCCAGCCGGCGCTGCTGCTCGGCACGCTCCTCATCGGTCAACGCACGCGCATAGCCGCCTTCACCGGCCGCGCTCACGCCAAGATCGAGGAAGCGCGCGCCCAGCGACTGGATCTGCTCACGGGTTTCCGGGCGCACGTCGAAACCTTCCACCTGTGCGCCCAACCGGCGCGCGGTGGCAATGGCCTGCAGCCCGGCCACACCGGCGCCGATCACCAGCACCTTGGCCGGACGCACGGTACCGGCGGCGGTGGTCAGCATCGGGAAGAAACGCGGCGCACGCTCGGCCGCGATCAGCGCCGCCTTGTAGCCGGCCATGCCCGCCTGCGAGCTGAGCACGTCCATCGCCTGCGCGCGGGTGGTGCGCGGCAGCTGCTGCAGCGGAAACAGCTGCAGGCGGTCGCCGGCGGCCAATGCCGCAAGCGCCGGATCACTGGCCGGGGCCAGCAGGCCGACCACGCTGGCAGCGGGCTTGAGCTGTTCCAGGACCGACGCCGGCGGCGCCTGCACGCACAGCAGGATATCGATCTCGCCCCAACGGCCCGCGTCGAACACTCGTGCGCCGGCATCGTCATAGGCGGCATCGGTGAAGCCTGCCGCCAAGCCGGCGCCGGCCTCGTACCAGACGGTGATGCCGAGGGCACCGAGCTTGCGCGCGGTTTCCGGCGTCAACGCCACGCGCCGTTCGCCCGGCGCGGTCTCCTTGATCCCCAGCAACGCCACGGCCATGCAGGTCCCCGCTGATCGGTGAGTTTTCCCGATCCTAGCAGGCGGCCACGGCTCAGTGCAGTGTGGCGCTGCCCGGGTCCAGCCGATCGATCACACCCTGCATCGCGCTGTCGAAGGCGCCATCGTCCACATGGGCGCGCAGGCGGCCCAGCCGCACCATCACCGCCAGTTCTTCCGGCGAGGCCACGCAGAAGCGCACACCGCGGCGGTTGACGAACAGCAGGCGCGAGGAAATCGGGCTGACCCAGGACAGCTTGCCGGCCTGCACCTTGCCGTCCTTGTCGACGAAGTCCAGCCAGTTGCCGATTTCCATGCGACGGAAGCGGTCGGCATCGGCGTTGTCGAAATCGTCGGCGTCGATCTGCCCGCCCAGCTCGACCGCGGGCGATTCAGCCACCGGCGGTGCCGGCAAGGCAACCTGCGGCAGTTCCGGCAGCGCGCGCTGCAGTTCCGGCCGCGATTCGGCAATGCCCTGCAGGGTGTCATGCAAGGCGTCGATAGCACCGGTGGCGGCATCGCCGTGCACGCCGACACTGGCAAATACCTTGGCCAGCACCGGCTGCCAGGCCTGCAGCCACGGTTTGCCGACGATCTGGCGGCGGGCCTCGGCCACTTCCTCCAGCAGGCCGTCAGCCAGGCTGAGTGCCTCGGCCACCGAAGCGCCCTCCTCGCCCTCGCGCAGCAGTGCCAGGGTCAGGTGGTGCTGCCACGGCTGGCGCAGGAACTCGGCGATGGCCGGCGGCAAGGTGGCATCGCCGATGCGGCGGTCCAGTTCGGCACCGGCCCGGCTGCGGGCCATTTCCAGCTTTTCCTGGCCACGCTGCGTTTCGGCGGCCCGACGCTCGGCGATTTCCACGCGGCGGCGGTGCTGCACGAGGAATTCGCGGAATTCTTCTTCCAGGGTCAGGAAGATCGCCAGGTTCTCGTTGAACTCGGCCACCAGGCGCTCGATGATCTCTTCCACCTTGGCCATCAGCATGCGCTCGGCCTGGCTTTCGCCGGTGTTGCCCTCGCAGGCTTCGGCCAGCGAGTTGAGCAGCTTGCGGGCCGGATGGGTCTTCTGCACGAACATGCGGCGGTCGAGCATCGCGACCTTGACGAACGGCACTACAAGGCGGCCGATCAGCTCGCGCGAGCGACCTTCCAGCTCGCGCTCGTCCAGCATCACGTCGAACAGCATGCCGACCAGGTCGATCGCATCCTCGTCCTGCGGGTCCAGCCGGGTCTGGCCCGGATCGACACCGAGACGGGTGGCGCTGGACAGCACTTCACTCTTCAACCGCTGCGCCAGGGATTCGCCGTCCTCGCCGATGGCCGCACGCAGCGTCGCACTGGGCGTGGCCTGCAGCAGCGACAGCACCGACATCATCTCGCGCTGGCTCAATGGGCGGTGCTGGCCAACCGCGACCTGCGCGGCCGAGGTGGCGTCCTCGCGAACGTGGCGGGTCTGCTGCAGCAGCTCATGCAGGGCCTCCAGCAACATGCCCTGCTGCCCGGCATACGCCTCGCCACTGCCGGCCTCCTCGCCCCCGAGATGCTGCTGCATGTGGCCACGGCGCTCGGACCAGCGCGCGGCGAAGCGCTGCGCCCAGGCCGGCGCGGCCTGTTCATCATCGCTGAAGTCGGATTCGAAGCCCGCCGCGTGACGCGGCTCGACCAGATCGTCCGCGCCCGGCGCCATGCGCGGGTCGGGCGCGGCCGACAGCGGACGCCGCGGCGCCCCCATCTGCGACATCACGCCAGCGGCGGCCAGCTGCTCGTCCAGCTTCTCGTAGATGCGGCCCACCGGCGCGCGCAGGTCGCGCTCGCACAGCTTGATCAGCACCAGGTGCACTTCCGGCGCCAGCTCACAGCCAGCAAAGGCCTCGTGGATGGCCACGCCCAGGTGTTCGGGGCTGACCGGGTTGTGGTCGGCATCCAGCTCGGCGCCGCCGATCAAGCGGCCCAGGCGCCGGTCCAGCCGCGCCAGCACCGGCTTGAAGTCGCGCAGCAGCACGGTGGCGAAATTACGCACCGCCAGCCGCGACTCCAGTACATGTTCAGCCAGCAGGCTCAGGCCATCCTCGGCCGGCCCGGACAGGGTGGCTTCGGCCGACAGCGGCTCGCCACTGGCCAGTGCATCCCAGGCCCGCTGCAGGTGGCCGGCGAAGGCGGCGGCGATGTCCTCACGGCGGCGGCGCAGCTCGCGCATCGCATCCAGGAACAGCAGCTGCGACGAGCCTGCATTGCCGGCCCGGTCGAACAGTGCATCGTCGAAACGCGCCAGTGCGGCCCCGAACGCCTGGCACAGCGCCGGCAGGACCATGTCCCGGGCACGCTGAAGCTGGACCGGGTCACGGCCCGGCGATCCCATCGGTGTGGGCGCGCTCATCATTCGGGAAGGCTCCCCACCTTCTCTGGTACGACAGACAGCATGGACATCGCGACGGCCGGCACACCCCATGTACCGGTACGTCGATGGTAGGCCGGCCAGCCCGTCACGGACAGTGAAACAGTCCTCACTTCAAACCTCATGACCGGCGGCCCGGCAAGATAGATATCGTAAGCCGTGCGAGGCCCACGAGGCGAGAGGAAGCGGTCGTCCCTTTCCCGCCAGTGGCATGATGTTCATCACAGTTTGATATTCAGGGGCCGGACGCGACACAGACGGCGTCATTGACCACCCCGACTATAATCAAACACCCGTGATGACCGGTTCAGACTCCATGCCCGACCCCGCTGCCCTGCTTGCCCTGGATGCCCGCCGCTCGGTGCCCTCGCGGCAACTGGGCGAGCCCGGACCGGATCCGGCCACCCTGCAGCGCATGCTGGCCTCGGCCGTGCGCGTGCCCGACCACGGCAAGCGCGTACCGTTCCGCTTCCTGAAGATCGCCGGCGATGCACGTCACACTCTGGGCGACTTCCTGGCCGAGCGCAGCCGCCAGCGCGACCCACATGCCGGCGAGGCGGTATTCGAGAAGGACCGCCAGCGTTTCAGCCATGCGCCGCTGGTGATCGTGGTGGTGGCCAGCCCGCGTCCGGACCCCAAGGTGCCCGAGCAGGAACAGCTGATGACCGCCGGCTGCGTCTGCTTCGCCCTGCTGCAGGCCGCACAGGCGCTGGGCTTCGGCGCTCAATGGCTGACTGCATGGATGGCCTTCGACCCGGTCGTGCAGGCGCACCTTGGCCTCACCGAGGGCGAGGGCATCGCCGGCTTCATCCATATCGGCACGCCCAAGGCCGAGGTGCCTGAGCGCGAGCGGCCGGACGTCGCGGCCCTGCTGCAGGACTGGACCGGCCAGTGAGCGCCGTGAATGCCGTGCCGCTGCCACCGCCGCTGTACCTGGTGGATGCCAGCATCTACGTGTTCCGCGCCTGGCATTCGCTACCGGACGAGTTCCAGGACAGCCAGGGCTGGCCGACCAACGCAGTACATGGGTTTGCCCGCTTCCTGCTGGACCTGCTCGAGCGCGAACGCCCCCGGCACATCGCCATCGCCTTCGACGAGGCGCTGGACAGTGGCTTCCGCCATCGCCTGTACGCGGCCTACAAGGCCAACCGCGACCCGGCGCCGGAAGCGCTGAAGCGCCAGTTCGTGCACTGCAAGGCGCTGTGCGCAGCGCTGGGCCTGGTGGTATTGGCCCACCATGACTACGAGGCCGACGACCTGATCGGCAGTGCCCTGCACCAGCACCGGCACAGCCATCGCGGCCTGATCATTTCCGCCGACAAGGACCTGTCGCAGCTGCTGGTGGACCACGACGAGCAGTGGGACTACGCACGCAACCAGCGCTGGGACGTGGCAGGGGTGAAGGCGAGGCACGGCGTGCACGCCCACCAGATTGCCGACTACCTGGCGCTGTGCGGCGATGCGGTGGACAACATTCCCGGTATCAGTGGCGTTGGCAGCAAGTCCGCTGCGGTGCTGCTGGCCCATTTCGGCAGCATGGACGTGCTCTACGAACGTCTGGACGAAGTGCCGTTCCTGCGCCTGCGCGGTGCCGCACAGATGGCGGTGCGGCTGCGCGAGCAGCGCGAGCACGCCCAGCTCTGGCGCCAGCTGACCACCATCGCGCTGGACGCGCCGCTGGAAGGCAGCCAGCCCGGCCTGCTGCGCCAGGCGGCCGACCCCGAGCTGCTCGGCGGCCTGTGCCAGACCCTGCGCTTCGGCCCGATGACCCGCCGCCGGCTGTTCGAAGCCGCTGGCGTGGCCGACCCCGTTCCCACTCCATCCTTTTCCAATTCCGGCGAGCCCGCATGAGCCAGCGCAACACCGAAGCCCCGCGTGTCGTCTATGAAGGCAAGTACCAGCGCATGCTGGTGCGCGGCACCTGGGAATACAGCGAACGCACCCATGCCGGTGGCCTGGCCGCGATCATCATCGCCGTCACCCCGGAGGACAAGGTGCTGTTCGTGGAGCAGTTCCGCGTGCCGCTGCAGGCACCCACCATCGAGATGCCGGCCGGCCTGGTCGGCGACATTCACGCCGGCGAATCGATCGAAGTCTCGGCCGTGCGCGAACTGGAAGAAGAAACCGGCTGGACCGCCGACCACGCCGAAGTGCTGATGATCGGCCCGACGTCTTCCGGCGCCAGCAGCGAGAAGATCGCCTTCGTACGCGCCACCGGCCTCCGCCGGATCGGCGAAGGTGGCGGCGATGACAGCGAAGACATCACCGTGCACGAGATTCCGCGCAGTGAGGCTGCGGCCTGGCTGGTGCAGAAAATGGGCGAAGGCTACGAGCTGGACGCCAAGCTCTGGGCCGGGCTGTGGATGATCGAGCACCACCTGGACGGACGCCCGCGTGGCTGACGCCGACCTGCATGCGCTGCCGGCGCTGCTGGGCGCCGACGACCCGGCGATCTACACCCTCCACCGGCCGCAGGGCGCTTCGCCGTACCTGCTGCTGGCCGATCATGCCGGCCAGCAGGTGCCGCGTGCCCTTGCAGGCCTGGGCTTGCCGCAGGCCGAACTGGACCGCCATATCGGCTGGGACATCGGCATTGCCGGCACCACCCGTGCACTGTCCGAACGGCTGGATGCTTGGGCGATCGAACAGACCTATTCGCGGCTGCTGATCGACTGCAACCGGCCACTGGCCTCACCGACGCTGATTCCGGAAGTGAGCGACCACACCGTGATCCCGGGCAACGCCGGGCTGTCAGCGGCGCAGCGCCAGCAACGCATCGATGCGATCCACGCGCCCTACCACACGCGCATCGACGCAGAACTGGATGCGCGCCGAGATGCCGGCCGCCCCACCCTGCTGGTGATGATGCACAGCTTCACCCCGGCGATGAACGGCGCGCAGCGGCCGTGGCACGCCGGCGTGCTGTATCACCAGGACACGCGCTTTGCGCATGCGCTGCTGCAGGCACTGCGCGATGAAGGCGATCTGGTGGTGGGTGACAACGAACCGTATTCGGTCAGCAGTACCAGCGACTACGCGGTGCCGGTGCATGGCGAAGGCCGCGGGCTGGTGCACGTGGAACTGGAAATCCGCCAGGACCTGATTGCCGATGTGGCTGGGCAGCTCGCGTGGGCGGATCGGCTGGCGCGGATCTTCAGCGCGTTGCAGCCGGGGTTGCTGGCGGCCGGGTGAGGGTCATCCACGCATGGCGTGGATCTACTGCAGCGCCGACGGACATCCGCATTCGGCGAAAAACGAACGAGGCCGGTTCCCAGTAGATCCACGCCATGCGTGGATGGTGTTGTTCAACGCAATACGGGCGCCTCCATCCACGGGAACGGCTTGAAGCCGTGCACCTGCACGGTCGCACCGATCGCTTCGAACTGATCCTTGATCGCCTGCGCGCGGCGGCGATCCAGCGCTTCACCCAGCACCAACGGCAACGCGCGGCAGCGCGCCAGCGCCTCGCCCACCGGAATCTCCAGCAGGTGCGCCACGCGCTGGGCTGCTGCTTTGATCTGCCCCTCCGGGCACGCCCTCAGCGTCAGATCGAAGGAGGCGAAGATGCCCGTGCCCACCCCCGCCTCGCGCGCAGCCGCCTGTTCAGCAGCTCCCGCTTCGCCCAGCGCTTCGTCGATACCCTCGACCTGCTGGAACGCGTCGTACTCGGCGTAGTACGCCAGCGCCTGTGCGTAGTCCTGCAGCGACGACAGCGGACGTTGCCGCTTCTGCACATCCAGCACGTCGGCAAACGTGGCCGGTTCCAGATACGGGAACAGCCCCATCGCTGCCGAAGCGGCCGATCGCTCGCCGTCGTCATCCAGCGCTTCATCACTGGATGACGGCAACCACAACCGTGCCGCCAGCAGGTCTTCGTCGCTGGCCATCACCCAGCCGAAGGCGTTCCACACCGCATCGTCATCGTTGCAGGCGGCGAAGGCATGCAGGGTCTGTTGCAGGTCCAGCAGTTCGATCATGCGTCTGTGCTCAGGCAGGCGGTCGCTGCCGAGTCTACCGGCGCCGGGCGCAGGCCCAGCGCGATCACCACGCCGAGCGCGGCGAACAGCGCGGCGCCGTACTGTGCATTGACCATGCCCTGCAGGGCATCGGGACTGGTTGCTGCCTGCGTGCCGCGCGCGGCGTTGGCGATCATCACCAGTACCGCCAGTCCCAAGGCGCCGCCGATCTGCTGGGCGGTGGCCGCCATGCCGGACGCGACGCCTTGCTGCGGACCCGGCACGCCCTGCCCGGCCACGATCCACATCGCCGTCCAGCTCATGCCCTGGCCGATGCTGAGCACCACGATTCCCGGCAGCAGCGGCCAGTAGCTGGCGCCATGCGGCATCGCCAGCGCCACCGCGGCAATGCCGATGGCACCGGCGGCGAAGCCCCAGGCCAGTACCTGCCGTGGCGAACGGCGCCGCAGCATGCGTTCGGCAATACGGATGCCGAAGGTGCACACCAATGTCGGCAGCAGGAAGGCCATGCCGGCCTGCAGCGGGCTCCAGCCATAGCCATCCTGGAAGTAGAGCGCCAGGAAGTAGTACTGCACGCCATAGCTGCTCATGAAGGCGAAGGTGAGGCCGAGTGCCGCGCGCAGGCCCGGCAGGCGCAACAGCGAAAACTGCATCAGCGGGTCACGGCTGCGCTTTTCGATCTGTACGAACACCGTCAACAGTACGGCTGAAAGCAGCAGGCAGATGAGCGTGGCCGGCGCCGTCCAGCCCCACTCCGGCCCTTGCACCAGGGTGGTGACCAGCAGGCTGCCGCCGGCGGTGACAGTGAGGCAACCGGCCAGATCGAATGAACGGCCCTGCACCCGTGGACCATCGGCCGGCAGCCATGTACCGGCAGCGACCGCGCAAGCGGTGGCCAGCGGCACGATCACCGCCAGCACCGCCGGCCAGCCGAACGCCTGGGTCAATACGCCACCCAGCAGCGTGCCCAGCGCCAGGCCCACCGCGCTGGCCATGCTCCAGATCGCCAGTGCGCGGTTGCGCACCGGGCCTTCGGCGTACAGCGTGTTGATCAGTGCCAGCGTGGCGGGGAACAGCAGGGCCGCACCGACGCCCTGCGCGGCGCGCGCGATGATCAACAAGGTGGCATTCGGCGCCAGCGCGCCGAGCAGCGACGCCAGCGCGAACAGCAGCATGCCCAGCCGGTAGAAGCGGCGGCGGCCGATCAGGTCGGCGGCACGGCCTCCCAGCAGCAGGCTGCCGCCGAAGGCGACGGTGTAGGCACTGACCACCCATTGCAGCTGCTGCGCATTGATCTGCAGCGCGCGCCCCATGTCGTGCAGGGCGACGAAGATGATGGTGGCATCCAGGGCGATGATCAGCTGTGCGGTGGCCAGCAGGGTCAGCGCCCAGCGCGGGTATTTGAGGGGAGGCATCGGCGGATTGGATCGGTGGGGGAGCGCAGTCTCATTGATGCGACTGAATCAATAAACCCCCTGCCCACCATTTCTGTCATGATTTTCCGCATGAATACAGCCTCGATGGACCTCAATGCGGTGCGCATGCTGGTGCAGGTGGCCGAAGCGCGCAGTTTCACCGTGGCTGCCGGCCAGCTGGGCCTGAGCCAGTCCGGCCTGTCCCGCGCGATCGGGCGGCTGGAAGTATCGCTGGGGGTGAAGCTGCTGCAGCGGAACACCCGCAACGTGGCGCTGACCCCGGATGGCCGCCAGTTCGTGGAACAGGTGGCACCGCTGCTGGCTGGCCTGGACGATGCCGAGCGGCAACTGGCCGACCGCCCTTGCACGCCCTCGGGCACGTTGAAGATCAGTGCGCCGTCGATGTTCGGGCGCAAGGTGCTGGTGCCGATGCTGGCGCCATTACTGGAACAGCATCCGCAACTGCAGGTGGAAGCCGTGCTCAGCGACCGCCTGGTCGATCTGGTCGAAGAAGGCTTCGATGCCGCGCTGCGCACCGGCGTCATCGCCGACCAGCGCATCGTCGCGCGGCCATTGCGGCCGCTGCGCTGGGTGACGGTGGCCAGCCCCGCCTATCTGGCCCGCTGTGGCGCACCGGACGATGTGTCCGCGCTGCAGGATCACGCGTGTCTGGCGGTACGCAACCTGCGCAGTGGCCGGCTGGTGGACTGGCAGTTCCTGCAGGACGGGCAACTGCGCGAGGTCACGCCACCGACGCGGATGGTATTCGACAGCGGCGATCCGCTGGTGGAAGCGGCCATCGCCGGTATCGGCATCGTACAGGTGATGGATTTCGCAGTGGCCGATGCGCTGGCCGACGGCCGCCTGCAGCGCGTGCTGCAGCCGTTCGAGGGCCGCAGCCGCGAACTGTCGTTGATCTATCCACCGTCGCGCCAGCATTCGCCGAAGCTGCAGGTGCTGGCCGACGCCTTGCTGGCCGGGGATTGGTAGCGCCGGCCGCTGGCCGGCGTCTGCGTGGATCCAACCGTTTCCGGGTTGCCGGCCAGCGGCCGGCACTACCGGGTGCAGTAGATCCACGCCATGCGTGGATGAGGGTGGGTAGCGCCGCGCATGGCCCGGCGCTACCGGTGAGGCGTTGCCGGCCAGCGGCCGGCACTACCGATCAGGCGAAGCTATCGGTGGCGCGCACCAGCGCGTCCACGTTCTCTGCCTCGAACGCCGAATGGCCCGAAGCCGGGGTGATTTCCAGCTTTGCCTTCGGCCACACCTTGGTCAGGTCCCAGGCGTTGGCCAGCGGGCAGACCACGTCGTAGCGGCCGTGCACGATCACGCCGGGAATATCGGCGATGCGGTGCGCGTCGCGCAGCAGCTGGTCTTCCACTTCGAAGAAACCGCCGTTGACGAAGTAGTGGTTCTCGATGCGGGCAAACGCCAGCGCGAAATGCGGGTCTTCGTGGCTGTTGATGAAGTCGTCGTCGACGTGCAGGAAGCTGGTCGCGCCTTCCCACACCGCCCACGCCTTGGCCGCTTCCAGGCGGGTGGTTTCGTCGTCGCTGGTCAGGCGGCGATGGAAGGCCGAGATCAGGTCATGACGCTCCACCGACGGAATCGGCTTGAGGTAGTGCTCCCATGCATCCGGGAACAGGCGGTTGGCGCCTTCCTGATAGAACCATTCCAGCTCCCAGCGACGCAGCATGAAGATGCCGCGCAGGACCAGCTCGGTCACGCGCTGCGGGTGGGTTTCGGCATAGGCCAGTGCCAGGGTCGAACCCCAGCTGCCACCGAACACCTGCCAGCGATCGACCTTGAGGTGCTCGCGCAGCTTTTCGATATCGGCAACGAGATCCCAGGTGGTGTTGTCCACCAGATCCGCGTGCGGGGTGGAACGGCCGGCACCGCGCTGGTCGAACAGGATGATGCGGTACTTGGACGGGTCGTGGAACTGGCGCATCTTGTCGCTGCAGCCGCCGCCCGGGCCACCGTGCAGCATCACCACCGGCTTGCCGTCCGGGTTGCCGCACTGTTCAAAGTACAGCGTGTGGCGGTCGTCGACCTTCAGGGTGCCGACGTCGTAGGGGGTGATGGCGGGGTACAGCGTACGCATGCTTGCAGCTCCAGGGTGATGCCCTGCCGGGGCAGGAGAACCTCCATTCTAGGCCGGACGCCGGCCCAGGGTGATGCGGTCGCGCTGCTCCAGGTCCTGCACGGTCTGCACCTCGGCAAACCCCGCCGACTCGAACAGCGCACGGATCGCCGCGCCCTGGTCCCAACCATGTTCGATCAGCAGCCAGCCGCCGGGCAGCAGATGGGCCTGGCCACCGTCGACGATACGGCGGATGTCATCCAGGCCATCGACGCCGGAGGCCAGCGCGGTAGCCGGTTCAAAACGCAGGTCGCCCTGTTCCAGATGCGGGTCGTCGCTGGCGATATACGGCGGGTTGCTGGCGATCAGGTCGAAGCGTGCACCCTGCAGCGGCGCATACCAGTCGTGCCCGCCCTCGGCAAAGCGGACGTTGCACAGTTCATGGCGGGCCGCGTTGCGCGCAGCCACGGCCAACGCGCCCGGGCTGGCATCGGTGGCCAGCACCTGGGCCTGCGGCCGTTCGCTGGCCAGTGCCAGGGCGATCGCACCGCTGCCGGTGCCCAGGTCAGCCAGTTGCAGCGATTGGTCTGGCGGCAGCCGCTCCAGCGCCAGCTCGACCAGCAGCTCGGTTTCCGGACGCGGGATCAGCGTGGCCGGGTCGACCTCCAGGTCGAGCGTCCAGAATCCGCGGCGGCCGGTCAGGTAGGCCACCGGCTCACCGGCTACGCGGCGGGCCAGCAACGCCTCGAAGGCGGCCTGGTCATTGGCGGCTAGCGGATCGGTGGCATGTGCGAACAACCAGCTGCGCGGGCGGTCCAGTACGTGCAGCAGCAGCAGCTCCGCCTCGTGGCGGGCTTCGACGCCGCCCAGGCGGGCACTGGCCTCGGCCACGATCTGGCGCAGGGTGGGTTCGGTTTGGAAAGACATTCCGCAATTGTAGAGTCGAGCTTGCTCGACTGCTTTTGATTGAGATGACGGGCGGGTCCGGAAAAGCCGTCGAGCAAGCTCGACGCTACAAAAGCCGAGATCCGTTCAGGTTCCGCCGGAGGGAATAAGGAGGGGCTATCGGCCCCATTCCGCGCCTCGGGGAGATTTTCCTTGTCACACAGGCAGTTGCAGGATGAGGGCGGCAAGGTTCAGTGCCGGCTCATGGCATTTTGATAGACTCCATCTATCAAATAGATGCAATCAATGGATTGTTCTTATCGCGAGCGAATCGGTAACCTAGGTCCTGTCGATTCACCCACTCCCCTTCACCCAGAGGAAAAACGATGTCCCTGATCAACACCCAGATCCAGCCGTTCGAAGCCAATGCTTACCTGAATGGCGAGTTCATCAAGGTCTCCGACAGCACCCTGAAGGGCCAGTGGTCGGTCCTGATCTTCATGCCGGCAGCCTTCACCTTCAACTGCCCGACCGAGATCGAAGACGCCGCTGACCATTACGCCGAATTCAAGAAGGCCGGCGCCGAGGTCTACATCGTCACCACCGACACCCACTTCTCGCACAAGGTGTGGCACGAAACCTCGCCGGCCGTCGGCAAGGCCCAGTTCCCGCTGGTCGGCGACCCGACCCACCAGCTGACCAACGCCTTCGGCGTGCACATTCCGGAAGAAGGCCTGGCCCTGCGCGGCACCTTCATCATCAACCCGGAAGGCGTGATCAAGACCCTGGAGATCCACTCCAACGAGATCGCCCGTGACGTGTCCGAAACCCTGCGCAAGCTGAAGGCTGCCCAGTTCACCGCCGCCAACCCGAACCAGGTCTGCCCGGCCAAGTGGAAGGAAGGCGAGAAGACCCTGACCCCGTCGCTGGACCTGGTCGGCAAGATCTAAGGCAGTACCGGCCTGCCGTGGCCCCACGCCACGGCGCGCCCTTCATCCCCGTGCCGGTCCCCCCGCCGGCGTGGGGGTGAACCCAAGACAGCCAACGCACGCCAGCCTTGGCCAGCCAGCCCCTTCCACGGTCGCTGTCTTGGGTTCACCCCTACCCCCTGCTGGTCCGCTACCTTCTACAGCGGTGCCACGCCCCCTGTTTGCCTGAAGCCAGGAGAAGACCCGATGTTGGACGCCAACCTGCAGTCGCAGCTGAAGACCTATCTGGAGCGCGTGACCCGCCCGATCCAGATCACCGCGCACGCCGACGATGGCGCCAAGTCGCAGGAAATGCTGGAACTGCTGCAGACCCTGGACAGCCTGTCGGACAAGATCTCGCTGCAGGTGCTGCGCGATGGCCAGGGCCGCGTGCCGTCGTTCGACCTGGGCACCCCGGGCCAGGACATCCATCTGACCTTCGCCGGCCTGCCGATGGGCCACGAGTTCACCTCGCTGGTGTTGGCGCTGCTGCAGGTGGGCGGTCATCCGTCCAAGGCCACCGCCGAGCTGATCGAGCAGGTGCAGAACCTGGAAGGCGAGTACAAGTTCGAAACCTACTTCTCGTTGTCCTGCCAGAACTGTCCGGACGTGGTGCAGGCGCTGAACCTGGCCGCGGTGCTCAACCCGCGCATCCAGCACGTGGCCATCGACGGTGCCCTGTTCCAGGACGAAGTCGAGAAGCGCGAGATCATGTCGGTGCCGACCGTGTACCTCAACGGTGAAGTCTTCGACCAGGGCCGTATGACCCTCGAGCAGATCGTGGCCAAGCTGGATACCAATGCCGGCAAGCGCGATGCCGAGAAGATCGCCGCCAAGGACGCTTTCGACGTGCTGGTGGTCGGCGGTGGCCCGGCTGGTGCGGCAGCAGCGATCTACGCCGCACGCAAGGGCATCCGCACCGGCATCGCCGCCGAGCGTTTCGGTGGCCAGGTGCTGGACACCATGGCGATCGAGAACTTCATTTCGGTGAAGGAGACCGAAGGCCCGAAGCTGGCCACGGCGCTGGAACAGCACGTGCGCGAGTACGAGGTGGACATCATGAACCTGCAGCGCGCCAGTGCGTTGGTGCCGGCCGGTGAAGACGGCCTGGTGCAGGTGCAGCTGGAAAACGGCGCGGTGCTGAAGTCGCGTTCGGTGATCCTGTCCACCGGCGCACGCTGGCGCCAGATGAACGTGCCGGGCGAAGACCAGTACCGCAACAAGGGCGTGGCCTACTGCCCGCATTGCGATGGCCCGCTGTTCAAGGGCAAGCGCGTGGCGGTGATCGGCGGCGGCAACTCCGGCGTGGAAGCGGCCATCGATCTGGCCGGCATCGTGTCGCATGTAACCCTGCTGGAGTTCGATTCCAGCCTGCGCGCCGATGAAGTGCTGCAGAAGAAGCTGCGCAGCCTGGCCAACGTCACCGTGTTGACCAGCGCGCAGACCACCGAAGTGCTGGGCGACGGCAGCCGTGTCACCGGCCTGGTCTACAAGGATCGCGTCGGCGGCGACGCCCACCGCGTCGAGCTGGAAGGCATCTTCGTGCAGATCGGCCTGCTGCCCAACACCGAGTGGCTGAAGGACACCGTGGCGCTGTCGCCGCGTGGCGAGGTCGTCATCGACGACCGCGGCCAGACCAACCTGCCGGGCGTGTTCGCCGCTGGCGATTGCACGACGGTACCCTACAAGCAGATCATCATCGCCATGGGCGCCGGTTCGACCGCCGCACTGAGCGCGTTCGACCACCTGATCCGCTCGTCGGTGAGCAACAGCAGCGGTGCCGTTGCTGAAGCTGCCTGATCCACCGTTCCCAGATCACCGGGAACATTGTCTGCCTGTCGGGTAACCATGCCGTCAGCCGGTCCGTTACCCCTGGGGTGTAAGGATGAACCTACGTGATCTGAAGTACCTGGTAGCCCTGGCCGACCACAAGCATTTCGGCCGGGCTGCCGCCTCCTGCTTTGTCAGCCAGCCCACGCTGTCCACGCAAATCCGCAAGCTGGAAGAAGAGCTGGGCCTGCCGCTGGTGGAACGCGCACCGCGCAAGGTGATGCTGACCCCGGCCGGCCAGGAAGCGGCGGCACGGGCGCGGGTGATCGTGTCCGAAGTGGAACAGCTGAAGGAAGCGGCGCGACGCAGCCGCGACCCGGAAGCCGGTACAGTGCGCCTGGGAATCTTCCCGACCCTCGGCCCGTACCTGCTGCCGCATGTGATCCCGCGCATCCGCGATCGCTTCCCCGAGTTGGAACTGCTGCTGGTCGAGGAAAAGAGCGATGTGCTGCTGGACCGCCTGCGCGAAGGCAAGCTCGACGCTGCATTGCTGGCGCTGCCGGTGATCGACGACCAGCTGCATGCCGAGTTCCTGTTCGAGGAACCGTTCCTGCTGGCCGTCTCCGGGCGCCACCCGCTGGCCCGTCGCGAACACCTGGACGTGCAGGAACTGGCCACGCAGAAGCTGCTGCTGCTGGAAGACGGGCATTGCCTGCGCGACCAGGCACTGGAAGTCTGCCGCCTGTTCGGCGCCAACGAGAAGTCCGAGTTCCGCGCCACCAGCCTGGAAACCCTGCGGCAGATGGTCGCCGCCGACGTCGGCATCACGCTGCTGCCGAGCCTGTCGGTGCAGCCGCCGGTGCCGCGCTCGAACAACATCCGCCTGCTCGATTTCACCGGCGAGGGCCGTCCCAGCCGCCGCATCGCCATGATCTGGCGCCGCAGCTCGGCCATGAACGACTTCCTGATGGAGCTGGCCGACCAGTTCAAGCGCCTGCCGCAGGCGCTGTTCACCCTGGAGGCGGTCAACGCCGCCAGCGACACTGCCGCCCTGCCCGGCCCCGCGCTGAACGGCTGAACCCCCGCAGCACCTGCCTGGAATCGGCAGGAGTCGATTCCGGCCGCATTTGTCCCCACAATACAGACAGGCGGCGCCAGCAGGTGCCGCCTTTTGCATGGCTTTCAACCAAGGAGCTTCACCATGAGTACCGCCAGCGGCCTGCCGCCGTCGATCACCGTTTCCACCTTCGACATGGACCGCCTGGACGCCATGCTCGAATCCCCTGCGCTGAGCCAGACGCCTGCCGCGCTCGCGCTTGCTGAAGAACTCAACCGTGCCACCGTGCTGGCACCGGACCAGATTCCCGAAGGCATCGTCATGATGCATTCGCGCGTGGAGTGCGAAGATGAAGTGTCGGGCGAGAAGCACGTCCTGACCCTGGTCTTCCCCCGCGAAGCCAACGTCGATGAAGGCAAGGTTTCCGTGCTGGCCCCGGTCGGCAGTGCCCTGCTCGGCCTTTCGATCGGCCAGAGCATCGACTGGAACGCGCCCGGCGGCCGCAAGCTGCGCCTGCGCGTGACCGCGGTCCACAACGACCGCCCCTGATTACCGCTGCGCACCGCGCGCGATTCGATCCCCCTGCACCAGGAGCCGTAATGAGTACCCCGTCCAAACTGTCCCAGCTGCGCGAACTGTCCGTGGTCGTTGCCGATACCGGTGACTACGACGCCATCAAGCGCCTGCAGCCGGTGGACTGCACCACCAATCCGACCCTGGTGAAGAAGGCGCTGGACCTGCCGGTCTATGCCGAGTTGATCGAACGCGAACTGGCCTGGGGCCGCCAGCAGAGTGGCGACCGCGAAGCGGTGGTGCACGCCGTGGCCGACCGCCTGACCATCGGCGTCGGCGCGCTGCTGAGCACGCTGGTGCCGGGCCGCGTGTCCACCGAAGTGGATGCCGACCAGGCCCACGACACCGCCGCCACCGTGGCCAAGGCCCGCCAGTTCATCCAGATGTACGCCGACGCCGGCGTGCCGCGCGAGAAGATCCTGATCAAGATCGCCGCGACCTGGGAAGGCGTGGAAGCCGCGCGCATCCTGCAGGCCGAGGGTATCGACTGCAACCTGACCCTGATCTTCAACCCGACCCAGGCGCTGGCCTGCAGCGAAGCCGGCGCGTTCCTGATCTCGCCGTTCGTCGGCCGCATCCTGGACTGGTACGTGGCCAACGGCCAGGCCCCGGCCACCATCGACGAAGACCCGGGCGTGAAGTTCGTGCGTGGCGTGTATGCCGAATTCAAGCGTCGCGGTTCGCCGACGGTGGTGATGGGCGCCTCGTTCCGTTCGACCGCGCAGATTGAAGCGCTGGCCGGCTGCGACCGCCTGACGATTTCGCCGGACCTGCTGGAGAAGCTGGACGCCGACCACGGCGAGCTGCCGCGCAAGCTGGTGGCCGGTGCGGCTGATGGCGCGGCGGTGACCCCGATCGATGCGGCGAAGTTCGCAGCAGACCTGGCGGCCGATCCGATGGCGACCGAGAAGCTGGCGACCGGTATCGATGCGTTTGCCAAGGATCTGCAGGCGCTGCGCGAGCGCATTCGCTCGGAACTGTGAGGATTTCGGCCAACGGCTGAGCCCCTCGTGGCGGGTCGGTAGAGTCGAGCTTGCTCGATTGACTGCTAGAGCAACAGCCGTGCTGGGTCGGGCGGGTTGGGTTCGCGGGGGACGCCGTGAACCCATCCATGGGGGCTTGGCCGCGGCATCCATGCCGCGGACACCCCCGCGAACCCAACCCGCCCGCCCTCTGACAGTTTCCGGTGGCCGCCCGCCACGGAAGAAAGAAAGAAGAGCAACAGCGGGTCGCGCGCTTCGCTTGCTCGGAGCCGAGCATGGCTATGCCGGTCGTCCTGACCGGCACCCTCCGGGCCGTCGCAAGCGACGTTGGCAGCGGCTCCTGCCGCTGCCTTCGGCTCTACAAGGGCAATGCAGAACCAAACAAAAAGGACGCGGCGAACGCCGCGTCCTTTTTGTTGTCCATCAGTTCGTCAGTAACCCAATGCTCTTTCCCACCGTCACCGGGAAACTGTCGGGGGTGGGGCGGTGTGGGTTGGCAGGACCGTTGGCGCCATGGGCCCGAGGCATGCCTCGGGCGGGTTGGGCAGGACGCCCAACCCCGGTCTTGCCGTGTGCGCAGGACAGCGCACACGAGCAAGGCGCCATCGAGCCCCCAGGGACGGGTTCACGGCGTGTCCTGCCAACCCACACCGCCCCACCCAACAAGCAGCAACCCAGAGCCGCTTTGGCTTTGGCTTTCAGCCGTTGACGTTGCCCGCCGCAGGCGGACCACCGCGCGTCAGCGCGGCGCCTCCACATCCAACCCGATCGGGCAGCTCACGCCGGTGCCGCCGATGCCGCAGTAGCCGTTCGGGTTCTTCGCCAGGTACTGCTGGTGGTAATCCTCGGCGTAGTAGTACGCCGGTGCCGGGTACACGATCTCGGTGGTGATCGGGCCGTAGCCGGCCGCATCCAGCTGCGCCTGGTAGGCCTCGCGGCTGGCCAGCGCGGCGGCGTACTGCGCCTCGTCGGTGGCGTGGATCGCCGAGCGGTACTGGGTGCCGGTGTCGTTGCCCTGGCGCATGCCCTGGGTCGGGTCGTGGCTTTCCCAGAACAGCTGCAGCAGCCGCTCCAGGCTCACCACCGCAGGATCGAATACCACCTGCACCACTTCGGTATGACCGGTCAGACCCGAACAGACCTCTTCATAGGTCGGATTCGGAGTGATGCCACCGGCGTAACCGACCGAGGTGCTGTACACGCCCGGCTCGGTCCAGAACTTGCGCTCGGCACCCCAGAAGCAGCCCAGCGCGAAACGGATCTGCTGCAGGCCGGCGAAACGGTCCTTCAGCGGATGGCTGTTCACGAAGTGCTGGTTACTGTGCAGCGGCAACGGCTGGTCACGCCCCGGCAGTGCTTCTTCCGGGCGCGGCAGGCGCTGCTTGAAGGCGCCGATGCCGAGGATGCCCTGGCCAATTCCCAACATGATGCGCTCCTACGCCGGAAGGCCGGCTATGTCGTCTGCATCTGAAATGGGGGCGTCCGGCGCGTGGCCCAAGTCCAGCGCCGCCACGATGTCCTCGGCCTGCGGGCGTGCCGCATCGGGGATTCCCACCCGCAGCACACCAAACAGCGGCAGCTCGCCCATGCCGCCCAGCAACGACTCGCCGAACACGAAGGCCGGGATGCCGGCGTCCTCCAGCGCGTGCTTGACCAGATGGGCGTCGAACAGGTTGTCGGCCTTGTACACGATGTGCATGCGGCGGCTCCGTGGGACAGGGTTCCAGCATACGCCCGGGGGCTGAATGGTGGTGGTGACGGCGCATGACCGTTCTGCCGGCCAGCGGCCGGCATCCCCACACCCCACCGGGCAGCCCTGCCCCGTACGCGCTAGACTGTTGGTCTTTCTGCCTTTCTTTTCGCCGACTCATGTCCGAGCACACCCCCGCCAGCCCCGAGACCCCCGCCGACAGCCACGAAAAGCGCGATTTCATCCGCCAGATCGTGCGCGAGGACCTGGCCAGCGGAAAGCACCAGGCGATCAAGACCCGCTTCCCGCCGGAGCCGAACGGCTACCTGCACATCGGCCACGCCAAGTCGATCTGCCTGAACTTCGGCATCGCCGGTGAGTTCAGCGGCGTCTGCAACCTGCGCTTCGACGACACCAACCCGGCCAAGGAAGACCCGGAATACGTGGCCGCGATCCAGGACGACGTGCGCTGGCTGGGCTTCAGCTGGAACGAGCTGCGCCACGCCTCGGACTACTTCCAGACCTATTACCTGGCCGCTGAAAAGCTGATCGAACAGGGCAAGGCCTATGTCTGCGACCTGTCGGCCGAAGAAGTGCGCGCCTACCGCGGCACCCTGACCGAGCCGGGCCGCCCGTCACCGTGGCGCGACCGCAGCGTCGAGGAGAACCTCGACCTGTTCCGCCGCATGCGTGCCGGTGAATTCCCGGATGGTGCGCGCACCCTGCGCGCCAAGATCGACATGGCCAGCGGCAACATCAACCTGCGCGATCCGGCGCTGTACCGCATCAAGCACGTCGAGCACCAGAACACCGGCAACGCGTGGCCGATCTACCCGATGTACGACTTCGCGCATGCACTGGGCGATTCGATCGAGGGCATCACCCACTCGCTGTGCACGCTGGAATTCGAAGACCACCGCCCGCTGTACGACTGGTGCGTGGACAACGTCGATTTCGCCCATGACGACACGCTTACCCAGCCGCTGGTCGATGCCGGCCTGCCGCGCGAAGCGGCCAAGCCGCGCCAGATCGAGTTCTCGCGCCTGAACATCAACTACACGGTGATGAGCAAGCGCAAGCTGATGGCGCTGGTCACCGAGCAGCTGGTGGACGGCTGGGAAGACCCGCGCATGCCGACCCTGCAGGGCCTGCGTCGCCGTGGCTACACTCCGGCTGCGATGCGCCTGTTCGCCGAGCGCGTGGGCATCAGCAAGCAGAATTCGCTGATCGACTTCAGCGTGCTGGAAGGCGCGCTGCGCGAAGACCTGGACAGTGCAGCGCCGCGCCGCATGGCGGTGGTCGACCCGGTCAAGCTGGTGCTGACCAACCTGCCGGAAGGCCACGAAGAGCAGCTCACCTTCAGCAACCACCCGAAGGACGAGAGCTTCGGCAGCCGCGAAGTGCCATTCGCACGCGAAGTGTGGATCGACCGCGAGGACTTCGCCGAAGTGCCACCGAAGGGCTGGAAGCGCCTGATCCCGGGTGGCGAAGTGCGCCTGCGCGGCGCCGGCATCATCCGTTGCGATGAAGTGATCAAGGATGCCGACGGCACCATCACCGAACTGCGCGGCTGGCTGGATCCGGAATCGCGTCCGGGCATGGAAGGCGCCAACCGCAAGGTCAAGGGCACCATCCACTGGGTCAGCGCCGTGCACGGCGTGCCGGCCGAGATCCGCCTGTACGACCGCCTGTTCTCGGTACCGAACCCCGACGACGAGTCAGAAGGCAAGACCTACCGCGATTACCTCAACCCGGAATCGCGCCGCACTGTCACCGGCTATGTCGAGCCGGCCGCGGCCAGCGCCGCACCGGAGCAGTCGTTCCAGTTCGAGCGTACCGGCTACTTCGTCGCCGACCGCCGCGACCACACCGGGGCCAAGCCGGTGTTCAACCGCAGCGTGACCCTGCGCGATACCTGGTCGGCCTGAGGACCTGCGCGGGCGCCAGGACGGCGCCCGCATGACCGCGACCATGATCACTGCCCTCTCCGTCCTGCTCTGGTTCATCTCGCAGCATCCGCTGCTGACGTTCTTTTCGGCGATGGTGCTGGCCGGGCTGGTCTCGTGGTGGCGGCGTTTTCCGGGCTACGCCATCGTGGTGTTCCCGCTGGCGATGCTCAACATCTTCCTCGGCCACTTCCTCAACGCCGCCTTCCTCAACGTGGTGGGCGAGCGTGGTGAAGCGGTGATCGTGAAGTCCGAGCGCACCAGTTCGACGATGAACGAGCAGTACATCTGGCGCTACGAAGGGGTGCTGCGCACCGCCGAGGGCCGCGACGTGGAGGTGGTGTTCCACACCAACACCGCCTCGCTGTGGCCGCTGGAGAACGCGATCCGCATCCCGGCGCCCGACCAGCCGTTCGTGGTGAAGTACACGCCGGGTTTCCCGCGCAACTTCGTCATCCTCACCAACGAATCCCCGCACGGCATCGCCCAGGCCCGTGCCAGCGCACGCGAGCGGGTGGAAGTGGCGGCGCGCAAGTTGCACTTCAGCCCGGGCAATGCCGATTTCCGCGCGGACTATCGCCGCGAGCTGGAAACCTGGCTGCGCGACCACGGCAACGATCCGCAGCAGCAGCCCGACGCGCTGCGATATCGCGCCGAACTCGACGCGCTCGACCGCTAGATCCCCAGGCCCTGCCTGGATGTTCCACCCCATCCACCCACAGGCCTGACATGACCACGACCTCCGCCGCACTCCTCCCGCTGCTGCAGCAGGTCCTGCAGGACGCCGGCATCGCCAGCCGCATCGACGGCAACGCGCTGCTGCTGGACAGCGGCCTGCGCCTGACCCCGCATGCGATGGCCGCGCACGCGCGCGACAACGGCGGCTGGCAGACCTCCACCGTCATCGAAAGCCAGCATCCGCAGCTGTTCGCCGATGGCCTGTTCGAGTACCAGCACGCCAACGGTGCCGATGAGCAGGCCTCGCTGCTGTCCGGGTTCCAGACCTGGGTGCGGGTGGACCTGGCGACCCTGCAGACCGCGATCGGCGCCGAAGATGCACAGGGCCTGCCGATGATGGGCCTGACCTATCCGGCCAGTGACGATGGCGAGGAACACGAGCGCACCGTGGTGCTGGGGCCGTTGGCGCACTACCGTGCGCAGGAAGTGGATACCTCCACCTGCAGCGAGGACGACCATGGTTCCTGCCCCTGCTGCCTGTTCACCCGCAGCATGGACGCCTTCGACGAGCTGCTGAAAGCCCGCCAATTCCTCGCCATCCGCCTGTTCGCCTCGCGCGATGCCGACGGCCTGTGCGAGGCCGATTGCCGGGTCAACGGCCACGACTTTGCCGCCGCCCTGCCCCTGCTGCGCGCCTACGCGGCCAGCTGGCCGGAGGCCGGGCTGGAATTCCGCAAGCAGTACATGGTGATCCGCACCGGCTCGCCGGGCTGACCCGCCGCCACACCCGATACAGGCCGGTGCAGCTACACTGCGCGCCGGTTTCCCAAGCAACCGCACTTTCTTCCATCCCACTACGAGGCACCCCCGCGATGCTGTACGCGCAAGTCCACCTGACCCTTCCCGCCTGGATCCACGACCAGATCGACCTGGATCGTCGATATCCGGGCGATGAGGCCAAGGTCGCGCTGGCGATCGAGCTGTCGCGGCTGAACGTCGAGCACGCCAGTGGCGGCCCGTTCGGTGCCGTGGTGTTCGGCCCGGACGACAAGGTCATCGCCGCCGGCGTGAACCGGGTGATGCCGCATGCGACCTCGCTGGCGCACGCCGAGAACATGGCCTACATGCTGGCCCAGCAGCGCCTGCAGACCCCGCGCCTGAACGCAGTGCTGTCGCCGGTCACCCTGGCCACCAGTTCGCAGCCGTGCTGCCAGTGCTATGGCGCTACCGTGTGGGCCGGCATCGACCGCCTGCTGATCGGTGCCAACTCGGCCGACGTCGAAGAGCTGACCCCGTTCGATGAAGGCCCGCTGCCGGCAGACTGGGTGGGTGAACTCAACAAGCGTGGCATCGAAGTGGTGCAGGGCCTGAACCGCGACGCCGCGCGCAGCGTGCTGCGTGCTTATGGGGAAAGCGATGGCGCCCGTTACTGAGACCGGCATCGGCCTGCTGTGCCTGTGCCGGCAGGGCTTCGAGCCCGAGCTGGCCGGCGAGCTGCAGTTCCGCGCCGGCGAAGCCGGTTTCGCAGGTTATGCGCGTACCCAGCGCAATGACGGCTACGTGCTTTTCATGTGCGACGAAGCTGCGGCACTGGCTCCGCGCCTGCGCTGGCGTGAGCTGATCTTCGCGCGGCAGAAACTGGTGGTGCTGGCCGAGCTGCCGCAGCTGGACCCGGCTGACCGGATCACCCCGATGCTGGAAGTGCTGGCCGATGCGCCGCGCTTCGGCGACCTGTGGGTGGAGCACCCCGATTCGGACGCCGGCAAGCCGCTGTCCGGGCTGGCCCGTGCCTTCGGCAATGCACTGCGCCCGGTGCTGCGCAAGGCCGGCAAGCTCACTGACAAGCCAAGCAATCGCCTGCCGCGGCTGCACGTGGTGTTTGTCGACGGCACCCACGCCTTCGTCTGCGTGGCCGACCCGGCCGACAGCGCGCCGTGGGCACTGGGCATCCCGCGCCTGAAGCTGCTGCCCGAAGCGCCTTCGCGTTCGGCGCTGAAGCTGGACGAAGCGCTGCTGACCCTGCTGACCCCGGAAGAACGCGAAGCGCTGGCCAAGCCCGGCATGCGCGCGGCCGACCTGGGTGCCGCACCGGGCGGCTGGACCTGGGTGCTGACCCGCCAGCACATGCACGTGCTGAGCATCGACAACGGCCCGCTGCGCCAGCACGTGCTGGACACCGGCCTGGTCGAGCACCTGCGTGCCGATGGCTTCCACTGGCACCCGGAGCAGCCACTGGACTGGATGGTCTGCGACATGGTCGAGCAGCCGCGCCGCGTGGCCGAACGCATGGCCACCTGGTTCCGCGAAGGCTGGTGCAGGCACGCGATCTTCAATCTGAAGCTGCCGATGAAGAAGCGCTGGGACGAAACCCGCTTGTGCCTGGACCTGTTCCAGGACCAGGCCGGCAAGCCGCTGGTGGTACGTGCCAAGCAGCTCTATCACGACCGTGAGGAGATCACGGTACTGGCCTCGCCGCTGCGCTGAGGCCACCGCGCCCGCCGGGCAGGGCCCGGCGCTACCGAGGAAGGGAACCATGCGATACCACTCACTCGCCATGCTGATCACCTTGCTGGCAGCCGCACCGGCCATTGCCCAGCAGCTGCCGCACACCCCTGCGCAGAGCCAGCCGCTGGGCCCCACCGGCGGCGCGATCCGCCAGCAACCGCTGGATGCTGGCCGGGTCAGCGGCAGCGTCGAGATTGCACGGCCAGCCGGCGAGGCACAGGTAACCGTGCGTTCGCTGGAACCGAGCAGCGTGGTCGGCCAGTACCGCATCCACTTCGCCGTGCTGGATCTGAACGCCGATGGTTTCATCAGCCGCGAGGAAGCGCAGGCCAACCCGGCGCTGGCCGATGAGTTCAATGCGTTGGACGTGAAGCGTCGCGGCAAGCTGGATCGTGCTGACCTGGCCGGTTGGCTGGTCGACTGAAAAAAGGGGATGGAGGGGATTAAGTCGTTTGTGCCGCAAACGACTTAATCCCCTCCGTCCCCTTTTTGCATCAGACCCCGGCGGCGCGCTTCCAGAATGCCTGCACCAGCGGCGGCCATCTGCCGACGCAGCCCAGCGCGCGACCGCGGGCCAGGGTCAGGTGCATTTCGTCGTTGGAGAACAGGCGGTTGATCGCATCGAAGCTGTAGGCGGCGATGTGGTTGTCGCTGCGCCGTTCGCGTGCCCAGCGCTGCAGGCGCTGCGGTGACAGACGCGGCTGTCCACGACGCTCGGCCGACGGCGCCAGCCACTGCTGCAGGGCGGCAACATCGCGCAGGCCCAGGTTCACGCCCTGCCCCGCCAGCGGATGCACCACGTGCGCGGCATCACCCAATGCCAGCACACGGCCGGCCACGTAATGACGGGCCAGCTGGCGACGCAGCGGGAAGGCTGCGCGCGGTGATGCCAGCCGCAGGTCACCCAGGCGCGCAGCGAAGGCGCGGGTCAGTTCGCGGTTGAACGCATCTTCGTCCAAGGCCAGCACGCGAGCCGCTTCCTCCTCGGGCAGGGTCCAGACGATCGAACTGCGGCGCTCTGCCACCGGCAGCAGCGCCAACGGCCCGGTCGGCAGGAAGCGTTGCCAGGCCGTGGCCTGGTTGGGAAGATCACTGTCCACATAGGCCACCACGCCACGCTGGTGGTAATCGTGCCGCTCCACCTCGATCCCGGCCAGCTGGCGCAGGGTCGACTCGGCACCGTCGGCGGCCACCGCCAACGCCGCTTCCAGGCGGCGACCGTCATCCAGGCGCAGGCGCACGCCGTCTTCATCCTGTTCCAGCGCTTCTACCCGTGCCGGGCAGTGCAACTGCACGCCCGCCGCCGGCAACGCCGCCCACAGGCGATCCTGCAGCAGGCCGTTCTCGACGATACAGCCCAGTTCACGACGGCCGAAGCGATCGGCGTCGAACAGCAGATCTTCGCCACCGGCCGCATCCCACACCTGCATGCGCCGGTAGGGCCAGGCGCGGGCCTGCGCGATCGCCGGCCACACGCCCAGGCGGTTCAACAGCTGCACGTTGTCGGCGGCAAAGGCGAACACGCGCAGGTCCGGCTGTGCGGCCTGCCACGGTGCCGGTTCACGGCCTTCCACCAGCGCAACCGACAGGCCGGCATCGGCCAGCGCCAGCGCGCACGCGGCACCGACCACGCCGCCACCAACGATGGCCACATCAAGGCGCATGCGCCGGCTCATGCGGCTTCTCCACGGCACAGGCGCGGCACTTCGCCACGGAAGCCCATCGCGCCACCCACCAGCATCGACTGCACAGAGGCGCGCTGTGCGGCCACCAGGCCGAGGCTGCGCAGCGGCCGCATCAGCGGCGCCGGGTTGCTGGTCAGGCGCGCCAGGCCGCCGGAGAACGCCACCGTCTGCCGGCGGTCTTCCTCGCGGCGCGCGACATAGGCCTGCAGCAGTGCATCGCTGCCGGCATCATCGTGTGCATCTTCCAGCAGTTCTGCCAGGGTCAGCGCATCGCGCAGGCCCAGGTTGAAGCCCTGTGCACCCAGCGGATGGATGGTCTGCGCGGCATTGCCGAGCAGCACCGTGCGTTCACCGGCCAACGCGCGCGCCAGCACCTGGATGAGCGGGTAAGCGCTGCGCGGGCCGGATTCGAGCAGCCGACCTGCACGCCAGCCGATCGCATCCTGCAGGCGCTGCAGCCAGGCCGCATCGTCCAGCGCCATCACCGCATCGGCCTGGTCGCGTGCAACACCGTGCACGGTGCCGAAGTGACGATCGCCGCGCGGCAGCAGGGCCGTCGGGCCGGTATCGGTGAAACGCTCCCACGCGGTGCCATCCGGCGCGCGCTGGCTGCGTACACGGGCCACGAACAGGGTCTGCTGGAAATCATGGCGGTCGACCTCGATGCCCAGCACGCCACGCACGCCGCTGGTGGTGCCATCGGCCCCTACCACCAGGCGTGCCAGCAGCACGCGTTCGCCGGCCTCGTCAGCCACCCGCACCTGGCGGTAACCATCGACCACCTCGCCCAGCCCCAGGAACCGCATCGGCCGGTAACGGCGCAGGCGCGGCAGCTCCTGCAGGCGCGCTTCGAGCGCCTGGCCGAAATCGCGCGCGACCACCACCTGGCCGAACCACGGCCGGTCGTAATCGGCCGCTTCGAGCTGCACACGGCCGAAATCGCCGGCACGACTGACATGGATGCGCCGGATCGGGCCCGGCGCCATCGCCAGCTTCTGCATCACCCCCAGCGCGGTCAGCGCATTGACGGTGGCAGCAGCGAAACTGAGATTGCGCTGGTCGAACACCGCAGGCAGCTCGCCGGCCGGGCTGGCCTCGAGCAGGCCCACGTCACGGCCCAGGCGGTCCAGGGCAATGGCCAGGCTGGCACCCACCAGGCCACCACCGACAATCAGCACGTCATGTCGTTCACTCATGTGTTCATGATACGCGCTCGCCCCGACTGTACGCCGAACGGGCGGCACCTGCGCCAACCTGCGCGGCGGGCTAGAATGAAACCTGAATCCGCTCCGGGCCCCCGCCATGTCCGATACCGCCAACCGCGCCTTCGTCCTGTCCGTACTCGTACTGCTGCTGGCGGCGACCCGGGTCAATCACTTCGCGGCCATTCCGGATGCCTCCTGGGCCGTGTTCTTCATCGGTGGCTTCTACCTGGCCCGCTGGACCCGCTGGGCGTTCCCGCTGCTGATGGTGTTCGCCGTGCTGGTGGACTGGATCGTGATCCGCAGCAGCGGACTGGATTTCTGGCAGCACTACTGCGTCTCCCCGGGCTACTGGCTGCTGCTGCCGGCCTACTTCTCTTTGTGGGCCGGCGGCATGCTGCTGGGCCGCAACTACCAGAGCGCGCGCTGGCCGGTACTGGCCAAGGGCGCACTGCTGCTGGTCGCCTCGGTGGCGGTCTGCCATCTGCTGGCACAGGGCGGCTTCTACTGGTCCAGCCGCAACGTGGCCGAACCGACCCTGGCCGGCTGGGCACAGAACTACGCGCAGTGGTTCGGGCCCTACCTGCGCACCACGGCGATCTATGTGGCGCTGGCCGCCGCCCTGCAGCTGGCTGTGGAGCAGGTGTTGAAGCTCCAGCAGGCCCGCCGCGACATCCGCCACTGAGCCGCGCCATGGGTCATCGCCTCTCGCGCATCTACACCCGCACCGGCGACGACGGCAGTACCGGCCTTGGCGACGGCCAGCGCGTGGCCAAGGATGACGCCCGCGTGGCGTCCTTCGGCACCGTCGACGAGGCCAATGCCGCGCTCGGCCTGCTGCTGGCCGCGCCCCTGCCCGAGGATGTGCGCGCGCTGGTGGTGCATCTGCAGCACCAGCTGTTCGATCTGGGCGCCGAACTGTGCATCCCCGGCCACGCCGCGATCCATGCCGCCGACGTCTCGGCCCTGGAACAGCAGCTGGACCATTACAACGCCGACCTGCCGATGCTGAAGGAATTCATCCTGCCGGCCGGTGGCGAAGCCGCCGCGCGCTGCCACCTGGCCCGCACCATCGTCCGTCGCGCCGAGCGCGAAACGGTCACCCTGGCCCGCCACGAAGCCGTGCGCAGCGAGGCACTGCAGTACCTCAACCGGCTGTCGGACCTGTTGTTCGTGCTGGCCCGAGTGCTGGCCCGCGCCGATGGCCAGGGCGAAGCGCTGTGGCAACCACAGCAGCGCCAGCGCTGAGTCGGCACGATGCTGGTCTATACCCACCCGTCCTGCCTGTTGCATGACCCCGGTCCCGGCCATCCCGAGTGCCCGCAACGCCTGCAACATGTGCTGGACGCGCTGCACACCGCCTTCCCCGGCCAGCTGGACTGGCGCGAAGCGCCGCCAGCCAAGTTCGGTGAACTGACCCGGGTCCACGACAGCGCCCTGCTCGACTTCGTGCTGCAGCCGCAGACCGCGCCGCTGCGGCAGCTGGACATGGACACCTGGACCTCGCCGGGTTCGGCCAGCGCCGCCGTGCACGCCGCCGGTGCCGGCGTGGCCGCGGTCGATGCGGTAATGCTGGGCGAGGACCCGCTGGCCTTCTGCGCGGTACGCCCGCCGGGCCACCACGCCACCAGCAGCACGGCGATGGGCTTCTGCCTGTTGAACAACATCGCCATCGCCGCCGCCTATGCCCGCGACCGCCATGGCCTGGAGCGGATCGCGGTGGTCGATTTCGACGTGCACCACGGCAATGGCACCCAGGACATCTTCCAGCACGATGCCCGGGTCTCGTACTACAGCACCCACCAGGCCGGGCTGTTTCCCAATTCCGGCCTGCGCCGCGACCGCGGTGCCGGCAACCTGATGAACATCCTGCTGCCCCCGGGCAGTGGCGGGTTCCGCTTCCGCAATGTCTGGGCCGACGAGATGCTGCCGGCCATCGACGACTTCCGCCCGCAGCTGCTGCTGATCTCGGCCGGCTTTGACGCCCACCTGCGTGATCCGCAGGCAGACCTGATGCTGGAGACCGACGATTTCGCCTGGATCACCCGTGAACTGCACGCGCTGGCACGCCGTCACGCGGCCGGCCGGGTGGTCTCGATGCTGGAGGGAGGCTACGACCTGCAGGCCCTTGCCGAATGCAGCGTGGCCCATGTCCAGGCCCTGATCACGCCTTCTGCGGGTGCCTCCGCCGGATGAACCCGAACCGGCAGGCTCCGGCGTCCTTCATTGCCCCTATGCAAGGGATGGGGCAAGCTACCGTCCGTTTTCGCCCGAATCCGAACCGCGTGCGCCGAGCCCTCCGCCTGCTTCCCCTGCCTCTGAGCATCGCCATCAGCCTGCCGGCGATGGCCGATGATAAGCCGCTCAACTGGGGCCTGTGCCCGGCCACCGACGTCATTCCCGCGTTCACCGACGCCCCCACCCCGGTCCCGGCCCAGGACAAGGCTGCCGCCGCGGCCGCCCGCGAGAACCAGCCGACCGACATCGAAGGCGACCAGCTGCTGGGCACCACCACCGTGCCGCAGTACGAGGGCAACGTGGCGCTGCGCCGGGGTGACCAGTTCGTCGGTACCGACAAGCTCAGCTTCGACACCGAGACCGGCAACTACATCGCCGACGGCAATGTCCGCTATCAGGACGGGTCGATCCGGATGGTCGCCAAGCGCGCCGAAGGCAACCAGGAAAGCGACACCCACAAGATCTCCGACATCAAGTACCAGCTGGTGTCGCGCCGGGGCAACGGCGATGCCGAATCGGTCGACCTGCAGGGCGCGGTCGGCCAGATGCACCGCTCCACCTACACCACCTGCGACCCGTCGCAGCCGGTGTGGAAGCTGTCGGCGCCGCAGATCGAAGTGGACAACGACGAAGGCTTCGGCACGGCCCGCAACGCCGTGCTGCGCATCGGCAAAGTGCCGGTGCTGTGGGCGCCCTACTTCAAGTTCCCGATCGATGACCGCCGCAAGACCGGCCTGCTGTTCCCGCAGCTGGGCATGTCCGGCCGCAACGGTGTCGACTACGCGCAGCCGATCTACTTCAATCTGGCGCCGAACTACGACGACACCCTGACCCCGCGCTACATGAGCCGGCGCGGCCTGCTGCTCGACAACGAGTTCCGCTACCTCTACAACGGCGGCCGTGGCGAGGTGCTGACCAGCTACATGCCCAACGACAAGCTGCGCGACCGCGACCGCGGCCGGGTGATGTTCGACGGCTACCACAACGTGAACAGCCACTGGCAGGCCCGCGCCAACCTGGCCTGGGTGAGCGACGAACGCTATGTCGAGGACTTCGCCAACCGCCTGGTGGGGGTGACCGCCTCCAACCTGCAGAGCACCATCGGCCTGTACGGCACCGGCCAGAACTGGACGGCCGGCATCATGGCCGACCGCTGGCAGCTGACCGACTACACCCTCGACGAGCGCGCCCTGCCCTACAACCGCGAGCCACGCCTGTTCTTCAACTGGAACAAGCCGGTGCTGCCGTGGCTGGAAACCGGCATCTACACCGAAGCGGTGCGCTTCACCCACGACGACGTCAACTTCAAGTACGGACCGGACCGCGGCACGGATCTGCAGTACACGCGGAACGGCATCCAGCAGACATCCGGTCTTGGCATCAGTGGTGGCTCGCGCCTGGACGTGAAGCCGTACGTGTCGTTCCCGATCAGTGGCGCGGCCTGGTACATCACCCCGACCCTGGCCTACCGCTACACGGCCTACCAGCTGGACCGCGGCCTGGTCGACGGTGTCAACGGCATCCGTGGCCAGATCCTGCGCTCGCAGGGCATCGACCCGGCCACGGCCACCCCGGAACAGCTGCGCGGCAATACCTCGCCCAGCCGCAGCCTGCCGATCGGCAGCCTTGATGCCGGCCTGTTCTTCGATCGCGAGACGTCGATCGGTGGCAAGTCATTCCTGCAGACCCTGGAGCCGCGCCTGTTCTACCTGCGCACGCCCTATCGCAACCAGGACGAGCTGCCGATCTTCGACACCCGTGACTTCACCTTCAGCTGGGGCCAGCTGTTCCGCGACTCGCGCTATACCGGCGCCGACCGCCAGAACGATGCCAACCAGCTGACCCTGGCACTGGGCACCCGCTTCATCGACCAGACCACCGGCAAGGAACGCTTCTCGGCCGCGATCGGCCAGATCCAGTACTTCGACGAATCGCGGGTCAGCACCACGCCGGGCGGCGCGCCGGTGGAGAAGGGCAAGTCGGCGTGGATCGCCGACGGCAACTACATGATCAACGACCGCTGGACCCTGGGCGCCACCTACCAGTGGGACCCGAAGTACAAGCGCGAGGATCTGGCCAGCGTCCGCGCCCGCTATCTGATGCCCAACGATGGCGTGATCAACCTCAGCTACCGCTACCGCATCAACGCCGGCGCCCCGGCGACCGCCAACAAGCATGACCGGACCCTGCTGGAGCAGGCCGACCTGTCGTTCCTGTACCCGCTGAATGCGCGCTGGAGCCTGGTGGGCCGGTATTACTACTCGCTGCAGGACAAGGAACCGCTGGAGATCATCGCCGGCGTGCAGTGGGACAGCTGCTGCCTGGCCGTGCGTGCGGTGGCCCGCCGCTACGTGCGCAACCGCGAAGGCGACATGAACAATTCCATCCAGCTGGAGTTCGTGCTCAAGGGCCTCAGCTCCATCGGCCAGGACACGGACCGTACGCTGCGCCGTGCTATCCTCGGCTACAACCGCGACGACCTCTATCTCGTGCCGCCCAGCAACACCGGGGCGACCCGGGATGACTACGATCCGAATCAGATCCCATGACCAAGCGCTTCCCCGTTCTTCTCGCCTCCCTGCTGGCGGTGTCCAGCGTGTCCGCCCCCCTGCAGGTGCTCGCGCAGGAGGCGCAGCCGTTGGACCGCATCGCCGCCGTCGTCGACGAGGACGTGATCCTGCAGAGCGAGCTCCAGCGTGCGATCGCCAACATCAAGGCGCAGTACGCCGGCCGTGAAAACCAGCTGCCGCCGGAAGACGTGCTCAGCCGCCAGGTGCTCGAGCGCCTGGTGCTGGTCAAGCTGCAGGTGGCCCGCGCCCAGGGCAGCGGCATCCGTGTCAGCGACCAGGAGCTGAACCAGGCGATGAATGCCATCGCCCAGCAGAACGGCTCGAACCTGGATGCACTGCGCCAGCGCCTGGCCCACGACGGCATCGACTTCAACGATTTCCGCGCTTCGGTGCGCGATGAAATCACCGTGCAGCGCCTGCGCCAGAGCTTCGCGCAGAGCCGCATCAGCGTCAGCGAGGGCGAAGTCGACGCCGCCCTGAAGCAGCAGGCCACGGTGGGCAACCAGTACCACCTGGCGCACATCCTGATCGCCCTGCCCGACGGCTCCAACGCCGACCAGATCGCCACCGGCCAGAAGAAGGCCGAAGGCGTGAAGGCCCTGCTGGACAAGGGTGAGCTGGACTTCAACGCCGCCGCCGTGCGTTATTCGGACAGCCCCAACGCGCTGGAAGGCGGCGACCTGGGCTGGCGCAGCCTGGATGAAATCCCGCAGGCCTTCGCGCAGATGATGGAAAAGATGAAGCCCGGCGAAGTGGTCGGCCCGATCCGCGGCCCCAGCGGCTTCCAGCTGCTGAAGCTGGTGGAAGTGCGTGATGCCAGCGCCGCCAGCGGTGGTGAGCACACCGTCACCGAGTACCACGGCCGCCACATCCTGGTGCGCGTGGACGATCACCAGAGCGACGCTGCCGCCAAGGCCAAGATCGATACCCTGCGTGCCCGCATCGCCGGTGGCGCGGACTTCGAGACCGTGGCCAAGGAGTCCTCCGAGGACAACAACAGCAAGGGCCAGGGCGGCGATCTGGGCTGGTTCCCGGCCGACGCGTTCGGTCCGGCGTTCGGCCAGCAGGTGTCCGGCATCCAGGATGGCGGCGTCAGCCAGCCGTTCCGCACCGATGCGGGCTGGCACATCGTGCAGCGCGTGGGCACCCGCCAGACCGACGTGACCACCGACAATCAGCGTGCCCAGGTCCGTGAGACCATCGGCCGCCGCAAGCTGGAAGACGAGTACAACCGCTTCCTGCAGGAACTGCGTGGCGAAGCCTACGTCAGCTTCCGCAGCGGCGACCGCGCGGAAAACACCGCCACGCCGCCGCAGTCCTGACCGATGCGCCCCGAGCTCGCTCTGGTACCGGGCGAGCCCGCCGGGATCGGCCCGGAGCTGTGTGTCCGCCTCGTCCAGAAGCCGCGTGAAGATTGCCGGCTGCTGGCCTTCGCCGACCCGGATACCCTGCGCGCGGCTGCGGCCGCGCTGAACCTGCCCCTGCAGCTGCTGCCCGAGGACGCCGAAGCACGCGTCCCCGGCGATCTGCGTGTGCGCGTTGTGGCCAATACCGTGCCCAGCCACTTCGGCCAGGCCAACCCGGCCAATGCCGGGGCGGTCATCGACGCCCTGCTGGGTGCCGGCCAGGCCTGCCTGTCCGGCGAACTGCACGGCGTGGTGACCGGCCCGGTGCACAAGGCGGTCATCAACGAAGGCGGCATCGCCTACAGCGGCACCACCGAACTGCTGGCCGACCAGGCCGGCGTGAAGGTGGTGATGATGCTGGCCAACCACATCGTGCGCGTGGCCCTGGCCACCACCCACCTGCCACTGCGCGAGGTGGCCGACGCGATCACCGCGCCCCGTCTGGAACACACCCTGCGCACCGTGCATGCCGCGCTGCGCCGCGAGTTCGGCCTGCCCGCGCCACGCATCGCCGTGCTCGGCCTGAACCCGCATGCCGGTGAAGACGGCCATCTGGGCCGCGAGGAACTGGACCTGGTCATCCCGCTGCTGCAGCGCCTGCGCGCGGAGGGCATGGACCTGGTCGGGCCGCTGCCGGCCGACACCGCCTTCCTGCCGGCCAAGCTGGCCGGCTTCGACACCGTGCTGGCGATGTACCACGACCAGGGCCTGCCGGTACTGAAGTATTCCGGCTTCGAGCAGGCGGTGAACCTGACTCTGGGCCTGCCCTACCCGCGCGTGGCGGTGGACCATGGCACCGCGCTGGACCTGGCCGGCCGCGGCATTGCCGATCCTTCCAGCCTGCAGGCGGCAACAACGCTGTGTGCGCAGCTTGCGCGGCAACGTACACTGAGCGCATGAATTCCCCGCATTCCCCCTCCGGCCCGGTGTTCACCGCCCCGGCCAAGAAGCAGCTTGGCCAGCATTTCCTGGCCGACCGCCACTACATCGACAAGATCGTGATGGCGGTCAACCCGAAAGACGGTGACCGCCTGGTCGAGATCGGCCCCGGCCAGGGCGCGATCACCCTGCCGCTGCTGCGCGTGCATCCGAAACTGACGGTGATCGAGTTCGACCGCGATCTGATCGCGCCGCTGACCGCCGCCGCCGAGCCGCTGGGCGAGCTGACCATCGTCCACCGCGACGTGCTGCGCGTGGACTTCACCGAACTGGCTGCCGGCCAGCCGATCCGCCTGGTCGGCAACCTGCCCTACAACATCTCCTCGCCGATCCTGTTCCATGCACTGGAACATGCCGCGGTGATCCGCGACATGCACTTCATGCTGCAGAAGGAAGTGGTCGACCGCATGGCCGCCGGCCCCGGCAGCAAGGTGTACGGCCGGCTCAGCGTGATGCTGCAGGCCTACTGCCAGGTGACCTCGCTGTTCGTGGTGCCGCCGGGCGCGTTCCGGCCGCCGCCGAAGGTCGATTCGGCCGTGGTGCGGCTGGTGCCGCGTGACCCGGCCACGATCAACATCAACGACCACAAGCGTTTCGCCGAGGTGGTCAAGGCCGCCTTCGGGCAGCGCCGCAAGACCCTGCGCAACGCCCTGAACAACGTGGTGTCCGCCGAACAGTTCGTTGCCGCCGGCGTGCGTCCCGATGCCCGCGCCGAACAGCTGGACGTGGCCGAATTCATCGCTTTGGCCAATGCCTCCTGATTACACTGCCGGTATGGAAGACGCTGACGTTTACGCCATCTCCGTCGAAGTCGCACCGCGCTTCCTCGACGATCAATCCGCGCCGGAAGACGGGCGCTATGCGTTCGCCTACACGATCCGCATCCACAACCAGGGACGTGTTGCCGCGCGCCTGGTCGCACGCCACTGGCGCATCACCGATGCCAACGGCCGCGTCGAGCATGTCGATGGCGACGGGGTGATCGGCGAGCAGCCGCGCCTGCGTCCCGGTGAAGACTTCCATTACACGTCCGGTGTCATGCTGGGGACCGATCACGGGACCATGCAGGGCCACTACGACATGGTCGCCGACGACGGCACCGAATTTGCCGCGCCGGTCGCACCTTTCGTGCTGGCCATCCCGCGTACCCTGCACTGACACGGAGGCCGAACGATGAGTGTGTGGGCGATCGGCGACCTGCAGGGCTGCTATGACGTCACCCAGCGACTGCTGGAGAAGATCCGCTTCGACCCGGCGCAGGACACCCTGTGGTTCTGCGGCGACCTGGTGAACCGGGGCGGCCAGTCGCTGGAAACGCTGCGGCTGGTGCATTCGCTGCGCGAGCACAGCGTGGTGGTGCTGGGTAACCATGATCTTTCGCTGCTGGCCGTCGGTGCCCGCACCGAAGAGGAACAGCGCAAGGTCAACCCGGACCTGCTGCGCATCGTGCAGGCCGAGGACCGCGACGAACTGCTGGACTGGCTGCGCCTGCAGAAGCTGGTGCACGTGGACCGCGAGCTGGGCTGGATGATGGTGCACGCCGGCCTGGCGCCGAAGTGGACCACGCAGATGGCCGAGAAGCATGCCGCCGAGGTCGAGGTGCAGCTGCACGGCGCCGGCTACCGCAAGCTGTTCCGCAACATGTACGGCGACAAGCCGAGCTGGGCACCGAACCTGTCCGGCTATGACCGCTCGCGCGCGATCATCAACGTGCTCACCCGCATGCGCTACTGCACCCCGCGTGGGCGCATCGGCATCGAGGACAAGGGCACGCCGGGCACGCAGGAACAGGGGCTGTATCCCTGGTTCGAAGTGCCGGGCCGGGTCGAGCGTGACCTCAAGGTCGTCTGCGGCCACTGGTCGGCGCTGGGCCTGACCATCACCCAGGGCGTGCACGCCATCGACACCGGCGCGGTCTGGGGCGGCAAGCTCACCGCGATCCAGCTCGATACCGATGAGCTGCGTGTAGTGCAGGTACCGGGCCGCGATGTGCCGGCACCGGTGCCCAACGCCCGCCCGCCGGCGCGACCGACGCACGAGCGCCCGGCTGCATCGGCGCAGGGCAAGGAACAGGGCGGCGGCAACGCTCCGGCCGCCACCCCGGGCAACCGCGGCCCGCGCCGTCGCCGCCGCCGTGGTGGTGGTGGCGGTGGTGGCTCTGCGAGCCCCGGCAACAGCAGTCCCCCGCCGCAGGCATGACGCGGCGCGGCTGGGCACCATGGATGGTGCTGACGCTGGCCCTGGCCAGCGGCTGCCAGCCCACTTCTGCCCCTGCCCCCACCGGCGGCGGAAACACCGGCCACACGCCATCGCAACCGCAGGCGCCATCGCCGCCACTGGTGGCTGCAGCGCGCGCGCAGATCGGTGTCACCACCCGCTACGACCCTGCCTATCAGGTGCTGGCCTATCCCGGCGGAGACGTCCCGGTTGATCGCGGTGTGTGCACCGACGTAGTGGTGCGTGCCCTGCGCAGCCAGGGCCTGGACCTGCAGGCGCAGGTGCATGAAGACATGCGCGGCAATTTCAGCGCCTATCCCGCGATCTGGGGCCTGTCACGGCCGGATCGCAACATCGATCATCGTCGCGTGCCGAACCTGATGCGCTGGTTCGAGCGACAGGGCTGGCAGCAGCCGATCACGGCCGCCGCCGCCGACTACGCGGCCGGCGACATCGTTGCCTGGAAGCTCAACGGCAACGGCCTGCTGCATGTGGGCATCGTCTCCGACCGCCACCTGGCCAATGGCACACCGCTGGTGCTGCACAACATCGCGCGCGGCACGCGCGAAGAGAACCTGCTGTTCCAGCACGCCATCATCGGGCATTACCGGATGCCCGGGCCGTAGAGTCGAGCTTGCTCGACTATGCCCTGTGTATCCGCCAAGAGCTGTCGAGCAAGCTCGGCTCTACAGATGCGTTGCGATCAGCGGCGCACGTAGTGCACGAAGCGGAACGCGTAGGCGTGTCGTTCGTCGGCCGGGTGCGGCTCGCTGCTCACTTCCCGCCAGTCCTGCACGTCCACTTCGGGGAAATGGGTATCGGCGGGGACTTCGGCATCCACCCAGGTCAGGTACAGGTCACTGGCCTGGTCCAGCAGCTGGTGGAAGATCTCGCCGCCGCCGATGATGCACAGCTCACTGGCGCCCTCGCCATTGGCAATCGCCTTCGCCTCGTCCAGCGACGCCACCGCCCGCATGCCCTCGAACGGCACCTGGCCGCTGCGGGTCAGCACCAGGTTGGTCCGCCCCGGCAGCACGCGGCCGATCGACTCGGCGGTCTTGCGCCCCATCAGGATCGGCTTGCCCAGGGTGAGCGCCTTGAAGTGCCTGAAATCATCCGGCAGGTGCCAGGGCATGGCATTGCCCTGGCCGATGCCACGGTTGCGGTCCAGCGCCACGATCATCGACAGCTTCATTGCTACCACCTCCTCAACCGGCGTCGATCTGCAGGCGTTCGCAGGCAGCGTTGGCGGCACTGGCGGCCCGCAACGCCGCCGCCAGCGCAGGGCTGGACGTGGACTGCTCATCCAGGCCACCGAGGATCTTCTGCTTCTGCGCTTCTTCGATGTCCTTCAGGCCCGGCCCTGACAGGATGTCTGCCGACAACGCGGCAGTGTCGGTGCTGGCACGGCGTGCCAGGAATGCCTGCAACTGGTCACTGGAATAGACGGTGGCAAGCTGCTGCTCGAGCGTGCGCTGATAGGCCGGATCCTCGATACCAGCCTTCAGATGCTCGGTCATCGCCGTGTACATGCCGGTTACCGCCTCACGCATCTGCGCCCGGCAGCCTTCCGGCACATCCTGGGGCATCATCGTGCTGCCGTTGAAGGCCCCGGCGAACGCCTGCACTTCCTCGCGCATGTGCTTGTGCACGATCTGCTCATTGACCTGCCGGGCCAACGACAGCGCATCGGCCGGTCCGGCCTGCACCATGGCCAGCGGCAGCATGCCGCACAGCGCCAGCAGGCCGCTGGAAATCAGACGGGTACTCATACCGCCACCGGTGCCTTGATGGTCGGGTGCGGATCGTAGCCGTCGATGCGGATGTCGTCGAACTGGAAGCCGAACAGATCGGTCACCTCCGGGTTCAACCACAACTTCGGCAGCGCGCGCGGTTCACGCGACAGCTGCTCACGCGCCTGCTCGAAGTGGTTCGAATACAGGTGCGCATCGCCCAGCGTATGCACGAAATCACCCACGCCCAGGCCGGTGGCCTGCGCCACCATGTGGGTCAGCAGCGCGTAGCTGGCGATGTTGAACGGCACGCCGAGGAAGATGTCGCCGCTGCGCTGGTAGAGCTGGCAGCTGAGCTTGCCGTCCACCACGTAGAACTGGAACAGGTTGTGGCACGGCATCAGCGCCATCTGCGAAAGCTCGCCCACGTTCCAGGCGCTGACCACCAGCCGGCGCGAATCGGGGTTGCGCTTGATCTCGTCCACCAGCCACTGCATCTGGTCGATCTCGCCGCCGTCGGCGGTGGCCCAGCTGCGCCACTGCTTGCCGTAGACCGGGCCGAGGTCGCCGTTCTCGTCGGCCCACTCGTCCCAGATCCGTACCTGGTTGTCCTTCAGGTAGCCGATGTTGGTGTCGCCCTTCAGGAACCACAGCAGCTCATGGATGATCGAGCGCAGGTGCAGTTTCTTGGTGGTGACCAGCGGGAAGCCTTCGGCCAGGTTGAAACGCATCTGCCAGCCAAAGACGCTGCGGGTGCCGGTGCCGGTGCGATCGCTCTTCTCGGCGCCGTGCTCGAGCACATGCGAGAGCAGGTCCAGGTAAGCCTTCATGCCTTGCCCTCGGCAGCCACCGGCAGCTGCGGCTGCAGTACCGGCGCACGGCGCGACATCACCAGCAGCACCAGGCCGAAAGCGATCAGCGGCAGGCTGAGGATCTGGCCACGGGTCAGCCAGTCGAAGGCCACGTAGACGCCGTTGTCGGGCATGCGCACGAACTCCACCGCGAAGCGGAACAGGCCGTACATCAGCGCGAACAGGCCGCCGACCAGATAGCGATGGCGCGGCTTGGACGACACGGCCCACAGCACCACGAACATCACCAGGCCTTCCAGCAACGCTTCATACAACTGCGAGGGATGGCGGGCGAACTGGTTCAACGCCCCGGTGGCGAACTGCGCCTGCAGGGTGGCGTGGTCGAGCTGGTTCAGCGGTGCCGGCAGGCCGGACGGGAACACCACACCCCAGGTACCGTCGGTGTACTTGCCCCACAGCTCGGCACCGATGAAGTTGCCGATACGGCCGAAGCCCAGGCCCAGCGGTACCAGCGGCGCCATGAAATCCATGGTGTCGAAGAAATGCAGCTTGTGCTTGCGCGACCACCACCAGCAGGCCGCAATCACGCCCAGCAGGCCGCCGTGGAAACTCATGCCGCCATCCCACACCTTGAACAGCAGCAGCGGGTTGTGCAGGAAATCGCCCAGCGCGTAGAACAGCATGTAGCCGATGCGCCCGCCCAGCACCACGCCAAGCATGGCGTAGAACAGCAGGTCGGAGAAGCCGTTGGCATCAACGCCCGGCAGGCGCCCGTCGGCAATGCGCTTGCGGCCCAGCAGCCAGGCCGCGGTGAAGCCGAGCAGGTACATGATGCCGTACCAGTGCACCTTGATCGGCCCCAGCGAGAGGGCGATGGGGTCGATGTCGTGGAAATAGATCATGAAAGGTGCCTTGCGGTTGAACGCCTATTCTCGGGCCAGTGCCGCCCCGGCTCAACCAAGGAGCTGGGGCGAGTTCGGCAACGCGTCATCGTTCGACCGCGTCGAGGCCGGAAAGTGCCCTTCGATCAGGCTGGAGACCTCGTCGATGGCATCCTGCAGTGCTTCCACCGGATGGGAACCACGCAGGCCCTCGCGCAGGTGGGTGCAGACCCGCTGCCACTGCGCCGGGCTGACCCGGCCCTGCAGGCCACGGTCGGCAACGATCTCGATGGCGTGGTCAGCCAACAGCAGGTAGATCAGCACACCGTTGTTGTGGGTGGTATCCCAGGTGCGCAGGCGGGCAAACGCATGCTCGGCGGCTTGGCGCGGGGTGACCCTGTGCCACAGCGCGGCCAGCGGCAGGTCCGCTTCCACCGCGAACATCACCTGCCCGCCGTGGCGCTGCTCACCGGCCGCGATGGCCTCGGTGATCGCCTGCAGCGTGGCCGGCGGGAACGCGCGCCGTACCGACGGCGAAAACACATGCCGACACAGTCGTTGGATCATCACCAGCCCCCCGAAGCACCGCCACCGCCGGAGCGGCCACCACCACCGCCCCAGCCGCCGCCACCGCCAAATCCACCGCCTCCTCCGAAGCCGCCTCCGCCGCCCCAGCTGCCACCGCCCCAGCCACCGCCACCGGCAAAGCGGCCCGGGTGGCCGGAGAGCATGGCCACGATCAGCCCTACGACGCCTGCCAGGCCACTGGCCAGCAGCGTGGACGTGAACAGGAACGCCGCCAGCGCCGCACCGGCACCGCCGAGCAGGCCACGCAGCGGTCGCGGCACGCGAGAGAACACGCCACGCAGGATGCTGCCGGCGAACACACCGATGAACAGCGCCAGGAACCAGGTATCGCCACCACCGCTGGGCTCACGCCCGCGATGGCCACTGACCGGTGCCGGCAGCGTTTCCCCGTCGATCAGCTTGACCAGCACCGCCGTGGCGTCGGTGATGCCACCGGCGTAGTCGCCGCTGCGGAAGCGCGGCACCAGGTATTCCTGAATGACGCGGTTGGCGATGGCATCGGGAATTGCGCCTTCCAGGCCGTAGCCCGGCTCGATGCGCACGCGCCGGTCGTCCTTGGCCACCACCAGCAGAACGCCGTCATCCACGCCCTTGCGGCCGATCTGCCACTGGTCGAAGACCCGCGTGGTGTACTGCGCGATGTCTTCCGGCTGGGTGGTGGGCACCACCAGCACCTGCAGCTGGCTGCCCTTGCGCTGCTGCAGTTCGATCGCCTGCTGCACCAGCGCCTGCTTCTGCGTGGCATCCAGCGTGCCGGTGGTATCGACCACCGGCGAATCCAGCGCAGGAACCGGCGCCAGCTGCTGTGCCTGCGCGGCAAGCGGCAGCCACAGCAGCAGGGCCAGCAGCGCAGTGGCCAGGCGCATCGATCAGGTCCCCGGCTGCGGTGCCGGCTGCTGCTGCGGCGCGTTGCCGAAATCGACCGCCGGCGCGTTGGAGATCTGCGCCTCGTTCTCCACCGTGAAGTTCGGCTTGGTCTTGTAGCCGAAGATCTTGGCAGTGATCACCTGCGGGAACGAGCGGATGTAGGTGTTGTAGTCCTGCACCTGCTGGATGTAACGGCCGCGGGCGACGGTGACCCGGTTCTCGGTACCTTCCAGCTGTGCCTGGAGGTCGCGGAAGTTCTGGTTGGACTTCAGCTCCGGGTAGTTCTCGGTCACCACCAGCAGCCGCGACAGCGCGCTGCCCAGTTCGCCCTGGGCCTGCTGGAACTGCTTGAGCGAGGCTTCGTCGTCGGCATTCACGTTGATCTGGCCGACACGCGAACGGGCGTTGGTGACTTCGGTCAGCACGCGCTCTTCCTGGCTGGCGAAGCCCTTCACGGTCTGCACCAGGTTGGGCACCAGGTCGGCGCGGCGCTTGTACTGGTTGATGACCTCCGACCAGCTGGCCTTGACCGCTTCATCCTTCTGCTGGATGGCGTTGTAGCCACAGCCGGACAGCAGGGAGGCCAGCAGCATCAGGGGCAGGACACGGGTGAACAGGCGCATGGCGGAGGTTCCGGGTGGACTGGGCACCGAGCATGCCACGGTTCGGGTGAAAGACCGGCCATCGGGCGCCGCCCCCTCCGCGGTGGTTGGCGAGGAAGCGTTATCGGGGGCGGCCGGGAGGGTGGGTTGGCTGGGGGGCGCTGCAAGTACGTCCATGTAAGCTCGATCGCCGCATCCATGCGGCTCACGCCCCCAGCCAACCCACCCTCCCGGCCACAGACAATTTCCTGCGCACCGCGGGAAGATCAAAAGAAAAATCAAAAGCAAAACGCGGTTCTTCAGGCATTCGTGTCGACCAAGGTCGACACCTACCAAAGCAGAACGCCGTTCCGACCGATCGCGGGAAACTGTCGAAGGCGGGGTGGGTCCGGTTGAGGGGGCGTGAGCCGCATGGATGCGGCGACCGAGCTTACATGGACGTACTTGCAGCGTCCCCCTCAACCGGACCCACCCCGCCACCCCACGGAATGCAGGCTTTTGCCGTTGACGTTGACGTTGACGTTGATTGCAGCGGGTGCAGGGCTGCAAGCCCTGCCGGAACCCCACATCACTCAGCAAGCCTCAGCCACCGCAGTGCGCGGACGCCCCAGCCATGCCAGCAGCAACCCCGATGCCGCCAGCAGGCCACCGGCCACCGGAATCGCGGCATAGCCCAGGCCCGAACTGATCACCGCACCACCCAGCGCGGCACCCACCGCATTGCCCAGGTTGAACGCACCCACGTTGATCGACGACGCCAGGCCCGGCGCCTCGCTCGCCACCTGCATCACCCGGATCTGCAGCGGCGGCACGAGGGCGAAAGTCGCCGCACCGAACAGCAGTACGCCGAGCGCCGCGGTGGCGTGGCTCATGAAGGCCAGCGGCAGCACGAACATCAGCACCGCCAGGACGGCCAGCAGGATGCGGGTGGCACCATCGAGCGACCAGTCGGCCATGCGCCCGCCGATGCCGTTGCCGAGGGTGAAGCCGATGCCGATCAGGGCCAGCGACATCGCGATGAAGGTATTGGAGGCACCGGTCAGCTCGGTCAGCACCGGTGCCACGTAGGTATAGAGGGTGAACATCGCGCCGGCGCCAAGCACGGTGGTGGCCATCGCCAGCAGCACCTGCGGTTGCAGGATCGCCTTCAGTTCGCGGCGCACGTCCGGGCGCGGTCCCGGCGCAGACGCCGGCAGCGCGAAGCCGAGCGCGGTGATCGCGATCAGGCCCAGTACCGCAGTGCCGGCGAAGGACAGGCGCCAGCCCAGCTGCTGGCCCACCCAGGTGGCCAGCGGCACGCCGCCGATGTTGGCGATGGTCAGGCCCATGAACATGGTGGCCACGGCGGCGGCCTGCTTTTCCTTCGGTACCAGGCTGGCGGCGACCACCGCACCGATGCCGAAGAAGGCACCGTGGTTGAGGCTGGTGATCAGGCGCGACAGCAACAGCAGGCCGTAGTTCGGGGCCAGTGCCGAGAGCAGGTTGCCGACCACGAAGATCGACATCAGCAGCATCAGCGCGGTGCGCTTGCCGAAGCGGCCCATCAGCAGGGTCATCACCGGGGCACCCAGCATCACGCCCACGGCGTAGGCGGTGATCAGCATGCCAGCGGTGGGAATGCCCACGCCCACGCCGTCGGCGATGACCGGCAACAGGCCCATCGGCGCAAACTCGGTGGTTCCGATGGCGAAGGCGCCGACGGCAAGCGCCAGCAAGGCGGCTCTGGAATTCATGGGAGGGTTTCCTGGGGGCGGGAATCGGGAGTGCGTAGCCTGCGCGCTTTGCTGTAGCGGATTAAGCCTCGCCCCGGGAAAACACTGTTGATCCTGGTTCACAAGTGGAGGCCGGAACCCCGCTGCAGGTGCAAAAACCGCAGCGCAGCTGCAGAGCCGACCTCGCCCCCACAACGCAGAACCCCCGGCCAGGCCGGGGGTTCTGAGGAACTCACACGCCAGCGGCGCGCTTACCAGTCGCCGGCACCCGGCACGTGGTGTTCGCGTGCGCGGCGGCGCATCAGCAGGTTCAGCCACTCCACCAGCACCGAGAAGCCCATGGCGGCGTAGATGTAAGGCTTGGGAATGTGCACGTCCAGGCCATCCAGGATCAGCACCGCACCGATCAGCAGGATGAAGGCCAGCGCCAGCATCTTCACGGTCGGGTTGGCGTCGATGAAGCGGCCCAGCGGGTTGGCGGCCAGCAGCATCACCGCCACCGACAGCAGGATCGCGGCGACCATCACCGGCACGTGGTCAGCGATGCCGACCGCGGTGATCACCGAGTCCAGCGAGAACACGATGTCGATGACCGCGATCTGCGCGATCACGTAGCCGAACACGGCCGAGGTCTTGGTCGTGCTCGGATCTTCATCCTCGCCACCGGTGATCATTTCCCTGATCTCCATCCAACCCTTGATGATCAGGAACAGGCCACCAACGATCAGCACCAGGTCGCGGATGGAAATGCCCATGCCGGCCACGGTGAACAGGTTCGCCTGCATGTGCGCCAGGTACGCCAGCGATACCAGCAGGCCGATACGGGTGATACAGGCCACCGCGATGCCGAGCCGGCGCGCGAACGGGCGGCGGTGCTCTGGCAGCTTGCTGACGGCGATGGAGATGAACACCAGGTTGTCGATGCCGAGCACGATTTCCAGCGCGCTCAGCGTGAACAGGGTCAACCAGACATTCGGATCGGCAAGAAACTCAAGGGACATGGGAAGTCTTCAACAAGGGGGAATGGGGATCAGCCGTAATTGCCGGCCATTGCATGCGGGACCACGACCAGCGCCCAGCACAGAAGCACGTTCATCATCAGCACGAAGACCGCCGCCGAGCCCATGTCCTTGGCGCGGCCGGCCAGCTCGTGGATCTCGCTGCCGTAACGTTCGATCACCGCTTCGATGGCCGAGTTGGCCAGTTCCATCGCCAGCACCAGCAGCATCGAGCCGATCAGCAGCGCGCGCTCGACCGGAGTCTGGCCCAGCCAGATCGCGACCGGGGCCAGCAGGATCAGCAGGTAGACCTCCAGCCGGAACGAGGACTCATGCAGCCAGGCGGCGCGCAGGCCCTGCCAGGACCAGCGGGCGGCCTGGAAGATGCGGCGCGGGCCGCGGGGCAGATGGCCGAACTGATCAGCCACGGGTGGAACATCCAGCAACAGGGGCGCGGCGCAGCGACCGCTCAGACGCACGGCAGGGAATCATGGGTGCACAGGGATAGGCAGATGGCCGCCATTTTGCCACAAGGCCGCCAGCCGCATCCCGGCACCGGCCAGGTGAATGGACTGCCAGGGGCAAGCCCCGGCCCGCCCCAGCTTCTATGATGGCTTCCCACTTCCCTGCTGGAGCGCCTGATGTCCCGTCGCCGTACCTGCCTGCTGATGCTGGGCCTGCTGACCGCCGCACCGCTTGCCCAGGCGCTGAGCCCGGCCAAGCCGCCGCGCGTGCCCGAGCAGGTCTCCAACGTGGCCTGGGCCGGCGACATGGCCCACTTCGCCAACGCCGACCAGGCCAACCCACCGCCACGGGGCGGCATCGAGTTCATCGGCAGCTCCTCGATCCGCATGTGGGAAGGCCTGGCAGCCGACTTCCCCGGCCAGCCGGTGTTCAACCGCGGCTTCGGCGGTTCGGAAGTGCGCGACAGCACCTGGTATGCCGACCGCATCGTGGTGCCGTATGCACCGTGCAAGGTGTTCTTCTACGCCGGTGACAACGACCTCAACAGCGGCCGCAGTGCCGTGCAGGTGCGCGACGATGTGGTTGCCTTCGTGCAGCGCGTGCATCGCGACCTGCCGAAGACCAGGGTCGAGTACCTGTCGATCAAGCCGAGCCCGTCGCGTGCGCATCTGCTGCCGGCGATCAACGAAGCCAATACGCTGATCAAGGCCGCCCTGGCCAAGCTGCCCAACACCGGTTTCACCGACGTCTACACGCCGATGCTCGGCACCGATGGCCAGCCGGATGCGTCGCTGTTCCGCGAGGACATGCTGCACATGACTCCGGCCGGCTATGCGATCTGGACCAGGGCGCTGGCGCCGAAGGTCCACTGCAACTGAGCAACCCCATCCACGCATGGCGTGGATCTACTGCGGATCGCGGGAAACTGTCGAAGGCGGGGCGGTGCGGGTTTGCAGGACCGTTGGCGCCATGGATGGCGCCATCGAGCCCCCATGGACGGGTTTACGGCGTGTCCTGCAAACCCACACCGCCCCGCCATTCCACGGAATGCCCGCTTTTGATGTTGCCTCGGCGGGTGCCGGGCGCAGCCCGGCAAAATCCCTCTACCGGAAGATCACCGTGGCCTCGGTGCCCTGACCCGGCTCGCTGGCCAGGCTGACCTTCCAGCCGAAGCGATCGCACAGCCGGCGTACGATCGACAGGCCCAGGCCGGTGCCCTGCGGGCGGCTCGGCTCGGCGCGGTAGAACGGCTCGAAGGCCCGCGACAGCGCGTCGGCCGACATGCCGATACCGGTATCGCGCACCACCACCCGGTCGTTGTGCACATGCACGTCGATGCGCCCCTCATCGGTGTAGCTGCAGGCGTTGCGCACCAGGTTGCTGACCACCACCTGCAGCACCCGCGGCGGCGCATGCAGCTGCACCGGGCCATCGCTGTGCAAATGCACCGACACCGGGCGCGTACCCAGCAGTTCGTTGGCGTTGTCCACTTCGTAGCGGACGATGTCGTTGACGTCGAACAGCTCGACCTGGGGCTCGACGTCGGCCTCGCGGGCCAGGATCAGGAAGGCATCGATCACCGCCTCCATGTCACGGCCTGCACGCTGGATGCGCTGCAGGCTGCGGCGCAGGCGCGGCTCCAGGCTGTCATCGCCCAGTGCCATGTCGCTGGCGACGCGGATGACGGTCAGCGGCGTGCGCAGCTCATGGCTGGCATCACGGGTGAAATTGCGCTCGCGCGCCACATGCGCGCTGACCCGGTTGGCCAGCGAATGCAGTGCGGCCGCCAGCTGCCGGGTCTCGCCCTGCATGTCCGCCGGCAGCTTGTTCGGCTCCAGGTCGGCCGCCTCCGGGTGGCCCGGGTCCCAGCGTGAGACGCGCCGCGCCAGCCAGTTCACCGGCGACACCAGGCGCTTGGAAGCACGATAGGTGACCCAGCTGGCGCCATACACCGCCAGCAGGGTCAGCAGCACCGGCACGATGCCGAACCAGAACGCCAGCATCTCCGCGCGCGAACGCAGGAATACCAGATACAGGCGGCCGGCCGGGCGCACATCGACCAGCACCAGCTGGTCGTCCCCACGCAGTTCGTGGAAGCCCGGCTCCAGGTTGCGCAGGTTGGCCGGCAACGACAGGGCCGACTGCCCGCTTTCCAGCAGGTAGCCACGGATGTTCTGGGTGTTGGGTGGCGGCTGCACCGGCGAGGCCTCGTGCAGCGTCCAGAAGTACGCCGCCTCCTCGCGCAGGGCGGCGCCGACCAGGCTGTGCTTGATCACCAGCGAAACCAGCCACGCACCGAGCAGGATGCCCAGGCTGGCCAGCACTGCCTGCAGGATGAAAGCGATACGGATCTTGCGCGGCAGGCCGTGCGGCATTGCGGGGTCCCGGTCAGAGCGCTGCGATTATAGGCAGCGCACCGCGCCGTTGGGATGCACGGGCGATGACCGGCGGCGCTGCCGGACGGTCATCCCCTGCCCGTGTGCCCGGCCGCAGCCCGGCCCGGCCTGCGGCTGCACCGGCGCGGGCCTGCTCAGGCCATCGGCTGGGCGATGTCGGCAATGCGGTAGCCGGCACTCTGCACGGTATGCAGCAGCGGACGGTCGAACGGCTTGTCGATGATCTTGCGCAGGTTGTACAGGTGGCTGCGCAGGGTGTCCGAATCCGGCAGGCCGTTGCCCCAGATCTCGCGTTCGATCTCCTGGCGGGTGACCACGCGCGGCGATTCGCGCATCAGGATGGTCAGCAGGCGCAGGCCGATCGGCGACAGCTGCAGCTCGGTACCGGCACGGGTGGCACGCATGCTGACCGGATCGAGCACCAGGTCGGCAACCTTCAGCACTTCCGAACCGACCTGGCGACGCTCGCGGCGGATCAGCGCGCGCAGGCGGGCTTCCAGCTCCTGGATCGCGAACGGCTTGGTCAGGTAGTCATCGGCGCCGAAACCGAGGCCGGTGAGCTTGTCGTCCAGCGTGTCGCGTGCCGTGAGCATCAGCACCGGGGTGGACTTGCGCGCATCGTTGCGCAGGCGACGGCACACTTCGATGCCATCCAGGCGCGGCAACATCAAGTCGAGCACCACGACGTCATAGCTGTTTTCCGCCGCAAGGCGGTAGCCATCCAGGCCGTCCTGTGCATAGTCGACTTCGAAGCCGCGACCTTCCAGGTATTCCCCGATCATCTCGGAGATGTTGCGGTTGTCTTCGACCACCAGCACCAAGCCGGAGGTCTCCTTCGTCTGACGCATGTGATTCCCTCTAACTTCAGCTTTGTGAAACATGCCGGATCGACGGTGGACGCGATGTGAAGTTCCGTCAAGAGGGATGTAAATCGTTCAGAGCAGGGGGCGCAGCAGCGGCCAGACGTTGTCCAGCACCTTCGGCTGCGCCTGTGCGGTCGGGTGCAGGCCGTCGGCCTGCATCATGCCCGGCTGCAGCGCCACGCCCTCCAGCAGGAAGGGCAGCAGCGGCACCTTGTACTGCGTGGCCAGCGCCTTGTAGGCCGCCGCCAGGCGCTGGCGATAGGCCGGGCCGTAGTTGGGCGGCACGTCGATGCCCAGCAGCAGCACCTTGGCACCGGCCTTCTGGCTGGCCTGCACCATCTTTTCCAGGTTGCCCTGCACCTGCGCCGGGGTCAGCCCGCGCAGTGCGTCATTGCCGCCGAGGGCAATCACCACCACGGCCGGTTTTTCCTTCGCCAGCAGGCCCGGCAGGCGGGTCAGCGCGCCGGCGGTGGTTTCCCCGCTCATGCTGGCGTTGACGATGCGCGCCGGGGTTTTCGACTGCTGCCTGACCCGCTGCTGCAGCAGGCTGACCCAGCCGGCGTCGGCGGGGATATTGTGGGCTGCACTGAGGCTGTCGCCGAGGACCAGCACAGTGCCGGCCGGACCTTTGGCACAGGCCAGCCCGGGCAGCAGCAGGAACCCTAGCAGCAGCACCATCATCACGCCGGCTCGCCGGCTCCATCCCGTCTTGCGCATTGGAGTCTCCTCATCGACAGCCTGTCCCCCCGCAGCGCGTCCGTTGCCATCGCCGTCGACCAGGTCGGCAAATCCGTGCAGGGCCCGGAGGGTGAAGTCCACATACTGGACAACATCACCCTGACCGTCCATGAAGGCACCAGCGCGGCCATCGTCGGCGCCTCCGGTTCCGGCAAGACCACCCTGCTCGGCCTGCTGGCCGGGCTGGACCTGCCCAGCCGCGGCCGCATCAGCCTGGCCGGGCACGACCTGGGAAACCTTGACGAGGAAGCACGGGCCCAGCTGCGCGCGCGTGAGGTCGGCTTCGTGTTCCAGAGCTTCCACCTGCTGCCAGCGCTGACCGCCGCCGAGAATGTCGCGCTACCGCTGGAACTGGCCGGGCGCGAAGACCGGGCGCGGGTCGATGAAGTGCTGGCCCAGGTCGGCCTGGCCCATCGTGCCCGCCACTACCCGCGCCAGCTGTCTGGCGGCGAGCAGCAGCGCGTGGCGCTGGCACGTGCCTTCGTCACCCGCCCGCGCATCCTGTTCGCCGATGAACCGACCGGCTCGCTGGACCATGCCACCGGCCAGCACATCAGCGACCTGCTGTTCGAACTCAACGCCGGCAGCGGCACCACCCTGGTGCTGGTCACCCACGACCTGCGCCTGGCCCAGCGCTGCCAGTACATCCACCGCATCGACAACGGCCAGCTGCTGCCGGTCGAGCGCGGGGCGCAGGCATGAACCTGCTGCGGCACGCGTGGCGCGCGCTGCGCCGCGAGGCGCTGGCCGGCGACCTGCTGACCGTGTTCGCCGCACTGGTGCTGGGCGTGGCGGTGATGACCGCGGTCGGCACGCTGGTGAACCGGGTCAACCTGGCACTGACCGGCAGCGCGGCGGAAATGCTCGGTGGCGACCTCGGCATCGCCGGGCGCGATGACCCGCCGCAGGCGTTCGCCGACGAGGCGCAGCGGCGTGGACTGGCATACACCCGCATCGCCAGCTTCGGCAGCGTGCTGTTCAACGGTGATGCCAGCCAGATGGCCAGCATCAAGGCGGTGCAGGCGGGTTATCCGCTGCGTGGCACGCTGCGGGTGCGGGCCACACCCGGCGGCGCCCTGATCGCCGAGGCCGGCATGCCGCCCAAGGGCCAGGCCTATGCCGACCCGCGCCTGCTGCAGGGGCTGGGGCTGAAGGCCGGCGATGACCTCGAATTCGGCGCCGGCACGCTGCGCATCGCCGGCATCATCGAGGCCGAGCCGGATGCCGGCGGCGACCTGCTGACCCTCTCCCCCACCCTGCTGGTCAACCGCGCCGATGTGGAGGGCACCGGACTGCTCGGCCCCGGCAGCCGCATCAACTACCGGCTGATGTTCGCCGGAGCAGCCGACCAGATCGCCGCGCTGCGGCAATGGCTGCTGCCGCAGGTGAAGGGCCTTCGCCTGCTGAGCGTGGACGACACCCAGCGCGGCGTGCGCCAGGCCTTTGATCTTGCCGGGCGCTTCCTCGGCCTGAGCGCGCTGCTGGCGGTATTGCTGGCCGGTGTGGCCACGGCGCTGGCGGCCAACCGCTTCGCGCTGCGCCGCATCGACCAGGTGGCGATCCTGCGCTGCCTGGGTGCGCGCCAGCGCGACATCCTGTCCGGTCTGGCACTGCAGCTGCTGATGCTAGCAGTGCCCGCCTGCGCACTCGGCATCGGCCTGGGCATGGCTGCGCAGGAAGGCCTGGTGCAGGTACTGGGCAGCCTGGTGCCGCAGCGCTTGCCGCTGCCCGAGGCAATGCCGGCGCTGACCGGCGCCGGCATCGGCCTGTTGCTGCTGTTCGGCTTCGGCCTGCCGCCGCTGCTGCGCCTGCGCGGCGTGCCGCCGATGCGCGTGCTCAACCGCTCCTTCGCCACCCTGCCACCGGCCTCACTGCTGGCCTATGTGGCGGCGCTGGCGGCCAGCCTGGTGCTGGCGGTGCAGGTCACCGGCGACCTCAAGCTGGCGTTGTGGGTGCTGGGCGGCCTGGGCGGGCTGGCGGTGGCGGCCGGCGTGGTCGGTTTGGTGCTGCTGCAGCTGCTGCGCGGCCTGCAGCACCATCTGCACGGCCACTGGCGGCTGGGCCTGGCGGCGCTGACCCGGCGCCGGATGCTGGCGGTGATGCAGCTGGTGGGCTTGTCACTGTCGCTGTGCGCGCTGTTGCTGCTGGCGGTGACCGGCCCCGGCCTGCTGCAGCAGTGGCGCGAACGCCTGCCCGCGGATACACCGAACTACTTCCTGATCAACATCCAGCCCGAACAGCGCGACAGCGTGCTGGCCGCACTGCAGGGGCTGGGCGCGGCCGATGCCAGCGTCGAACCGATGGCCACCGGCCGCCTGATCGCGATCAACGGCAAACCCCCGCTGCGCGTGGACCGTACACCGGAGCAGAACGGCCAGCCGGCACAGGGCGAAGGCCAGCGCGACGACGATGACGAGAACCGGCCGTTGAACTTCAGCTGGCGCAGCACCTTCCCGCCGGCCAACACGCTGGTCAACGGCACGTTCTGGAAGGCTGACAGCACCGCGCCGGAAGCCTCGGTGGAGATCGGCTGGGCCAAGCGCTACGGCGTGTACCCGGGCGACCGCATCACCATTGCCGTGGGCGAACAGGAACGCGAGTTCACCGTCACCAGCGTGCGCAAGGCGGACTGGAACACCTTCCGCCCAAACTTCTTCGTGCTGCTCAATCCCAACGCGGTGGGCGATACGCCGCACAACCTGCTGTCGGCGTTCCATCTGCCGGCCGGCAAGGCGGCGGGCCTGGGTGCGCTGGTACGCGAACAGCCGAACCTGTCGCTGCTGGATGTCGATGCGGTCATTTCGCAGGTACGCGAGGTGATGAACCGGGTCGCGCAGGCGGTGCAGCTGGTGATGGTATTCAGCCTGCTGGCCGGCGTGCTGGTGCTGCTGGCTGCGCTGCAGGCCACGGCTGGCGAGCGCCGCTACGACAGCGCGGTGCTGCGCACGCTGGGCGCAACCCGGCGCCAGCTGCGCGGCGCGGTGCTGGTGGAATTTGGCGCGCTGGGCACGCTGGCGGCGATGCTGGCGGTGGGCGCGGCGGCCGCCATCGGCGTGGCGGTCTCGCAGAAGGTGTTCGAGCTGCCGTTGCTGCCGCCGTGGCCGGGCCTGCTGATCGGCGGCGTGGTCGGCATCGGGTTGAGCCTGCTGGCGGGCTGGTGGGGTACGCGGGCGATCCTGCATACGCCGCCGGCACTGGCCCTGCGCGAGGCCTGACGCGGCCGTGACACGCTGCGGGTGGGGCCGGCTGTATGCTGCGCGCCCCACCCGATGAGATCGCCCGGATGCCCGGCACGTCGTTCGCTGCTTACCTGTACCCGGTGTTGTTGCTGCTCGGCAGCAACATCTTCATGACCTTCGCCTGGTACGGCCACCTGAAGTACAAGAGCGCGCCGTTGATGATGGTGATCCTGGTCAGCTGGGGCATCGCCTTCTTCGAATACTGCCTGCAGGTGCCGGGCAACCGGCTGGGCAGCGCGGTGTATTCGGCGCCGCAGCTGAAGGGCATGCAGGAAGTGATCACGCTGCTGGTGTTTGCGGTGTTTTCCGCGTTCTACCTGGGCCAGCCGCTGAAGTGGAACCACTACGCCGCGTTCGGGTTGATCGTGGTGGCAGCATTTCTGATGTTCAAGGAGTAGAAATGAAACATGGATTCTGTTTGCGCATCCTTCTCGTCGGCGTCCCGCTGCTCGCCGCGTTGCCACCCGCAGGCGCCCGCACCGCGGCTGGCCACGCCCCGGATCCGGTGCAGGCCTTCATACTGGAAACGGTGCTGGCCGACGAGGCGCAAGCCTTCCACGAGGGCCACCCGACCTATCTGGTTCCGGCCAGCGTGTCACGCACGCGCACCGATGCCGAGGTGATGGCCGACCTGCGCGCGGAGTTCAACCGGTTCTACCAGGGGCAACCGAAGCCAAGAAAGGAAGTGGCGCACATGGCGATCCTGGTCTCGCAAACTGCGCTGCTGCTGCCGGACCGGAGCGCCTGCAGTACGGATCGAGTGCGTTGCCACGAAGCTGTCATGGGCGTCCGCACCCGCGATGACGAGGCGAGCCTGCAGGCCACCCTGCGTACCTTCCAGGATGCGGGTCTGGACCTGACCACCCTGGGTGGTCCGGCCTCCTGAGTGCAGTGCATCCACGCATGGCGTGGATGCGGTTGCGGCCCGGCGTTACCGGGCCTTTTCCACGTACTTGGCGAACACTTCGTCGATCTGCTTGTCCTTCACTTTCTTGCCGGACTGGATCTCTTCGGCCTGGGTGAACAGCGGAATGATCATCGCCATGCCGTCGATCTTGGTCTTCAGGTGCACGCCCGGGGCCTGGCCGAGGAAACCGTCCCAGCGCTGGCGCACCTTGGCCCAGTAACCGGCAGTAGCCTTCCAGTAGTTGCGCGCCGGGGTGAAGTCGACCTCGGTGGTCTTCACGTAGTCGTTGAAGCCGAACTCGCGTGCGATCTCCACCTGGCTGCCATCGGCATTGCGCTGCACCTTGGTGTTGAACTGTTCGTGGGTCCAGCCGTTCGGGGTCAGCGTATGGCGGTTGATCACGGCCAGCGCGTTGTAGTCGCTGCGCTTGGTGTACTCACGGCGCGGCAGCGGGCGCCAGCTCAGATCGCTGGTCCAGCTCGGCACGTTGTTGGTGTAGGTCCAGGTGCCGGTGCCGCAGTAGCGCGGTGCGTCGCTCACTTCGTACACGCACTGGGTCCAGGCGCCCTGGTTCACCGCCGCCGGAATGCTGCGTACGTTCCAGGTCTGGTCGGCACTGAACTCGAAACGGTTCGGTGCTTCGTACACCCAGTCCTGCCGCCAGTGCTTGGTGATGTGGCCGCTCTTCTCGTCCAGCAGCAGGTGCTGCAGCACGATGCGCTTCGGGGTGTCCTCGACCACGATGACCACTTCGCTGCCGCCGCTGCGCATCGCCGGTGCACGCTCGTAGCCCGGCTTCAGCAGCACGGTCTCGTCGAAGGCGAAGTCCACCGTGTACTCACCCTGCATGGCGAGGATGCTGTCGTGGTCGCGGGCGATATCGGAGGGCTGCGCGCTGGCCACGCCGCTGGCGGCGAGCAGCAGCATGGCGCTGGCTGTCTGGAGCTTCATCGGGGTCTTCCTTCGGGGTTGCAGATTCATTGAGGGGCCATCCGTGGCCAACGGGCGTTCCATCAGGAGAGGGTCACAGGCGGATCAGCGGCAGGTCGCCGGGGATCCGCGGCGCCGGGCGCCGGGCGGCGTCGGCACAGCAGCAGTCGTCGATCGCCAGCTCGCCTTCGGCACCTTCCAGGCGTGCGATGCGGCGCGCGGTGGCCGCGCCCAGCGAGGACAGGGTCGACAGGCTGGCAGCCAGGGTGCGGCCGTCGTCGGCGGCGTGCAGGCGCAGCGCGCACAGGCGCCAGCGCTGGCCGCCGAGATGGCCGGCCAGGCGCCGCCACAGGCGTTCGCCAACGCTCGCCTCGCTGTCATGTTCCGGTCCCGGCGGCAGCGCGGCCACCAGCCGGTCCCAGGCCAGGAAGTCGCTGTCGGGCAGCAGGTACAGGCGCCACACGCAGCGGCCGCGGCCATCAAGGAAGCACAGGCTTTCGCGCAGGCCCTCGCTGTCCACGCCCTGGCAGGCGTGTACGCGTACGGCCTGGCGCCAGCCGCCCAGCTCGTTGCCGTCGGCGTGGTACAGGCACAACACGGTGCCGAGCGTAGCCAGCTGTGCCGGGGTCGGCCAGGCCGCGCTGTGCGGCGCGGCGATGGAGTCATTCCTGCGTGCGGACAGTGCTCGGCTCATGAGGTCACCAGGAAACGGCAAGGCTGGCGGAGAAGGTGCGGCCCGGGCTGCTGAAACGATCGCTCAGTGCGCGATTGGTGATCAGGCTCGGGGTGATCGACGACCATTCGATGTAGCGCTTGTCGGCCAGGTTGAACACGCCGACATTGAAGATGGCACCCGGTGCGAAGTTCCAGTGCGCCATCAGGTCCAGCACGCCGTAGCCGGCCGGCTGGTAGACGAACGGCGCCGGTGCGTTCGGATTGGTCTGCGCAGCAGGCGGCGGCAGGCGCTTCTTGCGCTGCACGAAGGTACCGGCCAGTTCGACGCCCCAGGTGTCGGTGTCGTACATCAGGCCCAGCGTGCCACGCAACGGATCGACCGAGGCCAGCGGTTCGTCATCGGTCCGGTTGTCACCACGCGACCATGCCAACGCACTGCGCAGCGCCCAGCCCTTCAGCGCCGGGCTGAGTTCGCCGAACTCGATGCCGGCCTTCATTTCCGCGCCATAGATGCGCGCGTCGGCGATGTTCTGCGACTGGAACACGGTCAAACCCTGTGCGTTGCGGCCGGTATCGACGTTGGACTGGATGAAATCCTTGTAGTCGTTGTAGTAGCCGCTGACGCTGACGTACGCCGCCGGCGCGATGAAGCGCAGGCCCAGTTCGTAGCCGTCGCTGGTTTCCGGCTTCAGGTCCGGATTGGCGATGGCGGTATAGCGGAAGGCGACGTTGGTCAGGCCGATGTTGACGTCGTTGTACGGCGGCGAACGGAAGCCACGCGCATAACCGGCGAACAGCGACCATTCGTCGGTGAAGCGCCAGACCATGCCCAGCTTCGGCGACACGCTGGTCTTCTTCAGCTGCGCCACGGCCGTGGTCGGGTTGTCTTCGGCGAAGATGCCGTCCACTTCCGGCTTCAGCTCGTAGCGGTCCACGCGCACGCCCGGCACCAGCGACAGCCTGCCATCGGCAAAGCGCATCTCATCCTGTGCATACAGGCCCAGCTCGGTGGTCTTGCTGATCGGGAAGTCACGCACCGGGAAGGTGTCCGGCAGCACCGTGTTGCTGACCACGCCCGCCTTGCTGACCTGATAGCCGTCGCGCTTCTGGCGGATCTCGGTACGGGTGCCTTCGAAACCGTAGGTCAATGCGTGCTCGACGCTGCCGGTGGTGAACGCCTTGTTGAACTGCGCCTGCAGGCCATAGGCATGCTGGTCGAAGGAGAACACGCGGTGGCGGCGGGTGCCGTCGGTGCGGGTCTCGTCGGTCTGCTGCCGGGTTTCGCTGTTCTGCGCGTACACCTGCCAATGCAGGCTGTCGGCGAACGGCTGGTCCAGCGCATCCATCTCGTGGGCGAAGGACACACGGTTGCGCTTCTGGGTGTCGTGGGACTTCATGCCAGTGGCCGCTGCCATCGCGCCGGGGCGCGGTGCAACGCTGGCGATCGCCGACAGCACATTGGTATCGGTGGTGTCTTCGTTGCCTTCCACGGTCAAGCGGAAGCGCTGGTCTTCGCTGGGTGCATAGACCAGCTTGCTGAGCAGGCTGCGGCCGTCGCGATCCTGCGGATTGGACGCGGTGCGGGTGTCGTTGTCGCTGCGTACCGTGCCCTTGTTGTCCGTTTCCTGGCCCTGGTGGTGGTTGACGTTGACCAGGCCGCTCCAGCGGTCGCCACCAAAGGCGGCCGTGGCACCGCCGAGCAGGCCCTTCCACTCACCGTCATAGCCGAACTTCAGGCCGAAGTAGCTGTTCTTGCCGTCCTTGAGGTAGTCGGCCGGGTCCTTGGTCACGAACGCGACCACGCCACCGAGTGCGTCGGAGCCGTACAGCGAGCTGGCCGGTCCACGCACGATCTCGACGCGCTTGAGCGTATCGAGGTCGGTGAAGTTGCGGTTGGAACTGGCGAACGAACCGATGTCGAACCGGGTCGGCATGACGATGCCGTCGGTCTGGATGCGCACGCGGTTGCCGTCCAGGCCACGGATGCGGAAACCATCCAGGCCGAAGCGGGTCGCGCTGCGGGTGACCGACAGGCCCGGCTCGTAGCGCACCAGATCCTTGATGTCCTGCACCAGGTGCCGGTCCATCTGCTCACGGTCGATGACATCCACGGTGGCTGCCACGTCGCTCACGGCCCGCTCGGTGCGGGTGGCGGTGACCTGCACCCGATCGAATTCGCGCGCATCGGGGGCAGCAGTGGCAGCAGCGTGGGCGGACAGCGGCAGCGCCATCCAGACAGCAAGGCAAAGGGCGGTATGGCGGGTCATCGGGTTCGTTCGGTCAGGCAGGGGAACCCCCGGTTACCGGCACACCCGGAAGGTGCACGCGGTAGACCGAGGGGGAGAGAGCGGGAGCGGACGGGTCGCCCACCCTGTCGGCGCTGCCGGCAGGAGGGAGGGAGGCGGGCGACCAGGCCGCGATTACTTGGTCAGGATCAGCTTGTCGTTGCTGGTGTGCCGCAGGCGATAGAAGCGGTCGCCGTGCTGGATCAGGATTTCACGACGGCCCTTGAGTAGGGCTTCGCTGTCGATGACCTCTTCCGGCGGAACGACGCGGACCGGTCGATCGCGGAGGGTCAGCGTTTCGGGGCGCAGCAGTACAGGTTGAGCATTCATGAGCATCTGGACTCGTGCGAGGGACGAGTTAAATGATAATGATTCTCAGTTGACAATCAACAACCATTCTCAATTTCATTGATGAGATTAATGATCGAATTCTGAAATTCGATAGACCACATCAATTAAATCGCGACGCAGGTGTGTAGAGTCGACTGTTAGTCGACTGCTGTTGCTCGAAGCAGTCGACTAACAGTCGACTCTACCGAGGCCCGAGCCCGAGCCCGAGCCGGCCCGACCGAGGCCCCCGAGGCCCGGTCGGCCCCGGGGTTCAGGCGAAGACGGCTTCGACCTGGGCCCAGCCGGCCGCGTCAACCTGCTCCAGTACGTCCAGTGCCTGCAGGTTCTGCAGCAGTTGGCTGACCCGGCTGGCGCCGAGGATCACGCTGGAGACGTTCGGGTTGCGCAGGCACCAGGCGATGGCCAGCGTGGCCGGGGCGTGTCCCAGCGCGCGCGCCACCTCGCTGAAGCGGCGCACCTGGGCCAGGCGGGCCCCGGCGTCGGCACCCAGTACCAGGTCCTGCAGCCATTCCATGCCCTCGCGGCCCAGCCGCGCATCGGCCGGAATACCCTGGTCGTACTTGCCGCTGAGCAGGCCCGAGGCCAGCGGCGAGAAGATGGTGGTGCCCAGGCCGGCACCGGCATACAGCGGCGCGTACTCGACCTCGACCCGTTCGCGGTGCAGCAGGTTGTACTGCGGCTGCTCCATCGACGGGCCCTGCAGGTTGTGCGCCTCGGCGATGTCCAGCGCCTGCTGGATCTGCACCGCCGACCACTCCGAGGTGCCCCAGTAGAGGATCTTGCCCTGCCGTACCAGGGTATCCATCGCATGCACGGTCTCGGCGATCGGCGCGTCCGGATCCGGGCGGTGGCAGTAATAAAGGTCCAGGTAGTCCACCCGCAGGCGCTTGAGTGCGGCGTGGCAGGCGTCGGTCACGTGCTTGCGCGACAGCCCGCGCTGGGTCGGCCGCGGGTCCTTGGCGCTGCCGAAGAACACCTTGCTGGACACGCAGAAACCGTCGCGCGGCAGGCGCAGGTCGGTGATCACATCGCCCATGACCTGTTCGGCACGACCGTTGGCATAACCCTCGGCGTTGTCGAAGAAGTTGACGCCATGATCCCAGGCGGCGGCCACCAGGTTGCGGGCCTCATCGCGCGGGACCTGGTCGCCGAAGGTCACCCAGGCGCCGAAGGACAAGGCGGAAATCGGCAGGCCGGTGGAGCCCAGGCGACGGTATTGCATGCGAATCTCCTGCTGCGGGCCCGCATCCGGGCCGGGATCGAACCCCATTCTACCTGCCGCCGCCAGCCGCAAGCCCTTGCCGTTGCTGGCCTGATCGGCACCGATGGCCGCGCGCACGCTGCTTTTTCTTGCCCCGGCCCCTGCCCTGCACTAGGCTTCCCGTTTTTCGCGACGCCCCAGGGGAGTCACTCACATGGTCGAAGGTTTGGGCAGGATCGGCTTCGGCCTGTTCGGGTTGGCGGTGCTGATCGGCATCACCTGGTTGTTTTCCAATAACAAGCGCGCGGTTGACTGGAAGCTGGTTGCCACCGGTATCACCCTGCAGATCGCCTTTGCGGCGCTGGTGATCCTGGTGCCGGGCGGGCGCGACGTGTTCGACGCGCTGGGCAAGGGCTTCGTCAAGATCCTCAGCTACGTCAACGAGGGCTCGGGCTTCATCTTCGGCTCGTTGATGGACACCAAGAATTACGGCTTCATCTTCGCCTTCCAGGTGTTGCCAACCATCATCTTCTTCTCTGCACTGATGGGGGTGATGTACCACCTCAACATCATGCAGGGCATCGTGCGCGTGATGGCCTGGTCGATCACCAAGGTGATGCGCGTGTCCGGTGCTGAAACCACCAGCGTCTGCGCCAGCGTCTTCATCGGCCAGACCGAGGCGCCGCTGACCGTGCGCCCGTACATCGCCAAGATGACCCAGTCCGAGCTGCTGACCATGATGATCGGCGGCATGGCGCACATCGCCGGCGGCGTGCTGGCGGCCTACGTGGGCATGCTTGGCGGCGGTGATCCGGCGCAGCAGGCCTTCTATGCCAAGCACCTGCTGGCAGCCAGCATCATGGCGGCCCCGGCCACCCTGGTCGTGGCCAAGCTGCTGATCCCGGAAACCGGCACCCCGCTGACCCGCGGCACGGTGAAGATGGAAGTCGAAAAGACCTCCAGCAACATCATCGACGCGGCCGCTGCCGGCGCCGGTGACGGCCTGAAGCTGGCGCTGAACATCGGCGCGATGCTGCTGGCCTTCATCGCCCTGATCGCGCTGCTGAACGCACCGCTGACCTGGATCGGCGATGTGACCGGCCTGGCCGCTGCCATCGGCAAGCCGACCAACCTGTCGACCATCTTCGGCTACGTGCTGGCCCCGATCGCCTGGGTGATCGGCACCCCGTGGGCCGATGCCACCACCGTCGGCTCGCTGATCGGCCAGAAGGTCGTGATCAACGAGTTCGTGGCCTACACCGAGCTGTCGCAGATCGTGAACGGCCAGATCGCCGGCGTGAGCCTGTCCGAGGAAGGTCGCCTGATCGCGACCTACGCGCTGTGCGGCTTTGCCAACTTCAGCTCGATCGCGATCCAGATCGGCGGCATCGGCGGCCTGGCCCCGGAACGTCGCCACGACCTGGCCAAGTTCGGCCTGCGCGCCGTGCTGGGCGGTACCATTGCCACCTTCATGACGGCGACCATCGCCGGCGTGCTGACGCACTTCAGTTGAACCCTTGGTTGAGAAAAGATTCCCTATGAGCAGCAGTGTCGTTGTCGTCGGTTCCTTCAATGTCGATCACGTGTGGCGGTGCGAGTCGCTGCCGGCACCGGGTGCGACCATTGCCGGCCGTTACAGCACCGGCCCCGGTGGCAAGGGCTTCAACCAGGCCGTGGCGGCCTGTCGCGCCGGTGCCGACACCCACTTCGTGTGTGCGCTGGGCGACGACGCCGGTGGCGCCACCGCCCGTGAGCTGGCCGCGCAGGACGGCTTCGGGCTGATCGCCGAAGCCAGCAGCGAACCGACCGGCACCGCCGGCATCTACGTCGATGTCCGTGGCCGCAACACCATCGTGATCGGCCCGGGGGCCAACGCCGCGCTCAGCACCGACTTCCTGCAACAGCAGCAGGCCCTGCTGACCGGCGCCAAGGTGGTGCTGGTGCAGCTGGAATCGCCGGTGCAGACCATTGAAGCGGCGCTGGCCACGGCCCGCGAGGCCGGCGTCACCACCGTGCTCAACACCGCACCGGCCGATGCCCCCTCGACCATCGGCCTGCTCAAGCTGGCCGATGTGATCACCCCGAACGAGACCGAGTTCGCCGCCCTGCTCGGCCGCCATGTCGGTGAGCGCGTGGATGCCAACGACGTCGCCGCGCTGGATGGCGCCAGCCTGCACGCGCTGTGCCGCAAGCTGGTCGGAAACGGTACCGTGGTGGTCACGCTGGGTTCGGTGGGCGTGTTCGTGTCGCATGCCGACGAGAACCTGCGCGGCGATACCCAGGCGTACTACCGCGTGGGTGCCGAACAGGTGCAGGCGATCGACACCACCGGTGCCGGTGACGCCTTCAACGGTGCGCTGGCCGCGTCGCTGGCGCAGGTGGCCGACGCCCCGTTCGCCCGCCACGTGCGCTTCGCCAACCAGTTCGCCGGTCGTTCGACCGAGAAGGAAGGCGCTGCAGCGGCGATGCCGCGCTTCACCCCGGCCGACGCTGAAGCAAAGTAGATCCACGCCATGCGTGGATGAAGAAGCCCGGGTGTGCAGACACCCGGGCTTTTTTGTTTGCCTTTCAATGAGGCAGATCCACGCCATGCGTGGATGAGCGAGACCGGGCAAGCCGCCGCAGCAGCAGGCCCGCGACGATTGCCAGCAGCGCCACGGCAGCAGCCACCACGCCCAGCGAGGCAAGCCCGAAGCGTTCGATGGCCCCACCTCCCAGCAGCGCGCCCAGGCCGATGCCGGCGTTGGCCGCAGACACATTCACGGTTCCCGCCAGCGCCTGCGCCTGGGGCGCCGCACGCATCACCCGCACCTGGCACAGCGGGAACAATGCGGTATGCGCCACACCCCACAGGGCCAGTGCGATCAGCACGAACGTGCCGTGGCCGGCCAGCCCGACACTGGCCAGCATGCCCAGCGCCAGCACCGCGCAGAACACCAGGGTCGCGCCCAGCGGCGCACGATCGACCCAGCGCCCACCCAGTGCATTGCCGATCAACCCGACAGCTCCGAAGCCCATCAGCCACCAGCCCACCTGTGCCGCCGGTACCTGCATCAGCCGCTCCAGCACATCGGCCAGGTAGGTATAGGCAGCAAACATCGCGGTGAACACCAGCACCGACAGCAGCACATGGCCCAGCAACTGCGGCTGGCGCAGCACTCGTGCCTGTTCGCCCAGCGCGCGCCGCGGTCCGGCCACGGTGTCCGGCATCCACAACGCCAGCGCGCCCGCCATCAACAGCGACAGGGCCGCCAACAGCCAGAAGCTGCCGCGCCAGCCGAGGGCGTCGGCGGCCAACGTACCCAGTGGGATACCGAACAGCATTGCGGCGGTGATACCCAGGTAGACCCGCGCGACCGCACGACCGCCCTGCCCTGCAGGGGCCAGCTGCGCAGCAGTCTCACTGGCGGTGCCCCAGAACACCGGCAGGGCCAGTGCCGGCAGCACCCGCGCCAGCGCCAGCAGCCACGGCTGCGTGGCCATCGCGGCCAGCGCGTTGGAGCCCGCGAACAACAGCAGGATGGCCACGAACAGGCGGCGCCGGCCGACGTGTGACAGCAGCGCGGTCAACGGTGGCCCGGCCAGCATCACGGTGAACGCGAACAAGGTGACCAGCTGCCCCGCTCGGGCGATGCCCAGGCCAAGGTCGCGCGCCAGCGCGGGCAGCAGGCCGACGATCAGGAACTCGGTGGTGACGATGACGAAGGCGGACACCGCCAGCAGGACGACCGAAAGGCGTGCGCGGGCGTTTGCGTGGACAGCGGCCACGGCGGAATCGAGGGAGGACATGAGCGGGCATCAGAACAGGGGCCGCCAGCCTATTTCCTCCCTTGATTCCGATTACTGCTATGTTTTCCATCGATTCCGGACAGAAATTCCCCATGCTTCCCACCGAGCGCCTGCGCGGCATCGAGGCCTTCGTCGCCACCGCCGATGCCGGCAGCTTCACTGCCGCCGCCGAACGCCTGCACCTGACCAGTTCGGCGGTGGGCAAGACCATCGCACGGCTGGAGGCACGCCTGGGCGCGCGGTTGTTCGAACGCAGCACGCGCCGCCTTCGCCTGACCGAGGCCGGTGAGGGCTTCTACCGCACCTGCGTGCGGGTGCTGGGCGAACTGGCCGATGCCGAGTCGGTGCTGGTGTCGCACGCAGACGCGCCCGTGGGCCGGCTGCGGGTGGATGCGCCGGCCACCTTCGGGCGCCTCAAAGTCTGGCCGTTGCTGCTGCAGTTGGCCGCCGAGTTTCCACAGTTGCATCCGCAGGTGACCTTCAGCGACCGCTTCAGCGACCTCGCCGAGGACGGCGTCGACCTCGCCGTGCGCATCGGCGGTCCCGAGCCGCTGCCCGCCACGCTGGGCAGCCGCCTGCTCGGTTACGAATGCCTGCACTTCTGCGCCTCCCCGGCCTACCTGCTCCGGCATGGCCAGCCCCGCTCGGCCGCCGAGCTGGCCGGGCATGACGGAGTGCTGTTCGGACGCGCGGACGGCAGCATCGGGCCGTGGCAGGTGGCCGATGGCGGTCAGCGCACTACACCGCTGCAGGCCCGCGCGCGCCTGGTGGTTGGCAGCGCCGAGGCCCAGGTGGCGGCGGTCGAGGCCGGCTTCGGCATCGCGCAGCTGGCCACCTGGCTGGTCGATGACGCGCTGGCGCGCGGCAGCCTGGTCTCGATCCTGCCGTCGCTGGACTGCCGCGGCCTGCCGCTGCGCCTGTTGTGGCCGCAGGGCCGGCAACGGCTGCCACGCGTGGACGTGACGCTGGACCGTCTCGGCGCCGGGTTGCAGATCGATCCGCCGCGCTGAGCGCAGCGCCATCAGCAGCGGTCGCATCGAACGGCTGCGACTGCCGGTCGCATTGCCCGCATCCGGCCCCTCACCCACCATCCGCGCAGCGTTTCAGCGTGGGCAGGACATGGACGGATTCCCTTGGTTGCTGGTTGCCGCCGCCGGTAGTGCCATCGCAGCCTTGCTGCATATCGGCTGCATTGCCTTCGGCGCCGCGTGGTACAGGTACTTCGGTGCTGGCCAGCGCATGGTCCGGCTGGCACAGGCTGGGCATTGGTGGCCGCCGCTGATGACCGCCGGCATTACTGCCGTGCTGGTGGCCTGGACGCTGTACGCACTGGCAGCCGCGGGCTGGCATTCGCCGCTGCCGGCCAGCCGTCTGGTGCTGTCGGGCATCGCCCTGCTCTTGCTGCTGCGCGCGGCGATCGGCTTCGCGCTGGCCCTGCTACGGCCCGGCTACAACGGCCTGCGCTTCTGGGTGGTCAGTTCACTGGCCTGCCTCAGCCTGGGGCTGGCCTTCGCGCTGGGTACCGGCCAGGCCTGGCAGGACCTGGGGTAGCCGCCCACCATCGCCCGCCCTTGGGGGCGGCGGAAGCAACCGTCAAGCATCTGCTGATGCCAGTACGGCATGAGGTCGGTGCCGATCGGCCTGAACCGGGGCCAGCCTGACACGGCCGTAGCGCCGCCCGCGCCCTACAATGGGCGCATGCAGATCGGCCCGTACACCATTGCCCCCAACGTCGTGCTGGCGCCCATGGCCGGCGTCACCGACAAACCCTTCCGCCTGCTGTGCAAACGGCTGGGCGCGGGTCTGGCCGCCTCGGAAATGACCATCAGTGATCCGCGCTTCTGGAACACGCGCAAGTCTATCCACCGCATGGACCATGACGGCGAACCGGCTCCGATCAGCGTGCAGATCGCCGGCACCGAGCCGCAGCAGCTGGCCGAGGCCGCACGCTACAACGTCGACCACGGCGCACAGATCATCGACATCAACATGGGCTGCCCGGCCAAGAAGGTCTGCAACGCCTGGGCCGGTTCGGCACTGATGCGCGACGAGCAGCTGGTGGCGCGCATCCTCGAGGCCGTGGTCAACGCGGTGGACGTGCCGGTCACGCTGAAGATCCGCACCGGTTGGGACTGCGACCATCGCAATGGCCCGCTGATCGCACGCATCGCCGAGGACAGCGGTATCGCGGCACTGGCGGTGCACGGCCGTACCCGCGACCAGCACTACACCGGCCAGGCGGAGTACGCCACGATCGGCGAGATCAAGGCCGCGCTGCGCATTCCGGTCATCGCCAACGGCGATATCGATTCGCCGCAGAAGGCGGCCTATGTCCTGAAGGAAACCGGCGTGGATGCGGTGATGATCGGCCGCTCGGCGCAGGGCCGGCCGTGGATCTTCCGCGAAGTGGCGCACTACCTGGCCACCGGTCAGGAACTGCCGCCGCCGTCGCTGGCGGAAGTGCGCGACATCCTGCTCGGCCACCTGCACGCGCTGCATGCGTTCTATGGCGAGCTGCAGGGCGTGCGCATCGCGCGCAAGCACCTGGGCTGGTATGCCAAGGACCGGCCGGAGAATGCCGCCTTCCGCGCGGTGGTCAATCGTGCCGAAGACCCGCAGAGCCAGATCGCGCTGACCACTGAATACTTCGACCGCCTGATCGCCGGGGAACCGGAGTTGTCTTCGGCGGCCTGACCGCGCCAGCCCCTCGTAACCCGCCCGACTGCCTTGATCCGTAGAGTCGAGCTTGCTCGACTGCTCCACACCGTAGAGTCGAGCTTGCTCGACCGGTTTTCTGAACAGTCGAGCAAGCTCGACTCTACGCGCCCCTTCCATTGATCACGCTCGACGCTACAAGAGCCCGCCCCCATGACCCCGCCGATTTCTTCCCCGACCTACCTGCACGGGTTCTCCGGCACCGAGCAGCAACGGCTGATGACCCAGGCCCGGCTGCTGGAATCAAGCATCTTCGGCCAGATCGACTACAGCGGCGCGCGGCGCCTGCTGGAAGTCGGCAGCGGCGTCGGTGCGCAGACCGAGATCCTGCTGCGCCGCTTCCCCGAGCTGCACGTGACCGGCGTGGATCTGAGCGAAACGCAGCTGGCCACCGCGCGCGAGAACCTGGCGCGCACGCCGTGGTGCAGCGACCGCTATACCCTGCAGCAGGCCGATGCCGGCGAGCTGCCGTTCGAGGCACGCAGCTTCGATTCGGCGTTCCTGTGCTGGGTGCTGGAGCACGTGCCGTCACCCGCACGTGTGTTGAGTGAAGTGCGCCGGGTGCTGGCACCGGGTTCGCCGGTGTTCATCACCGAGGTGATGAATGCCTCGTTCCTGCTCGACCCGTATTCGCCGCACATCTGGCGTTACTGGATGGCGTTCAACGATTTCCAGTACGACCACGGGGGTGACCCGTTCGTCGGTGCCAAGCTGGGCAACCTGCTGCTGGCCGGCGGCTTCCGCGACGTGCATACCGAGATCAAGACCATCCACCTGGACAACCGCGAACCGGCACGCCGCAAGACGATGATCGCGTTCTGGGAGCAGCTGCTGCTGTCGGCCGCCGACCAGCTGCTGCAGGCAGGCTCGGTGGACGAGGAAACCGTGGAAGGCATGCGTCGCGAGTTCCGCTTGGTGCAGAACGACCCGAACGCGGTGTTCTTCTATTCGTTCGTGCAGGGCCGCGCCACGGTGTATTGAGCCGATGCGGCACTGCCCGTAGAGCCACGCCATGCGTGGCTGCCAGCGCCGATGTCCCTTCATCCACGCATGGCGTGGATCTACTCAACGGCACCGGCTACGGGCGCATGCCAGATCCGCTGCCACATCGCCGCCAACCGGCGACCGGCATCAGCACGCGCGGCGGGACTGCTGTAATCCGTCCGCACCTGCTCGGGCGTGATTGGCCGCCACTGCCCGTCGACCTGCTCGGCCACGGCGAAGTTGAAGGTGTAGTCGGGCTCCAGCCCCATGCGCAGGTCACTCAGGACCAGCCGCCCGTCCACCACCTGCGCACGCATGAAGCCACGGTTGAACCACGTCAGCTGCTGCACCGCCGGGATGCCCCCTGCTTCGCGCAAGGCCTGCACGTTGGACGCGTGGCCTTCAAACTGCATCGGCCCATGGTCAGCCACCAGCGAGCGGTCGCCCACCACGTAGCCGTTCGGCGTCATCGCCACCACGCGCCACAGCAGGGTGTTGAACGGCATCGGCACCGAGAAGCGCTGCGCATCGCCCAGGCCCATCGCCGCCAGGCTCTGCTGGGCAGCACGGTCGACCTGGGCCTTTGCGATCAGGCCCCAACCCAGGTAGGCGCTGCTGACCAGCAACGCCACACCCAGCACTTTGCCAGCCCAGGGGCGGGCGCGGCCAAACCAGGCCAGCACGCAACCCAGCAGCAGCCACACCGTGTAGCCGAGATCGATGATGAAGACACTGGAACCCATGGTCGGGTGTGGGCGCAGCGGCCACCACAGCTGGGTGCCGTAGACGGTGAACGCATCCAACAGCGGATGGGTGACCAGCGCCAGCTGGATCGCCCAGAACCAGCGCGCCGGTGACTGCGCGACACGGCCGTTGCCGAAGCGCTTGAACAACCACCAGATCAGCGCCGCTACCCAGGGCAGCACCAGCAGCGAATGGCTGAAGCTGCGGTGCTCGATCATGTTCGCCACCGGGTCGGCGGCGGTGAAGCCCAACCACAGGGCATCGAGGTCCGGCAGGGTGCCGAGCGCGGCACCGGCCAGCAGGGCCGCGCGGCGATGGCCGGGCGGAGCGATGGCAGCAGCGACGGCGCCGCCGAGCACGATCTGGGTCAGGGAATCCATGGGCCGATGCTAGCGGCTTGCGGGCGGTGCATGTAGAACCGAACCCATGCTCGGCTGCTCTTCGTTGCGTGCAACGGCAGCCGAGCATGGGCTCGGCTCTACAAAAGGCAGGCTACGCCGCCTGCGACATCCGCGCGCCCGGCAGTTCCACCAGCGTCTGGCCGTTGTGGTCGAGCAGGCGCAGCGCGCCATCGTGGTCTTCGGCCAGTGCGGTCAGGCTCTCCACCCAGTCGCCGTCGTTGGCATAGACCAGGCCATCGCGTTCGATCAACGCAGCGCGATGGATGTGACCACAGACGATGCCATCCAGTCCGCGCCGGCGCACGTCGTCCAGCCCGGCCTGCACGAAGCGCTCGATGTAGCGTTCGGCGGCGCCGCTGCGCTTCTTCAGGAATTCCGACAGCGACCAGTAGCGCATGCCCAGCCGGCGCCGCACCGCGTTCAGCGCCTGGTTGCCGGTCAGGATGCGGTAGTACAGCCAGTCGCCGAACTTTTCCTGTAGGCCGCCGAAGTGGGTCACGCCGTCGTACTCGTCCCCGTGCGCGACCAGCAGGCGACGGCCATCGGCGGTCACATGGATGGCGCGGCGGCGCACCTGCATCGCTGGCAGCATCACCCCGCACACGTGGCGCAGCGATGCGTCATGGTTGCCGGGGATGTAGACGATCTCGGTCCCTGCACGGCGCAGCGCGTGCAGGGCCTGGATGACTTCGCTGTGCGACTGCCGCCAGTTGGCGCGGCGATGCGCCATCCACCACAGGTCGATGATGTCGCCGACCAGATACAACCGTTCACAGCGCAGCTGCGAGAGGAACCGTGCCAGCTCGGTGGCATGGCAATGACGTGAACCCAGATGCACATCGGAGACGAACACTGCGCGCCGGTGCGGCGACAGGTTCGCCAGCGCGCTCATGCCGGCGTCCCCGCGTCGCGCAGGTAGCGTTTGCGCTTGTTCGGCCGGATCGCGCACAGGTCCACTTCGATCAGGCCGTCGATCGAATCACTGAAGTCCGGATCGACACCGAAAGCCAGGAAACGCGCACCGCCGGGTTCGCACAGATCGGTGTACTGGCGGTACAGCGTCGGCACGCCGGTGCCGAGCGCGGCCAGGTTGGCTTTCAGCACGTCGAACGCGGCGCCTGCATCCAGTTCGCCGAAACTCGGCGGTGCAGCGAAGTACTGGAACGGCCGGTTCGATTCGGCCAGGCCAGCGGTACCGCTGTAATAGCGCTGGTAGTACGCCACCAGCTGCTCGCGCGCATCGCGTGGTAGCGCCGCGCTGATCGACACGGCGCCGAACAGGTAGCGGATGCCCGGCCGGCACTGCAGGTAGGCTCCGATGCCCTGCCACAGGTAGTCCAGGCTGCGGCTGCCCCAGTAGTCGGGCACCACGAAGCTGCGGCCCAGTTCCAGGCCTTCGGCGATGTGGGTGATGGCATCGTCGGAATAGCGGAACAGCGACGCGCTGTAGAGCCCCGACAGTCCGTGCCGGGCCAACGCGTGGGCACCACGCATGATCCGGTACGCGCCGGCGATGCGCTGCGCGGCCGCGTCCCAGATCACGATGTGCTCGTACTGCGGGTCATAATCGTCCAGGTCGCGGCTGCGCCCGGTGCCCTCGCCCACCTGGCGGAAGGTCAGCTCGCGCAGGCGACCGAGCTCCAGCAGCAGTGGCGAATCGGCAGTACAGGTGGCCAGCAGGATCTGCTTGCCATCGGCGGTCTGGCCCAACTGCGTGGCCGCCGCGATGCCCGCGGCGACCTGCGAGGGCGGCACCGGGGCCGCCAGCGGCTCGGGGCCTGCGAAGACAGCGGCATTGCCGGCCGCGCCATTGCGGCCCAGCGCATACAGAGCGCGGCGCACCGCCAGCAGCTGTGCGCCCGGGTCACCGCTCTTGCCCAGCTGCATCGGCTCACCGATGCTCAGCCGCAGCGGACGGCCACGACGGGTGAACATCTCGCGCGCCAGCAGCGCGGTGCCGGCCGGCTTGAACAGGGTCGAGGCGCCGTAGAACAGCGCCGAATTGCGCGCTTCCACGCGCACCGGCAGCACCGGCGCGCCGGCGGCACGGGCAAAGCGGACGAACCCGCGCTGCCAGCGACCATCACGGATGCCGCGCAGCGACAGCCGCGAGACCTCGCCGGCCGGGAACACGATCACGCACTGTTCGGCGGCCAACGCTTCTTCGACCGCATGCAGGCTGCCACGCTGGGCCTTGCCACCGAGGATGCGCACCGGCAGCAGCAGGTCCTGCAGTGGCGCGATGGCCCCCAATAGATCGTTGGCCACGATACGCACGTCACGACGGATGCGGCCGACCGCGTCCAGCAATGCGAGGGCGTCCAGCGCTCCGGAAGGGTGATTGGCGACGATCAGCAGGCGGCCGGTGGCGGGAATCTTCGCCAGCGCGGCCGGATCGACCTGGTACTGGCCATCGATGAACTCCAGGCCGGCGGCGACGAAGCCGAATCCGCGCAATCCCGCACTGCGCTGCAGGAACGCTTCGATCTGGTCCAAGCGCGACCAGCGGCCGACGCTGCGCAGCAACGGCCGCGCCAGTTGCCCCCGGCGGCCGTGGAACCAATCGGGGAAGCGTTGCTGGAGACGCTGTTCAAGTTCCTGCATGGCGGATCCACTCATGCCCGGCGGCCGGATTGGCCGACAGCCTGCGCCCGGCAGGCGGCAGCCAGATGGCGGTTTTTGGGCAGAACGATGACGGTTGGCCAGTCCTGGCGCGGGCGGGGTCGCCCGCACAGTCGAGGCCGGTCGCAGGCCGGTGCGTTGTCACGCTGGTGGAACACTGGGCCTCGAGGCTGGACCCCAATCCCGGCCGGACGGCCCCTGCCGGGCCTACGCGGGCTTAACCACCGGCAACCGGTACAGGTTCACAATGCACAGGCGGCGCACCCCGTGTATCATTCGCGCCCATCTTTCCATCCGAATCAAGGGATATTACGCCTGATGTCCAGCTATCTCTTCACCTCCGAGTCGGTCTCCGAAGGCCATCCGGACAAGGTTGCCGACCAGATCTCCGATGCGGTGCTGGACGCGATCCTGACCCAGGACCAGCGCGCCCGCGTGGCCTGCGAGACCATGGTCAAGACCGGTGTTGCCATTGTGGCCGGTGAAATCACCACCAGCGCCTGGATCGACCTGGAAGCGCTGACCCGCAAGGTCATCACGGACATCGGCTACGACAGCTCCGACGTCGGCTTCGACGGCGCCACCTGCGGCGTGCTGAACCTGATCGGCAAGCAGTCGCCGCACATCGCCCAGGGCGTGGACCGCAAGAAGCCGGAAGAAATGGGCGCTGGCGACCAGGGCCTGATGTTCGGCTATGCCACCAACGAGACCGACAGCTACATGCCGGCCGCGATCCACCTGTCGCACCGCCTGGTCGAGCAGCAGGCCAAGATCCGCAAGAAGAAGAACTCGCCGCTGTCGTGGCTGCGCCCGGACGCCAAGAGCCAGGTCACCCTGCGCTATGAAAACGGCGTGGTCTCGGCCATCGACGCCGTGGTCCTGTCCACCCAGCATGCCCCGGGCATCAAGCAGAAGGACCTCATCGAGGCCGTCCGCGAAGAGATCATCAAGCCGGTGCTGCCGGCCAAGTGGCTGCACAAGGGCACCAAGTTCCACATCAACCCGACCGGCAAGTTCGAGATCGGTGGCCCGGTGGGCGACTGCGGCCTGACCGGCCGCAAGATCATCGTCGACACCTACGGCGGCTGGGCCCGTCACGGTGGTGGTGCCTTCTCCGGCAAGGACCCGTCCAAGGTCGACCGTTCGGCAGCCTACGCGGCCCGCTACGTCGCCAAGAACGTGGTTGCCGCCGGCCTGGCCGACCGTTGCGAAGTGCAGGTCTCCTACGCCATCGGCGTGGCTGAGCCGACCTCGATCTCGGTCACCACCTTCGGCACCGGCAAGATCAGCGACGACAAGATCGAGAAGCTGATCCGCAAGCACTTCGACCTGCGCCCGTACGGCATCATCAAGATGCTGGACCTGGTGCACCCGATGTACCAGCAGACCGCGGCCTACGGCCACTTCGGCCGCAAGCCGAAGGAGTTCAGCTACCTCAACGGCGAAGGCGAGACCGTCAACGCCACGGCCTTCTCCTGGGAGAAGACCGATCGCGCCGCCGCCCTGCGCGCCGATGCGAAGCTGAAGTAAGAAACACGAAGGGCCGCTCACGCGGCCCTTCTGCTTTTGGTAGAGCCGGCCCTGGCCGGCTTTTTCATGGCCTTCGGAATCAATCGCGTGGTTGCCGGCCAGCGGCCGGCGCTACCCGGTTGCCGATACAATCGCCCCATGTCGACCGAACTGAAAACCCACCAGCTGACCATGACCGTGCTGATGTCGCCGGAAATGGCCAATTTCTCCGGCAAGGTCCACGGTGGCGCCATCCTGCGCCTGCTCGACCAGGTTGCCTACGCCTGTGCCAGCCGTTACGCCGGCAGCTACGTGGTCACCCTGTCGGTGGACCAGGTGATGTTCCGCCAGCCGATCGCGGTGGGCGAGCTGGTCACCTTCCTGGCCTCGGTGAACCATACCGGCACCTCGTCGATGGAGATCGGCATCAAGGTGGTGGCCGAGGACATCCTCAAGCGCAGCGTGCGCCATGCCAACAGCTGCTTCTTCACCATGGTGGCAGTGGATGAGGAAGGCCGGCCGACGCCGGTTCCGCCCTTGCAGCCGGCGACGTCCGACGAGAAGCGCCGCCAGGCCGCGGCGCAGATCCGCCGCCAGCTGCGCCAGGAAATGGAGCAGCGCCATCTGGAACTGCTGGCATCGAATCCGCCGTCGCCGGAAGACTGAGCGCGAAACCGGTAGTGCCGGCCGCTGGCCGGCAACCTCGCGCGTGCTGCCAAACATCATGAGGTTGCCGGCCAGCGGCCGGCACTACCCTTTCGAATTCGCCGGGCCACGCCCGGCGGATGCATTTCACCCGGTGTTCTGCACGCCCTGCGAAACACCGTTCACGCACGCCACCAGCGCGCGCAGCAGCTCGTCATCCTCGCGTCCGCTGGCCCGCCAGCGCTGCAGCAGGTCCACCTGCAGCACGCTGATCGGATCGACGTAGGGATTGCGCAGGCGGATCGACAGCGCCAGCCGCGCATCGTGGTCCAGCAGCGTCTGCTGGTCCATCAATGCCAGCAGCCAGTGCCGGGTGAGTTCCAGTTCGCCCTGCACCTGCGGGAAGAAGCGCCCGTGCAGGTCGCCCGACAACAGCGAGAACTGCTCGGCGATGGTGATGTCGCCCTTGGACAGCACCATCGCGATGTCGTCCAGGAACGTGCGGAAGAACGGCCAGTCCCGCGCCATATCGCGCAGCGTCTGTTCGTGGCCGGCATCAACCGCCGCCTGCAGGCCACTGCCCACGCCGTACCAGCCGGGGATGACCGCGCGCGCCTGGCTCCAGGCGAACACCCACGGAATCGCGCGCAGGTTGCCCAGCGCTGCGTCCTGGCCGAGCCGGCGCGAAGGACGCGAGCCCAGCGTCATCCGCTCGATCACGTCGATGGGTGTGGCGGTACGGAAGTAATCCATGAAGCCGGCCTGGCCAACGAACCCGCGATAAACCTCGCTGCTGGCCGATGACACCACGTCCATCACCGGTCGCCACTCATCCTCGCGCGGCTCGGGCGCACGCGGGCGCAGGCTGGCGCGCAACACCGCACCCGTAGCCTGTTCCAGCGAGCGCAGCGCCAGCGCGCGGATGCCGTACTTGCGATGGATCACCTCGCCCTGCTCGGTCACCCGCAGGCGGCCATCGATGCTGCCGCGCGGCGACGCATCGACCGCGTGCGTGGTCTTGCCGCCACCGCGGCTGATCGAACCGCCACGGCCATGGAAGAAGGTCAGGCGGATGCCGGCCTCGGCCGCCACCTCCAGCAGTTCCACCTGCGCACGCTGCAGGCCCCAGCGCGAAGCAGCAATGCCACCATCCTTGCTGCTGTCCGAATAGCCCAGCATCACCATCTGCACGTCGTCGCGTGCCTGCAAGTGTGCGCGATAGATCGGGTCGGCCAGCAGGTCACGCAGGGTCGCGGTGCCGCGCTTGAGGTCATCCACCGTCTCGAACAGCGGCGCGATATCCAGTGGCACTGATCCGTTCTCTTCCACCAAGCCACCACGACGCGCCAGCGCCAGCACCGCCAGCACGTCGCTGCGGTCGTGTGCCATCGAGATGATGTAGCTGCCCAGTGCATCGCTGCCATGCCGCGCGCGCGCATCGGCCAGCGCAGCGAACACCGCATCCAGCCGCTGGTTGCCCTCGTCATCACCCTTGGGCAGCGTGTCTTCGCCACTGGCGTGCGGGCCCAGCAGACGCGCTCGGCCCAGCGCGTCCAGCGCCTGCCAGCTTTCTTCACCGCCCAGTACGGCGGCCAGCGCACGCGCATGCACGCTCGATTCCTGGCGCACATCCAACCGCGCCAGATGGAAGCCGAAGGTCTTCACCCGCCACAGCAGGCGCTGCACGGCGAAGCCGCCGGCATGTTCGCCGCGATTGGCGCGCAGGCTGTCGAGGATCAGCTGCAGGTCGTCGATCAGTTCAGCGGGGCCGGCGTAGGCGCCCTCGCCATCGTCCAGCGTCGCCTGCAGGCGTGCGCGCATGCGGTCGTTGAGCAGGCGGTAGGGCATGTCGGCATGGCGCGGACGCGACTGCACCTGCGGCAGCAGCTGCTGGTAGTGCGCCACGCGCGCCTGCAGCGCCTCGCTCACGCCCACCCGCTCGGTGGACTGGCTGAGCAGGCTGGCCAGCTGCAGCAGTTCCTTCTGGTAGCGCCCGAGCACGGCCTGCCGCTGCGCATCCAGCGTATTGCGGATGGTGGTGGCATCCACGTTCGGGTTGCCGTCCATGTCGCCGCCCACCCACGTACCAAAGCGCAGCAGGCGCGGCAGCGGCAGTTCTTCGCCGTAGGTATCGCGCAGCGCCTGCTGCAGCGATTCGTACAGCACCGGAATCACCCGGTACAGCACCTGCACCAGATAGAAGCCGACGTGCTCGCGCTCGTCATCCACCGTGGGCCGCACCGGCGAGGAATCGGTGGTCTGCCACGACGCGGTCAGCGCCATGCGGAAGCGCGCAGCATCGGCGGCGGCCTCGCCCGGCGTGCGCTGGCCGTCCAGGTTGTCGACCAGGCTGGCCACCATCAGCTGCTCTTTTTCCAGCAGCGCGCGGCGTACCGCTTCGGTCGGATGCGCGGTGAACACCGGTTCGATGTCGATACGCGGGAGCCACTGCGCCAGTTCGTCCAGGCCCACGCCCTGCGCCTTCAGGTGCTGCAGCGCATCCTGCAGGCCATCGGGCTGCGCACCTGCGGTACCGGCGCGCTGGTAGTCACGGCGACGGCGGATGCGATGCACGCGCTCGGCGATGTTGACCACCTGGAAGTAGGTGCTGAAGGCCCGCACCATGGTCTCGGCCTGCTGCGGCGTGCGCCCGGCCAGGCCATCGGCAAGCTCCGACAGCGGTGCCTGGTTCTCGCGGCGGGCAATGGCGCGGGTGCGCACGTCTTCGACATCATCGAGAAACGCGGCCGAAACCTGTTCAACCAGCAGGTCACCGACCAGTGCGCCGAGCCGGCGCACGTCATCGCGAAGCGGAAGATCGGGGGAAGCAAACTCGATGCTGCTGCGGTACTCGTTCATCGGCGACGCACAGGCCTCGGTCAACGGATCCAGACCCCAAGCCTATCCCAGAACGGGCGTCGTGCTGCGATGCAAAAATGGTTTCATCTGGTAGTGCCGGCCGCTGGCCGGCAACCTCAGGTTGCATGGCTCCATGAGGTTGCCGGCCAGCGGCCGGCACTACCGGGTCCGGTCAGCGCTTTTTCTTCGCCTTGCCCTGCTCGGCCGGGCCGATGGTCTGCTCCAGCCAGCGCTCGCTCTCAGCCAGCATGGTCATGATCGATTCGCGTGCGCGGTAGGCATGCGATTCGTTCGGCAGCATCACCAGCCGTGCGGTGCCACCCAGGCCCTTCACCGCGGCGAACATGCGCTCGCTCTGCATCGGGAACGTGCCGGAGTTGTTGTCGTCCACGCCGTGAATGAAGAGGATCGGATCCTTGATCTTGTCGGCGTAGTTGAACGGCGCCATCTTCTGGTAGACGTCCTGCGCCTGCCAGTAGTTGCGCTCCTCGGCCTGGAAGCCGAACGGGGTGAGCGTGCGGTTGTAGGCGCCGCTACGGGCGATGCCCGCCTTGAACAGGCGCGTGTGTGCCAGCAGGTTGGCGGTCATGAACGCACCGTAGGAGTGGCCGCCAATGGCGATGTGATCGCGATCGGTCACGCCACGGCGCACCACTTCATCCACGGCCGCCTGCGCGTTGGCCACCAGCTGTTCGATGTAGGTGTCGTTCGGCTCCTTGTCGCCCTCACCGATGATCGGCATCGACGGGCTGGCCAGCACCACATAGCCCTTGGCCAGGAACGCCTGCGGGCCCCAGTAGCTGACCGCATTGAAGCGGTACGGCGAATCGGTCACCTGGCTGGCCGCAGCCGCACTCTTGAACTCGCCCGGGTAGGCCCACATCAGCAACGGCCGCGGGCCGTCGCGCTTGGGGTCGTAGCCCGGCGGCAGCAGCAGGGTCGCGGTCAGGTCGACGCCATCCTTGCGCTTGTAGCGGATCTGCTCCTTCTGCACGCCCTTCAGCTGCGGCAGCGGATGCGCGAAGTGGGTCAGCGCGCGCGCTGCGGTACCCGCATCGGCCAGCGACTGCACGTAGAAGTTGGCCGGCTCATCCGGGCTCTCGCGGCTCAGCAGCAGCGAGCTGCCCTGGTTGTCCAGCAATGCCACCGGCAGCGAATAGCTCGGCGCCTGCGAGTGGAACAGGCGGGTGGCCTTGCCGCTGGCGATGTCGAAGCGGTCCACGAACGGGCGGTCACCTTCCGGCGATGCACCGGCACCAGCCAGATACAGGCTGCTGCCATCGGCGCTGGTCTGCAGCAGCGAGCGACCACGATCGTCGCTGGACAGCTGCGGACGGCCCGGATCGGAATAGCGGTCCTGCGCATCGCGGTCCCACAGCAGGCGCGGCTCGGCACCGGCGTTGTCCGGGGCGATCAGCCAGGTCTTGGTCCTGCGGGTCTTCCACCACGATTCGGTCAGCAGGGCCAGGTCACCGCGGCCCCAGCTGATGCCGGCCAGGCGGCTGCCAAGCTGGGCCAGGGTGACCGGCGGTTTGTCGAACGGGGCGGCCTGCATCAGCACCGCATCGCGCACCTTGGCCTCCCTGTTCGGATCTCCGCCGTCCTGCGCTTCGGCCCAGACCAGGGTGGCGTCGGCATCACCGCGCCAGCGGATGTCGCGCACGCCGGTCACTTCAGCGTCGTTGCCGGTCGGCAGGCCTTCCACCAGCGGGCGCACCGCCACGGTGTGCACCAGCTTGCCGCTGGCACGATCGATCACTTCAATGCGGCGCGGGAAGCTGTCCACCGGCACCACGTAGGAGTACGGGCGCTGCACCGGCTGGCGCAGCACGAAGCGGCCATCCGGCGACACTGCAAAGCCCATGAAGATGCCGGCCGCACCGATCGCGCGGGTGCTGCCATCCAGGCTGACTTCCATCGGCTGGGTGGTGGCGTAGTAATCGAACTGGCGCGCGTCGGCCTCGTTCTTCAGCAGGTCCTGGTAGGTACGGATCGACACCACGCCGCCGCCCTGGCTGGTCTGCTGCACGGCCGGGCCGGTCGGAATGCCGTCGGCGGCCGGGGCCGCACCGAGGTTGGCCGGGCGGGTGAACACCACCAGGCCGCGGCTGTCCGGCAGCCACTGGTAGCCGCTGCCGATCACCGTGTTCAGGCCGGCAACCAGGCGACGGGCACTGCCACCGGCCACGTCCACCAGCCACAGCTCGTTGGCACCGCTGGCGGCGTCGACCTGGTTGAAGGCCAGCCACTTCTGGTCCGGCGACCACATCACACTGGCGATCGACAGCTTGGCCGGCAGGCCGCTGATCTGCCGTTCCTTGCCATCGGCCACGTTCATCAGCCACAGCTTCTCGCCGAAGCTGAAGCGGCTGTCGGAGAACGTGCGCGGGTTGATGCGCAGGCCGGCCAGCTTCAGTTCCGGCTGCGCCACCACCTGGATCGACGGCAGCGACGGCATCTGCATCATCGCGGCCACGTCGCGGCGCGGCGACAGGTACAACGAGGGCGCACGGGGCGCGTCCACCACCGCCTGCAGCGCGGCGGACGGCAGTTCGTAGCCGTTGACGCCCTGGGCCTGTGCGGCCACGGGCTGCGGGGATGCCGCCCAGACCAGCGGGGCCACTGCCAGCAGTCCCATCGACAGGACCAGGCCGGTCCAGCGCCGTGTGCGGCGCGCGTGCATGCTCATCGTTCCACCTGTGTGATGCGTGAAAACACCGACCTTAACAGGCCGTGCACGCCCGCCCATCTGCCGATGGTTGGGTCATCCGGATGTCATGCCGGGGCCGCGATATAATGGGGGTTCTCCCCTGCCGAGGGGCGCTGCGACCGGATCCCATGAGGCCCGGCCAGGCTCGGTGAGGTGGCTTTGTAACAACGGCGCCCGGCTAGATGCGAGCACCCGCTCGTCCACAACCGGAGCACACGAATGAACGCTGTTGCCAAGACCTTCTCCACCGAAGGTGATTACAAGATCCGCGATATCACGCTGGCCGACTGGGGCCGCAAGGAACTGGACATCGCCGAGCACGAAATGCCGGGCCTGATGTCGATCCGCCGCAAGTACCAGGCCGAGCTGCCGCTGAAGGGCGTGCGCGTGACCGGCTCGCTGCACATGACCATCCAGACCGCGGTGCTGATCGAGACCCTGAAGGACATCGGCGCCGACGTGCGCTGGGCCTCGTGCAACATCTTCTCGACCCAGGACCACGCCGCTGCCGCCATCGCCGCCACCGGTACCCCGGTGTTCGCCTGGAAGGGCGAGACCCTGGAAGAGTACTGGGACTGCACCCTGGACGCGCTGACCTTCACCCTGGCCGACGGCACCCTGACCGGCCCGGAACTGGTGGTGGACGATGGTGGTGACGTGACCCTGCTGATCCACAAGGGCTACGAGCTGGAAAACGGCAGCGACTGGGTCAACACCGCGTCCGCCTCGCACGAAGAACAGGTCATCAAGAACCTGCTCAAGCGCGTCGCCAAGGAGCGCCCGGGCTACTGGGGCCGCGTGGTCAAGGACTGGAAGGGCGTCTCCGAAGAGACCACCACCGGCGTGCACCGCCTGTACCAGCTGGCCCAGGCCGGCACCCTGCTGATCCCGGCGATCAACGTCAACGACTCGGTCACCAAGAGCAAGTTCGACAACCTGTACGGCTGCCGCGAGTCGCTGGCCGATGGCCTGAAGCGCGCGATGGACGTGATGCTGGCCGGCAAGGTGGCCGTGGTCTGCGGCTACGGCGACGTCGGCAAGGGCTGCGCGGCCTCGCTGCGTGCCTACGGCGCGCGCGTGATCGTCACCGAGATCGACCCGATCTGCGCCCTGCAGGCGGCGATGGAAGGCTATGAAGTCAACACCATCGAATCGACCCTGGGCCGTGCCGACCTGTACGTCACCACCACCGGCAACAAGGACATCATCCGCATCGAGCACCTGAGCGCGATGAAAGACCAGGCCATCGTCTGCAACATCGGCCACTTCGACAACGAGATCCAGGTCGACGCGCTGGTGTCGTTCGCCGGCGTCAAGCACGTCAACATCAAGCCGCAGGTGGACAAGTACATCTTCCCGAACGGCAACGCGATCTTCCTGCTGGCCGAAGGCCGCCTGGTGAACCTGGGCTGCGCCACCGGCCACCCGAGCTTCGTGATGTCCAACAGCTTCGCCAACCAGACCCTGGCACAGATCGACCTGTGGGCGAACAAGGACAGCTACGAGAAGAAGGTCTACCTGCTGCCGAAGAAGCTGGACGAGGAAGTGGCGCGCCTGCACCTGGAAAAGATCGGCGTGAAGCTGACCACCCTGAGCCAGGAACAGGCCGACTACATCGGCGTGCCGGTGGAAGGCCCGTTCAAGCCGGACCACTACCGCTACTGATGCCTGCGCGGTGCCGGCCAGCGGCCGGCACTACCGGTGCATGCAACACACAGAACGGGCGCCTTCTGGCGCCCGTTCTGCATTTGCGTGTGGCCGTACACCCCGCACCCACAGCCAACCCTCAGTAGATCCACGCCATGCGTGGATGTTCCCCACCGGAGCGGGAACAATAGCCTCGGTCAAGGCAACACCCCCGCCTCACGCTACGATGCCCCCATGACCCCGGCCATCAACCTGCTCAAGCGCGAGAAGATCGCCCACACCGTGCGCAGCTACGTGCACGACGCCCACGCCGAATCGTATGGTGGCGAAGCCGTGGACAAGCTCGGCCTCGATCCGGCCCAGGTGTTCAAGACCCTGCTGGCCAGCACCGAGACCCACGAACTGCTGGTGGCGATCGTGCCGGTGGCCGGCCAGCTGGACCTGAAGGCGCTGGCCGAAGCGGCCGGCTGCAAAAAGTGCGAAATGGCCGCGGCCGATGCCGCACAGCGCGCGACCGGTTACCTGGTCGGTGGCATCAGCCCGCTCGGACAGAAGAAGCGCCTGCGCACCTTCCTGGACGCCAGCGCCGAAGCGCTGCCCAGCCTGCATGTCAGCGCCGGTCGCCGCGGTCTGGAAGTGGAACTGGCGCCGGCCGATCTGCTGGGCCTCACCGCCGGCCACTACGCGGCCATCGGCAAGTCACGCTGATGCGCTCCGCCCTGCAGACGCCTCAGTTGAGCTTGAACGTGACCGTGCCGCGTATCAGGCTCATGCCTGGCGCCTTGCCTGTCGCTTCACGCTCGTAGCGCCAGTCGCGTGCGTGCTTGAGCGCCGCCGCATCGAGCAGCGGGTACCCACTGGATCGCGACAGGATGATCGCCTGGGTCTTGCCCTGTGCATCCAGCAGCAGCATCAACTCGACGCCACCCTGCTGGGCCTCGCGCATGGCGGCCGCAGGATACGTCGGGACCGACGAAAGTCGCCGCTGGTGCCAGCCTCCCTCCCGGGCAATCAACGGCGTGCTGGAAGAGAGTGGGCAACGCGCAGGCATCTGCAGGTCGAAGCCCGCAGCCCCTTGCGAAGGCCGGGTGGTGGCTGGCGCACCACAGGCGATCGCCGACACGCTCTGGAGCAACGACTGCTGACGCGAAAGCGCTGCTGCGTCATCCGCTTCCACATGGAACGTGCAGCGCCCCGACGTTGCCTGCGCCTGCAGTGAACCCACGCCCACGTCGCGGATCTGCGTCACATCGGACAGGGCCCCACAGGCGGCGCCTGCATCGTACTTCGCTGCCGGGCTTTCACTTGCGGCCAGCAGGCCTGCGGCGACCCATGCAAACGGCATCCAGCTGCGAACATTCATCCCTGTGCTCCCTGCGTTGATTCACCGCCATGGTAGCGCCCCGCTGCAATCCGCCCTGTTCACATGCCGACTGTCCGGCCACAGCGTGGGCTCACGGTCGCCAGTTGGCGTTGTTCTCCCAGAACTCCACCGAGCGCCGGTAGGCCTCCCGGTCCAGCGGCACACCGGAACCGCCTTCCTCCACGCCCAGCGCATTGCGCATCATGGTGATCGGCGCCATCGGCACCTCTTCCGGTTCGGCAGTGTAGATGCAGCCGACGATGCCCCAGTCGGCCTCGATCGGTGAACCTTCTTTCGCCAGCTGCCCGGCGCTGTACAGGATCACCACCAGGTAGTTCGCACGCGGTGATTCCACGCCCTCGAACCAGCGCACCAGCACCGGCAGTTCCTCGCGGTTGCGCGCCTCGTAGCCGCTACGCAGCTGGTGGCGGTTGGCCTCGGTGACCGGCACCGTCAGGCAGCGCGTGCTGGTCCAGTTCTCGTAGACGAACAACTTGCAGAACGGGGCGTAGCCGTCGAGCACCTTCAGCGGCGCGTGCGCATTGAGGTGTGCCTCGAACTGCTCGGCAGTGCAGTCCTGGATGGTGTTGCCGCGTGGCACGCGCGGGAACAGGCGGGGACGGGCGAAATCGGTGAGGACGATGGACATGGCATGGCGTGATCGGGAGTTCCACCGCACAGGGTAACCGCCCCGGCGACAGGCAGGGGCGGATGCCGATGGTCACTGGCGCCCGCGTCCGGCTTGCAGCACTCTGCGGGCGACCCAATGCAAGGATCGCCGGCTCATGGATGCAGCACGCGCGTTGCCCCGTTCCGCCCGCCGTCGGCGATGGCCGATCGTCCTGGCCATCCTGCTGCTGGCGCCGCCATTGCTGTTCGCCGCCGCCCTGCTCTGGCCACTGTCGGCACCGCCGTTGCCCGAGCCGGGCAACAGCCGCATGATCGTCAACGCGCGGGTGGTGGACGTCGCGCGCGGCCAGGTCAGCGAACCCACCACAGTGACAGTGCGCAACGGCACCATCACTTCCATTGGCGAAGCTCCACGGGACACCGCGTTGCCGGTGCTCGATGCCGGTGGCCGGTGGCTGCTGCCCGGTTTCTGGGACATGCACACCCATGCACTGCAGTTGTCGCCCCAACTTCAGTTCCCGCTGATGCTGGCCAACGGCATCACCGGCACCCGCGACATGATGGACTGCCCGCAGGCCACCGATCCGCTGATCGCCTGCGTGGCCGACAAGCGCCGCTGGACCGCACAGGCCATTGCCGGGCAGCAGGTTGCACCGCGCTTCGTGCAGATCGCCAGTTTCTACTTCGAAGATCCGTCACTCGCGCCGGAGGCCGCGGCTGCGCGTGCACGCACGTACAGCGCACGCGGTGTCGACGCGTTGAAGGTCTACAACCGGCTGCGTGCGGATACCTACCAGCGGCTGGCCACCGAGGCGCAGCAGCTGCGCCGTCCGCTGGTCGGCCACCTGCCCAGGGCCGTGCCTCTGGACGACGCGGTGCAGGCAGGCCAGCGCAGCTTCGAACACGCCCATCTGTTCGTGCGGCATTGCTTCGAAAACGCAGCCGCCTGGCGTGGCGGCACGCTCGACGGCGAAGACCCGACCAAACTGGCCGAACGCATGGTTGCCAGCTATCAGCCCGCGCTCTGCAGCAAGGCGTTCGGTTTGATGCAGGCCAGCGGTGCCACGTTCGTGCCGACCCATGTCACCCGCGAAGAGGACGCGCGCGCACGCGATCCCACCTTCGTCGACGACCCGCGCCTGGCCTATCTGGATCCGCTCTCACGCTGGGCGTGGCGTGATGACCTGCAGGCCACCGTGGCACGCTACCCCGGCCCGCGCGGTGAAACTGCACTGAAGGCCTACTTTGAGCATGGGTTGGCGCTGACCGGTGCCGCACATCGCGCAGGTGTCACCGTGCTGGTCGGCACCGATACCGGACTGGGCGGCTTCCGCTACCACGATGAACTGCAGTGGCTGCGGCAAGCCGGTCTGAGTCAGGCCGACGTACTGCGTGCAGCCACGCAGCAGGCCGCGCGCCATCTGCAGCTGCAGGCGTCACATGGCAGCGTCGAGGTCGGCAAAGCCGCAGACCTGGTGTTGCTCGATGGCAACCCGCTGCACGACATCGCCAATACCCGCCGCGTGCATGCGGTGCTGCTGGCCGGCCACCTCTATGACCGCCCGCGGTTGGATTCGCTGCTGGACTATGCGCGCAGGCAGGCACGCTCGCCCGCCGTGATGGCACGCCTGCTGTGGGGCTTCATCACCAGCCCGGTCAGTGCCGAGCTGTAGCGGCAGCTACAACGCCATCCGCTCGCGCAGTTCACGCGCCTGCCGCCGCGACACCTCCACCTCGCTGCCGTCATCCAGCGCCAGGTCGTAGCCATCAGCGATGCTGGGCGTCACGCCTCGGATGCGGCGCAGGTTGACCAGCGTATTGCGGTTGGCGCGGAAGAACAGCTCCGCCGGCAGGCGTGCTTCCAGCGCACTCAGGCTGCGGGTCAGCAGGGCGTTCTGGTCGCGGAACCACAGCCGCGTGTAGTTGCCATCCACCACCAGCCGGCGGATCTCCGAGACCGCGACGAACCAGCAGCGTTCGCCCTCGCGCACGAACACCTGGTCCTGCGCAGCCAGCGTGCTGCGCGGCTCCAGCGTTTCGCCCGCCACCACCTCGCGCTGGCGCGCCCGCTGCAACGCTTCCAGCAAGCGCGGTGCCTCGACCGGCTTCACCAGATAGTCCAGCGCGTTGGCCTGGAACGCGCGCACCGCGTAGGTGTCGTAGGCAGTAACGAAGACCACCGCCGGCACCGCCTCCAGCCCATCCAGCACATCGAAGCCGCTGCCGGAGGGCATCTGCACATCCAGCAGCACCAGGTCCGGCGCCAGTGTGGCGATCGCCTCGCGCGCAGCAGGCACGTCGTCGGCCTCGCCCACGCACTGCACCCAGGGCAGCGCCGACAACAACGTGCGCAGCTCCTGCCGCGCCAGCCGTGCATCATCAACGATCAACACACGCAGCACGCCACTCATTGCGGAATCTCCAGCAGGGCCTGCATGCGGTCGCCGACCGGCTGCAGGGTGAAACGACCTTGCCTACCGAGCTGCGCACGCAGGTAGGCCAGGCCGACGCCATGCCCATGGGTGGGCTCGTTGGCGCTGCCAAGCGGATTGGCCACCTGCAGGCGCAGCACGTCATTGTCCAGCGTGGCACGGATCTGCACCTCGCCGCCGCCGGGGCGGCTGGCGATGCCGTGCTTGATCGCGTTTTCCACCAGCAGCTGTAGTGCCATCGCCGGCAACTGCGCCTGCATGGCATCGGCATCGATCTGCTGCAGCACCTTCAGGCGCTGCTCGAAGTGGACCGCCTCGATGGCCAGATAGTCGTCGACCACCGCCAGCTCCTCGGCCAGCGTGACCTGCTCGCTGCGGTTGTGCGCCAGCGCCTGGCGCAGCGTGCGCGACAGGCGGGTGACCATGTCGCGCGCACGCTCAGGATCTTCCAGGATCAGCGCACGCAGGTTGTTCAGCGCATTGAACATGAAGTGCGGGTTGAGCCGCGCACGCAGCGCATCGCGTTCCAGCGCACTGCGCTCGGCCTCGGCACGCAGGCGTTCGAGTTCCGCGCGGCGCGCCTGGCGCAGGCTGTGCAAGCCGGCCCACAGCGCGGTCCACAGGCCGAGCAGCAGCACGGTGTTGAGCAGATAGGCCAGCCGTGCCACCGGGCGGAAGTCACCCGGCTGCCCACCGAAATCCACCCAACCCAGTGCCAGCGCCGGCTGCAACACGGCCGTCAGCAGCAACTGCGCCAGCAGCGCGCCCAGCAGCACGGCCAGCGCAAGCCGCAGCACCAGCGCGCCAAACTCCCGCTGCCACCAGCGGCGCCGCAGGGCCATTGCACGCACGCCCGCACTGATGCCCCACAGCAGCGCGCCCAGGCCGACGCTGATGAGCGTGCCACCACTGCTGACGCCGCCGCCGAAGGTGCTGGTCATCGCCAGGCTGAGCGCGCAGAACAGCGCCCAACCGAGGGTGTTGATCAACCAGAAGCGCAGTGTGGAAGTCGAATCGGGCATGGCCATGGCCGGAGCGGTCGGAAGGATCAGCGGTGGCTGTCCAGGAATGCCTGCACCTGCCCCCGCAGCCACTGCGGATCATCCCACATCAGGAAGTGGTGGCCGGTCGCGCTCAGTTCGATGCGCACGCCGGGCAGCGCGGCGTACTGCGACTGGAAGATCGCACGCGCCGATGATTCGGTCGCACCGAGTGCCTGGTAGGACGCCCAGGCGCCCAGGACCAGCGTAGGCGAGTGGATGCCGGCCACCTCGCTGCGCAGGTCGGTCACCAGCAGCGAGTACATCGCATCGGCGGTGGTGGCGCGATCGCTGTCATGGCCCCAGCGCTTCAGTTCGGGCAGGCGCGCGGTGTTGTTGGTCAGCGGGGCCAGCGCCGCTTCGGCCTGCGCCTGGTAGCTGGCCGGGTCCGCAGCCAGCATCGCAGTGCGCATCTGTTCGGCCATCGGCTGCACGCTCTGTGTGGTCGCCTGCGGGTTCTGCATGCCTGCATAGAACGGCAACGAATCGACGATGACCAGCGGCCCCAGTGCGTCCGGTTCCTTCACCGCCATCTGCAGCGTCAGCACGCCGCCCAGGCTGTGGCCGACCAACGCCGGATGGTCCAGCTTCTGGTCATGCACATAGGCCAGCAACTGGTCGCGCATGGCCGAAAGGAAATCCGCCGGGCGCGGGTCTGCCGGCGCAGCGCCCGCAAACCCCGGCAACTGCACCAGGTGGCACTGCACGTCCTGCAACGCGCGGCAGGTGTCGCGCCAGACCTCGGCGCTGCTGTTCAAGCCGGGAATCATCAGCAGCGGGCGCCCCTTGCCGACCACCTCGACCTGCACCTTGCCCGCAGCCGGGGCGCCGGCGGCATGCGCCGAGCCGGAGCCGAGTACGGCCATTGCCATGCCGATCATGGCCAGCCGGGCCAGAGCCTTCATTGCGTACCAGAGTGCCAGGAATATCTTCATCGTCTGCTCCTTCATCGGGTGGGTGGTGCCGGGATGGGAGCAGCGTGCCGCCGGCCGCGGCATCCGGGTTGGGATTTCGGAGCAGTGGCCGGAGACCGGGGCGAACGGTCGCGTGCCACGGATGGCCTGCCCTCACACAGTAATCGCACATCCATCTTGATGAAGCGATATACTGATCCGTACCCGCCGCCGCCGCCCGCGCCATGACTGCCATCAGCTTCGAGTTCTATCCGCCCAAGACTGACGAACAGCGCAGCCAGCTGGACCGCGCCGCGGCCAAGCTGAAGGACTACGGCCCCGAGTACGTGTCGTGTACCTTCGGCGCCGGTGGCTCGACCCTGAGCTACACCTCCGAGACCGTGCGCCATCTCAACCAGCACCATGGCTTCGATGCCGCGCCGCACCTGTCGTGCGTGGGCGGCACCCGCCAGGAGATCCGCGAGCTGCTCAAGCTGTACCGCGCCATCGGCTGCCGCCGCCTGGTCGCGCTGCGTGGCGACCTGCCGTCGGGCATGGGCTTTCCCGGCGACATGCGCTATGCCGCCGAACTGATCGACTTCATCCGCGCCGAGCACGGCGATGCGTTCCATATCGAAGTGGGCGCGTACCCCGAAACGCATCCGCAGGCCTCCGACGCACTTTCCGACCTGAAGCACTTCAAGGCCAAGATCGACGCCGGTGCCGATGCGGCGATCACCCAGTACTTCTTCAACCCGGACGCGTACTTCCATTTTGTCGACGAAGTGCGGCGGCTGGGCGTGCAGGTGCCGATCACGCCCGGCATCATGCCGATCGCCAACTTCAGCCAGCTGCGCCGCTTCTCCGAACAGTGCGGTGCGGAGATTCCGCGCTGGATCAGCCGCAAGATGCAGGCCTATGGCGATGATGCGGAGTCGGTGCGTGCATTCGGCACGGAAGTGGTGGCCCGGCTGTGCCAGCGCCTGATCGAAGGCGGCGCACCCGGCCTGCACTTCTACACCCTGAACCTGGCCAAGCCGACCACCTCGGTGCTGAAGCTGCTGCAGGGCTGAAAGCACGGCGCGCAAGCGTGATCGGCGCTACCCTGCGAGGATGATCCGGCTTTCCTTCCTGCTGTTGCTGCTGCCGCTGTGCGTGCTGTCGAGCGATGCCCACGCGCAGGCCACGCGCCTGAACCGCTGCACCGATGCCCAGGGCCAGAGCGTGTATACCGACCGGCCCTGCGACAGCGTGGGTGCGCAGTCGCGGCTGCCACCGCCTGCGCCCGCCGGCAACACCCTGCAGCGCGACACCCTGGGGGCACGCTGCCCGCGGCGACTGAGTGAACTGGTGGATGCGCTGCGCATCGGCATCCTCAGCAACGATGTGAACCGGCTGTCCTCGCTGTACCTGTGGGGCGCGGTTTCTGATGCGGGCGCGCAGCGTATCCTCGGCCAGTTGGAATCGTTGGCGCGGCGGCCGTTGGTGGACGTGGTGCCGGTGTATCCCTCGCAGGCGCTGCCGCTATCGCAGGATGAAGGTCAGAGCCCTGCTGCGCAGGGATCCGACCTCGAGCCCCCGGCCGCTCGGCATCCGGTTGGCCTGCGCCTGGAACAGACCTTGCCCGGCAGCGTGTCGCGCGCTTCGACGGTGCTGGGGTTGCGGCGGCAGTACGGGTGTTTCTGGATCACGTTGTGATCGCGAGCATCCATCCACGCATGGCGTGGATCTACTGCCTCCATCCCACACGGTAGCGCCGGGCCATGCCCGGCGAGCGAAGCAGCTTTACGCCGGCCACAGCCCGCGAATGGCGGCGATGCCCTGCCCGCCATGGCGACGCGCTTCGGCGATGTGACCGCGGCCCACGCCGCCCAGCGCATAGATCGGCAGTGACACCTGCGCGCGCAGCTCGGCGAACGCGTCCCAGCCCAACGGCACCGCATCCGGATGGCTGGCCGTGGCCTGCACCGGGCCCAGCACGGCGAAGTCGCAGCCCAATTGCTGCGCGGCCTGCAGCTGCTGCAGGTCGTGGCAGGACGCGGCCACCAGCTGGCCTTCGGGCAGCGGACGCTGCGACAGCTCCAGCAGCTGTTCGCTGCCCAGATGCACACCCACGCCCAATGCGCGTGCCAGCTCGATATCGCGGTTGAGCAGCCACTGCACCCCGCTGCGACGATGCGCGCGCACGGCCTGTTCGACCATCGCCTGCCGCTGCGGATGCGCCGATGGCAGCCGCAGCTGGATGCGCTGCTGGCCCGCGGCCACCACGCGCTGCAGCTGTTCATGCCAATGCTGCAAGCCGCCCTCATCATCGGCCGGCGCCGGGGTGATCAGGTAGCTGTCGGGCTGGCGCAGAGCGGCCACCACCGGCAGATCGGCCGGTGGCATCGAATAGCGACCCAGCTTGTCCGGTGCCACCCAGGTAATGGCCTGGCCCTCCCGCCCACGCGGCGTCCCCTTCCAGCTGCGCACGTGGCGCACTTCCAGGGTCAGGTGCTTGTCCGGGTAGCGCTGCGGCACATCCATCAGCCATTCGCCGACATCGGCTTCGATGCCCAGTTCCTCGCGCAGCTCGCGCACCAGCGCCTGTTCGGAGGTCTCGCCGGATTCGCGCTTGCCGCCGGGGAACTCCCACAGGCCGGCCATGTCGCGGTTCTCGGTACGGCGGTTGAGCAGCACGCGGCCACGGGCGTCGGTGATGACGGCGGCCACAACGTGGATCGATCGGGTGGGGGAAGCCATGAGGGAAGCATGCCCAGAACAGGGCGGCCCGCGCAATCTCGGATCCGGCCGGATCAGCCCCGCGAAACAGCCGCCATGAAAAAAAGAGCCCCGCGTTCGCGGGGCTCTTCGGGTCAGCTCAGCTGGCCGTGGCAGTGCTTGTACTTCTTGCCACTGCCGCAGGGGCATGGATCGTTGCGGCCGATCTTCGGCTCGTCGCGCTGCACCTGTGCGATGCCCTGCTGGGCAGCCTGCACCTGCGCGGCTTCCTCGTCGGCGCTGTAGCCGCCCACGTCCTGGTGCTGGAACTGCGACTGGCTCAGGCGGGCTTCGGCCTGCTGGCGTTCGGCCGCTTCCAGCGCCTGCACTTCCTCGTCGCTGCGGATGCGCACGCGCGACAGCAGGGTCACCACTTCGCGCTTGACGTTTTCCAGCATGTCCGAGAACAGCTCGAAGGCTTCCTTCTTGTACTCCTGCTTCGGCTGCTTCTGCGCATAACCACGCAGGTAGATGCCCTGGCGCAGGTAGTCCATGCGGGCCAGGTGCTCCTTCCAGCTCTGGTCCAGCACGGTCAGCATCACGTGCTTCTCCAGCGCGCGCATGGTCTCTTCGCCGACGCCGGCTTCCTTTTCGGCGAAGTGCTGGTTGACGCGCTCCTGCACCTTGGCGGCAATGGCTTCGGCGTCCAGCTCTTCGTGCGACTTGACCAGGTCGGTCAGCGACATCTGCAGGCCGAAGTCCGACTCCAGGGTCGCCTCCAGGCCACGCAGGTCCCACTGCTCGTCGATCGAGTTCGGCGGCACGAAGCGGGCCACCACGTCGAAGATCACGTCGTCGCGGATGCCGTCGACGTTGTCCTTCACCGACTCGGCGTCCAGCAGTTCATCGCGCTGGGCGTAGATCACCTTGCGCTGGTCGTTGTTGACGTCGTCGAAGTCCAGCAGGTTCTTGCGGATGTCGAAGTTGTGGGCCTCGACCTTGCGCTGCGCCTTCTCGATCTGGCGGCTGACCAGGCGGTCTTCGATGACGTCGTCTTCCTTCATGCCCATCATGCGCATGGCCTTCTGCACCCAGTCGGAGGCGAAGATGCGCATCAGGTTGTCTTCCAGCGACAGGTAGAAGCGGGACGAACCCGGGTCACCCTGGCGGCCCGAACGGCCACGCAGCTGGTTGTCGATACGGCGCGATTCATGGCGCTCGGTGCCGACGATGTGCAGGCCACCTGCAGCCTTGACGGCCTCGTGGCGCTTCTGCCATTCGGCCTTGACCGCAGCCTTCTGCTCGTCGGTCGCGTCTTCGCCCAGCTCGTGGATTTCCGCTTCCAGCGAACCGCCCAGCACGATGTCGGTACCACGACCGGCCATGTTGGTGGCGATGGTGACCGCGGCCGGACGACCGGCATTGGCGACGATGGTTGCTTCGCGGTCATGCTGCTTGGCGTTGAGCACTTCGTGCTTCACGCCCGCCTTGCGCAGGTGCTCGGACAGCATTTCCGAGGTTTCGATCGAGGTTGTACCCACCAGCACCGGCTGGCCACGCTTGGCGCACTCTTCGATGTCGGCCAGCACCGCATTGAACTTGCCCTTGCGGTTGAGGAACACCTGGTCCGGGCTGTCCTTGCGGATGGTCGGGCGGTTGGTCGGAATCACCACCACTTCCAGGCCGTAGATGCTCTGGAACTCGAACGCTTCGGTATCGGCCGTACCGGTCATGCCGGACAGCTTCTTGTACATGCGGAACAGGTTCTGGAAGGTGATGCTCGCCAGCGTCTGGTTCTCGCGCTGGACCGGCACGCCTTCCTTCGCTTCCACGGCCTGGTGCAGGCCATCGGACCAGCGGCGGCCGGACAGGGTGCGGCCGGTGAACTCATCGACGATGACCACTTCGCCATCGCGCACGATGTAGTCCACGTCACGCTGGTAGATCGCGTGCGCGCGCAGTGCGGCGTTGAGGTGGTGGACCACGGTCAGGTTCTGCGGCGCGTACAGGCCTTCGGTCTCGCCATCGAGGATGCCGGCCTCGACCAGCAGCTGCTCGGCGTGCTCCATGCCTGCTTCGGACAGGTGCACCTGCTTGCCCTTCTCGTCGACCCAGAAGTCGCCTTCGCCGTCTTCCACTTCCTGCTTGACCAGGTTCGGCACGACGCGGTTGACGCGGATGTACAGCTCCGGGGAATCATCGGCCGGGCCGGAGATGATCAGGGGGGTACGCGCTTCGTCGATCAGGATGGAGTCGACTTCGTCGACGATGGCGTAGTGCAGGCCGCGCTGGTAGCGGTCGGCCTTGGACAGCGCCATGTTGTCGCGCAGGTAGTCGAAACCGAATTCGTTGTTGGTGCCGTAGGTGATGTCCGAGGCGTAGGCTTCGCGCTTGTCGCTGTGCGGCATGCCCGGGTACACCACGCCCACGCTCAGGCCCAGCCAGTTGTACAGCTTGCCCATCTGCGCGGCGTCGCGGCGCGCCAGGTAGTCGTTCACGGTGACCACGTGCACGCCCTTGCCTTCCAGCGCGTTGAGGTACACCGGCAGGGTCGCCACCAGGGTCTTGCCTTCACCGGTGCGCATTTCTGCGATTTTGCCCAGGTGAAGCACCATGCCGCCGATCAGCTGCACGTCGTAATGGCGCATGCCCAGCACGCGGCGACCGGCTTCGCGGCAGACCGCGAACGCTTCCGGCAGCACCTTGTCCAGGGCTTCACCATCGGCGATGCGCTGCTTGAACTCCGGCGTCTTGGCCTGAAGCTGCTCGTCGGAAAGCTTCTCGATCTCCGGCTCCAGCGCATTGATCTTGGCGACGATGCGGTTGAGCTGGCGCAGCTGTCGTTCGTTACGACTGCCAAATACGCGGGTAAGCAGGCTGTTGATCATTGAAGGAACCGGGTTGGATGGACACGACGCCCGGCCTCCCCCTTGGGATCCGTCCGCCGCAAACGAAACAGGGCGCCTGGCGCCCTGTCGATGGCAACACCCATTGTAGCTTGGGACGGCCGGCTGAGGTTTCAACCCCGAGGGGTAGTGCCGGCCGCTGGCCGGGTACGCGTCAGCGCATGCGCGCTGGCGCTCCCACGCTTCGCTGCGCGAACCGCAGGCCCCTCTTACCTGGCCTCCACACCCCCGCGCCTACGGCGCTGCCCCCGTACTCCGGGGGCGGTAGTGCCGACCGGCGGCCGGCACCCCAACGCGGGATCAGCCGCGGCTGACGCGGCCGACCGGCGTGTTGCCGCCGTCGCCGAGGAACTTGCGCGGGTTGACCACGTTGCCGTTCTCCCACACCTCGAAGTGCACGTGTGCGCCGGTCGAACGACCGGTGGAACCGGCCTTGGCCACTTCCTGCCCGGCACGGACCAGGTCGCCCACCTTCACCACCAGGCGCGAATTGTGCGCGTAGCGGGTGACGTAGCCGTTACCGTGGTCGACGTCCACCACGTTGCCGTAGCCGCCCTTCACGCCGGAGAAGCTGACCACGCCTTCGGCCACGGCCATCACCGGGTCACCGACCCTGGCGTGGAAGTCCATGCCCTTGTGGGTGGCGGCACCGCGGCCGAACGGGTCGGCACGGGTGCCGAAACCGGAGGTCACATAGCTGTTGCGGATCGGCATGCGCGAGGGCACGGCGTTCTGCTGCAGCTGGTGGTCGAACATCAACGATTCCATCACCGACAACTGGCGGCCTGAAGCAGCGAAGCGCTGCTCCAGCACCTGTAAGTCGGCGTTGACGTCCTTGACCGGGATGTCGCTGGTCGGGCCGCCGGCGTCACCGTCACCGAGACCGGGGGTCTCGTTGAAGTCGAACTCGCCGTCTTCCAGCTTGCCCATCTGGGTCAGCCGTTCGCCGAGGGCGTTGAGGCGGGTGGCCTGGGCCTGCAGCTCGCCGAGGCGGGCCGCCAGCGCGTTGACCTGGGTCTGCGCATCGCGCTTGACCTTGGCCAGCTCCGCATCCTGGCGCTCGACCTTGGCCTGCAGCCGGGAATCATTAAGCGCGCTGGCGCCAATGCCGCCAGCAAGGCCGATAATGCAGCCTACCCCGAGCACGCTGCCCAGCAGGGCGCGGGGGCGGTCCTCGAAATAGAACCGCAAACGCGCGATGGGCGACGATTTGGCCTGTCCTTCACGCGTTTTGATTACGATCTTTTTGAATGCCATCAGTGAGTTTTCATGTCTGAGCCGAAATCCAGCGTTCGCCCCGCGTCAGTGCCGAAGCCGGCGCTGGATGCGGTGATGGCGGACAAAAGCGGGAACCCGCTGCGGCGTGCCTTGTGGCTCGACGCGCTGGACCGTCAGTTGCGCCCCCAGTTGCCGCCACCTCTGCGCAGCCGTTGCCGGCTGGCCAATGTGGACGGGGAACACCTCGTTTTTCTCGTCGAATCCCCGGTCTGGCATGCCAAGTTGCGGCTTGCCGAAGCCCAGTTGCTCGACGCGGCCCGTTCCATCGGGCTGAAGGCCACCAGGGTGACCATCAAGACTGCGTCTCCCACTCCCACGCGCTCCCCAGCGCTCGACAACCGGAATGGACCCCACGCAGTTTCAGCCGCCACGCACAAAGGGCTACGCGACGCCTTGGCTTGCCTGCAGGACGTTCCTTCGAAGCCGAAGAAGCGGTCCTGACGACAACGGAGCATCCGGCTCCGCTCCCCGTCGCACGTGTCACCACGGCGTGAAACATTTCGGGGGCCGGGTCGCATCCTAGCTGCCATCCGGGGGCCTGTCGTTAGATTGTTGTTAAAACTGCGTTAAATTCAGGCTTCCGATCCAACAGGTTCACAAAACCGTGACCTCGAACCGGCCTTGACGCGCGTCAAGCATGCTGAATGCGCCGAACACGCCTGAAACGACAACGCCGCCCTAGAAGGCGGCGTTTTTGTCTTTCAATTCAACAACCTACAGAAATCAGGCGTAGGCCGGAGTAGCGTATTCCACCGGGTCCGGCGTCGCCGGCGAGTCGAAGCTGACCCATTCCCAGGCAGTGGCGTCGGCCATCAGCGCCCGCACCAGCTTGTTGTTGAGGGCGTGACCGGACTTGAAGCCTTCGTAGGCACCCAGCACCTGGCCGCCGGCCAGATAAAGGTCGCCGATTGCATCGAGGATCTTGTGGCGCACGAATTCGTCGGCGTAGCGCAGGCCGTCTTCGTTGAGCACGCGGAACTCGTCCAGCACGATGGCGTTGTCCATCGAACCGCCCAGGCCCAGATTGCGCTCGCGCATGTATTCCAGGTCGCGCATGAAACCGAAGGTGCGCGCGCGGGAGATTTCCTTGGTGTAGGCCAGCGTCGAGAACTCGATTTCCTGGCGCGACTGCTTGGCCGGGATCATCGGGTGATCGAACTGGATGGTGAAGCCCAGCTTGTAGCCCTCGTACGGGGTGAAGCGGGCCACCTTGTCGCCCTCGGTCACTTCCACGGTCTTCAGCACGCGGATGAAGCGCTTGGGCGCCTCCTGTTCCACGATGCCCGCCGACTGCAGCAGGAACACGAACGGGCCGGCCGAACCGTCCATGATCGGCAGCTCGGCCGAGGACAGTTCGACGATGATGTTGTCCACACCCAGGCCGGCCAGCGCCGACATCAGGTGTTCGACGGTCTGGATCTTGGCGTCGTTGCAGGTCAGGCCGGTGCACAGGGTCACTTCAGTGACCAGCTCGGCCTTGGCCGGCACTTCCACCACCGGGTCCAGGTCCACGCGGCGGAACACGATTCCATGGTTGACCGGTGCCGGGCGCAGGGTCATGTAGACCTTGTCACCGCTGTGCAGGCCAACGCCGGTGGCGCGGATCGTGTTCTTGAGGGTGCGTTGCTGGATCATGGGGGATGGGCCGGAAGTGACACATTAGATTAACACGCGCCCTCCCCTACCCTGGCTGAAACGCCAGTGAAGGCCGCCGGCAGGACGCACCGGCACGCCGCGGGGACGCGCGTGAAGCAGGGCAGCCGGACCCATCCTGGCCCGGCGCCCGCATTTTCAGGACATGGTGGCGCAACCCGGGGAGGACAAGCCCCGGGCGCCCCGCTTAGTCCGCCTGGCGGCGCAGGAACGCCGGGATGTCCAGGTAATCGTTCGGCAGTTCCGCTGCAGCCGGGGCCGACGCCGCCGGGGCCGAGGGAGCGGAGGCTGCCGCGGTGTCGCTGCTGGCGCGACGCAGGCCCAGGCCCATGCCGCCGACAGCCTTGGACACGGCGTCGCCGCCATTGTCGAACTCGCCGAACTCCGGCTGGCCGGTGGTGGCGTTGCGGACCAGCTTGATCGGCGCACGCTCGCCCGGGCGCTGGGTCTTGCTGGCCGACACGCGGTTCAGGCCGGTGGCCACCACGGTCACGCGCACTTCGTCCTGCATGTCCGGGTCCAGCACGGTGCCGACCACCACGGTGGCGTCTTCGGAAGCGAAGCCATCGATGGTGCGGCCGATCTCGTCGAACTCGGCCATGGTGAAGTCGGCGCCGGCGGTGATGTTGACCAGGATGCCGTTGGCACCGGCCAGGTTCACATCGTCCAGCAGCGGGTTCTGGATCGCCGATTCGGCGGCGGCCTGCGCGCGGTCATCGCCACGGGCGGTGCCGGTACCCATCATCGCCAGGCCCATTTCGGACATGACGGTGCGCACGTCGGCGAAGTCGACGTTGATCAGGCCCGGACGCACGATCAGGTCGGCGATGCCCTGCACGGCGCCCTGCAGCACGTCGTTGGCAGCGCGGAAGGCCTGGATCATGGTCGCGTTGCGACCCAGCACGGTGATCAGCTTCTCGTTCGGGATGGTGATCAGCGAGTCGCAGTGCTGGCTCAGTTCCTCGATGCCCTTCAGCGCCACCTGCATGCGGCGACGGCCTTCGAACGGGAACGGCTTGGTGACCACGGCCACGGTCAGGATGCCCATTTCCTTGGCCAGCTGCGCCACCACCGGTGCAGCGCCGGTGCCGGTGCCGCCGCCCATGCCGGCGGTGATGAACACCATGTCCGCGCCCTGCAGCGCGTCCATGATGCGCTCACGGTCTTCCAGCGCGGCCTGGCGGCCGACTTCCGGGTTCGCGCCTGCGCCCAGGCCCTTGGTCACGTTGGTACCCAGCTGCAGCTGCAGCTTGGCACCGCAATTCTTGATGGCCTGCGAGTCGGTGTTGGCGGTGATGAATTCCACGCCGTCCACCGCCGAGTTGACCATGTGCGCCACGGCATTGCCGCCGCCGCCGCCCACGCCAACCACCTTGATCACCGCATTGGGTGCCATCTTTTCGATCAGTTCAAAATGCGCCATGTCCGTGTCCTCGTTGTATCCGCTTTGGCGGGCATGGGCATTCGGGCGTCCTGCCGTCCTGCTGCATGCCGACGTTGCGGCTGTGTGGGTTGTGTGTTGCCGGTGTTGCGTTGTGATGCGGGTACTGCGGGTGTTGCGCCCGGGCCAGGCCCGGGTTTACGGGCGCCGCGTCAGAACTCGCCGCGGAACCAGGTCTTGAGTTTCTTGAACATGCTTCCAGCACGCCCGGTCGGCAGCGACGGCCGGCGCGGGTGTTCGATCTGGCTGCCCATCAGCAGCAGGCCCACGCCGGTGGCATGCACCGGGTTGCCGACCACTTCGCCCAGGCCGGTGACGTGCTGCGGGATGCCCACGCGCACCGGCATCTGCAGCATTTCCTCGGCCAGTTCGACCACGCCTTCCATCTTCGAAGCGCCACCGGTCAGCACCATGCCGGCGCGCACCAGTTCCTCGAAGCCGGAGCGGCGCAGTTCGGCCTGCACCATCTCGAAGATTTCCTCGTAGCGACCCTGCACGGCCTGCGCCAGCGAGTGGCGCGGCATGCGGCGCGGCGGACGGTCGCCCACCGACGGCACCTGGATGCTTTCCTCGGCCGTGGCCAGCTGGGCCAGCGCGCAGGCGTAGCGCACCTTGATCTGCTCGGCTTCCGGAGTCGGCGTGCGCAGCATGTGCGCGATGTCATTGGTGACGTGGTCGCCAGCGATCGGCAGCGAAGCCGTGTGGCAGATCGCGCCCTGCACGAACACCGCGATGTCGGTGGTGCCGGCGCCCATGTCGACCAGCACCACGCCCAGCTCGCGCTCGTCGGCGGTCAGCACTGCCACGCTGGAGGCCAGCGAGGACAGCACCAGGTCGTCCACCTGCAGGCCGCAGCGCTGCACGCACTTGCTGATGTTGGCCGCGGCCGACTGCGCGCACACCACCAGATGGGCGTGCACTTCCAGGCGCACGCCGGTCATGCCGACGGGATTGCGGATGCCTTCCTGCGAATCGTCCAGCACATATTCGCGCGGGATCGCGTGCAGGATCTTCTGGTCGGCCGGGATCGCCACGGCCTTGGCCGCATCGAGCACGCGATCCAGGTCGCCCCAGGTCACTTCACCGTCGCGGATCGGCACGATGCCGGGCGAGTTCTTGCACTGCACGTGGTTGCCGGAGATCGAGGCATACACCGAACGGATCTCGCAGCCGGCCATCAGCTCGGCTTCTTCCACCGCGCGCTGGATCGACTGCACGGTCGATTCGATGTCCACCACCACGCCACGCTTGAGCCCGCGCGATTCGTGCGAGCCGATGCCGATCACTTCGATCGGGTTGCCCGGCGAATACTCGCCCACCAGCGCCACCACCTTGGAGGTGCCGATGTCCAGGCCAACGATCAGCGATTTGTCACCCTTGCGATTCATGTCCTTTCCTGCGTCCTGCTGGCCGGGGTCGCCGGCGTTTTCGCCGACGTGGCCGGGGTACCCCAGCTCAGCGTGAAACCATTGGTGTAACGGAGGTCGGCGCGCTCGATCGGCGCGTCCTGACGGTTGAGCTGCGGCAGCACCTTGACGAAGCGCTGCATGCGAGAGCGCGCGTCGTCGCGGCCGACCACCACTTCGGTGCCGTTGCTCAGCACCAGCGACCAGCTGCCCCGCGCATCCATCGTCACCCGGCGCACGTCGACGCCGGCCGGTGCGAACAATGCACGCGAGTCGCTGTACAGCTTCATCACTTCTTCGGTCTGGCTGTCCGGGCCATCCAGTTCGGGCAGCGCCAGGTCGGCCAGCTTCTTCGGCGTGGGGAACAACTTGCCCTGCTCGGAGACCAGGCGGTCGTTGCCCCACCGCGCGAACGGCTTGTGCTCGACCAGGGTCACTTCCAGCACGTCCGGCCACTGCTTGCGCACCTGCGCGCTTTCCACCCACGGCAACTGCTCCAGTGCGTCCTGCGCATCCTGCAGCTTGACCGCGAAGAAGCCCGCGTGCGCGTACGGCAGCAGTACCTGCTGTAGCTGCTCGGCCGGCACCCGCTTGAACTCACCATGCACGCGCAGCTTCGCCAGCGGCCAGCGCTCGGCGCCGACCCAGCCATTGACCACGGCCACCACCGGCAGTGCAACCACCGACAGCGCCAACAGCCAGACGAAGATGCGCAGCACCGCGTTCATGCGTGCGGGGCCTCCAGGGTCTGTTCCAGCACGCGCCACACCAGCTCTTCGAAGCTGATGCCGGCCTGGCCTGCGGCCTTGGGCACCAGCGAATGGCTGGTCATGCCCGGCGCGGTGTTCACTTCCAGCAGGAAGAAGCGTCCGCTGTCACGGTCGCGCATCACGTCCACGCGGCCCCAGCCACGGCAGCCGGCGGCACGGAACGCGGCCAGTGCGATGCGCCGGATTTCCTCTTCGTCGTTACCGTCCAGGCCCGGGCACAGGTACTGGGTGTCCTCGGCGATGTACTTGGCGTTGTAGTCGTACCACTGGCCCTTGGGCACGATGCGGATCGACGGCAGCGCGACGTCGCCGAGGATGGCCACGGTCAGTTCGTCACCGACCACCATCTGCTCCATCAGCAGCTGGCCGTCGTAGCGCGCGGCCAGGGCCACGGCCTCATCCAGGCCGGCGTCGTCGGTGACCCGGCTGATGCCCACGCTGGAGCCTTCATTGGCCGGCTTCACCACCACCGGCAGGCCCAGCTCGGCAGCATTGGCATGCACGTCTTCGGCAGTGACCTTGCGGTACTGCGGGGTCGGCAGGCCCAGCGTCAGCCACACCTGCTTGGTGCGGATCTTGTCCATGCTCAGCGCCGAACCCAGCACGTTCGAGCCGGTGTACGGCACGCCGAAGGCGTCCATCAGGCCCTGCACGATGCCGTCCTCACCGCCACCGTTGTGGCCGTGCAGGATGTTGAACACGCGATCGATGCCGCCGGCGGCCAGCGCCGTGGCCAGCGCCGGAATACCGTCCACGGCGAACGCATCGACGCCGCGCGACTGCAGGGCTTCGAGCACGTTGCGGCCGGAATCCAGCGACACCTCGCGTTCGCTGGAGGTGCCACCGAGCAGCACGGCGACGCGGCCGAAGCTGGCCGGGGCGGTCACGCGCAGCGGCGGGAAGGTCAGCGCGCTCACGCCTGGCCCTCCCCCTTGAAGCCTTCCACCGCGATGTGGGTGGCCACGGCGCCGATGTCGCCGGCACCCATCATCAGCAGCAGGTCACCGTCCTGCAGCACATCCGGCAGCACGCTGGCCAGCTCGGCGGCCTTGCCCACCACCACCGGCTCGCTGCGGCCGCGCGCGCGGATGGCGCGGGCCAGCGCATGCGAGTCGGCACCGGCAATCGGTTCCTCACCGGCCGGGTAGACCTCGCTCAGCACCAGCGCGTCGACGCTGGACAGCACGGCGGCGAACTTGTCGAACTGGTCGCGGGTACGGCTGTAACGGTGCGGCTGGAAGGCCACCACCAGGCGCTTGTCGGCCCAGCCACCACGGGCCGCGGCGAACACGGCTTCCAGCTCGCTCGGGTGATGACCGTAGTCGTCGATGATGCGGACTTTGGCACCGCTGGCAGTGGTCACCTCACCCAGATCGTTGAAGCGACGGCCAACACCGGCAAAGGCTTCCAGCGCGCGTGCGATCGCATCCGGTGCCACGCCCAGCTGCCAGCCCACCGCAGCGGCGGCCAGCGCATTGAGCACGTTGTGCTTGCCCGGCAGCGCCAGCACCACTTCCTGGCTGGTGCCCTGTGGCAGGCGCAGGGTGAAACGCATGCGCGAACCTTCCTGCACCACGTTCTCGGCGCGCACGTCGGCCTGCGGGCTCATGCCGTAGCTCATCACGTGGCGCGGGGTCTTGGCGGCCAGTGCAGCCACTTCCGGATCATCGATGCACAGCACTGCAAGGCCGTAGAACGGCAGGCGCTGCAGGAACTCGGCGAACGCCGCCTGCACGCGGGCGAAATCGTTGCCGTAGTTCTCCAGATGATCCGCATCGATGTTGGTGATGATCGACATCAGCGGGTTCAGGCGCAGGAAGCTGCCATCGCTTTCGTCGGCCTCGGCCACCAGCCACTGGCCACCGCCCAGCTTGGCGTTGGCACCGGCAGCCAGCAGCTGGCCACCGATCACGAAGGTCGGGTCCAGGCCACCTTCGCTCAGCACCGCAGCGGTGAGGCTGGTGGTGGTGGTCTTGCCGTGGGTACCGGCCACCGCGATGCCGCGGCGGAAGCGCATCAGCTCGGCCAGCATCGCCGCGCGCGGCATGATCGGAATGCGCTGGCTGCGCGCTTCCATCAGTTCCGGGTTGTCTTCGCGGATGGCGCTGGAGACCACCACGCAGTCGGTGCCCAGCACGTTGGCTGCGGAGTGGCCGCGCATGATGCGCGCACCCAGGCTGGCCAGACGGCGGGTTGCCACGTTGTCGGCGTTGTCCGAGCCGGACACCTCATAGCCCAGCGTCAGCATCACTTCAGCGATACCGCTCATGCCGGTGCCGCCGATGCCGACGAAATGCACGCGCGGGAACGCGCGCACCAGGTCGTTGGTGTCGTGCAGGCGACGGATCATGCGCGGCCTCGCGCAGGGCAGGCGCGGTGGCATGCCTTCTTCATACAGCTTCCTCAAGAATGATATCGGCGATGCGCTCGGCGGCATCGACCTTGGCCAGGGCACGCGCGGCTTGCGCCATCTGCATGCGGCGGGCGGGATTTTCGGACAGATCGCGCAGCAGTGCGGCAATGCCGTCGGCCAGCGTTCCGTCCTGCTTCAGCAAAACCGCCGCGCCGCGCTCGACCAGATACTCCGCATTGCGGGTCTGGTGATCGTCGACGGCAGCGGGGAATGGCACCAGCACGCTGCCGACACCGACCGCGCACAGCTCGGCCAGCGTGGACGCACCGGAACGGCACACGACCAGATCGGCCCAGGCGAAGGCTTCGGCCATGTTCGCGATGAACGGGGTGATTTCAGCCTGCACGCCGGCCTTGGCATACGCCTCGACCGCTTCGGCATGCATCTTCTCGCCGCTCTGGTGGCGCACCTGCACCGGCACGCTCGTGCCCAGCGCAGCAATGGCCTGCGGCACGCCGGTGTTGAGCGCACGCGCGCCCTGACTGCCACCGACCACCAGCACACGCAGCGGACCCTGGCGGTCGGCGAAGCGCTGTTCCGGCGGTGCGATGGCGGCGATCTCCGCACGTACCGGGTTACCGACAAACTCCTCGCCCTTGGCGAAGGTACCCGGGAAACCGGTCAGCAGCCGGCGCGCATAGCGCGACAGGATGCGGTTGGTCATGCCGGGAGCGCGATTCTGTTCGTGCACCAGGAGCGGCAGGCCGTGCAGGCGCGTGGCCATGCCACCGGGGCCAGAGGCGAAACCACCGAAGGCGACCACCGCACGCGGCTGGCGCTTGCGGATGATCATGCCGGCCGCGCGCAGCGCGCGCATCAGCCGCCACGGCGCGCCTAGCAGGGCCAGCTTGCCCTTGCCGCGCAGGCCGGTGATGGCCAGCGTGTCGATCGGAATGTCGTGCTGCGGCACCAGACGGGTTTCCATCGCACCGTCGGCGCCCATCCAGGTGACCGGCACGCCGCGCTCGCGCAGCACGCGGGCCACGGCCAGACCGGGGAAGATGTGCCCGCCGGTGCCACCGGCGAGGATCATCACTGGACGCGCAGTGTGAGTGGCTGCGTTCATGACAGCCTCCCGAAGGTGGGTTCGATGCGCGACTGCAGGCGGCTGGTGCCGCGTGCTGCGGCCGGGGCCGCTGCGGTGGCGGCTGTCGGCTCGGCACTCATCGGTACACTGGTCGATGCCGGCGCGACCGGCTCATCCATCGGCTCGGCAGCGGCGTCTTCGGCACCGCCGATACGCACCGCCTGACGGCGCTCTGCGCGCTTGAGTTCATAGGACACGCGCAGCAGCAGGCCCATCGCCACGCAGGTCATCAGCACCGACGAACCGCCGGAGGAGATCAGCGGCAGGGTCAGGCCCTTGGTCGGCAGGATGCCCAGGTTCACGCCGATCGAGACGAAGGTCTGCATGCTGATCCACAGGCCGATGCCGAAGGCGATGTAGCCGGAGAAGTGCCGCTTCATTTCCACGCAGCGCATGCCCAGCCAGAAGGTGCGGCCGACCAGCAGCGCGTACAGGGCCACGATCACGCAGGTGCCCAGGAAGCCGAATTCCTCGGCGGTGACCGAGAAGATGAAGTCGGTATGCGCTTCGGGCAGGTAGTACAGCTTCTGCACCGAGTTGCCCAGGCCGACGCCGGTCCATTCACCACGGCCCACTGCCATCAGCGCGTTCGACAGCTGGTAGCCGTCACCCTGCTGGTCGGCCCACGGGTCCAGGAAGGAGGTGATGCGGCGCATGCGGTACGGCTCGATGATCGCCAGCGCGCTCATGCCGACCAGGCCGATGATCACCGGCATCGACATGCGCGGCATGTTCACCCCGCCCAGCACCAGCATGCCGGCGGTGATCGCCAGCAGCAGGGTCGAGGAACCGAAGTCCGGCTGCAGCAGCAACAGCACCACCAGGGCACCGGCCACGCCCAGCGGCTTGAGCATGGCCGGCCAGGTCGCATTGACCTCGTCGCGGAAACGCACCAGGTAGCTCGACAGCCAGACGATGTAGAGCACTTTCACTGCTTCAACCGTCTGGAACTTGGAGATGCCCAGGTTGATCCAGCGGCGCGCGCCGTTGACCGTGCTGCCCAGGCCCGGCGTGAACACCGCCAGCAGCAGCACGAAGCAGCCCAGCAGCAGCATCTGGTTGTACTGCTCGATGGACTTCAGCTCGGTGCGGGCGGCGATGACCGCCAGCACGATACCCACCGCCAGGAAGATCAGGTGGCGGTTGAGGTAGTAGAACGGGCTGCTCATCAGGGCGATCGAGCTGGACGCCACCATCACCACGCCGACACCGGTGAGCGCGATGATCGCGCCCAGCAGCCACTTGTCGTAGCTGCCTTCGATGGCTTCAAGGCGTGTTGCCTGGCGGGACAGGTCGTTCATCTCAGCGCACCTTCAACGTGGCCAGGCCGATCAGCACGAGCACGACGGAGATGATCCAGAAGCGCACGATCACGCGCGGCTCCGGCCAGCCCTTCAGTTCGAAATGGTGATGGATCGGCGCCATGCGGAACACGCGCTTGCCGGTCAGCTTGAACGAAGCCACCTGGATCATCACTGACAGCGTTTCGATGACGAACACGCCGCCCATGATCACCAGCACCAGCTCCTGGCGGGTGATCACCGCGATCGTGCCCAGCACCGCACCCAGCGCCAGCGCGCCGATGTCGCCCATGAAGACCATGGCCGGATAGGTGTTGAACCAGAGGAAGCCAAGGCCGGCGCCGGCGATGGCCGCACAGATGATGACCAGCTCGCCGGCGCCCGGGATCTGCGGGATCTGCAGGTAGTTGGCGAACACCACGTTGCCCGAGGCATAGGCGAACACGCCCAGCGCGCAGGCCACCAGCACGGTCGGCATGATCGCCAGGCCGTCCAGGCCGTCGGTCAGGTTCACCGCGTTGGAGAAGCCGACGATCCAGAAGTAGGCGATGGCCACGAAGCCGATGCCGGCCAGCGGCAGCGCGATCGACTTGAACATCGGGATGTAGAAGGTCAACGCTGCCGGCACGTCGGCCGTGTAGAACAGGAACAGGCCAGCGGCCAGGCCGAAGATCGACTGCAGCAGGTACTTCCAGCGCGACTTCAGGCCGTTCGGGTCGCGGCGGACGATCTTGATCCAGTCGTCATACCAGCCGATGGCGCCAAAGCACAGCATCACCGCCAGCACCAGCCACACGTAGCGGTTGCGCAGGTCGGCCCACATCAGCACCGACAGGGTGATGGTGAGCAGGATCAGCGAACCACCCATGGTCGGCGTACCAGCCTTGGAGAAATGGGTCTGCGGACCGTCCTTGCGGATCGGCTGGCCGCCCTTGAACTGGGCAAGCTTGCGGATCATCGCCGGGCCAAGCCACAGCGACAGGAACAGGGCCGTCAACGCGGCAAGGATGGCGCGGAACGTCTGGTAGTTGAACAGCCCGAACAGGCTCTCCAACTGCTGCAACCATCGAGCCAGTTCATACAACATGCGGGGATTCCTCTCCTTGCGCCAGCAGCGCTTTGACAATCGTGTCCATGGCGCTGCCACGGGAACCCTTGACCAGGCAGCGCACGCCGGCGTGCAGCTCGTCCTTCAACGCCTGCGACAGCGCGTCATGGGTGGCGAAATGACGGCCGCCTTCGCCGAAGGCGGTGGCGGCAGCGGCGCTGAGCGCTCCCAGCGTATACAGGCGCTTGAGGCCAGCGGCGCGCGCGCGGAGCCCCGCCTGCGCGTGCAGCGCTTCGGCGTCCGGCCCCAGCTCGCGCATGTCGCCCAGCACCAGCCAGCCCTCTTCCGGCGCAGCGGCCAGGGCGTCGATGGCCGCAGCCAGCGAACCGGGGTTGGCGTTGTAGCTGTCGTCCACCAGCACCGCGCCGTTGCGCAGCTGATGGGCAATCTGACGGCCCGGCACGGGCTGCGCTTCGGCCAGGCCGGCGGCAATCAGCGCCAGGTCGACGCCTGCGGCCAGCGCCAGGCTGGCAGCGGCCAGCGCATTGCTGACGTTGTGGCGACCCGGCAGGCCCAGTACCGCGCGGGCTTCGCCGCTCGGTGCGACCAGGGTGAACTGGCTGCCTTGCGCGCCGGCGCGGATGTCGCGTGCGGTGATGTCCGCGGTGTGCTCCAGGCCATAGCGCAGAACGCGGCAGCGGGCCGGAGTGCCGACGAAGTGCTGTTCGAACCAGCGGCCGTAGGCATCGTCCACATTGATCACGGCCACGCCATCGGCCGGCAGCGCGGCATAGATCGCGCCCTTGGTCACCGCCACGCCGAGCAGGCTGCCCATGCGTTCCAGGTGCGCCGGGGCGATGTTGTTGACCAGCGCATAGCGCGGGCGGGCAATGTCGGTCAGATAGGCGATGTCGCCCGGCTTGCCCGCGCCCATCTCATAGACGGCGTAGTCGGCATCTTCTGGGGCGTCGATCACCGCCAGCGGCAGGCCGATCTCGTTGTTGCGGTTGCCCGGGTTGGCGTAGACCACCTTGTGCGCGTGCCGGGCCACCTGCTGCAGGATCGACAGCAGCAGACTTTTCACGCTGGTCTTGCCGTTGCTGCCGGTGATCGCGAACACCTCGGTGCCGCGGTCACGCTGCATGCCGGTGGCGATCTTCGCCAGCGCCAGTTCGCTGTCGGCCACCAGCACCTGCGGCAGTTCGATCGGCAGCAGGCGCTCGACCAGCAGTGCACTGGCACCGCGCGCCTGCGCGTCGGCGGCGAAGTCATGCCCGTCGAAACGCTCACCGCGCAGCGCCACATACAGGCTGCCCGGGCCGAGACTGCGGGTGTCATTGCTGACCGCATCGATGGCCACGTCGTCGCCGTGGATCTCGCCGCCGGCCCAGTGTGCAATCAGCGAAAGCAGGGTGCGCTTCATGCGGCGCCCTCCCCGGCCTGGGCTGCTAGAACACCGGCCTTGGCCGCCAGTGCAGCGGCGGCCACTTCGGTGTCGTCGAAGTCATGGCGCACGCCATTCACTTCCTGGTACGGCTCGTGACCCTTGCCAGCAATCAGGATGATGTCGCCGGCACCGGCACGCTTCACCGCCAGGCCGATCGCGCGCGCGCGGCTGCGCTGCACGGTCACGGCGGAGGCATCGGTGAAGCCGGCCAGGATGTCGGCCACGATCACGTCGCCATCCTCGCCACGCGGGTTGTCGTCGGTAACAATGACCTGGTTGGCCAGGCGCTCGGCGATGGCCGCCATCTGCGGACGCTTGCCGGTATCTCGCTCGCCACCGCAGCCGAACACGCAGAACAGCGCGCCGTGCAGGTGGCCATGCAGGCTGTCCAGCGCCTGTTCCAGCGCGTCCGGGGTGTGTGCGTAATCGACCACCACGGTCGGCAGGCCGTCTTCGCCACCCAGGCGGTTCATGCGGCCACGGATCGGCTGCAGCGCCGACAGCACTTCGGCGATGCGCGGCAGCGGCTGGCCCTGCGCGTGCAGGGTGCCGGCCACGGCCAGCAGGTTGTCCACATTGAAGCGGCCCAGCAGCGGCGACTGTACCGCCGCGCGCTGGCCGTCGATGACCAGTTCGAAGGCGATGCCACGGCCGTCCAGCTGCAGCGCTTCGGCACGCACGCTGGCGTCGGTGGCACCGCGCGAGCTCAGGCCGATCGGCTGCACGCCCGCCGGCAGGCCGGCGAACAGCTGGCGGCCGAAGGCGTCGTCAAGATTGATCACCGCGGACTTCAGGCCCGGACGATGGAACAGCCGCGCCTTGGCCGCGCCGTAGCTGGCCATGTCGCCGTGGTAGTCCAGGTGGTCACGGGTGAGATTGGTGAACACCGCCACGTCGTAGTGCACGGCATCCACGCGGCCCTGGTCCAGCGCGTGCGAGCTGACTTCCATCGCCACCGCGCGCGCACCGGCGTCGCGCAGCTGCGCCAGCAGCGCATGCATCTGCAACACCAGCGGCGTGGTGAAACCGGTCGGCTCAACCGAACCATAAAGTCCGGCGCCCAACGTGCCGATACTGCCACTGGGCGTTCCGAGCAGGTGCCAGGCCTGGGCCAGCAGCTGTACGGTGGAGGTCTTGCCGTTGGTGCCGGTCACGCCCACCATCGCCATTGCCCGCGACGGTGCGCCATGGAACTGGTCGGCCATCGCACCCATGCGCGCGCGCAGGCCCGGCACGGCGATCGCATCGCCCGGTGCCGGCAGTTCGGCAGGTGCCGGCGGTTCGAACAGGATGGCGCCGGCGCCAGCCGCACGGGCCTGCTCGACAAAGCCCAGGCCATGCGCGCCGAAACCGGCGATGGCGACGAAGGCATTGCCGGGGCGCACGGCGCGGCTGTCCAGCACCAGGCCGGTCAGAACGGGGTCGTGCCCTGCAAGAGCAACGTCCGGAAGCAACTGCGAAAGCAACATCGAAGGACTCATTGCGTGCCTCCCGTAGCGGGCGGCGTCTGGGCTTGCGCGCTTGGCAGCGCAGCATCGAATTCAGCAGCGGCATCGACCGGCAGCGCGGCTTCGGCCGGCGGCGCGGGCAGGATCGAGGCCGAATGGCCAACCTTGCCGGACTGCTGTGCGGCCAGCCACGACTGCAGGTCGTCCAGCGGCACGTCCATCAGGCGCAGCGTGCCTTCCATCACGTTGTGGTAGACCGGCGCCGACACCAGGCCGCCGTAGAACTTGCCGGCCTGCGGGTCGTTGATGACGATGACGGTGGCAAAGCGCGGGTTGGTGGCCGGCACCACGCCGGCAAACAGCGCGTTGTAATGGCCGCGCTCGTAGCCGCCCGGGCCCGCCTTGCGCGCGGTACCGGTCTTGCCGGCCACGCGGTAGCCCAACACCGCCGCCTGCTTGGCGCCGCCCTGGGTCACCACCGTTTCCATCATCGCCACCACCTGCTTGGCGACGTTCTCGTCGATGATCTGCTGGCCTTCGTTGCGCTGGCCCTTGACGAAGGTCGGTGCGATCAGTCGACCGCCGTTGGCCAGCGCCGAATAGGCGGTAGCAATCTGCAGCGGAGTGACGTTCAGGCCGTAGCCGTAGGACATGGTGGTCTTGGTGGTACCCGACCAGCGCCCCGGGCGCAGCACCACGCCGCCGGATTCACCCGGGAAGCCGCTGTGCGGCACCGAGCCGTAACCGAAACGGCGCACGCCGTCGTAGAACACCTGGTCCGGCATCTTCGCCGCGACCTTGGCCGCACCCACGTTCGAGCTGCGGGTGATCACGCCGGTTACGTTCAGCACGCCGTTGTTGCGCGGCACGTCGCGGATGGTGAAGCGGCCCAGGGTCATGTAGCCCGGGTTGGTGTCGATGACGGTGTCCTTGGTCACCGCACCGGCCTGCAATGCGGTGGCGATGGTCAGCGGCTTCATCGTCGAACCCGGCTCGACCAGGTCGGTCACCGCGCGGTTGCGGCGGGTGTCCGGAGCCGCACCACCCACCGAATTCGGGTTGTAGGTCGGCAGGTTGACCATGGCCAGGATCTCGCCGGTGGTCACATCCATGATCACCATCGAACCGCCGGCCGCCTTGTTCGCCACCAGCGCGTTGCGCAGTTCCTTGAACGCCAGGTACTGGATGCGGCGGTCGATGCTGAGGGTCAGGTCCTTGCCCGGTTCGGCGGCGCGCAGCAGATCGCTTTCGACGGTCTCGCCCTTGCGGTTGCGGATCACCCGCTTGGCACCGGCCTTGCCACGCAGCCACTCGTCGAACGCCAGCTCCAGGCCTTCCTGGCCGCGGTCGTCGATGTTGGTGAAGCCCAGCACGTGCGCCATCGCCTCACCCTGCGGGTAGAAGCGGCGGAACTCGCGCTGCGCGGCCACGCCCGGAATCTTCAGCGCGACCACCTTCTCTGCCTCGTCCGGATTGATCCGGCGGCGCAGGTACATGAATTCCTTGTCCGACTTCTGCGACAGGCGGCTGCTCAGCTCATCCACCGACATGCCGACCGCCTGGGCCAGCTCCGGGATGCGCTCGGGCGAACGCAACAGGTCCTGCGGGTTGACCCAGATCGAGGCCACCGGGGTGGACACCGCCAGCGGCTCGCCATTGCGGTCGGTGATCATGCCGCGCGAGGTCTTGATCGGCAGCTCGCGCAGGTAGCGGGCCTCGCCCTGGCGCTGGTAGAAGTCGCTGTTGATGATCTGCACGTACGCCGCGCGACCGACCAGCGACACCGAGCACAGGCCGAGCGCCAACGCGACCCAGCGCAGGCGCTGGCGCAGGTTGAAGGCGTTGCGGGGGCGGTTGCGGCCGGTCTTGCTCATGGGCGCACCACCACGATGTCGGCAGCCTCGGGGAACTTCATGCCGAGCTTCTCGCGGGCGATGCGATCGACACGGTTGGCTTCGGCCAGGGTCGCCTGCTCCAGCTGCAGGCGGCCGAATTCCAGATTAATGTCATCGCGCTTGCGCTCGGCGCGCGACAGCTCGATGAACGTCTGCCGGTGACGGTGACGCACGAACACGACGCCGATCGCCGAGGCCACGGTGGAAGCCAGCAGGATGATCAGCAGCAGCCGGCTCATGCAGCGGCCTCCCGCTTCTGGGCCACGCGCAGCACAGCGCTGCGGGCACGCGGGTTGGCGGCCAGCTCTTCATCAGTGGCCTTGATGGCGCCACCGATCAGGTCCAGTGTCGGCACGAACGCAACAGCCTCGGGCAGGCGGCGGTTGGCCGGCGGCGCCTTGGCCAGGCGGTTCATGTACTGCTTGACGATGCGGTCTTCCAGCGAGTGGAAGCTGATCACCGCCAGGCGGCCGCCGGCCTTGAGCCGTTCCACGGCCGCATCGAGCCCGGCTTCCAGGTCGGCCAGCTCGCGGTTGATGTGGATGCGGATGGCCTGGAAGCTGCGCGTGGCTGGGTGGATCTTGTCCTTGCCACGCGGCATCACCGAAGCGATCAGCTCGGCCAGTTCGGCGGTGCGGGTGAACGGCTGCTTCTCGCGGCGTGCCACGATGGCGCGGGCGATGCGGCGGCTCTGGCGCTCTTCGCCATAGGTCCACAGCACGTCGGCAATCTCGCGGTCTTCCACGCGGTTGATCCACTGCGCGGCGCTTTCGCCGCTGTCCGGGTCCATGCGCATGTCCAGCGGGCCGTCCTTGCCGAAGCTGAAGCCACGTTCGGCCACGTCCAGCTGCGGCGACGACACGCCCAGGTCGAACAGCACGCCGTCCAGGCCTTCGGCCGTCGCATCCCACTGCAGCAGCTGGGCGAAGCTGCCACGGAAGATGGACACGCGCGGGTCCGGCGCGAAATCGCGCTCGGCTACGGCGATGGCTTCCGGATCCTTGTCCATGACCAGCAGGCGCCCCTCGGGACCGAGCTGGGTGAGCACGCCACGTGCATGACCGCCACGACCGAACGTGCCATCCAGATAACGTCCGTTTTCGATCACCCTCAGGCCTTCAAGGACCTGGGTGTACAGGACCGGCAGGTGCACCGCCGGCGACTGCGACACCGGAAGGTGACCGGCCTGCGCTTCTGGGCGCATCCGGGCACCCCGGCTCACAACTTCAGGTCGAGCAACCCATCACCCAGATCCTCGTCAGACAATGTCTGCTGGATCAGGGCCCGATGCGCCTGCTCGCTCCACAATTCGAACTTGTCGCCCATACCGAGCAATACCGCCTTCTTCTCAATGCCCACCGCACCGCGGTGGCTGGCGGGGATGCTGATGCGACCGTTGCCGTCCAGCTCGAGATGGGCGGCCGAGCCGACCAGCTTCTGCTGCAACAGGCGCACGACGCGCTGGGTGTTGGGCTTGGACATCACGTCGTCGCGGACCCGCTCCCATTCCGACTCTGCATACAGCCACAGGCAGCCGGCTTCGAACGGGTTGTAGGTCAGCACGAGACGGTTGTTGCTGGCGCGCGCGACGAGGTCGCGGTAAGCGGTGGGAACCGCCATGCGCCCTTTATCGTCAACTGTGATGGCCGTCTCGCCCTGGAACACGACGCGTGCACCTATCCTTCGCCCGGTGAAACATTGAACCACGAAAACCCACAAAACACCCGGATTTCCCTCTGATGCCCACCTTAGCAGCGGCCGAAGGGTTGTCAACAACTTTTCAGCGGGGAAATCGCCAGCCACATCAATGGCTTGCAACAACCTTTAGAGAATTGTTCAAGGCTTATCCACAAGTTGCTGATCCGTCTCAATTTTTGAGATTGAACGGAAGTTCAGGGCTGTGGACAGCGCGTGAAACATCGGCCGCGCATTCATCAAAAACGGGCCGGAAGCGGCGCCAGACTGCGCAAACCGTGCACAATGAGGCCATGTGCCTGCTCGCTCTTGGCTGGATGCACCACCCGCGCTGGCGGCTGGTGATGACCGGCAACCGTGATGAGTTCCACGCCCGCCCGACGGCGGCGCTGGCCCCCTGGCAAGATGAGACCTCCGTCATCGGGGGGCGCGACCTGCGCTCCGGTGGCGGCTGGGCTGGCGTCGGCGCCGCGGGCCGGATGGCGGTGGTCACCAATGTCCGCGATCCGCTGGCCGCCCAGACCGGTCCTTCACGGGGCGCGCTGGTGGCCGACTTCCTGCGCGGCCGCGACCCGGCCGCCGTGCATATCGACCGACTGGCAACGGTGGCCGGCGCCTACGCGCCGTTCAACCTGTTGCTGGCCGACGGCCACAGCCTGGAGTTCCTGGGCAACCACCCCGCCGAGCGGCAGAGTCTGGGCCCGGGCGTGCATGGCATGTCCAACGGCGCGCTGGACGCGCCCTGGCCGAAGACCCGACGGCTGATGGACGCGCTGTCGGCGTGGTTGCAGGCCGGCGATGAGGACCTGACCCCGCTCTGGGCCGCCCTGGCCGACGAACATCGCCCCGCCGACAGCGACCTGCCCGACACCGGCATCGGCCTGGAACGCGAGCGCTGGCTGAGCCCGGCCTTCATCCGCGGCGACGACTACGGCACCCGCGCCAGCACCGTGCTGTTGATCGACGCCGATGGCCACGGCGAGATCCACGAGCGCCGCTTTGGCCCGCAGGGCGCCCCCAGCGGACAGAGCCGCGTCATTTTCTGACCCGGTAGTGCCGGCCGCTGGCCGGCAACCTCTGGATCCTCGGATGCACCATGCGGTTGCCGGCCAGCGGCCGGCACTACCTGCTCCAAGACTGCCAACGGCGTCATTCAGCTTCCCGACGCAGCGCCTTCCCGCATGCGCCACAGGGCCTGCACTACTGCGGCCCTCCCACTGTGCCCTTTTTGCGTCTGTCACTGTGTCTATAAATGCCGCCCGCAACCTCCCAAGGTGGTCGTGCCCGGCACCATGCCGCGCGATCCACATCCACATGGAGGCCCCATGCGCCGCACCCTCATCCTGCTCGCCACCCACCTGCTCACCCTCGGCCTCGGCTTCGGCCTGGGCGTGTACTTCCTGCCGATCCTGATCGCTCCTGATGATCCGCCGGTGGCACAGGTGCAGGCTGCCATGAGCGACGCCACTTACCACACCACGTTCCGCCGTGACCTCAAGGGCAGCGACGCAGTGCACTGGGCGGAAGGCAAGGTCAGCGTCAGCGCACGCCAGGTGGCCTTCGACGGAAAGATGGGACCGGGACCGGACTACAAGGTCTACCTGGTCCGCGATTTCGTCGACAACAAGGCCGACTTCCTGAAGGTCAAGGCACAGGCCCGGCGCATCGGCGAGGTGAAGACCTTCAACCGATTCCTGGTCGATGTGCCCGATGACGTCAACGTGGACGACTACACCACGGTGGTGGTGTGGTGCGAACGCTTCTCGCAGTTCATTTCGGCCGGGCAGTACCGTACGCCGGGCTGAGGACCGCGCGACGTCGGGGTAGTGCCGGCCGCTGGCCGGCACTCTGTCCGCCGCTGCTGGCATCGTGAAGCTGCCGGCCAGCGGCCGGCACTACCGATGCGCGGATCACGCATATAGAAGCACGCATGTAGAAGAAAGAGGCGGAGCCGGCCGATAAGCCGGGTTCTGTCGTGGACAGTCATTCCTCTAGGCGTTACGTCACCGCAACGCTCAAGCAACCTACCCGGATCCAACGCGGGCCGCGCCAAAGGATCCCTATTTGGTCTTGCTCCAGGTGGGGTTTGCCGTGCCGGTCTGTTGCCAGACTCGCGGTGCGCTCTTACCGCACCATTTCACCCTTACCGGCCTTCCGAAGAAGACGTAGGCGGTATCTTTCTGTTGCACTTTCCGTCGGCTTGCGCCGCCCAGGCGTTACCTGGCACCTTGCCCTATGGAGCCCGGACTTTCCTCGGCACCCCCGAAGGGATGACGCGACTGTCTGGCCGGCTCCGCCAGCGCATATTCTAGCCTACGCACGCCCTTCCTGCCGTGCTGATCGCAGCGTCGGGTTCATCCATCCACGCATGGCGTGGATCTACCGATTCCGCTGCTCTGGTGGGTGCGGACCTTGGTCCGCACGATCCATCAACTGCCGTACAACGCCTTGCGCGGCGCGCCAGTCAGCTCGGCAGCCAGCTTGGCGGCAGTCGACGGCGGCAGATGCTCGCTCAGCTTGGCGTAGACGCGGCGGCCATGCGCCAGTTGCGCTTCTTCGTCATCACCCGCGCCCTGCACCATCACCACGAACTCGCCCCTGCGCTGGTTCTCGTCGGCTTCCACCTTCGCCAGCAGACCGGCCAGGTCACCATCGAGCACGGTCTCGAACAGCTTGGTCAACTCGCGCGCCAGCACCGCCGGGCGCTCGCCGCCGAAGATCGCCGCCATGTCGGCCAGCGACTCGGTGATGCGGTGCGAGGATTCGTAGAACACCATCGTGCGCACTTCACCGGCCAGCGCCTGCAGGCGATCGCGGCGGCCGCTGGCCTTGGCCGGCAGGAAACCCTCGAAGCTGAAGCGGTCACTGGGCAGGCCGGCCACGCTCAGTGCGGCGATGGCGGCACAGGCGCCGGGAATCGGGCTGACCTTGATGCCGGCCGCACGCGCGGCACGCACCAGGCGGAAACCGGGGTCGCTGACCAACGGGGTGCCGGCATCGCTGACCAGCGCCAGCGATTCACCGGCCTGCAGCCGCGAGACCAGGCGCTGGGCCAGGGCCTCTTCATTGTGTTCGTGCAGGGCCACCAGCGGCTGCTGGATGCCGAAATGGGACAGCAGCTGGCCACTGCGGCGGGTGTCTTCGGCACAGATGGCCGCCACCGACCGCAGCACCTCCTGCGCGCGCGGGCTCAGATCGGCCAGGTTGCCGATCGGGGTGGCGACGACGTACAGGGTTGGGACACTCATTTCAGCGGTACTCACGGGGCAAGGGTAGAATCGTAGCGTGTACCCGGCCAAGGCCGCTGCCCTCATCGCATGGACCCGATCATGAACAAGCCCGCCGCACGGATCTCCGCCCTGTCGCTGTCGCTGATGCTGCTGGCCGGTTGCGCCACCACCAGCCTGACCAGCGCGCCCGAATCGCCGGCCCAGAGCCAGGCGCTGGCGCTGATCGAACAGGGCAAGCCGCGCGACGCCGCACTGCAGCTGGAAGGCCTGGCCGCCACCCTGCGCGGCGGCGCCCGCAGCAACGCACTGGCCGACGCGGCCTGGGCCTGGCACCTGGCCGGTGACAGTGCCCGCGCGCGCAGCCTGCTGGGCCAGCTCACCGCCCGCCAGCTGTCCGGTCCCAGCCTGCAGCGCTACCAGCTGACCGGCGCCGAACTGGCACTGGCCGACAAGCAGCCGGCGCAGGCCCTGGCCCTGCTCAAGGAACATGGCGACAACGTCTTCCCCGCGCTGCGCACGCGCTGGTACATGGCCCGCGCCAACGCGCTGCAGGGCACCGGCGATGCCTTCGGCGCCGCCACCGAACGTGCCCGCGCCCATGCCGGCCTGACCGGCAGCGCGCGCAGCGAGAACCAGGCCGCCATCGCCGGCCTGCTCGGCACCCTCGACGACGCTACTTTGCGCAGCCGTGCCGCTGCGCTGCCGGCCAACGACCCGCTGTACAACTTCGCCGGCCGTGCACTGATCGCGCGCGGCCTGCCGCTGCCGCGCCCGTTCGACCGCGATGGCGCCGCCCAGTTCGACACCAGCAAGCGCCCGCCGGCGATGAGCGACGGTTACCGCCCGCCGGCCAAGCTGGCCGTACTGCTGCCGCTCAGCGGCCGCCTGGCCACCGCCGCGCAGCCGGTGCGCGATGGCCTGCTGAGCGCCTACTACGGTGAAAGCCGCCGCCGCCCGGACATCAACTTCTTCGACACCGCCGGCACCCCGGCTGGTGCCCTCGCCGCCTACGACAAGGCCGTCGCCTCCGGTGCCGACTTTGTGGTCGGCCCGCTGGGCCGCGACGAAGTGGACGCCGTGTACGGCCGCCAGCAGCTGCAGGTGCCGGTGCTCGCGCTGAACCGCGGCAAGGACGCACCGCCGGCCGGCAGCGCCGGTTTCTCGCTGGCACCGGAAGACGACGGTATCGTCGCCGCCGAATACCTGCGTGGCCGCGAGCGCAACCGCGCACTGGTCATCAGCAGCAATGACGACACCGGCCGCCGTTCCGCCGCCGCCTTCGCCCAGCGCTTCGCCCAGCGCGGCGGTCAGGTGGTGGCCACGGTCAATGTCAGCGAAGCCGTCGGCGATGTCGGCGCGCAGGTGCGCAATGCCGGTCAGGTCGACGCCGTGTTCCTCGCCGTGCGCGCCCCGCAGGCCCGACTGCTGGCGCCGCAACTGGCGCTGGCCGGTGCCGGTGGCGCGACCCGCGTCGGCACCTCGCAGCTGACCGTCGGCAGCGGCAAGGCGGAAGAAGATGTGGCGCTGGACGGCATCGTCTACCCGAACGAAGCCTGGAATGTGCGCAGCGTGTCCGGCCTGCCGTCGGCCAGCCAGGTGGCCAGCGCGCTGCCGAGCGCCCGCGGCGCCGCCGGCCGCCTGTTCGCCTTCGGCGCCGATGCCTGGAAGATCACCGCCTATCTGGACAAGCTGTCCAACGAGGGCGGCCTGGACGGCGCCACCGGCACCCTGTTCCTGGACAGCAACGGCAACATCCTGCGCCAGCCGGCATGGTCCACCTTCAATGGCGGCCGGCCGATGCCGATCGTCGGTGGTCGCTGAGCGCAGCCAACGTGGCTCGGCGGTAGAAGCCGCCGCCGAGCACCATCTGCAGCAGGCCGGACTGCAGCCGCGCGCGCGCAACGTGCGCTATCGCGGCGGTGAACTGGACCTGGTGATGGACGATGCCGGCACCGTGGTGTTCGTGGAAGTGCGCTATCGCGCCCGCCAGGATTTCGGTGGCGGCGCCGCTTCAGTCGATGCGCGCAAATGCCGGCGCCTCGCGCACGCCGCGCAGCTGTACCTGCAGGACAACCCGGCGCTGGCCAATGCACCCTGCCGTTTTGATGTAGTCGACGCCACGGGCGAGCCGCCGCAGCTGCGGTGGCTGCGTGATGCGTTCCGGCTGGATGACTGCTGATGGTTTCCGTCCGCTCTGGTAGAGGCCGACCTTGGTCGGCGCTTCTGTGCCAACCAAGGTTGGCACCTACCAGAGCGCAGCCTGGCCGGCACTACCACGGTGCGTGACTGATGCCTTCGATCATCACCCATGCCGCTGTGCCGTTGGCGCTGTGGTGCGCCGCTGATCGTGGCCGCATCCCGCCGCGCCTGCTGGTTGCGGGCGTGGTCGCAGCGATGCTGCCCGATGCCGATGTACTGGCCTTTGCACTGCACATTCCCTATGCCGATGCATTTGGCCATCGCGGCGCCAGCCATTCATTGCTGTTTGCCTGCGTGCTGGCGGCATTGGCCGCCGTGTTGGCGTTCTTGGGTAGCCGCCAACCTTGGTCGGCGGTTTCGTGCCAACCAAGGTTGGCACCTACCAGGGCGCGGCCAACGGTGGCATCTACCGTGCAAGCGGCGGTGTTCGTCTTCGTCTGCGCGGCCAGCCATCCACTGCTCGATGCGATGACCTCCGGCGGCCTCGGCGTTGCCCTGGCCTGGCCGTGGAGCGAACAACGCTTCTTCGCACCGTGGCGACCGATCCGCGTTTCACCCTTCGCCCCACAGTTCTTCAGCGCGCGCGGCCTGGCCACCCTGATGTCCGAACTGCGCTGGGTATGGCTGCCCCTGGCCGGCGCCGTTGTTGCCTGGAAACTGATCCAACCCGCTCCTGCTGCCCCACGAGATCCGTCATGAGTCCTGCCCTGCCTGCTGCCCTGGTTGCCGAACTGTCCACCCTGCTGGGTCCGGAGGGCTGGCGCATGGATGACAACACGCTGGAGGCCAACGCGCAGGACAACTCGTGGCGTCACCAGCGCCCGGCGGCAGTGGCGCTGCCAGCCGACATTGAACAGGTGCAGGCGCTGGTGCGTGCCTGCCGCGCGCACGGCGTGGCGCTGGTCGCGCGCGGTGCTGGCACAGGCACCACCGGCGCGGCCGTGCCGCTGCCCGGCAGTATCGTGCTGTCGTTCACCCGCATGGACCGCATCGTCGAGATCCGCGCCGGCGACCGCTGCGCGGTGGTGCAGCCGGGCGTTCTCAATGGAACGCTGCAGCAGGCGCTGGCCCCGCATGGCCTGTTCTGGGCGCCGGATCCTTCCAGCGCCGAGATCTGCAGCGTCGGTGGCAACCTCGCCTGCAACGCCGGCGGCCCGCGCGCGGTGAAGTACGGCACCAGCCGCGACAACGTACTGGGCCTGGTGGCCGTTACCGGCACCGGCGAGGTGATCCGCTGCGGTGGTGCCTACACCAAGGATTCCACCGGCTACGACCTCACCCACCTGCTGGTGGGCAGCGAAGGCACGCTGGCACTGATCGTGGAAGCCACCCTGAAGCTCACCCCGCTGCCGGTCAGCCAGGCCGGCCTGCGTGTGCTGTACCGCGATGCCGATGCGGCCGCCGCCGCGGTGTCACGCCTGATGTCGCAGCCGGTGGTGCCCACGCGCCTGGAATTCATGGACGCCCGCAGCCTTGAGCTGCTGCGTCTCAACGGTGCGGAAGTACCCGAAGCTGGCGCGATGCTGCTGGTGGAAGCCGATGGCGACCACGACACCCTGCCCTATCTGCTGCAGGCACTGGCCAGCGCCGCCGAAGGCGACGGCATGATCGAACTGGACGTGGCGATGGAAGGCCGTGCACGCGACCAGCTGTGGGCCGCGCGCAAGGCACTGTCGCCGGCACTGCGCACCGTCGCGCCCGGCAAGATCAATGAAGACGTGGTGGTCCCGGTGTCGCGCATTCCGGAGCTGGTGGCTGGCGTGCAGGCATTGGCACGCGACTACACGCTGACCATCGTCACCTTCGGTCATGCCGGCAACGGCAACCTGCACGTCAACATCCTCTATCACCCGGACGATGCCGACGAGAACGCGCGCGCGCATGCCGCACTGCCGAAGATCTTCGAGCTGACCTTGGCACTGGGTGGCACGCTGTCCGGCGAACATGGCATTGGCCTGGCCAAGCGCGATTTCATGGCCAAGGCATTTACGCCGGCTACCTTGACGACGATGCGTGCGATCAAGGCAGCGCTGGACCCGGATGGCATCCTCAACCCGGGCAAGGTGCTGCCGCCGGCATAGACCGCGCGCACTCCTGTAGAGCCGAGCCATGCTCGGCTCACCGCGTGCAGCGCGGGCTTCCCACCCGCGGAACGCAGAGCAGCCGAGCGTGGGCTCGGCTCTACAAAGGCTTGTCGTTCGCGAGATCGACCAGGGTCTGCCTGAAGCCGGGCAACAGCACGCGGTTGCCATGTCCGCTCAGATGATCGTTGTCGAAGAACAGCGGTTCACCCTCTTCCACCGCCGAACAGGTCTGCGGCCCGCACAACAGTGGCAGCGGATCCCACACCGTCAGCGATGGATAGCGCGCTGCCAGCTCAGCCAGCAACGCCATCTGCGGCGCGCGCAGCCTCTCCAGATCGGAACGCGGCATGCTCAGGCCACCGGCACAGGCGGGATTGCGGTGGTTGAACCAATCCGAACAACGGTAGGCCCCGGCCTTGAACAACGGCAGCGGTGCATCCACAACCACGCGCACACCCAGCCGCTGCAGCCGCCCCAATACCCGATCAGCCTCATCGCGTGCCGCCTGCGCATGGGCCGGCGTGCGTTCGGCCAGCAGCTGCAGATAGATTTCCTGTGCATCCTGTCGCTGCCAGTCGAATCCGCGCAGCTCCGGCATGCGCAAGGCCGCCAGCAGCACGATGTCTCCGGGGCGGGCCTCGCGCTCGATGGTCGACAACGCGTCTTCAATGAAGCCCTGGCAGTCGGCCGGGCTGGCCCGCAACAGATTGACGAAGCTGCAGCCACCACGATCCTGCTGGCGTACCTCCATGCCGGTCTGCCGCGCGACCATGCTGGTCATGGTGCGATAGGCCGCTGCATGTGAGTCGCCGGCCACGAACAGACGCCTCCCTTCAAGCGCCGGTGCACTCACCGGTTCCAGCGGGCGCCACGCCGGGTAGCGGCGCGCCTGCCATGCATAACCGTCACGGGTTACGCTCAGCGAGACCTGCTCGTGATACTCCACCGTGGCCCAGGCACCCGCGCCGCATAGCGCAACCACTGGCAGCGCCATCGCCAGCACCTTGGCCGGTGCCAGGCGCAGCAGCGGCGCTGCACTGCGCAGTGGACGCTCGATGAAGTGATACGACACTGCTGATACCGCCAGCAGCAGTACCGGATACAGCCACAGCGCGGCGCCGTGCAGGCCATACGTCCAGCGCAGCAGTACCAGCAGCGGCCAATGCCACAGGTACAGCGAATAGGACAACCGACCTAGGTAGGCCAAAGGCGCGCAGCCCAGCGTGCGCGCAATGCGCGATGTGCCCGGTGCCGACACGCTCGCCAACAGCAGCAGGGTACCGGCCACGGTGGTCAGCACGCCCGGCACCGGCATCGCCAGCTGAGGGGCAATCACCACGCCTGCGGCCAGCAGCGCCAGGCCGGCCGCTGCAACCGCCTCGCCGTTCCGGCCTGGCGTACGCGTACGCGTACGCATCCATTGGTACAGCAGCGCGCCCGCGGCCAGCTCCCAGAACCGCGCGGGCAGCAGATAGAACGCTGCCGCCGGTACCGGCTGCGCCTGCCAGCCTGCCCATGCCAGCGACAGCACGGTGAGCACCGGCAACAACCAACGCGACCACGGCCAGCGCTCACGCCCGCGCAGCCACACGAAGAACAGCAGCGGGAAGACCAGATAGAACTGCTCCTCTACACCCAGCGTCCAGGTATGCAGGAACGGGTTGAGTTCGGCGCCGGGTGAGAAATAGTCGCCCTGCTGCCCGGCCAGCACGATGTTGCTGAAGCCGACCAGCGCAGACCAGCCAGTCTGGTCGAACTGCTCGTTGCGCCACGCGCGGGGAATGAACAGCGCCGACAGCACGAAGGTGGTCATCAGCATCACCAGCAGCGCCGGCAACAGGCGTAGCACGCGGCGCCGGTAGAAATCGAGCAGCATCGCGCCCAGCGACGCATGGGTGCGCGAGGCCAGCGACTGGCTGATCACGAAGCCGGACACCACGAAGAACAGGTCCACACCGGTGAAGCCACCGGGCAGCCACGTGGCGTTGGTGTGGAAGACCACAACAGCCAGCACCGCCAGTGCGCGCAGGCCATCGATGGCGGCGTTGTGGGAGCGTTCGGGAGAGGACATGCAGGCAACGGGTGGAGAACGATCCGACAGCATCACCACCGCTGCCACAGTCATTCAATGGATGATCGCGACAGACATGGACATCGTTCAGGTCCGGTCCCGGAGCGACGCGGTTGTAGAGCCGAGCCATGCTCGGCTGCTCTTCGTTCAGATCGCGATGAGCCGAGCGTAGGCTTGGCTCTACGGCAGCAGCCAGGGGTCAGAGCCCATTGCCGTGGCAATGGGATCCGACCCCGCTGCACGCCCGCTTACCAGGCCATGCGCAGGCCCAACTGGCCGCCCACATTGCGGTAGCCGTGGTCACCGCGCTGCACGCTCACGCCACCCCACGCGCCCCAGCGCTGGCCCAGCTTCAACTCGGCACCGGCCTGCACCTCATAACGGTTGCGCGGCACGTCTGCGCTCAGCGTGTCACCGTTGAACTGCAACGTGCTGGTGCCGCTGCCACGCAGCCAGTTCACGCCCAGGTACGGCTGCACCGTGTTGCCGGCTGCAGTTCCATGGCCAAACACGCGCACGCCCAGACGCCCGCTCAGGCCACCGGCATTGGCGTGATCGATCACCGTGCCATTGCTCTCCACGTGGCGATCGGCGCGGAAATCGACATGGCTCAGCTGCAGCTGCGGCTGCACGTACAGCGCGCTGGCGGTGCCCTGCCACACGTTGAAGGTGTAGCCGGCCTCCAGCGACGCACTGGCCATGCGCGAATCGTAGTGCTCCGGCTCCAGGCCGATGCCCTGCACCCGGTTATCGAAACGGCCGTACTGCAGGTTCGCATCCATGTACGCACCCTGCGTGCCGTCAGCCGTCTGCAACCAGGTGCCGTACACACCCACCGCGCTGCCACGCACCCGACCCTTGGCGCTGTAGCCGGTCAGATCGGACACTGCGCTGCTGTCAGCACGCCCCGTGCCCAACATCACGCCGAACGCTGCATTGCCCCGGCGAACCAGGTCAGTGCCAATCTGCAGCACCGAGGTGCTGCCATCAATCGACAGCTGACCACCGACCGCGCTGAAGTCCGCCTGCTGCCGGCCCACGCGCGCCCACGCGGCACGACCTTCATCCAGCGAAACGGCACCGATGCGGTCGTTCAGACGATGGGAAAACATGTTGATGGCTGCCGACTGGTTTGCCAGATAGGCACCGGCTTCCGGGCGCAGTACCGGCGGCGGCAGGATCGGATTGATTGGATCCACCGGATCGACGGGATCCGTCGGGTCGATCGGATCTGGGCCCGGATCGACCACGCATCCCGGCGCAGCCGGGTTGTCCTTGCAGACATCGAACCACTGCGAACGCAGGTACCAGTTGCCATCGGCAGGATCCGCCAGACCGCCCTGGAACAGGAAGTATTCGTACGATCCGCCCACCGCGCGGCCGCTCAGTGCGTAGCTCGCCCGTGATGCACCGTCGATCTCGATCAGTTGAATGCCATCGGCTGTCGGCGCGCCCACGCCACCGATGTTCTTCACCGCAATCAGCGCGTCGCCGGAGGTGTCGCCGCGCACGTGCAGGCGGTCCATCGCGCTGTCATCGCCAGCCAGCGCGCCCTGGAACAGGAACGTCGCACCCTCGCTGTGCAGGTCGCCATCCACGCTGAGCGTATTGAAGCGCCCACTGCCGTCGGACAATGCCACGCCACTGTTGAGTACCTGCAGTTCGCCCACCGTGGCATCACCGGTCAGTGTCCACTGGCTGCCGTTTTCAATTGCCATCGTCTGCACCAGATCCGACGAGCCCTGCCACAGCGATCCATCCGCCAGGCGCACATGCACGTCCGACTGTGGCGGCAGGCCTGCGTCCTCGTCTTCCGGCGTGATGACAATGTCGCCCTCCATCTGCGAGCGGCCCTCCAGCACCACATCGAAGCGCCCGGCCACTGCGGCATCCAGTGCCAGCGCGATGCCGTTGCCGCCCGATATCAACGCGCCATTGGACAGGGTCAGACCCGGGTCGCGGCTGCTGCGCACCCACACACCGCCATTCTGGGCGCTCACCAGCGAACCACCGTCGATGCGCATCCGTCCGTTGTCGTTGATCACCGCCGCCCACGCGCCCTCGCCTTCGGTGCGCACATGGGTGTTGTTCAGCGTCATTTCGCCGGTGCCGCCAGACAGCACACCGTGTGAGTTGATGCCGGTGGTACGCACTACACTGTCTGCCAGATGCACGGTGCCACCCAGGCGCGCGATCGCACCGATGGCGCCATGTCCTTCGGTCAGGATGTCGGTCATGCCTGCGCTCACCTGCGGATTTTTCCCGCCGGAACCCTCCGCATACAGGCCATGGCCATTCTTGCCGAGCGTCCGCAATCGGCTGGAGGTCACCCGTGCGGTTCCATCCAATACCGAGATGGCCTGCCAGAACTCACCATCCGCGGTGATCTCCGAGCCCTCCACATCCAGCTCACCCTTGCCCATCATCAGAATGCCAACACCATTGCGCGTGGTGATGGATGAGCCCAGCACGCTGGCCACGCCATCGCGTTGGTTGATGTTGATGCCCACCGAAGTGGTTTCGAGGCGGCTGTCGAGCATCGTCACCTCGGTGCCTGCAGTCATGTGAATGCCGTGATGCCCGGACATCTCAACACCCTCCAGCAGCAACGTTCCGCTGCTGCCAGTGGCAAAACTGATCACACTGGCATTGGTTCCGCCGGCATGGATGCTGCCCCCGCGCATTTCGACGTCACCACCAATCATCAAACCGGCGCCGGAGCGCTCATGGCTGAGGTTGATGTCCACATCCTCCAGTATCGTTCTTCCCAGTGCGGCCAATACCCCCGTAGCACCCGCGCCACGCCCATTGATCTGGACCGAGCGCAGGTGCACATCCCCGCCGTTCTTGACCGAGACACCGTAGCCACTCCCACCAATCTCGATGCGGGTCCGCTCTGCGACCACGCTGCCGGCATCCGCATCCAGTCCATTGGATTGGCTGGCATTGACCTCGATCACGCTATCAACCACATGCGAATTGCCACCCTTCACCGAGACACCGTGTGACAGCGCCGCGTGCGTGGTGATATGAACCTGATCCAGTACCAGCTGGCCACCAATTGCCTCGGCGCCATTGGATGCCGTGCCAAAGGTCTGTATACGCGTACCGGTGGCCTGCACCAGCCCGTCATTGGCGACGGAGAGACCTGCAGCACCATAGCCGGTGGTGGTCACACTCCCTTGCTGAAGCTCGACACGGCTCCCCGTGCCTTCGGCACGCGCGGCGGCAGCATACATACCCTCGGTGCGAAGATTGACTTCACCTGCGGGAACGATGGTGCCTGCATTGATGGCATGGAAGGCGTAGCCAGCCGGATTGCCCGGCTCCACCGGCTCGGTCGTGGCGTACTCACCAGCGGCCGGCGTCTGGTCATCGCCATCCGCCACCACCTGCTGTGCAACTACGGGAGACGCAGCTGCCAGCAGAACGGCAGCGAGGGCAACTGCCAAGGTATGGCGATGAAGGGGCAACTGTTGCATGGCAGGTCTCAATGGGAACAGGCGGCCATGCTCGACGCCGGGCCCGCACCCTCACCATCGAATGCGTTGCATTCCAGGGTGCGACCGTCTGTCACAGCTGTTTCCGCCACCTGAACCCGCTCACGGGGTTAAGCAAGCTTTGCAACAAATTGCATGGGAACGGAGCCAGAGGATGGGGACACTGCAGGCCGTTAAGGGCACCCGCATTCGTAATCGACCTCATTGCTCACAAACATTTCACATGTCGCAGGCGTATACGTCGCATCGCTGAACAGGGGTTCCCGGTTGTCGCGCCGTGTCCGTCGCCTCCCTCCGCCAAGGACAAGACCATGAACCTTCATCCCTATTCCCTGCCACTGCGCCCGCTCACGCGCGGCTTGATGCTTGCCTTGGCGGTGCTGCCGGCAACCACGGTCCTGGCCGGCGATCTGGACGGGCAAACCGTCGAGATCGACGGCACCGCCCCGTACGAAGACTGGACGCTGATCAACGGCTCGAGCCTGACCGCCAGGAATGCACGCACCAACACGCTCGCCGCGAACGATTCCTCGGTTCTGGTGCTCGAACGGAGCACCGTCGATGCCACGGGCAATGCCCAACGGGCGGTATGGCTGCAGGGAGCGGCCTCACTGACCGCACGCGATTCCGGTTTCACTGGCGGCATTCATCTTGAACCGGGCGCAACCTCTGCTCGCATCTATGGCAGCTCAATCCTGGTTTCCGCTGCCGATGTTTCGCCAGGTTCCCGGAAGACGATCGGTGTCGATATCTCCAGCGGCGGCGGTTCCAGCTGGCCGACAAAGGATGCCTATGCCCTGATCGATTCGACCATGATCGACGTGGAAGCACTTCCCGGGGGCAACGTTCAATCCAGCGGTCTGGGCGTGCGCCTGATGGCGGGCAGCATGGATATCGTCAATGGCTCGCAGGTGGTGGGGGAGAACGTGGGGGCCCTGCTGTGGCCCGAATCGAATCCCGCACAGCGCATCGCACTGACCATCGACAACTCTGTGGTGATCGGCCGCAAGGGTGCAGCGATCCAGGTGTATCCCGGCTCGGAAACTACCTATGACATCAACGTGGTCAATGGCGCCCAGCTCGGCGGTGGCGATGGCCATGTGCTGTACGTAGGCCGCGAAGTGGGCGCCGTCCGTCGCACAGACGTGAACTTCAATGTGGATGATTCGCGGCTGCGTGGTGACGTTGCACTCGATCCGGCCAGCATTGCCAACGCCAACGTCATTGTCGTCCTGCGCAACAAGGCGCAGATCGATGGCCGCTTCATCAACGTCACCTCGGCCAGCATCGACAGCGACAGCACCTGGCTGATGACCGGCGACAGCAACGTCGGCCATCTGGCGCTGGGCAACACCGGCACCGTGGCGCTGGGCAATGGCAGCACCTTCAACACGCTCACCGTGGATACCTTCGACGGCGCTGGCGGCACCTTGCTGTTCAACACCCAGCTGGGCGACGACAGCTCGGCCACCGACAGGCTGATCATCAAGGGCGATGCCAACGGCCAGGCCAATGTGCGTGTGCTCAACGCCGGCGGCGCAGGCGCCAAGACCGACAAGGGCATCGAGCTGATCCGCGTGGGCGGTGCGTCCAATGCGCAGTTCGACCTGCAGGGCCGCGCCGTGGGCGGGCAGTACGAGTACTTCCTGTTCAAGGACGCGACCAATGGCGGCTGGTACCTGCGCTCGGAGCTGGCCACAGGCCCGGACCCGTGCCTGGTGGATCCCACGTTGCCGGAGTGCACGCCGATCGATCCGGTGGACCCGGTCGATCCGATCGATCCCACGCCGGTGCTGCGCCCGGAAGCCGGCGCCTACCTGGCCAACCAGTTCGCGATGAACCAGATGCTGCGCCATGGCTGGCGCGACCGCCAAGGCGGCAACACCTCCGCCGTTGATGGCGTGCGTGGCTGGGCGCGCGTGGACGGCACGCAGAGCAAGCTGTCTGCGGTGGAAGACCAGCTCGACCTGCGCGTGGACCGCTCGCGCCTGCAGCTGGGTGCGGACATTGGCGTGTTCGACAACGGCCAGGGCCGCGTGGGTGTGATGGGCACACTGGCCAAGTCCGATGCCACCTCGCGTTCGCAGCTGACCAGCTACAGCGCACGCGGCAAGGTCAATGGCGGCGCGCTGGGCGTGTATAGCAACTGGAGCAACGATGCACTGTATGTGGATGCCAGCGTGCAGCGCGGCCAGTTCCGCAACCGCGTGCAGGGCGAAGGCCTGGCCGAGGAACGCTACGACTCGGATATCTGGCAGTCGTCGCTGGAAGCCGGTTATCGCTTCGGCATCGGCCAGATCGGCAGCACCGCGCTGAGCCTGCAGCCGGAACTGCAGCTGGTCTACACCGACGCCAACACCGACCGTCACGAGGAAACCAACGGCACGGTGGTGCGCAGCCTGGGCGACAGCGGCCTGTCCGGTCGCGTGGGCCTGCGCCTGCAGGGTGAAGGACGCAGCGCCGCCGGTGCGTCGGTCAGCCCGTATGTGGTGGCCAACTGGTACCGCGACGGTGCCAGCAACGGCATGGCGTTCGACGATGAAGCGCTGAAGGCCAGCGTGCCGCGCAACCGCTACGAGCTGAATGCCGGTGCGCGTGTGGACTTCCGTTCCGGGCTGAGTGCCTGGGGAGGCTTCGGCGTGATGCGCGGTGACCATGGGTACCGCGAAGCGACGGCCAATCTGAGCATGTCGTACAACTGGTGAGGCAATTGAAAGGACGGCGCCGGATGTTTCCGGCGCCGCTCTGCTTTCTGTAGAGCCGCGCCATGCTCGGCTGCACTGTATCCCGGCTTATCCAATCGTCCCATTTAATGAGATGGCCCTGCATGGAGCCAACGCACAGATCCGTACCGGGAACCTCAAACTGCTTGCACGCTGCCACAGATCCAATAGCGATTGGCAAACACTGAATACACGTAAACAGGTGGTTTGGCGAAAGCAGGCTTTGCAACTATTTGCATGGTCGCCGGGCGGCCGCCTCGCGAGACTGGCTCCATTCCAGACAAGCTCTGACGCGAACGCCGCTGAATCACACCCTCTTCACGCCATGTGGGCGCAATACGCACACGCATGAACAGGGGCGTTGTCGTTGCAGTGCGGAGTCCAATCCATTTCCGCCCATGAGGAACTTCCCATGCGTCATCGCTTTCACTTTTCTCAACCCAAGCTGCTGCCGCTGGCCCACGGCCTGCTGGCTGCGCTGGCCCTGATGCCTGCAGCAACCGCATTTGCAGGTGACCTGGACGGCACCGTGGGCAACGTTCAAGCAGGCGACACCGTCGAAGAATGGACGCTCAGGAACAACGCAATACTTACGGTGCAGGACGCGGAGACCCTGACTATCAGTGCCGTCAACTCCAACGTCTACAACAACCGCGCCACCGTCACCCGCAGCGGCAGCCATCAACACGCCGTTGAACTTTTCGGCACGGCTCAGCTGCAGTCCGAGCGGAGCACGATCCGCGGTGGCGGTGTTCTCGTCAGCGGAGCTTCGTCGGCGCATATGGTCGGGAATCGTGTTCTGGTCACCGCCGCAGACGGCCTGTCACCGACTGGATCATTCAGCATCGGCCTCTCGATGGGTGGCACGCCAGCCAGTGCGCCGCTGCCCGGTGCATGGGCAATCATCGACTCTACCTACATGCGGGTGGAAGACACTGCCGCCGCTAGCGACCTGTCCAGCGGCCTGGGTGTGCGCATGGAAAACGGCAAGGTCAGCATCATCAACGGGTCACGCATCGATGCAGACAACGTGGGTGTGCTGATGTATGGCACGCGATACACCCCCGACACGCTGCAGCTCGCCGTAGATGGCTCCACGATCTCGTCTGGCCGTGGCGCCGCCATCCGTGTGGCGGCCGACCAGCCTGCCGACTTCGTCATCAACGTCAGCAATGGCGCCCAGCTGCATGGCGGCAACGGCAACCTGCTGCAGGTCGATTCCCGCACCGGCAGCGCTACGCCGGGTGCCAGCCACGTGACCTTCAACGTGGATGATGCACGGCTCGTGGGCAACGTCAGTTTCGACGCAGCTACTGTCGACGGCAGCCTCGACGTCTTCCTGCGCAACAACGCACAGATCGACGGCCGCTTGCTCAACGTCACCTCGGCCAGCATCGACAGCGACAGCACCTGGCTGATGACCGGCGACAGCACTGTCGGCCACTTGGCGTTGGGCAACACCGGTACGGTGGCACTAGGCAATGGCAGCACCTTCAACACGCTCACCGTGGATACCTTCGATGGCGCCGGCGGCACCCTGCTGTTCAACACCCAGCTGGGTGACGACAGCTCGGCCACCGACAGGCTGATCATCAAGGGCGACGCCAATGGCCAGGCCAACGTGCGTGTGCTCAATGCCGGCGGCGCGGGCGCCAAGACCGACAAAGGCATCGAGCTGATCCGCGTGGGTGGTGCGTCCAATGCGCAGTTCGACCTGCAGGGCCGCGCGGTGGGCGGGCAGTACGAGTACTTCCTGTTCAAGGACGCGACCAATGGCGGCTGGTACCTGCGCTCGGAGCTGGCCACAGGCCCGGACCCGTGCCTGGTGGATCCCACGTTGCCGGAGTGCACGCCGATCGATCCGGTGGACCCGGTCGATCCGATCGATCCCACGCCGGTGCTGCGCCCGGAAGCCGGCGCCTACCTGGCCAACCAGTTCGCGATGAACCAGATGCTGCGCCATGGCTGGCGCGACCGCCAAGGCGGCAACACCTCCGCCGTTGATGGCGTGCGTGGCTGGGCGCGCGTGGACGGCACGCAGAGCAAGCTGTCTGCGGTGGAAGACCAGCTCGACCTGCGCGTGGACCGCTCGCGCCTGCAGCTGGGTGCGGACATTGGCGTGTTCGACAACGGCCAGGGCCGCGTGGGTGTGATGGGCACACTGGCCAAGTCCGATGCCACCTCGCGTTCGCAGCTGACCAGCTACAGCGCACGCGGCAAGGTCAATGGCGGCGCGCTGGGCGTGTATAGCAACTGGAGCAACGATGCACTGTATGTGGATGCCAGCGTGCAGCGCGGCCAGTTCCGCAACCGCGTGCAGGGCGAAGGCCTGGCCGAGGAACGCTACGACTCGGATATCTGGCAGTCGTCGCTGGAAGCCGGTTATCGCTTCGGCATCGGCCAGATCGGCAGCACCGCGCTGAGCCTGCAGCCGGAACTGCAGCTGGTCTACACCGACGCCAACACCGACCGTCACGAGGAAACCAACGGCACGGTGGTGCGCAGCCTGGGCGACAGCGGCCTGTCCGGTCGCGTGGGCCTGCGCCTGCAGGGTGAAGGACGCAGCGCCGCCGGTGCGTCGGTCAGCCCGTATGTGGTGGCCAACTGGTACCGCGACGGTGCCAGCAACGGCATGGCGTTCGACGATGAAGCGCTGAAGGCCAGCGTGCCGCGCAACCGCTACGAGCTGAATGCCGGTGCGCGTGTGGACTTCCGTTCCGGGCTGAGTGCGTGGGGTGGCTTTGGTGTGATGCGCGGCGACCATGGCTACCGCGAAGCGACGGCCAATCTGAGCATGTCGTACAACTGGTGCGGTAATTGAAAGGACGGTGCCGGATGATTCCGGCGCCGTTCTGCTTTCTGCTTTCTGTAGAGCCGAGCCATGCTCGGCTGCTTTTCTCGACGGTGGCCGACAACAGTCGAGCATGGCTCGACTCCACAGGGAATGTCGCATTCGGCAGGCATTGCCATCTGCTGCCTGCCAGCCAGGAAATTGAAACGTTTTCGAACTTTCCAACAATTCTCATTGGCAGCAAGGGCGCTCCATGCAAATCATGTAGCGCCACCGACAACGGGTGGCACGGGCTTCCAATCCCGTTAGGTTGATGTGTTGGTTACGCTTGCCTGCCGGCGTCGCTCTTTCCTTGTTGGGTGGCGTCGGCAGGCATTCCGTCTATGCCTACATGGCGGGCGGTGCGTGGGGGCCTCGTGCCCGCCGGCGCTTCTACATCGACCTCCGGTATTGGAACCATGCACCGTCCGCCACCCTCGCTGTTAAGCGGGGTGGCCCCTTGTTTCCTGCACAAGGATGCCGCCATGACTGCCTCGCACTACCCCTACCTGTTCGCCACCCTCGGTGAAGCTGCCAACCAGCTGCCCGAGACCATCGCCCGCGCACTGGAAACCACGCTCAGTGCCACGCACGGCAGCACTGTGCCAACCCACAACACCTTGCTGGCGTGCCTGCAGCGCATCCGTCATGTGGAGGCCGCTGACGGCCAGCCGTGGGCAGACAAGGGTCGTACATCAGGACAATGCATGGCGATGGCACGTGCGGACCGGGCCAATGCCGGCCTGACGTTGCTGCTGGAACTGCTGCATGCCACCGAACGCGTGCGCGTAGATGGAGATGATGATCAGCAGGTAGGCGACGACGTGCGCGAAGGGCTGCTGCTGGCCTGCCGTGGGCTGGCCGAGTATGTGGATGTGCAGTTGCACGCGACTTGAGCAGCGCGCATTCTGAACTGCGGAAGAGCGCTCAGTTCCAAACTGCGCGGCTCGCGATTACAACAAATCTGATGGCCCACCGTCACGCTGGCACGGATAGTTCGCACTTCTTTTCAGGGAGTGTACCGATGCACAAGATGATGGTTCCGCTGAAGCGCTATACGCAGTTCAGTGGGCGCGCCAGCCGCAGTGAGTACTGGTGGTTCCAGTTGTTCATGATGATATTCACTATTCCGTTGAACGTGCTGGGCTTCATCGCCGGGTACATCAACTCCACATCGCTGGCGCTGGTTTCGTCCGGGCTGATGCTGGTGGTATGGCTGGCACTGGCGCTACCGCTGATCGCGGTGACCATTCGCCGGCTGCACGATACCGATCGTTCGGGCTGGTGGTTGTTGCTGGGGCTCGTGCCGATTGCCGGCCTGGCCGTGCTGGTGTTCATGCTGCTGCCCAGCACGCCGGGCGACAACCGCTTCGGCGCGCCAGTTCCGCACGTGTAACCTCCCCGCTTGGGTAGGTGTCGGCCTTGGTCGACACGGTGTTGCCACGGGCAGCTGGCACGTTCGTGCCAACCAAGGTTGGCACCTACCAGAGCAATGCCGAGGTGCCTCCACGGCCGTGTGTGCACGGGCAGCTGATACGTTCGTGCCAACCAAGGTTGGCACCTACCAGAGCAATGCCAATGTGCCTCCGCGGCCGTGTGGGCACGGGCGGCTGATACGTTCGTGCCAACCAAGGTTGGCACCTACCAGAGCAATGCCGAGGTGTCTCCGTCTGGGTAGGTGTCGACCTTGGTCGACACATCCTTGCCAAGCAAGTTGGCACCCACCAGAGCAGTACCGCTGCGGCTACGCGAAGTGCTGGTATCCGCCGTCGGCGGTTTCGCCATCCACGTGTACGCCCTGCCCCTCAGCAATACGACCAATACGGGTGAGCGGCACGTCCAACGATTCGGCCAGGTAGTGCAGCGCGTCGCGCTGGTCGGCGGCGGCGGTGAAGCACAACTCGTAGTCGTCGCCACCGCGCAGTGCGCAGTCGCGTGCACCGTCGCGGCCGAGCAGCTCACGCAGCGCGTGCGAGATCGGCAGCGAATCGGCATCCACATGCGCGGCCACGTTGCTGCGTGTGGCGATATGGCCCAGATCGGCCAGCAGGCCATCGGACACATCCACCGCCGCATGCGCGAAGGCACGCAGGCGCAGGCCCAGGGTCACGCGTGGCGTCGGCCGCAGCAGGCGCAGGCGCAGGCTCTCGTAGTCGGCCAGCAAGGTGGCGGTGGTTACGCTCAGCGCCCCCTGCTGCCACAGGCGCAGCGCACCGGCGGCATCGCCAAGTGTGCCGCTGACCCAGAGGTCGTCGCCCACCTGTGCGCGGTCGCGGCGCAGTGCCTGGCCACGCCCGACCTGGCCCATTGCGGTCACCGACAGCGACAGCGGGCCACGCGTGGTGTCGCCACCGATCAGCGCGATGTCATGCTGGTCGGCCAGTGCGAAGAAACCATCGGCGAAGGCGTCGATCCAGTCTTCAGACGCTTCCGGCAACGACAGCGCCAGCGTGCACCACGCCGGACGCGCGCCCATCGCGGCCAGGTCCGACAGGTTGACCGCCAGGGTTTTCCAGCCGATGTCGAAGGCCGGGGTTTCCATCGGGAAGTGCACGCCACTGTTGAGCGTGTCGGCGGTGACCACCAGCTGTTCGTTGGCGCGCGGCTGCAGCAGCGCGGCGTCGTCACCGATGCCGAGCAGGATGTCGTCGCGCTCGAGGGTGCGGGCGCGGATGCGGTCGATGAGGGCGAATTCGGCCAGGGACATGGGGTGTTCCCGCTGTTGTACGTGCCGCGCAAGGCGCGGTGGGCGGTAGTGCCGGCCGCTGGCCGGCAACCTCAGGATCCCTGCAGCTGCCGGCCAGCGGCCGGCACTACCACAGGAGGCGGGTCAGTGACCCGATTCGACCTTGCGCCATTCCACGGCGGCACGATCCAGCACGCCGTTGACGTAGGTGTGGCCGTGCTCGGAACCGAAGCGCTTGGCCGATTCGATGGCTTCGTTGATCACCACGCGGTACGGCACGTCCAGGCGGTAGCGCAGCTCGTAGGCGGCCAGGCGCAGCACCGCGCGTTCGATCGCGTCCACTTCTTCGATGCCACGGTCCAGGTACGGGCCGAGGGCTTCGTCGATGTCGCGGCGGTTGTCGAGCACACCGTGCAGCAGCGCTTCGAAGTACGCCAGGTCGGCGATTTCGCGGGCCTGCTCGTGGGCGAACTGGGCGATCAGCGACTGTGCGTTGCCGCCGGAGATCTGCCAGGCATAGATGGCCTGCACGGCACGACGGCGGGCGCGCGAGCGCAGCACCGGATCGACGCCATCGCGGCGGACGGGTTTACCGGAGGGCTTGCCCTGGGTGTTCTTGTTCATGGCAGCTGCTCCAGAAGATTGACCATTTCCAATGCGGCGAGTGCGACTTCCTCGCCCTTGTTGCCGTGGCTGCCGCCTGCGCGGGCCTCGGCGTCTTCAACGCGTTCCACCGCCAGCACGCCGTTCAGCACCGGCACGCCGAAATCCAGCTGCACGCGCATCAGGCCCTCGGCGCAGCGGTCGGCCACGTGTTCGTAGTGACGGGTATCGCCACGGATCACGCAGCCCAGGGTGAGGATGGCGGCGTGTTCGTGGGCGGCGGCCAGGCGCGCGGCCACCAGCGGCAGTTCCCAGGCACCCGGCACGCGGATCACGTCGATGTTGGCTTCGGTGATGCCGTTGCCGGCCAGGCTCTGGCGGGCGCCAGCGACCAGCGTGTCGGTGATGCGGGCATTCCAGCGGCTGGCCAGGATGGCGAAGCGCGCCGATTCGGGAGTGCGAAGATCGCCTTCGAAGTGGCTCATATGCGGCTTGGGGGACTCGATAAGGGGGTAATTCTAGCGTGGATGGGCCCCGGTCGTGGTTGGCGGGGGCGCAAGGGCGTGCCGACCAACGGTCGGCACCCACCGGTGGCATGGGGTCGGCACCCACCGGTAGTGCCGGCCGCTGGCCGGCAATCCAGGGGAAGCAGTTGCCGGCCAGCGGCCGGCACTACCCATTACAGGGTGACCGTCTCCACCACTTCCAGGCCGTAACCGGCCAGGCCGATCTGGCGGCGCGGGGTGCCCAGTACGCGCAGCTTGCCCAGGCCCAGGTCGGACAGGATCTGCGCACCGGCACCGTTGCGGCGCCACTGGCTCACGTCCTTGTCCTTGCCCGGTACCACCGGCGCCGGCTGCTGGCGCAGGCGGGCCAGCAGGGCTTCACCGTCGCGCGGGGCCTGCAGCACCACCATCACGCCGGCGCCTTCGGCATCGATCGCGCGCAGGGCATCGGTGGCGGCCACGCCGAAGTCATCGCGGCGCCAGTGCAGCAGGTCGGCCAGCGGGTTTTCCACCTGAACGCGCACCAGGGTCGGGGTGTCCGCATCCGGCGTGCCACGGACCAGGGCGAAATGCAGGTCGTGGGCGATGCGGTCGCGGTAGGTCACCAGCTTGAACGGGCCGAACTCGGTGTCAATCTCGCGCTCATCCACGCGCTCGACGGTCTTTTCGGTGGCCAGGCGGTAGGCGATCAGGTCGGCGATGGAGCCCATCTTCAGGCCGTGCTCGCGGGCGAACACTTCCAGCTCCGGGCGGCGCGCCATGCTGCCATCCGGGTTCAGGATCTCCACCAGCACGCCGGCCGGTTCCAGCCCGGCCAGCATGGCCATGTCCACGGCCGCTTCGGTGTGGCCGGCGCGGGTCAGCACGCCACCCGGCTGGGCGATCAGCGGGAAGATGTGGCCCGGCTGGTGCAGGTCCGACGGCTTGGCGTTGGGCTTCACCGCGGTGCGGATGGTGTGGGCGCGGTCATGCGCCGAAATGCCGGTGGTGACGCCCTCGGCGGCCTCGATGCTGACCGTGAAATTGGTCTGGAACTGGGCGGTATTGGCCTGCACCATCGGCGCCAGGCCGAGATCGGCGGCGCGGATACGGTTCAGCGGCAGGCACACCAGGCCACGGCCATGGGTGACCATGAAGTTGATGTCGCTGGCCTTGACCAGCTCGGCGGCCATGATCAGATCACCTTCGTTCTCGCGGTCTTCGTCATCGACGATGACGACCATGCGGCCCAGGCGGATGTCTTCCAGGATGTCCGGAATCGGGGCGAAATTCATGCGACATCTCCCTGTGGGTGCTGACCGTTGGTCGGCACACTGATCAGCCGCTCCACGTAACGGGCGACCAGATCGATTTCAAGATTGACCGCGCTGCCCACGCCTGCGGCGGAGAAGGCGGTGTTGGCCACGGTGTGCGGGATCAGGGCGACTTCAAAGCCTTCGCCGTCCACTTCGTTGACGGTGAGGCTGACGCCGTCCACGCAGATCGAGCCCTTCTTGGCGATGTAGCGTCGCAGCGAGGCCGGCGCGGCGAAACGCCAGCGCTGGGCACGCGCGTCTTCGTGGATGGACAGCACCTGGCCCAAGCCGTCGACGTGGCCGCTGACCAGATGGCCGCCAAGGCGGTCGGTCGGGCGCATGGCGCGCTCCAGGTTGATGACCGCCCCTTCGCCCAGCTGGCCCAGCGTGGTCAGGCCCAGGGTCTCGGTGGAGGCATCGGCCTGGAAGCTGCTGGCGTCGAATGCGATGACGGTGAGGCAGACGCCGTTGATGGCAATGCTCTCGCCCATCTGCACGTTGTCGAACGGCAGATTCCCGACATTGAACGTGAAGCGGACATCGCCGCCGATGGATTCGCGTGCGGCCAGACGGCCGACGCCTTCGATGATTCCAGTAAACACGTAACGTTCTCCGCGAAAAGTGAGCGAAAAACGCCGCAAGGCAAACAGGCGCACGCAGGGCAAGAGCCCTGTGGCACCGTCTTCTTTCATCCGGACTATGACCGTCGGCTCCGGCATTGGACCGGATCTGCTGACCCCCGGCCGTGGGCCGGAGCGCTCGCGGGCTCGTGCTTGCGCACCTACCGCCGGTGGGGAATTGCACCCCGCCCTGAAGACGTTTATGTACCGGCGAACCGGCATGGCCAGTGTACCAGCCCGGGCTGAACGGGGTCGGATGCGACAGCTGTGACGGCCGTCGCTCGCAATTTGTAAAACTTTCATTAAAATTCTGCCCCGGACGACATGAGGTCGCCACGGGCAGCCCGCAGGGCAGGCCCGCCAATGGACTGAAATTCACAGGAATTCCCATGCGCAAGATCCTGATCGTGGCCGCCCTGCTGGCCGCCGCCCCGTTCTCGGCTTCGGCCGACGCCCTGAGCTACACCTACGTTGAAGGCGGCTGGACGCAGGTCAAGGTTGACGACAACGCACTGGACGACCCGAAGGTCGACGGCGGCTACCTGCGTGGCTCGGTAGCCATCGCCGAACAGGTCTACGTGTTCGGTGGCTGGTCGCGTACCAGCAAGACCAATCACTACGGCAATGATTCGCTGAAGCTGGAACTGAACCAGCCGGAGCTCGGCATCGGCTACCACATGCCGTGGACCGACCGCCTGGACTTCACCGCCGATGCCGCGTGGGTGCGCCAGAACGCCGAAGCCACCGTCCGCTACGACGGCCTGCGTTTCAGCCAGAAGGATCACACCAACCTGGGCCGCGTCACCATGGGCATCCGTGGCAAGCCGTCGCGCATGACCGAAGGTTGGGTCAAGGCCGGTTACATGGACGGCGGCAACAACTTCAAGGGCACCTGGGTCGGCACCGTCGGCGGCCAGATCAACTTCACCAAGACCTGGGGTCTGGTGGGCGAGATCTCCGGCTACCGCGACGTCACCCAGTACTCGGCCGGCGTCCGCGCCAGCTTCTGATCCAACGATCGCTTCTCGTCGTGCGATCGAACGGGCCCCGCAAGGGGCCCGTTTTTTGTCCGCTGCACACCGTCACCTGGCTGCATCGCGCCATCGAAAGTGTGGGCAGATGCGCTAGGCTTGCGCGCCTCTGGAACAGGAAAACACCGTCATGAAGACCCCCACCCGTACCACCCGTACCCTTCTGGCCAGCGTGCTGCTGTGCGCCCCGCTGATTGCCAGCGCGGCACCGGCCCAACTGACGCCCGAGCAGGCCTTCGACCTGTATGCACGCGTGCTGCTGGAAGACGATGCGGCCGCCACGCGCACGCTCAACGACGCACTGAAGCCGGCGTTCGAGGGCCAGGATGCCGTGACCCCCAACCCGGGTGCGCTGGCCAAGGCATTGGCCGAACCCTGGCAGACCGTACTGGCCAGCACCGGCGCCAAGGTCGACGCTGCGGGCACCGAAGCGCTGTATGCCAAGGCGCTGCGTGATTCGAAGTGCCGCGCGACCAAGAGCGTGATCGAAGACAACGAATACGTTGAAGACCAGAAGCTGGCGCGGATCACCTACAGCTGCCAGCTGCCCGACCTGGGCAAGGTCCGCCCGCTGTTCGCTGCCAGCCTGGCCGACAATGCCAGCCCGGCCTTGCGCAAGCAGTTCACCGATGCCTATACCCAGGCACTGCAGAGTGGCGCGCGCGTGCCGGTCAGCAGCACCTTCACCCTGTACCCGGCCAAGGACAACGGCTACTGGTACAGCGGCAACTTCGATGACCTGGTGGGCACCGTAGCCGGTGCACTGGCACCGTTCGAGGACTGGATGCAGGACGCGCAGGCAGCCAACGCGCCGAAGGTAACCGGCGTTCCGGGCTGCGACCTGTTGCTGCAGCAGCACCGCAGCTGCGTGGCGAAGATCGCACCCGACCAGATCAGCGGCGTGGACGCGATGGCCGAAGAACTGAAGGCCAAGGCGCAGGTGAAGTCGACCGATGAGATGACGCAGGAGTGCAAGGCACTGCGCCCGATCGCCGAGATGATGTGGACCGACGAATGCGCGTGAGCCGGTAAGCGGTAGCGCCGGGCCATGCCCGGCGACACCACGCTGCCGTCATCCTTCGTCATCATCGTCCGGATGTTCGCCGAACTCCGGACGATTCTGCTGGTACTCGCAGCCGTGCAGGGTCTTGCCGGGCGCCCACGCACGCACGATGCGCGCGCGATCTTCCAGCCAGCCGTCGGCCGCCGTGTCGGTATCGTAGAAGCCTACGAAAGCAGCGTCGCTCCAGCCATCGTAGGGTGGCAGAAGCCATTCTTCGGCCAGCGTTTCGGCGATATCCCCGTCCAGCTCTGCGTACAAGGTCTGACCCACCTTGACCAAGCGCGAGACGGGCCTGCCGGCGATCATGATCGGTGCCGGCGGCACCCACCAGCGATTGCCCTCTTCATCCTCTCCATCCTTCCAGCCTTTGAAACGCGTATCAGTGGTGTGCGCCGACATGGTCACCGCCCAATCGGCCGTGTAATTGCGCAGTGCGTCTGCCTTGCAGCTCAGCACGTCATCGAGCTCAGTGGCGATATCCACACCCGGCGCGAACACCACGTCAGGTTCCTTGCCGCGCCTGCGCAACTGCTCCATCCGCGTGTCGTAGCGCTCCTCGCACCCCACCAGCACAGAGTCGGGGTGGGTAGAGACCCGCGACGCCGTAAGTGAACGAACCGAAAAGCCGATTTCGCTGACATTGCGCAAGGACAGGTTCCGCACATGGATGTGAGGGGCGGCCGTTGCATGTAGCGGCTTCATTTCCAGCTGCTTGGATATCGTCTCAAAGGAGACATCATCAAGGATGGCCATCGTCCCTTCCGAAAGCACTGCGATGCGCTGGGTCGGGTAGCCGAATACAGTGATCGGACTAGGCAGCTCGACCTCATGCAGATACGAATTGGGCTGTTTGACAACGATCCACGCATCGAATGGCGGCTTTGCACGCTTGCCATCACCCAGCACGACATCCCACACATTTCGCGACAGCGGCTCGCGTACCGAGGTGGGAGCCCGGCACTCGATGACGGCGGCCAGGTCCTGCAACGCCTGCGCGCTTGTGATGGTACGCACGGCAGCGGGATCCTCGCCATCTGCGAACGCGCCAGGCGAAACAACCATTCCAAGCGCAAGGAGCGCTGGAAGCGTACGGGTTCGGAAGGATTGCGCCACGATTATCACCGCACTGGGAAACCCAGCACTGTGCATTCGGGTCACGAAGGCGGCTATGAAGAAAGTTTCAAATTTCCCCGACGTTGTTGCCACGAGAGCAATCCGTAACTTTCAGACAAGTTGCATGGACCAATGCATGGAGCGCCCTTGATCCTCAGGGACTTCCCCCGCTTCCATCCACGCCATGTTGAGACTTCTTTTCGTCCTGCTGCTCTGCGCACCGCTGGCCGCAGATGCTGCAGTGCTTTCAATGGAAGACACCTTCGCTGCCTATGCGCGCGTCATCACCCAGAATGACGAGGACGCCAGAACTGCGCTGCGAAACAGCCTGCGCACTGCAGACCCGGACAACTATCCCGACATCGGAGACGTCGTTGACGCACTCTACGCATTCGAGAATCTTGCCACTGGTTTCGAAGAGCCCGCGGCCAGTGCGATCAACGCGCGCCGGAAGACCATTCACTGCCGTGCGGTCAGAACCGAGGAGGACAGCTCCTCCCATCGCGGCGTTGTGGACTACCAGTGCGCGCTTCCCGATGTATCTGGCGCCTTTGACGCCTATCGGGAGAATCTGGCGCGCTCACGTGCCGGGGACCCTGATGGCGATGCTTTCAGAACGTTCCTTGGCATCTATGCGGCAACCCTGCGCGACGCGCCTGACACCACGTACACAGCGAGGGCGGAGTTCTCGCGTCTTGGCAACAATGGTCCATGGAGCAGTGCAGACATGCTGTTCCTCGGCTTGAATCTACTGAAGGAGCTGATGCCGTTTTCCGCTTGGGACGAGCGCATTGAAGCAGAGAAAGACACTCATCAAGTCCGGACAGAATAAGAGGCATTCCAGATGCTCACCCACTTCCGCAGTCTCGTACGCGCGGCTCTGCTTCTCCTGCAGGCCTTGCTGCTCGCAGGTTGCTCACAGGCGTCACAGCCGTCAATGGCTGTGCCCGGCTCCGTCGTCAGCCTGTCGCCGCCTCCCGGGTTCGCCCTCGCCCCCAACTTCTCCGGGTTTGTCAGTGATGATGGCCGTGCCAGCATCCTGGTCGCCGAGCTGCCCGCCGAGGCCAGCAGCACAGTCAGCGGACTGTTCGTGGATGAGCCCGCTGCGCGTAGCCGCTTCGCCAGCCAGGGCGTACAGGTCGATCGCCTGGAGTCGCTCAGCGTCGAGGGGCGGACGATCCCGGTGGTCATCGGCAGCCAGGTCGCGCACGGTTACACCTTCGAGAAGTGGATGGCGCTTTTCAGCGGCTCCCCCACCGTCATGATCACGGTTCAAGCCCCGCGTGATCATGCACTGACGCACAGGCAGGCGATGCAGGCCTTGGCGACCGTAACATTGCGTCCGCAGGCCACGCTTGAGCAGAAGATCGCCGCGATGCCTTTCAGCGTTGAGCCGGCGTCCCCTTTCCGCCTGCTGGACACCCTGTCCGGATCAGCCGTGGCACTTACGGCCGGTGAACTGGACACTGATCCCGATGGTCTGCAGCCCCTGGTAATTGTCGCGTCGCAGCTTTCTCTCCCCTTTGCCTCTGACGATCCAGAGAAGGTGTCCGATCAGTTGATTGCAGGGACCGTCAGGATTCAGGGCGGAACGATCACCTCAAGGGAGAACGTGCCGTTCGGCGGTATCGCCGGGCACCGGGTTGATGGGGTGACACCCGACGGACGCCACTACCGCCACTATCTCGCCCTGTGGCCGGATGAGCGTTTCGTCCGTTTGGTTGCCATCCTGCCGGCAGACAGTTCCAAAGAAGTGGAAGACGCGGTTGACGCCATGGCCTCCTCGGTCCGGTTCCGCGAGCCATGACACCGATGATGCGGACCGACAGATTCGCGTGAGCCTATGCCACCGGGTCAGGCGCGCGCCTTCCCCAACGCCATGCATTTTCAGACAAGTTGCATGGACCCCTGCATGAGGTGCCCCTGATCCTCAGGGCCCTCCCGGATCGCCCGTGTGCCGCCATGCTGAAATCCATCGCCATCCTGCTGCTGGGAGCGCCGCTCACCGCTACCGCCGCGCACTCTGCAGCGCTCTCGCTGGAAGAGACCTTCGAGACCTATGTGCAGGTCATCGTTCACGGCGATACGCCGTCGAAGGAAAAGCTGCGCCACCATCTGCGTGCATTTGCGAACAGCGACAGCGTTGAGGTGACCGTCAACGCCATCGATGCGCTTCAGCTGCCCAAGGTCGCCTTCAACGGTACAGCAATGGAACCGGTTGCCAGTGCTCTGGAGATGCGGCAGAAGGCCATGTCCTGCACCATCACCGACATCAGCCGGGAGACGGTGCATTCAACGCCACAGGCGACCGTGGCCTATCGGTGCGCTTTCCCCGACCTCTCGGGCTTCTTTCCGACCTACCGGGACGCGCAGAAGCGACGCGCCGACGTCGGCGATGATCCCGAACACGCCAGGGCGCTCTTCGCGGCATTCGCCAATGCCCTGCGCGACGCGCCGGATCATTCACATGAGGGCAGCACTGTGTTCCTGCAGTCCGCAGGCAGCGGCCAGTGGATGGCTCTCGACCTGCCGTTGCTCGGTACGGCGCTGCTGCAACAGATACTGCCCTTCGACGCATGGAATACGCGGATCGAAGCGGAAGCCGTGCCTGTGGTTACCGGCGTACCCACCTGCGACCTGATGATGGCCGCCCAGCTGAGGTTCTTTGCCCTGCATCATTCCCAGAGCCCCTTCCTGAGCAACGGCGTACTGCAACGCAATCTGCTCAAGCGCGTGGAGGGAATGAGCGACGCGGATGCAACGCGCGACTGCCAGATCTTCCATGAGCGCAACCGGGAGCTGTGGAACAGGGAGAAGACCGAATGATGTCGGGATCCTTCATGATCCGGCATCTGGTGGCCCTGCTGCTGGGCTCGCCGCTCTGGGCGGTAGCCGCTGAACCTGCCGCGCTTTCGCTGGAAGCAACCTTCGATGCATATGCTCAGGCCAGGTTCCAGGACGATACGCGCGCCAAGGACCGGCTTCGCCGCAGCCTGCAGACCGCCGCCACGCCGGTGCCGGCCGACATCGAACTGAAGGTAGAGGGCCGCGCCTTCCAGAACCTGGCGGAGGTACACGGCGAGGCGATTGCCGACGCCCTGCAGGTACGCCGGAAGACCATTCACTGCCGGGCAACCGGCAGCGATGTTGAAGAGATTGGAACACTCAGCGTTGGCACCGTGACCTATCGGTGCGTGCTGCCAGACATGTCCGGGCACTTCGAGGCCTATCGTAGGAGCCGAGAGCGGATGAAGGACAGAGAGGGCGACCCGATGGATGACGCGTCCTTCCGTACGGCGTACGCGACGGCGCTGCGTAGTGCACCCGATGCGCTGCATGAAGGAAGCATGCGCTTCATCAGGAACGGCGACGGACCGTGGGACAGCATTGAGATGCTGTATTTCGACGCCGACATCCGCGGGCTGTTGATGCCGATGCAGGCATGGGACGAGCGCATCGAAGGCGAAGGCGTGCCTGCCGATCTCCCGCCGCAGGCCGAGTACACGCTGCAGGCGCGGGTGCTGCTGCAGAACGATGCCGAAGCGCGGCAGTTGCTGCGGGCACTGGGCGAGAACCTCGACCCTGGCGAAGCCATGGACTGGCGCCCCATCATCGAAGACGTTCCGGCGTGGTTGTCGCGCCAGGACTTCGCAGCGCCCTCGCCCGACGTCACTGCAGCCTTTGCCGAGGCACTGGCGTTGCGGCTGCCGAGGGTCAACTGTGCTGCTCGGGAATTCGTGCCATTGGGCTCGCCGGAGATCGGCATGTACACGCTGGTGTGCCAGCATCCGGACGTAGAGCCGCTGCGTCAGGCCTATCTGGCGATGCGCGCCGCGCCGGAAATCGAGCGCCAAGCGCGTATCGATGCGTTGTTCCAGCGTTGGGCCACACTACTGCGCGAGGCGCCGCCCGTACCGCATTGCACGCCGGTAGTCGGCGGATACCAGGCACGCCATGCGTTCGCGCATGCCGAGCGCATGCAGCAGTTGTACCAGGCCATTCTGTGGCGGCTGCTGCCCTTCGACGTCTGGCTGGAAGAACCGGTAGTGCCAGGTCCGGATGAGCTCTGCGATCTCACATAGCATCCTCCCAGTGTGACGGCGCTGGCCGGATGGCGGGCGAAACGTGCAGGCCATCCGTGCTCGGCCCATCTTCGACGACGACAGAGGTGATCGCACTTTCAGAACCGTTGCATGGCCTTGCGCAGCCTGCATGGTCAATGCTGTTGCCCTCTTCCACCGGGGCAACCGCATGAAACACCGTATGACATCGATCGCGATCATGGTGCTGGCGCTGATGGTGTGCTGGCAGGCCGAAGCGTCCAGGTTCAAAGCCACCAAGATTTTCGTCGTCCAACCCTCGGTCGCCTTCGAGTCGACCCAGCTGAGCGACAGGCAGCTGGATGCGTGGATGAGCGAAGACGACGACTGCCACGCGTTCCTGATGTATCACGATCAGTGTGCCGTGCTGGTACTGCCCCATGAGTACGACGACGGTTTCACGCGGCACCAGCTGCGGTTGAAGGCGAGGCAACTGCCGGGCGAGGCGCTGGGCGCGTACTGCCGCAACCTGCATGTGCTGTGGAAGCAGCAGTGGAAGGGCCAGTGCCCTGTCGGCGAAGAAGACGACGAAGCAACCTGACGCCGAGGGCGTAGCCCTTGCTCTGCGTTAATCCTTCATGGGCGCAGCAGCAGCCTGTTGTCCTCGCCGACCTGGCGCTGGTCAACCACACGCAGGCGACGCTGCTGGTCCATGGCATCGATGCCGAGACCGGCCAGCAGCGGGCGTCCGTTGTCGCCCAGCAGCGTGGGGGCCTGGTACAGCAGCAGTTCGTCCACCCAGCCACCGCGCAGCAGCGCACCGGCCAGCGTCGCGCCGGCTTCGGTGTGCACTTCATTGATGCCGCGCTCGGCCAGCAGTGCCAGCACCGCGCCAAGATCGAGACGGCCGTCAACACTGGGCACGCTGGCAAATTCTGCGTCGGCCGCATCCGGCGCACTCACCGCTGCATCGTGCAGGTACAGCGTCGGTGCCCCGCCCTCGCGCACACGGCTGCACTCCAGCGAGCGCAGGCGCGAATCCAGCACTACGCGCAGTGGCGGCATCACCTCGGTATCGGCCAGGCGCACGGTCAGCATCGGGTCGTCGGCCAGCACGGTATCGGCGCCGGTCAGGATCGCACCTGCGCGCGCGCGCCAGTGCTGCACGTCTTCGCGCGCGGCCGGGCCGGTGATCCACTTGGAGCTACCATCGGCCATCGCGGTGCGACCGTCGAGGCTGGCCGCCAGCTTCACCCGCAGCCACGGCCGGTTGCGCTCCACACGCGACAGGAAGCCCTTGTTGAGCTCGCGTGCCTGCGTCGCCATCAGTCCTTCGGCAACCTCGATGCCGGCATTACGCAGCAGATCGAAGCCACCGCCATCGACCTTCGGGAACGGATCGCGCATCGCTGCGACCACGCGCGACACGCCCGCGTCGATCAAGGCCAGCGCACACGGCGGCGTGCGCCCGTAGTGCGCGCACGGTTCCAGGGTGACGTAGGCGGTGGCACCGCGCGCCTCGCTTCCTGCCTCGCGCAGCGCGAACACTTCGGCGTGCGGTCCACCGGCACGCTGGTGCCAGCCCTGCCCGACCACGCGTTCGCCGTGGGCGATCACGCAGCCGACCATCGGGTTGGGGCGGGTGGTGTAGGCGGCACGCTCGGCCAGACGCAGTGCGTTGGCCATGTGCAGGTGGTCGAGGACGGAGAACGGGGTGGTCATGCGGCCATGGTAACGCTGCCGGTGTGGATCCACGCCATCAGTGCCAACCAAGGTTGGCACCCATCAGGGCAAAGTAGATCCACGCCATGCGTGGATGAGCGCCACTGTGCCAACCAACGGTTGGCACCCACCAGAGCAGAGTAGATCCACGCCATGCGTGGATGGAGGCCGTCAGCCCTTCTTCTTCTTGCTCAGGGCAATCACATCGCCCAGCAGCTGCAGCTGTTCGGTACTGGACGGCAGGTCGCGTTCAAGCTTCTCGATCTCCTCGCGGAAATCGGCGACGTCCTCGAAGCTGCGGTAGACCGAAGCGAAGCGCACATAGCCGACATGGTCGAGCTTGCGCAGTTCGTTCATGACGAACTCGCCGACCTTGATCGAGGGCACTTCGCGCTCGCCGCTGATGCGCAACTGGTGGACCACGGCGCGTACTGCCGCTTCGATCTTGTCTTCGGCCACCGCACGCTTCTGCAGCGCGCGGTCGAAGCCAGCACGGACCTTGCGCTGGTCGAACGCCTCGCGGGTGCCATCGCTCTTGACGATGGCCGGCAGTTTCAGCTCGACCGTTTCCATGGTGCTGAAACGCTCGCCGCAGGCTTCGCATTCACGCCGACGACGGATCGTCGCGCCGTCTTCAGAGACGCGCGAGTCGATGACCCGGGTATCGGCATGTTGGCAGAAGGGGCAATGCATGGAACGCCTGGCTCAGGAAAGTACCTATTGCCACGGTCATGGCAGCGTCGCAAAGGTACCTGAGAAAGGGCCCCGCAGCAAATGCTGTCTGCGCGGAAGTGCCTGCATTTCGGCCGAACAGAGCCTCCAGCGCGGTCAGGGCTGTGCGCTCAACCGGGTGCCGGCGGCGCCGAGGCCGCGCGTGCCCAGCGCAACCACACCAGGTGCCCGGACATCACCAGCAGTGGCGGGCCAAAGCCGAGGAAGGCCAATGTTGAGATCTCCCCGCGCTTGAAGGTGAAATACAGCGTGGCGGCAACCACGCCCGACGCGGCCAGGCCCCCCAGCGCCAGCCCCACCCAGGCAACAACCGGGGAGTGGCGCAGGCCGGTAACACCACGCCACAGGAACAGGCCGCTCAGCCACAACCACGACAGCAGGCCGATGATTCCGGCCGACGACCACAGCAGCAACAGCCTGTGCTCGTCGCCCGTCAGGTACTTGCCGTCCCATACGACCATCAGCCCCAGTACGGCACCCGTGCCGCCTGCCGCCACGGTGGGCAGGCCCACCAGCAGGCCGGCGATCGCCATCCAGCGTTTGTGCAGACGCTCATCCATGCGTTCGATCTCCTTCCATGGGCCACGTCATGCGCGGCGTTTGATCCACACCAGCAACGCAGCCGGCACCATCATCGACGGGCCCAACAGCAACAAACCGATGCCTTCGCCGTTCACGGCGATGCCCCACCACAGCGCCAGCCCCAGCGGGGGCAAGGCGGCGAGACCGCCCGCCAGCAGCATCCACCACCAGAGGCGGTGCACGTGCAGCCCGGCACGCCCCTGCAGCAGAAAACCCGCGCTGAGCCACAACCAGGCCAGGCAGCCGGCAATGCCGGCCAGGCCCCACAGCGGCATCACCGTCACCGAGGCCAGCGTGCCATGACCGAACTGGCCCAGCCCCATCAGCAGCAGCATCGCCGCCGCCGCGCCGCCCATCGCCAGGCTGGGCAGGCCAAACAGCACCGCCAGCGCGGTGTACAGGTACTTGAGGTGGCGCTCATCCATGCGCGGTTACTCCAATGCCGGGGTCAGAGCCCTTCCCTGCGGGAAGGGATCCGACCCCACTACGCGATCAGCCGTAGACCGGGTACTTGCGGCACTGCGCGCTGACGGCGTCGCGCACGCGGGCGATGACGGCGTCATCGCTCGGCGCGTCGAGCACATCGGCGATCCAGTTGGCCAGGTCCACGCAGTCCTGTTCGACGTAACCACGGGTGGTCACCGCCGGGGTGCCCAGGCGCAGGCCCGAGGTCACGAACGGCGAACGCGGGTCGTTCGGCACCGAGTTCTTGTTGACGGTGATGTGGGCCTTGCCGAGCGCGGCTTCCGCATCCTTGCCGGATACGTCCTTGCCGATCATGTCGACCAGCATCAGGTGGTTCTGGGTGCCGCCGGAAACGATCTTGTAGCCACGCGCGATCAGCGTGTTGGCCATCGCCTGGGCGTTCTTCACCACCTGCTGCTGGTAAGCCTTGAAGCCCGGCTCCAGTGCTTCCTTGAAGGCCACGGCCTTGCCGGCGATGACGTGCATCAGCGGACCGCCCTGGATGCCCGGGAACACGATCGACTGCAGCTTCTTGACCAGGTCTTCGTCGGCGCCCTTGGCGACGATGATGCCGCCGCGCGGGCCGCGCAGGGTCTTGTGGGTGGTCGAGGTGACCACGTGGGCGTGTTCCAGCGGGCTCGGGTAGACGCCTGCGGCGACCAGGCCAGCGACGTGGGCCATGTCGACGAACAGGTAGGCACCGACCTTGTCGGCGATGGCGCGGAAGCGCGCCCAGTCGATCACCTGCGAATAGGCCGAGAAGCCGGCCACGACCATCTTCGGCTTGTGCTCCAGGGCCAGGCGCTCGACTTCGTCGTAATCGATCAGGCCTTGATCGTTCACACCGTACTGCACGGCGTTGAACAGCTTGCCCGAGGCGTTGACCTTGGCGCCGTGGGTGAGGTGGCCGCCGTGGGCCAGGCTCATGCCGAGGATGGTGTCACCCGGCTGCAGCAGGGCGAAGTACACGGCCTGGTTGGCCTGCGAACCGCTGTGCGGCTGCACGTTGGCGTAGTCGGCGCCGAACAGCTGCTTCAGGCGGTCGATCGCCAGTTGCTCGGCGATGTCCACGTATTCGCAGCCACCGTAGTAGCGCTTGCCCGGGTAGCCTTCGGCGTACTTGTTGGTCAGCTGGCTGCCCTGGGCTTCCATCACCGCCGGGCTGGTGTAGTTCTCGCTGGCGATCAGCTCGACGTGGTCTTCCTGGCGCTGGGTTTCAGCGGCGATGGCCTTGGCCAGTTCGGGATCGTAGGATTCGATGCGGACGTCACGCGGGAACATCGGGTACTCCAGCAGGCAGGGAAAAGGGGTACGACTCAGCCCCCGATTGTAGCCCCGCACCGGCCTGCTGGGGCCGAAACGGACGGGGTCGGCATCCCCGAAGGAATCCGGCCCCGTATGGTTTCGATTGATGTGGGGTCAGAGCCCTTTCCGTTGGAAAGGGATCCGACCCCGGCCACGATCCTCAGCGGTTGCTGAGCACGTACTGGGCAATCACACCGGTGGCGATGGCCACCAGCAGCATGTTGCCGCGGTCATCGCGGATCCAGTGGTGGCCATACGGCGGGCGACGCAGGTGATAGCGCGGGTAGTCGTTCACTACATAGATCGGGCCGCGGTAGTAGTCGCGATAGCGGTGGCCGACCTTCCAGCCATAGCCCGGGCCATAGGCCGGGCGATACACCACCCGCGGCGGCGCCGGGCGGTAGTAGCGGTCATGGTCGCGGTGCCATTCACGGCGGTCGTGGCGGTAGTCGCGCCGGGCCTCGCGGCGGTCGCGCTCCCAGTCACGGCGATCCTGGCGCCACTCGCGGCGATCCTCCCGCCACTCACGGCGGTCGTGGTCGCGGCGATGGTCGTTGTCGGCGAAAGCCGGGGCCACGGCGCCGAGTGCCAGCACAGAGGCCACGGCGCCGGCCATTACTCGATTGATGCGCATGTCAGACCTCTGCTCGGGTGGGTGGTGAACCCATATTGCGCACCCGATCTGAACCGTTTCCGGCTGGAAACGCTTCCCGCTGCAGGACTGTGACCGGGTATTCAGGCCGCGGCCAGCCCGGCGCCCCTGCCCGGGCGCGGCCCGGAACCGGTTCCGGCTATAATTGGCGGTATTCCATTTCAGTCTGTGCCCGCTGCCGCAACGGGATGTTCCCGTGACGGGTCGGGCGCAGGGCCGCGCCTACGGAGACCGCATGTCCTCGCAATACATCTACACCATGAACCGCGTGTCCAAGGTGGTCCCGCCCAAGCGGCAGATCATCAAGGACATCTCGCTGTCCTTCTTCCCGGGCGCGAAGATCGGCCTGCTGGGCCTGAACGGCGCCGGCAAGTCCACCGTGCTGAAGATCATGGCCGGCGTGGACACCGATTTCGAGGGCGAAGCCCGCCCGCAGCCGGGCATCAAGGTCGGCTACCTGGCGCAGGAACCGGAACTGGACCCGACCAAGACCGTGCGTGAAGCGGTCGAGGAAGGCGTGGGCGAAGTGCTGCAGGCACAGGCCGCGCTGGACGCGGTGTACCTCGCCTACGCCGAGGAAGGCGCCGACTTCGACGCGCTGGCCAAGGAACAGGAGCGCCTGGAGGCGATCCTGGCCGCGGGCGACGCGCACACCCTGGAAAACCAGCTGGACGTGGCCGCCGATGCGCTGCGCCTGCCGCCGTGGGATGCCGTGGTCGGCAAGCTGTCCGGTGGTGAAAAGCGCCGCGTGGCCCTGTGCCGCCTGCTGCTGCAGAAGCCGGACATGCTGCTGCTCGACGAACCGACCAACCACCTCGACGCCGAGTCGGTGGAATGGCTGGAACAGTTCCTGGCGCGCTACACCGGCACCGTGGTGGCGGTCACCCACGATCGCTACTTCCTGGACAACGCCGCCGAGTGGATCCTGGAACTTGACCGCGGCCGCGGCATTCCGTGGAAGGGCAACTACACCGACTGGCTGACCCAGAAGGATGAGCGCCTGAAGCAGGAAGACAACCAGGAAAAGGCCCGCCAGAAGGCGATCCAGAAGGAACTGGAGTGGTCGCGCCAGAACGCCAAGGGCGGCCGCACCAAGGGCAAGGCCCGTCTGGCCCGCCTGGAAGAGCTGCAGTCGGTCGATTACCAGAAGCGCAACGAGACCAACGAAATCTTCATCCCGCCGGGCGAGCGCCTGGGCAATGCGGTGATGGAATTCAAGAACGTCTCCAAGAAGTTCGGCGACCGCCTGCTGTTCGACAACCTGAGCTTCCTGGTGCCGGCCGGTGCCATCGTCGGCATCATCGGCCCGAACGGTGCCGGTAAGTCGACCCTGTTCAAGATGATCACCGGGCAGGAAAAGCCGGATACCGGCGAGATCGTGGTCGGCCCGACCGTGAAGCTGTCCTACGTGGACCAGAGCCGCGACGCGCTGGAAGGCAACCACAACGTCTTCCAGGAAATCGCTGGCGGCCTGGACATCCTCAACATCAACGGCATCGAGATCCAGTCGCGCGCCTACATCGGCCGCTTCAACTTCAAGGGCCAGGACCAGCAGAAGATGGTTGGTTCGCTGTCCGGTGGTGAGCGTGGCCGCCTGCACATGGCCAAGACCCTGCTGCAGGGTGGCAACGTGCTGCTGCTCGACGAACCGTCCAACGACCTGGACATCGAAACCCTGCGTGCGCTGGAAGATGCGCTGCTGGAGTTCCCGGGCAACACCTTCGTCATTTCGCATGACCGCTGGTTCCTGGACCGCATCGCGACCCACATCCTGGCGTTCGAAGGCGACTCGCACGTGGAGTTCTTCCAGGGCAACTACCGCGAGTACGAAGAAGACAAGCGCCGCCGCATGGGCGACGACGCTGCGCCGAAGCGCCTGCGCTTCAAGGCGCTGAAGTAAGCCATACCGCAGAAAACGAAAGGCCGCGCTCGCGCGGCCTTTCGTCTTTCAGGCGTTCCTGTCGCCATGGATGCCCGCTTTCCGGGTGTTTTCGCCGGCCGGGATTCAATCGTTGATGAACGCAGACGCCTCAAGCGGGCTTGAATCCTTGTCGTAATCGGACTTTGCAATTCGTTGTATGTTTTCACTCGCCTGCATCGGTTTTCCTACGTTCCCGCTTCATCCCCCAACGTAGGAAACCGCAATGAAAGCACTGATCATCACCACGGCAGCCCTGCTGCTGTCGGGCACCGCCACGGCCGCGACCACCGACTGGGACGGCTTCTACCTGGGTGCCCAGGCCTCGCATGGCGAGGGGCACAGCAAGGACCGCAGCAATGCCAACGCCTCGGAAAAGAGCGTGCGCGGCTTCACCGGCGGCGTGCAGGGTGGCCGTCGCTGGCAGTTCGACAACAACATCGTGGTCGGCGTTGAAGGCGCGCTGTCGTTCGGCAACGTCAGCCGTGACTGGAAGGATCGTGAGCAGCACCGGTACAGCCCGTACTACGGCAAGGACACGGTGACCCGTTCGGGCACCTTCGATGTGACGCTGGGCCGTGCGATGGGGCGCTGGCTGCCCTACGTCGGCGCGGGCGTGACCGTGGCCCAGCAGGAATTCACCCTGGGCTGCGACAAGTCGCTGGTGGAAGCCACCAACGGCTGCCGCGTGGCCGAATTCGAGACCCGCGCCTCGCACCTGTCCACCGGCGCCCATGCCACCGCAGGCGTGCTGTACCGCTTCAATGACCGCCTCTCGGCCGGTGCCGAGTACCGCTACACCCACCTGGGTTCCAGCCCGGTGACCCTGGAAGACCCCAACTACCCTGCTGCGGCCCGTCGCAGCTTCCATACCGACTACAGCAGCGTTACGCTGAAGTTGAACTACCACTTCTAACCGCCTGGCGACGCACCCGCAGGTCCCCCGGGGCGGCAGGGCGCGCAGGCACGAGAGATCTGCGATGTCCCTGCTCGAACGCCTGTTCCAGCTGCAGCAGCACGGCACCACCGTGCGTACCGAGCTGCTGGCCGGTGTCACCACCTTCCTGACGATGTCCTACATCGTCTTCGTGAACCCCGAGATCCTCGGCACCACCGGCATGGATGCGGGTGCGGTGTTCGTGGCCACCTGCCTGGCCGCTGCGCTGGGTTCGGCGGTGATGGCGCTGGCCGCCAACTTCCCGGTCGGCATGGCGCCGGGCATGGGCCTGAACGCATTCTTCGCCTTCACCGTGGTCGGCGCTGCCGGACTGCCATGGCAGCAGGCACTGGGTGCGGTGTTCATCTCCGGCCTGGTGTTCCTGGTGCTGTCGCTGACCGGTGTACGCGCGTGGCTGGTGTCGGGCATTCCGTCGTCGCTGCGCTCGGCCATCGTGGCCGGCATCGGCCTGTTCCTGGCGATCATCGCGCTGCAGAAGTCCGGCGTGATCGTCGGCAATGAAGACACGCTGGTGGCGCTGGGCCCGTTGAACACGGCGCCGCCGCTGCTGGCACTGGCCGGCTTCCTGCTGATCGCGATTCTGGAAGCGCGCCGCATCCGCGGTGCGATCCTGATCGGCATCCTGGCCGTGACCGGCGCTGGCTGGGCATTGGGCGATGTGCAGTACCAGGGCCTGGTCTCGCTGCCGCCGAGCCTGGCGCCGACCTTCCTGCAGCTGGATCTGCCGGGCCTGCTGCACCATGACGGCGGTGCGCCGATCGCAGTGCTGCTGCAGGTGGTGCTGGTGTTCGTGCTGGTGGAAGTGTTCGATGCCACCGGCACGCTGTACGGCGTGGTCGGTCGCGCCGGCCTGCTGAAGCTGCCGGGTGCGCAGAAGCGTTTCGGCCGCGCGCTGCTGGCCGACAGCACCGCGATCGTGGCCGGTTCGATGCTCGGCACCAGCAGCACCACGGCCTTTGCCGAAAGCGCCTCGGGCGTGCAGGTAGGCGGCCGCACCGGCCTGACCGCACTGGTGGTGTCGGCGCTGTTCCTGGCCGCGCTGCTGTTCTCGCCGCTGGCGGCGATGGTGCCCAGCTATGCCACCGCACCCGCGCTGCTGTTCGTGGCCGGCCTGATGCTGCGCGAACTGGTGGAAGTGGACTGGAGCGACCTGACCGAATCGGTGCCCGCCGCGCTGTGTGCGCTGGCGATGCCGTTCACCTACTCGATTGCCAATGGTCTGGCGTTCGGCTTCATCGCCTATGCCGCGCTGAAGGCCGGTACCGGGCGCTGGCGCCAAGTGCATCCGGCCGTGTGGCTGGTGGCGGTGCTGTTCACCCTGCGCTATGCGTTGGAATAAGCGGTAGGCGATGCCGGCCAGCGGCCGGCACTACCAGAGCACGCTACGGAAAGCGGCCGGCGCTCCCAGGTGCGGGGTTCACCCGCCACGCACGGCGCTCTGGGATGATGCGGGCATGGTTCGGCCCGACCTTCCCGCGGATCCGTCTTCGCCGTTGCGCCGCCGGCTGCTGCGCGCGGCGGTGCTGGCGCCATTGGCCGGTACGCTCGCTACCCTGCCCGGCTGCTCGCTGCCGGTGCAGGTGGATGGCACCTTCCTGCAGCCGTGGCGCAGCCACCTGCAGTGGGGCCTGGCCGACTGGCAGCGATCCTTGAAGCTTGCGCATACGCTGGGCTGCCGGCAGCTGGTTCTGCAGTGGACCGGCATCGTCGGTGGCAGCGACGGCGACTGGTCGCTACCCGACGGCAGCCTGCAGCAGCTGTTTACCGCAGCCAGCGGGAACGACATCCGCATCCGCGTCGGCCTGCCCTTCCAGCAACGCTGGTGGCAGGCGATCGGCGCCGACGACGCCACGCTGCAGGCATTCCTGGCCGACAGCCTGGCGCACGCACGCAGCTGGTTGGCACAGGCGCCCTGGGCGCAGCAGCCGGCCTTCGGGGGCTGGTACCTGCCCTACGAACTGGAGCAGTACCACTGGGCCGTTCCGGCCCGCCAGCAATGGCTGGCGCAGTGGCTGCACGGGCTGGTGCAGGCCGCCAGCGCGCGCGGCGGTGACTGTGCGATCTCCTGTTACTTCAGCCGCCTGCAGACCGATGGCAACCTGGTCACGCTGTGGCAGGCGGTACTTGCGCACGCGGCCGTACGGCCCATGGTGCAGGATGGCGTGGGGGTGGCCGGTGCCGGCAACGTGCAGCAGCTGCAACCGCTGCTCGATCATTTCCACGCACACGGCATCGGTTTCGATGCGATCGTTGAGTTGTTCCGCGAACTGCCCGGCGGCTCTGCCGACGGCAGCGGATTCAAGGGCGAAACGGCCGATGCCGCACGCATCCAGCGGCAGTTGGCATGGGCACGCGACAGCGGCGCACAGCACGTGCTGGTCTATGCACTGGAGCCATGGCTGACCCAGGACACACCGCAGGCCGCAGCGCTTCGGCGACGCTGGGGCCTGCCTCAGTAATAGAGGATGGCGGTGGCGAACAGGCCCTTGGCACGCTGCGTATCACCACCGCCGATCGCGAAGCGGTATTGCACGGTCAGGTCCAGGTAGGAACGCGGCGTGTTGTAGTGGTCTTCGCGGAACCAGTAACGCACGCCCACGCCTGGCCCTGCGCCCAGTGACCAGCTGCGCTGCGTATCGTTGAGCACAAACGACTGCGCCGGGAACAGCGGGTAACGGACGTCGCGCACGCGCGAGCGCTGGTCCAGCCAATCGGCACCGACCACGACATAGGGTGTGACCACCCAGTGCGTCTGCCCTGCGCCGAAACGGAAGCTGCGCCCGGCGCGTAGTTCACCGGCAGCGAACCACTGTTCGCGATGCAGGCGGCCATTGGCCTCGCCGACCCGCCGCACCGGCGTGCCGTTGGCATCGAGCGCGTCGAGGGTGAAGGTGGCACCGTTGTCGTCCCAGGTATATCCCCCCTGCGCGTAGCCACTGACCATCCACCACTGGTTCACATCGGTGCGCAGGTCGGTGCCGTGGTAATAGCCGTAGGTCAGGTAGGACATCCAGCCACCGGAACCACTGGCCAGCCGGTAGCGTGCCAGCGTGCTGGCTTCCAGTGGCCGGTTCAGCGCCAGCTGCAGGCGGCACTGCACTGCTGCCGACTCGGGGTAGACCTCGCCCTGGCGGGTAGCGCTGCCGAGAAACTGGCGGCGCTCGACGCCGGCGCTCAAACCGGTCTGGCCAAAGGCGTAGCGCAGGCCGAACGAGGCGATGGTGGACGGCCAGCCGGTAGTGGAACGCGGGTGGCTGAGGCGCTCGGCGCGTGCACGCGCATCCGGCGTTGATTCGCCGGTGCACGGATCCACCGCGCGGATCGACTCGTAGGTACCGCCCTCGTCGTACAGCGTGTTGAGCAGGCGTGCGTAGAGTTCGAGCGTGCCATGCTGGTCGTTGAAGGCCGGGGGCCGCCAGAACGCTTCCAGCGTGCTGAACACCGAATCGCCGGGCGTACTGATCGCCGCACCGCCGACATTGGTCGCCGCCTGGCGCGCACCACGGAAACCCGCCGAAGCGATCACGCCCCACTCGCGCGAGTAATTGGCGATGGCATTGCGCACGTTGTAGCGCTGGCGCTCATCCAATGGCAGCTCGCCAGCATCGGCGCGATCGATGGCGCTACGCAGCAGCGTCACCGCCTGTGGATGGTCGCCGTTGGCGGCACTGGCGTAGGCCTGGTCGAGCACTACGCTTTTCGGTGCCTTGCCGGTGGCCTCGGCGGCACGGAAGTCGGCCAGTGCGCGTGCCGGTTCGTGGGCCTTCTGGTTGAGGTAGCCGCGTTGCATCAGCGCCCCCGCGTCATCAGGACGCTGCGCCAATGCCGCATCCAGGCGCTGCCGCGCTTCGTCCTGTTGGGCACGGTTGCCCGACGCCAGCGTGGTGGTCAGCAGGCCTTGCAGGCTCGCGTCGTCCGGTGCGAGCTGCACGGCCTGCCGTGCCTCACCGATGGCATCGGCGTAATCCTGGCGCGCGTAGGCCGCATAGGCGCGCTGTGCGGCACCGCCATCCCCCTGCAGGTCGGCCGGCATCAGCTCGCAGACGTTGCCGCTGTCACCGGACTGACAGTGCTGGACCGGTGCCGGGTAGGCTTCGGCGCTGATGCGGGGAAGCTCGCGACTGGAGCGGATCGCCCGGCTGCGTTGCGCGATGCCCTGCTGCAGCAGCTGCTGCGCGCGTGCATCGCCCGCATCCGTTGACAATGCCGCCTGCAACGGTGCCAGCAGCGCCGCGGCGCGTACCCGATCACCTGCGGCCAGCGCCGCATCCACCGCCAGCAGGCGCACGTTGCGCTGCTGCGTTGTTGAGCCCGGCGAGGCAAGCGCGGCGTCGAAATCCTCATTGGCCAGCGCCACACTGCCCTGGCGCTGGCGCAGGTAGCCACGCATCACCCGTGCATTGAGGTCGTTGGCATCCACCTGCAATGCCGCATCAGCACTGTGCTCAGCGTTGGCGAGCTGATCGCCCTGCAGCTGCGCGGTGATCAGCAGCAACCGGTATGAAGCAACGTCGGGAGCCAGCTCCACGGCGGCGTGTGCCTGCTCAATGGCGGCGGCATCCTCGCCTGCGGACAGCGATTGATAGGCCTGCTGGGCCAGCAGTAGCGCGCGTTGGCGGTCCAGTGTCACGCGTCGCGCGCGCAGTTCTTCGACATTCGGTGCGCCCAACTGCAGCGCGGTGCTGATCGCGGCTTCGGCCTGTCCGGGCTGCTGCTGAGCCTCCAGCGCCGTCACCCACAGCAGGGCCCATGCGCCCTGTTTCGGCTGCTGCCTGAACGCCTGCTCGGCCTTGCTGGCGGCGACGCCCATCTGCCCGGCGTCGTAGGCCGCATAGGCTTCGGTTGCCAGCATGTAGGCCTGCCGTTTGTTGCGATCGGTCACCGTTGCGGGTGCATGCGGTACCGATGCGGTACGCCCCGCACCTGTGCTCGTCCTGGGCGCAGCGGCGGCCAGCGCCGGCAAGGCCGGATCCTTCAACCCCGCTTCCAGCGCACGGCGCGCCTGCTGCTGCGCTTCTGCGTCCCGCCCGAGCTTCTGCAGCGCATAGATCTGCAGCAGGCGCAGCCGCACCACGTCCGGGCGCAGCCGGATCGCTTCACTGGACTGCCGGTAGGCCGCAGGGTAATCGCCACGTTCATAGGCGGCAAACGCCTGCTCGGCGATGCGGTAGGCGGCACCGGACAGCGGCAGTGCCGCATCGGCCTGCGCCGGCACCGGCGCGGCGGCCGTGGCCAGTGCCACGGCAATGACGGTGGACAGCAGGGTGGTCTTCATGCCGGCAAGGCTCCGGGAGGCGGCGACTGCAGCGTGGCCGCACGCCGGCGCTGCTCCTGCATGGCCTGGGCCACGGCCTCTTCGGTGGTGATGCCCTGCTTGACCAGATAGTCGCCGATGCGGCCGTCGCGCTGCGGCATGTAGTCATCCAGTGCGATCTCGAAGCGTGCGTGATCGATCAGGCGCATTTCCACCAGCAGGTCACCCAGCAGGGGCACGTTGTCCAGGTGCCACTGCCGTTCGCCACCGATCAGGCGCAGGCCCGCGTTGATCTCGCTTTCGCGGGCGATGCTCTGTTCGATGTGCTCGCTGCGCGTTTCCTGCTTCAGCAGCGCCACGGCGTCCTCGGGCAGCGGACTGGCCACGGCCAGCCGCAGGATGCCTTCCTGGCGCGGCGGCAGCGGCAGCATGCGCCATTGCACGCAGGCATCGGCACTGACCGGGAACTGGCAGGCGCGCAGGTAGTCCACGTCGATCACCGCGCGTGGCAGGTCGCCCTGGAAGGCGATGGCCTCGGCCAGGGTCTCGTCATCCAGCCAACCCTGGGTGAGCAGGATGCGGCCCAGCGGTTGCTGACGGCCTGCCTGCTGCTGGTCCAGCGCCTGCTGCAGGCGTTCGGGTTCCACCGCCTGCCAGGTGGTCAGCAGTTCACCGAGTTGCTTGCGGGTCTGCACCAGCTGCGCTGCATCCGGGAAGTCGTGCATGGTCTTGTCCCAGACCATGCGCTTGCCGAACAGCAGGTAGGCCAGGAACACCTTCCATGCACGGGCGGTGGCCATGAAATTGATCATGTTGCCGACCACCATGCGCGGGATCGACATCAGCGCATGCTCCCAGCCGTACAACCGGTTGACGAAGTAGAAGCGTTGCACGACCCGGGTCGCCAGCGCTGCGGTGGTCAGCAGCGCGACATTCATCTGCCAGGTACCGGCCTGGAACACGCTGGGAAACTGCATCGTCCACAGCCCAGTCATCTTCAGCAGCCAGAACAGCAGCAGCTGCAGGAAGATGATGTAGGCGATGATGCTGACGAACGAGGTGATGATGCCCTTGCGGTCGCGCGCCAGCAGGTACTTGGTGGCCAGTGAGCCACGCCAGCCCAGCGATTCCCAGCTCTGCAACCCGATGCCCAGCACCCAGCGCGCCTTCTGCCGGTACGAGGCGCGGAAGTTGTCGGGGAAGTACTCGCGCACGCACAGCGCCATCTGCTGGGTGCGCTCGCGCACCGGTCCCCAGCCGAACCAGGACGGTCGACGCACGCGGAACTGCACCGGGAAGCGGGCGAAGATCGACTGCATGCCCATCGCTGCCAGCCGCGCACCGACGTCGTAATCCTCGGTGAGACTGTCGGTGTTGAAGGGCTGGTTGTCGGTCTGCGCGCTCAGCGCCAGCAGCGCGCGCCGCGAGAAGCAGGTACCGACGCCTGCGGAGGGCACCATGCCGGACACGCTCTCGCGTACCACCAGGTCCTTGGCGTGCCATTCGGCGAACTCGTCCATGTAGACGCCGGCCACCAGTTCGTACCACTCCCGGTCCAGTGAGGTGACCGGCAGCTGGATCATGTCCTTGCGCGGCAGCAGGTAGTTGTAGAAGCGCAGTTCCATCGGGTGCAGCACGTCCTCGCTGTCGTGCAGGATCACCCCGGCGAACTCGATGTCGTGGCGCTTCTCGTAATCGAAGATGGCCAGGATCAACCAGTTCAGGCAGTCGGCCTTGCTGGTCGGCCCGTCATGCGGCACCTCCACGCGGCGCAGGCGCTTGTAGCGGCGGCGCATGCGCTCCACTTCATCGATGGTCTGCTGGTCGTTGGGATAGGTGCCGACGAACACGACGTACTCGCGGTAGTCGAGCACGTTGATCATGTTCTCCACCATCTGCGCGATGACGTCGTATTCCATCCACGCCGGCACCATGATCGCCAGCGGCTGTTGCGGCCGCTGCATCAGGTCTTCCTGGGTCAGTGGCCGGTACGCTTCGCGACGCTTGATGGTCAGCGCGCGCCAGCTCTCGCGCACCCAGTACCAGACATCGATGAACAGGTCATCGAGGCTGGAGATCAGGATCAGCACGGCCACCGCCGCCGCCGTGGTTTCCAGGGCGGCGTAATAGTTGGCCAGCTGGATGTTCCAGAACAGACCGTCCACGGTGGATCAGTGCCCTGTGTTGGCGGACTTGCGGCGGCGCACCTGGGTGACGCGGGCAGCCAGCAGCGCGAACACGATCACGCCGACCAGCAGCAGCAACCAGACCATGTGCCGTTCCCACTTCGATTGCGGATTGCCATCCTGGGCAACGCGGCTCCCGTAAGGATCCTGGCGATCGAACTCGCGCACGGCATCACTGCCGTCGAGCACGGCGAGATCACCGCGCAGCAGCCGGAACGGTGCGCCGAATGACGGTGCCTGTGCGCCAAGGCCGCTGTACAGCACGCCGAGCTGGCCGCCGGAGGTGCCGACCTGCACCACTGCGGCGCGGTCCAGGCCGCTGACATCCAGCAGCGGCTGCGGCTTCCCGCCGATCAGCAGGTGGCCGTCCTTCAGGCCGGCCACATCGACTCCCGACGGCGTCACATCGAAGGCCAGCCACGGCGCACCCGGGCTGACCGCCGCACCGGCATCGACCACCTTCAGCTCCGACGCCTCCGGCGAGGCACCCACAGCACTGGCCACCGCGATCACCTTGCGCAGCGATGCCGGCGCGTCCTGCAGCCATGTGGCGGGCACGAACACCTGGTTGCCGCGTGACAGCTGGCTGCTGGCACCGACGAAATCACTGCCCAGCGAACGCTTGGCCAGGGTCAGGTGGCTGCTGGGCAGGATCGAGACCGGATAGGCGGTGGCCGGATCGTGGCAATAGGGGCGTGCCGGCTGGCGCAGGAAGCTGACCCGGATCTCGTTGCGCGCCGACAGCGCATAGGCCGGCACCTTGGCCACCAGCCGCTGCGGCTGGCCGTTGGCCGACAGCACCTTGCCGCCCAGCAGGTAATCGTTGAAATGGATCGTGGCCACCGCGCCCTGCCCGGCCGCATTCGGGGCCGCCGAGACGTCGATCACCACCTCCTCGGGCAGGCGCCCATCGGCCGACAACGCGCCGAGGTCAAAGCTGGCGCTGCGGTCGGCGCGGGTGACGACATCCATCGTGCCGGCGATGTTGCCGAGCCGGCTCAGCAGCACCTGGTCACCGTCCAGCTTCGGCGTGCCCGCTGCGCTGACCTGCAGGCTGCGGCCCAGCGCGTAGCTGCGCCACTGTTCGGCGAAGAGTCCGGCAACCTTGCCCGCCGCAGCCGGGTCGACCACCAGCGTCGGACGGCCGGCAACGGCCACCACGCTGACCGAGGCGGTGGCGGCGGGCTTTTCCAGGCCGCCCATGTCGGTACCGCGCCACGCGGCGAACGCCGTGCCCGCATCGGCGCCAGCGGTAGCAACCTGTGCGGCCAGCGCATCCAGTGCCGCGCGCACGCCGGCCCGCAGCGCATCGCTGCCGATCATCACATCGGCGGCCAACGGCCCACTGTCACGCAGCGACAGCAGCGCACCGACTTCGGCCAGATCCTTGATCGCATATGCGCGCTCGCCCGCGGCCAGCGCGGCATAGGCCGGCACGCCCTGCAGGCTGGCCGGGATGCTGATGCCGGTCAGGTCGACGCTGTCACCGACCTTGGGCAGTGCCACCACCTGCACCTGCTTGCCACCGGCCTGCAGGGCCGTGCCAATGCGCCAGGCTGCGTCATAGATGGGGGCCTGCAGCACCTTGCCGTCCACCAGCAGGCGCACCTGCGGGGGCAGCGCGCCCCAGGCCTTGGCCACGGTGTCCACGGCGCGGCCGTCGAAGCGGTAGCTGAAGCGCGAGTCCGACGACAGCCGCAGCACGTTGGCCGGCGCGCTCTGATCGGCACACTGGTAGTCGGACACGATCGACCACCAGCCGACGCCAACCCGCACGAAGCCGTTCTGGCGGGGTTCGCCATCGATGGCCAGCAGCTGGCTGGCGTCACCCTGTGCATCGGTGATCGAGCGTGCGGCGATTGGATCGCCATCGACTGACCACAGGCCGGAAGTGCGCCCGGCGTGGCCGCGCACATAGCGCCCGTCCAGCTGCAGCTGCGCATCGCGGGTGGCGACACCGGCCGGCACCGGCAGGTAGATCTCGCGCTGGCTCTCCTGCCCGCTGAGCACCAGCGGTTGGCGGAAACCGAGTTCGCGCAGGGTCATCTGCCGGCTGACCGTGCCGTCGCCGCTCCACTCGGCGAACTGGCCGGCGACGCTGTCGGCGGCATGGGCACTGCCAACCACGCCCGACAGGACGAACGCGGCAGCGGATGCAAACAGGGGAGAGCGGCCGTTCTGGGTCATGGCGTCACTTCGCGTGGATGGGGGTGGAAGGCGCCGCTGCTGCGGAGGCCGGGCGAGAATTCGGGAAGCGGCGTACCACGCAGCGCGGCGACGATGCGCGCGCTGGCGCGGCCATCGCCGTAGGGGCTGGCGTCGGGATCGAAGCGGGTCGGGTGCGGTGGTTGTGCCAGTGCCGCGTTGACCGCCTCAACAATGCGCGAGGGCGTGGTGCCGACCAGCGTCACCACACCGGCCTCGACCGCCTCCGGGCGTTCGGTGACGTCGCGCATGACCAGTACCGGCTTGGCCAGCGCCGGTGCCTCTTCCTGCACGCCACCGGAGTCGGTGAGGATGACGTCGGCGCGCTGCATCAGCCGCACGAAGCGCAGGTAGTCCTGCGGCGGCACCAGGTGCACGTTGTCGAGATGACCGAGGTGGGCGTTGACCGGGCCCTGCACGTTCGGGTTGAGATGCACCGGGTACAGCACCTGCAGGTCCGGCCGCCGTGCCAGCTCGGCCAGCGCACGGCAGATGTCCTCGAAGCCCTGGCCGAAGCTCTCACGGCGGTGGCCGGTGACCAGCAGCAGGCGACGATCGGGGTCAAGCATGTGGAAGGGTTCGTCAGCCCGCGCACGCAGCGCCGGGTCGGCATCCAGGCGCTCCACGGTCTGCTGCAGGGCATCGATGACGGTGTTGCCGGTGACCAGGATCTGCCCGCCCAGGTGTTCACCGGCCAGGTTGGCGCGCGAGCTGGGCGTGGGCGCGTACAGCTGGTGGCCGACCACATCGATCACCCGCCGGTTCATTTCCTCCGGCCACGGCCGGTTGATGTCACCGGTGCGCAGTCCGGCCTCGACATGACCGATCGGAATCCGGTGGTGGAACGCGGCCAGCGCGGCGGTCATCGCCGTGGTGGTATCACCGTGCACCAGCACCCGGTCGGGACGGACCTGCGTGTACAGCGCGTCAAGCCGTTCGAACAGCTTGGAACACAGGCCATTGAGGGTCTGGTTGGGCACCATGACATCGAGGTCATGGTCGGCGGTGATCTCGAACAGCGACATCACCTGGTCCAGCATCGCCCGGTGCTGGCCGGTGATGCAGACCACCGATTCGATGTCCGCAGCCTCGGCCAGGGCCCGCACCAGCGGCCCCATCTTGATTGCTTCCGGTCGCGTGCCGAACACCGACAGGACCTTCATCGCCGCGCTCCGGACGGCTGGCGCGGCGGGATGCAAGCAGTTGTAGCCACGTCTGGATCCTTTCGGCGTTCCCGTCCAACACCCGCAGGCAGGGGACGGTCACCTCATGAGGAAACTCCAAAATCGCGACGTACATCACATTCGAATGATGGTACGCGCGTCGTGGCATTGATCTTCATCGTTGGAAGATCAAGACGCAGTCAACGCCGCCCGTGGAACGGGCGACGTTGCGGTGGAACGCAGCAATGGCCGCAGCCTGGGGCCGATTTACTCGTACTGGATGGTGAAGGTGGCCTGGCCGTTCGCGACACCCGCACCCACCGTGCCGGCCTGGGTCTGCACGTAACGGGCGCGCAGCGGCAAGGTCATCGTGCTGGTGCCGGGGGTGGTGGTACCGACGTTGACGGTCTGGCCGAAGCGCACTTCGCGCTCGGTGCTGCCATCGCGCTGGACCATCTGGATGCCGATGCGGGTGGCGCTGTTGGTGGCCGCGCTGAGCTTCAGCACGCCCGGCATGTTCGAGCTGTCCTGGTCGGCATCGAGGCGGATGCCGATCTTGCTCTGATACTGCGCGACATTGCTGCCCTGGCAGTTCAGGCGGATCTCGAAATCGCGATCGACGGCCTTGGAACCGACACCGGTAAAGGTGGTGTTGGGCACACTGCCGAAATCGACCGCAATGTTGCGGCTGCCGGCCTGCACTTCGCAGGTCGGGCTGACCACGGTGGTGCCCGAGCCCCTGAAGGTCGAGGTCAGCACCGGACGGCTGGGACCGTCACCATCAAAGTAATAGGTGGTGAATCGACCGTTCGGTGCGATCACGCCCGAACCGGTCTGCGCGGCGGTCTTGATCAGCTGGATGCGGAACTGGCCACCGATCAGCGAGATGGTGGAGTTGGCACCGAAGTTGATGGAGTGCGGGTAATAAGTCTGGATCGCACCGGAGTCGCGGAACAGACGGATACCCACACCCGCAACACCGGTCTCGTAGACATTGGAGAAGCCGGCCACCGGCCGCTTCTGCGGCGCGTTGACATACTCGCCTGTCGAGTAGCCGCCGTACCAGTAGTCACAGCGCGCAACGCTGTTCTGCTGGTTGATCGGCACGCTGATTTCCTTGATCACGCCGCCTACCGGTGTGCTGGGCAGAATGACGATCTGACCCATGTCCATCTGCACGTCCTGCGCAACAAATCCATTGATCTGGATACGGCACGCGGCGCTGGCCTGCTGAGCCAGCATCACGCCGCCCAGCAATGCAAGGGCACTCAGCGCCTTGCGGCCACGGGAAGAGATCATCGGCATGCTGCCTCCAGCGGGATGAAGCCGGTCTTGGACGCATCGGCGCCCGCCGGAACCTGGTAATCGACGGTGCAGCGCTGGTCGGCGCCGGCGCCCCACTCCACCAGCAGGCTGCCCTGGTTCTTTTCACTGCGCACGTACAGGCGGCCACCCTGGCTGACCATGCCCACCGGCTGGCCCTGCTCATCCTTGACCTGCGCACCGAACGGCATGGTGCGGCCATCGGTGTTGCGCACCTGGATCAGCAGCGCGTTGCCCTTGCGGGTATCGAAGCGCAGGTAGCTGATGGCACCGGCGAACGGCGCGATCGACTGGCTGGTGCTTTCCAGCTCGACGTCGTGGGCCATGCCCTGCGGGTCGAGGGTGACGGTGTTGAGGCGGTACGGCGACACGTACGGGACCACCGCGTAGCCGCGGCCATCGACGCGCAGGCCCGGGGCGTTGCTGACGATCGCATCGCGTGCGCCCGGCGCTTCCACCAGCACCATGGTGTCGCCACGCTGCGGGGTGAAGGTGAAGCCGCCTGGATGCACGACCACGCTGCCGTTGGCACCGACCGAAGCCTGGCGGAAGTCCCGCGAGTGGCTGTAGGTCGCATTCAACGCGCTGTAGCGGCTGCGGTATTCCGCACTGCCCACTGCGGTGGTGCCACCTTCGCGGGAGTCGGACAGCGCCACGCCGTAGCTGAAGTTGTTGTCGACGCCGGTCGAACCGGTGATGCCGACGCGGCTGTTGTCGTAGCCACCGCGCTCGCGCACGCCGAGGTCGGCGCTGAACGACACCGGGTGCGAACCACGGCCCAGCGGCACGCTCATCGACAACAGGTACTGGGTGTCGGAACGGCCCAGCACGCCCTCTTCGGTGCGCAGCGCCGAGAAGCCGTAGTTCACCGAACGCCAGGCGTTGTTGTAGCCCACCTGGTACTGCTTGGAGGTGCCGGGGCGGTCGTAGAAGTCACGCACCGAACCGGTCACGTACAGCGCGCCGCCACGACGGCCCAGCGGCTGGTTCAGCGTTACCTGGAACTGGCTGCGCTGGCGGCCACGGGTGGTCGGATCGATGCCGCGCTTGTCCGAATCACGGCCGTACAGCGCATCCTGCAGGCTGTAGAAGCCTTCGGTCGAATAGCGGTAGGCGGCCAGGGTCAGGTTGGTCCCGGTCTCGCCGATCATGTTGCTGTAGCTCAAGCGCACGCTGGCACCGGTGTGGTTGCCGTAGTGGTCGAACGTCGTACGGGCGTGGGTGACGTCGGCGGCGAACGCGCCGACCGGCGTGGACAGGCCGACGCCGTACAGCAGCGACAGGTAGCCATCGCTCAGTGCACTGCCACCGTACAGGGTCAGCTGGTTGCCGATGCCGCGCTGGTAGGTGCCCTGCACCAGCCACGGCTCATCGGCCAGCAGCTTGTTGCGCACCTGGCCGGCCGTCAGCGAGTAACGCGACACGCCTTCGCGCAGCATCTGCGGCACCGAACCGAACGGCACCTTGAATTCGCGGCGGCGACCATCGGCCTCGATCACGCTCACTTCCAGATCGCCGCCGTAGCCGGTCGGGTACAGGTCGTCGATGACGAAGCTGCCCGGCGACACGGTGGAGGAGTAGATCAGCTGCTCGTTCTGGCGCACTTCGATGCGTGCATTGGTCTCGGCGATGCCGCGCACGACCGGCGCGTAACCGCGCAGCGAATCGGGCAGCATGCGGTCGTCGCTGGCCAGGCTGGCACCGCGGTAACCGATCGAATCGAACAGTTCACCGGTGGTGTAGGCCTCACCGATGGTGAGCATGCCGCGCACCTGCGGGATGCCGCGCTGCGCATAGGTGGCGATGCTCTGCCAATGGCGGCCGTCGCCCTCGGACCAGGTCAGGTTCGAATCGTGGCGGAACTGCCAGCCACCCAGGTTCATGCCCGCGTTGAGGCCGAGGTAGGCACTGCGGTTGCGCTGGCCACCTTCGACGCGGCTGTCGCTGTCGATGGCATTGAAGCTGTAGCCGACGAAACCGGCATTGATGCCACGGTCCCACAGCGCCGGGTTGACGTAGCCGCGTGCCTCACGGCGCAGGAACACCTGCGGGATGCTCAGGTCGTAGCGCAGGTTGCCGCTGTCATAGACACCATAGGCATTGGCCATGCGCTGCTGGACCGGCACGCAGCTGGTCTTGTCGGTGGGCACGGACGGATCCTGCTGCAGCAGCACGGCCTCGCTGTCCACGCCCATTTCTTCCAGCATCGGCAGCGGCAGGCAGGCGTCGACACGGCCCTGCGTATCGGCCTTGAACTGCAGATCGCGACGGCCCTGCCAGGCACCGTTGACGTAGACGTCGACACGATAGTTGCCGGCCACCATCGGGTTGCCATTGCTGAAGGCCGCCAGGTCCACCTGCTTGGCCTGGCCGGACAGGAAGCTGGAGTTGAACTGGGCCGATTCCGGTGCACGCGCATTGGCCGCACCACTCTGCGCCATCAGCGCCTGTTCGCCGAGATTGGCCGGGGCAGCCAGCGCCCATCCTGGGCAGGCCACGCCAGCAACCAACAGGCAAAGCGCCTGATGGATCGACAATGTCAATCTGTTTCCGATCACACTGACATTCCTTCAATTCGCCGCACAGCGGCGGTGGCGGGATGCGCAGGCCAGGGGCCAGCGCGGCGCGTTCAGCCCCCGGTGCTGCCGAGGCGGATGGTGTGTTCCACCCGGCCGCCGTAGTCGTTGATGGTGATGAAGCGGACCTGGTCGGTGCCCGCCGGTGCGGCGAACTCCAGGCTCTGCTTCGGCGCGACCATCGCGCCCTTGTCCTCGACGGCCTTTTCACTGCTGCCGGTCACGGCATGTACTTCGGCCAGAGTGACGTGGAAGGGGCTCGGGTTTTCCACCCGCAGACGGTCGCCCGTGCGGGTCCAGCGCAGCGCTGCCGGCGCGTCGTTGGCGACGCCCTTCAGGCCCTGCGGCCGGTAGAAAAGCTTCAGGCGCGAACGAAACGCGACCTGCAGGTAATTCTGTTCGCCGCTGTCGGCGTTGTCCGGGGACGGCGGAACATCCAGCACGTTGAGCCAGAACACCGACTCACGGTCGGTCGGCAGCTGCGCGCCGGAGAAGATCAGTCGCAGCGCCTGGCTGCGGCCCGGCTCGACACGCGCGATCGGCGGCGTCAGCACGAACGGGGCATCGCTGGTATCGGCGGTCTGGTTGGCGTCGCCGCTGTCGATCCAGGCCTGCACCAGCGCCGGCGAATCGCCCACGTTGTCGACCTGCACGGTGACTTCGCGCGCCTGCGCCGGATAGATCACTCGCGTGCCATTGACCACCACGCCGGCCAGAGCGTTCTGGCAGAAGGGCAGCGTGAACGCTGCCAGCAGCAGCGCCCGGGGAAAGAATGCTTTCATCGGAAGTACTACGCTCGAGGTATGTGGCCAGGGGCCGCGATGCACTGGCCGGCGCGTACGCCGGCCAGTGCGGGTACGACTACGATCAGTTGTAGATGATCGTGTACTTGACGCTGCTGGTGACGTCGCCCGGGGTGGCGGCGGCAGTGGCGTAGTACTCAGCGTAGTAGTTCAGGTCGGCCGAGCCGTCGGTGCCGACGGTGACCCACTGCGAGTTGGTCTGGGCCTGGCCAGCGCCTGCAGCCTTGATCGGCAGGACCTGGTTGTTCGAACCCAGCAGCTGCAGCTGCACGTTGGTGGCAGCGTTGGCCGAAGCCTGGTTCAGCAGGCGGCCGGTGTTGAAGTCAACGGTCGAACCCGGCTCGAAGTAGGTCGCGACGTTGCCGGCGCTGCACTTGGTCAGGTTGATGGCGAACGGGGTACGACCGGCAACGTTACCGGCGGCGGCCAGGGTGTTCTTGGACACGGTCGGCAGGTTGACGGAGAAGTCCTTGCCGCCCGGGGTCGAGATGGTGCAGGTCTTGTCGGTCACCTTGCCGTTGAAGGTGATGGTGCCGTCGGCGGCGTTGGCGGCCAGCGGAGCGGCGGCCAGCATCAGAGCGGCGATGATATTGATCTTGTGCATTCGCTTTTACCTAACCCTACTGAAGAGATGAGAAGTAGAGGAGGAAGCAAGGAGCACTGCCGGGCTATCAAGACCCATCCTTGCGTCTCACCTGTGGCCGGACTCGGACATACCTTCCCCTGAATCCGTGACGCAAGTATAGGCACAACTGTGATGAAAGTCTCATTATTTTTCTGAACGACAATTTATTGACGCCTCGAATGTGACGTGTTAGGCGAAATCGAGGTCCGGGGAGCGCAAGGGATTTGACGGTGGCCGGATCAGGCCACAAACGACCCTGCATGACGCACCTGGTGGCGCGTTCGGCATGCGCGGGAACAGGCCTTTTTAAGGTGGAAATCACCTTATTTGATGCGCATCACTCTTTGTTGGTGACGGCCCTAGCAGATTCGAAATCGTCCTATTAAAGGCGGATCGAACCTGTCGCTAACTAGGACACACCGAACCAGAGAACGTGTCATGAGGAACTCCATTCTGCTGTGCGTGGCCCTGATGTCCGTCAGCGCACTGGCCCAGGCCAGCAGCGGCAGCATCCGTTTCAGCGGCCGCATCGCCGAGCCGGGCTGCACGACGGCCCTGTCCCAGGGTGAGCTGAGCCTGGCCGCCTGCCCGCCCTCGGCCAAGGGCTCGACGGTGGCCGTGACGGCTCTTGCCGATGGCCAGGCCGCGACGCTGCGCGACGGCAAGCGCCAGGGCCAGAAGCTGTCGGTGTCTGCCAGCGCGATGCGCGCCGGCGATATCGCCTTCTCCGAGCGCTACAGCGTGCAGGCGTCGAAGCAGCAGCCGCTGCAGGGCGCCTACCTGGTGGTGGTCGACTACCTGTAAGCCGACGTGTTTACGCCGGCGGCAGCTCGAAGACCTGGCGCAGATAGGCCAGGTAGCCCGGGTCGTCGCACATGCTCTTGCCCGGCGAATCGCTGAGCTTGGCCACCGGCTGGCCGTTGCAACGAACCATCTTGATGACGATGTTGAGCGGCGTTGGCCCCAGATCATTGGTCAGGTGGGTGCCGACGCCGAAGGCGACCTGGCAGCGACCACGGAAGTAGTCGTACAGGCGCATCACCTTGGCGATGTCGAGCCCATCGCTGAACACCAGCACCTTGCTGCGTGCATCCACCCGGCGCTGCTGGAAGTGCGCCAGCATGCGGTCGCCCCAGTCGAACGGATCGCCCGAGTCGTGGCGGACACCGTCGAACAGCTTGCAGAAGTACATATCGAAGTCGCGCAGGAACGCATCCAGGCCGACCACGTCGGACAGTGCGATGCCGAGGTCGCCGCGATACTCGCGTGCCCACGATTCCAGTGCCGCCACCTGCGAATCACGCAGGCGTGGACCCAGCGCCTGGAAGGCCTGCAGATACTCATGGGCCATGGTGCCGTGCGGGGTCATGCCGTACAGGCGGGCGAAGTGCACGTTGCTGGTGCCGACCAGCTGCGGGCCGAGCGCATCGCGCAGCAGCGGCAGCAGACGGGCGTGCCAGTCGCGCGAGTAGCGGCGGCGGCTGCCGTAGTCGGCGATGCGGCACTGCTCGAACCCCGGGGTATCACGCAGCAGCGCGGCCTTGGCCTGCAGGCGACGCTCGCCCTCGGCGAAGTCGGCAGTGGTGGTGTTGCGGAACCAGACTTCGTTGATGATCGCCAGCAGCGGCACTTCGAACAGGATGGTGTGCAGCCAGGGGCCGGTGATGTCCAGTTCGATCTCGCCGGGCACGGTCTTCGACGCGCGCAGCTGGATGTACTTGCGGTCGAGGTGGAACAGGCCGAGGAAATCGGCGAAGTCCGGCTTCACAAAGCGCAGGCCACGCATGTAATCCAGCTCTGCGTCGCTGAAACGCAGGCTGCACAGGTGGTCGATCTCTTCGTCGATCTGGTCGATGTAACGGGCCAGGTCGATGCCGGGCGTGCGGCACTTGAACCGGTACTGCACCTGGGCACCGGGGTGCTGGTGGAGCACCGCCTGCATCATGGTGAACTTGTACAGGTCGGTGTCGAGCAGGGACTGGATGATAGGCATGGGGCGGATTATGCGCCCGGCAGGGTGAACCGGGGTGGCTGCGGCCACGCTCTGCTCTCCGCGGAACAGCGATGGTAGATCCACGCCATGCGTGGACGCCCTTTCGGCTCTACAACGACCTGCGCAGCAGGCGCGGCACCAGCATCAGGGCGTGCGCCCAGATCGCGCCCCACACCGCCACCCGTACCGGCAGCGAACGCTGCCTGGCCTCGAACTTCTGGAAATAGCGCCACAGGCCCTTGTGCTTGTGCCATTCGACGAAGAACGGCCGCGAGCGGCTGGAGACGCCACGAACGTGGGTGACCTGCAGGTCATTGGCGATCGCCACCACCGCCCCGGCTTCGCGTGCACGCCGGCACAGATCCAGGTCCTCGGCGTGCAGGCGATAGCCGGCGTCCCAGCCTCCGATGCAATTGAACAATGCACGCGGCATCATCAGCAGCGCACCGGACAGCGCCGGCACCCGCTGCAGCACCTGCTGCGGGTCACGCGGCACCGCCAGCTTCGAGCCCTTGCCCGGCGAGCGCAGCATCATCAGGAAATCCGGGTCGCGGCGACGCACGGCTTCGTCGGCATGGCCCTGCTCGTCCACCTGCTCGACACCGAGCAGGCAATCGCCCAGTGCTTCCGCGCGGCTGCGCAGTGCGGCCAGTGTTTCCGGTTCGACCATCAGATCCGGGTTGATGAAGGCCAGCCAGGGGCTGTGCGAATCGGCCACGCCCTGGTTGTTGGCGGCGGCAAAGCCGGGGTTGTCCGGATTGCCGACGAAACGCACGCGCGGATCATGGCTGGCATGGCGCTGCACGATATCCAGCGTGCCATCCATCGAGCCGTTGTCGATCACCCGAATCTCGGCCACATCCTGCGCCTGGCGCAGACGCGAGAGACAGGCATCGATGGTGCTGCCGCTCTGGTAGGTGACGACGATGGCGGCAATGGCAACATTCAAGCAGGAGGCTCCGGCGCGGAAGACGGGACGAACAGGTCACCCTGTTCCTTCGGCATTATCGCCTGCCGCATGCGCTCCTGCAGGTCGGCACGCAGGCCATGCAGCGGATCGTGCATGAGGAAGTCGGCCAGCCTAGGCACCCAGCCCGGCCAGCGCGCGGCCAGGGCCTCGAGATCGCCATCACGGCTGATCGCCTCCCCTGCCCGGCTGACGAAGGCGGTCTCGCACAACACGTTGCGCCATCCCAGGCCAGCCATGCGCAGGCTCAGGTCCACCAGAGCCGCGTTCCAACCGCCGTAGCTGTCCACGTCCAGGCCGCCGGCACGTCGGCGCGCGTTGCCCCGCACCAGCACCGCGTGGGTGACCGCCGATGGCAGCTCCGGGTGCAGCGTCGGCAACGTGGCGCAGGTATGCGCCAGCAGGGCCGGATCATGGGGTTCGGGATTGATTTCGCCCAGCCGTGGCCACGCAGCGGTTTCGCCGGCATTGCACCACGGGGTTGCAGTCGCGATGGCGGCATCGCGGGCGAAGGCGTCCTGCAGCTGCTGCAGCCAGCCCGGCGCTGGCACGCTGTCCGGTGCCAGCACCGCTACGTCCATGCCATCACAGGCGCGCAGCATCTCGTCCAGGTGGGCGACTTCGCCCAGCGGCCGTGCGCGCCGGGTGTACTCAGCCTGCAATGGCGTATGTGCCAACCAGTGTTTCACCACCGCCTGCGCACGTGGCCCGGTCTGTGCATCGTCGGCCAGCCAGACCGCGGTGCCCGGCGCGGTGCCCGCATCCAGTGCGGCCAGGCAGCGGTCGAGCGCGGCATCGTCCACGCACAGCGGCAACAACACGATCGCCCCCATCCCGCCTCCGTGGTTGTCGGTAGCCACAGCCTAGCACTGGGAGGGTATCGGCCGGGTTGCACCCGGCACCGGCACCGGCAGAGGCCAGAGCCAGAGCCGAAGCAACAGCAGAAGCAACAGCAGAAGCCGGCTATCCGTGGGATGGCGGGGTGGGTCCGGTTGCGGGGGACGCCGTAAACCCATCCCTGGGGGCTTGGCCGCGGCATCCATGCCGCGGACACCCCCGCAACCGGACCCACCCCGCCTTCGACAGATTTCTGCGATCTGTCGGGCATTGCCTTCTGTAGAGCCGAGCCATGCTCGGCTCAGATGTTTCGGATCTCGAAATATTCGATTTCGATGGAGAGTCATCCACGCATGGCGTGGATCGTGTCGACCAAGGTCGACACCTACCAACAGCAGCAGGCAACTGTCGAAGGCGGGGCACTGTGGGTTTGCGGGGTGTGAGCCGCATGGATGCGGCGACCAAGCCCCCAGGGACGGGTTCACGGCGTCCCCGCAAACCCACAGTGCCCCGCCCTCCCTCAGTAAACCCGCTGTTGCTGTTGCTGTTGCTCCAGCTCCGGCTTCGGCGGGTGCCGGGCGCAGCCCGGCCGTAAACCCCTTACTTCTTTGCGCGCGGCTGGTTCAGCGGCTCCATCGCCCGGAAGCGCTGGCTGTACTCGTCGGTCAGATTGCGCGCTTCCTGGCTGTTGCGCACGATGCTCGGGGTCAGCAGCACGATCACTTCGGAACGACGGCTGGTGCGGCTCTTCTGCCCGAACAGCGCGCCGACCACCGGAATCCGGCTCAGGCCGGGAATGCCGCTGCTGCCATCGGTGGCCGAATCAGTGATCAGGCCGGCCAGCATGATGGTGTCGCCGCTCTGCACCGCCGCTTCGGTCGACAGCTTCTTGGTGGAAATCCGCGGGTTGCAGTTGCGCTCGGTCGGGTTGCAGTTCTCCGGCACGTTCGAGGCGCTGCTCACTTCCTGCACGATGTCGAGGAACACCGTGCCATCGCGGGTCACGCGCGGGCGCACCTTCAGGATCACGCCGGTGTCGATGTACTGCACCGAGCTGTAGCTGCTGGTGCCGATGCCGGTGTTCACCGTAGTCGTGTTGATCGGCACCTTGTCGCCCACGTTGAGCGTGGCCTCGGCGTTGTTGCGCACGAACACCGAGGGGGTCTGCAGCAGGCGTACATCGGTGACCTTGTCCAGCGCGCTCACCACCGCCGCACCATTGTGGCCGGTGAACGCCCAGCCCAGGCCTTCGCCACCGGTCGCGGCACCGGCGAAGCTGCTCCAGGAGCCGCCAGCGGCGGCCGGCAGCGTCACGCCACCCAGTGCGCCGGTCAGCTTCTGCCCGAGCACCGCGTTGTCGAAGAACCAGTTCACGCCGTACTTCAGGTCGCCATCCAGCGAGACTTCGGCCACCTGGGCTTCGATGTGCACCTGCAGCGGCATCACGTCCAGCTTCTCGATCACCTCGCGGATCGAGCGCCAGGCCTGCGGGGTCGAGCGCACCAGCAGGGTATTGGTCTCCTCCACCGCCGACACGCCCACGCGATCGCCTTCCACTTCCAGGCTGACGCTGACGTTGCCGGACTGGCGCTGCGGCAGGTTCATGCTGCCGTTGCCGGTACCGCCGGAACCGCTGCCCGGGGTCGAACCGAAACTGCTGCTGTTGTTGCTGTCCATGCCACGATCACCGTCGCTGCCCAGCTGCGATGGCATCGCACCCGGGGCCAGCGAGGCCGGGCTGGAACCACCGCGGTTGCCGCTGCTGGCGAAGGCTTCACTGAGCCGTTCGGCCAGGTCGCGTGCCTTGATGTAGCGCAGCTCGTAGGAGAACAGGCGGGCACTGCCACCGGCGGTATCGATGCGGTCCAGCCACTGCTGGATCTGGTCCAGGTAACGCACCTGCGGGGTGATCACCAGCACGGCGTTGGCGTTTTCCAGCGGCAGGAAGCGGAACATGCCGGCGCTGGGCGTCTTGCTCTCCTCGCCGAACACTTTCTCCAGGTCGGCAGCCACCTGCTCGGCCTTGCCCGACTGGATCGGGAACACGCCCACCGACATACCCGACAGCCAGTCGACGTCGAAGATCTCGACGGTGCGCATGTAGTTTTCCAGCTCGGCGCGGGTACCGCCCAGGGTGATCACGTTGCGGCCGCTGTCGACGTTGACGATGGCATTGGGCCGCGCATACGGCTCCAGTACCTTCTTCATTTCGGTGGCGGAAATGAACTGCAGCGGGATGACCCGTACCTCGAAGCCACGCGCACTGGCAGCCGGCGCCGTGCTCGGCGCGACCGTACCGGCCAGCGCCTGGTCGGCGGCGACGATGTTGTAGCGACCGCCGCTGTAGACCATGCGTGCATTGTTCCAGCCCAGCACCATCTCCAGCAGGTTCAACGCCTGTGCCGGCGACACCGGCTTGGGCGTGGCCAGGGTGACCGTGCCCTGCACCCCCGGTGCGATCACGTAGTTCTGGCCCAGCATGTCACCGAGGATGGCCTTGACCACCGCGTGCACCGATTCGCCTTCGAAATTGAAGGTGGCTTCACCGGTGCTGGCGCCATGCAGTGCCGGTGCCGCTGCGCGCGCGGCTTCGCGGTTGATCATGGTGCCGGTGCCACGGCGGATCACCGCCTGCGGAGCGCCCTGGGCGTCACGGGCAGCATCTGCGGCGACATCAGCCGCCTGGCCGGCCTCGGCAGTGGGCGACAGATTGCCCTTGCGCTGCACATGCGGCGCGGACACGGTGCTGCAGCCGACCAGCAGCGCGAGGGCAAAGGACCAGGGAAGGAAACGCAGGCTCATGCATTCACTCTATCGGTTGGTGCCATCGCCCGGGGGCGGCGACGGTTGTTGCTGCTGTTGTAGTTGCTGCAGCTGGCGGCGACGGGCCTGGATGCGTTCGCGGATGGCCTGCATCTGCGCTTCGCTGGGGCCGTTGTTGGTGGCAGGCGGTGTGGCGGCCGCCGCAGCCGAAGGCGCTGGCGCACTGCCAGCAGGCGACGGCGATGGGGGTGCCGCAGCCGGCGGCGGTGCAGGCGGAGCGCCTGCCGGGGGCGGCACAACGATCGCACCAGCCGGCGGCGCACCATTGGCGCCGCGCAGCACGGTCGGCGGCTCACCGCCCTGGCCGTTGAATACCGCCAGTTCCAGCACCTGGTTGCCACCGGGGCCGATCACGGTGGCTTGCCGCGGTTGCAGTGCCACCAGCTGCCAGCCGTCGACGGCTTCACCATTGAGGCGCAGGCGCAACGAGCGGTTCTGCTCGGTGGTGAAGGTGGCCATGCCGAAGTCGCCGGTCAGCAGCACGCCGGTCAGGCGCAGCGCGGCGCTGGCAGCGGGCTCGCTGCCACCGAGCAGGTAGGGCTTCGGCCTGCGGTCCTCGGCGAACAGCGGTCGCTCGCCGATCGCGCTGTAGCTGTCGGCGCTGGCCATGCGCTCTGCGGCCAACGGCGGCAGCACCGGCAGCAAAGGAACCGCATCGGCATCGCCATCCGCACCGGGCAGCTGGCTGCCCAGACCGAAGCCGGTAGCCAGCCAGACCGCTGCCGCCCAGCCGGCCAGTGCCAGCAGGAAACCGGTGCGCAGGCTGATCTGCTCAAGCTTCATCGGCCACCTCCTGCCCTTCTTCCGGCGCAGCCGGTGCGGCTGCGGGTGCCGGTGCAGCCGAAGGCGGTTGCGGCGCCGCGCCCGGCTCGGCTGCAGGTGCCGGCGCAGCGCCATCGGCAGCGGCACCGGGCAGCAGGTAACCGGCCAGTTCGAACGACACGTCCAGGCCGAGCCCGGATTCATTCGGCGACTGCTGGAAGCGCTGCGCGATCAGGTTGAGGTTGTCGACGAACAGGCGCGGGCTGCCGGTCTCCAGGCTGTGCAGCACCGTGGCCAGTTCGGCCACACCGCAACGCAGGCGCACCTGCATGGCCACACGCACGAATTCGGCGTCCCGGCGGTTGTCGGTCAGGGGCGTGCGGTTGCTGATGGTGCAGCTGCGATTGCCCGGGCTGGCCATCGCCACCGCATCCTGCAGCTTCGCGCCAAGCGCAGCGGCCGCAGCTTCGGCGGTGGCCTCACGCAGGAAGCCCGGCCGCTGCTGCAGTGCCTCGCGGGTGGCGCGCAGGCGCTGTTCGATCTGCGGCTGCTGCTGCAGCTGCGCCTGCACGCGTTGCTCGCGCTCGCGCAGCGCGGCTACGTCGGCATCGATTTCGCGCAGCGGCTGGGTGAACCAGGGGTGCACCAGCAGCAGGTAGGCCAGGCCCAGCACTGCCAGCAGCAGCGCCAGTGCCAGCCAGCGGTCACGGCGTGCGCTTGGCATCGGCATCGGCCGCCTCCCGGGTCGGGGCCGCAGCCGGCAACGGTTGCAGTTCGGCGGTCATGGTGAAGCGGTCACGGCCACTGGCGGCGCCATCGGCCTGCAGTACGCCGGTCAGATTGACCTTGCGCCACTGCGGCGCATCCTGCAGCAGCTGCACCAGCTGCGAGGCCTCGCGGCTCAGGCCGATCAGCTGCAGGTTGTTGTTCTCGATGGCGAGCTTTTCCAGGTAGGTGCCCTCCGGCAGGCGCCGGGTCAGTTCATTCCAGATTTCCACCGTTCCAGCGCGCTGGCTACGCTGCTTTTCCAGGAACGCAGCACCATCGATCAGCGCCTGCAGCTGCGCGCGTTCGCTGGCGACACCACGCGCACTGCGCGCACTGCGTTCAACCTGCGCACGCAGCTCATCGGCGGCGGCACGGCGGTTGTCGAGCAGCTGCAGGGCTGCCAGCACCAGCATCACCAGCGCGGCCACGGCCAGCAGCACATTCCAGCGCCGCGTCGGATCCACCCGTAGCTGGCGCTGCCCCGGTGGCAGCAGATTCACCTGCAGGGGGTCACCCTCGGCGTCGATGGCATCGACACCGGCCAGTGCATCGGCCCACTGGCCCACGCTGGCCCGCCACGCTTCAAGCTGGCGCAGTGGCCAGGCGATCAGCTCGACCTGCAGCTGGCCCTCTGCGGCGCCCCCGAGTTCACGCACGTCATAGCTGACCTGGCTGGATTCGAACGGCGTCTGGCGGTCGATCTCGAAACCGACCACAGCGCGCAGGCGGTCAGCCGCAGCCGCAGGCAGGCGCAGATGACGACGCAGTACCTCGCTGGCCGGCAGCAGCCACACCCGCGGCAGGCTGCGCAGTCGCGGTTCCAGCACGCGGTCCAGTTCGGCCGGCGACAGCGGCCATGGCACACTGGCCACCGCTTCGCGGCACTCACCGGCCTCTCGCCAGACCTGCAGCTGGTCACCCTGGCGCTGCAGCAGCAGGCGCGCCTGTGCCCAGCCCAGTACCCACTGCCAACGTGCCGGCACCCAGGCCAGCAGCGATTGCCGCCACCAGCGCAGGAAACGGCCGGCGCCAGGGCCGATCCGGCCCTGCACCTGCCGCACACTGTCCTGCCATGCCGTCATCTTGCTGTCATTCCCTGCTCCCAGCGAAGCACTGTGTAGGACCGCCCGGGAACCCCGCCCGAGCCATTGCGTACCACTGCCTGCAACACCGACCGGCGTCCACTGCCGTCGGTGGCACGAGACTCGATACTATAGGTGCCGCTGCTGCTGGCAAGCGTTGTCGCACCGCCAGCGGTATCTGCGTCACGCTCCTGCTGTGCGCGCTGCGCCAGCACGGTATCCGCATCCAGGCCCAGTGCGGTCAGCACCGGCGCGCTGGCGAACTGGGGATCCGGGCGCGCCTGGCGGCTGTACAGGGTCAGGTGTGGCAGCATGGCCTTGTACAGCGGGCCGCGCATGCCCAGTACCCGCTGCAGTTCGCCGAGCGTCTCGAAACGCTTGTTGCGCGGGCCATACGGCAACCCGGCCGCCGCATAGTCGGGCGCTTCGGCACCGCCCCCCGGCTGCAGCAGGCTGTCTTCATCACGCCAGTCGACAATGGCGCCGGCCATCTGCCGGGCTGCCCCTTCGTCTTCGCCGAGCGCCTTGAGGAACGCCGTCAGCAGGGACACGTCGGCCAGGTTCACGTTGATCTTGCCGTTCTCGTCCAGCACCTTGATCTCGATGCTGGCGTCATCGAACTGCCAGCGGTAGGTGCGGCCATCGGCACGCCAGGGCGCCCGCAGCGGATCGGCTGACAGGCGCAGCAGCGCGTACTCCAGGCCGGCGCGCGCCCGTTCCTGCCCACGTGCGTCATCATCCAGCACCCGCTGCTGCAGATGCTCGACCCGTGCGCTCAGCGCGAACGCACCGACCAGCGCGGTCATCAATGCGATCAACCACAGCACCAGTACCAGTGCCGCACCGTGTTGCCGGTTCATCGCGCGCCTCCGCTGCCACCGGTACGCGGCGCCACCACCAGGGTGGGCCAGGGTGCACCCCTGGCCGGGACGATCTTGATCTCCACCAGCATCGGCAGGCGACGGGTATCGTCCCAGCGCGGCATCCAGTCGCTCATCTGGCCGGTACTGGCATCGATGCCGCGATAGCGCAGCTGTACCGCCTTCAGGTTCTCCACCAGCACTTCCGGCGGGCGCGGCGGGTTCTCGGCGATGCGCTCGCCTTCCTGCAGCAGCACCAGGTCCAGCAGCAGGCGCTGCTGGCCATCGCGGCCGTCCACCTGCAGCGCGTGCAGGTAGGCTCCGCCACGGCCGAGGTAGCCCGGCAGATCGGCGGCGAACAACATGCCCTGCTCTTCGCCCTGGAAGAAGATCGGTTCGCGGGTGGGATCGGGTACTTCCAGCGGCGTGCGCAGCGCACCGGCCAGCTGCCGCCGCAACAGCGCCTGCACCGCGCGCATGCGCTCACTCTCGGCCGCAATCTGCTCGCCACGCTGGCTGACCGCCATCGCCGAGCGCACGCTGGCGAACGCCAGCGCCAGGCCACCGGCCAGCAGCACCGTGGCCAGCATCACTTCAACCAGCGTGAAACCTGCAGCACGGCGCTTCATCGCGCACGCTCCAGGTCCGGCGGCAGCAGGCGCAGGCTGCGCCATCGCAGCTGTTCGCGTTCGCTGTCACCCCAGCGCACCTGCAGCTGCAGTTCGGCCAGCCAGGGGCCACCGGCCGACTGTGGCTGCACCACGCTGCCTGCACGTGGCTCCACCCACGGCTGCACCTGCAGTTCCCAGTGGTAGCGTCCCTGTTCCCAGTCGCCCTGCTGGCTACCCACCTGCAGCGGCGTGGCGACGCCGGTTTCGGCCAGCAACGACTGCGCATGCAGTATCGCGCGCGTGCGCAGTTCGGCCTCACGCACCTGCCTGGCGCCGCCTGACAGGCTGCCCAGCAGCAGGGTCAGCGCCAGCCCGAGCAGGGCAAAGGCGATGATCACTTCCAGCAGGGTGAAGCCGCGGGCGCGCCGCTTCATTGCGCCCGCCAGGGGCCGGAGCGGACCTCACCGGTCAGCCAGCCCACGTCGATACGCCATTCGGCATCATCACGCTGCAGCCGGATGCGGCCGCCGCTGGAGCCGCCGTCGGGATGGAACTCGATCACGCCCTGTCCTGGCGCGGTGGCCAGCTGCGCGGCGCCTTCGAACTGCACCTGCAGCTGTGCCGGCACGTCACCGTGGCGCTGGTTGGCGCCTTCCCAGCGCCGCTTTGCCGGCTCGATGACAAAGCGCTGCGGCTCGCCGCGGGCGATCGCCTGCGCGCGCACCATGCGCAACTGGTTGGCGATGTCCTTGCCGGCACTGCGCAGCTGCATGCCGGAAAATCCGCGCGACAGGCCGGCGGCGGTAATCAGGCCGATCGCGGCGATCAGCGCGATCACCAGCAGCATTTCCAGCAGCGACAGGCCCGCTGCGCGCCTGCCGGGCAGGCGCGGGCGTGGCAACCGGCGCGGCAGGAAATGCGACATGCCCGGTTACGGCTGGTAGCGGATATCGGCGTCGACGCTGCTGCCGCCGGCCTTGCCGTCCTTGCCCAGGCTGATCAGCTCATACGGCTGGCCTTCGCCCGGCGTACGGTATTCCAGCGCATGGCCCCACGGATCGTTCAGATCGGCCGGCTTGGCATACGGGCCCAACCAGCCACCGACGCCAGCCGGTGCAGTCACCAGGTCGTTGAGCGAGCCGGGCAGCTTGCCGGTATCGATCTGGTAGTTGTCGACCTTGGATGCGACGGTCTGCACCTGCGCCTTGGCGATGTTGGCCTTGCCGCGGTCGGCGCCACCCAGCACGCGGCTGGCGACCAGGGTCAGCACCGCGCCGATCAGCACGATGACGATGATGATCTCCAGCAGGCTCATGCCCGACTGGTTGCGCGCGGCGGTGAAGGAAAGGCGGATCGGTCGACGGGAAGCAATCATGGTCGGTCCTTTCAGTTGCGGAGTGTCGGGGTTGCGTAGGGATCCATCGTCAACCGATGGCATTGGTCAGGTCATACAGCGGCACCAGCACGGCGACGATCACCGCACCGACCACCGAGGCCAGCACCAGGGTGATCGCCGGCACCATCGCCGCCAGCAGGCGGTCGATGCGCCGGGCGCTATCCTGTTCGAAGGTATCGGCCGCTTTCAGCAGCATGGTATCGAGTGCACCGGATTCCTCGCCGACCTGGATCATCTGCAGCGCCAGGCGCGGGAAACGCTTGCCGCGCGACAGCGCCAGCGACAGGCCGGTACCGTTTTTCACTTCATCCGCGGCGGCTTCCACATCGGCGGCCAGCGCGCGGTTGCCCAGCACATTACGGGCGATGCCCAGGGCACCCAGCAGCGGCACGCCATTGCGCAGCAGCGTGCCCAGCGTGCGCGCCAGGCGCGCGGTTTCCAATTCGCCCAGCAGGCGGCCGATGCCGCGACGCTGCAGCAGCCAGCCATCCAGCGCCAGCCGGAAGGCCGGTTGCCGTGCCTTGCGTTCGAAGAACAGCGCCAGCACCGCCGGCACCACCAGCAGCAGCACCCACCAGTCGCGCACGAACAGGCCCAGCTGCAGCACCGCGTTGGTGAACCACGGCAGCGCCACATCCAGGCTCTCGTACATCTGCGCGAACTGCGGCACCACGTAGCCGAGCAGGAACAGCAGCGCGCCGCCCACCACCACCAGCAGGATGGCCGGATACACCAGCGCGTTGATCACCTTGCCCTGCAGGGCCCGGCTGCGTTCGAGGTAGTCGGCCAGGCGCTGCAGGGTTTCGTGCAGGCTGCCGCCGGCCTCACCGGCACGCACCATGTTCACGTACAGGCGCGAGAACAACCCATGCTGGCGCTCCAGTGCGGTCGACAGCGGCGCGCCACCGCGCACCACATCGCGGATGTCGGTGATCGCGCGGCGCGAGCGTTCGTCTTCGGGCAACCCGAGCAGGATCGACAGCGCGCGATCCAGCGGCTGGCCTGCACCGAGCAGCGTCGCCAGCTGCTGGGTGAACTGCAGCAATGCCGCGCCCTGCAGCGGCCGTTGGCGGAACAGGTTGCGCCAGGTACTGCCACCGATCGCACCGCCGTCCGCCAGCTGGGTCTCCATCGGCAGATGGCCCTGGTCCTGCAGGCGCGCGACCAGCTCGGCCTCGCTGGCCGCTTCCATCTGCCCGTCGAAGATCTCGCCGTGCGGATTCAGTGCCTTGTAACGGTAGGTCGGCATGTCAGCCCCGGCGTCCTGCGCGCATCAGCTTTCCTCGGTGACGCGCAGGACTTCCTCGATGGTCGTCTGACCACTGAGGGCCTTGGACAGGCCATCTTCGTACATCGTGCGCATGCCGGCTTCGCGGGCAATGCGTTCGATCTCGCCCATGCCATCGCGGCGCATCACCGCGCGCCGCAGCGCATCGTTCATCACCAGGAATTCCATGATGGTGGTGCGGCCGAGATAACCGGTCGGCGCCAGCGCGGAGGGCTTCGGGCGATACAGGTGGATCGGCCCCTGCGGCTGCAGGCGGCGCAGCTCGAATCGTTCGATTTCCTCCGGCGAGGCCTCATAGCGCTCGGCGTGGGTCGGTTCCAGCCGGCGCACCAGGCGCTGGGCGAGAATGCCGTTGATGGTGGAGGTGAGCAGGTAGTCTTCCACGCCCATGTCGAGCAGGCGGGTGATGCCGCCGGCTGCGTTGTTCGTATGCAGGGTGGACAGCACCAGGTGGCCGGTCAGCGCCGACTGGATCGCGATGCGCGCGGTTTCCAGATCGCGCATTTCGCCGATCATGATGATGTCCGGGTCCTGGCGCACGATGCTGCGCAGGGCGTTGGCGAAGTCCAGGCCGATCTGCGGCTTGGCCTGGATCTGGTTGATGCCTTCGATCTGGTATTCCACCGGGTCTTCGACTGTGATGATCTTGACGTCGGCGGTGTTGAGCTGGCTCAGCGCGGTGTACAGCGTGGTGGTCTTGCCCGAGCCGGTGGGACCGGTCACCAGCAGGATGCCGTGCGGCTGTTCCAGCACCTTGCGGAACTGCGGCAGGAAGGCGTCGGTGAAGCCGAGGCGGTGGAAATCGAACACCACCGTTTCGCGGTCCAGCAATCGCATCACCACGCTTTCGCCGTGCGCGGTCGGTACCGTGCTCACGCGCAGGTCCAGCTCCTTGCCCTGCACGCGCAGCATGATGCGGCCGTCCTGCGGCAGGCGGCGCTCGGCGATGTTGAGCCGGGCCATGATCTTGATGCGGCTGATCACCGCCGCGGTGAGGTTGGCCGGCGGGCTTTCACCCTCCACCAGCACACCGTCGACGCGGTAGCGCACTTTCAGCCGGCTCTCGAACGGTTCGACATGGATGTCCGAGGCGCGCAGCTCCACCGCCCGCTGGATCACCAGGTTGACCAGGCGGATCACCGGCGCTTCCGAGGCGAGGTCGCGCAGATGCTCGATGTCATCGACCGCACCGCCCTCGCCATCGGCGGTTTCGACGATCGCGCCCATCGCGCTGCGGCCCTGGCCGAACCAGCGCTCGACCAGGTCGTCGATCTCCGCACGCATGCCCAGCACCGGCGTCACCGGCACTCCCAGTGCCAGCTGCACCGCCTGCTGCGGGTAGGGATCGTGGGCATCGGCCAGCCACAGCCGTACGCCCTGTTCATCCAGGGCCAGCGGGCAGACGTGGAACTGCTTGAGGAAGCGCAGCGACAATGGCAGGCCTTCCGCCAGCCCTTGTGGCGGTGCTTCCGGCAGCTGCTTGCCTTCCAGCAGCGGCAGGCCCAGCACTTCGGCGCTGGCCTGTGCCTGGTCACGCTCGGACACCAGCCCCAGCCGCACCAGCAGGCCCAGCAGACTGCCGCCGGCCTCTGCGTGCAGCGGCCGCGCACGTGCCAGATCGCCTTCCTTCAGCCGGCCGCGCGCCAGCAGCGCATCCAGGATGCGGCCTTCAGCGTTGTCGGCAGCGGCGGTAGCAGCAAGCGCGTTCACATGACTCTCCTGTCAATCGGCTCGACTTTAACAGTTAAGCCATGATTTCCGCCGCCCCTCCACCACCTTTCGTAAAAAGACGAAGCCCGTCACACGCAGTGACGGGCTCCGGCCATTCAACTACACCCGTGCGTGCTTACTGCGTCGCCAGGATGCTCACGCCGTTGTAGGCCGCTTCGCCCACGACCTTGATGTAGTAGGTACCGGCCACCGGCTTGTTCACCCGCACCGTCTCGGATGTGCCGGGACGGGTCGACTTGGCATCGTTGTCGCTGGCGCTCGGTTCACGCCCCTGCGCGATGTAGACCGAGACATTGCCGGTGCCACCGTAGGTGATCACGCTGAGCTGCTTGCCGGCGGCAGCCTCGAAGCTGTACAGGCGGCTGCTGGCCGCAGCACCGTTCAGGCCACCGACGGCAGCCTTGTTGGTCAGCGGCGTGGCCACCGGCCCGCAGTTCTCGGTGCACGGTTCTTCCAGTGCCTTGGCCAGCGCGGCCTTGGCGTCGAGGATGCCGGTACCGATCGGCGTCGCCGCCGGAATGGCGACCGGGAACGGACGTGCGGTTTCCTTCAGCAGGGTGCGCATCGCCGCCGGGGTCAACGGATCCTTGCCCTTGGCGATCAGCGCGCTCTGCACCAGTGCGGCAACGGCGGCCACATGCGGCGAGGCCATCGAGGTACCGCCCATGCCCATGTAGCCCGGCGTGCCCGACTCCGGCGTGGTGGCCGCGTTGGAGCCGGTCTGCCAGATGTAGCCACCCGGGTTGCCGTCGACACTGCCGCCACCACCCGGACCGGACAGGTCAACACGGGTGCCGTAGTTGGAGTAGTAGGTGATGCCACCGGTGATGCGGGTGGCACCCACGGTCACCACGCCTTCGCAGCTGGCCGGACGGTACTTGGACGCGTTGTCGGTTTCGTTGCCGGCCGCCACCACCACCGTGGTACCACGCGAAATGGCACCGTTGATGGCGTCCTGGTAGGTGCTGCCGCAGGTACCGCTGCCGCCCAGGCTCATGTTGATGATCTCGGCCGGGTTGGTGTTGGCCGGGATGCCCGCCACCGTGCCACCCGATGCCCAGACCACCGCGTCGGCGATGTCGGACAGGTAGCCGCCGCACTTGCCCAGCACGCGCACCGGCAGCACCTTGGCCTTGTAGGCGACACCGGCCATGCCGACGCCGTTGTTGGTCTGTTCGGCCACGGTGCCGGCGACGTGGGTGCCGTGCCAGGAACTGTCCTCGGCCAGCGAGCCGTCATAGCACTCGTTGTCGTTCTCGACCCAATCACCGTAGTCCTGCGCACCCGGCACGCGATCGTTGGTCGGGCGCCGCGAGGTCTCCGCATCGCTGATGAAGTCGTAACCCTCCAGCAGGTTGCCGACCAGGTCCGGATGCTGCGGCAGGATGCCGGTATCGATCACCGCCACCACGATGCCCTCGCCCTGCGAGACATCCCATGCCGCCGGTGCGTTGATGCCGCCGACCGCATTGTGCAGATGCCACTGGTTCTGCTGGTAGAAGGGATCGTTCGGCACCAGTGCCGGCTGTACGTTGCCGGCACGCAGCTCGGTGCGGCGCAGCTTCACGTCGGCTTCGGCGTACTGCACCGACGGATCGGCCTGCAGTTCCTTCAGAACGCGCTGCAGTTCGGCCGGGGCCAGGCGGCCCTGCACACGGATGAGATCCGCACCGGTAGACAGCTTGCGGACCACCTGCGGGCCGAGCGTGCTGGCGCGGGAGGTGCCGCCGGAGAGGCTGGCACGGGTCAGTGCGGACTGCACGGTGGACAGCTTCGCCGAGCGGTCAGTGGCGGCAGCAGCACCGGCCCGGTACTTGACGATGATGCGTTCGGCTCCCGGCTGGGCGGTGCTGGCCTGGCGCACCGGTTCACGGGTCGGCAGTCCAGCGGCGTGGACGGCACCGACAGCCGTCATCGACAGCACGGCGGCGGCAAGCACATTGATGCGAAGGTTCTGCTTCTTGATCACGTCGAATTCCTCTTCTGGGTCATGGATCGAACCAACACTGCGGCCATCATTCCTTGACGACTCCCGGCCGGCCCAGCCGGGATTGCCGTGACCTCCCCCCAGGCCCTCACTGCAGGTGCTGCGCCGGCGTGGGTGGCCGCCGGCGCGATGGAGTGGCTTACCAGCCGAAGCCGGCACCGACGCCAACCGAGCTATCGTCGCTGCTGAAGGCACCGCCGAAGGTCACCGTGGCGCGATCGCTGATCGCACGCTGGTAGCCCAGCGACAGCGCCGATTCGCCGCCCTGGAAACCAATACCGACGCCGACCCGGTTCTGGGTGCGGATACCGGCGGCACTGGTGGCCATGTTGAGCATCGCCGCGCTCATCGCTCCCTGGCGGTCGATGCGGCGATCCATGTGGCGCAGGCGCCCGTCGATTTCGCCCTTGAACACATCGAAGCTGTCGGCGACGGCCTGCACGCGGCTGTCGGTGTAGCTGTTGGCCGTGGCCATGCCACGGTCGAGCTGGCCCTTGTTGACCGCATCGGTGGCCGTGGTACCGGCCGCCACGTTGGTGACCTGGCGCTCATTGCCCTCACTGCCCACCGAGACCGTGTTGGCACGATCGGCAACCGAGCCCTGGCCCAGCGCCACCGCGTTCGCAGCGGTGGCATTGGCGCCCTGGCCGATGGCCGTGGACGAGGCACCACTGGCGACGGCGCCTTCACCCATGGCCACGGCATTGAAGCCCGTCGCCGGAGTGCCGACCGGAATCCCGGCACCGGCAGCAGCAGCGGTCGGCGTGCCCTGTACACGCGCGGTGCTGGCCGGTGCCGCATCGGCCGTTGCAGGCGCATCAGCGGCGCTGGCCAGCGGGCCGTCATCCAGCGGAGTGCTCATTGCGCGCAGGCTGGCAGTCCCGGCACGCGAGCCACCGGCGGTGCGGCGGTCGATCTCGCTGACCTTGCGGTCCAGCGCACCGAGCGCATCGCCGACGTTGCTGTAGGTAGCGCCCTGGATCACATAGTTCGGTGCCACGAACACCCCCTGCATGCCAACGCTGGCACCACCGCCGAGGAAGCTGGCGGCATCGCTGAGCGACTGGAACAGCTGACCGCCGTTGATCGCCTGGCGACTGCCCGCAGCGATGCTGCCGGCGCCGACGTTGTCGATGGTGGTGCCCTGGAAACCGGACAGGGTCAGGCGGTCACGGCTGGCGTCGTCATAGCCGACGGCGCTGGCCGCGGTGGTTTCAACGGTGGCGATACGAGAATCAAAATCGCCCACGCGGGTTTCCACCGCGCCCACTCGCTGGTTGGTGACGTTGAGCTGCGAACCGGTGATGGCGTCGCTGCTGCCGGCGGCAATGCGGCCATCTGCCACGTTGACGATGCGGCGCGTGGCCGGACCATCGGTGCCATTGCCACCGCCGACCGACACCACGTTGGCATCGAGCGCACGCGAACCGGCACCCAGCGCCACCGAGTTCGCGCCGGATGCACCGGCGCTGGTGCCCAGTGCAAGGGCACCGTTGCCGATGGCCATCGCATTGGCACCCAGCGCATTGCTGCGTGCGCCGCTGGCAGTGGCTGCCGAACCGATCGCGGCGGCATCGCTGCCGCTGGCACTGGCGGTACCCGCGCCGGTGGCCTTGACGTAGCGGGCCGTACCATCGGCGGTCGCCGCGACCGCATCGAGCTGGCCACGATTGACCGCATCGGTGCGCTCGGTACCGGCAGCGACACGGGTGATCTGGCGATCACTGCTGGCACTGCCGACCGACACGGTGTTGGCACGGTCGGCGACCGAGCCCGCGCCCAACGCCACACTGCCTGCGGCACTGGCGGTGGCACTCACACCCACCGCCGTGGCATTGGCGCCGGTAGCCTTGCTGCCGTAGCCGGCCGCGGTACCAAGGCGACCGCTGGCTTCGGCATAGCTGCCCAGCGCCGAAGCGCCATCGGCCGAGGCATTGGCGCGGAAACCACTGGCCTGCGACTGGGTACCGCTGGCGATGGCCTGCGCGCCGCTGGCCGTGCTGTAAGCGCCCTTGGCCTGGGCGCCGGCGCCGGTAGCGCTGGCGCCGAGTTCGCTGGCGCTGGCGCCGCTGCCCACGGCCACGCTGTCGACACCACCAGCCTGGGCCGCGTTGCCGAGTGCGGCCGCATTGTTGCCGGTGGCGAGCGCATCGAAGCCCACCGCTGTCGCATTGGCGGCCATGGCATTGGCACCACTGCCCAGCGCGGTGGCGCCGTTGCCGATGGCGTTGGCCGCGTTGCCGGCAGCCAGTGCATTGTCGCCGTCGACCAGTGCGCCGGCCTCGCCATCGGCATTGCCGCTGGCCTGGAACTGCCGGCTGGTCTTGTCGGCGACGCTGGCGACCGCATCCAGCTGGCCCTTGTTCACCGCATCGGTGGCTTCGCTGCCGGCCGCGACGTGGGTCACCTGGCGCTCACCGCCGGCCTTGCCGACGGCCACGGTGTTGTCACGGTCAGCCTTGGAGCCGGCGCCGAGGGCGACGCTGTTGCTGCCATTGGCGGTGGCGTTGGCACCCAGTGCGGTAGCGCTGCTGCCGGCCGCCCACGAGTTCCAGCCAATCGCGGTCGCGTAGTCTTCGGTGGCCCATGCACCGGCGCCGAACGCCGCCGCACCGGTGCCACTGGCACGCGACGGGATCAGGCCGAAGAAGGTGCTGCCGCCGATGGCCACGCTCTCCTCGCCACTGGCCTCGCTGGACTGACCGACGGCAACGGCACCGGTACCGGCCGCAGCGGCACCGAAGCCGACTGCGGTGGTGTTGGCACCGCTCGCCGCCGAGCCGTAGCCCAATGCGGTGCCGAGGCGGCCACTGGCTTCGGCGTAGCCACCCACTGCGGTGGTGCCATCAGCCGAAGCCGCGCTGCGGAAACCGCTGGCGAGCGCCTGCCCGCCGCTGGCATTGGCTTCTGTACCTGTGGCCGTGCTGTAGGCGCCGCTGGCCTGTGCACGCGCACCCACCGCGCTTGCACCGACCTCGCTGGCGCCGGCACCGGTGCCCAGGGCCAGGCTGTCCTCGCCGGTGGCCTGTGCGTTGCTGCCCAGGGCAGCCGCGTTGCTGCCGGTGGCCAGCGCATCGATGCCCACGGCGGTGGCGTTGGCGGCCAGCGCATTGGCACCGCTGCCGAGTGCGGTGGCACCGTTGCCGATCGCGTTGGCCGCGTCACCAGCCGCCAGCGCGTTGTCGCCCTCCACCAGCGCGCCGGTTTCACCGTCGGCGTTGCCACTGGCCTGGAACTGCCGGCTGGTCTTTTCCGCTGCCGCAGCTACGGCGTCGAGCTGGTTCTTGTTGACCGCATCGTTGCCCTGCGTGCCATCGGCCACGTTGGTGATCTGGCGGGTGTTACCACCGCCGCCCACCGACACGGTGTTGTCGCGATCCGCGATCGAATCGGCACCCAGTGCCACGCTGTTGGCACCGCGCGATTCGGCGGCATTGCCCAGCGCGGTACTGTTGATGCCGCCCGACCAGGCGCCGCCACCCACGGCGGTGGAGTAATTGCCGGACGCTTCGGTGGCCAGCACGCCGAACAGCGAGCCGCCGACGGCGACACTGTTGGTACCGGTAGCCAGGCTGCCCTGGCCGGTGGCGGTGCTGTAGGCACCGGACGCTTCGGAGTCACCACCCACGGCCACGCTGTTGGAACCGGACGCATTGGCGAAGTTGCCGAACGCGGTGGCATTGAAGGCCGAGGCCTGTGCATAGCCACCGATGGCGGTGCTGTAACCGCCGGTGGCTTCGGCACCGATACCAAAGGCCGCCGATGCCGTACCACTGGCCACGCTCTCGCTGCCGACCGCGGTGGCCGCGTCGCCACTGGCATTGCTGAAGTAGCCCACGGCCACGGCTTCTTCGCCGGACGCTTCGGACAGCACGCCATTGGCAGTGCTACCGGCACCACTGGCGATGCTGGCCGCACCGAACGCCGCGCTCTGCTCGCCGCTGGCTTCGCTTTCCGCACCCTGCGCGGTGGCGTACTCGCCCGTGGCCTGTGCGTTGGCACCGACGGCGCTGGCGTTGGCGGCGGTTGCCAATGCGTTGAAACCCAGCGCCTGTGCGTTGCTGGCCAGCGCGTTGGCGCCGCTGCCCACTGCGGTGGCGCCATTGCCGATGGCGTTGGCAGCATCACCGGCCGCCAATGCGTTGTCACCCTCCACCATTGCACCGGCTACGTCATCACCATTACCGCTGGCCTGGAAGAAGCGACTGGTGTTGGATGCGGTGGTCGCAACCGCGTCCAGCTGCGCCTTGTTCACCGCATCCGTGGCCTGGGTACCGGCGGCGACGTTGGTGACCTGGCGTTCGTTGCCGCTGCTGCCCACCGACACCGTGCGCGCACGGTTGGCAACCGAACCGGCACCGAGCGCGACGGTATTGCTGGCACTGGCATTGCTGCCGGCACCGAGCGCGATCGCGCTCTCCCCACCGGCCACCGTATTGGTGCCGATGGCGATGCTGTTGATGCTGTTGCCCAGCGCCTGGAAGCCCAGTGCCACGCTGTTGTCGCCATAGCCGAAGGCACCGCGGCCGACCGCGGTGGAACTGGCGCCGTTGGCCCAGCTGTTGTAGCCGATGGACGTTGCGCCGCTGCCACTGGCCCACGCCGCATTGCCGAACGCCGAGGCATTGGTGGCGGTGGCCCATGCCCCCGAACCGAATGCTGCTGCGCCACTGGCAGTCGCCCAGCTGTAACCGCCTACTGCGGTGCTGTCATCGCTGCTGGCGAAGGCGCTGTCGCCGACTGCGACTGCATAGCTGCCGGTGGCGCGCGACTTGCCGCCTGCGGCGAAGCTGTTGTCACCACTGGCCTTGGCCGCGTTGCCGAAGGCGCTGCTGGCAGCCCCGGTGGCCTGCGCGCCACTGCCCACCGCAGTGGCATCGGCAACGGCAGTGGTGCCCACCTGCTGCGCTGTGCCATCGGCACCGATGATCGGCTGGTTGAACTCGTCGTAGGCCTGGCCGAGGCCACCGATGGCGACACCGCCATTACCGGTGGCCGCGCTGTTGCGGCCCACGGCCACGCTGTCATCGCCGATCGCCGACGCGGCAGCACCCTGCGCAATGGCACCGGCGCCGATCGCATTGCTCGACGAGCCCGCAGCGATGGAGCCTTCGCCATCAGCCAGTGCGCCAGCATCGCTGCCCGCCTCCGGCTGTGCCTGGAAGAAACGAGCGGTGGTATCGGCGGTGCTGGCTACGGCATCGAGCTGGGCCTTGTTCACCGCATCGGTGGCTTCGCTGCCCGCAGCGACACTGGTGATCTGACGCTCGTTGCCAGCGCTGCCGACGGCCACGCTGTTGGCACGCACGGCTTCGGAATTCGCGCCGAGCGCAACACTGTTTGCGCCGCGTGCGGTGGCGTAGTAACCCACCGCAGTGCTCTGCGCGCCACTGGCCCAGGTCTGCGCGCCCAACGCACTGGCGTTCTCGCCCGGTGCATAGGCGAAGTAGCCGACGGCGGTGGCTTCAGCACCGGAGGCTTCGCTCAGGCTGCCGTTGGCAACGGCACGGTCACCACTGGCGATGGCACCGGCACCGACGGCCGTCGCGGCTTCACCACTGGCCTGGGTCTGTACGAAGAAGCCCAGGCCGGGAATCAGGTCGGCCGGGCCACCGATGGCAACGCTGCTGGTGCCGGTCGCATTGCTCTGCGTACCCAGCGCGGTGGAGTAGTCGCCGATGGCATTGGCCACCGCACCGAATGCGGATGCCTGCGCGCCAGCCGCATAGGCACCCACGCCATAGGACGACGCCGCAAATCCGCTGGCTTCGGCACTGGCGCCGACTGCGGTGCCACCGACGCCTGCGCTGGTGGCGCCGGTTTCCACCGGTACGCCGCCACTGGTGATCAGCGGGTTGCCGTCGGCATCCACCGCAGCGCCGCCCACGGCCACGCTGCCTGGGCCGTTGGCCTGCGCGTTGTTGCCGAACGCGGCACTGTTCTGGCCCGAGGCCAGTGCGTTGTTGCCCACGGCGGTCGCATTCTGCGCGACGGCCGTGGCGCCGGCACCGACGGCCGTGGCGCCGTTGCCGATGGCATTGGCGGCCTCACCCGCCGCCAGTGCGTCATCACCTTCAGCCAGTGCACCGGCATCGCTGTTGCTGCTGCCGGTGGCCTGGAAGCGCTTGGCGGTGGCATCGGCCACTGCGGCCACGCCCTTCAGCTGACCGACATTGACTGCATCGTTGTCTTCGGTGCCCGCAGCGACGCTGGTGATCTGCCGGGTCAGGCCGTACTCGGCAGCGCCGACGGACACGGTATCGACACGGTCGGCCAACGAGCCGGCGCCGAGCGCCACGCTGCCGGTGGCAACCGCGGCGGAGTTGGAACCCAGCGCGGTGCTGTATTCACCGACAGCAGTGCTGAACGCACCGACTGCGATCGATGCTTCGTTGGCGGCGGTGGCGCCACGACCCAGCGCGGTGCTGCCCGGGCCCATCGCCACGGCACCGCCGCCGACAGCGGTAGCGCCATCAGCAGTGGCTTCGGACAAGGCACCCAGTGCGGTGGCCGCGCCGTTTTCACTGGCGGCGGTCGCGCTTGCGCCAACCGCGGTGTCGCCGAGTCCGAAGGCCGCAGCGCTTTGCCCGACCACCACGCTGGCATCGCCGATCGCCAGGGCGCCCTGGCCGAACGCGCTTGCGCCCAGGCCCGCGGCAATGGCCTGGGTACCGATGGCAGTGGTGGCATTGGCCAGCGACTGTGCACCCGCACCCGCCGCAACCGCGCCCTGGCCGTCGATCTTCGCCGCGTCGCTGTCATCACCTGCGCCGTCGGCCTTGAAATAGCGGCTTCCATCTGCAGCGACATCCGCCAGCGCAGCCTGTGTGGCGCGTGCCTGCGCGTCCAGCTGTGACTTGTTCACCGCATCGGTGGCCTGGGTGCCTGCAGCAACGTGGGTGATCTGCCGTTCCCTGCCGGCATCACCCACGGCCACGGTATTGGCCCGCGTGGCCCTGGAGCCGGCGCCCAGCGCTACGCTGTTGGCGGCAGTGGCGCTGCTGTTGCTGCCGATCGCCACCGCGTTGCTGCCCTTGGCGCTGGCCGAGCCTTCAATCAGGCACTTTTCGAGCAGCTTGCCGCTGAATGCCACGCAGGTGGCGCTGCCGCCGATCTGCACCGACTGTGCTGCGGCGGTGCCGCTCATGCCCAACCCCAATACCAGGCCCAGTGCCACCGCCAGCAGGGCGGGCGTGGCCCGTGTCGCATCGCGGCGCTGGTCGACGACCCCGCCACTGCTGCTGTCGGAGGAGGCCAGTTCCGAGGCCACCACCAACTGACCCAATGCTTTGTTCCAGACCTTGCGATAAATCCGATTCATCGGTACGGCTCCTGATTGGACTGGTTTTGGGCAAAGCAACGCCACCGCTGGGCTTTCCGGCCCAACGTCCCCTGGGGGCGTTTATTCGCGTGATTTACTGCGGGGTATTGCCGAACGGCGCGCAGCGACAGAAAACCGAGCGCGTGCGCCAACCGGTTACTGCGAAATGAATGATTCTGAAACGGGGTTCAAGTGTTAACGGCAACTTTCCAAATCGTCAAGACTTTGACACGACAAATCCTATTGCCGTGAAGCAGTTCACTATTTCACCTGTTTATGAAAGTGTTTTGTTAGGCATGCGTGACGAAGTTCCGCCGCATGAAAATCGATGTAACTAGCGGTCGCGACAGGAGTTTCACGCGCGCAAAGAAAAACCCGCCGATCAACGGCGGGTTTTTCCGTACGCAGCGGCATTGCGGCCTGCGCAGAACGATGCGATCAGCCGCACCACACCCGCGCGTTGCGGAACATGCGCATCCACGGCGAGTCGCCCTGCCACTCCGCCGGGGCCCAGCTCAGGTTGAGCGCGCGCGGCGTGCGTTCCGGGTGCGGCATCATGATGGTGACGCGGCCGTCGCTGCTGGTCAGGCCGGTGATGCCGTCCGGCGAACCGTTCGGATTCAGCGGGTACTGGCTGGCCACGTTGCCGTTGCCATCGATGTAGCGCAGCGAGACGCGGGCAGCGGCCTGGTCGACGGCGTTGTCGAACACGGCCTGGCCTTCGCCATGCGCCACCGCCACCTGCAGGCGCGAACCGGCCATGCCACGCAGCAGGATCGACGGCGATTCCACCACTTCCAGCAGCGCGGTGCGGGCTTCGAACTGCTCGCTGGCGTTGCGACGGAACTGCGGCCAGTGCTCGGCCCCCGGAATGATGCCCTTGAGCTGGCTCATCATCTGGCAGCCGTTGCACACACCCAGCGCGAAGCTGTCCTCGCGCGCGAAGAACGCGGCGAAGGCATCACGCAGCGTACTGCGCTCCAGGATCGAGGTGGCCCAGCCACGGCCGGCACCCAGCACGTCGCCATAGCTGAAGCCGCCGCAGGCGACCAGGCCGGTGAAGTCCTGCAATGCCACGCGGCCTTCGATCAGGTCGCTCATATGCACGTCGAAGGCGCGGAAACCGGCACGTTCGAAGGCGTTGGCCATTTCGATCTGGCCGTTGACGCCCTGCTCGCGCAGCACCGCCACGCGCGGACGCGCACCGGTGCTGATGAACGGGGCGGCCACATCTTCATTGAGGTCGAAGCTGAGCTTGGGCTTCAGTCCCGGCGCAGTGAAGGCACGGGCGATCTCACGCTCGGCATCGGCATTGGCCGGGTTGTCACGACGCTTCTGCATCGCGTGGGTGACGGACCACCAGGCGTCGAACAGCGCTTCCCAGCGCCATTCGGCCAGGTTCTCGCCGGCCAGCGACACGCGCACCACCGGTGCGGTGGTCGGCTTGGCGATGCGCTGCGCACACTCGGTCAGTGCATGGCGCTCGACCAGATCGGCGAAGGCCGCACGGTCTTCTCGCGCGATCTGCACCACCGCGCCCAGTTCTTCGTTGAACAGGCTGCGGAACGGATCATCGCCCCAGGCATCAAGGGTGATGTCCAGGCCCAGGCGCGAAGTGAAGGCCATTTCGCAGAGTGCGGCGAAGGCACCGCCATCGCTGCGGTCGTGGTAGGCCAGCAGCAGGCCGGCCTGGCGCGCATCGCGGATCAATTCGAAGAAGCCACGCAGGCGCTGCGGGTCGTCCAGGTCCGGCGCGGCACCGGCGAAGGCCGGCAGATCGCCATGGTCGGCATGCACCTGGGCCAGGATCGAACCGCCCAGGCGCTGCTTGCCAGCACCCAGGCCGATCAGCCACAGCTCGCTGTCCACGTCACGGTCGAGCAGCGGGGTCAGCTGCTGGCGAACGTCGGCCACCGGCGCGAACGCCGAGATCACCAGCGACACCGGCGACACGCTCTTGTGCGCTTCACCCTGGTCGTGCCACTGCGCCTGCATCGACAGCGAGTCCTTGCCGACCGGGATGCTGATGTCCAGCTGCGGGCACAGTTCCATGCCCACCGCCTTCACCGCGTCGTACAGCAGCGCGTCTTCACCCGGGTGGCCGGCCGCGGCCATCCAGTTCGCCGACAGCTTGATCTCATCCAGCGCATCGACAGGGGCCGCGCACAGGTTGGTCAGCGCTTCGCCCACCGCCATGCGTGCAGAAGCAGCGGCGTCGAGCAGGGCCAGCGGGGTGCGCTCGCCGATCGACATCGCTTCGCCGGCCACGCCATCGAAGTCGGCCAGGGTGATCGCCACGTCGGCCACCGGCAGCTGCCACGGGCCAACCATCTGTTCGCGTGCGGTCAGGCCACCGACGCTGCGGTCACCGATGGTGACCAGAAAGTTCTTCGAAGCGACGGTCGGGTGCGCGAGCACGCGCAGGCCGGCTTCCTGCAGGTCCAGGCCACCGGTCTTCAGCGCCGGCCAGCGCGGGGCCGGCGGGTGCGCGGTGTCGCGGTGCATCTTCGGCGGCTTGCCGAACAGCACGTCCATCGGCAGGTCGATCGGTGCGTCGGCCGGGGTGTGGCCCGGCACGGCGCCGTAAGCCACCACCAGGTGTTCCTCGGCGGTGGCCACGCCAACCGCGGCGAACGGGCAGCGCTCGCGGGCACACAGCGCGGCGAACTCGGCCAGGCGCTCCTGGGCCACGCCCAGCACGTAGCGTTCCTGCGACTCGTTGCACCACAGCTGCATCGGCGACAGCGACGGATCATCGGTGGGCACCTTGCCCAGGTCGATGACACCGCCGACCTTGGAGTCGTGCAGCAGTTCGGGGATGGCATTGGACAGGCCACCGGCACCGACGTCGTGGAAGAACTTGATCGGGTTGTTGGCGCCCATCGCCACGCAGCGGTCGATGACCTCCTGGCAGCGGCGTTCCATTTCCGGGTTGTCGCGCTGCACGCTGGCAAAGTCCAGGTCCTCGGCGCTCTCGCCGGAGGCCACCGAACTGGCGGCGCCGCCGCCCAGGCCGATCAGCATTGCCGGGCCACCCAGCACGATGACCACATCACCGGCCTGCAGCTGGATCTTGTCGACCTGCACGCGGTCGATCGCGCCAAGGCCACCGGCCAGCATGATCGGCTTGTCGTAGGCACGCACCAGATCGGCGCCTTCCGGCAGCTCGAAGCTGCGGAAGTAGCCGAGCAGGTTCGGGCGACCGAATTCGTTGTTGAACGCAGCGCCGCCAAGCGGGCCGTCGGTCATGATTTCCAGTGCCGGCGCCATGCGCGGGTTCAGCGCGCGCGGCGCTTCCCACGGCTGCGGCAGTTCGGGAATGCGCAGGTGCGAGACCGAGAAACCGGACAGGCCGGCCTTCGGCTTGCCGCCACGACCGGTCGCGCCCTCGTCGCGGATCTCGCCACCGTTGCCGGTCGAAGCGCCCGGGAACGGCGCGATCGCGGTCGGATGGTTGTGCGTTTCCACCTTGATCTGGAAGGCGCTGGGCACCTGCGGCTCGCGGCGGTATTCACCACTGGCCGGATCGGGGCGGTAGCGCGACGCCGGATGGCCTTCAATCACCGCGGCATTGTCGCTGTACGCGCTGAGCGTGTGCTGCGGGGTCTGCTGGTGGGTGTTCTTGATCATCCGGAACAGCGAGCGGTCCTGCTCCTGGCCGTCGATGGTCCAGCTGGCGTTGAAGATCTTGTGGCGGCAGTGCTCGGAATTGGCCTGCGCGAACATCATCAGCTCGACGTCGGACGGTGCGCGGCCCAGCGCGGTGAAGCGTTCGCGCAGGTAGTCGATCTCGTCCTGGGCCATGGCCAGGCCGAGGCGCTGGTTGGCGGCCTCCAGCTGGTCCACCGGCACGCGTTCCAGTTCGCCACGGGCCGGCGCCGAGAACAGCGCCTGGCCCTGTTCCACGGTTTCCAGCACCGACTGCGTCATCGGGTCGTGCAGCGCCTTGACCAGCGCCTGCTGGGCGGCGGCATCGGCCGGCCAGGCCTGCACGTCGATGCGCAGGCCACGCTCGACCCGGCTCACCGGCTGCCCGGCACCGCGGACCAGTTCGGTGGCCTTGCTCGACCACGGCGACAGCGTGCCCAGGCGCGGCACCACGATGCGGCTGACCGCGCCTTCGGCCACGGCCTCGGCCTGCGGCGCAGCTTCGAGGATGCGGCACAGGGTGGCGAGGTCGGGAGCGGCGCTGCCTTCGGGCTGCACGAAGTAGACGTGCCAGGCACCGCTGATGCGCAGGGAGGGAGCGATGGACTGCAGGCGGGATTCAAGACGTTCGCGGCGGAACGGCGACAGGGCGGGCGCGCCCTCGAGGACCATCATGTCCGGGGAACCGTAGTTGGGAAACGGGCCCGACATTGTACCGGAAGCGGGGGATGGGCTTTGGCCGGGCGGCGCCCGGCACCCGCCGAGGCCAGAGCCGAAGCAACGGCCAAAGCGAAAGCGGGGTTCCCGTGGGATGGCGGGGTGGGTCCGGTTGCGGGGGACGCCGTAAACCCGTCCTTGGGGGCTTGGCCGCGGCATCCATGCCGCGGACACCCCCGCAACCGGACCCACCCCGCCTTCGACAGATTTCCGCGATCTGCGGTAGATCCACACCATGCGTGGATGCTCCCCGGTAGTGCCGGCCGCTGGCCGGCAACCAGGGAAATCTCAGGAATCAGGCATTGAAGAGCGCAGCGACCGGCTTCTGCTTTTGATTTTTTGTTCTGTCTTCCGTGGCTGGCCGCGCAGGAACCTGTCCGTGGCCGGGCGGGTGGGCTGCGCAGGGGCGTGAGCCGCATGGATGCGGCGACCGAGCTTACATGGACGTACTTGCAGCGTCCCCTGCGCAGCCTACCCGCCCGGCCAACCCCACAGAAATCCGCTGTTCGCGGAAAGCCCAGCCACGAGGGGGCTCCGCCGATGGCCGCCGACCGCGCGCAGCGCCGCGCTCCGCCCGAATCCCGGAACCATGCACTTGCTCACGGATTGACCACGCGATTGATGACAACGTTGTCCCCACCTGGCGCCGGACTCTCTCCCCGGCCTCCCAGGTGCCTCCGTCCGGCCCCACCCGTCGCCTTCCCCGGCGACGCCCGGACCTGCGTCACGCGCGGCGCCATCGGGGCCCGCGCGCCCTTTGATCGGAGACTTACCCATGTACGACCCGATTGTGCGCAGTGCCGAACGTTCGACCCGAAGCTGTCGTCCCCGCCGCCTGGCCTGGCTGCTTGCCCTGGCCGCCGGTACCGCCGCCCTGCCCGGCCTGGCGCAGGCCGCCAGCTGTGCCGGCGTGGCCCAGTGGGACCAGGCCAAGATCTACCGGGCCGGCGATACCCTGCAGAAAGGAGGCGTCCTCTATCGGGCGAACCAGGACATCTGGAACGCGCCGCCGGACCATCCGGCCGGTGCGCCCTACTACACCAACCTCGGCGCCTGTGATGGCAGCGGCGCCAACCAGCCGCCGGTGGTCAGCCTGACCTCGCCGGCCAACGGCGCCACCTTCAGTGCCGGCAGCACGGTCAACGTGACCGCCACCGCCAGTGATCCGGACGGCAGCGTCGCCAAGGTCGAATTCTTCCGCGATGGCAGCACGCTCGGCGTGGCCACCAGTGCGCCGTATGCGGCCAGTTGGGCCAATGCCAGCGCCGGCAGCCACACCCTGCGCGCGGTGGCCACCGACAACAACAACGCCACCACCAGCACGCCGACCATCACCATCACCGTCAACGCTGCCGGCGGCGATACCACCGCGCCGAGCGTGCCCGGTGGACTGGCGGTGGGCACGCGTACCGCCAACAGCATCGCGCTCAGCTGGAGCCCGTCCACCGACAACACCGGTGGCAGCGGCCTGGCCGGCTACGACGTGTACCGCAATGGCAGCCTGGTCGGTTCGCCGTCCAGTGCCAGCTACGTCGATGGCGGGCTGACCGCATCGACCACCTACCGCTACCGCGTACGTGCCCGCGACAACGCCGGCAATGCGTCGGCACAGGGCACCGAGATCAGCGCCACCACGCTGGCCGGCGACGGCGGCACCACCGGCAAGCGGGTCATCGGTTACTTCACCCAGTGGGGCATCTACGGCCGCAACTACCGGGTCAAGAACATCGACAGCAGCGGCTCGGCCGCACGCCTGACCCACATCAACTACGCCTTCGGCAACGTGCGCAACAATCGCTGCGAAGTGGGCATCACCCAGCCGTCGGATCCGAACAGCGGTGCCGGTGGCGATGCCTTCGCCGATTACACCAAGGCCTTCAGTGCCGCCGAGAGTGTCAGCGGCAGCGCCGATACCTGGGACCAGCCGCTGCGTGGCAACTGGAACCAGCTCAAGCAGCTCAAGGCCAAGTACCCGGGCATGAAGGTGCTGATCTCGCTGGGTGGCTGGACCTGGTCGCGCGGCTTCTCCAGCGCGGCGCGCCCGGAGAACCGCCAGGCCTTCGTCGCCTCGTGCATCGACGCCTACATCAAGGGCAACCTGCCTGTAACCGACGGTGCCGGTGGTGCCGGTGCCGCGCTGGGTGTGTTCGACGGCATCGACGTCGACTGGGAATATCCGGTAGCCTGCGGCATCGAATGCGGCAAGCCGGAAGACAACGCCAACTTCACCGCGCTGATGGCCGAGTTCCGCCGCCAGCTCGATGCGGTGCGTCCGGGCCTGTTGCTGACGGTGGCGGTGGGTGCCGGCATCGACAAGATCCGCGTCACCGATCCGGCCGCGTACCACCCGTACCTGGACTACATCAACGTGATGACCTACGACTTCCACGGCGCGTGGGATGCGAAGACCAATCACCAGTCGGCGCTGTTCGATTCGCCGAATGATCCGTCCACCGGCGACCAGAAGCTGTACAACAGCAACGACGCCATCGAGGCCTTCATCAGCCGTGGCGTGCCCGCCGCCAAGCTCAACCTGGGCATCGGCTACTACGGGCGTGGCTGGACCGGTGTGGCCAACGCCAACAACGGCCTGTACCAGACCGCGACCGGCGCCGCCCCGGGTACCTACGAGGCCGGCATCGAAGACTGGAAGGTGCTGAAGAACCTGGCGTGGCCGGGCTACACCGACAGCACCGCCGGTGCCACCTGGATCTACAACGGCAGCACGCTGTGGAGCTTCGATACCCCGGCCAACATCACCCGCAAGATGGGCTACGTGAAGACCCAGGGCCTGGGCGGCGCGTTCGTCTGGGAGTTCAGCGGTGACGATGCACAGGGCACGCTGACCAAGGCGGTCAGTGATGGCCTGAAGTAAGAAAAAAGCCGGGGATGCGACACGCATCCCCGTCTTCCCACCTGTAGAGCCGAGCCCATGCTCGGCTGATGTTTCGGCAACCGAGCATGGGCTCGGCTCTACAGGAAAAGGTCGGCGGCGATCAGCGCTTGGCCGACAGCTTGTCCAGCGCCGCGCGCAGCTGCGCCGGCGGCAGGTAACCACCCAGCTGGGTGCCGTCCGGCGCGAAGATCGCCGGCGTGCCGTTCACGCCCAGCTGCTGGCCCAGCGCGTACTGCATCGCCACCGGGTTGGTGCAGTTCTTGGCCGGCACATTGCCGCCGCGCTTGGCGTTGGTCAGGGCCTGGCGACGATCCGCCGCACACCAGACCGAGATCATGTCGGTGTAGTCCTTGCTGCCCAGCCCCATGCGCGGAAACGCCAGATACTCGACGGTGATGCCGTTGCGGTTGAGCTCGGCGATGTCCTGGTGCAGCTTGCGGCAGTAGCCGCACTCGATGTCGGTGAACACGCTGATGGTGTACTTGGCATTCGGCGCGGCGAACACGATGCGGTCGCCATGGTTGGCCTTGGCCAGCAGATCGCGACGGTAGCCGAGCAGGCCTTCGCTGTTGGCCGGACCCTTGGCACGCGTGTCGTACGGCTGCGACTGGAACAGGTAGCGACCGTCATCGGACACGTACAGCAGCTGGCCGGAAACGACGACCTCGCGGAAGCCGGGGAACGGTGCAGCACCGATGTAATCCACCTGGAAGCCGGGATTGAGCGCGGTCAGCGCGGCGCGCACGGCCTGGTCGGCCGAAGCGTTGGCGGCCGGGCCGGCCTTGGCCGCAGCAGCGGCGGGCGCCTTGGCGGCCGGCGGAGCCGGCTGGGCGCAGGCGGTCAGGCTGAGCGCACCGAACACGGCGGCGATGGCAAATCGGAGCATGGAGCGTTCCGCGGCAGAAGAAGAGCCCGGATTCTGACACAGCCACTGCAACCGGTTCGCGACGACGCGCACGGCGCAAGGCAGGGTTCAGGCCCTCGCTCAGCCGCGTGGATGATGGCGGGCGTGCAGCTTCTGCAGGTGTTCGCGGGCCACCAGGGTGTAGATCTGGGTGGTCGACAGCGAGCTGTGGCCGAGCAGCATCTGCAGCGCGCGCAGGTCGGCGCCGCGGTTGAGCAGATGCGTGGCGAAGCTGTGGCGCAGGCCATGCGGGCTGATCCGCACCGGGTCGATGCCGGCCACCTGCGCGTGGCGCTTGACCAGGTGCCAGAACGCCTGCCGGGTCAGCGCATGCAGCGTCGGCTCGACAAACAATGGGGTCTGCCCATCCGCCAGGGCATGCACCTTGCCCTTGCCGACCAGCAGCGGGCGCGATGCCTGTAGATAGCGCTCCAGCCAGTGCTGCGACTCCTCACCCAGCGGCACCAGCCGTTCCTTGCTGCCCTTGCCGGTGACCCGCAGCACACCCTGGCGCAGGTTGACCGCGGTGGCCGGCAGCAGCACCAGCTCGCTCACTCGCAGACCGGCCGCGTACATCAACTCCAGCATGGCGCGGTCGCGCAGGCCCAACGGGCTGTCGATATCCGGTGCCGCCAGCAGCGCGTCGATCTGGCTTTCGGCCAGCGCCTTGGGCAGCAAGCGTGGCAGCTTGGGCGGATCCAGCAGCGCGCTGGGGTCCTCGCTGCGTTCGCCGCGGCGCACGCCGTCGGCAAAGAACGCCCGCAGCGCCGACAGCAACCGCGCATTGCTGCGCGGAGACCAGCCATGACGGGTGCGCCAGGCCAGGTAATCGAACAACCCCGGGCGCTCGATGCCGGCCAGGCCACCGTCGCGCCCATCCATCCAGCGCGCCAGCCCTTCCAGATCGCGACGGTAGCTGTCGAGGGTGGCGCGGGCCAGACCGTTCTCGGCCCAGATCGCATCGAGGAAGCGCTGGATGCGCACGCTGTCGTCGGCGCGCAGTTCGGGCAGTTGCTGGACCAGCTGGCGGCGTTCGGCGGGGGTGGAAACAAGGGCCATGCGTGCAGGATACGAGGGCCACTGCGGGCACGGCCAGCTTTGCGTATGCTCGGCGCATGTCCCGCCCTGCCACCGACACGGCCCCTGCGGCCGCTACCGAAATGCCCCGCCCGCGCGCACTGCTGTTGTGGCGCCTGCTGGCAATGCTCTACGACGCGTTGCCGGTACTGGCGCTGTGGATGCTCGCCGGCACGCTGTTCACCCTCGCCTACACCATCAGCGGCCACGCGCAACGCGAGAACATCGCGCCGTTCAGTGCCTGGCAGTGGCTGCTGTGGGCGGTGTGCTGGGCGATCACGGGGTGGTACGCGACGGCAAGCTGGCGCCGCGGCGGGCAGACGCTGGGCATGCGGCCGTGGCGGCTGAAACTGCACTCAGGGGATGGCGCGCCGCTGCGACGCAGCCAGCTGTGGCTGCGTTTCGCCGTGGGCACGCTGTCGCTGCTGCTGGGTGGGCTGGGGTTCTGGTGGGCGTGGGTCGATCGCGAACGCCTGACCTGGCACGACCGCGCCAGCGGCACCCGCCTGGTGCGCATGCCGAAACGGTGATCCGCGCTCTGTAGCGTCGAGCCATGCTCGACTCACGGGCGCAGTGCGGAAACAGCCGGGCCAGGCCCGGCTCCATGGGGGGTCAGCCCGACTTGCGCCGGAACAGCAGTCCGGACACCGCCAGCATCACGATCGGCGGCAACGCGTAGGCGATGCGGTAATCGAACTTCAACGCGCCGGCCATGCGCCCGAAGAACAGCTGCAGCAGCCAGAAGCCCAGTGCGAACAGGATGCCCAGGAACAGGCGCTTGCCCATGCCACCGCTGCGCAGCGACCCGAACGCGAACGGCACCGCCGCCAGGCACAGCGCCAGCACGTTCACCGGGTAGAACCAGCGGCTCCAGTACACATCCTCGAAGTCGCGCGCATCCAGCCCGTTGCGCTGGCGGTAGGCAATGCTGGTGCTCAGCTCGGCCACGCTGAGGTTGCGCGGCTTGGCGATGCCGGTCGCCAATGCGGCCGCATCCAGCTTCGAATTCCACGGTTCACGCGCGATTTCCTGGCGGGTCGCCGAGCGCTCGCCGAAGGTATCGCGACGTACCCCGGTCAGCACCCAGCCATCCTTGTCGTGTTCGGCGGTATCGGCATGGGTCAACGAGGCGATGCCCCCGTTCTCGGCGATGCGGTACAGGCGTACGTCGCGCAGGATCAGGCGCGTGCCCTTGTCGCCGACCAGCTGCTCCTCGCCGCTCTGCGCGTTGAGGAAGGTATCGCCCTCGCGTGCCCACAGGCCCGAGTAGCGACTGGTAGCGATATCCCGCCCCCACTTGGCACTGGATTTGAGCGCATCGGCTCGGTCCTGGCCCCAGGGGCCCAGGGTCTCCGCGCTGAACACCATCACCGCGGTCAGCAGCGACAGCGCGATCGCCACCGACACGCTCAGGCGCTTTCGCGACAGGCCCAGCGCACGCAGTGCGGTCAGCTCCGAGGTCGCCGCCAGCTGGCCCAGGCCCATCAGTGCACCGATCACCGCGGCGGTGGGGAACATGGTGTAAGCGCGGCGTGGCACCGTGTACAGCACCCATGCGGCGGCATGGCCCAGCGTGTAGCCGTTCTTGCCGATGTCCTTGAACTCGCCGGAGAACGCCATCACCACGTCCAGGCCGACCAGTACGGCCCAGGTCAGCAGCACCGTGGTGAATACCGACCGGCCCAGGTACAGGTCGAAACGCATCGGGCGCAGCCTCATGCGCGGGCTCCCTTCGGGCGGCCCAGGCGGCCATCACGTGCATACATCCAGATTGCCAGCGCCAGCAACGGCAGGGTCAACCACCACAGCCCGAGCGCAGGGGGGATCTTGCCGTTGGCGATCCAGCCGCTGCCGATGAACATCAGGTTGGTGCCGACCATGTAGGCCATCAGCGCCAGCATCATGCGGCCGTAGCGCTGCTGGCGCGGCGAGCTGCGGCCCAGCGGCACGGTCAGCAGGGCGAACGCCAACGCGATCAGCGGCGGCGCCAGGCGGCGGTGCAGCTGGGCCTGCGCCTGCGGACGCTCATCGCCGATCAGCTGCAGGGTCGGCATCAGTTCCGGGTCATCCTCGGTGCGGGTCTGCGCACCATCGGGCAGGGCCACGTCATTGCGGGCGAAGGTCGCCAGGCGGTAGTCCAGCCCACCGGCCACCGGCCCTTCCACCTGGTGGCCGTCATCCAGCTCCAGGAAGCGCTGGCGGGTGCCCTCGAAGAACATGCGGCCACCATTGGCCGACACCACCTCCAGGCGGTCATCCTTCTGGCGCTGCAGGAACACCTTGCCCAGCTGGGTGCCATCGGGCGAGATCGAGGACAGGTAGACCACGCCGCCATTGGGCAGCGGGGTGAAGCGGCCCGGCTCCAGGCCGGCCATCAGCACGCTGCGGTTGGCCTCGATGATCATCTGCTCGGCCACCCGGCCGGCCCACGGGCCCAGCCACAGCGAACAGGCGCCCACCAGGGCCACCACCGGCACCACCAGCATCAGCAGTGGCCGCAGCAGGCGCTTGGGGCCGACACCAATGGCGGTGATCACCGCCATTTCCGAGTCGCGGTACAGGCGGGCGATGGCCAGCAGCAGGCCCAGCATCAGTGCCAGCGGCAGGATCAGCGGCAGGTAGGCGATGAACTGCAGGCCCAGCTGCGAGAACAGCAGCTTGGCCGGCAGGCGCCCGTCGGCGATGTTGCCGAGGATGTCCACCAGCACGCCGCCCACGCTGACCACCAGCAGGACGATCAGGGTAGCCAGGAAACTCTGGACGAAATCGCCCAGCAGGTATCGGTCGAGCTTCAGCATGGGGCGGTGGTTTAAACTCTGGGGTTCGTTCGCGGTGCCGCCCAGTCTACTGTCTGGGCGTAAACGGCCTGCGATTGTACGGACTCGCCAATGGAATCTGCTCAATGGCCCTCGAATTCACCCTGAACCACGTTGCTCCGGCCGCCGCCACCGTTGATTGCCTGGTGGTTGGCGCGTATGCCGACCATACCCTGACCCCGGCCGCACAGGCCCTGGACGCCGCCAGCGGTGGCCGCCTGGCCGCCCTGGCCCAGCGCGGCGACCTGTCCGGCAAGACCGGCGCCACCACCCTGCTGCATGACCTGCCGGGCGTGACCGCCCCGCGCGTGCTGGTGGTCGGCCTGGGCGAAGTCGCCCGTTTCGGCGTGCCGCAGTACCTGAAGGCCGTCGGCGACGCCGTGCGCGCGCTGAAGGCCGGTGCTGCCCGCAGCGCACTGTTCACACTGTCCGAAGTGGCGGTGAAGGACCGCGACGCGGCCTGGGCGATCCGCCAGGCGGTGATCGCCGCCGATCACGCCGCGTACCGCTACACCGCCACCCTGGGCAAGAAGAAGGCCGACGACGCCGGCCTGGCCCAGCTGGCCATCGCCGGTGACGACGCGCAGGCCCTGGCCCAGGGCCAGGCCATCGCCGCCGGTGTCGAGTTCGCCCGCGAGTTGGGCAACCTGCCGCCGAACTACTGCACCCCGGCCTACCTGGCCGAAGTGGGCGTGAAGTTCGCCGGCGAGCACGACGGTGCCGAGGCCGAGATCCTCGACGAGCACCAGATGGAAGCGCTGGGCATGGGCTCGCTGCTGGCCGTCGCCCGCGGTTCGGCCAACCGCCCGCGCCTGGTCGTGCTGAAGTGGACCGGTGCCGGCGACGCCAAGCCGTACGTGCTGGTCGGCAAGGGCATCACCTTCGATACCGGTGGCGTCAACCTGAAGACCCAGGGCGGCATCGAAGAGATGAAGTACGACATGTGCGGTGGCGCCAACGTCATCGGCACCTTCGTCGCCGCGGTCAAGGCCAAGCTGCCGCTGAACCTGGTGGTGGTGGTGCCGGCGGTGGAAAACGCCATCGACGGCAACGCCTACCGCCCGTCCGACGTGATCACCTCGATGTCGGGCAAGACCATCGAAGTCGGCAACACCGACGCCGAAGGCCGCCTGATCCTGTGCGATGCGCTGACCTACGCGCAGCGCTTCGAGCCGGCCGCGCTGGTCGACGTCGCCACCCTGACCGGTGCCTGCATGGTCGCCCTCGGCCACCAGACCGCCGGCCTGATGAGCAAGCACGACGACCTGGCCAACGAGCTGCTGGCCGCCGGCGAGCACGTGTTCGACCGCGCCTGGCGCCTGCCGCTGTGGGACGAGTACCAGCCGATGCTGGATTCGACCTTCGCCGACGTCTACAACATCGGCGGCCGCTGGGCCGGCGCGATCACCGCGGGCTGCTTCCTGTCGCGCTTCGCCGAAGGCCAGCGCTGGGCCCACCTGGACATCGCCGGCGTGGCCAGCGATGAAGGCAAGCGTGGCATGGCCACCGGCCGCCCGGTCGGCCTGCTGAGCCAGTGGCTGCTGGACCAGGCCGCCCGCGCCTGATGCCGTACCTGCCCCTGGCCGGCGCCTGTCGGCCGGGGCATCCTCCGGCCTGCCCCCGCCCGGCATGCCGGGCCCCTGCCCGACCCGGACCCTGCCATGCCCCGCGCTGATTTCTATCTGATCGCCAAGCCCCGCTTCCTGACCGAGCCTCTGCGCCTGGTCTGCGAGCTGGCGCGCAAGGCCAACGACGCCGGGCTGTTCACCCTGGTACTGGCCCGCGACCAGGCCCAGGCCGAGGAGCTGGACGAGCTGCTGTGGGCGTTCGACAACGATGCCTACATCCCGCACCAGATCGCCGGCGAGGACATGGACGAGGAAGAAGCCCTGGTGCTGATCGCCGTGCCCGGCACCGAGGCACCGGCGCGTCCGCTGGTGATCAACCTGCGCGATGAACCCTGGCTGGGCCAGTGCGAGCGCGTGCTGGAAGTGGTTCCGGCCGACCCGGAAGCGCGCGAACCGCTGCGCGAACGCTGGCGCCAGTACAAGGCCGCCGGTTACGACCTGAACAAGCACGACATGTAAGTCCAGCGAGGACCCCTTGATGCGCCTGCTGATCGCCCTGATTCTTCCCTGGCTGTCCTTTTTCACCATCGGCCGGCCGCTGGCCGGGATCGTCTGCCTGATCCTGCAGATCACCCTGATCGGGTGGTTGCCCGCCGCCATCTGGGCCGCCTACGCGGTCAGCCAGTACCACACCGACCAGAAGATCCGGCGCGCCCTCGGGTCGCGCTGATCTCCCTTCCGCCTTGATTACCGGTTCCCCCGCATGACCCAACTCGCCTCCAGTTACGACCCGAAGTCCTTCGAGACCGACCTCTACGAGGCCTGGGAGAAGGCCGGCCACTTCAAGCCGTCCGGCACGGGCGAGCCGTACACCATCCTGCTGCCGCCGCCGAACGTGACCGGCACCCTGCACATGGGCCACGCCTTCCAGCAGACCCTGATGGACGCGCTGGTGCGCTACCACCGCATGCGCGGCTACGACACGCTGTGGCAGGTCGGTACCGACCACGCCGGCATCGCCACTGAAATGGTGGTCAGCCGCAACCTGGCGCTGGAAGGCAAGGGCGAGACCCGCGATTCGCTGGGCCGCGAAGGCTTCATCGGCAAGGTCTGGGAGTGGAAGCTGCAGTCTGGCGACACCATTGAGCGCCAGATGCGCCGCCTCGGCACCTCCGCCGACTGGTCGCGCAGCACCTTCACCATGGACCCGCAGCCGTCGGCGGCGGTCAACGAAGCCTTCGTGCGCTGGTACGAACAGGGCCTGATCTACCGTGGCCAGCGCCTGGTCAACTGGGACCCGGTGCTGAAGACCGCCATTTCCGACCTGGAAGTGGAGAGCGCCGAGGAAGACGGCTTCCTGTGGTCCATCGCCTACACGCTGGATGAAGGCCTGAGCTACGAGCACGTCGAGCGCGATGCCGACGGCGTGGAAACCCTGCGCGAAACCCGCGACTACCTGGTCGTCGCCACCACCCGCCCGGAAACCCTGCTGGGCGATACCGCGGTGATGGTGCACCCGGAAGACGAGCGTTACGCGCACCTGATCGGCAAGAGCGTGGTGCTGCCGCTGACCGGCCGTCGCGTGCCGGTGATCGCCGACGACTACGTGGACCGCGCGTTCGGCACCGGCGTGGTCAAGGTCACCCCGGCGCACGACTTCAACGACTACGAAGTGGGCGTGCGCCACAGCCTGCCGATGATCAACCTGTTCACCCCGGTGGCGGCGCTGAATGAAAATGCGCCGGAACGCTTCCAGGGCCTGGACCGCTACGCCGCGCGCAAGGCGGTGCTGGCCGAGCTGGAAGACCTGGGCATCCTGGTCGAGACCAAGGCGCACAAGCTGCAGGTGCCGCGCGGTGACCGTACCGGCCAGGTGATCGAGCCGTACCTGACCGACCAGTGGTTCGTGAAGATGGACGACCTGGCCAAGCGTGGCCTGGAACTGGTTGAGGACGGAACCATCGCCTTCGTGCCGCCGAACTGGATCAACACCTACCGCCATTGGATGAACAACATCCAGGATTGGTGCATCAGCCGTCAGCTGTGGTGGGGCCACCGCATCCCGGCGTGGTTCGACGAAGCCACCGGCACCTGTTATGTCGGTCGCAGCGAAGAGGAAGTGCGGGCAAAGCACAACCTGGGCAGCGACGTGGTGCTGAACCAGGAAAGCGACGTGCTGGAGACCTGGTTCTCCTCGCAGCTGTGGCCGTTCTCCACCCTGGGCTGGCCGAACGAACAGGCCATGGCCGAGCGTGGCTTCAACCGCTACCTGCCGTCGTCGGTGCTGATCACCGGTTTCGACATCATCTTCTTCTGGGTGGCGCGCATGATCATGGCCACCGACAACCTGGTCGGGAAGATCCCATTCAAGGACGTCTACTTCACCGGCCTGATCCGCGACGGCCAGGGCCAGAAGATGTCCAAGAGCAAGGGCAACGTGCTCGACCCGCTGGACATCATCGACGGCATCACCATCGATGACCTGGTCGCCAAGCGCACCGGCGGCCTGATGCAGCCGAAGATGGTGGAGAAGATCGAGAAGGCCACCCGCAAGGAATTCCCGGACGGCATTGCTGCCCACGGTGCCGATGCGCTGCGCTTCACCATCGCCGCGCTGGCCACCCACGGCCGCGACATCAAGTTCGACATGAACCGCGCCGAGGGCTACAAGAACTTCTGCAACAAGCTGTGGAACGCCAGCCGCTTCACCCTGATGAACACCGAGGGTGCAGCGTTCACCGGCGTGCCGACGCCGCGCACCGATGCCGAGCGCTGGATCCTGGCGCGCCTGGCTGCGGTGTCCGCCGAGGCGCAGGGCCACTACGCCAACTACCGCTTCGACCTGCTGGCGCAGTGCCTGTACGAGTTCGCCTGGAACGAGTTCTGCGACTGGTTCCTGGAACTGAGCAAGCCGGCACTGAACGGTGCCGACGCAGCGGATGCCGAGAGCACCCGTCACACCCTGCTGTACGTGCTGGAAGCGCTGCTGCGCCTGCTGCACCCGCTCACGCCGTTCATCACCGAACAGCTGTGGCAGCAGCTGGCCCCGCGCCTGGGCCTGGCCGAAACCACGCTGTCGCTGCGCCCGTACCCGACCGCCGCCGAGTTCGAAGGTGATTTCGCCCAGGCCGAGGCCGACGTGGAATGGCTGAAGGCCGTGATCAGTGCGGTGCGTCGCGTGCGCAGCGAACTGAACGTCGCCCCGTCCAAGCAGGTGCCGCTGCGCCTGCAGGCCGGCCTGGAGCAGGACCGCGTGCGCATCGAACGTTTCAGCGCCTCGCTGTCGTTTCTGCTCAAGCTGGACAGCATCCAGTGGCTGGCCGAAGGCGAAAGCGCACCGCCGGCTGCCGCCGCGATCGTCGGCGAGCTGAAGCTGCTGGTGCCGCTGGAAGGCCTGGTCGATCTCGACGCCGAGCGCGTGCGCCTGGACAAGGAGATCGCCCGCGTCGAAGCCGAAAAGGAAAAGAGCGAGACCAAGCTGGCCAAGTTCACCGACAAGGTGCCGCCGGCGGTGGTTGAGCAGGAGCGCGTGCGCCTGGTCGACTGGAACACCCAGCTGGCCGGCCTGCGCGAGCAGCGCGCGAAGCTGTAACGCCGCGCTCTGGTGCGTGCCAACCAAGGTTGGCACCTACCACGGCAGGAGAGGTTGGCACCTACCACGGTGGGAGAGGTTGGCACCCACCGAAGCGGAATCGGAAACGCCGGGCGATGCCCGGCGTTTCCATTTCTCCCGCATGGCATCATCGCTGGATGCCTCTTTCCATTTTCCTGCTGGTCCTCGCGGCCGCGGCCCTGCATGCCAGCTGGAATGCGATCGTCAAGCGTGGGCCGGACAAGTTCCTCGGCACCGTGCTGGTCACCGGCAGCGCCGCGTTGCTGTCCGCCGCTGCCCTGCCCTTCCTGCCCTTCCCCGCCGCGCATAGCTGGCCATGGCTGGCCGCTTCGGTGCTGCTGCAGGTGACCTATTACGGGCTGGTCGCACGCTGTTACCAGCAGGTCGACATGAGCCTGGCCTATCCACTGATGCGCGGCAGCGCGCCGATCCTGGTCGCGCTGGCGGGCACCCTGCTGGGCGAGCAGCTGCCTCCGGCGGCGTGGCTGGGCGTGGTACTGGTCAGCACCGGCATCCTGTGCATGGCACTGGGTGCACGTGGCGGCCAGCTGCGGCTGCCGCTGCTGACTGCGGCGATGATCGCCACCTACACCCTGGTCGATGCGCAGGGCGCGCGCCAGTCCGGCAGCGCACTCAGTTACACGCTGTGGCTGTTCCTGCTATCGGGCATTCCGCTGCCACTGTGGGCGTTGTACACCCGGCGTGGTGCGGTGCTGGTCTATGCACGCCAGCATTGGCCACTGGGCCTCGCCGGTGGTGTCGGCACCACGGCCTCCTATGCAATGGCCTTGTGGGCGATGACCCAGGCACCCGTAGCGATGGTCTCGGCGCTGCGCGAATCGTCGATCCTGTTCGCGTTGCTGATCTCGGTGTTCGTGTTGCGCGAACGGATTCCGCGCGCGCGCTGGCTGGCGGCGTCGCTCATCGTCGGTGGCGTGCTGGCGTTGCGCCTGGCGTGAGCGGCGCATCGGTAGTGCCGGCCGCTGGCCGGCAACCCTCCCCGTTACAACGGCGGCATCGCCTGCAGGTCGCCGTCGACCAGTTCGATCGCCATCACCACCGCGTCTTCGCGGCCCTGTGCGGCCGGGTAATAACGCGGGCGGCGGCCAATCTCGTTGAAGCCTTCGCTGTGGTACAGCGCCAGCGCCGGCGTGTTGGACGGACGCACTTCCAGGAACACACGCTGCGCCCCGCGGTCGCCGGCCAGCTGTACCAGCGCGCGTAGCAACTGGCGACCGAGCCCACGCGACTGCGTCAGCGGGTCGATGCAGACGTTCAGCACATGGGCCTCGTCGGCGGCGATGCTGAGCACGCCATAGCCGATCAGCTGGCCATCGCGCTCCATGGCCAGGCCCGGATAGCCCGCACGCAGGCAGTCGACGAAGATGCCGCGGGTCCAGGGAAACGGATAGCCGCGTACTTCAATCGCCATCACCGCGTTGAGGTCGCTCTCGCGCAGCGCGCGCAGGCTGACCGGACCGGGCTGGCTGACCGCACTCATGGCGCGCCCCGCTTGCGCAGGGCGCGCAGCCGCGGCCACAGCGCGCGCTTGGCGGCCGGGTCCCGACGCAGCTGGTCCAGCGGCCAGCTGTCCATCAGCGCCTGCGTGGCCGGATCATTGGGATTGCAGCCGGACGCGCGCAGCAAGGCGATCTGCAGGCGATCCGGCAGGCGCACCACCGGTTGCCGGGCATTGCCACCCGGCAGCGGGCGGGCAGCGGCGGGCGCGGTGTCCGGTGCGCTGACCGGGGTCTCGCGACGCGGCGGCGCCGGGCGTTCCTGGCGGGAACCCGGTGTGGCTTCAGCCGGAGGCTCGCGCGCGGGTGCGATTGGTGCCCGCACCTGCTCCGCCGCTGGCACGGCAGCCGCCTCGGCTTCGGCCACGCTCAGCTGCAGCGCGGCATCCAGCTCGGCAGCCAGCTGGCCGTCGTGATAGACGGTGTAGCCCATGGCCTGCAGCCAGGCCTGCTGGGCCGGAGACCACAGCACGGGCAGATCCCCGCTCACGCGGCCTCGGGCTTCTTGCGCAGGCGCTGCACGGCCCACATCACCGGGCCGGACAGGGCGTACAGGATGCCCACCGCGAACAGCACGCGCGGCAGGTCGATCACCGCGATGGCGATGGCCACCGGCACCAGGGCCAGTACCAGGAACGGCACGCGGTCGGAACGGGTGCCCTTGGCACCGCCCCCCTTGAAGCTCCAGAAGCGGATGCGGCTGACCATCAGCAGCGCCGCGATGATCGTCACCGCCAGCGCCACGTAGCGCAGCTGGTTGCCGTCCCAGCCCAGGTTGCCATCGGCGAACGCCCAGACGAAGGACATCATCAGGCCGGCCGCGGCCGGGCTGGCCAGGCCCACGAACCAGCGCTTGTCGACCACTGCCACCTGGGTGTTGAAGCGGGCCAGGCGCAGCGCCGCGCAGGCGGCATACAAGAAGGCCACGGCCCAGCCGACGCGGCCGAGCAGCGGGTCATCGAACTTCAGCCATGACAGCGACCAGTGATACATCACCAGTGCCGGGGCCATGCCGAAGCTGACCAGGTCGGCCAGGGAGTCGTACTGCACGCCGAATTCGCTGCTGGTACCGGTCAGCCGCGCCACGCGGCCATCCAGGCCATCCATCACCGCTGCCACGAACACGGCGATGCTGGCGTTGACGAAGTCCCCGTTGGCCGCGGCGATGATCGCGTAGAAGCCGGCAAACAGGCCGGCGGTGGTGAACAGGTTGGGCAGCAGGTAAATCGTGCGCGAACGCGGCGGCGGTGTGATCGGGTCCATGGAATCCAGTTTAATCGACTTGCCAGTGCTCGGCGCCAATGCTGCAATCGGCGTTCTACGCCCATTCCGCGGAGTTTGCCATGCGTGCCCTGTCCTGCCTTGGATGCCTGCTGCTGTTGGCCAGTGCCAACGCCGTGGCCGGCCCGGTCTATAAATGGAAGGACGCCAATGGCGTGACCCAGTATTCGGAGACCCCGCCGGCGGGCAGGAAGTTCGAGACCCGCGAGCAGGCGCGCAGCCCACAGGCGGCGGCCAGCGCCGAGACCCCGGCAGCGCCGGTGCCCGAGCAGTGCAGCACGGCCCGCGCCAACCTGGCCCTGCTGGACGGTGGCGGCCAGGTAATGCAGGACACCGATGGTGATGGCAAGGCCGATACCCCGTTGACCCCGGAGCAGCACACCGCGCAGAAGGGGTTGGCTGAAGCCGCCATCAAGGCCTACTGCCCGGCAGAGTGAGGGTTATCGGCAGGGCTTGCAGCCCTGCACCTGCTTCAAGCAACGGCAACGTCAAATGCCAAAGCGGCTTCCTGGGGGATGGCAGGGCACTGTGGGTTTGCGGGGCCGCCGTGAACCCGTCCATGGGGGCTTGGTCGCGGCATCCATGCCGCTCACACCCCGCAAACCCACAGTACCCCGCCTTCGACAGTAGGCCGGTGGCCAGTAGATCCACGCCATGCGTGGATGAAATCTGTCAGATCTCGAATTGAATCCGGGGTCAGATCCGTTTTCCTGCGGAGAACGGATCTGACCCCATAAGTCGTCCTGACAGATCGCGGAAATCTGTCGAAGGCGGGGTGGGTCCGGTTGCGGGAGTGTCCGCGGCATGGATGCCGCGGCCAAGCCCCCAGGGATGGGTTTACGGCGTCTCCCGCAACCGGACCCACCCCGCCATCCCACGGGAAGCCCGCTGTTGCTGTTGCTGTTGCAGCTGACGTTGCTTGAGGCGGGTGCAGGGCGCAGCCCTGCCGATACCCCTCCCCCCGGCCGGGCTGGCAGAATAGGCGTCTCTGCCGTTATCCGAAGCCGACGATGCGCCTCTCCCAGTTCCACCTGCACACCACCAAGGAAACCCCCAGCGACGCCGAGCTCACCAGCCACCGGCTGATGCTGCGCGCGGGCATGATCCGCAAGCTGGCATCGGGCCTGTACACCTGGTCGCCGCTGGGCCTGCGCGTGCTGCGCAAGGTTGAACGCATCGTGCGCGAGGAAATGGACCGCGCCGGTGCCGTGGAATTCCAGATCCCGACCATCCAGCCGAAGGAACTGTGGGAGCAGACCGGGCGCTGGCAGAAGTTCGGCCCGCAGCTGCTGAAGATCAAGGACCGCAAGGACCAGGTGTTCTGCTACAGCCCGACCGCCGAAGAAGCCGCCTGCGACTTCGCGCGCAGCGAGCTGTCCAGCTACAAGCAGCTGCCGGTGAACTTCTACCAGGTGCAGACCAAGTTCCGCGACGAGATCCGTCCGCGCTTCGGCGTGATGCGTTCGCGCGAGTTCCTGATGAAGGACGCCTATTCGTTCCACCTGCACGATGAGTGCCTGGTGCGCGAGTACGAGAACATGAAGTCGGCCTACAGCCGCATCTTCACCCGCCTCGGCCTGGACTTCCGCATGGTGCAGGCCGACTCCGGCGCGATCGGCGGCGATGCCTCGCAGGAATTCCACGTGATCGCCGATTCCGGCGAAGACGCGCTGGTGTTCTCCACCGGCTCGGACTACGCGGCCAACATGGAAGCGGCGATCGCCGCCGATCCGGCACCGCGCGCGACCGCCAGCGAAGCCATGCGCAAGGTCGACACCCCCACCCAGAAGACCTGCGAGGATGTCGCGGCGCTGCTCGGCATCGACCTGCAGCGCACGGTGAAGTCGGTGGCGCTGATCGCGGGCGAAGGCAAGGCACAACAGTTCGTGCTGGTGCTGGTGCGCGGCGACCATGAGGTCAACGAGATCAAGCTGGCCAAGGTTGCCGGCCTGGACGAACAGCGCTTCGCCAGCGAGGCGGAAATCGCCGAGCACCTGGGCAGCGTGCCGGGCTTCCTCGGCCCGGTCGCACCGGCCAAGGCCATCCGCGTGGTGGCTGATCGCGAAGTGGCTGCGATGTCCGACTTCGTCGTCGGCGCCAACGAAGCCAGTTTCCATCTGGCCGGCGTCAACTGGGGCCGCGACCTGCCGGAACCGGAAGTGGCCGACATCCGCAACGTGCGTGCCGGTGACCGCGCGCTGGACGGTGGCGAACTGAAGATCGCCCGTGGCATCGAAGTCGGCCACGTGTTCCAGCTGGGCCGCAAGTACGCCGAAGCGCTGGATGCCACCGTGCTGGACGAGAACGGCAAGGCGGCGGTGATGGCGATGGGCTGCTATGGCATCGGCATCTCGCGCGTGGTGGCTGCCGCGATCGAACAGAACCATGACGATGCCGGCATCATCTGGCCGGACGCGATGGCGCCGTGGCAGGTGGTGGTGTGCGTGATCAACCCGAAGGGCGACGCCGCTGTGGCCGACGCCGCAGCCAACCTGCTGCAGGAGCTGCGCGATGCGGGCCTGGACGCGGCACTCGACGACCGTGGCCTGCGCCCGGGCGCGATGTTCGCTGACATGGAACTGATCGGCATTCCGCACCGCGTGGTGGTCAGCGAACGCGGCCTGGCCGCCGGTACCTACGAGTACCGCTCGCGCCGCGCCAGCGAAGCGGAAAGCCTGGACAAGGCCACCCTGCTGCAGCGCCTGCAGGACTGATCAGGAAAAGACCGGGGCATGCCCCGGTCTTTTTTTACCTGACGCCCATTTGAGCAATATTGCAGCGGACATAATCCGGTCAAAATCGACGCAATGCAGCCGGGATGCTGCCAGGCCATGACCCGTCTGCATTTGTGCTGGGATTAATTCATCTTTATTCTGTCCCGCGACGCCATGGACTGGCTCGTCCCGTCCACTTATTAGTTTCCGGAGTAACCGTAAATGAGCATTGACCTGACCGGCCTGTCGGCACGCGAGCTGGGCGCCCTGATCCGTACCGCCAAGAAACAGCAGACCATCGTCGCCAAGCGCCGGCCGATCACCAAGGTCCGGGCACAGCTGACCAAGCTGGCCAAGACCGAGGGTTACACCATCGAGGAACTGTTCGGCGACGCCCCGGCCCCGCGCGCGCGCAAGGTGGCCAAGGTCGCCAAGGCACCGTCGAAGACCGCTGGCCGCAAGCTGGGCAAGGTTGCACCGAAGTACCGCAACCCGGCCAACCCCAAGGAAACCTGGACCGGTCGTGGCAAGCAGCCGCGCTGGATGGCCGAGCTGACCGCCAAGGGCAACAAGAAGCCGGAAGATTTCCTGATCAAGAAAGCCTGAGGCCGAATTGGAATGCAATGAAAAACGCCGGCGAAAGCCGGCGTTTTTCATTCTCCGGCGTGTGGACCAACGGTCCACACCCACCGACATCATCACAGGGTTTTGCGAGCGGGCATCAGCAGGTTGCCGAACAGCAGGCCGGCCACCAGCGCCATCACCACGTTGAGCACGGTGAGGAACACGCTCTGGCCAGCACCCACATCCTGCTGCTGGACCAGGGTCAGCACGCCGCGCAGGCTGGTGCTGCCGGGCACCATCATGATGATGCCGGGCAGGCGGATGATTGCGCCCGGGCGGCCGACGAGGCGGCCGAACAGATTGCCACCGGCGGTCAGCAGCATCGCCGACAGGAAAATGCCGGCCGGCGCGCCCCAGGCGTGGCCACCGAACTTGGAGATCGCATAACCAGCCACCGAGGCCGCAATCACCCACGGATAATCGCGGCGGTTGGCCTTGAACAGCATCGCGAAGGCGAACGCCGCGGTCAGCAGCGAACCCCACTCCACCCACGGCCCCTGCGGCCGCGTGGCGCGGATCACCGGATCGAGGCCGAGCACATCGGCCAGGGTCACCGCGATCATCGCGCCGACGCTGAGCTTCATGATGGTGGTCAGCGCGCCGGCGAAGCGCGCGGTACCCGATACCCAGTGCTGGCTGGCCAGTTCATTGACCGCATTGGTCAGCGACATGCCGGGCAGCAGCACCACCAGCGAGGCGATGATCACCGTGTTGAGGTTGAGCGCGCCGATGAAGGATGCGACCAGCGTGGCGACCAGGCCGGCCAGCAGTGCGGCCAGCGCCTCGGCGGCTTCGCGGGTGGCCGGGCGACGGTCGGTGACCATGCCGAGCAGGCCGATCATCAGGCCGATGACACCGGCAGTCGCGATGTCCAGCCACGGCAGCTTCCACATGCCGGCCACGCCGGCCGCGCCGAGGGTGAACGAGAGAATGGTGCGCAGCTTGCCGCGCCGGCCCGGATCCTTGTCCAGCTGGCGCAGCGCGGTGTGGCCCTGGGCGATGCTCATCCGCCCGTTGGCCACTTCCTCGGCGATATGGTCGGCCACGCTGAGCTTGTGCAGATCGTTCTCGCCGGGGGCCAGGCGGATCACCCGGGTGATGTCACTGGAGCCGATCGCCTGCGCCGGGTCGCTGAAGCTGAGGATGATACCGGTGGGATTCGACCACGGTTCACAATCCAGATCGAGCTGGCGGGCCAGTGCCACCACCGCCGTTTCCAGGCGCTGGGCCGTTGTGCCATAGCTGTGCAGGCGTCCGGCGATCTCGGAAACGAAGGCCACGCGCTGCGCGTAGGTGGCCTGGGGCGTGGGGATCGTGTGAGCGTCTGCGGACATGCGCCGTAGTATTACCTAGGCTGGGCCTTACCGGAGAAATTCATCCGAGTTCGACGCGAAGCCCAATACAGAACGGTTATGCTGCGACCCGAATGGCCCAAGTGACCCCGAACCACGCCCCCCAGCTCGAACAGGATGCCCATGACCCGGGCGTGATCCGCCTGTCCGGCACCTGGACCTTGAAGACCGCGCTGGCCGCGGCCGAAGTCCTGCGCGGCGTTCCCGACACGCTGACCGGCATCGATGCCACCGCCATCGAGAAGATGGATTCGGCCGGCGTGCTGCAGGTGCTGCGCGTGGCCCATCGCGCCAACCTCGGCGAGGACGCACTGAAGTTCCGCCCGGATCACCAGGCGCTGGTGTGCACCATCGAGGAAGTGGCCGACGACCGGCCCAAGCCCAAGCGCGACTTCGGCGTGCTGGCGGCCCTGGAACGGCTGGGTGTCAGCGTCCATGCCACCGGCCACAACATCAAGGCGCTGTGCAGTTTCCTCGGCGAGAACCTGGTCAAGGCGGCGCGCCTGGTCAAGGAACCCCGCCGCTTCCGGATGACGGCCACCGTGCACCAGATGGAGCAGGTCGGGCTGGACGCGGTACCACTGGTAGCGCTGTTGTCCTACCTGGTTGGCGCAGTGATCGCCTTCCTCGGCTCGACCATCCTGCGCGACTTCGGCGCCGAGATCTACGTGGTCGAGCTGGTCAACATCGCCTTCCTGCGTGAGTTTGCGGTGCTACTGACCGCGATCGTGCTGGCCGGCCGCACCGCCAGCGCCTTCACAGCGCAGATCGGTGCGATGAAGGCGCGCGAGGAAATCGATGCGATGCGCACCCTGGGCCTGGATCCGATCGACCTGCTGGTGCTGCCACGGTTGATGGCCCTGCTGGTCACTCTGCCGCTGCTGACCTTCATTGCAATGGTCGCCGGCCTGGCCGGCGGCATCACCGTCGGTGCGTTCGACCTCGACATCCCGCCGCAGATGTACATCGCGCGCATGCACGAGACGATGGAAGTGCGGCACATGCTGGTCGGCCTGTCGAAGGCGCCGGTGTTCGCGCTGGTGATCGGCCTGATCGGCTGCCTGGAAGGGCTGAAGGTGGAAGGCACGGCGCAGTCGGTGGGCGAACGCACCACCTCCAGCGTGGTGCAGACGATCTCGCTGGTGATCATCATCGACGCCTTCGCGGCGTTGTGGTTCATGCACATGGACTGGTGACATGAGCACGCATCCGACCCCCGAAGACATTCCCATGCAGGACGACGACGGCCATGACCTGGCCATCCGCGTTCGCGGGCTGGTCAACCGCTTCGGCAGCCAGACCGTGCACGAAGACCTGGACCTGGACGTGCGCCGGGGCGAAATCCTCGGCGTGGTCGGTGGTTCGGGTACCGGCAAATCGGTGCTGATGCGCTCCATCCTCGGCCTGCGCACACCCGACGAAGGCCAGATCGAGGTGCTGGGCCGCGACGCGCGTGCCGATGACACCGAGAGCCGCCTGCACATCGAGCGCAACACCGGCGTGCTGTTCCAGGACGGCGCGCTGTTTTCGTCGCTGACCGTGGGCGAAAACGTGCAGGTGCCACTGAAGGAGCACCACCGCGAACTGCCCGAGCGCTGGCATTACGAACTGGCACTGCTGAAGGTGAAGCTGGCCGGCCTGCCCGCCGATGCGATCAACAAACTGCCCTCGCAGCTGTCCGGCGGCATGCGCAAGCGTGCCGGCCTGGCCCGCGCGCTGGCGCTGGACCCGCCGCTGCTGTTCCTGGACGAACCGACCGCTGGCCTCGACCCGATCGGCGCGGCCGCGTTCGACCGCCTGATCAAGACCCTGCAGGAAGCGCTGGGCCTGACCGTGTTCCTGATCACCCACGACCTGGACACGCTGTACGCCATCTGCGACCGGGTCGCGGTGATCGCCGACCGCAAAGTGGTGGCCAACGCGCCGCTGCCGGACATCGAGAAACTGGATCATCCGTGGATCCAGGAATACTTCCACGGACCGCGTGCGCGAGCCGCGCGCGGCGAACAGATCGAGAGTGCCTGAGCCATGGAAACCAAAGCCAACTACGTGCTGATCGGCGCGTTCACCCTGATCACCGGCCTGGCCCTGCTGGCCTTCGGCCTGTGGGCGGCCAAGTATTCCTCCGACCGCACCTGGCAGGAATACCGCGTGGTGTTCCGCGAGGCGGTGACCGGCCTGTCGGTGGGCAGCCCGGTGCAGTACAACGGCATCGCGGTGGGTTCGATCATCGAACTGAACCTGGTGCCGGACGACCCGCGCCAGGTGGTCGCACGCATCCGCCTGAACTCGACCACCCCGGTCAAGACCGATACCCGTGCCAAGCTGGCGATCACCAGCCTGACCGGCCCGTCGATCATCCAGCTCAGCGGCGGCACGCCGCAGTCGCCGGCACTGACCACGGTCAACAAGGACCCGGCGCCGATCATTCCGACCACGCCGTCGGCGCTGCAGAACATCACCGACGTCGCCAACCGCATCGTCGAGCGCATGGATCAGATCCTCAGCGACCGCAACGTGGCCTCGATCAACGCGACACTGGCCAACCTGGAGACCATCAGCGGCGGCCTGGCCGACCGTGACCAGGGTACCCAGGCGCTGCTGCTCAGCGCACGCGATGCCGCCCGCAGCCTGGACACCACGCTGAAGACCACCAACGGCACCATCGAGCGCCTGGACAAGAATCTGGTGCAGCAGCTGCCGGGCATCATCGACAAGCTCGACGGCACCCTGGCCAAGCTGGATTCGGCCGCCGGCAACGCCGATTCGATCCTTGGCGAGAACCGTGCCGCGATCAACAGCTTCGCCAACGATGGCCTTGGCCAGCTGGGCCCGACGCTGACCGAGCTGCGCGGCCTGATCCGCGACCTGCGCCGGGTCAGCGACCGCCTCGAGAACAACCCCGCGCGCTACCTGCTGGGCCGCGACGCACCGAAGGAGTTCGAACCCAAATGAGCCCGACCACCCTTCCGCGCCTGCTGCTGGCCGCTTCGATGGTCACCCTGCTGGGCGGCTGCTCCATCCTTGGCAGCAGCGAGAAAACCGCAGTGACGCTGTACTCGCCCTCGGTGCAGGTGAAGGCCGACCCGGCGTGGCCGCAGGCCAGCTGGCAGCTGGTACTGGCCAAGCCCAGCGCCGCGCGCATGGTCGACAGCCCGCGCATCAACGTGCGGCCGACGCCGTCGCAGCTGGAGATCTACAAGGGGGCCAGCTGGGCACAGCCGGCCACCGACATGATCGAGGACACCCTGCTGCGCGGCTTCGAGGATTCCGGCCGCATCCGCGGCGTGGCCCGCAGCACCGCTGGCATCCGCGCTGACTACAAGCTGTCCACCGACGTGCGCCGCTTCGAATCGGACTACCAGGGCCAGGCCACGCCAACGGTGGTGATCGAGGTCAACGCCAAGCTGATCCATGTCGCCGACCAGCGCGTGGTGGCCGACCGCACGTTCCGCCAGGCGCAGCCGGTCGGCAGTACCGACGTGCCGGCGGTGACCGCCGCCTTCGAACGTGGCCTGCAGCAGCTGGCACAGGAGATGGTGGGCTGGACGCTGGCAAGCGGGCAGGCCGACCAGCCGACCATCGCGCGCTGACCGATCAGCGCGGTGTAATCCAGCGGAACGTCAGGTTGATCCGTTCGTCCTGCACCCGCGCCATCTTTGGCAGCGCGTGCTGATAGAACTGCTGCGTCTGCCCCGCCATCACCAGCAGATCGCCATGGCCGAGCAGGTATTCGGCCTTCCGCGCCGGGTCATCGCGCCGGCGCAGCAGGAAGCGGCGCGCCGCGCCCAGGCTCAGCGAAGCAATCACCGGGGCCGCCCCCAGCTCCGGCTCGTCATCGCTGTGCCAGCCCATGTAATCACCGCCGCCGCGATAGCGGTTCAGCAGCACGCTGTTGAAGCGGCCGAGGCCCTCCGCCTGCTGGCGCTCACGCATGGCCTGCAACGCGGGTGGCCAGGGGTGCGGCACGAATTCAGCCCCGGAATAGCGGTAGCGCGCCTGCGGATCGCCGATCCAGCAGCTCAGTCGCGGCGAATCCACCCAGTTGCCGAACATGCGGATGCGATGGACCTCCCAGGGGACTTCGGCCTGCAAGGTCAGCAGCAATGCATCCGCGGCGCCCGCCGGCAACCAGCCCGGCACCTGCTGGACATCGGCGTCGGGCAGATCGTGGGGGAAAAGCATGGTGCTCCCTGAAAATGGGGCGTCCCTGAGCCGGGCCGCCCCGGGCCTTCAACCGCGAACGAACACCACGCCGGTCTTTTCCTTCAGCTCTTCATCACTGACACCCGGCGCCGCCTCCACCAGCTGCAGACCGGCATCGGTGACGTCGAACACAGCGAGGTCGGTGATGATGCGATCGACCACGCCCACGCCGGTCAGCGGCAGCGTGCATTCGGCCAGGATCTTGTGCTCGCCGTTCTTGGCGGTGTGCTCCATCAACACCACCACACGCTGCACGCCGGCGACCAGATCCATCGCGCCGCCCATGCCCTTGACCATCTTGCCGGGCACCATCCAGTTGGCCAGGTCGCCCTTGTCGGTGACCTGCATGGCGCCGAGGATGGCCAGGTTCACATGGCCGCCGCGGATCATCGCGAAGCTGTCGTGGCTGCCGAAGTAGCTGGCACCGGCACGCGCGGTGACGGTCTGCTTGCCGGCATTGATCAGGTCGGCATCGACTTCGGCTTCGGTCGGGAACGGGCCGATGCCGAGCAGGCCATTTTCCGACTGCAGCCACACGTCCACGCCCTCGGGGATATGGTTGGCGACCAGGGTCGGCAGGCCGATGCCCAGGTTCACATAGGCGCCATCGGTCAGTTCCTGAGCGGCACGTGCCGCCATCTCATCGCGGGTCCACGCCATGTCAGTTGCCCTCCGCGCGGATGGTGCGCTGTTCGATGCGCTTTTCAGGATGCGCGTTGTGCACGATGCGGTGCACGTAGATGCCCGGCAGGTGCACCTGGTCCGGATCAATCGCGCCGACCGGCACCACCTCCTCCACTTCCACGATGCAGACCTTGCCGGCCATCGCGCAGGCCGGATTGAAGTTGCGCGCGGTCTTGCGGAACACCAGGTTGCCCGCTTCGTCGGCCTTCCACGCCTTGACCAGCGCCACGTCGGCGCGCAGCGCGGTCTCCATCACGTAGTGCTTGCCATCGAACTCGCGGGTTTCCTTGCCCTCGGCCACCACAGTGCCGTAGCCGGTGGCAGTGAAGAACGCCGGGATGCCCGCGCCGCCGGCACGCAGGCGCTCGGCCAGGGTGCCCTGCGGGTTGAATTCCAGCTCGAGCTCGCCGGCCAGGAACTGCCGCTCGAACTCCTTGTTCTCGCCCACGTAGGACGAAATCATCTTCTTGATCTGCCGGGTTTCCAGCAGCTGGCCCAGGCCGAAACCATCAACGCCGGCATTGTTGGAGATCACGGTCAGGCCCTTGGCACCACTGTCGCGCAACGCGGCGATCAATGCCTCGGGAATGCCACACAGGCCGAAGCCGCCCACGGCCAGCGTCTGGCCATCGGCGACCACCCCTTGCAGGGCCTCCGCCGCACTGGCGAAGCGCTTGCTGCGCTTGCCGGTGGAAGTCGATTGCTGCATTGCTGTACTACCCTGCACGTTGAGGATGACCGCATTCTAGCTGGAGGGCGGCGAAGGGCCTGGATGCGCCGCAGCATTGCACGGGCATCGCACGAGGTTCCGTAGAATGCCCGGTTCCCCTGCCAATGGCCGGCCCCGTGCCCGGTCCACCCTCGTTGATGGCCCATACCTACACCGAAGAAGACCTGCTCCGCTGGATGGACGGCCGGACGCTGGAAATGAGCGATCATTGCCTGTCGGAAGTCCACAGCATGCGTCTGTTCGGTGACATGCTGGTCGCTGAGGTAAAGATCTCGGCCAAGTACTCCTACCGGGTGGAGATCGACCTGGCCGCCAGCCTCCGCCCTCCGCACAGCCTGCTGCGGAACCGGTGTTCCTGCCCGCTCGGCCACGACTGCATGCACGTGGCGGCCGTGCTGGCGCAGATGCTGCAGCAGATCGACCATACGCCCCCCATGCCCGACGACAGCAGCACGCTGCCAACGCTGCAGATCCGTTCGATGACGCCCGTCCTGCGCCTGCACACGGTCGAGTTCCGTCCGCCGTGGCTCGGCCCCCGCGACCCTTCGCAATGGGCCGATATCGCGACCGTGGCCTTCGAATACGACGAGCACGTGCGGTTCCTGGATGATCCGAGCCTGTTCGCCCACGATCCGGAGGGCCAGCTCGCCCTGCTGCCCCGTGACCTGGGTGAGGAATCACGACGTGAGGCCGAGCTGCGCACGGTGGGACTGCATCGCGACACTGACCCGCGGGCGCCATTGGACGGCGCTGGCCCGCAGTTCCAGCTGCGTACCCATGACTGGACACGGTTCCTGCTGGATGACGTGCCGCGCCTGGAAGCCCTGGGCTGGAAGGTGGAGACGGACGACGATTTCCGCCATCGCATCACCCGGGTGGATGAGATTGGCCTGGACATCCAGGCCGACCCGGCGGATGCGGGCTGGTTCAACCTGGGCCTGGACATCCAGGTGGAAGGCCGCAACGTGTCGATGGTTCCGCTGCTGCAGCAGGTGCTGCAGTCCGATCCCCGCTGGATGCGTGGCCAGCTGGACGCCATCGGCGATGACGAGAACATCCTGTTGATGGCAGGCGACAACACCCGCCTGGCACTGCGGGCCGCACGACTGAAGCCGATCATGGCCCTGCTGGCGGACCTGTTCGCCCAGCGCGGCGCGCCGCTGCGCTTGTCAGCGCTTGACCGTGGCCGCCTGCAGGCGCTGCGGGACACGGCGCGCCTGCAGTTCCGGGGGCGCAAGGATACCCAGGCGCTGGTGCAGCGCCTGATGCAGGCACCCGCACTGGGCGAAGTGCCGCCACCGGCGGGGCTGGTGGCGACACTGCGTCCCTATCAGCGTGAAGGCCTGTCATGGCTGCAGTACCTGCGCCAGCAGGGTCTGGGCGGGGTGCTGGCCGATGACATGGGGCTGGGCAAGACCCTGCAGACACTGGCGCATCTGCTGCTCGAGAAGGAAAGTGACCGCCTGGACCGGCCGGCGCTGCTGGTGGTGCCGACCTCGCTGCTGCACAACTGGCAGAGCGAAGCCGCACGCTTCGCTCCGGGCCTGCGCGTGCTGATCCTGCACGGACCGGCGCGCGAAGCACTGTTCGAGGCCATCCCCGAGCACGATCTTGTGCTGACCACGTACCCACTGCTGTGGCGCGACGAGCAGGCGCTGCAGGCACATGCCTACCATCTGCTGATTCTGGATGAAGCCCAGCAGGTGAAGAATCCGAAGTCTCGCGCGGCCATCACCCTGCGCACGCTGCAGGCCCGCCATCGCCTGTGCCTGACCGGTACGCCGCTGGAAAACCATCTGGGCGAGCTGTGGACGCAATTCGATTTCCTGCTGCCCGGCCTGCTCGGCAGCGAGAAGCAGTTCAACCAGCATTGGCGCCATCCGATCGAACGTGGCAGCGACCACCGTCGCGCCACGTTGCTGGCGCAGCGTCTGCGTCCCTTCATCCTGCGCCGTCGCAAGGACCAGGTCGCGTCAGAGCTTCCGCCCAAGACCCTCATTACCCGCGCGGTGGAAATGGAGGGCGGGCAGCGTGATCTCTATGAAGCCGTGCGTGCAGCGATGGAAAAGCAGGTGCGCGAGGCGATCAGCGGCAGCGGGCTGGCGCGCAGCCATATCGTGGTGCTGGATGCCTTGCTGAAGCTGCGCCAGGTCTGCTGTGATCCGCGCCTGCTGCCGGGCGACGCCCCGGCACGCAATGCCGGCTCGGCCAAGCTGGAGCTGCTGCGCGACATGCTGCCGTCAATGGTCGAGGAAGGCCGGCGGATCCTGGTGTTCTCGCAGTTCACCGGCATGCTGGCACTGATCGCGCAGGCGCTTGAGGACCTGGGGCTGGCCTATGTGACCCTGACCGGCGACACCCAGGACCGGGTCACGCCGGTGCAGCGCTTCATGCAGGGCGAGGTACCGGTGTTCCTGATCAGCCTGAAGGCAGGTGGCGTCGGGTTGAACCTGACCGCCGCCGACACCGTCATCCACTTCGACCCCTGGTGGAACCCGGCGGCCGAAAACCAGGCCAGTGACCGTGCCCATCGCATCGGCCAGCAGCAGCCGGTGTTCGTCTACCGGCTGATCGCCGCAGGCAGCATCGAAGAACGGATCGCCGAGCTGCAGGAACGCAAGGCCACGCTGGCCGACTCGATTCTGGGAGGGGGCGGCGCTACGGGGCCACGTTTCAGCGAGGAGGACGTGCAGGCGCTGCTGGCGCCGTTGCCGGGCCTGCCCGGCAAACGTTCCCGTAAAGCGGGCAAACGGTCGACGCGAACCTGACCCGCGAACGCCAGTCAGGTGGCGTTCCCCGATGGAAACGATTCCCATACGGGACTGGGACTACAATTGAGGGCTGAGCTCACAAAGGATCTGATCGATGCCCCTGCCCGCCTTCAAGGCCTACGATATCCGCGGCCGCGTGCCGGAAGAACTGAACGAAGACCTGGCCCGTCGCATCGGCGTCGCCCTGGCCGCGCAGCTCGCTCCCGGTCCGGTGGTCCTCGGCCACGATGTGCGCCTGACCAGCCCGGCGCTGCAGGATGCGCTGGCCGCAGGCCTGCGTGGCACCGGCCGCGAGGTGATCGACATCGGCCTGTGCGGTACCGAAGAGGTCTACTTCCAGACCGATCACCTCGGCGCAGCCGGCGGCGTGATGGTGACCGCCAGCCACAACCCGATGGACTACAACGGGATGAAGCTGGTCAAGGAGAATGCTCGACCGATCAGTTCCGATACCGGCCTGTTCGCAATCTCCGACGCCGTCGCCGTCGATACGTCCGAGGCCCAGCCGCCACGCGCCGGGCAGACCGCCCAGCATGACAAGAGCGCCTACATCCAGCACCTGCTCAGCTATGTCGATGCCAGCAAGCTCACACCGCTGAAGCTGGTGGTGAATGCCGGCAACGGCGGTGCGGGCGCCATCGTCGACCTGCTGGCACCGCACCTGCCGTTCGAGTTCATCCGCATCTGCCACGAACCCGATGGCAACTTCCCCAACGGCATCCCCAATCCGCTGCTGCCGGAGAACCGCGCGGCTACCGCCGACGCCGTCCGCGAGCACGGTGCGGACTTCGGCATTGCCTGGGACGGTGACTTCGATCGCTGCTTCTTCTTCGACCATACCGGCCGTTTTATCGAGGGCTATTACCTGGTCGGCCTGCTGGCCAAGGCCATCCTGGCACGCAATCCCGGCGGCAAGGTCGTGCATGACCCGCGCCTGGTCTGGAACACCGTGGAGATGGTGGAGCAGGCGGGCGGCGTACCGGTGCTGTGCAAGAGCGGCCATGCCTTCATCAAGGAAAAGATGCGCGCCGAGGATGCGGTGTATGGCGGCGAGATGAGCGCCCACCACTACTTCCGCGAATTCGCCTATGCCGACTCCGGCATGATTCCGTGGCTGCTGATCGCGCAGCTGATCTCCGAGAGTGGCCGCTCGCTGGCCGACTGGGTCGAAGACCGCATGGCGGCCTATCCATGCAGTGGCGAGATCAACTTCAAGGTGGCCGATGCCAAGGCTGCGGTAGCACGCGTGATGGAGCACTTCGCCGCGCAGTCGCCGGCGCTGGACCATACCGATGGCATCAGCGCCGACTTCGGCGACTGGCGCTTCAACCTGCGCAGCTCCAACACCGAGCCGCTGCTGCGACTGAACGTCGAAGCCCGCGGCGATGCATCGCTGATGCAGGCGCGCACCGACGAAATCTCCACTCTTCTGCAGCAGTAAGCGAGGACGACCATGAGCAACATCCAGCCCGTCATCCTCTCCGGTGGTTCCGGCACCCGCCTGTGGCCACTGTCGCGCGAGGCGTATCCAAAACAGTTCCTGCCGCTGGCCGGGGACCTGACGATGCTGCAGGCCACCTGGCAGCGTGTCGCCCCTATTGCCGCGCACGGCCCACTGGTGATCGCCAATGAAGAGCACCGGTTCGTGGCCGCCGAACAGCTGCAGCAGGTCGGTGCAGCGGCGGCAGCGATCATCCTGGAACCAGTCGGTCGGAACACCGCTCCGGCCATCGCGGTTGCAGCACTGGAAGCCACCCGCGCGGGCGCCGATGCGCTGCTGCTGGTGCTGCCCTCAGACCATGTGATCACCGATGAGGCGGCCTTCCGCGCGGCCGTGCAGGCTGCGGCCAGTGCTGCCGAAGCCGGCAAGCTGGTGACCTTCGGCATCGTGCCGACCGGACCGGAAACCGGCTACGGCTATATCAAGGCCGCCAATGGGCAGGGCCTGCGTGCGGTCGAGCGCTTTGTCGAAAAGCCCGACCTGGAGACGGCCAGCGGTTACGTCAGCAGCGGCCAGTACTACTGGAACAGCGGCATGTTCCTGTTCAAGGCCTCGCGCTACCTGCAGGAGCTGGAGCGCTTCCAGCCCGACATGCTGGCCGGCAGCCGCCAGGCCTGGCAGCAGGCCCGTCGCGATTCGGATTTTACCCGTCTGGACAAGGACGCCTTCGCAGCGGTTCCTTCCGACTCCATCGACTACGCGGTGATGGAAAAGACCGCGGACGCCGTGGTGATTCCGCTGGACGCGGGCTGGAACGATGTCGGCTCGTGGACAGCGCTGCGCGATGTCTCGCAGCAGGACGGCGACGGCAACGCCCACCAGGGTGATGTGATTGCCATCGACTGCCGCAACACCTATGCCTATGCACAGCGCCTGGTGGCACTGGTCGGCCTGGACGATGTGATCGTGGTCGAGACGGACGATGCCGTGCTGGTCGGCAAGGCCGACCGCATGCAGGAGGTCAAGACCGTGGTGGCGCAGCTGAAAGCCGAAGGCCGCAGCGAGGCCACCTGGCATCGCAAGGTCTACCGCCCGTGGGGCGCGTACGATTCGATCGACAACGGCGAGCGTTTCCAGGTCAAGCGCATCACGGTCAAGCCCGGCGGCACGCTCAGCCTGCAGATGCATCACCATCGCGCCGAGCACTGGATCGTGGTCAGCGGCACCGCCGAGGTGACCCGCGGCGACGAAGTGATCCTGCTCAGCGAGAACCAGAGCACCTACATTCCGCTGGGCGTGACCCACCGCCTGCGCAACCCGGGGAAGCTGCCGCTGGAACTGATCGAAGTGCAGTCCGGCAGCTACCTCGGCGAGGATGACATCGTGCGGTTCGAGGACACGTACGGGCGTAGTTGATCCGACGCCCTGCGGCGGATGCCGACCGGTGGTCGGGGTGGGTGCCGACCGTTGGTCGGGGTGGGTGCCGACCGTTGGTCGGCACGTCGCCTACCGGGTCAGGCAAACTCCGCCATCACCCGCTTCAACCCGTCCTGCCATGCCGGCAGGACGATGTTGAAATCCTGCTGCAGCCTGCGGTTGTCCAGCACCGACCAGGCCGGGCGCTTGGCCGGCGTCGGATACTCGGAACTGGGAATCGCCTCGACGGCCGGCGCCTTCGCCAACACCCCGGTAGCCAGCGCTTCGGCGAAGATCGCCTCGGCAAACCCATGCCAGCTGGTCTGGCCACTGGCCGTCAGATGCCACGTTCCAGACAAGTGGCCCGGATGCTGCAGCACCTGCGCGGTGACATCCGCGATCAACGCGGCCGGTGTCGGCGTGCCGACCTGATCGGCTACCACACGCAACTGGTCGCGCTCGGCGCCCACCCGCAGCATCGTGCGCAGGAAATTGGCGCCATGCGAGGCGTACACCCACGCCGTCCGGAAGATCAGATGACGACCGCCGGCAGCGCGCACGGCCTCTTCGCCATCACGCTTGCTGGTGCCGTACACACCCAGCGGCGCGGTCGGCTCGTCCTCGCGGTAGGGCGCACTGCCCTGGCCATCGAACACGTAGTCGGTGGAGTAATGCACGAACGGCACGCCATGGGCCGCGCACCAGCGCGCGATCACGCCCGGCGCCTGCGCATTGGCGGCGAAGGCCGCATCGGCATCCTGCTCGGCGCGATCGACTGCCGTGTACGCAGCGGCGTTCACCACCACCGATGGCTGCAGGCGATCCAGCAATGCCGGCAGGCCGTCGGGTTGGCCGAAATCAGCCACCTCGCAGGCACTTCCGTCGGGCAGTTGCCCGCTGCGGGTGGTCGCGACCACCTTGCCCAGCGGCGCCAGCGCGCGCAGCAGCTCCTGGCCGACCTGGCCGTTGCCGCCGAACACCAGAACGGTCATGGCACGTAGACCGGCAGGCGGTCTTCAGCAATGTCCTTCAGGAAGGGAGCGTTCTCGTCCTTGGACGACAGCATCGGCGCGCTGATCGGCCAATCCACGGCGATGTCGGCATCGTTCCAGCGGATACCTGCATCGGCTTCCTTGACGTAGACATCCGTGCACAGATAACTGAACAACGCGCGCTCGGAGAGTACGGCAAAGCCATGGGCGAAGCCTTCCGGAATCCAGAACTGCTTCCGGTTTTCAGCGCTCAGCACCACCGCCTCCCACTGGCCGAAGGTCGGCGAGCCACGGCGGATGTCGACCGCAACGTCGTACACCTCACCTTCCAGCACGCTGACCAGCTTGCCCTGCGGGCGCGGCCACTGGTAATGCAGGCCGCGCAGCACGCCCTGCGCCGACGTCGATACGTTGCTCTGCACGAAACGGTCCGGCAGGCCCAGCGCGGCGAAGCGCTCAGCATTCCAGGTTTCAAAGAAGTAACCGCGGGCATCGCCGAACACGGCCGGCTCGATCACCACGCAGCCGGGCAACTTGGTTTCAATCACTTTCACGGAACGACTCCACGCAGTGCGAGCGTGTGCAGGTACTGGCCGTAGCCATTCTTGATCAGCGGTGCGGCCAGCGCTTCCAGCTGCTCGGCGTTGATCCAGCCCTTGCCGAAGGCGATTTCCTCCGGGCAGCAAACCTGCAGCCCCTGCCGGGTCTGGATGGTCTCGATGAAGTTGGACGCTTCCAGCAGCGACTGGTGGGTACCGGTATCGAGCCAGGCATAGCCGCGGCCGAGCGCTTCCAGGTGCAGGTTGCCCTCGGCCAGGTAGCGCTTGTTGAGATCGGTGATCTCCAGCTCGCCGCGCGGCGACGGCTTCAGCTCGGCCGCGTAATCGCTGGCCTTGCCGTCGTAGAAATACAGGCCGGTCACCGCGTAGTTGGAACGCGGTTTCTCCGGCTTCTCGACCAGGTCGATCACCTTGCCGGTCTTGTCGAACTCGGCCACGCCGTAACGCTCCGGGTCATTCACCCAATAACCGAACACAGTGGCGCCGTCCACGCGCTCGTCCGCGCGCTTGAGCACCTCGCGCAGGCCATGGCCATGGAAGATGTTGTCACCCAGCACCAGGCAGCTCGGCTTGCCGGCCACGAAGTCGCGGCCGATCAGGTAGGCCTGGGCCAGCCCATCCGGGCTCGGCTGCACCGCATACTGGATGTCCATGCCCCACTGCGAACCGTCGCCCAGCAACTGCTGGAACAGCGCCTGCTCGTGCGGGGTGTTGATGATCAGCACTTCACGGATGCCCGCCAGCATCAGCACGCTGAGCGGGTAGTAGATCATCGGCTTGTCGTACACCGGCAGCAGCTGCTTGCTGACGCCCTTGGTGATCGGATACAGGCGGGTGCCGGAACCGCCGGCGAGGATGATGCCCTTACGTTGCGTCATGTTCTCTCCCGGCTTCAGGCGGCAGTGCCGATGCGCTGCAGGCGGTAGCTGCCGTCGAGCACGCCATTGACCCACTCCTGGTTGTCCAGGTACCAGTCGACGGTGAAGGTGATGCCCTGCTCAAAGGTGTAGGCCGGCTCCCAGCCCAGGTCGTTCTTCAGCTTGGAGGCATCGATCGCGTAGCGGCGGTCGTGGCCGGGGCGATCGGTGACGTAGGTGATCTGACTGCTGCGCGGCTGGCCATCCGCACGTGGGCGGCGCTGGTCCAGCAGTGCACAGATCGCCTGCACCACTTCGATGTTCTGCTTTTCCGAGTTGCCGCCCACGTTGTAGGTCTCGCCCACTTGGCCCTTGGCCAGCACGGTGCGGATCGCCTCGCAGTGATCGGACACGAACAGCCAGTCGCGCACCTGCTTGCCGTCGCCATACACCGGCAGCGGCTCGCCGGCCAGCGCCTTGGCGATCACCAGCGGGATCAGCTTCTCGGGGAAGTGGTACGGGCCGTAGTTGTTGGAGCAGTTGGTGGTCAGCACCGGCAACCCGTAGGTGTGGTGGAACGCACGCACCAGATGGTCCGACGCGGCCTTCGACGCCGAGTACGGCGAATTGGGCGCATACGGAGTGGTTTCGCTGAACTTGCCGGTCTCGCCCAGGGTGCCGTACACCTCGTCGGTGGACACGTGCAGGAAGCGGAAGGCCGCGCCCTGTTCTGCCGGCAGCGCCTTCCAGTAGTCACGGACCGCTTCCAGCAGGCCCAGAGTGCCCACCACGTTGGTCTGGATGAAAGCGCCCGGGCCGTCGATGGAGCGGTCCACGTGGCTCTCGGCGGCGAAATTCAGCACAGCGTCAGGCTGATGCTCGGCCAGCAGGCGGGTGACCAGATCACGGTCGCCGATGTCGCCCTGCACGAATACGTGATCCGGGTTGCCGTCCAGGCTGGACAGGGTCTTCAGGTTGCCGGCGTAGGTCAGCACGTCGAGGTTGACGACCTTGATGCCGCGGGCGACGGCTTCAAGAACGAAGTTACCGCCAATGAATCCGGCGCCGCCGGTGACAAGCCATGTGGGCACTACCTGTTCTCCTGATGGTGATTCGTGGGTCGGGCCTTCATGGCCGCGACAATGCAACGTTGAAGGATACAACGGGCTTCCCGCATCGGGCGATCACGCAGGTGAACCCCGCTCGACTGGATTGCTGCGGCGCAGCAGGTGATGCGAAGGACCATACGCATTCGCATGGTCCCATCAAGCCAGCTAGAATCGGGGTCCCACCCCCGAACCGGTTGCTGTTCCAGGACCGGACGTTCTCCCTGTTACTGAAGGACCCCGTACCAGATGAAAATCCTCGTCGCGTACAAGCGCGTGGTGGACTACAACGTCCGCATTCAGGTCAAGCCGGACGGTTCCGGCGTGGTCACCGACGGCGTCAAGCTGTCCCCCAACCCCTTCGATGAAATCGCCCTGGAAGAAGCCCTGCGCCTGCGCGACAAGGGCATCGCCAGCGAAGTCGTGGTTGCCACCATCGCCCCGGCCGACGCCCAGGCGCACCTGCGTAACGGCCTGGCCATGGGCGCCAACCGCGCCATCCATGTCGTAACCGACCAGGCCATCCAGCCGCTGACCGCGTCGCGCACCCTGCTCAAGCTGATCGAGAAGGAACAGCCGGACCTGGTGATCCTCGGCAAGCAGGCCATTGACGACGACGCCAACCAGACCGGCCAGATGCTGGCCACGATCTGGGGCCGCCCGCAGGCCACCTTCGCCAGCAAGCTCGAGATTGCCGATGGCAAGGCCACAGTGACCCGCGAGGTCGACGCCGGCCTGGAAACGCTGGAAGTGGACCTGCCGGCGGTGGTCACCACCGACCTGCGCCTGAACGAGCCGCGCTTCATCAAGCTGCCGGACATCATGAAGGCCAAGGCCAAGCCGCTGGAGACCCTGCAGCTGGCCGACCTCGGCGTTGAAGCTGCCGACACCTTCAAGACCACCCAGTACGCCGCGCCGTCCAAGCGCAGCAAGGGTGTGATGGTCAAGGACGCGGCCGAACTGGTTGCCGCACTCAAGCAGAAGGGGCTGCTGTAATGAGCAAGATTCTCGTCATCGCCGAGCACCACGACGGCAAGCTCAACGCCGCCACCGCCAAGACCGTCAGTGCCGCTGCCGCCATCAGCGGTGCCAGCATCGACGTGGTGGTGCTGGCCGCCGATCCGGCCGCCGTTGCCGCTGAGGCCGCGAAGATCGCTGGCGTCGCCAAGGTCCTGACCGTCGCCAACGCTGCCAACGCGCAGGCCATCGCCCAGGTGCTGGCGCCGCAGATCGCGCAGCTGGCCACGGGCTACACCCACGTGTTCGGCCCGTCGACCACCTTCGGCAAGGACCTGATGCCGTGCGTGGCCGCCCTGCTCGGCGTCAACCAGGTCTCCGACCTGATGAGCGTTGAAGGCAGCCACACCTTCAAGCGCCCGATCTACGCCGGCAACGCGATCATCACCGTGGAAGCCCCGGCCGACCAGATCGTGGTCGCCACCGTGCGTGCCGCCTCGTGGCCGGAAGCCGCCCAGGATGGCAATGCCGCCGTTGAAGCAGCCAGCGTTGACGCTGCCCTGCCGACCCACACCCGCTTCGTCGGCCTGGCCGCAGGTGCCAGCGACCGCCCGGACCTGCAGAGCGCCAAGCGCGTGGTCTCCGGTGGCCGTGGTGTCGGTTCGGAAGAGAACTTCAAGGTCATCTTCCAGCTGGCCGACAAGCTGGGTGCCGCCGTCGGTGCCTCGCGTGCGGCGGTCGATGCCGGTTACGTGCCCAGCGACCTGCAGGTCGGCCAGACGGGCAAGATCATCGCGCCGGAGCTGTATGTGGCCGTTGGCATCAGTGGTGCCATCCAGCATCTGACCGGCATCAAGGATGCCGGCACGATTGTCGCAATCAACAAGGACGGCGATGCGCCGATCTTCGAAATTGCGGATATCGGCCTGGTGGGGGATCTGTTTGCGATCCTGCCGGAACTGGAAGCCGCGCTGGGCTGATCCGCGCCTGATACCTGCAGGTTGCAAGGCCTGCAGGTATTCCATGCATTCCCTGGCCGGCGTTGCACTCGCGCCGGCGGCGTTGTTGTGCCTGTGCCGCACCGCGCGCGACAAGGTTTGGTACATAGCGGTACGCGCGTGGGGTTACCCAGCGCTGCGTTGCTGACCAGAATGTGTGCGTTTTCACGCGCTTGTCATATTTGATGAAATCAGGAGCAGGGGCGGCTGCCCGTTTGTTTGCCAAGGACCTGGCGGCCTCGTGGACGTACCTGCCGATTGCGCTGTTGGCCTGTGGGATAATGGCCGCGGTGGCGTGGATCGGCTTCGGATTCACCTACGGCGCCAGAGCGATCACTGCCACCGGGCTGCTTCTGGGGTGTGCGCTGTGGTTGCTGGGCCCTGGCCTGCGCAACCGCTGGTGGGGTGCGGCGCTGGCGGCCGGGCTGGCCAGCCTGCTGCTGGTCGGCAACGCCGCCAAGGTGGCAATGCTGCACGTCCCGCTGTCCATTGCAGATGCCCAGGCGCTACCAACCCTGCTTGCCACCCTGTCTGGTCGCCCCCTGCTGCTGGCGACGGTCCTCATTGCCGTGGCTGTCCTGCTGCCGCTGGCCAGCCTCCGTCCGCGCTGGCGCAGCCTGCTGACGCTGGCCGCGACAACCGCCTTTGTCGCCCTGCTGGCCACCACGGCCGACCTGCTGCGCCCGATTTCCCAGACCCTGCTGCCGGTGGGAATCGAAGAACTGAAGATGCCCAATGGCGAGATCGTGGAACTGCCGGGCCGCGAAGATCAGATCAGTCTGCTGCAGATACGCGGGCCGCTGCTGTACCTGCTTGAAGACTGGCGGGTGATGCGCGAGGACATCCGCAAGGTTCCCAGCGCCGCCGAGATCGATGCGCTGGCGCTGCAGGCATGGCGCCCGGGCAGTATCGACGTGCATCGCAACGTACACGTCGTGCTGCTCGAAAGCGTCTGGGACATCACCCTCCTGGACCGCTACCGCAGCTCCCGCAGCCCGCTCGACCCACGCTTCCTGGAATTGTGGGAAAGCGCCGGGCGGCCGTACGTGCTGTCCCCGGAAATGGGCGGCGCGACCGCCAACGCCGAATTCGAAGCGCTGTGTGGCCTGCCCGCCCCGCGCAACTCGGTCGCGTTCGTCAATCTGATGCGCAATCCCTCGCCGTGCCTGCCTGCAATGCTGGCGCGCTTGGGTTACCGCACGGTGGCCAGCCACGCCAACCTCGCCAGCAACTGGAACCGGGTACGCGCCTACGACAATGCCGGCTTCGATCTGTATCGACCGATCAGCGCTTTCGAACTGGATGATCTGGAAGGTGGGCTGCTGGCCGATGGTTCGTTCTTCCGGCAGAACCTGCAGTATCTGGATGAGAATCGGGCCGAGGGCCCGCTGTTCAATTACCTGGTGTCTCTGTCCTCGCACTGGGGGTTTGTGCGCAATACCGAACGCCGCCCCGATCTGGTGACGATCAGCCCGGCCGATGCGCCGGTGCTGCAGGCCTACGCCAATGCAGTGGCCTACACCACCAAGGCGTTCATGGACTGGGCCGAAGCCATCCTGGCCCGCGATCCGGACGCGCTGATCATTGCCTTCGGCGATCACTCGCCATCGCTCGACGTTGATCCGGACCCCTACACCGCCGTGAACAGTGCTGACAAGTCAGCCTTCGACAACCCGGCAACCCGGCGCCGGGTCGGCATCAGCCGCACACCGCTGTTGATCCTCGACGGCAGCCGCGGTGCCCTGCGCACGGGCACTGACATACCGATGTACGAACTGCCCGGCCTGATCGGCCAGCTGCTGGGCAACGCGGCCCTGCTGCCACAGTCGGCCCAGCGTGGCCCGATGACACTGCGCCCGTTCCGTGGGCACCTGCTTGCCGGCAACGACGGCAGCTGGACCGACTGCGCCGGCCGCGACAGTGCACCGCGCACCCCTACCTGCAATGCCGCCTGGAAGCAGTTCGACCAGTTGCGCGCCCTGCGCCAGGACATCGTCCTCGGTAATGGCCACTACCTGCGCGCGCAGCATGCCGAGGCGTTGAGCGTACCCCGCCTGGTTCCGATGGCGCTGGAAGCACGGCATGCCGACTGTGAGTTCGAGGTCGAACAGTGGGGCCCGCAGCAGGCCATGCCGGGACAGGGATTCAACCTGCAGCCCGACGGCTCCAGCGCCATGTGGTTTGCGATGAAGCATCTGCGCGGCACGCCCCAGGTGAAACTGGGCACTGTCGTCGGTGAGGCCAACGCGGGCGAACAGCTGCTGACAGCCGCCTTCGCCCCCGCCGCCATCGCCGGCCTTGCCGGCCCGACGCCGGTCACCCTGACCTGCCCCGGCCAGCCGCCGGTGCAGGTGGGCATGTTCGACGTTTCCCCCGGCCCGCAACCGGCTCCGCCTACGGCCGCCGACGCGTGCAGCTTCAGCGTTGACCAATGGGGCCCGCGTACGGGCACCGCAGCACAGGGCTTCAATCTGCAGCCCGACGGCAGCAGCGGTGTGTGGATCACCATGAAGCAGCTGCAGGGTCAGCCGCAGGTGCGTATCGGCACCGCCACCGGTGCCAGCGCGTATGGGAATCTGCTGGTCACTGCGGCCTTCAGCGATCCCGCGCTGTTCGCCAAGCCAGCCGCATTGCAGGTATCGATCGCCTGCCCGGGGCAGACCGCCGTGAAACTGGGCACCATCCAGCTTGAGGCCAACCACTGACACAGCTGTGCGGTACCTGAACGCGCGGCCCCGGCGCCTGTCGGGCAAAGATGAGGCGTCAACGGTGTGGGACAGCCGGTAAAGCTATAATCGGCGACTGCCGCCACTGATCGTCGCGCGGGCGGATGCCGGGGCACGCCAATGCCCGTGCATCGCGTCAGCGGCCGAGATGGGGACATTCACGTGCCGAGGCAGGGCGCCCAAGGATCCCTCTACGCCATGACAGAAGCGACGCCCTCTCCGCCGTGTGGTGGAGAACTCCCACTGGAAATCTCGGTCGTGGCGCCTGTCTATGGCTGCCAGGGATGCCTGGAAGATCTCGTGGACCAGGTCGAGGCCGCGATCGCAGCACTGGGCGTCAGCTTTGAAATGATCCTGGTCGACGACGCCAGCCCCGACGGCGCCTGGGCCCGGATCGCCGAACTGGCCGCTACCCGGCCCTGGCTGCGCGGCCTGCGCCTGTCGCGCAACTTTGGCCAGCATTCGGCCATTTCGGCCGGCATAGAACACACACGTGGTCGTTGGACGGTAGTGATGGACTGCGACCTGCAGGACGTTCCCCGCGAAATTCCCGCGTTGTACCGCAAGGCCAACGAAGAACAACTCGATGTTGTGTTCGCACAACGCCTGGAACGTCAGGACAAAGCGCTCAAGCGGTTGTCTTCGTGGGCCTTTTTCGGTCTGCTGGGTTGGCTCACCGGCGTACCGCAGGACCCCAGCACGGCCAACTTCGGCATCTACCATCGCAAGGTCATCAATGCGGTATGCAGGATGCCCGAACGCGACCGTTCGTTCCCGTTGATGGTCAAGTGGGCCGGCTTCCGTACCGGCAAGCTGCCGGTCCAGCACCAGGCCCGTACCGTGGGCGAAACCTCGTACACCCTGCGCAAGCTGCTCACCCTGTCGACCAACATTGCGCTGGGCTACTCGGAAAAGCCGCTGCGCATGGTGGCCGGCACCGGGATTGCCTGTTCGCTGGTCGCCTTCGTGCTGGTGGCGCTGAGCCTACTGCGCTGGTGGGACGGTGATATCGAAGTGGCCGGTTACACATCCATCATCGGCTCGGTGTGGCTGATCGGCGGCCTGGTGATGTTCTGCCTGGGCGTCGTCGGCCTGTATGTCGGCCAGGTGTTCCGCAATGTGCAGAAGCGCCCGTACTACATCGTCGCCGACGCGGTGAACGATGCACAGGAAGCCCGATGAACCTGCACATCGACAACGGCGAAGGACGGATCACCGCGCGCCTGACCCCCTGGGACGAGCGCGCCCTGGGCTTCGTCACCGCAGAGGTGACCGCACTGGACGTCGTCACCGCGGCACATGCAGCGCCATTGCTGGTCGAACTCGAGCGTTGGTGCGCCACCCACTCGGTGCACTACCTGTTCGGCCGCATCGATGCCACACAACCGGTGGCCAAGGCGGTCCTGCTCCAGCACGGATTCGCCTTCGTTGAGACCTCATTGACCGTTTCGCGCAGCGGCTTCGCCAACCTGCCTCAGGTTCCGCGCGGCATGCTGCCGACGCTGCGTCCCGCGACCGCTGGCGATGTGACCGAGCTGCGGCAGATTGCCGCCAGCGACTTCGCGCACGGCCGCTTCCTGGAAGATCCCGCCATCGATCCTCAGCGGGCCGCGTTACGCACCGCCAACTGGATCGAAGACATGGTTACCGGGGGCCTGGCCTACGTGGCCGAATCGCGCGGCCGCGTCATCGGCTTCCATGCCGAACGGGTTGCTGCAGACCGCAGCAACTGCGAACTGCTGTTGACCGGCGCTTCAGGCCCTTACGCCATGCTGGCCCTCCCGTTGTGGATCACCGCGCTCGAGTCGTTGGGCGCGCGTGGCATCCCGCACTGCACGACCCTCGTTTCCGCCGCGAATACGGGCATCATCAATCTGTATGCCCGGCTTGGCTTCCACTTCAACAGCACCCTGTTTGGGTTCAGGAAATTCCTATGAACGATACCGTTACCGAAGATCAGGTCGTTGCCGTATTCGCCCGCGTGCTGGGCATCGCCGCCGACAGCGTGAGCGACGATCTGCGTTACAACACCATCCCGCAGTGGGATTCGATCGCCCATATGTCGGTGGTCGCCGCACTGGAAGAAGCCTTTGGCGTGATGATCGACATGGATGAAGTGATCGACATGAGCTCGGTGGGCAAAGCGCGCGAAATCCTGCGCAAGCACGGCGCAGCCGTTTGAGCATGGCCGGCGCCGCACCCGTCATCCTGGTCACCGGATCATCGCGCGGCATCGGTCGCGAGATCGCCTTGCAGCAGGCCTCGCGGCAGGCGCAGCTGGTACTGGTGGCCCGCGATGGAGAGGCACTGGCCGGGCTGGATGCACAGATCCAGGCGCTGGGTGCGCCGGCTGCGCTCTGTGCCGCGCTCGACCTGACCGATGCCGATGCCATCGCGGGGCTGTTCAAGCAGATCTTCGCCCGCTTCGGCCGGCTGGATGGGCTGGTCAACAATGCAGGTGTGCTGCACGAAGGCCTGCTCGGCATGATCCGTGCCGAGGACATCGACCAGGTCCTGGCTGTCAACGTCAAAGCACCGCTGATGGCAATGCAGTACGCCTCGCGGCTGATGGCGCGTGCCGGCAAGGGCAGCATCGTCAATCTGGTCTCGATCATGGGCGTCAACGGTGCCGCCGGGCTCAGCCTGTACGCCGCCAGCAAGGCCGCACTGGTCGGCGCCACCCGCTCGGCCTCCAAGGAACTGGCCCCACGTGGCATCCGCGTCAACGCGGTCTCGCCGGGCTTCATCGATACCGACATGACGCGCGGCATGCCGGAGGCCGCGCACGCCAAGCGTGTCGCGTCGATTGCGATGGGACGCGCCGGCACCCCTGCAGAGGTGGCCGAACTGGTCGGCTTCCTGCTCAGTGATGCCTCCGCCTATGTCACCGGGCAGGTAATTGGCATCGACGGACAAATGGTGGTCTGAATGCCGTTCTGGAACCTTGAACAACACGGGTCGCAGATCGCGCTGATCGATGGCGGGCAGACGCTGGACTTCGCGTCGCTGGCCCACCTTTCCGACCAGTACGCCGCGCGGCTGCCCGAAGGACGCGGCATGGGCCTGCTGTGCATGCCCAGCCATACCGAGGCCGTGGCGCTTTACCTGGGCGCTCTGCGCAGCGGGCGCCAGGTTCCATTACTACTGCAACCCGACACCGATCCGGAACTGCTGGCAGCGCTGGTGGTGCATTACCAGCCTGACTGGGTCGCCGCCACGGGTCCTGCGCCGGATGGCTACCAGACCGTGCATCAGGGCCAGGCGCTGGCCTTGCATCTGCGCGGCGCGGGCCCGGTCAACGAAGTACCACACGCCGATCTGGCGCTACTGCTGAGTACGTCCGGCAGTACCGGCTCGTCAAAGCTGGTGCGATTGTCCGCGGCGGGTCTGGACACCAATGCCAACGCCATTGTCCAGTACCTGGGCCTGCGTGCCGATGATCGTGCGATCACTACGCTACCACTGGCTTATTCTTTCGGCATGTCCATCCTCAACAGCCACCTCGCCGCTGGCGGCTCGGTGGTGCTGAGCGAGGACAGCCTGATGACCCGGGAGTTCTGGGACAGCGCCCGTCGCCACGGCATCACTTCGTTGTCCGGCGTTCCGGCCACCTTCGAGATCCTGCGGCGCATGGGTCTGGCTCGCCTGCAGCTGCCCAGCCTGCGCATGCTGACCCAGGCCGGCGGCCGCCTGCGCGATGAACTGGTCGCCCATTTCGCCGAATCCAGCCAGGCCCATGGCCTGGAGTTCTTCGTGATGTACGGACAGACAGAGGCCTCTCCGCGCATCAGCTATGTTCCGGCTGCACGCATCATCGACAAGGTCGGCAGCATCGGTGTACCGGTTCCTGGAGGCCGCATGGAAGTGGATGCAGCGAGCGGCGAACTGGTCTATTCCGGCCCCAACGTGATGATGGGCTATGCCACCACGCGTGCCGACCTGGCCAAGGGTGACGAGCTGAAGGGAGTGCTGCACACCGGTGACCTGGCCCGCGTCGACGAGGACGGTTTCCATTACATCACCGGACGCGCCAAGCGCTTCCTGAAGATCTCCGGCAACCGGGTCAACCTCGACGAAGTCGAGGCCATGCTGTCGGCAGTGCTGAGCCAGCAGATCGTCTGCTCGGGCAGCGATGACGATCTGGTGGCCTTCAGCCACGGTGCCCAGGTCGCCGAGCAGGCGCAGGTACGCCAGCTGGTGCAGGAACGCTACAAGCTGTTCGGTGGCCACGTCCGTACCCTCCATCTGGATGCGCTGCCCCTGATGGCCAGCGGCAAGGTGGATTACCAGAGTCTCCGGCAGATGGCCGGACAAGGAGCTGCAAGGTGACCCTGCCTGCCACGCCGGCTGCCAACGCGGCCGCTGCCCTGGAAGTCGATGTCTTCGGCCTGGACCGCAGCCAGAAGCGTTCCTGGCTGCTGGAAGGCCTCAATCGCCTGACCCGCCACCATCAAGCGCAGTGCGCGCCGTATGCACGCATCCTCGACGGCCTGTGGCCGGCCGACGATGCGGCCAGTCTGGAGCAGGTGCCGTGGTTACCGGTCCGCATGTTCAAGCTGCTGGACCTCAAGAGCATCGACGACGACAAGGTGTCGCGCACACTGGTGTCCAGTGGCACCACCGGCGCTGCGGTTTCCCGCATCTTCCTCGATGCCGACACCGCGCGCGCGCAGACCCGCGCACTGACCCGCATCTTCTCTCATTTCGCGGGCAGCAGGCGCCTGCGCATGCTGGTGGTCGACGACTCCAGCTTCCTGCGTGATCGCAGCCGCTTCAACGCGCGCGCCGCAGGCATCCTCGGCTTCTCCAATTTCGGCCGTGACCATCTGTATCTGCTGGACGAAGACCTGCAACCGGACTGGACTGCACTGGAGCAATGGCTGCAGGCACATCCAGATGAGCCGGTGCTGCTGTTCGGCTTCACTTTCATCGTCTGGCAGTCGTTCCTGCTGGCAGCACGCCGTGATGGCCGACAGATCCGCTTCCCGGCCGGCAGCATGCTGGTGCACGGCGGCGGCTGGAAGAAAATGGACGAGCAGAAGGTCGACAATATTGCCTACAAGGCCGCACTGTCGCAGACCTTTGGCATCGAACGCGTTCACAACTACTACGGCATGGTCGAGCAGGTCGGCTCGATCTTCTTCGAATGTGAACATGGACACCTGCACGCGCCGGCCTACGCCGACGTGATCGTTCGCGACCTGCAGGACCTGCATCCGGTGCCACATGGCACCACCGGTGCGATCCAGGTACTGAGCCTGCTGCCCGAAAGCTACCCCGGCCACAGCCTGCTGACCGAAGATCTTGGCGTGATTCATGGCGAGGACGACTGCGCCTGCGGCCGCCCCGGCAAGCACTTCGCCGTGCTGGGCCGCATCAAGAACGTGGAAATCCGCGGCTGCAGCGATACCCGCACGGTACCCAACGCATGACCAGACTGCTCTTCTCGATCCACCCGGACGCCACGCTGGATGCGGAACTGGCGCGCCTGTCGGCACTGCCACCGCTGCTGCCGTTCAGCGCGCCACTGCGCGAGTTCGTTGCAGATTTCTCCCGCCGCGTATTCACGCTGCCGCAGCTGCGCCAGCATCCCGAGCTGGCCACCCTTGCCCACTGGTTCCGCGGCGCCGCGGTCAACCAGCTTTCGCAGCGCATCGGAACGCGCCCGACCGAGCTGGATCTGGCCCGCGGACTGGTCTTCCATCTTGCTCCGGCCAACGTGGACGTCCTGTTCGCGTACGCCTGGCTGATGTCGGTGCTGTCAGGCAACACCAATGTGGCCCGCCTGTCGCAGAAGCAGAGCACCCAGCGCGATGCGCTGGTCTCGATCCTGCATGACATGCAGCATGAAGGCCTGCATCCGCAGGTGCTGGAACGTGCGGTACTGTTGACGTATCCGCATGACGATGCGATCACCACGGCGATCTCCCGTCACTGCCATGCGCGCATCATCTGGGGCGGCGACGCCACGGTCGCCAAGATCCGTTCATTGCCGATCGCGCCACTGGCTCTCGAGCTGGCCTTCCCGGACCGGTTCGGCGTGGCGGTCATGCGCGCAGGCACGCTGGTCGAAGCCAACGATGCCGATCTGCAGGAACTCGCCCATCGCTTCTGCAACGACGTGCTCTGGTTCGGCCAGCAGGCCTGCTCTTCGCCGCGCACCCTGTACTGGGTTGGTGACGAGGCAGAGACCGCAGCGGCCAAGGCACGTTTCTGGCCGGCGGTACGCACCCAGGCCGCCAGCCTGGACGACGAACCCGCAGCGCTGATGGCCCGGGTGACCGATGCCAACCTGCTGGCGGCCACCGGGCATGGCGTGCATTCCGCCGATGCCATCGGCCTGTATCCGCTGCGCCTGGAGGCCTCGCGTGCCGATGGCGGGATCCGCGAGATCCAGTCTGGCCACGGCCTGGTGGTGGAGATCGAGCTGCCTACGCTGGATGCGTTGGCGCCACAGCTCGACGACCGCGACCAGACGCTTGTCCAGCATGGCTTCACGGCGTCGGACCTGCGCGGCTTCCTGTGCGGCCTCCGCAATCGTGCCATCGACCGCGTCGTACCCTTCGGCCGCGCCCTGGACTTCCATCCGGTCTGGGACGGCACCGACCTGCTCGATGTCCTTACCCGCAAGATCACCCTGCCTGCGACCTGATCCGATGAGCTACGTTTTCATTGCCCTGACCATCCTGCTGACCGTCTACGGCCAGCTCATGCTGAAGTGGCAGGTCAGCCTCAATCCCGGGGCGACCATCGACGGCCTGAACCCGCGCGCGGTCATCACCCTGCTGCTCAATCCCTGGGTGATCAGCGCCTTCGCGGCGGCTTTCGGCGCTTCACTGTGCTGGATGGCGGCCATCGGCCGGATGCCGCTGAGCAAGGCCTATCCCTTCACCGCATTGAGTTTCCCACTGGTGGCAACCCTTGCGGTATGGCTCTTCCGCGAGTCCTTCGACTCGCATAAGATCGCCGGCACCGCCTTGATCATCCTGGGCGTCATCGTCCTGTCTCGCTCCGGAGCCTGAACCATGTCGCAGAAGACCGATGGGTTGCACGCAGTGCTATCACACCCAGCGGTCTACGACCTGCTGCAGAACCTGCTGGGGGCCCGCCGCTCCCGCGCCCGGCTGATCCGCGATCACATACGGCCCCGTGCCGGTGACCGGATCCTGGACATCGGCTGCGGCACGGGTGAGCTTTTCAGCCAGATGCCCGATGGCCTGCACTACGTCGGCTTCGATCTCTCCGAAGCCTACATCCAGGCAGCCCGCCGGCGCTTTGATGGACGTGCACGCTTTGAGTGCATGGACGTGGCCGACTACCAGCTGGCCGGGGGCGAGCAGCAGCAGGCCGATCTGGTACTGGCCATCGGCATCCTCCACCACCTCGACGACGACCGCGCCCGTGCGCTGATGCGTACCGCGCGCGCGGCGCTCAAGCCAGGCGGCCGCTTCATCTCCCTTGACGGTGCCTATGTCGAAGGCCAATCAGCCATCGCGCACGCGTTGATCGCCCGTGACCGCGGGCAGAGCATCCGCACCCCCGACGCCTATCGGGCCTTGGCCGAAGCCGAATTCTCGGCGGTATCGGGCCGGGTCAGGGGCGATATGCTTTACGTACCCTACACCCACTACATCATGGAATGCGTGCGCTGAGCTGCGGCCCAGTCACGTTCAGGAGCAGCAGTGATTCCGTTCAACAAGCCGTACATGACCGGCCAGGAGCTGGTCAACATCACCCACGCCCATGCCAATGGTCATCTCAGTGGCGACGGCCCGTTCACCAAGCAGTGCCACGCCTGGTTGAACGAGCGTACCGGCGCGCAGGCTTCGCTGCTGACGCACTCGTGCACTGCTGCGCTGGAAATGGCGGCCCTGCTGCTGGACCTGGTTCCGGGCGACGAAGTGATCATGCCGTCCTACACGTTCGTTTCCACCTCCAACGCATTCGTGCTTCGTGGCGCGGTGCCGGTGTTCGTGGACATCCGCGCCGACACGCTGAACATCGACGAGACCCTGATCGAAGCGGCAATCACGCCTCGCACCAAGGCCATCTGCGTAGTGCACTACGCCGGCGTCTCATGCGAAATGGATGCAATTCTGGACATTGCGGCACGCCACGGCCTGGCAGTGGTGGAAGACGCCGCGCAAGGCATCATGTCCACCTACAAGGGGCGCCCGCTGGGCACCATCGGCGATCTCGGCGCACTGAGCTTCCACGAGACCAAGAACATCATTTCCGGCGAAGGTGGCGCGCTGCTGTGCCGCGACCGCAAGCATGCCGAGCGTGCCGAGATCATCCGCGAGAAGGGCACCAACCGCAGCCGCTTCTTCCGTGGGCAGGTCGACAAGTACACCTGGGTGGATGTAGGTTCTTCCTTCCTGCCCGGTGAGATCACCGCTGCATTCCTGGCTGCGCAGATGGACTCGGCCGAGGACATCACCCAGCGCCGCCTTGCTATCTGGGAGCGCTACCACCAGTGGGCGGCCGCGCACGAAGCAGAAGGGCGCCTGACCCGTCCGACGATTCCAGCGCACTGCAGCCACAATGCGCACATGTACTACATGCTGCTGCCGTCATTGGAAGCTCGCAGCCAGTTCATCCAGGAGATGAAGGCGCGGGGCGTGCAGACCGTATTCCACTACATCCCCCTGCACTCCTCGCCGGCGGGCACGACCTACGGTCGCACCGGCTCGCCGATGACCGTGACCGATGACATCAGCCAGCGGCTGGTGCGCATGCCGCTATGGATTGGCGTGGAACCGCAACTGGACGCGGTCATGGAGGCAGCCGACGCGGCACTGAGGCAGTACGCATGAGTGAGGCCCACAAGGCACCCGCCAGGCCGCTGACCCGGCCTGGCATCGGGTCGCTCGCGTTCATGCTGCGCGCGTTCGGCGTGCTGCTTGCAATCGCCGCCTCCTGCAACGCGCTGTTGTTCAGTGATGCTGTTGCTACACCGCTGGTGCAGTCCGATGCCTGGTATTTCCTGGAAAGTTTCCTGCCGCGCTACTTCGACGGCTCGCTGACTTTCCTGGACCTGTTCATGCAGCGCGGCGTGGGCGACCATGCACAACCGCTGCAGAAACTGGTACTCCTGTTCCACACCAAGTACTTCGACATGGACTTCCGTGTTGAAGGCCTGATCGGCATCCTCATCGGTATCGCCTGGTGCTGTGCCGTGGCACGTGAAATGCCACGCCACGCACTGGCCAGCCCGATGCGCAATGCCTACGCCTGGTTGTGCATCGGCCTGGTCTTCGCGCTGGGCCTGTCGCTCAACAGCTCCAATATCTTCACCTGGCCGCTGGCAACGCTTGGATACATCCCACTGCTGCTGGGCGCGTTGTATTTCTCGCTGGTGATGACCCAACTGCAGCAGGCCCGCCCGTGGCTCGTGTTTGCTGCCACGCTGTTGCTGGGGCTGTGTACCGACGAGATCGCGCTGGTCCTGGTGATCGCAACCGCGCTCGCCTGCGTGCCACTGCTGATCGCCTCACGGCGTGACAAGGCAATCGCCCTCGTTGCTGCGGTGGTCGCCCTGATCCTGGTCCGGGGTTTCCTGTGGTGGGTTGCCATGCGGGCAGGCACGGGCGCCACCATGCTGCCCAGCCGTGGCCTTGCCGAATCACTGTTGACCGCCGATGCGCTGAAAGGATTGCTGATTCCGTTCTCGGACGGCCTGATCCATCTGGAACTGTTGTCGGCTCGATTCCCCAAGGCCACGCAGACAGCGGTCCTGGTCTGCGCCGGAGCCGTTCTGGCCCTGCAGGTGTTCTTCTGGGTGACCGTATTCGGCGCCTGGCGGAGGCGTACCTACAACCGGACACTGGCGATGGCCACATTCCTGATGCTGGTCGCGTATGCACTGACCGCCGGCATCATCCTCAGCCGCGTGCCGGCATTCGATTGGAACTACCTGCATCAGCCCCGTTATGTGATGTCCTATCAGATCAATCTGGTCGCCATCGCGGTGATGTTCCACTACCGGCTGACCCGTTCCGGTGCATCCGCGTCCGCGCCGGCTTCGGCGCGCACATCACCCAAGGCCCGGTTCGTCGAGCAGGGCGCCATCCTGCTGCTGATCGCCGGCCTGCTGGCCGTGCAGTGGCAGGCATCGCGCTACAACTGGAAACTGCCGCATTACCTGATCCCCTACTGGCAGAACACCGCCCTGGCCATGCAGCGCCTGGCCACCGATCCGCACACGCCGCCAACCGCCTGCCCCGACATCATGACGGTGTGCGGTTACCCCGAGGAAGAGCGGGTCAAGTTGATTTCGCTGCTGGTGGACAAGCAGCTGAACATCTTCTCCAACCGCTTCCAGATCCGGAACCGCCTGTATCCGTCACTGGCAACGGTGCCGGGTTTTGGCCCTGGGGCAGTACAGGAGCAGCGCTTCGATCATCGAATCGCTGGTGCGCCGGTCAATGCCTCGCTGCTGGCAGAGCCGCTTTCCGGAAGCTGCGCCGGTGGCACCTCCGCAACGCAACCGGTTCGCATCCATTTTGAAACCCATGACCTGGCACCGTTCGGCGCCCAGTTGTGGGTCGATTCGATCGGTGCACAACGCACGCTGCTGGCCAGCACCGCTCCGGCGGAGCCAGCACTGACCGTGGAGCATGCGCTCCCCCATCACTCGGTACTGTCATTGGTCCGCTCGGACAGCCAAGGGGTCCTGGCCCAGCAGCAGCTCGATCTGCCTTCTTGCACAAGCAGCTCCACGGCACACTGACGCTGAGCCACAACAACCCCGGCCGAAAAAAAGCCGGTGCGGACTTCACCGCACCGGCTTTCTTCAGTCTTCCTGGCGCAGCCCTTTCTCAGCGCGCCTCAACCACGTGCGCAGGCGGCTTGCGCTTCAGGCGCGACAAGGGGCGATCGATCAACACGACGATCAGCCAGGACAGCGCGACCGTGGCCGCGAACGCTGGCAGGAAGAAGGTCGTGAACGGGCGGGTAAATCCACAGGCACAGACGAACCAGGCTGCCACCGTGGTGTGGATCAGATAGATCGGATAGCTCAGATCGCCCAGCATCTTGTCCAGCTTGCCGCCACGTTGCTGATGCAGTGACACCACCATCCACGCCGAAAGCAACAAGGACGCATACAGGCCCCAGTCCCACGGCCAGCTCGGCACGAAGAACCAGACTGCTCCATGCAGCAACCAGGCCGCGCAGCTGATGGCCGGCATGCGGACTCGCGCCAGGGATTCACGGTAATGGCAGACCAGGGCGCCGGTCGCGAACGGCAGCAGGCAAGGCAGGAAGGTCGCGTAACGCTCACCGAAGCTGTCCTGATGGATGCCAAGCTTGAGATTGATAAGGGCGCCGATGACCACACCAAGTGCGGCTGCACCACGCGAGGTTGCCATCATCGGCATCAACAGATAGAAGCCCACTTCAATGGCCAGCGCATTCGCCACCGGAACCGGCAGGCCTCCGCGGGTAATGCCCGGGAACAGCGTGACTACGTAGGCCCAGTCCTGCAGGCCACGAGGCATGTGGAACTCGCCATTGATCGGGCGCAGGTCAATGCCGACACTGCCGTAGTACCAGAGCGTCAGCAGGCCCATGATCGCGGCCAGCCAATACAGCGGGAAGATCCGCATGAAGCGGTTGAACGCATACGCCTTCAGGCCGGTGCGATCAAAGCCGTACTTGGTGGTCAACACCAGCGTCATCAGGAAGCCGCTGAGCACGAAGAATGCCCATACCGCGTAGGCTGCATATCCATGCGGCATGTTCGACCACAAGTGGGACGCCGCGACCAATGACGCGAGCACGAACCGGCTTGCGCCGAATCCAAACACAGGCATTTTCAAGGAACTGCTCCAATGGGCAGGAAACGAGGACGCAGGGTCCGCATGCCATCAACGGGACGGGCAAGCGGTGGCTACCGCGCGAACAGTGGCAAGGGTATTGCCGTTGCCGTCACTGAAGGTCAATACCGAACCGTCATTGATCCATGGTCCGGTGGCCTCCGTGCCCGCAGCCGTACCTTCCACCCAGACCTTGGGTGTCTGCGTGAGGCTGCCAACCGTGATCTGCACGAAGGCGGCATTCGGAACCTCGGACTTCCACGCCACCTGCACTTCGGCGGACGCTCCGGCCGCGCCGCTGCAATCCAGCTTGAGCACCCTGGGTTCGACCACCATGCCCGCAACACTGGCATGGACCAGGTTCATGCCGGCAACGGACGCGTCGGTGACAGCAGCCTGCATGCCCGGCGCCTCGGACGTGGTTCCGACGGCTCCCGCGCGGCGGCGGCCAGCCTCGTCACAACAGGCCGTCAGGGCCAACGCCAGCACGCATGCCAGCAACGCGCGCGATTGAATCCCCATGCAGTGCTCCCTACCGATCGCCACCGGAGGGCGGCGGAAACGAGGCATTCTTACCCATGCGCACCACAGCGTAAAGCCCGCGTTCACGTCCCCCCGCAGGACCGACGATTGGCCACGTCCCCGCCAGCGTCAATGCGGGCGGGGACAGAACGGTGCCTCAGCGTGCCGCAATAGCGGCGGTCAGAATCCGCCGCAGTGCGTCATCGGAGTAATGCTGTGCAATAAATGCCCGGCCGCCATCAGACACCTGCTGCCACCGCGCATCATCGCCGAGCAACGACACAATCTGCGCGGCCATGCCTTCAGCGTCCTCAGCGGTGGGCATGAATGCCGTTGCATCTCCCAGGCCCTGCATGCCAATCGGCGTGGTCACGCACGGCAGGCCATTGCGCAGGCTTTCCAGCACCTTGCCCTTGACCCCACCGCCGAAACGCAACGGTGCAACCGCCACGCGCGCGCGCCGGTACCAACCGGCCAGGACTTCGTCACTGACGTATCCGGTCACATCGATGCGTTCAGACGCCATCGCCTGGATTTCCGGACGCGGGCTGGAGCCAACCAGGCTCAACCGGACCGACGGTACCTGTGCCTGTACCCGGGGCAACACGTCGCTGACAAACCACTGAGCGGCGTCCACATTGGGCGCATGCGCGAAGCCGGCCACGAACAGGATGTCGCGGCGCTGCTCAGGGCCCGGCACATCGGCATCGGCAACAGGCTCATAGGCGTACAACGGAATGGTCTCGGCGCGGGTCCCGGCCGATGGCGCATGGCTGGCCAGCCACGCACGTACATGGGTGGTTTCGTCCGTGGATGGATACAGCACCACGTCCGCCTGCTGCCAGAGGGTGTACTCGAAATCACGGAAGCGCGCGGCCTCACGCGCCAGATCGTCGTCCGGCTGCAGCTGCAACTGCTGCTGCATGCGCAGGTGATGGATGTCGTGCCCGTAATAGATGACAGTGGCCCGGCTATGGCGGCGTACGCTGGCTACCAGCTCAGCCGACACATGCGGCCGGTTGAGAATCACCACGTCCAGATACTGGCCATTGGCGGCCATCCAGGCCTCGAACCCAGCCGCGCCAACACAGCCGACCCCATACATCACTTCGATGCCCTTGCGCTGCAGTGGCGGCGCGTACTGGTCATCGTAGTAGGCATTGGCGGGCCAGAAGGTTACCTGGCATCCCTCTTCCAGCAGGGTATGCATCACCTGGCAGGTCGCGCGCGAGCCGGCATCACGGTCAGGCTGCGGAATATAGTGGTCCACTACCAGCACGTGGCGCTTGTTGCGCGAACGGTCCCGTGCGAGGAACACATGTTCGCCATTGGCGAACTGGCCCTGCTCCAGGATCGGCATCCAGCGCGCGAGGAACTTGTCGCGGTTGACCGCCTGCCACGCCTTGACTCCACTGCTCTCATCGGTGCCGCTGGACACGCCCTCGTAATGCACCACGACCGATGCCGGCTGCATGTAGACCTTCAACCCACGCTCGCGCACACGGAAGGCGATGTCGGTGTCTTCGTAGTAGGCCGGCGCAAAATGCTCGTCGAAGCCACCGAGCTCCTGGAACAGCTGTAGCGGCAGCATGATCGAGGCACCGGAGATGTAATCTGCTTCCTTCAGATAGCCATAGGCCGGCAGGGATGGATCCTGCAGGCGCCCGAAATTCCACGCGCTGCCATCTGACCAGACGATGCCACCTGCTTCCTGCAGGCGGCCATCCGGGTAGACCAGTTTGGAGCCCACCAGGCCGGCATCCGGATGCGACTGGAAAACGTCCACCAAAGCATCCAGCCAGCCCGGCCGCACTTCGGTGTCGTTGTTGAGCAGGTAGACGTAACGGCCCTTGGCCAGCGTCAACGCCTGGTTGCAGGAGCGCAGGAAACCGAGGTTCTCCGGATTGACGTGATAGCGCAGGCCCGGAATGCTGCCCAGTGCATCGATCCGCGCATCACCGGAAGCATCCTCCAGTACCAGTACCTCGAACGATACGCGTGCACCCACGCGTGCGATCGAGGCCACGCAGGCCAGGCTCTGCTCGTAGTTGCCGTAGGTGGGTATGACGATGCTGACGACCGGATCCACGACATCGGCAAAACACAGGCTCTGTTGCACCGACTGCGGGTCGCGGCGTACTTCTTCCAGCAGCAGCCCATCCAGCGGTGCAGGAACCGCTGCTGCCTGGCTCAGCAGCATGCGCTTGGCCATCGGAACGAAGGGCTTCATCAAGGGATGGCGAGCCAATCCGGAGTTGCGTAATGACTGCAACACCGCGTGCCACTCGCCTCGCAGCACGCGGCCCGCCAAGCGGATCGGCTTGGTGATGCGCCAGGAGCGGGAGGCGATCAGCGAGGCGGTCAGGGCCTGCAGTGACTCAAGCTCGGCACGATACGACTCCAGTACCGCTGAGACGTCCTGCGACTCTCCCCCTGCGACCAATCCTCCTGCCGCCGGCTGGGTGACCCCGGAACGCTGCATCAGCTGCTCGATCTGCGCATGCTGCTGCTGCAGGGCGCTGCGCGCGGCATCGGTCAAGCCGGAGACGGCATTGATCTGCTGCTGCAGATGCGTGCGCGCATCCCAGATTTCGGCCATCGCCTTTTCCAGACGTTCGGCCCTGGCCTTCTCGCCAGCCAGTGCATCCTGCTGCGCTTGCTGCTGCTCGCGCGCCGCATCAAGCTGGCCATGCAGCTCTGCCACCACGCCCTGCTCGCGTACCACATGGCCGCGCAGCTCACCGATTTCAGCATCCTGTGCCTGCGCCCAGCGCGCGACTTCATGATGATGGGCGTAGAGGTCTTCGGCTTCGGTATACAGGATGGACGCGGGCAACTGCGGCAACAGCGAGGCATCGGCCGCCGCCACAACCACGAAGTAGACCGCATCGGGAATGACGGCAGCACGCTCCTGCACGCCTTCGCCGGTATCGGTCAACGCCTGGTACACCGGCTGTGCCGGGCCATCATCGAGCAGCGTGATGGTCGAACAGACCGACATGCGGTGCCCGCACAGGCGCGAGGCAGGAAAATGCCGCGAGACCAATGCCTGGAACTCGCCCAGGTACAGCTCCTTCACGTGGTACTCGTTGTGGTAGCCAGCGCGGTCGGAGTAGACCTCCTTGTTCGGGGAGGACATGATCATCACGCCATCCGGCCGCAGCACGCGGCGGATCTCGGACATCATCTCTTCCTGCTCGTACAGGTGTTCGATCGTCTCGAACGAGATCACGACGTCAACACTGGCGTCCGGCAGCGGAATCGCTGCAGCCGACCCCTGCAGGTACTGCAGGTTGGTGCGGTCGGCGTAGCGCTCCGCAGCGTGTGCAACGGCATCATGGGAAATGTCCACGCCCCTGACCGAACGCGCGCGGCTGGCCAGCATCGCGCTGCCATAGCCTTCACCGCTGGCCACATCCAGCACGTCCTTGCCTTCCACCAGGGGCAGGCACCACGCGTACCGGTGCAGGTGCTCCTGGCGGATGACACCCTGTTCGGTGGGGACGAAACGTTCGCCGGTGAACTCGATCATCAGGATTCCTTGGTGATATCGATGGCCAGCATGGGCAGGCCCACCAGGCCGAAGCGCATCGTCTCGTCGATCGCGCGGAACTCCAGCGCGTCGTGGATCCAGTGCTGCTGGGTGTGATCGTGCTGGTCGCCGGAGGCCACCGCAGCATCGATCATGTAGGAACCGGACGGCATCACCGGCATGCGGAACAGGAACGAGGCTACGATGCTTTCACCCGCCTGGCCGCCCACGGGGCTGTCCTTGCAGGCGAAGTAGCTGTTGTCGCCGAACAGGCGCTGCCCCAGGCGATCCTTGACGTAGAAGCCGACGATCACGCTGTCCAGCGCCTGCATCAGCTCGACACGGATGCGCAGGCGGACCAGTTCGCCGCCCTCGGCCATGCCCAGCGGCGCCCCCTCCTCATCGTTCAGCGCCACATCAACGATGCGCGCACCCTGGGCACCAAATTCCTGCCCGACATTGTCCGGATCGAACTGGAACAACGCGATGCGGTTGCTGGCACCAGCGGCCTGCAGCGCCTCAAGGCGGAAGTCCGGCGCATCGGTGGCCAGGCGTCTTTGTTTCTTTTCGACCACCACGTCGTCCGCGCCCGCCTCGCGACGGCCTACCACGTGCTGCTCGGTCATGTACGCTTCGATCACTTCCTGCGACGTGCCCGACAGGCGCATCTGGCCGTGCTGCAGCCACACAGCGCTTTCGCACAGATTGGTCACCGCGGCCGCGTCATGGCTGACGAACAGCAGCGTTCCGTTTTTCTGGAACTCGCGCAGGAAGCGCATGCACTTCTGCGAGAAGAAGGCGTCACCTACGGCCAGTGCCTCGTCGATGATCAGGATGTCGGCATCGACATGAGCAATCACGGCAAAGGCCAGGCGCACCGACATGCCGCTGGAGTAGCTGCGCACCGGCTGGTCGATGAATTCACCGATGTCGGCGAAAGCCAGGATGCTGTCCATGCGCGCTTCGATCTGCGGCCGGGTCAGGCCGAGGATCGTGGCATTCAGGTACACATTCTCGCGCCCGGTGAATTCCGGATTGAAGCCGCTACCCAGTTCAAGCAGGGCCGCGACCCGCCCTTTGACTGTGATGCGCCCTTCGGTCGGGTTGAGGGTGCCGGCGATCATCTGCAGCAGGGTGGACTTGCCCGAGCCGTTGCGACCGACAATACCCACCGTCTGCCCGCGGCGGATCGAGAAACTGACGCCACGCAGCGCCCAGAAATCCTTGTAGAAGGATTTGCGCTTGCCGGCCAGGGCCTGCAACAGGCGGTGCGAGGGACGTTCGTACATGTGGTACGACTTGCCCACGCCCTGCACGTCGATGACGATGTCGCCGTCGGTCAGCTCAGAGGACATCGGCAAACCCCACGCGCAGCTTGTTGAACATGCGATGGCCCAGCAGAGCCACCGCACACGCGATCAGGGTGTAGACACCAAGGCCGGCCCAGTCGGGCAGGCGGCCCCAGATCACCACTTCGCGTACCTGGTCGATGATGAAAGTCAGGGGATTCAGCTCGAACACGATGCGATAGCTTTCCGGCACCGATTCAACCGGCACGATGGCGGAGGACAGGAACAGCATCGCCGCCGCCATCACCCCGGCGAACTGGCCAATATCACGCAGGTATACGCCCAGCGACGAGACGATCCAGCCCACGCCAGCGGTGAGGATCACCAGCGGGATGACCACCACCGGCAGCAGGATGGCCGTGGCCGGGATACTGCCCTTGATCGCCAGCTGCAGCAGCAGCAGCACCACCATGTTCATCAACAGGTGGAACAGCGCCGAGAAGGTCATGCTCCACACCAGGATGTCCAGCGGGAACACCACACGCTTCACGTAGCCGGTATTGGCTACGATCAGCTGCGGCGCACGGGTGAAGCACTCAGCGAAGAACCCGTGCACGGTCAGTCCCGCGAACAGGATCAGGGCGAAGTCGGTGGTCGATCCTGTCGATCCCGGCCAGCGGCCTTTCATCACGAAGCCGAAGGCCAGGGTGTAGACCAGCAGCATCAGGAATGGGCTGATCAACGACCACAGCAGGCCGAAACTGGCGCCACGATAGCGGCCCAGCACTTCGCGCTGGCTCAGTTCGAACGTCAGCGAACGATGCTTGCCGAAAACCGAGAGGATTCCCATCAGCCGGCCTGCTGCACCAGCGCCCGTTCCAGATCCACCTGCAGATCCCCCAACTCTTCAACACCCACGCTCAGCCTTACCAGCGCGTCGCTGATGCCCAACTGTTCCCGCCGCGCAACCGGGATCGAGGCATGCGTCATCACCGCCGGGTGGTTCACCAGGCTTTCCACGCCGCCGAGCGATTCGGCCAGGGTGAACAGTTCGGTCTTCTCGCAGAAGCGCTTGGCCGCCTCGAAACCGCCCTTCAGCACGATCGAGACGATGCCACCGTAACCGGCCATCTGCTTGCCGGCCAGCTCATGCTGCGGGTGCGACGGCAGGCCCGGGTAGATCACCTTTTCCACGGCCGGGTGCTTCTCCAGCCACTGCGCCAGGGCCAGCGCGTTGGCGCAGTGCGCCTTCATGCGCAGCGGCAGGGTCTTCAGGCCACGCAGGGCTAGGAAGCTGTCGAACGGGCCCTGTACGCCACCCACCGAGTTCTGCAGGAAGGCCATCTGCTCGGCCAGTTCGGCGTTGTCGCCGACCACGGCCATGCCACCGACCATGTCCGAATGGCCGTTGAGGTACTTGGTGGCCGAATGCAGCACCAGGTCCGCGCCCAGCTCCAGCGGACGCTGCAGCATCGGCGAGGCGAAGGTGTTGTCGACCACCACGATCAGGCCATGGCGCTTGGCGATGGCAGCGACCGCAGCGATGTCGACGATCTTCAGCATCGGGTTGGTCGGGGTCTCGATCCAGACCATCTTCGTCTTCGACGTGATGGCGGCCTCGAACGCGGCCAGATCGGTCAGGTCGACGAAGCTGAAGTCCAGCCCGGCGGTGCGGCGACGCACGCGCTCGAACAGGCGGAAGCTGCCGCCGTAGATATCGTCCATCGCCACCACGTGGCTGCCGGCGTCCAGCAGCTCGATCACGGTCGAGCTGGCCGCCATGCCCGAAGCGAAGGCGAAGCCACGGGTACCGCCTTCCAGCGACGCCACGCAACGCTCATAGGCGAAGCGGGTCGGGTTGTGGGTACGCGAGTACTCGAAGCCCTGATGCTCGCCCGGGCTGGACTGCGCATAGGTCGAGGTGGCGTAGATCGGCGGCATCACCGCGCCGGTGCTGGGGTCGGGCGACTGGCCACCGTGGATGGCCAGGGTAGCCAGGGCCAGGGCGCGATCCTGGGAAGTAGCGTTGGACATGTTGTTTCCTGAGGGGCGCCGACGCACGGCGCCATCGAAGGTGCGGAAGTCTACCAGCGCGGCCTTAACGACCTTTGACGCGGATAAACCGGAATTCAGCAGCGAACGTCTTCGATCAGCGGCTTACTGCACGCGACGGCGCAGGTAGTTCAGCAGGTCGATACGGGTGATCAGGCCCAGGAAGGCGTCGCCGTCCATCACGATCGCCACCTGGCCGCGGTCGAACACCGGCAGCAGCGCCTCGATCGGCGACTTCACGTCCAGCCGGTCCAGCTTGCTGACCATCGCGGTGGCGACACTGTCGCGGAAGCGGGCCTCATCGCCATACACGTGCAGCAGCACGTCGCTTTCGTCGACGATGCCGACCAGCTGGTCACCATCCATCACCGGCAGCTGCGACACGTCGTACAGCTTCATGCGCTGGTAGGCCGTGGTCAGCAGGTCGTTCGGGCCGATCACCACGGTGTCGCGCTGGCCGTACGGGCGCAGGATCAGGTCGCGCAGGTCGCCGTGCTGCGGGCGCTGCAGGAAGCCGTTGTCCAGCATCCAGTAGTCGTTGTACATCTTCGACAGGTACTTGTTGCCGGTATCCGGTACCAGCACCAGCACCTTCTTCGGCGTGGTCTGCTCCTTGCAGTACTTCAGGCCGGCGGCCAGCAGGGTGCCGGTGGACGAGCCACCCAGGATGCCTTCCTTGCCCAGCAGTTCGCGTGCGGTGTGGAAGCTCTCGGCGTCGCTGATGGCATAAGCCTTCTTGACGCGGCTGAAATCGGAGATCGACGGCAGGAAGTCCTCGCCGATGCCTTCCACCAGCCAGCTGCCCGACTTGTCGTTCAGATTGCCGTCGTTGATGTACTCGGCCAGGATCGAGCCAACCGGGTCGGCCAGCACCAGCTCGGTCTTCGGCGACAGCTTGGCGAAGGCGCGAGACAGGCCGGTCATGGTGCCGGAACTGCCGCAGCCGAACACGATGGCATCGAGGTCGCCGCCCATCTGCTCGAGGATCTCCGGGCCGGTACCGAATTCATGCGCAGCCGGGTTGTCCGGGTTGCCGAACTGGTTGATGAAGTAGGCGCCCGGGGTCTGCTCGGCGATGGTCTTGGCCAGGTCCTGGTAGTACTCCGGATGGCCCTTGGCCACGTCCGAGCGGGTCAGGCGGACTTCGGCGCCCATCGCCTTCAGGTTGAAGATCTTCTCGCGGCTCATCTTGTCGGGAACAACCAGGATCAGCTTGTAGCCCTTCTGCTGGGCCACCAGAGCGAGGCCCAGGCCGGTGTTGCCGGCCGTGCCCTCGACCAGGGTGGCACCGGGCTTCAGGTCGCCGCGCTGCTCCGCCGCCTCGATCATCGACAGGCCGATGCGATCCTTGATCGATCCGCCCGGGTTGGCGCTCTCCAGCTTCAGGTAGAGCTCGCAGACGCCGGTGTCCAGGCGCTGGGCCTTGACGATCGGGGTCTGGCCGATGAGTTCGAGGACGGAAGAATGGATGGGCATTCGGAGGACTTTCGATTCGCGCCACACTGGGCCGGACCGATGATTATCCGACGGATGGCGATGAAAGTCAGGTCGGCAGGACAGCGGGGTGCCCTTCGCAAAAAGAGATGCGGACGGCCCCGGATCGACGAGGAGACCAGTACCGCCCGCATCGGTGAGTTGTGCCTGCAGGCCAAGGCACCACCGCTTGTGGTGCCTTGGCGCGGCCGCCTCATCGGCGGTGCCGCGATGCCGGGGCAGGAGCGTCCGGCGGGGCCATCGATGGCCGGGTCACGCCGTTCCGGGCGTGACGAGGTGCGTCAAAGCGTGGGGGACGTCGTTGGGAGCGGTGTTTCGTACATTCGCAGAAGTCGTTGCTTGGCCAGCAGCTTCTCGCGCTTCATGCGACCCAGGGTGACATCATCGATCGGGAGTACACCCAACTCCGCGTCCATGCACTTCTTGTTCAACTTGCGGTGCTGGTCATGGAGTGCCCTGAACTCCGGATCACGCGCGCGACGGGCGTCGATCTCGCTCTGGGGCTGATCTTCAAACATGATGGACCTCCTTCGACAGATACACGAACGCCCCGGCCGCAAGGCACGGGGCGTTGTTCATGGAGGAGCGCCGGTCGATGGCCACCTGGACGCCTGCAACGACCTGCGGCACTGGCCTGCGCACGTCGATTCGCTGCGGTTCGCGCCCTGTTTGCATCGGCCCGGCCCTCCCATCGTCCGGTCCGCGGCATTGCGTCCCGGACGATTGACCCTACGCCTGCTCAAGGCGGGGTACAAGACCCCTGCGGCAAAAAGACCGAACCCCGCCGGGGCGGGGTTCAGGCTGAATGCTCATCGCAACGAAAAACAAACAATATCAAGCAATTACGGGGCGACGATGACCTCGGCCGAGCGTGCCCGGGTGGACGCCGCCTTCTTGCCGCTGAGCTGGATCCGGTTGCTGGCGACACCCGCCGCGACCAGGGCATCGCGCAGGGCTTCGGCACGTTTCTGACCGACCCCGTTGGCGCTGTCATAGGCCTCGATCCGCAGGCGGCCCTTCTTGCCGATGTTCAGGTACTCGGCCAGTGCCTTGGCCTGGTTGCGGGCCCCACCGGACAGGCTGGAGGCGCCAGCGGCGAATGCGTCACCATTGAAAGTGAAGACCTCACCTCGGCCATCGAACTTCGAGCCCGGCAGCTTCTGCCCGGACACCAGCTCGGCTTCCTCGCGGGCCAGCTTGGCGGCGTTCTGCTGAGCGGCGCTGAGACGCTGCTGCTGCTTGCCGGCCACGCTGGTCAGGGCGTTCTCGGCGTCCTGGCGGGCCAGGGTCTCGGCCTCGGCGGCCTGGCGCAGGCGCTCGGCCTCCTCGGCCTGCATCTGCGCCTGCATGCGCAGCTGCTCGGCTTCCTGGCGGGCACGGGCGGCATCGCGGCGGCTGGCCTCGATCAGCAGGTCGCTGCGGGTCCGCTCCAGGCGGTCGACCTCGCGCGCGGCCATCGCGGTGCGCACGGCGGTCTCGGCAATCTCCACCCGGCGCTCGGCCAGGTAAGTGGCCAGCTCCTGATCCCGGCGCTTGGCCTTGTCCAGGGTGGCGATGGCCTGCTGGGCCTGCATGCGCTCGAAGGCGCCCAGCTCAGCGGTGTCGGGATTGGCCTGGATGGCCATCAGGCGCTGGCTCAGCTGCGCCACCATCGGGTTGTCGGCGGCCATGGCCAGGGTCGGCAGCGCCAGCAGCGCGGCCAGGGTTGCGGCAGTCATCGGCTTCACCGGCGGTCCTCCCCGGTCGACAGCTGGCGTTGCAGCTGGTTGACCTCGTTGCGGCGCAGCTGCAGCTGCGCGGTGACGGTGGCTTCCTCGCTGCGGGCGCGGGCCAGGTCGGCATCGGCGGCGGCGCGCAGGGCGATCGCCGGGGCGTTCTTGCGCTCGCGGCGGTCGCCGGCGGCACGCTGGGCCTGCTCCAGCCCCTGCCGGGCCAGCCCGATCAGATCCGGGGCGTACTGGTCGGCGTCGGCCTGGGTGGCCTTGTCGACCGCCTGCCGGGCCTGAGCCAGTTCCAGTGCGCCGTCCTGTGCCCAGGCGGGGGCAGACAGTGCGAATGCAAACGCCATCACATACAGGCCATGGCGCATTCGTGCGAAGCTAAGTCGTTTCATTGGGGAGGCCGTACCGGTTGTCGGTTCACGGCCATTGTCGTCAAGCCGACACCGTGCTGGCAACGGGCGTCGGCCGTTTCGTTGGGGAAAATTCGCAATGGATATCGGCTACTTCCTGAAGCTGATGACCGAAAAGAACGCTTCGGACATGTTCCTGACCACCGGAGCACCGGTCTACATCAAGATCGAGGGGAAGCTTTATCCGCTGGGCAACACCGGCCTGCCGCCGGGCATGGTCAAGAAGATCGCCTACTCGCTGATGGACGAAGGCCAGGTGCCACAGTTCGAGCGCGAGCTGGAGCTCAACATGGCCATCGCCCTGCCCGATGCCGGGCGCTTCCGCGTCAACGTGTTCAAGCAGCGGGGCGAAGTCGGCATGGTCATCCGCGCCATCCGCAGCCGCATCCCGAGCATCGAGGAGCTGAACCTTCCGCAGGTGCTGAAGGACGTCATCATGACCCCGCGCGGGCTGGTGCTGGTGGTGGGGTCCACCGGTTCCGGCAAGTCCACCTCGCTGGCGTCGATGATCGACCACCGCAACAGCACCACCACCGGTCACATCCTCACCATCGAGGACCCGATCGAGTACCTGCACAAGCACAAGATGTCGATCGTCAACCAGCGCGAGGTCGGGCTGGACACCCATGCCTTCCACAACGCGCTGAAGAACGCGATGCGTGAAGCGCCGGACGTGATCCTGATCGGCGAGATCCTGGATGCGGAAACGATGGAGGCGGCCATCGCCTTCGCCGAAACCGGCCACCTGTGCCTGGCCACCCTGCACTCCAACAACGCCGACCAGACCATCGAGCGCATCCTCAACTTCTTCCCGGAAAGCGCGCACAAGAACGTGCTGATGAACCTGGCGCTGAACCTGCGCGCGGTGATCAGCCAGCGTCTGGTGAAGAACAAGGAAGGCCGTCGCCTGCCGGCCACCGAGGTGCTGATCAACACGCCGATGATCCGTGACCTGCTGCGCCGCGGCCAGGTGCACGAGATCAAGGCGGCGATGGAAGGCTCGCTGGAAGAAGGCATGGAGAGTTTCGACCAGTGTCTGTTCCGACTGGCCAAGGCCGGGGTGATCGACCAGGAGGAAGCGCTGCGCGCAGCCGACTCGCGCGATGGCCTGGCCCTGAAGTTCCGCCTGTCCGAGGGCAGCAGCGGCGAGCACGACCCGTACGCGGATTTCTCGGCGGGCGCACCCAGCATCACCCACGGCTTCTGACCGCACGAAAAAGGGGACGGAGGGGATTAAGTCGTAAGTGCATAAACGACTTAATCCCCTCCGTCCCCTTTTTCGTTCAGGCGGCGTCGGGCTGGTTTTCCGGGCGCGCGCGGTCGAAGGCGTCCAGTGCCTGGCATGTCGCTTCGATGCGGCGCAGGGTCGGGTACGGCGTCAGGTCCAGGCCGAAGCGGTGTGCGTTGTACAGCTGCGGCAGCAGGCAGAGGTCGGCCAGTCCGGGGCGGTCGCCGTGGCAGAACGTGCCCGTAGCGCTGCTGTTGGCCAACATTGCCTCCATGGCAGCGAAGCCTTCGGCCATCCAGTGCAGGGTCCACTGCGTGCGGGCGTCGGCCGGCACCTGCAGGCTGCGCTCCAGGTACTGCATCACCCGCAGGTTGTTGATCGGATGGATGTCGCAAGCCACCAGCTGGGCCAGCGCACGCACCCGCGCACGGCCGGCGGCGTCGGCCGGCAGCAGCGGCACCTGTGGGAAGCGCTCGTCAAGGTACTCGAGGATCGCCAGCGACTGGGTCAGCGCATGCCCCTCGTGCAGCAGGGTCGGCACCAGTTGCTGCGGGTTGAGCGTGCGGTAGGCGTCGAGGTGCTGCTCGCCACCTTCGCGGACCAGGTGCACCGGCCGCGCCTCCCAGGCCAGGCCCTTCAGCTCCAGGCCGATGCGCACGCGGTAGGCGGCGCTGGATCGCCAGTAGGTGTACAGCACGATGCCGTCGTCGACCGGGATCTCCATCGCCGCCTCCATGCTCAGGGCTTGACCGCCTGTTCGATGCGCTGCTCGATCGCACCGAAGATGCTGTTGCCCGCCGCATCGAGCATCTCGATGCGGACCACGTCGCCGAAGGACATGAACGGCGTGCTCGGCTTGCCGTCGCGCAGGGTCTCCACCACGCGCTGCTCGGCAAAGCACGATGCGCCCTTGCTGGTGTCTTCGTTGGCGATGGTGCCCGAGCCGACGATGGTGCCGGCGCCCAGCGGACGGGTCTTGGCCGCATGCGCGACCAGCTGGGCGAAGTTGAACTGCATGTCCACGCCTGCTTCCGGCGCACCGAACCACTGGCCGTTGATGTGGGTCAGCAGCGGCAGGTGCACCTTGCTGTCCTGCCACGCAGCGCCCAGCTCATCGGGGGTGACGAACACCGGCGACAGCGCCGAACGCGGCTTGGACTGCAGGAAGCCGAAGCCCTTGGCCAGCTCGCCCGGGATCAGGTTGCGCAGCGAGACATCGTTGACCAGGCCGACCAGCTGGATATGGCCCGCAGCCTGTTCCGGGGTGGCCGCCATCGGCACGTCGTCGGTGATCACCACGATCTCCGCTTCCAGGTCGATGCCGTAGTCCTCGCTGACCACCTTGACCGCATCGCGCGGGCCATGGAAACCGGCACTGGTGGCCTGGTACATCAGCGGGTCGGTGTAGAAGCTCTCCGGCACCTCGGCGCCACGGGCGCGGCGCACGCGCTCGACATGCGGCAGGTAGGCGCTGCCATCGACGAACTCATAGGCACGCGGCATCGGCGCGGCCAGTGCCTGCGGGTCGAGGTCGAACACGCCATCGGCATCGCCGGCGTTGAGCGATTCGTACAGGGCGTTCAGGCGCGGCGCGATATGGCTCCAGTCTTCCAGGGCCTGCTGCAGGGTGGCGGCAATGCCGGTGGCGCGCACGCCGTGGCGCAGGTCACGCGAGACGACGATCAGGGTGCCGTCGCGGCCGCCTTCCTTCAAAGAACCAAGCTTCATGGGTGGGTGTCCGGAGTCGTGGGCAAACAAGTTTCAAGTGTAATCAAATCTGCGGCGACGCCAAGCTGCAGCGCGGCATCGGCCCACCCTACCGTAGTGGGGGGTTCGGCAGGGCTTGCAGCCCTGCACCTGCTTCAAGCCAGGGCAACAGCAACAGCGGGCATTCCGTGGGATGGCGGGGCACTGTGGGTTTGCGGGGACGCCGTAAACCCGTCCATGGGGGCTTGGTCGCGGCATCCATGCCGCTCACACCCCGCAAACCCACAGTACCCCGCCTTCGACAGTAGGCCGGTGGCCAGTAGATCCACGCCATGCGTGGATGAATCTCCATTGAAATCGAGTATTTCGACAATTGAACGAAGAGCATCCACGCATGGCGTGGATCTACTGCAGATCGCGGAAAACTGTCGAAGGCGGGGTGGGTCCGGTGGCAGGGGCGTGAGCCGCATGGATGCGGCGACCGAGCTTACATGGACGTACTTGCAGCGTCCCCTGCCACCGGACCCACCCCGCCTACCCACAGGAATCCGGCCTTTGCCGTTGCTTCAGCCTCTGCGGGTGCAGGGCGCAGCCCTGCAGAGAGAACCCCTTACCTGAACAGGCCTTTTTGCGTGAAGTCTCAAACATCGTTTAGACTTGCGGAGTCTGCAGCGGCCGTCCGTTTCCCTCCGGGATCGCCGGCGACCAGGGTCCGCCCTCTTCGCCCGCCCCCACTCCGACGCCGTTCGTCACGCATTCCAGCCTGCGCTTCGTGCCGGCTGCACCCAATTCTCGCAGCGCGGTTCACGGGAACGCTCCGAGTCAGCCGATCAGTTTGATCTGCCCCCGTCTGTCCGTTCGGACAGGCGTTTCTTGTACTTGGAGCAATCTCAATGTCTTTTGAATCGCTGGGCCTGGCGCCCTTCCTGCTGCGTGCGCTTGCCGAGCAGGGCTACGAAAACCCGACCCCGATCCAGCAGCAGGCGATCCCGCTGGCACTGGCCGGTCGCGACCTGCTGGCCGGCGCACAGACCGGTACCGGCAAGACCGCCGCCTTCGGCCTGCCGCTGCTGCAGCACCTGGGCACTGCCTCCCAGGAAGTGCGCAGCGGCCCGCGCAAGCCGCGCGCGCTGATCCTGGCCCCGACCCGCGAGCTGGCCACCCAGGTGCATGACAGCCTGCGCGGCTACAGCAAGTACCTGCGCATCCCCAGCGCATGCATCTACGGCGGCGTCGGCATGGGCAACCAGCTGGACATCCTGCGCCGTGGCGTGGACCTGCTGGTGGCCTGCCCGGGCCGCCTGATCGACCACCTGGAACGCCGCAGCATTGACCTGTCCGGCATTGAACTGCTGGTGCTGGACGAAGCCGACCGCATGCTCGACATGGGCTTCCTGCCGTCGATCAAGCGCATCCTGGCCAAGCTGCCGAAGCAGAACCGCCAGACCCTGCTGTTCTCGGCCACCTTCGAGGACAACATCCGCCAGTTGGCGCTGGAGTTCATGCGCAACCCGGAACAGATCCAGGTGACGCCGAAGAACACCGTGGCCGAAACCATCACCCACCGCGTGCACCCGGTCGATGGCAGCCGCAAGCGTGACCTGCTGCTGCACCTGCTGGCCCAGGACAGCCGCGAGCAGACCCTGGTCTTCGCCCGTACCAAGCACGGCAGCGACAAGCTGGCCACGTTCCTGGAAAAGTCGGGCATCAAGACCGCGGCGATCCACGGCAACAAGAGCCAGGGCCAGCGCCTGCGTGCACTGGGTGACTTCAAGGCCGGCCGGGTGACCGTGCTGGTGGCCACCGACATCGCCGCGCGTGGCATCGACATCAACGAGCTGCCGAAGGTGATCAACTTCGACCTGCCGATGGTGGCCGAGGACTACGTGCACCGCATCGGCCGTACCGGCCGTAACGGTGCCACCGGCCAGGCGATTTCGCTGGTGGCGCAGGACGAAGTGAAGCTGCTGCGTGCGATCACTCGCCTGCTGGGCCGCGACATGGACATCCGCGACGTGCCGGGCTTCGAGCTGCAGACGCCGATCCGCTGGGGCAACAGTGCACCGGGCAAGGCCGAGCACGATACCGGCGAGCGCGCACCGCGCAAGAGCCACGCGCGCCGTCCGCACGGCGATGCACCGCGCCATGCACATGCGGGCCCGAAGAAGGCCGGTGGTGGCCGTCGCGAGGGCGGTGGCAATGGCCAGCAGCGTGCAGGCGCCGGTCAGGGCCAGCGTCGTGGCGGTGGCGGCAATGGTGGCGGCCGTGGCCGCGGCCAGGGTGGCAACGGCGGCGGTCGCGCCGGCTGATTCCAGCTGACATGGATGGTGCTTCCCGCTGCGCGGGGGCTATCGAGGGACGGCGCTGACGCGCCGTCCTTTTTTTGTTGCGGGCTACCGTGGGTGAAAGCACGCGGATGGTTCGACTTGGGGCGGCGCAGGGCGCAGTGGGTGCAAAACACGCCGTAAACCCATCCATGAGGGCTCGATCGCGCCATCCATGGCGCTCACGGTTTTGCACCCACTGCGCCCTGCGCCGCTTCAGAGATCACCAGCGCCTACTTGTCCCGCCGGGTAGCCGGGAGAAGAAAGATCAAATTCAAATTCAAATTCAAATTCAAATTCAAAGGCAAAAGCCGAAGCCGAAGCCGAAGCCGAAGCCGGGAATGCTGCTTTTGCTTTTGCTTTTGCCCTTGCTCCCGCCTTGGGGTCTGATGCGTCCGCGCCCGCAGGAAACTGCCAAGGGGAGGCCGGGCGGGCTGCGCAGGACCGTTGGCGCCATGGATGGCGCCATCGAGCCCCCAAGGACGGGTTTACGGCGTGTCCTGCGCAGCCCGCCCGGCCTCCCACACACGCATCAATCAAGGCGCGCAAACCCTCAACCCCGCGCTTTACTCGGATTCACCAGATTCCCGAAGAAGATCGCGTTGATCAGCAGTCGGTCTGTTCCGTGCCAGTACTTGCGGTGCGCCGGATCATCGGCAAACAGCACCACGTTGCCCTGCCCCTGCGCCGACACCAGCAGCCACGCACTGCCTGCCACCCGCGTACGGTTGCGCTCGGACAGGTAACCGTTCACCCGCGGTGGCGTATCGATGCGCACCACCGTGGAAAACGAGTTCGTACTCGGCTGCAGCGTCACCGTGTTTTCCTTGTTGATCGCCAGCTGCCGGCGCGGCACGCCGAACGCCAGCGGATGGCTGGTATCCACGTCGGCACTGAGGATGTTGCCACTGACCCGCTCGATCGCAGCGATGTCGCGCTGATCGCCGAACGCGCGGCGGCTTTCGTCAGCAGCACCTTCTTCCTTGCCGAGCTTCTCGCCGTCGGCCAGCTTCTGTTCAATCGCCCACTTCGAGGCGCTGCCATAGGTCACCAGCGAACCGCCGGCCTGTACCCAGCGCTTCAGTGCGGCCACCGCCGTGGCATCGACGCCGGTATAGGTGCCGCCGGACAACACGATGGTGGTGTAGCGGTCCAGCGGCACCTTGCCCAGCTGCTGCGGGTCCAGCTTGCTGGCCGGCAGGTGCAGCTGCTGGTCGAGCAGGAACCATGCCGATCCGATTTCAGTGGCGGCCACGCCCTCGCCCATCACCAGCGCAACTGCGGGCTTGCGCAGTGCCTTGACGCCGTCACTGCCGAGGTCGATGCCTTCGCGGCTGCGGCCGCTGGACAGCGCATGCACCTGCACACCTGCCTCGCCCGCGGCCGACGTCACTGCCTCAAGCAGCGCCGCGCCCTGCAGCGATTGCCCGGCAACCGGAATGACCAGGCTGCCGGCGGCGAAGCTGACATCGCCCTGCGCGGTCGCGGTGGTGAACGGCTGGAACGCCGCACGTGCGCTCACTCCCTTGCCCTGCAGCGCAGCCAGCGCGCGCCCGGCGTTGTAGTCGCGCCAGTCGATCGCGTACGCGAATCCGGCCTGGCCGCCCAGTACCGCGCCCTGCTCCGCCGGCAGCGCGGAAACCCGTGCGCCGCCTTCGATGCGACTGCGGCTGCCCGCGAAGGCCACGCCGTAGGCCGGTGCGATTGCATAGCTGGTGCTGCCGTAGAACACATCACCCTTGATCGGCGGCGTCTCGGCAAAGATCGAATGCACCAGGCGGAACTGCGCCTGCTGCACCGGCACCACGTAGGCACTGCCGGCATCGAAACGCTGTCCATCGACAGTGACGGCACGATCCAGCGCGCGCACATCGATGCGATGCAGCAACAACAGTTCCAGCAGGCGACGGGTCAGTGCCGGGTCATGCGCATCACCGAACACGAAACTCTTCACCGGCTGCTGCGCAGCCTGCTTCAGCGCGCTCTGGAAGAACTGCTTCTGCAGGTCGAACAGGCCGCTGCGCTCAGCTACCGCACCACGCACGGTGCCCAGGCCGGTAGCGACCTGGTTGCGGATGGTGAAGGGGAAGGTCAGCAGGCCATTCACCGATTCCTGCACGCGGCCGCGCGAGCTGGCCTGCTCGACGGTAACACCGACAGCACCGTGGAAGTCCGGATAGGTGGAGCCGTACACCGGCGAGAAGTTGTCGAAATTCTCGCCGGTGTAGTACAGCGACCCCAGCGCATCCAGCGCCTGTGCGTGGTACTTGGCCAGGGTTTTGTTGAATTCGTACGACGCCGCGGGAATCAGCGGGCTGTGCATGCTCTTCGGCGAGGGCTCGAAGTAGTAGGTGCTGTCCTTGCCCATTTCGTGGAAGTCGATCTGCACGTTCGGGTACCACTGGTGGAACACCTCCACCTTCGGCCGTGAGTCCTGCTGGGTCAGGGCCAGCCAGTCGCGGTTGAGATCGGTGAAGTAGTGGTTGGTGCGGCCCTGCGGGAACGGCTCGACGTGCTCCTTGTCGGCCGGGTCGGCCGAGGCCGGATCGGAGGCCCACGCGTTGTGCCAGTTGGCGGCGCGATCGCGGCCGTCCGGATTCTGTGCCGGGTCGAACAGCACCACCGCCTGCTGCAGCCACTGCTGGGTTTCGGCACCGCGGTTGGCCACCAGGTAGTACGCCGTCAGCATTGCCGCTTCGGCACTGGAGGTCTCGTTGCCATGCACGCTGTAGCCCAGCCACACCACCACCGGGCTGTCACCGGCGGCGCTGCGCGGCTGCGCCGGATCGGCCAGGGTCGCGTGCTGCTGGCGGATCTGTTCCAGCCGCGCATGATTGCCTGCAGCGGTGACGGTGGCGATCAGCAGCGGGCGGCCTTCATAGCTGCGGCCGATCTCGCGCACGCTGATCTTGTCCGAGCGTTTCGCCAATTCCTGGAAATACGCCACCAGCTGGTCGTGCCGGGTGTAACGGCTGCCGATCGGGTAGCCGAGGAACTGCTCCGGCGTCGGCACCGCTGCATCGAACGCCGCTGCGTCGGCAACCTGCGGGAAGAAGTAGGCACTCTGTGCCTGCGCCGGCTGCGGCGAGGACAGTACGGCGGCGGCGGCAAGCAGCAACGGAAGAACGGCACGGCGATGCAAGGACACGGTGACTCCCCTGGAACACAACGGCAGACAGTCGCGCGGCCGGTCCCTTCAGGTGACCGGCCGCGGCGGATGGATCAGAAGCGGTAATCGAAGCCCAGCGTGAAGTAGCGGCCGCGCAGGTCGTACTGGCTGAAATCGTACGGCGCGCGGATGCCCGGGAACGAGGCGTCGTACGGCGGCGTCTTGTCGGCCAGGTTCTGCACCTTGGCGTACACGGTCAGCTTGTCGATGCCGGTGTAGGCCAGGTAGAGGTCGTACTGGCTGTAGCTGCCGACGCGCTGCTGCACGGCCTTCGCTGCAGTGCTGGCTTCCTGGCGATAGCCGCTGGTGTAGTACCAGGTCACGGCGGCGTTGAAGTCGCCGTACTTCCAGTCCAGCGTGGTGGTGGCCTTGTCCTTGGGCAGGGTCGCGCCCAGGTTGCTGCCGGCGTAGTCCACCAGCGGGCCACCGACCACGGTCGGGCGACGGTAGTCGCGCACGTGGGTGTAGGCGGAGGACACGGTGAAGTCACCCAGTGCCGCGGTCGGGATGCGCTGCCGCAGTTCGACGTCGATGCCCGAGGTCTTCAGCTCGCTCAGGTTCTGGTAGCGGTTGTAGACCGCCTGCAGCTTGCCGCGTTCATCGCGCTGCACGGCACCGGCCACGTTGTCGTTGACCAGGGTCTGGGTGTTGTTGGTGCCGACCAGGTTGTCCAGCTGGATGCGGTAGTAGTCCACGCTCAGGTTGGTGTTGGCCCATGGCGACAGCACCACGCCGAAGTTCACGCTCTTGGTGCGCTCGGGCTTCAGTTCGTTGTTGCCGACGGTGAAGAAGGTCGGGTTCTGGCGCGAGCCCGGCACGTCCGGATCACGCGGATCGACCACGCTGCCGTAGGCGATGCTGGTGCTGTTGGAGTTTTCCGACAGCGACGGTGCGCGGAAGCCCTTCGACGCCGAAGCACGCACCAGCAGGAAGTCGAGCGGCTGCCAGCGCAGGCCGATCTTCGGCGAGAACGCATCGCCGAAATCGTCGTAGTGGTCGGCACGCGCAGCGGCGGACAGCTCCAGCGTCGAGGCCAGCGGTACGTTCACTTCTGCATAGGCGGCACTGACCTGGCGCTGGCCATGCACTTCGGCGATGGCCGGGCGCACCTGCAGGCCGGCATCGATCTGCCACGGGTTGTTGGAATCGAGCTTCTCGCGGCGCCACTCTGCACCGGCCGCGAAGCCGATCTCGCCGGCCCAGGTGTGGCCCAGGCTGCCGGAAATCTTCGCGTCGATGCCCTGCAGCTTGGATTCGGCCGGACGCAGCGTGGCGATGTTGATCGAATCGCGCACCGACTGCGGCGTGGCCGCCGGGTTGAGCAGGTTGTAGCTGCCCGTGGACAGTGCGTTGGCCAGCGCCCAGCGGTTGGCGAAGCCGCCGGACACACTCTCGCGCTCGCTGCTGCGCGCACCGAATGCAGCCACTTCCCAATCCCAGTTCGCGGTGGTGCCGCGCAGGCCGAACACGCCGCGATAGGCGGTGGAGCGGTTGGTCTTGAGCGTGCCGCCGAGGTCGAAGAACGTGTATTCGATCGGGATCGCACGGCCGTACGGGTTGTACGGATTGTTGGCCGGCAGCAGCGACGACACCGGCTCGGCCAGGCCGCTGTCGGCGTTCAATGCAAAGCGGCCGCTCTCCAGGGTGAAGAACGGGCTGCTGCCGAACCACGCGGTGCTCTTGATCTGGCTGTACAGCACTTCGCCGAACGCCTCGACACTGTCATTCAGGCGGAAGGTACCGTTGGCATAGGCCTGGTAGCGCTTGGTCGAGGGGATCAACGTGGTGAACGGTGCCTGGTTGAAACCGCAGGTGTCACCGGCCAGGCCGTCGATCGGTGCGCTGGCAACGCGGGTGGTACCGGTCGGGCAGTTGCCGTTGGCATCGAGCATCGGCACCGACACGCCGTTGACCAAGTAGCGCGCGCCCTTGGCCGACCAGCCGTTCCAGCGGCCACCCGGCGCATCGGTGTAGATGCCGCTCTTGGTCAGGTTGCGTTCGTCCTGGTCCAGGCGCTCGCGGTTGTAGCCCTGCAGGCTGAAGAGGATGTTGTAGCCATCGGTGTCGAGATCACCGAGGCCGCCGACGAACTTCAGGTTCTGCTCGTGCAGGCCGCCCTGGTCGGCACCGCCGAAGCTGCCGCCGATCTCGGCGCCTTCGAAGTTCTGCCGGGTGATGATGTTGACCACGCCGGCCACGGCATCGGAGCCGTACACGGCCGAGGCGCCGTCCTTGAGCACTTCGATGCGCTCGACCGCAACCAGCGGCAGCGCGTTGAGATCGACGAAGGTGTCGGACAGGCCACCGGCCGGGAAGCCGTAGTTGGCCAGGCGGCGGCCGTTGAGCAGCACCAGCGTGTTTTTCTGCGACAGGCCACGCAGGCCGATGCCGGCCGAGCCGGAGGCCCAGCCGTTGTTGGTGGTTTCGTTGCTGGCGTTGCCGGTGTTGGCCGAAATCGAACGCAGCACATCGGCCACGGTGGCCTTGCCGGTCTGTTCCAGCTGCTGGCGGCCGATCACCTGCACCGGGTTGGAGGCCTCGGTATCGGTGCGCTTGATGTTGGAACCGGTGACGCGCACGGCGGCCAGGGTGCTGGCTTCGCCACTGGCGTCGGCGGAGGTTTCGGCGGCGGCAGACAAAGGCGCGGCCAGAGCGACGGCCAGGGCCGCCACGAGCAGGGTGTGCTTGGGCATGACGATGTGGGGGAGGTGGAAAGGGCGACGTAGTTCCGCAGTAGTCCATGCCTGACCGGGGTCCGGCCAATAACATCTCTTCATACGGATATAAGAGAAGCTATCATCTCTTCATCCGGATGGAAAGAGTTACTTCACGAAAGCCCAACATCCGCTCAGGATGACCGGCCACCTGCGGCGTACAATCGCGCCATGGAAATCTTCAAAGTCTTCATGCTCGAGGCGGCGCACCGCCTCCCCAACGTGCCGCCGGGGCACAAGTGCGCGCGCCTGCACGGCCACTCGTTCCGGGTGGAACTGAAGGTCGAGGGCGAGCCGGGTGCGCACACCGGCTGGATCATGGACTTCGGCGACGTGAAGGCGGCCTTCCAGCCGATCTACGACCGCCTGGACCATCACTACCTCAATGACATCCCCGGCCTGGAGAACCCGACCAGCGAGAACCTGGCGGTGTGGATCTGGAACGAACTCAAGCCCAGCCTGCCGGCGCTGAGCGAGATCACCGTGCACGAAACCTGCACATCCGGTTGCCGTTACCGCGGCCCGGCGTCCTGATCAACCCATTGATCTGAAAGGTGTTTCAAAGGCGCCCTGGGCGCCTTTGTTATTTTTGTTGCATTGCCGCATCAACGGCGTATGCTGCATTGCATCAAGCCACTCCCTGATGCCCCCATGGCCGCCGCCTTCAGCGATCGCTTCAGTGATGCCACCCGCCAGCTCGCCGCCGCGGCAACCCGCGCGAACCGGTTGGCATTGGAGAACGCGGAAAGCATGTTCGGCGTGCAGCTGAAGGTGATGGAGCGCAACCTGACCGCGACCGGCGGCTGGCTGGGTGAACTGGCCCGCAGTGACGACGCGGCCGGGATGCTCAACAAGGGCGCACAGCTGTGGCAGGACAACCTGCAGCGGCTGGGCCAGGCCCAGCAGGACGTGGTCGGTCTCGGCCTGCAGGCCGGCAAGGCCTGGTCCGAACTGGTGCAGGGCTACAACGAATCAACGGCGGACGCGAACAACCACTGACGCGACGCAACGCTCATTGCGTGGGTCCCTCCCCCCGCGCAATCCGGACCCGGCAGATCCCTCCCTCTGCCGGGTCTTTTTTTGCCTGGCGTTTGGATACCGAAGTGCGTCTTCGCCCGACGTCTCTGCGAGCTGATGGGCCCCGTCGGGGCAGGCAGGGGCCTGGGCAAATGTCCCCCGGCGCCGGCCGTTGGCCGTCACCTCCTCCTTTACTTTGCCCAGCCCCCTACCCGCCCCGACGAGGCTCTGCGCGCGGTGAGTAGAGCGCAGCACGCGCGGCCGCCTTTCAAGGAAGCGCCGACGAACTCCGAACGCAGGGCGGAGGCCCTTGCGTACGAAGTAAAGGGGGAGGTGACGGCCAACGGCCGGCGCCGGAGGACATTCGTACGCAAGGGCATCCGCCCTGCGCCACGCAGAACAAACCGCGAAGGAATCTCAACGCCCGCGATTGACGTGCCAGTGCTGGTGCCACGCCTGGAACATCAACACGTTCCACAGGTGCGTGTGCCACTTGCGCTCACCCCGCAGGAACGCTTCCCAGATACCGCGCACGCGTGCCGCATCGAAGCAGCCCTGGTTGCGCAGCAGCTGCGGGTCCAGCAACGCCTCCGCCCAATCGCGCAGCGGGCCCGCCAACCAACGCGCCATCGGTGGACCGAAACCGCGCTTGGGGCGGTACACCAGCGGCTCGGGCAGATAGCGCGCCAGCAGGTGCTTGAGAATCCGCTTGTGCTCACCGTCGTGGTACTTCAGATGCTGCGGCAGGCGCCAGGCCAGGCGCACCACCTCCATGTCCAGCAGCGGCGCACGCGTCTCCACGCCCGCCGCCATGCCCGCGCGATCGACCTTGGCGAGGATGCCCTCAGCCAGGTCCATGCGGAAATCCAGCAGCTGGATGCGCGCCTCGGCCGGCAGCGCGGTGTCCTGCTGCTGGAAGATCGTCATCGGCTCGCGCGCGCCCAGCACCACCTGCGCCGGCTGCCGCCAGCGGGTCACACGCTGCAGGTAATGCCCTTCCACGTCGTTGGCGGCAACCTCGGCCACCAGCGCACGCCAGCCTCCCAGGCGCCCACGCTCGACGTTCATGCGGTTGCCGCTGCGCCGCGCCAGGTCGCGCACCCAGTCCGGCAGGCCACCGCACAGGCGCGCATTGCGCAGTGCGCGGCCGTAGCTGGGGTGGCCGAAGAACAGTTCATCGCCACCATCGCCTGTGAGCGCCACCGGCTTGCGCGCGCCCAGCAGTTCACTGGCCAGCAGGGTCGGCAGCTGCGAGGCGTCGGCGAACGGCTCGCACCAGACCTGCGGCAGGCGCTGCAGCAGATCCAGGCCCTGGCGCGCGTCCATCCGGTGCAGATGGTGCTGCACACCCAGATGCCGCGCGACCTGCGAGGCCCAGTCGCTCTCGTCATGGCCGGGATCGTCGAAGCCGACCGTCCACGCCTCGATCGGCAAGGTGGACTGCGCCTGCATCATCGCCGTCACCAGCGACGAGTCGGTGCCGCCGGACAGGAACGCGCCACACGCCAATGGCGAGTGCATGCGTGAAGCGATCGCCTTCTGCAACACCACTTCCAGCTGATCGGTGGCCTGCTCCAGGCTCGGCGCCGGCTGCAGGGGTTCCTGCAATGCGCTCTGCATCGCGTCGCGTGCGCACCAGTAGCGCGCCCCCCCTTCCGCCGCCTGGCTGGAACCACCGGCAGCGTGGTCATCCAGATCAACGCGCAGCACCGCGCCAGCCACCAGCTTGTGGATGCCCCGGTAGATGGTGTGCGGTGCCGGCACATAATCGTGGCGCAGCAGCAGGCTCAGCGCATCCTGATCGATGCTTGGCGCGAAGCCGGCAAAGGCCTGCAACGCCTTCATTTCCGAGGCGAACAGGAACTGGCCCTGGGACCAGCCGTAGTACAGCGGCCGCTCACCGACCGGATCACGGGCCAGCCACAACGCGCGCGACTCGCGGTCCCAGACACTGAAGCCAAATGCTCCCTCGATGCGCGACAGCGCCCGCTCCACACCCCACTCGATGATCGCCTGCAGCAGCAACCGGGCATCGCTGCAGCTGCGCGGCAGATCACGCAGCTGCGACTGCAGGTCGGCGCGGTTGTACAGGCGGCCGTCCAGGCACAACACGTAACGGCCGCAGTCCGAGCTCAGCGGCTGCAGCGGGGTATCGGTCGGCGCCCGGCAGTGGCCCAGCGCCAGGCCAGCCTCGGCGTCGGTCCAGTAACCGATGCGGCCCCTGCCCCGCTGCTGCAGGGCGCGCAGCATCGGCGCCAGCTGCTGCAGCAGGTGCTCGTCTTCGGCGGGCGGCAGCCAGGCCCCGACCACGCCGCTCATCGGGCATCTCCGCAGCGGCAACGGCGGGACGGGTTCAGCAGGCAGAGGGCGGCGGGCGACATGGGAACGGCACGCGGAGCGGAGGAGACTCCATGCTCGGCGCCCCACCTGCCCCGCGTCAGTCGCTTTGCTGTCAGCGATGGTCACCAGACGTATCACGAAGGTAACGTTTTGTAACGGCAACAAGCTATGCTGGACGCCAAGTTGTTGCCAGGCCTGAGGCCCGGCCCGAGCGCCAGCAACCCCGGCTGAATGGCGCCCGCCCCCGGGACCCGGGCGGCCCGCAGGCTGGGATAGCATCGCCGCGCTCGTGCCGTGGCGGTACGTTTGCGCCCACGGAGGCCTTGAAAATGCTGGATATCGTACTGGTCGAAGACGATGCCCGCCTGGGTACGATGGTCAGCGACTATCTACAGCGGCATGGCTACCAGGTGGCCCATGAGCGCAGTGGTGAGCGCGCGGTGGCCCGGATCCTGGCCGAGAAGCCGGCCCTGGTCCTGCTCGATGTCGGCCTGCCCGACCAGGATGGTTTCGAAGTGTGTCGGCAGATCCGACCCCACTATGACGGCATCATCTGCGTGCTGACCGCCCGCACCGACAACATCGACCAGGTGCTGGGACTGGAGCTGGGGGCCGACGATTACATCGGCAAACCCATCGAACCGCGGGTGCTGCTGGCCCGCCTGCGTGCGCACCTGCGCCGCCATCGCCGGGTCGAACCGCGCGACGGCAGCCTGCGCTTCGGCGAGCTGAACATCGACCCGTCCACCCGCAATGTGCACCTGCAGGGCGGCCTGCTGGAGCTGACCACCGCCGAGTTCGACCTGCTGTTCCTGCTGGCCAGCAACGCCGGCCAGATCCTGGACCGCGATGCACTGCTGCGCGGCCTGCGTGGCATCGCCTTTGACGGCCTGGACCGTTCGATCGATGCACGCATCTCGCGCCTGCGCCGCAAGCTGGGCGACAACCCTGAACAACCGGAGCGGATCAAGACCGTCCGTGGACGCGGCTACCTGTTCAGCCGCTCGGCATGGGGATGAAGCGCACGCCCTCGGCGATGCGTGGCCACGCCTTCCACTTCCTGCGCTACGGCATCGGCTTCCTGGTCGCCCACCTGCTGCTGATCGTGCTGGGCCTGTGGGCCTGGGATGCGCTGCTGGAAGACCGCACCGAAGCCAGCCTGCTGGCCGAGATGCGTGGCACCCATGCGCTGCTGCAGCAACGCTTCGCGGAAACACCGCGCGAGCAGTGGCCGGTGCTTGCACGAGGGCTCGACGCCGACTTCGCCTACGCCCTGCGGATGGTGCCGCTGGCCGAGGCGGAGAAGGCGCTGTCGGCCAGCCAGCGACCGCCGTTCAACAACGGCCGGGTGCAGATCGACCTGGAACACATGCGCAGCCTGCAGCGGATCGGCGACAGCGACTATGCCGTGATGCTGGGGCCACTGGATGAAGCGTTGCCCGAGGAAGGCTGGCAGGACAGCGAAGTGTCCGGCGTGGCGATCCTGCTGCTGATCCTGATGGTGGCCGTGGCGCTGCCGATGTACGTGATGGTCTACCGCCTGTGGCGCGACGTTTCGCAGCTGGCCCAGGCCGCCCGGCAGATGCGCGACGGCCAGCTGGACACGCGCGCGCCACGCGCCGGCACCGCGCTGGTGCGGCCGCTGGCCAATGCCTTCAACCACATGGCCGAGCAGCTGCAGCAGCTGCTGGAAAGCCAGCGCGTGCTGGCGCAGGCAGTGGCGCACGAAGTGCGCACGCCATTGGCGCGGATGCGTTTCGGCCTGGCCGACCTGGAGGACACCGCGCTCGACGAGATACAGCGCGATGCACTGGGCGGCCTGCGCACCGACGTTGATCGGCTGCAGCACCTCACCGATGCCGGTGTCGAGTACGCCGCGCTCGGCCGCTGTCATCAGCTGACCCGCCAGCGCCTGCAGCTGGCGGCACTGGTACGTGGCGTGGTGGCCCAGTTCGCACCGCTGCCGATGCCGGTACAGCAGGTGCTGTCGCCGGCAGGCCTGGTCAACGTCAACCGGCACATGCTGGAACTGGCGTTGCGCAACCTGCTCGGCAATGCCCTGCGCTACGCACGGCGGCAGATCCGTATCGCCAGCACGGTAAACGACGGCTGGCTGTGCCTGCAGGTGGAGGACGACGGCCCCGGCATCGCACCCGAACTGCGCGGCCAGGTGCTGCAACCCTATGTGCGGCTGGATCCGGGCAGCCCCGGGTTCGGCCTCGGCCTGGCGCTGGTGCAGGTGGTAGCCGACAAGCATGGCGGCCACGTTGAAGTGACCGATTCGGAGCTGGGCGGTGCCTGCATCCGCCTGCACCTGCCGCTGGAAAGCGGCGGTGCCGTGGAGAGCGAGACGACCTGCTAGACCGCCGGTTCCGCGCGCGGCAAGGCAAACACGAACAGCGCGCCCTGCTCGCTGTCGCGCAATTCGATCCGGCGCCCATGCAGCTGCACGATGCGCTGCACGATCAGCAGGCCCAGCCCGCCGCTATCGCCGCGCCGTGCCCCCAGCGCCGCCGGCGCCTGGAACAGCTGCGTGCGCAGTGCAGGGGCAACACCAGGGCCATCATCGGCCACGCTCACCTCGACGCTGTCCGGCGTCGCGCGCAGGCGTACCTCGATCCGGCCACCCTCCGGCGCATGCCGCAACGCGTTGTCGAGCAGGTTGGTCAGCACCCGCTCGACCAGGCCCAGATCGGCACGCACCAGCGGCAGGCCTGGCGGGAACTCGGCATGCAGGCGCTGGTTGCGTGCCTGCGCCGCCAGCTCGAACTTCTGCAGCACGTCCTGCAGCAGCTCCGGCAATGCGAACACCTCCCACTCCAGACGGACTTCGCCGTGCTCCAGCCGCGCCAGTTCGAACAGCGCGCGCGCCAGCCGACCAACCTTGGCACTCTGCGCCAGGGCGATGCCGAGATAACGCCGGCGCTCATCCGGCGACAGCGTGGCGTCCTTCAGCGCCAGTGTTTCCAGGTAGCCGTGCAGTGACGACAACGGCGTGCGCAGGTCATGCGAGATGTTGGCCACCAGTTCGCGGCGCTGCAGGTCCTGCTGGCGCAGCTGTTGCCACTGCTCGCCCAGCCGCTGCGCCATCTGCGCGTGTGCGTGTTCCAGGATCACCAGCTCGTCGCGCTCACCGGGGCGCAGCGGCTCCGGCGGCGGCAGCGGCGTGGGTGCGTCGATATCGAAGGCCTGGATGCGCCGGGTCAGCCGCCGCAGCGGGCGCGTCACCCAGTAGAAGGCCACCAGCCCGGCCAGCAGGCCCAGGCTGCCGACCAGCACCACCGACCACCAGGTGGTGTTCCACTGGCTGCCGGCGGCAAGATCGTCGGCGAGCATCTGCCTGTGCTCGCCCACCAGCACCACGTACACGTATCCGGCCTGGCGGCCCTGCACGATCAACGGTGCGGCACTGAACACCTTGCGGCCGTCCGTGCTGCGCGGGTCATCGCCCAGGATCGGCAACGGCGCACCGGCCAGCAGCCGGCGCAGCGGTGCCACATCCACCCGGTTGCGCACCAGATGGCCTGTCGGCGCATCGTGGCCGAGGATGCGGCCCTGGTCGTCCAGCAGATAGACCTCGACGCTGGGATTGACCGCCATCAATTGGCCGAACAGCGCGCGCACCGCGGCATCACGCATGCCGCTGGTATCCATCAGCTCGCTGCGCTGCGCGATGTGCTCGGCCAGGCCCAGCGACAGCCGCTGCACCACCTCCTGCTCGTGGCGGGTATTGGCACGCATCTGCAGCGCCAGCAGCGCCATGCAGCACATCAGCATCAGCGCGGCGATCACCACCGCCAGCTTCTGCCACAGGTTCGGCCTGATCATGCCGCCGCCCCGGCCGGGTCGACCAGCTTGTAGCCACGGCCCCACACCGTCAGCAGCCGCCGTGGATTGGCCGGGTCCGGCTCGATCTTGCTGCGCAGGCGATTGATGTGGGTGTTGACCGTGTGCTCGTAGCCATCGTGCTGGTAGCCCCAGACCTGGTTGAGCAGTTCCATGCGCGCGAACACCTGGTCCGGATGACGGGCGAAGAACAGCAGCAGGTCAAACTCGCGCGGCGTCAGCTCCAGCGCGTTGCCATCCACCGAGGCGGTACGCGCAACCGGATCCAGCTGCAGGCCGCCCAGTTCGATCGCGCCGGCATCGATGCGAGCACTCTGCGCCATCGCTTCGGCCCGGCGCAGCAATGCGCGCACCCGTGCCACCAGCTCCGGCATCGAGAAGGGCTTTGCCAGGTAGTCATCCGCACCCAGTTCCAGGCCGACGATGCGCTGGGTTTCGCTGCCACGCGCACTGATGATGATGATCGGCACATAGCGCGCCATCGCGCGTGCACGCTGGCACACCTGCAGGCCATCCACGCCGGGCAGCATCACGTCCAGTACCAGCGCATCCCACGGGCCGTCCTGCTCGAGCAGGCGCAGCCCGGCATCGCCACTGGCGGCATGGGCGACGTCGTAGCCCTCATCGCCCAGATGCATGCGCAGCAGGTCGGCGATGTGGGCATCGTCTTCAACGATCAGCACGCGTTTGGTGGACATCGGCAGCTCGGGGCCAGTGGGGAGGCTGGTTGCATTGTGGCGCGGGACGGCCGCCGATACCTCACGAAAAATTGAATCCTGCGTGAGGATTCGTTGACCCGGGCGGGCGCAGCATGGCCCCGTCGCCCCTTCCCGGAGTCCGCCATGTCCCTGTCCCGCCGCCATCTGCTGGGCCTGGGCGGTGTTGCCACCGCCGCCGGCCTGCTCGGCCTGGGGGCCTGCAGCCGCGCCGCGCCGGCGGCCGCTGAAGCGCGCCCGCCGCGACAGTTCGAGGTCATGCACAGCGATGCGCAGTGGCGCCAGCAGCTGACCCCGGCGCAGTACGCGGTGCTGCGCCAGCAGGCCACCGAGCGCCCGTACAGCAGCCCGCTCAACAAGGAACATCGGCAGGGCACTTTCACCTGCGCGGGCTGTGCGCTGCCGCTGTTCTCCTCGTCCACCAAGTTCGAGAGCGGTACCGGCTGGCCCAGCTTCTGGGCGCCGCTGCACAACGCCATCGGCGAAGACCGCGACGTCACCTTCGGGATGCTGCGGGTAGAGGTGCACTGCCGCCGCTGCGGTGGCCATCTCGGCCACGTGTTCAACGACGGCCCGCGTCCGACCGGGCTGCGCTACTGCATGAACGGTGCGGCGATGGTGTTCGTTCCCGGTGCCGCCGAGGGCGGCACTGCCGATGGCTGGCGGGTGCCGGTCGGTTCTTCCCCTGCTTCCGGAGCCTGACGATGCTGCTGTTGCTGCTTGCCTACCTCGGAGGCGCGCTGACCCTGCTCAGTCCCTGCATCCTGCCGGTGCTGCCGTTCGTGTTCGCGCGTGCCGACCGTCCCTTCCTGCGCAGCACGCTGCCCTTGCTGCTGGGCATGGCGCTGACCTTCACCGTGGTCGCCAGCCTGGCCGCGGTGGGCAGCCAATGGGTGGCGCAGGCCAACCAGGTCGGACGCTGGATCGCCCTGCTGCTGATGGCGTTGTTCGCGGTCGCGCTGCTGTGGCCGCGACTGGCCGACCATCTGCTGGCGCCGTTCCAGCGTGTGGGTGCACGCCTGAGCGCGCGTGCCGATGCCGCTGATGCTGCTGGGCATGGCGGCGCATGGACCTCGCTGTTGATCGGCATCGCCACGGGCCTGCTGTGGGCACCCTGCGCCGGGCCGATCCTCGGCCTGGTGCTGACCGGTGCTGCCCTGCATGGCGCCAGCGTCGGTACCAGTGCGCTCCTGCTGGCCTATGCGCTGGGTGCAATCACCGCACTGGCGCTGGCGGTGTGGGTGGGCGGCCGCGTGTTCCGTGCCCTGCAGGCGCGGCTTGGCCTCGGCGATGTACTGCGCAAGGTGCTGGGTGTGGCTGCGCTGCTGGCCGTAGTGGCGATCGGCATGGGATGGGATACCGGCCTGCTGACCCGCCTTTCGACGGTCAGCACTGCGCGTATCGAGCAGGGTCTGCTGGACGCGGTACCCGGTGCGCAGCCAGCGGCACCGCCGATGATGATGATGACCGGTGCCAACGCCGCGGCCGATGCACCGCTGCCGGTGGAAGGCACCCTGCCCGCACTGGACGGCGCCACCGGCTGGCTCAACAGTCCGCCGCTGACAGCCCAGCAGCTGCGCGGCAAGGTGGTGCTGGTCGATTTCTGGACGTACTCGTGCATCAACTGCCTGCGCGCGATGCCGTTCGTGCACGAATGGGAGCGCCGCTACCGCGACCACGGTCTGGTGGTGATCGGCGTGCACACGCCGGAGTTCGCCTTCGAGCGTGACCCGCGCAACGTGATGAAGGCGGTGCAGCAGCTGAAGGTCGAATACCCGGTGGCGCTCGACAACCAGTACACGATCTGGCGCGCGTTCAACAACCGCTACTGGCCGGCGCAGTACTTCGTCGACGCGCAGGGCAACATCCGCGGGCACCAGTTCGGCGAAGGCAACTACGCGCGCTCGGAACAGATGATCCGTCGCCTGCTGACCGAAGCCGGCCAGACCAGTCTGCCGCCACCGGCCGATCCCGCTGCCGCCGACCTGAAGGGCGTGGCCGCGCAGGCCGACATGGGCAACCTGCGCTCGCCGGAAACCTATCTGGGCCACGCCCGCGCCGAGCAGTTCGCCTCGCCCGGCGGGCAGCGCAGCGATGCCGCGTTCGACTACACCTTGCCGACCACCCTGGCGTTGAACCAGTGGGGACTGTCGGGGCGCTGGACCGTCACCGACGAAGCCGCACAACTGCAGCAGGCCGGTGGCCGCATCGCCTTCCAGTTCCACGCGCGCGACCTGCACCTGGTGCTGGCACCGACCCACGACGGCACGCCGGTGCGCTTCCGTGTCTGGCTGGACGGCAAACCGCTGCCCGCCGCCGATGCCGGCAGCGATGTCGGTGCCGATGGCAGCGGCGTGGTCGACGAGCACCGCCTGTACCAGCTGGTCCGCCAGCGCGGCACGGTCGGCCCGCATCGCTTCGAGATCGAATTCCTCGATGCGGGCGTGCAGGCCTATGCCTTTACCTTCGGTTGAACCGGGAGCACACGATGAAACTCTCCTTTGAACAAGGCATCGCCGCCGGTGTTGCCGGTCTCGTGGCCACGGCATTGATCGCCGGCGTGCTACTCGTTGATCACGGCGCCATCGCAGCACCGGTCGAAGCCAGCGCGCAGACCCAGGCACTACCGGTACCCACGGGCGATGCGGCGTTCCGCGATGACGCCACCCACGCCAGCGTGGTGTTTGCCGGCGGTTGCTTCTGGGGCGTGCAGGGCGTGTTCCAACACGTCAAGGGCGTGAGCAATGCGGTGTCCGGCTACATCGGTGGCAGCGCGGCCAATGCGCGCTATGAGCGCGTCAGCGGTGGCCAGACCGATCATGCCGAAGCGGTGAAGATCGACTACGACCCCCGGCAGGTCAGCTATGGGCAGTTGATGCAGGTGTTCTTCTCGGTGGTGCACGACCCGACCCAGCTCAACCGCCAGGGGCCCGACCACGGCAGCCAGTACCGTTCGGCGATCTTCAGTGATGACGCACGCCAGCAGGCGGCCAGCCGCGCCTACATCGCCCAGCTCGGCCAGGCCGGCAGCTACCGCGCGCCGATCGTCACCCAGCTGGTCAGCGGCCAGCGCTTCTACCCGGCCGAGAGCTACCACCAGAACTACATGACCAACTACCTGCAGGCCGCCTACATCCGCTACTACGACGCACCGAAGCTGGCCGCGCTGGGCAAGCAGTTCCCGGCGTTGTACCGGCGCGATGCAGCGCTGGTGCCAATGCGGTAACGACCTGGGTAGTGCCGGCCGCTGGCCGGCAACCGCACCGTTCCGGATCCAGGGATTGCCGGCCAGCGGCCGGCACTACCTGCAAAAAAAGACGCACGGCCATCCAGCCGTGCGCTTGGGAAGTATCGGCCGTGCCCCGATCAGGCCCGGACGACAACGACATGCTAGGCTCGCCATCATCATGGGTACAGCACCAGATGGCGGGATGTTCGATGGATACAGATGACCAGACTTCGATGATTCCCCCCCGCTACCAACGGCTGTCGGATGAGTTGGCCGAAGCCATCCATGGTGGCCGCCTTCCGGTCGGCAGCCGCCTGCCCTCGCTGCGGCAGATGGCGTCGCAGCGCAGGCTCAGCCTCAACACGGTGATCGCGGCCTATCGCCAGCTGGAAGACGCCGGCCTGGTGATTCCGCGGCCCAAGGCCGGTTTCGAGGTTGCGCCACGGCTGTCGGTGCCGGAACGTTCGCTGCGCGACACTCCGTCCGCGCCCACCGCGCCGCTGCAGCAGGTGCTGATGGCCCGCGTGCTGGAGGCACAGCGCCGCCTGGGTGTAATCGACCTGGCGTTCGCCGGCCCACGTGGTCGCCAGTTCTATCCAGGCGCGCAGCTGGCCCGGCATACCGCGCAGGTGCTGCGCCACGGCCAGCAGACGGTGGAAACCTATGCACGACCGAACGGCTCGCCCCGGCTGCTGGCGCAGATCGTGCGCCGTGGCCCGCGCATGGGGCTGCATACCCACAGCGAGCGCCTGCTGCTGACCCACGGTGCGATGGAAGCGCTGCAGCTGGCGCTGCGTGCAGTGACCCAGCCCGGTGACGCGGTCGGCATCGAGGCGCCGTCCTACTTCAACCTCTACCCATTGCTGGCCAACCTCGGCCTGCAGGCCATCGAGCTGCCCACCCACCCGCAGCATGGGCTGGATGTGGATGCGCTGGATGCGCTGCTGGAACACACATCGCTGGCCGCACTGGTGGTGATGCCGACCGTGCACAACCCGCTGGGCTGCACCATGCCGACGGCCGCCAAGCAACGCCTGGCCGAACTGGTCAACGCACGCCAGCTGCCGCTGATCGAGGATGCGGTGTATGCCGAGCTGCAGTTCTGCGAACCGCCGGCGCCCTTGCTGAAAGCCTTCGATCGCGACGGCTGGGTGATGGTAGTCGGTGGTTTCTCCAAGACGCTGGCGCCGGATTACCGCATCGGCTGGCTGGATGGCGGCCGCTTCGCCGAGCGCATCGCGCTGCTGAAATTCCAGTCCACCGGCGGCGAGCCGCAGCTGCTTGGCGACGCGGTGGCGGCGTATCTGGAAGCGGGCAGCTACGAGCACCACCTGCATCGCATGCGCCGGCTGTACCGCGAACAGGTCGGGCGGCTGCGCCAGCTGGTGGCCGAACACTTCCCGGTCGGCACCCGTGCCACCGAGCCACAGGGCGGCTTCCTGCTGTGGCTGGAACTGCCGGGCGTGGATACGCGCGAGCTGTTCGAGCATGCGCTGCAGGAAGACATCGTGTTCATGCCAGGCCAGGTGTATTCGCGCGGGGCGCGCTACCGCCACTGCCTGCGGCTGTCGTGCTGCCAGACGCTGGATGCACGCTTCATCGGTGCGGTGGAACAGTTGGGTGCGATCGCGCGGGAGCTGGCGGCTGCAGCACGGTAGTGCCGGCCGCTGGCCGGCAACTGCACGCACGTGATTGCATCGAGATTGCCGGCCAGCGGCCGGCACTACCCAGGATCAATCGAGCAGGTGCGCCGCCAACGCTTCACCATCCGCCCCCGGAAGATTGGGCAGCCTCCCCCAGCACGGCATCGGCAGGCGCTGCTGCAGCGTTGCGATGTTCTCATCCTGGCGCTGCATCGCCGGGTCGATGTGGTTGCCGATCCAGCCCAGGCACTCCACGCCACTGGCCTGCAGCGACTGCGCGGTCAGTCGCGCATGGTTGACGCAGCCCAGCCGCATGCCCACCACCAGCAGCACCGGCAGCCGCAATGCGCGCACCAGGTCGAGCTGGTCGAGCGTGGCCGAGACCGGTGCCAGCCAACCGCCAACACCCTCCACCACCACGACATCGGCCTGCGCGCGCAGACGCTCGAACGCGGCCACGATCGGCGCCAGCGCCACGTGCACGCCATCCTCGGCAGCGGCCAGCTCCGGTGCCAGCGGCTGGCGCAACGCATATGGGTTCAGATCGGCATAGTCCGGTACCGGCCAGCTGGCCGCCTGCAGCGCCAATGCGTCTTCGTTGCGCAGGCCCTGGCCCAGATCCTCGCTGCCGCTGGCCACCGGCTTCATACCCACCGCACGCAGGCCGCGCCGGCGCAGTGCATGCAGCAGCGCGGTGCTGGCCGCGGTCTTGCCGATCTCGGTATCGGTGCCGGTGACGAACAGGGCGGGCGGCAGCGTAACGGGCAATGGCATCGATGGGCTCCAACGGGGCAACAGAGCGAGCATTATCGCCGGCCCGGCGCGCTTGCTAGACTGCGGGCATGTTCGCCAATGCCTCGCTCACCGGCAGCAAGCCGGAACAATACGCTCAGCTGCTGGAACAGGCCCGTGGCCTGGTCTACGCCGAGTCCGACCGCATCGCCAACGCGGCCAACCTCTCGGCACTGGTCTACCACGCCCTGCCCGACCTGAACTGGGTGGGCTTCTACCTGTACGACGGCAAGGAGCTGGTGGTCGGCCCGTTCCAGGGCCTGCCGGCCTGCGTGCGCATTCCGCTGGACAAGGGCGTGTGCGGTGCCGCCGCCAGCCAGCGCGTGACCCAGCGCGTGGACGACGTCGATGCCTTCCCCGGCCACATCGCCTGCGATTCAGCCTCGCGCTCGGAACTGGTGGTGCCGCTGCTGCGCGGTGATGAACTGATCGGCGTGTTCGATATCGACAGCCCGAAGGTCGGCCGCTTCGATGCCGACGACCAGGCTGGCCTGGAAGCCATCGCCCGCGTGTTCGTCGAGGCGCTGGGATGAGCGCACCGAAGCTGCGCAACATCGGCCCGAAGAGTGCGGCGTGGCTGCGCCAGGTCGGCCTGCGCAGCCGCGAAGACCTGGTCGCGATCGGTGCCGTGGGCGCCTTCGTCAAGGTCAGGCGCGCGGGCTTCAAGCCCAGCCTGAACCTGTTGTACTCGCTGGAAGGCGCACTGCTGGACTGCCACTGGCAGGAACTGAGCGAGCCGCAGCGTGAGGCGCTGGTGCAGGATTACGAAGCGCGCATCGCCGCGCATCCGCTGAAGGCAGCCGGCCCGGCGTCGGGCCCGGTGCATGAGCAGCGCTTCGATGCTGACGATGACGCTGAGGACAGCGTGGCCGAGCGCGTGGACGAGGATTGAGGCGTCCGCGTTCCTGGGCATGCCGGCCAGCGGCCGGCACTACCATTGTGATGCGGGATCGGTAGCGCCGGGCCATGCCCGGCGAGTGCGCTCAGGGCTGCTGCAGCTCCAGCAGCTCGCCCACCAGCCCGACCTCACCGCGCTCCAGCCACACCCGCAGGCGCGTGCCGTGGTCGATGCGCAGGGCCCAGCACAGCGACATCGGCAGGCCGCAGACCTGCGACAGCACCATGCGCAGCGGGCCACCATGGCTGACCACCAGCGTCGGCACCGGATCGTCATCATCGAGCAGGCGATCCAGCGCGCGCGCGATGCGCCGCTCAAAGTGGCCCCAGCTCTCGCCATTCGGTGGCGGGAACGCGTGCGGGTCGGCATGGAAGGCCGCCAGTGCATCCTCCGGCAGGTCGAACAGCGACTGCCCGTCCCAATCGCCGAAATCCAGCTCTTCCCATTCCTCATCCGCTTCCACGTCCAGCCCACGGGGGGTGGCCAGGGCCATCGCCGTGTGCAGCGAGCGCAGCCGTGGCGAACTGATCACCCGTTCCCAGGGCTGTGCGGCGTAGGCGTCGACCAGTTCCTGCGGCAGGCGGGCCAGCTGCGGTGGATCGCTGCGGCCATCGAGGAACTCATCGCGACCGTTGCCGGCATGGCGGACCAGGTCGAGGATCATGCGTGCGTCCTGTACAGGCAACGCGGGAACAGCGGAAAACGGGCGGACATCGGCAACGGCACCACGGGATCGAGGGGCCATTCTAAAGGCACGGCAAAGGCAGACGAGCAAGCGCGGTGCTACGGGCCGCCTGCGATGCCGTAGACTGCGCGCACTTCCAGGTGACCTGCGGCCTCGGCCGGCAGGTTGAAACGGGAAGCCGGTGACGCGTGATTCCACGCCAGGCCGGCGCTGCCCCCGCAACGGTAAGCACGTCAGTTCCAGGCAACACCGCCACTGTGCCGCAGGCATGGGAAGGCGCCTGGACGGTGGCCTCGCGCCACCCGGCGGCAAGCCCGGAGACCGGCCCGGAAGCCTCAGGTCGCGATGCGGTGGGCATGGCGCTGGATGACGCGGCCTGTGCTGCGGCATCGGCGCGTGCCTGCCTTCGCGGCTCCTCCCCTTCGCCGCGCGGGCGTGCGTGGCACCTGGAGTCCCCCATGAAGCTGCAGTCCCGAATGCTGTCCCTGGCCGTGCTGGCCGCCCTGCCCGCGCTGGCCCAGGCCGCCGATGACACCACGGCGCTCGACCAGATCCTGGTCACCGCCACCCGCACCCCCATCGCGCTGCAGGACAGCATCGCGCCGGCGCAGGTGATCGACCGCGCGCAGATCGAATCCAGCCAGGCCACGTCGCTGCAGGAGCTGCTGCGCGGCCGCGCCGGCATCAACCTGACCAATGCCGGCGGGCTCGGCAAGCAGAGCTCGCTGTTCCTGCGCGGCACCAACTCGGGCCACACCGTGGTGCTGGTCGATGGTGTGCGCATCAACAGCGCCGACCTCGGCCTGGCCATGTACCAGGACCTGCCGCTGGCGCAGATCGAGCGCGTCGAAATCGTGCGTGGACCGCAGTCGAGCCTGTACGGTGCCGACGCCATCGGTGGCGTGATCCAGATCTTCACCCGCCGCAACCAGGGCGATTTCGCCCCGCACTTCCAGCTCGGTGGTGGCAGCAACGGGCTGCGCGAAGCCAGCGGCGGCATCGGCGGCGGTACCGAGCGCGGCTGGTTCGGCGCCGACATCGCCTACCAGCATTCCGACGGCATCGATGCCTGCCGCGGCTCGGCGACGCTGTTCACCGGCTGCTTTGCCGACGAACATGACCGCGACGGCTACCGCAACCTGTCCAAGAGCCTTCGCGGCGGTTATACCTTCAACGACCAGTGGAACGTGGAAGGCAGCGCATTGCGCGCCGACGGCAAGAACCACTACGACGGTTACTACAACTACTCGGAGACCCGCCAGCAGGTGCTGGCCGGCAAAGTGCGCTTCACCCCGTCCGAACGCCTGGCATTCACTGCCAACGTCGGCCGCAGTGACAACGAGTCGGATAACTTCGGCGCACCGGGGGTGTTTGGCAGCGCGCAGACCCATCGTGACAGCGCCTCGCTGCAGGGTGACATCACGCTGGCCGAAGGTCAGCTGCTGAGCACCGGCGTGGACTGGAGTGAGGACAACCTGGATGGCAGCAGCGCCGGGTATCTCGTCGACAGCCGCCGCAACACCGGCGTGTTCGTGCAGTACCAGGGCCGCTTCGGCCGCCACCAGCTGCAGGTCAGTGCCCGCAACGACGACAACCAGCAGTTCGGCAACCACGCCACCGGCAGCCTCGGCTGGGCGATGCAGCTGGAGCATGGTCTGCGCGTCAATGCCAGCTACGGCACGGCGTTCAAGGCGCCGACCTTCAGCGACCTGTACGACCCGTGGAGCGGCGTGCCGACGTTGAATCCGGAGAAGTCCAAGAGCACCAACCTTGGCGTTTCGCAGCAGGGTCAGGGCTGGCACTGGGGCCTGGATGTATACGAAACCCGCATCGATGACCTGATCACCTACGATGCGTCCACGATGAAAATGCAGCAGGTGGAGAAGGCGCGCATCCGTGGCGCCGAGCTGACCGGTGGCGTGCTGCTGGCCGGCTTCGACATCAGCGCGCAGCTGAGCTACACCGATCCGCGCAACCGCACCCACGGCAGCACCCAGTTCGACAACTGGCTGCCGCGACGTGCACAGCAGACCGCGCGCCTGGACATCGACCGCCGTTTCGGCGACTTCCGTGCCGGCCTGACCGTGCAGGGTGCGGGCAAGCGCTATGACAACGCCAGCAACTCGGTGAAGGTTGGCGGCTACGGCACGCTGGACCTGCGCGCCGAGTACGCACTGACGCCATCGTGGTCGCTGCTGGCACGTGCCGCCAACGTCTTCGACCGTCGCTACGAAACGGTGGCGTGGTTCAACCAGCCCGGCCGCGAATATCAGCTGAGCGTGCGTTACCAGCCGAAGTGACCGCAATGGTCATTGGTAGTGCCGGCCGCTGGCCGGCAACATCATGACCTTCGGCAACGTCCCCGGAGTTGCCGGCCAGCGGCCGGCACTACCCCCTGCTTCAGCCCCGCAACCCCGGCAGTTCACGCAGGTCGTCGATCACCGCCACCGCATGCGCGGTGGCCAGGTCCAGGCCGCGCGGGTAGCCGTAACGCACCAGCGCGATCGGCATGCCGGCATCTTCGGCGGCTCGGTAGTCGGTCAACGAATCACCCACCATCAGGCAGGCGTCCACCGGCAGCCCGAAGTGCGCGGCGATGTGCCGCAGCGGTTCACCACTGGGCTTGCGCTGCGGCAGCGAATCGCCGCCCAGTATCAGCGCGAACGCATCACCGATGCCCAGATGCTGCAGCAGTGGTGGCACCAGCGCTTCGGGCTTGTTGGTGCAGATCGCCAGCGGCACGTTGCGTGCACGCAGTTGCGCCAGCGCTTCAGCCACGCCATCGAACAGACGCGGGCTGCGCAGCAGGCATTCGCGGTAGTGCACCATGAATACCGGCATCACTTCGGCCAGGTCGACCTCACGACCCGCGGCATGCACGGCCTGTTCGACCAGGCGGCGCACACCGTCGCCGATCCAGCCCAGCACCGTGGCTTCCGGCACGCGTGCCACACCGATGTCCTCCAGCGTACGGTTCAGCGCTTCAGCGATATCAGCTGCGCTGTCGACCAGCGTGCCATCAAGGTCGAACACGACCAGCGGATAGGGATACGACAAGGGACGGCACCTGCATGACGTGGGGCCGTCCATTGTACGCCGCTGGTTTTTGCACCGATCCGCCTCAACCGATGCGGCGTGCGCGGGTAGCCAGGAAGGTGGGCAGATAACGGTCGATCAGGAAACGCGGCTGCGGCTGCCAGTCTTCCATGAAGCGATCGATGATGAAGCCGGCATCCAGCTGGCCACCGATCAGTTCGGTCAGGCTGTGGCCGAAGGTCAGCGCGTCGCCACGGGCCAGTTTCGCCTCGCGTTCGGCCGCTGGCAGGTCTTCCAGGTCCGAATAGGGAATGGCGTACTGCGGCCGGATCAGGCCCTGCGCATCCAGCTGCGGATCGCGCGCACCAACGAACAGCACCGGATTGTAGAAGCTGGCCATCAGCATGCCATCGCGTGCCAGCACGCGGCGGCATTCGGTCCACACCGGGCGCACATCAGGCACATACAGGTTCGAGATCGGGTGGAACACCACATCGAAACTGTCGTTGGCGAACACGTGCAGATCGCGCATGTCACCCTGCACGGTGCGCAGCTGCAGGCCATCGCGCGCGGCGACCCTGCGGTCCTGTTCCAGCTGCCCGTCGGACAGGTCGAACACGGTGACGTCAGCGCCCGCAGCGGCCAGCACCGGTGCCTGCTGGCCACCGCCCGAGGCCAGGCACAGGATGCGACGGCCGCGCACATCACCCATCCAGTCCAGTGGCAACGCACGGGGCGTCAGGTGCACCTGCCAGCGGCCTTCGCGCGCGGCGGCAATGGTTGAACTTTCCACCGGGCGCGACCATTCGCGCACTTCGCTGGCCTGGCGGTCCCAGGCAGCACGGTTGTGGTCGATCAAGGCCTGTCCATGGTTCATGTGTTCTCCTTGCCCGGCGGGCGCCAATCCAGATCCTGGAAGGCCGGGCTGGCGAAACACTCGCCCAGGAAATCCAGGAATCGCCGCATGATAGCGGGCTGCTGGCGCCGTGACGCGTACACGGCATGAATGCCGAGTTCGTCCAGGCTGAATTCGGGCAGCAGTTCGATCAGCTCACCACTGCGCAGCAGCGGCGCCACCTGGTAGGTCGGCAGCATGGCGATACCGGCACCGGCGCGCACCGCCTCCAGCAGCAGCGAGGCCTCGTTGGCGCTGATGTTGCCGCCCACCGCCACCGACAGCGAACGCCCATCGCGGTGCAGCTGCCACAGGCTCTTGCCAACGTAATGGTGGGTCAGGCAGTTGTGCGCGGCCAGGTGCTCGGGGGCGGTCGGCGTGCCGCGCACCTGCAGGTAGGACGGCGTCGCGCACAGCACCGAGCGGCAGGTGGCCAGCCGCCGTGCGATCAGGCTGGGGTCGATCTGGCGCGCGATGCGCACGGCCAGGTCCACCCGCTCTTCCACCAGGTTCACCGTGCGGTCGACCAGCAGCAGCTCGATGCGCGCCGCTGGATGACGCGCAACGAAGCCGGCCACCGCCCGTGCCAGGTGGCTCTGCCCGAACGACACGCTGGCAGTCACCCGCAGCGTGCCGTGCGGCTCGGGATCATCACTGGCCAGCTCGCCCTGCAGTTCTTCGCCGATCGCCAGCATCTGCCGGAAGCGCGCCAGCGCCGCCTCACCGGGGCCGGTCAGGCTGACCCGACGCGTGGTCCGGTGCAGCAGGCGCGCACCCAGCCAGCCCTCGACCTCGGCCAGGTAGCGGCTGACCATCGCCCGTGACATGTCCAGCACTTCGGCGGCGGCGGTGAGGCTGCCGCGCTCGGCCACCTCGACGAACACCGTAATGGCGGTCAATCGGTCCATATGCTCGATCCATGCAACAAACAAGCGCGTTATACGCTGTTTTTCGAGCAACTGCAGCAGCCTAGAGTGGCCCCATTCCCAGCCCACACCGCCCCACGGAGTCCTGCCATGAAAATCGCCCTCGTTGGTTCCACCGGCAACATCGGCCGCCAGATCGCCCGCCACGCGCTGGCCAACGGCCACGAACTCACCGTCATCGTGCGCAGCGCGCAGGATCTTCCGGCCGAACTGGCCGGTGCCCATCCGGTGATCGCCTCGCTGGATGACCAGGATGCCCTGGTCGCCGCCATCGCCGGCCACGACGTGCTGGCCAGCGCCTACGGCCCGCGCCCGGGCGATGACATCGGCCGCGTCGGCGAGGTCGCCGCGCAGCTGGCTGCCGCCGCACGCAAGGCCGGCGTGCCCCGCCTGGTGGTGGTCGGCGGTGCCGGCAGCCTGGAAGTCGCACCCGGCGTGCAGCTGGTCGATACCCCCACCTTCCCGGAGGCCTACAAGGCGTACGCGCTGGCGCACCGTGAGGCGTTCAACCGCCTGCAGGCAGTGGACGACCTGGACTGGACCTTCTTCTCGCCGGCCGCCGAAATCGGCCCGGGCGAAGAGCGCGGCCAGTACCGCGTGCAGCCCAAGGCCTTCCTCGCCGATGCCAGCGGCCACAGCCGCATCAGCTATGCCGACTACGGCGCCGCGTTCGTCGCCGAGCTGGAAGCGCATGCGTATCCGAAGCAGATCATCACGGCCGCGTATTGATCGACACGCCTGTTCTGTAGAGCCGGGCCCACGCTCGGCTCTACGCAAACATGCAGCCGGGCATTGGCCCGGCTCCACACAAGGAATTCCCATGCGTACCGCTGCCCTGCTGCTTCCCCTCGCCCTGGCCGCCAGCTTCACCAGTGCGCCGCTGCTGGCCGCACCGGCCACCACGGCCCCGGCCACGGCGACGAAATCCCAGCTGCACCTGCAGACCTTCCATCCCGGTCCGCAGGCGATGTTCTCGGTGTCTTCGGTGCTGATCGAAGGCCGCCACGACGCGATCCTGGTCAATGCGCAGTTTGGTGCCAGCGATGCGCGCAAGCTGGTCGAGCTGATCCGCGCCAGCGGCAAGCAGCTGACCACGATCTACATCAGCCACGGCGATCCGGACTACTACTTCGGCCTGGCCACCCTGCAGGACGCCTTCCCGCAGGCGCGCATCGTTGCCACCGCGCAGACCGTCGCCCACATCCAGCAGACCCAGGCCGGCAAGCTGGCCTACTGGGGACCGAAGATGGGCGCCGACGTGCCGGCACGCATCGTGGTGCCGCAGGTACTGGACGGCGATGCCCTGCTGCTGGAAGGCCAGCGCCTGCCGCTGATCGGCCTGGATGGCCCGACCCCGGACCGCACGGTGCTGTGGGTGCCGTCGCTGCGCGCGATCGTCGGCGGTATTCCGGTGGTGGCCGGTGAACACGTGTGGATGGCCGACACGCAGACGCCGAAGTCGCACGCCGACTGGCTGCAGACCCTGCAGCGGTTGCAGGCACTGAAGCCGAAGGTGGTGGTGCCGGGGCATTACGCGCCGGGTGCCGCACTGGATGCCAGTGCGCTGCGCTTCACTGCGGACTACATCCGCGCGTTCGATGCCGAGACGGCAAAGGCCAAGGACAGTACGGCGCTGGTGAAAGCGATGCAGGTGCGCTACCCGAAGCTGGACGGCGTGGCATCGCTGGAGCTGAGTGCGAAGGTGGCCAAGGGCGAGATGCAGTGGCCATGAGGTAGGGGAGGCTTTTGCAGGGCTGCGCCCTGCACCTGCTCAATGCAACGGCAACAGCCGAAGCAACAGCAACCGCTGGCTATCCGTGGGATGGCGAGGTGGGTCCGGTTGCGGGGGACGCCGTAAACCCATCCCTGGGGGCTTGGCCGCGGCATCCATGCCGCAGACACCCCCGCAACCGGACCCACCCCGCCTTCGACAGATCTCCGCAATCCGTCTGGATGGCATGTCTCTGCAACCTGTCGGGATGGAATGACCTGCTCTTGGTGGGTGTCGACCTTGGTCGACACGTAGATCCACGCCGTGCGTGGATGGAGGATCAGGAGCGATCGGTCTGGGTGTGCTCGAACAATTCGCCCTGCACTACCGGTTCCTTTTCGCGGAAGCCACCAAGGCCGACGCCGACCAGGCGGTAGCGGGTCTCCGCCGGCAGGTCGACGCGGGCGCGCAGGGCCAGCGCGATGTCGCGCAGTTCTTCCATCGATTCCGGCGGGCGCTCCGGGGTGAAGCTGCGGGTGAGAATGCGGAACTGCGCGGTCTTCAGTTTCAGCACCACGGTGTGGCCAACGCGTTCGGTCTTGCGCGTGGCATTCCAGGTCTTCTCCGCCAGCTGCACGATCGCCTCGCCCAGGTCTTCCAGCGGCAGGTCTTCGGCGAAGGTGTCCTCCGAGGAAATCGACTGCACCTGCTGGTCCGGCTCCACCGGCCGCTCGTCGATGCCGCGTGCGCGGTTGTACAGGCTGCGGCCAAAACTGCCGAACGCCTCTTCCAGATCGATCAGTGCCCACTGCCGCAGGTCGCCGCAGGTGACGATGCCGCGCGCGGCCAGCTTGCCTTCCATCACCTTGCCGACGCCGGGCACCCGGTTCACCGGCAGCGGCAGCAGGAAGGCATCCACGCGCTGCGGCGGAATCACGAACTGGCCATCGGGCTTGCGCCAGTCCGAAGCGATCTTGGCCAGGAACTTGTTCGGCGCGATCCCGGCTGAAGCAGTCAGGTTCGTTTCCTCGCGGATCTGCGTGCGGATGGTACGGGCGATGTCGGTGGCCAGTTCGATGCCGCTCTTCGGCTCGGTCACATCCAGGTACGCCTCGTCCAGCGACAACGGCTCGACCAGATCGGTGTGGCGCAGGAAGATCGCGCGTACCTGCTGTGACACCGCCTTGTAACGTGCGAAGTCCGGCGGCACGAAGATCGCGTCCGGGCACAGGCGCTCGGCACGCACGGCGGGCATCGCCGAACGCACGCCGAACACGCGCGCCTCGTAGGACGCCGCGCATACGACCGACCGAGCGCCACGCCATGCCACAACCACCGGCTTGCCGCGCAGTGACGGATCGTCGCGCTGCTCCACCGACGCGTAGAACGCGTCCATGTCGACGTGGATGATCTTGCGCAGTCGGGTCATGTCAGGCGGAAAGGGCGGGGGCGTGCCGAACGGGCCACACGCCGAAGTATGGTCGTTGCACATCAACAGGATGCGCGTATTCCATTGAAAACACTACGGTTGCGTACGGTTGAAATGTTTGATCGGCGCAGTTTCCACGGGCATCCTCGAGCGCTTGTTTCCCTGTTTCCCCGCTTCCAGGATTGTGCTTCATGACCCGTCTCCACGCGTTCAACCGCGAACAGCTGCTGGCCAGCGCACGCGGTGAACTGTTCGGCGCCGCCGCCGGCCGTTTGCCCAACGATCCGATGCTGATGTTCGACCGCATCACCGACATCCGCGAGGACGGCGGACCGCATGGCAAGGGCATGGTACGCGCCGAACTGGATATCCGCCCGGACCTGTGGTTCTTCGGCTGCCACTTCATCGGCGACCCGGTGATGCCCGGCTGCCTCGGCCTGGATGCCATGTGGCAGCTGACCGGCTTCTTCCTGACCTGGCTGGGCGCCCCCGGCAAGGGCCGCGCACTGGGCTGCGGCGAGGTGAAGTTCACCGGCCAGGTACTGCCGGAGGCCAAGCTGGTGCGCTACGAGATCGACATCAGCCGTGTCATCAACCGCAAGCTGGTGATGGCCCAGTCGGACGCCCGCATGTACGTGGATGACCGCGAAATCTACAGCGCGCGCGATCTGCGCGTCGGCCTGTTCACTGAAACCGGGAGCTTCTGATGCGTCGCGTCGTCATCACCGGCATGGGCATCACGTCCTGCCTCGGCAATGATCTGGATACCGTTTCGGCCGCGCTGCGCGAAGGGCGCTCGGGCATCACCGCCCTGGCTGACCACGCCGAAGCGGGCCTGCGCAGCCAGGTCGGCGGTCGTGTCGACCTCGATCTGGAGGCGCTGATCGACCGCAAGCAGAAGCGCTTCATGAGCGATGCGGCGGCCTTCGCCTACCTGTCCATGCGCGATGCCATCGCTGATGCCGGGCTCAGCCCCGAGCAGGTCAGCAATCTGCGTACCGGCCTGATCGCCGGTTCCGGTGGCGGCTCCAGCGAGTGGCAGATCGGCGCGGTCGACCTGCTGCGCGAACGTGGCGTGCGCAAGGTCGGCCCGTACATGGTGCCGCGCACGATGTGCTCGACGGTCTCGGCCTGCCTGGCCACGGCCTACCAGATCAAGGGCGTCAGCTACTCGCTGTCGGCCGCCTGCGCGACCTCGGCGCACTGCATCGGCGCCGCCGCGGACATGATCCGCCACGGTGCACAGGACATCATGTTCGCCGGTGGTGGCGAAGACCTGCACTGGTCGATGAGCGTGATGTTCGACGCGATGGGCGCGCTGTCGACCAGCTTCAACGAGACCCCGGCCAACGCCTCGCGTCCGTACGACAAGGACCGCGACGGCTTCGTCATCGCCGGCGGCGGCGGCATGCTGGTGCTGGAGGACTACGACCACGCCGTTGCACGCGGCGCGCACATCCATGCCGAGCTGATCGGCTATGGCGTGACCTCCGACGGCGCCGACATGGTCGCGCCGTCCGGTGAAGGTGCGGTGCGCTGCATGAAGATGGCGCTGCAGGGCGTCGATCGCCCGCTGGACTACCTCAACACCCACGGCACCTCGACGCCGCTGGGCGACGTCACCGAGCTCAATGCGATCCGCGAAGTGTTCGGCGATGCCGTGCCGCCGCTGTCCTCGACCAAGGCGCTGTCCGGCCATTCGCTGGGTGCGGCGAGCGTGCACGAGGCGATCTACTGCCTGCTGATGATGCGCGATGGCTTCGTTGCCGGTTCGGCCAACATCGGTGAGCTGGACCCGAAGGTGGAGAGCTTCCCGATCCTGCGCGAGAGCCGCGAGCAGAAGCTGGATACGGTGATGTCCAACAGCTTCGGCTTCGGTGGCACCAACGCCGCGCTGGTGTTCGGGCGGGTGTGATGGGGCAGGTGTGCCGACCAACGGTCGGCACCCGTAGAGTCGAGCTTGCTCGACTGCATTGAAAAGCGTGCCAACCAAGGTTGGCACCCACCAAAGCAGTAAAGAGTGCCGACCAACGGTCGGCACCCACCGTTACCTCGGCAACAACGGCAGCAGCAGCGCATGCGCGTCCACCAGCGAGCCGACGATACGGTGGCCCAGTGCGCGCAGCTCTTCGTCAGGATGCACCAGGTCCGGCACCTGGATCACGGTCATGCCGGCGGCCAATGCCGCGCGCGTACCGGCCGGTGAGTCTTCCAGCGCCAGGCAGCGTTCCGGGGCCTGGCCCAGCCGCTGCGCGGCCAGCAGGTAGATGTCCGGCGCCGGTTTCGGCCGCGCCACGTCGCCACTGGTGATCACCGCATCGAAATACGGCAACAGGCCGGCAGCGGCCAGCTTGCGGTTGGCCCGCGGCTGCCGCGTGGTGGTTGCCACCGCACGCGGTACCGCGTGCTCCTTCAACAGCTCCAGCAGCTCCAGGATGCCCGGCCGCAGCGGCAGGCCGGTCTGTGTGCGTGCTTCGTACAGCTCATGGCAGCGTGCAGCCATTGCCTCGATCACGCTGTCCTCGATCCCCTGCGCACGCAGCAGCGCATGCGTGTCGCGGTCACCGAGGCCGACCATGCGCAGGAACACCGCCTCGTCCAGGCCCAGCCCGAATTCGTCGGCGGCCTCGCTCCAGCAGGCCAGCGAGACCCGCTCGCTGTCGATCATCAGGCCGTCCATGTCGAAAATGACGGCGTCGGGGAGGAACGGCAGCGCAGCGATGGTGGTCATGGAGCGAACAGCGTATCCAGGTCGGTGGAGGTGAGCTGCCGCCATTGCCCCTCGTCCAGTCCCTGCAGGTCCAGCCCGCCGACGCGGCTGCGGTGCAGGGCCTGCACGTGGTTGCCGGTGGCGGCGAACATGCGGCGTACCTGATGGTAGCGGCCTTCGTGCAGCACCAGGCGCGCGCGACGCGCGTCCAGCACCTCCAGTTCAGCCGGCAGCAGGGGCGTCTTCTCGGACTCCAGCATCAGCGTACCGCTGGCGAACAGCGCTACCTCGTCGCCGCGCAGGTCGTCGCTCAACTCGACCTCATAGACTTTCGGCAGCTTCGACTTCGGCGAGATGATCCGGTGCAGCAGGCTGCCATCGTCGGTCAGCAGCAGCAGGCCACTGGTCTCGCGGTCGAGGCGGCCCACCGTGGACAGCACCGGATCACGGTCGCGGAAGCGCGGCGGCAGCAGATCGTAGATCAGGCGGCCGGTATCCTTGGTCGAACAGGTGTAGCCGGCCGGCTTGTGCAGCGCGATCGACAGGCCCACCGGCGGGTCCAGCGGCTCGCCGTCGACGCGGATCGCCTCGTGCGGCACCTGGTCGTCGGCGTACAGCACCTCGCCGTCGGCGTCGGTGACGCGGCCTTCGCGGAACATCCACTGCACCTGCTTGCGGCTGCCATAGCCCAGGTTGGCGATGAGCTTGACCAGCTTCACTTGCCCTTCCCCTTCACCGCTTCCACCAGCTTGAAGCCATCACGCTCGGCGATCACGCGCACCGCGCCGAAGCTCTCGTTGAGCGTGTACTCGTACGGCAGGTGGCGATTGGCCACCACGTACAGGCGCCCGCCCGGGCGCAGCGCCTGCGCGGCCACGGCGATGAAGCGCTGGCCGATGTCCGGGCGGTCGGCACGCGATGGCGTATGGAACGGCGGATTGCTGATGATGACGTCATAGCCCGGCTCGATGCCGGCGGTGACGTCCTGCCACAGGAAGCGCAGCGGCAGCGGGCGCGGCGGCGGCGCCAGATTGAGTTCGGCCAGTGCCAGCGCGCGCTGCTCGGCTTCGTACAGGTCCAGCGCGGTGATCTTCGGGCAGCGTTCCAGCAGCTCGCGCGACAGGTAGCCATAGCCCGCGCCGAGGTCGGCGGCGCGGCCGGCCAGGTCGGCCGGCAGGTGCTCGGCCAACAGCGCCGACGCCGGGTCGATGCGATCCCAGGCAAACACGCCCGGGCGGCTGAGGAAACGGCCGCCGACGATCGGCCGCACCGCATCCAGTGCCGACCAGCGCTTGGCCAGGTCGGCGTCGTGCTGGCCCTGCATCGGGGCGGTCCAGTACACGCGGCAGTGGTTCTTGGTCAGGCTGCCGCCGAGGCCGGTCAGCTGCTTGAGGTCGCCCTCCCCCGAGCGTGCACCTTCGTTGTTGGACTGGCAGGCAACGATGCGGCCGCCGTCGGCAACCAGCGCCAGCGCGCGGGCGAACAGCGCGCGGGCTTCTTCACGCTGGCGCGGCGGCAGCACCAGCACCAGCGGGTAGCGGCCCTTGCCGGCCACATCATCCAACTGGCCGCTGACGGTCCAGCCGGCGGCCTGCTGCAGCGGCTGCGCGAACGGGGCGAAGCTCTGCTCGCAGTGCACCTCGCGGTTGCCGGCCGCTTCGCGCAGCGGCCAGCCGTCGCGGGCACGCAGGAAGGCCACCGGGCCCTCCGGCCAGCGCAGGGCGCCTTGGGAGAACGGCAGGAACAGGGTCTGCAGGGGGGCGTCGTCGCTGGAGGCCATCGGCGCGGGTACTTCAAGCGTGAGGGCCGTCCATTGTACCGGCTTGGCCGGGCCGCCCCCGGCAACCGCTTTGCGAAACCCGAACGGGGCCTTGATCCGCCAGAAACATTGGAACGTTCAGGGTAGAGGCTCCCCCCGGAAACCCAGGAGAACCTGCATGCGAGCCTTGTTCGTCGGTGGCGTGGTCGACAACAGTGAAATGGACCTGGAAGGCAGCCATCCGCCCGTGCATTACCCCGAGGATACCGGCGGCGGCCACTCGCGCTACCGGCTGCACCAGGTCGGCCATGGTGCCGACGGCAGCGTGGCCTATGCGGTGTATGGCGCGCCGGACCTGGCCGACGACGAGGTGGCGAGGGTCGCAGAGGAGCGCGCGTACGCACGCCGGTTCGAAGCGACGCCGACCTTGTTCGAGCACTGAGCGCAGCAGCCACGCATGGCGTGGCGCTACTGCAACCTCTGGTAGATCCACGCCAAGCGGGGATGGGCCCGGCAGGTTGCCGTCAGACCCTCGGCGGCAACCTGCGGATGCTGGCGATCTCATCCAGCCACACATGGTGCTGCTGCACCGGTGTGTCGTAGTCATCCAGGCGCAGCTGGCCGTTGCTGCCTTCGTCGCCTGCTTCGTTGCGGTATTGCTGCACGGTCGGTTTCACCGCCACGGTGCCAAGCAGGTGGCGACCATCGTGCAGGGTCAGTTGCACCTGCGTTTCGCCTTCCAGCTGCGGCAGCAGGGCTTCCAGGCGCGCGATCTGCGCCGGGGCGGTATGGATGCGGGGAGCTGTACGGGACATCGGCGACCTCCTGCGTGCAGGGTCGCCGATCGGCCGTGAATGCTCAGTGCAGCGCGCTGTCCGCGCGTGGCACCTGCACCTTGCGTACCGCAGCCACCAGCTGGGCCACCGAGTACGGTTTGGCGACATGTTCCTGGAAGCCTGACGCCAGCGCTCGGCGCCGGTCATCGGCACGTGCCAGCGCGGTCACGGCAACCGCCGGCAGGGTCATCGCATCCACGCCCATGTCCTCGCGCAGCGTGCGCACCAGGCCATAGCCATCCATGCCCGGCATGCCGATGTCGGTCAGCATCACGTGGTACTGCAGGTGGCCGGTATCGGCCAGCAGCGCCAGCGCTTCACCGGCCGAGCTGGCGGCCGACACGCTCGCGCCCTGCTCTTCCAGCATGCGCCGCAGGTACTCCAGCACTTCCGGCTGGTCTTCCACCGCCAGCACGTGCATGCCACGCAGCGGATACGGTTCGACGATCACCGGCTCCAGGATCGGCCCGCTGATCACTTCGCGCAGTGGCCGCCGTTCGGCATCGGGAATGTGCTGCGGCAAACGCACGGTGAAGGTGGCGCCGTGGCCATGGCCTTCGCTGGCAGCGGTGACGGTACCGCCATGCAGTTCGACCAGCTGCTGCACGATGGCCAGGCCCAGGCCGAGGCCGCCATGGCGTCGGGTGGTGGTGCCATCGGCCTGGCGGAAGCGGCTGAACAGATGATTGAGGAATTCGGGCGCGATGCCGTCGCCGGTGTCGCGCACGGTGATCACCCAGTGGTTGCCGTCGGCCTGCAGCTGCAGGTCGATGCGGCCTTCGGCCGGGGTGAACTTGATCGCATTCGACAGCAGGTTCCACATCACCTGCTGCAGGCGGGTGGCATCGCCCAGCACCAGGCTGGGCTGCTCCGGCAGCAGCAGGCTCACGTCCAGCGCCTTGCCCTCGGCGACCAGCTCCTGCGCGCCGATGGCTTCGCCCAGCAGGTCGCGCAGGTCCAGTATCTCTACCTCCAGCTGCACCTTGCCCAGCAGCATGCTGCTGAGGTCGAGCATGTCCGAGATCAGCCGCTTCTGCGCACCGGCGCTGTTGGCGATCACGTTCAGGCCCTTGTACAGCGGGCTGGTGTTGTCCACGCGCTGCAGGAGCAGCTCGCTCCAGCCGAGGATGGTGGTCAGCGGCGTACGCAGTTCATGCGACAGCGTGGCCAGGAATTCGTCCTTCAGCCGCGCCATGTTCTCGGCGGCGCTGCGCGCGGCACGCTCGGACTGCAGCAGCTCCTCGCGCGCCAGTTCGATCTCGCGGCGTTCGGTCACGTCCGGGCTGCTGCCGGCCAGGCCGATGAAGCGGCCCATCCGCGAGAAGCGCGGGCGTGCGTTCATCTCCAGCCAGCGCCACTCGCCATCGGCGCGTCGGGCCCGCACCAGCGCATGCATCGACCGCTGCGCCTTCAGTGCTTCCTGCAGTTCGTACTCGAACACCGATGCATCGTCCGGATGCACCAGGCCGCGCCAGACATCTTCCGGCACGCGTGTTTCGTCACCGCCGAAGAACTCACTGAAAGCGCTGTTGACGAAACGGGCATGGCCGCGCTCGTCGAGCACCCACACCGGCATCGGCAGGCCGTCGGCCAGCGCACTGAAGCGGGCTTCGCTTTCGCCCAGCTCCACTTCCATCTGCTTGCGTGCGGTGATGTCGAAGAACAGGATGCCGACCTTGTCTTCGCCCGGACGGCCCACGCGCACCGCATCCACCGCGAACGAGCGGCCCAGCGCACGCGCTTCCATCTCGAACTGGGCCGGGCGGCCACTGCGCGCGACTTCGCCGTAGATGCGGAACCAGTCTTCCTCATGGCCCGGTTCCAGCGCCGTCATGCGCTGGCCACGCGCGTCCTTCAAGCCGGTGTGGCGCTCGAACGCATCGTTGACCTCGATGAAACGGTAGTCCACTGCGCGATCGCCCTCGAACAGCACCTGGATCACGCAGAAACCGGCGTTGATGCGCTCAAGCACGCCATGATGCAGGTCGGGTTCGGGCGCTGGCACCATCATCGGTGGGCGCTCCACGAGGGGCGGCAGTGTGGACAAGGGCGTCTGTGCAGGCCGGATTGGAAGCACAGCATCTTCCAAAGCGCGTATTCACAGCGTCAAGCGTCGTCAGTCATGGTTGACGTCGATGAATTGGCGGCAACCACCCTTGCGCACGACGCAATCGGCCATTGCGGTGGCCCGGCCACAGGATCACACTCGATCTGTGATCAACATCGTCCCCAGCGCGGGGACGCAGGAGACCGTCATGAAACGCTCACTCGCGATTGCCCTGCTGGCAGGCGCCCTGGTGGCGGGCGGCGCCAACGCTGCACCGCGTACCGTGACCGATGCGGACGCGCCGCGCGCGTTGCAGGCCGATGGCCCGGTCAGCGTGAAATGGGAGGATCCGGCCAAATTCACCGAGATCCGCCAGAGCACCAACCGGTTTGAGGCCGAACGCGGTGACTGGGTACAGCAGCTGGCCCGCTACCTGCAGACCACCGCTGCCAAGCCACTGCAGCCAGGGCAGACCCTCGATGTGACCCTGGTGGACATCAAGCGTGCCGGTGACTACGAGCCGTGGCACGGCCCGCGTGGCCGCGACATCCGGATCATGCGCGACATCTATCCGCCGCGGATCAGCCTGCAGTACACGTTGAAGGACGCCAGCGGCCGTATCGTCAGCGAGGGCGATGCGCGCCTCAGCGATACCGGCTACCTGCACAACCTGGGGCTCAAGAGCGACAGTGATCCGCTGCGCTACGAGAAGCGCCTGATCGATGACTGGGTCAAGCGCCAGCTGGCCAGCCAGGCCACCGCTGCGCGTTAGGCCCCTCGGTAGGTGTCGACCTTGGTCGACACGCATTACACGGTGCCGACCCAGGTCGGCCGCTACCGAAGCCGAGCGTGGGCTCGGCGCTACACGTACACCTTCGCCACGCGCTTGACCGCGCACGGCAGCTGGTACGCGCTCACGCCGCAGCGCGGCGCCAGTTCGGACAGCGTCGGCGCTGAACCCCACAGTTCCACCACGCTGCCGATGCCGGCCTGCGCATGCGCGGTCAGGTCCACGGTCAGCATGTCCATCGACACGCGGCCGATCAGGGCTCCCGGCTGGCCGTCGATCAGCACCGGGGTGCCATTCGGGGCGAACTGCGGATAACCGTCGGCATAGCCGAGCGCGACCACACCCACGCGGGTGCGCGCCTTGGCCACGAAGCGCGCGCCATACCCCACCGGCTCACCCGCCTCGATCCAGCGCTCGGCGATCACCTTCGACTGCATCGTCATCACCTGGCGCAGGCGCTCGGTCAGCGTGGTGTTGTCCGGCAACGGATTGGCGCCGTACAGCATCAGGCCCGGGCGCACCCAGTCGCTGCGTACATCCGGCCAGCCCAGCAGCGCCGGCGAATTGCACACGCTGGTCTCGCCCTCCAGGCCGTCGATGGCCCGCGCGAAGGTCGCCGCCTGTTCGTGGGTGCGTTCGCTGTCCAGCTCATCGGCGCGCGCCAGGTGGGTCATCAGCACGATGCGCTCGACCTGCGGCAGCGCCGACAGGCGTGCATGCGCGGCACGGAAGCTGTCCACGTCCAGGCCGAGGCGATGCATGCCACTGTCCAGCTTCAGCCACACCGTCAACGGGCGCGGGCTGTCGAAGGCAGCAACGGCCTCCAGTTGCCACGGCGAACCGACGGCGAACCAGAAGTCATGCTCGGCCACCAGCGCCATGTCGCTGGGCTCAAAGATGCCTTCCAGCAGCAGGATCGGCGCACGGATGCCGGCCTGGCGCAGTTCCAGTGCCTCTTCGATGGTGGCCACGCCGAAACCATCGGCCTCGCCTTCCAGCGCCTGCGCACAGCGCACCGCGCCATGGCCGTAGGCATCGGCCTTGATGATCGCCAGGGCCTTGCCACCGCCCAGTTCACGGGCCAGCCGGTAGTTGCTGCGCAGGGCGCCCAGATCGATCAGCGCGCGGGCAGGACGCATGTGCGGTTCTCTTGTTGCGGCGCGTGACCGTACTGGCCGTAGCGGAAAATATCCAGGCCTTCGGTGCTGATCTGCGGCTGGCGCGCGCTCATCAGGTCGGCCAGGTAGCGGCCCGAGCCGCAGGCCATGGTCCAGCCCAGCGTGCCGTGGCCGGTGTTGAGGTACAGATTGCGGAACGGCGTGGCGCCGATCACCGGCGTACCGTCCGGCGTGGCCGGGCGCAGGCCGGTCCAGAACTGCGCGCGCGACAGGTCACCGCCCTTCGGGTAGAGGTCGCTGACCACCAGCTCCAGGGTCTCGCGGCGGCGCTGCGACAGCGACAGGTCGAAGCCGGCCACTTCGGCCATGCCACCGACGCGGATGCGGTCATCGAAACGGGTCACCGCCACCTTGTAGCTCTCATCGAGGATGGTCGAGGTCGGCGCCATCGCCGGGTCGGTGATCGGCAGGGTCAGCGAGTAGCCCTTCAGCGGGTACACCGGCAGGCGCATGCCCAGCGATGCGACCAGCGCCGGCGAATAGCTGCCGAGCGCGACCACGAAGCGGTCGGCGGTTTCCAGCTTGCCGTCGATGCGCACGCCGGTGATGCGGTCGCCATCGACCTCCAGGCCGGTGATGTCCTGGTCGAAGCGGAACTCGACACCGGCATCCACGCACATCTGCGCCAGGCGGCGGGTGAACAGCTGGCAGTCGCCGGTCTGGTCACGCGGCAGGCGCAGCGCGCCGACCAGGCCATCGACATGGGCCAGGGCCGGTTCGGCCTGGATGATGCCGGCGCGGTCCAGCACCTCGTACGGCACGCCGTACTGGGCCAGGATCTCGATGTCCTGCGCCGAGGCATCCAGCTGCTGCTGGGTGCGGAACAACTGAGTCGTGCCCAGGTCGCGGCCTTCGAATTCGATGCCGATCTGCGCGCGCAGTTCGTTCAGGCAGTCGCGGCTGTACTCGGACATGCGCACCATGCGCGCCTTGTTGATCGCGTAGCGCTCATGCGTGCAGTTGCGCAGCATCTGCCACAGCCAGCGGTACTGGGCCAGGTCCATGCCCGGCTTGATCGCCAGCGGCGCGTGCTTCTCGAACAGCCAGCCGATGGCCTTCTTCGGCACGCCCGGGGCCGCCCACGGCGAGGTGTAGCCGAACGACAGCTGGCCGGCATTGGCGAAGCTGGTTTCCAGCGCCGGTCCGGGTTGGCGGTCGATGACCGTGACTTCAAACCCGGCCTGTCGCAGGTACCAGGCACTGGTGGTGCCGATCACGCCGCTGCCGAGAACTAGGACTCGCATGGGACTTCTCCAACCCGATCATTCCCTGCACTGGAGCGTGCCGGGACCATAATTGGGGAAGTATAGACAGCCATTCCCAGTTGATTTGCCTGTTTTGAAATCAACCGGCAGGATGTTCTCCTGCAATTCATTCCCCAAGGTTGACGGCCATGGCCACCCGTACCCGCGAACTGGACAAGATCGACCGCAAGATCCTGCGCATCCTGCAGGCCGAGGGCCGTATCTCCTTCACCGAGCTTGGCGAGCGGGTCGGCCTGTCGACCACCCCGTGCACCGAGCGCGTGCGTCGATTGGAGCGCGAAGGGGTGATCACCGGCTACCACGCCCACCTCGACCCGGCCGCAGTGAAGGCCAGCCTGCTGGTGTTCGTGGAGATCAGCCTGGCCTACAAGTCCGGCGACATCTTCGAGGAGTTCCGGCGTGCGGCCCTGAAGCTGCCGAACGTGCTGGAGTGTCATCTGGTGTCGGGCGACTTCGATTACCTGCTGAAAGCACGGATCAGTGAAATGGCCTCCTACCGCAAGCTCCTCGGCAGCACGTTGCTGACACTGCCGCACGTACGTGAGTCGAAGAGCTACATCGTGATGGAAGAGGTGAAGGAAACGCTGAGCCTGCCGATTCCGGATTGAGGCGGTTGCAGGATGGGGTCAGAGCCCGCCATGCGGGATCCGACCCCGGAGTCCGTCAACGCTGCTGCGGATTTTTCTGCGAGCGCTGTTCCTGCTGCTTGCCGCCCTTGTGCGGCTGCTGCGGGTCCATCTGCTGTTGCTGCTGTTGCTGCTGCGGGTTACGGCCCTGCGGTTCCTTGCCGGGATGACGGTTCTGCTGGTTTTTCATGATCGCGATCCAGTGGACGAAGGACATGCGGCGGCGGAATGCCGGCGCAGGGCCACGGTGGTCCCGGAACGGTTAATCGCAGGCGAAAAAGCAGTGATCGCCAGGAAGCTGTTTTCGTGCGTTCAGCCCGCACGGCTCGCAGTAGCTGCCAACCTTGTCTGGCACCAGAGGTCAGCGCTTGATCTGCTGGCCATCGCCGGCCGGCACGCTGTCGTAATAGCGGCCGGTGCGCGAGTCGAACACGCGGTTCGGGCCGGCCGGGCGCACCCCGGGAACGATGCGGCCATTGCGGTCATAGACCTTGTCGGCCGGCTTCGGGACCGGCGCCGGCGCGGCCTGGGCCGGACCGGTGGACTTGATCGGCTGTGCCGGCTGCGGCGAGGGCAGTACCTGCGGCTGCGGGCGCGCAGCCTGTGGCGGCGGCACCACCGGTTGCGGTGCCACGGTGGTGGCACTGCGGGTGGCGGTCGGGCTCGACGACGTCGGTACCTGGGCCTGCGCGATCAGGGGCAGCAGGGCCATCAACAGCAGGGAAAGGGTCGGTTTCATGTCACGCTCCGGCGTGGATCGCATTCACCTTGCGCCTGCACCTGTGTGCCGGCCATGAACGGCCATCACACTTGCAAGCACGCGCCGGCACCCCCACGTTTTCCGGCATCCCCAGGCCATCGACCCCACGGAGCGCCGCCATGACCGCCTTCGACCTGACGCCCCCCACTGCCACCCAGACCGAGGCGCTGGTCGCCGGCCTCAGCAGCGAGGAACGCCGCGTGCTGCTGCAGCACGGCACCGAGGCGCCGTTCTGCGGCGTATTCCTCGACAACAAGCGCGAGGGCGTCTACTGCTGCCGGCTGTGCGCGCTGCCGTTGTTCCGCTCCAGCACCAAGTTCGATTCCGGCACCGGCTGGCCCAGCTTCTTCGCGCCGTTCGACCCGGCGCACGTGCGCGAGATCCGCGATACCAGCCACGGCATGGTCCGCACCGAGATCACCTGCGCGCGCTGCGGCAGCCACCTGGGCCACGTGTTTCCGGACGGTCCACCGCCCACCTACGAGCGCCACTGCCTGAACTCCGTCTCACTTTCGTTCACCGGCAATGGCGAGCCCTGGCCCGATCCATTGCAGCGTGGCGGTGCGGAAAGCGGTGTGGCGGGCTGAAACACCCCGCTGACCGATTTCACAGAATTCCCTCTTCAGAAATCCGGGCGATGGGCCGACAAGGAGATATCCCCTCTCCTTGCGTCGCCCCATGCTCATCATCGTTGGATTCCTGATCGTCATCATCAGCGTGCTCGGGGGCTACCTCGGGGCCCACGGACGCCTGGGTGCCCTCTGGCAGCCCTACGAGCTGGTCATCATCGGCGGCGCCGCGCTCGGCGCCTTCCTGGTCGGTACCCCGGCCAAGACGGTCAAGCAGACCCTGCAGGCCATGGTCGGCGTGTTCAAGGGCCCGCGCTACAAGCAGCAGGACTACATCGATGTCCTCAGCCTGCTCTATGAACTGCTCAACAAGGCCCGCCGCGAAGGCTTCATGGCACTGGAAGACCATGTCGAGCGCCCGGCCGAGAGCGCGCTGTTCGGCAACTACCCCAAGGTGCAGGCCGACCACCACCTGATCGACTTCATCACCGACTGCCTGCGCCTGATGATCGGCAGCAACATCGAGCCGCACGAGCTGGAACCGCTGCTGGAACTGGAACTGGAAAAGCACCACGCCGAGGCGATGGCACCGTCGCAGGTGATGAACAAGGTCGCCGACGGATTGCCCGGTTTCGGCATCGTGGCGGCAGTGCTGGGCATCGTCATCACCATGGGCTCGATCGGCGGCGACATCGTCGAAGTGGGTGGCCACGTGGCCGGCGCGCTGGTCGGCACCTTCCTCGGCATCCTGCTGGGCTACGGTTTCGTCGGCCCGATGGCGGCCGCGATGGAGGCCCGCGCCGAGCAGGACAGCCGCATCTACGAATCGGTGAAGACCGCCCTGCTGGCCTGCCTGCGCGGCTACAACCCGAAGATCGCGCTGGAATTCGCCCGCAAGACGCTGCCGTCGAACGTGCGCCCGGCCTTCTCCGATTTCGAGCAGCACCTGAAGACGGTCAAGTAAGCCATGGCCGAGACCAAGCCCACCGTCATCGTCCGCCGGGTCAAGAAGGCCGGCCACGCCGCCCATCATGGCGGTTCGTGGAAGGTGGCCTATGCCGACTTCGTAACTGCGATGATGGCGTTCTTCCTGGTGCTGTGGCTGATGGCCACCACCAACAAGAACGACCGTGCGGCCATTTCCGAGTACTTCCGCAACCCCAGCCCGCTGAGCGGACAGAACGCCACGCCGGCCCCCGGCATGGCCGGCCCGGGCGGCGCCAGCACCTCGATGATCAAACTCGGCGGTGCCACCGACATCTCGCGGGGCAGCAGCAACGATCCCTTCCAGAACCAGAAGGAAGCGGTGCCGCAGCCGGTGGACCAGCAGCAGCGCGACAAGCAGCAGCTGGAAGCGCTGATGAAGGAGCTGCAGGAAGCGATCAGCAGGAGCCAGGCACTGGAGCCGTTCAAGGACCAGCTGCTGCTGGACCTGACCCCGGAAGGCCTGCGCATCCAGATCGTGGACAAGCAGAACCGGCCGATGTTCGACCTCGGCAGCGCCACGCTGAAGCCGTACACGCAGCAGATCCTGCACGAGCTGGCCGAGTACCTGAACCACGTGCCGAACCGGATCAGCCTGACCGGCCATACCGACATCACCGCCTATTCCGCCGCGCGCGGTTACGGCAACTGGGAACTGAGCGCCGATCGTGCCAATGCCGCACGCCGCGCACTGGTGGACGGCGGCCTGGAGGACAGCAAGATCACCCGCGTGGTCGGCCTGTCTTCGTCGGTGCTGTTCGACAAGGGCGACCCGCAGAACCCGATCAACCGCCGCATCAGCATCGTGGTGATGACCCAGGCCGCCGAAGCGGCCGCACTGGCCGGTGCCGGCCCGCAGGTGGGGCTGTCGGCGCCCAGCGCCGACCCGGACGTGCAGGCTGCACAGGGGCCTGCAAAGTAAACGGTGGGTGCGGACCTTGGTCCGCACATCCGGGAAAGCGTGCGGACCAAGGTCCGCACGCACCAGGGGCATCACCCGGCGCACCCGCTACAATGGCGGTCTTTCCGTTTCCAGGTGACCCCACCCCATGTCCCAGAACTCCAAGGCCAAGCGCGACAAGCGCAAGAAGCAGCAGGCCAAGCGCCCGTTCCTCCGCCTGAACGCCCAGCAGCAGGTGCAGAACCATGCCGTGCTGACCAGTGAAGACGGCCAGGTGGTCGCGGCCATCGGTCTGCAGGGCCGTGAGTGGCTGCTGGCCATCGGCGGCCAGACCATGGGCAACGCCGAAAACCCGGTGCCGATGCTGGCCATGCTCAAGCACCTGGCCAACGTGCAGGAGAAGGAAGGCCGCAAGGTCAACCTGGAGTACTCCGAACTGCTGCAGAAGCTGCTGGATACCCTGGCGGCCGAATCCGAGCAGACCGCTGACGAGTACCTGGACAAGCTGGTCGCCGAGTTCGAAGGCGTCGACGCTGCTGAAGGCGAGGAAGGCGAAGCCGCCGAGGGCGACGTGGCCGAAGACGCCGCTGCCGAGGCCGCTCCGGCCGCTGACAGCGACAGCAAGCCGCAGGCCTGAACCGGCCGCGGCGGTGACGGTCTACGTTGATGACGCGGTGCATCCCTGGCGCGGACAGCGCTGGGCGCACCTGATGGCCGACACCCTGGCCGAGCTGCACGCGATGGCGGCGCAGCTCGGCATTCCCCCGCGGGCCTTCCAGAACAAGGCCAGCGGTGCCCACTACGACGTCACCGCCGAGCTGCGCGCGCAGGCCATCGCGCTCGGTGCGCGGGCGATCTCACGGCACACCGACCGTGACCTGGTCAAAACGGTGATTGCCAACGCCAGGGCGCAGTACCGGCCGTAGGCAGGCGTTGGGGGCTACCGCTTGCTGTGGTGGGTGGGGCTACCACTTTGGGTGGGGCTACCACTTGCTGTGGTGGGTGCGGACCTTGGTCCGCACATCAGGCACAGGGCATGCCAACCAAGGTTGGCATCCACCCACAGGCGGGCTCCGCACCCACCTGCCCTGCTCAGAACGGGTCGCTGCCCAGGCGGATTTCCACGTTCAGCAGCGAGCACAGCGCCAGCATCGCGTCGTCGTCGCGGGTCAGCGCCATCACGCCGGTGAAGCCGTCGCTGCCGGCATCCACGCTCCACAGCGTGTAGTTGTGCTCGCGCAGGCGGTCGAAGGCGGTGGACATCAGCTGCACGCCGTCCAGGTCTTCGGCGAAGTCCTCGTCATCCAGGTCGCCGCCCCAGTCCAGCTGCAGGTTGAAGCGCGCCGACAGCTCGTTCACCGCCGACTGCAGCGATTCCAGATCATCACGTTCCACCTCGAAACCGGACTGCCAGGCGATGGCCGTGAACAGGGCCGGCAGCCAGTCGCTGTCCGCTTCCAGCGGCTGCCCGTCCTCGGCCAGGTGCTCGCGCCAGCGGTTGAACTGCTGCAGGGCCAGCTCTTCGTCGCCCGGGTTGATCAGCACCAGCAGGTTCCAGACCCGCGCCTCGAAGCCGTCTTCGTCGAAGTCGTGGATGTCTTCCTCGAAGTCGAAATAGTCGCTGTTGTCGGGCATGGCGGAACTTCCTCTGGGGCAGGCCGGCATTCTACGGTTTATCCTGTGCCGCTGAAGCCGGCCTTGGTGGCCGTCACTGTGAATGAAGCGATGAGCGATACCCCTCCCGACCACCTGGCAATCAACCCGGCCAGCCCCTTCCATGATGCGCAGGCGCTGGAGCGCGGCGTTGGCGTGCGTTTCAACGACGTCGAGCGCGACAACGTCGAGGAATACTCGGTCAGCGAAGGCTGGATCCGCGTTCAGGCCGGCAAGGCCCGCGACCGCCGCGGCAACCCGATGACCATCAAGGTCAAGGGCAAGGTCGAGGCGTATTTCCTGGAAACGAAGCCGGAGTAAGCACGGCTTCCGGATCCTGGGGTCAGATCCCTTTCCTGCGGAAAGGGATCTGACCCCGATCAACACGGACCAAGGTCCGCACCCACCCGGGGTACACGGTCATTCGCGCTTGCGCGATTCCAGCAGGTCCAGGTTGCGGATCAGGCGCCGCGAGATCTCGTCGGAGATCACCCCGCGCCGGGTCAGCCGGAACAGCTCCTCGCGCTCGGCATTCAGGCCCGCGCTGCGCAGCTGGCGGTACCCCATTTCCATGCGCCGCACCTTCTCCGGGTCCACGTCGGGCCCGTCGCTGTCCTTCTCCAGGTGGCGCTGGTACAGCAGGCTGACCCGCGAGGCGGCGTCGTTGTACAGCTGCACGTTCTCGGTGTTCTGGTTCATCACCATCTGCTGGCGCATGCGCTCGACCCCGGCCAGTGCGGCCTTCGATGACAGCCGACGCGCCAGATCCTCTTCCTTGCGTTCACCCGAATCGGACGGCAGCTGCAGGCCCTTCAACAGCCGCGGCAACGCGATGCTGGCGCCCAGCAGCGAGAACAGGATCACCGATGCGGCCAGGAAGATCACCAGGTCACGCGCCGGGAACGCACTGCCGTCGGGCAGGAACAGCGGCAGGGTCAACACACCGGCCAGAGTGATCGCACCGCGCACGCCGGCCACCGAGGTCGCCACCACGATGCGCCAGTTCGGCGCCTCGCCCCGCTCCAGCCCGCGACGGCGCGCGCGCAGCAGGTTCCAGCGCAGCGACAACCACACCCACAACAGGCGCAGCACGACCAGTGCCAGATTGATCACCACCACATACACCAGCAGCCACCACGCACTCTGGTGGCCGGTCTCGTTCATGGTGGTGGTGGCGCGTTCGACGATGCCCGGCAGCTGCTCGCCCAGCAGCACGAACATGATGCCGTTGAAGCTGAACTGCAGCATGTTCCAGACCCCGGCGCGCTGCACGCGCATGCTGCCGGAGACGCGGCCGGTCAGCTCGACATAGCTCATCGCGATACCGGCGGCGACCGCGGCGAGAATGCCCGAGGCATGGATCTCTTCGGCCAGCAGGTAGGCCGCGAACGGAATGAGCAGGTTGACCAGCATCGCCGCGCCCGGCTCTTCGCCGAAGCGGCGCCACAGCCAGCGCTGGAACGTGGACACACCCAGCGTCACCGCCACGCCCACGGCAAGGCCAGCCACCGCCACCCACACGAAGGTCAGCGAGGCCGTGGCCAGCGAGAAGGTGCCGGTCATCACTGCCGCCACCGCGAAGCGGAAGCAGACCAGGCCCGATGCATCATTCAGCAGTGACTCGCCTTCCAGGATGTGCATCAGGCGCTTGGGAATCGGCGCCTTGGAGGCGATCGCACCCACTGCCACCGGATCGGTGGGTGACACGATCGCCGCCAGCGCGAAGCACACCGCCAGCGGCATCACCGGAATCAGCCAGTGGATCAGGAAGCCGGCGCCGATGACGGTGAACACCACCAGGCCGAAGGCCAGCTCGAGGATCGCGCCCTTGTCGCGGAACAGGCCCTGCTTGGGAATGCGCCAGCCATCCAGGAACAGCAGCGGTGGCAGGAACAGCAGGAAGAACACCTCCGGCTCCAGCGCATGGCCGCGGTTGAACACCCCGGCGATGACCGCGCCCAGGCCGATCTGCACCAGCGGCAGCGGCAACGAGAACGGCAGGACGCGAACCAGGTAGCCGCTGGCGACAACGGCTACCAGCATCGCCAGGACGACTTCAATGGTATGCATGCTTCTTCCAGGAAGCGGCGCGCGGGGAGGCTCGAAGGCCAGCGCCGGAAACCCGGAAAAAACTACCACATGCGGCCACGGCCGCGACGGCCGGGGCCGCCGCGCGTCAGCCCCGGCTCATGCCCCGTCGAAGCGGTACAGATCCATGGCCAGGAAGCCGGCATCGATGCCGGCATCGATGCGGCGTGCGCCGAAACCACCCTCGCCGGCCGCGCCCATCGCAAAGAACAGCGGCAGCAGGTGCTCGTCGGTCGGGTGCGCGCGTTCGGCGAACGGCGCCTGCCGGCGGTAATCGAGCAAGGCCTGGCGGTCGTCGGCGGCCAGGCGCTGCTCCACCCACTCGATGAAGGGCCGCACGTACGGCGCTTCCTTGCCGTCCTGGTAGTCGCCCCAGTCGTGCAGGTTGTGGGTGATGCTGCCCGAGCCCACCAGCAGCACGCCCTGCTCGCGCAGCGGCGCCAGCGCACGGCCCAGCGCGAACTGATGCTCGGGGCCGAGCAATGGCTGGATCGACACCGGCACCACCGGGATGTCTGCCTGCGGGCGCAACAGCCGCAGCGGTACCCACGCGCCGTGGTCGAGGCCACGCTGCGGGTCGAGCGCCACCGGCAGACCGGCGGCGGCGATGCGGCCGGCCACCTCTTCGGCCAGCGCCGGATCACCCGGCGCCGGGTACTGCAGTTCGAACAGCGCGCGCGGGAAGCCGCCGAAGTCGTGGATGGTCGGCGGCTGCGGATGCGCGCCGACCAGCGGCTGCCGGCCCAGCCAGTGCGCCGAGGCCATCACGATGGCGCGTGGCGTCGGCAGATCGCGCGCCAGCTCGGCCAGGCGCACGCCAACCTGGCCCGGATGCAGGGCAGTCATCGGCGAACCATGGGAGATGTACAGCGAAGGCAGGCGGGACATGGAATTCTCCAGTTGCAGGATCAGGCGGCGATCAGCGCGAACGCAGGGGCCACTTGCCGTCGCCGACCAGGAACAGCACCACCAGCGCCAGCGCCCAGAACGCCGGGTATTCCCAGCCACCGCCGGCATTGGCGAAACCGAAGCCGTTGGCGCCGTGCACGGTAACGATGGTGCCCAGCAGCAGCGGCACGCCGACCAGGCCCACCCAGCGCGCGTAGATGCCCAGCAGCAGCGCGGCGGTGATCACCAGTTCTACGCCGATGGTGAGGTAGCCGAGCACGCCGGGCAGCCCCAGCGACTCGAAGAACGCCGCCGTACCGGCCGGGGTGAACACCAGCAGCTTGGTCAGCGCATGGACCAGGAACAGCACGCCCAGGGCCAGGCGCAGCAGGGTGGCGCCATACGGCGCCAGCGGCGAAACAGGAGCGGTCGTGGTGTGCATCGGAAAGCAACTTGAAGGGAGTGGGCGCAGGTTATTGCGCCTTCACGGGCCGATAAATACGATCGTTTGACCGTATTTATTTCAAAAGGTGCAACAATGGACACCCTCGAGGCGATGCGCGTGTTCGTGGCGGTGGTCGAGCGCAACGGCTTCAGTGCCGCCGCCCAGGCCCTGGACATGTCCACCGCCGGCGTCACCCGCCAGGTCGCGGCGCTGGAAAAGCGCCTGTCCACCCGCCTGCTCCACCGCACCACGCGCCGGGTCAGCCCGACCAGTGCCGGCGCGGCCTACTACGCCCAGTGCGTGCGCCTGCTGGCCGAATTCGACGCGCTGGAAGCCAGTATCGGCGCGCAGGCGCTGGAGCCTTCAGGCACGCTGCGCATCAACGCACCGGTCAGCTGGGGCATCGCCCGCCTCGGTCCGCTGCTGGCCAGTTACCGCGAACGCTTTCCGCAGGTGGAACTGGACCTGGCCCTGTCCGACCGCCTGGTGGACATGGTCGAGGAAGGCTACGACGTGGCCATCCGCATCACCCGCGAGCCGGGGCCGACGTTGATCGCGCGCCGTCTGGGCGAATCGCGGGTGAGCCTGTGCGCCGCGCCGGCCTACCTGGCCGCACACGGCACCCCGCAGACCCCGCAGGACCTGCAGGCACACGCGTGCCTGAGCTACAGCTACTGGGCCGCCGGCAACAACTGGCCGCTGCAGGGGCCAGGCGGTGAAGTGAAGGTGGCGGTAAGCAGCCTGCTGCATGCCAACAACGGCGACGTGCTGCGCGAGGCCGCGATTGCTGGCATGGGCGTGATCCTGCAGCCGGATTTCCTGCTGGAAGACGCGCTGGCCGATGGCCGCTTGGTACGCATCCTGCCGGAGTGGGAGGCCTCGCCGATCGGCATCTTCGCGGTCTATACCAGTCGCAGCCACCTGGCGCCGAAGGTACGCAGTTTCATCGACCACCTGGTGGAGGCCGGGGTGTAGCCGAGCCTGGCGTTTGCCGGTAGTGCCGGCCGCTGGCCGGCAATCAGACACATCCCGGTCCTGGACGAATGCCGGCCAGCGGCCGGCACTACCACCTAGGCGGCCACCTCATCCAGCGCCTCGATGATCCGTTCCAGCGGCGCCGGCCGCCCCAGCAGGTAACCCTGCACCTGGTCGCAGCCGTGCGCAGCCAGCCAGTCCAGCTGCCCCGGCGTTTCCACGCCCTCGGCGATGATGGTCAGGCCCATGCTGTGGCCCAGCGACAGCAGCGCGCGGCAGATCGAGGCATTACGCGGGTTGGTTTCCACATCGGCAACGAAACTGCGGTCGATCTTCAGGATGTCCAGCGGCAGGTGCTGCAGGTAGGACATGCTGGAGTAGCCGGTACCGAAGTCATCCAGCGACACACTGATGCCCTGCTCGTGCAGGCGCTGCATGGTCTGCATCGCCTGCGCCGGCTTGCGCATCAGGCTGCTCTCGGTCAGCTCCACGTGCAGTGCGCCGCGGGCCAGGCCGAACTCCTGCTGGGCGCGGGTGAACTCGGCCACCAGGTCGCTGTTGAAGAACTGCACGGCCGATACATTGACTGCGATCGGCAGCTCACCCCAACCGGCCTCGACCAGCCGGCGCTGCGCCTTGGCCGCCGCGCGGATCACCCAGCGGCCCAGCGCCAGGATCAGCCCGGTGTCCTCGCACAGCTGGATGAACTCGTTGGGCGGAATGAAGCTGCCATCGGCCTGCGGCCAGCGCAGCAACGCCTCCAACGCCGCCGGGCTGCCATCGCTGGCGTGCCGGATCGGCTGGAAGTACAGCTGGAATTCGTTGTCGATGGCCGCGTGGATGCGCCCGGCCAGGCGCAGGCGGTCGGCCAGCCGCGTGGTCACCGCCGCGTCGAACCAGACCACCACGTTGCCCTCGGCGCGCGCTGCATGCGCGGCCTGTGCAGCCATGCCGATCACCTGCTCGGCACTGTGGCCGTCGCCGGCAATGTGCACGGCCACGCCAATGCGCGGTTCGAACTGGTGCAGCGAATCCTTGCCACGCATCGGCGCCGACACGATCTGCAGCAGATCGTCCAGCACGCGCTGGGTATCGTGCTCGGCACCGATGGCGAACACGAAGTCCTCCGCCGGCTGGAACGCCAGCGTGCCGCAGCGCGCACCCAGGCCACCGAGCCGGGTCGCCATCGACTGCAGCACCGCATCGCCGATCTCGCGGCCCAGCGTATCGGCCACCAGCTGCAGTCCGCGCAGCTGCACGAAGGCGATGGTGTAGCCCTGTTCCTGCTCGTCCAGCTGTTCGGTCAACGCACGCACGTTGAGCAGGCCGGTGGCCGGGTTGTGCCGCGCCTGGTAGGCCAGGTCGCGCTCGTAGGCCAGCCGTTCGCTCACATCCTCGGCCAGCACCAGGCAGGCGGGCTGGCCATCGAAATCGAGCTTGGAGAGATGTGCGCGCACTTCGAACACGCTGCCGTCCTTGCGCCGGTGCAGGCGCACGGTGGCATCCTGCAGTTCGCCGACACGGGCCTTGGCGATCGCACCCTTCACCTCGTCCCAGCCTTCGCGCGGGCGGATGTCGAGGATGCTCATCGCCAGGAATTCCTCGCGGCTGTAACCGTACTGGCGCACGGCGGCATCGTTGACCTCGATGAAGCGCAGCGTGTCCGGATCGAACACCCAGAACGGCGCTGGATTGCGGTCGAACAACAGGCGGAAGCGGCGTTCCACTTCGCTCATCTGCTCGCGGGCCTGGTAGCGTTCGCTCAGGTCGGTCAGCGCACCGATCATGCGGCGCTCGCTGTCGGCCACCTCCACCCGCTGCCCGCGTGCGCCCACCCAGCGCACTGCGCCCCCGGGCAGTACCAGGCGGAACACCTGGTCGAGCACCGCGCCACCGGCGAAGGCCTGGTCGAAGGCCTGTTGCAGGCGCGCCGCATCATCACGATGCACGCGCGCGAAGAAATCAGCCACCGGCAGTGCATCTGTCTGCACGCCGAAGATCTCGCGCGCCAGCGGTGACCAGCGCAACAGCGCGGCATCCTCGTCCACGTACCAGGTGCAGACGCGCCCGACCTGGTGGGCCAGGCGCAGTTCGGCATGCCCGGTCTTCAGTTCCTCGGCCATCGACTGCTGGCGGCGGGTACTGCGGCGTACCGCGTACAACAGCACCATCAACACCACGATGTAGGCCAGCACGATGGCCACCGATGCCTGCAGGTAGGGCCACCACGGTGCCAGCACATCTTCGTCGGCCAGGCCCACCTGTACCGCCAGCGGGCTGCGCTCCAGCGTGCTGATGGTAATGATGCGCGGAACGCCATCGACCACGCCCGGCAGGCTGCCCAGCTCGACCACGGCCTGCTTGCCGAGCAGGTCGCGATGCGGGAGATCGTAGCGACGACCGACCGTGCCGTGCGGGTCTGGCACGCGGGCCAGCATGTAGCCTTCCGCATCGCTGATCGAGACCAGCCCGTTCGGGCCAACATCGAGCCCGCCGACGATGCGCTGCAGTTCGCCGCAGCGCAGCCGCGCCAGCAACCAGCGGTCACCGGCCATCGGTAGCGCCAGCGGCACCACCCAGCCACCGTCGCTGGCGCGCAGCGGCGGGCCGATGTACAGCGAACTGCCCAGGCCGCGGCGCTGCGGATCGGTCCACAGCGGCAGGTTCAGGTCACCTTTGCCGGCCGTCAGGGCGCGGCCATAGCTGTCCAGCACCACGATACTGTGCAGCTCGGCATGCCGGCGCAGCACGCCGCCGATGGAGGCATCCAGCAGCGCCGGCGCCTGCGCGGGCACGCTGCGGAACACCTCAACGGCATCGGCGGCGATGCCGGACATCGCCCGCTCCAGGTTGCGCAGCTCCAGCGCCAGCAGGCGTTCGCTGCCCACCGCCAGCGCACGGCTCTGGCGCTGTGCGGCCTCCAGCCGGCGGTGATGGTCGTTGGCCAGCATGGTGGCCAACCCGGCCACCAACAGAATGCCCAGCAACACCCCGCCCCAGGTAATGGCGCGCAGCGGCCGGGCCAACGCCCGTTTCAGCGCGGGCATCGGTTGGTCTTCCTTGTGCAGTCGGCTGGCTTCATGCGCGAACGAATCCTCAACGTCCCCGACCTCAACGGCCGGCGGACGCCATTCTTGACGCCTGACCCCACCCCGCATGGCCACCTCCCCGTGTCCGCGCAGGGTTCCTGGGCCCAGCATGCACCACCCCGGTGACGACGTGAAGATCGCTTCCGCGCGTTCAGCCAGATCCCGCACAGGGCAGGTGCCACAACGGGAGGGCCAGCCGGGGCGGAGCGGATTAGACTTGGGGTTTTCCGCTGCAAGAGAAGTCCATGTCCAAGCTGCGCCGTCCCACCCTGGCACTGGCCATTGTTGCCAGCCTGTCCCTGGCCGCCTGCGACCGCCCGGCCGAACCGGCTGCCGGCACCGCCGCGCCGGCCGATGCCGCACCTGCGGCCGCCAAGCCGATGCTGGGCAGCTTCGGCTTCGATGCCAGCGGCATGGACCGCAGCATCAACGCCGGTGACGACTTCTTCGGCTTCGCCAACGGCACCTGGGTGAAGAACACCGAGATCCCGGCCGACCGCTCGCGCTTCGGCAGCTTCAACGTCATCGCCGAGAAGACCCTGGCCGACACCCGCGCCATTCTCGAAGGCGCCGCCGGCAACACCCAGGCCAGCGGTGACGACAAGCTGATCGGCGACTACTACGCTGCTTATATGGACGAGGCCGGCATCGAGCAGCACGGCATCGCACCGGTGCAGCCGCAGCTGAAGGCCATCGATGCGATCGCCGACAAGGCCGGCCTGGCCCGTGCCCTGGGCGGCGACGTGCGTGCCGACGTCGACCTGCTCAATGCGACCAACTTCTACACCGACCGCCTGTTCGGCCTGTGGGTGTCGGTGGACCTGCTGCAGCCGGACCGCAACGCGCCGTACCTGGTGCAGGGCGGCCTTGGCATGCCCGACCGCGACTTCTACCTGGGCGGCGGCCGCATGGCCGAGCTGCGCAAGCAGTACCAGGCCTACATCGCACAGATGCTGCAGCTGGCCGGCGCTGCCGACCCGGCAGGCAAGGCGCAGCGCATTCTCGCGCTGGAAACGAAGATCGCGCAGGCGCACGCCACCCAGGAAGAAACCAATGACGTGACCAAGGGTGCCAATCCGTGGACCCAGGCCGACTTCAATGCCAAGGCACCGGGCATGGACTGGAACGCCTTCCTCGACGCGGCCGCGCTGGGCAAGCAGCAGGACTTCATTGTCTGGCAGCCCAAGGCCGTGGCCGGCCTTTCAAAGCTGGTCGCCACCGAACCGCTGGACGCCTGGAAGGATTATCTGGCCTTCCACGCGCTGGACCGCGCTGCTGCCTACCTGCCGAAGAAATTCGCCGATGCCCGCTTCGCCTTCCACGGCACCGCGCTGAGCGGCACGCCGCAGCAGAGCGACCGCTGGAAGCGTGCGGTGGACGACGCCAACCATGCAGTCGGCGAAGCGATCGGCAAGCGTTACGTCGAGAAGCACTTCGACGCCAAGACCAAGGAACGCGCGGACGAAATGGCGAAGAACATCATCGCCGCCTTCGCCAAGCGCATCGACGCACTCGCCTGGATGTCGCCGCAGACCAAGGCCAGCGCCAAGGCCAAGGTGGCCGGCCTGACCGTGGGCATGGGTTACCCGGAAAAGTGGCGTGATTACACCGGCCTGGAGATCCGCCGTGATGACGCGCTGGGCAATGCGCAGCGCGCCGAACTGTTCGAGTACCAGCGCAACATCGCCAAGCTGGGCAAGGCAGTCGACCACAGCGAGTGGGCGATGCTGCCGCAGACCATCAACGCGATGAACGTGCCGCTGGAGAACCGCCTGGTGTTCCCGGCCGCGATCCTGCAGCCGCCGTTCTTCGACGGCGCCGCCGACGACGCGGTGAACTACGGCGCCATCGGCGCAGTGATCGGCCACGAGATCAGCCACGGCTTCGACAACGCCGGCGCGCTGTTCGACGAGACCGGCAAGCTGCACAACTGGTGGACCGCCGAAGACCTGAAGCAGTTCAACGCCGCCGGTGATGCGCTGGCCGCGCAGTTCAGCAGCTACGAGCCGTTCCCGGGCGTGCATGTGAACGGCAAGCTGACCCTGGGCGAGAACATCGCCGACGTGGCCGGCCTGGGCACTGCCTACGATGCCTACCAGCTGTCGCTGCAGGGCAAGCCGGGCCAGACCCTGGAAGGCTTCACCCCGGACCAGCGCTTCTTCCTCGGCTTCGCCCAGGCGTGGCGCAGCAAGAGCCGCGAGCAGGCGCTGCGCAACTCGCTGCTGACCGATGTGCATGCACCGGGCCAGTTCCGCGCACTCACCGTGCGCAACATCGACGCCTGGTACCCGGCGTTCGACGTGAAGGAAGGCCAGAAGCTGTACCTGGCCCCGGACAAGCGGGTCAAGGTGTGGTGATGTAACTGGAACGGGCGCCGCAAGGCGCCCGTTTCACCTGCGATGGGTAGGTGCCAACCTTGGTTGGCACATGCCTCGCTCTGGTAGCTGCCAACCTTGGTTGGCGAATGCCTCGCTCTGGTGGGTGCCAACCTTGGTCGGCATATCTACAAGCCTACAAACCATCCACGCATGGCGTGGATCTACCGGCGCGTTGTGGCAATCACCAGCGTGGCGACCATGGCAAGCCCGGCCGCGGCCCACAGATTCGCATGCAGGCCCACGCCATCCAGCAGCCGGCCACCACTCCACGCGCCCATTGCGATGCCGATGTTGAACACACCCACATACAACGCGGTGGCGATCTCCACGGCCTGCGGCACCGCTTTCATCATCCAGCTCATCAGGCCCACCGACACACCGCCATAGGCCAGGCCCCACAGCAGCAGCACCGCAGTACCGCCGGTTGGCGTGCTGCCCAACCAAAGGAACAACAACGGCGTCAGCAGCAGGCCCGATGCGATCGCCAGCACCGTGCCACGTGGATGCCGCGCCGCCAGTGGCCCGGCGATGAAGTTGCCCGCAATGCCAGCCAAACCGTAGGCGAACAACAACGCACCGATCCACGACGCATCCACGCCCGAGACGGACGTCAGCAGTGGCCGCACGTAGGTGAAGGCGATGAAGTTCCCGGACACCAGCAGCACGGTCAGCCACAGGCCACGCCGCAGGTCGCGCTGGCCAAGCTGCTGCACGAACTGCCGCAGCCGCACCGATGTACTGACCGGCAACACAGGAACCACCCGCAGATGCAGCAGCATCACCGCCGCACTGAACAACGCCATCGCCACGAACGCGCTGCGCCAGCCCAATGCGTCCCCGATCAGCGCGCCCAACGGAACGCCCAGCACCGAAGCAGCAGCCACGCCACCGAAGATGATCGAGGTGGCCATGCCGATGCGGTGAGCCGGCACCAGGCGCGCTGCCAGACCGCCTGCGATGGCCCAGATGCCGCCCATGCAGAACCCCACCAGCACACGCGCGGCCAACAGCCAGCCAATGCCCGGTGCCAGTGCGGACGCAAGGTTGGCGACCAGCAGCAGGCCCAGCAGTGCGCACAGGATGCGGCGACGATCGATGCCACCGGCTGCGATCACCACCAGCGGCGCGAACACTGCCGCCAACAGGGCCGGCAGCGAGATCATCAGGCCGGCGGTGCCGGTGGACGCGCCGAGATCTTCGGCGACAGGGGTCAGCAGGCCAACCGGCAGCATTTCGGTGGTGACCACCGAGAACGTGGCGAGGCCGACGGCGGAAACCGCCCACCACGGATGACGGGGCACAGGCGCGGCATGCGCAGGCGATGAAGCGCTCACGGGATGATTCCTTCAGGGGATGTGGATGCAGCAGACGGGCGCAGTGCACGTTGCGCGAGCACGGCGAACAGCAGCACGCCACCGCCTGCCACCAGCGCAACGACAAAGCCGCTGCGCACGCCCCCCGCATCGACGCTCTGCCCGGACAGCGCCGCGCCCAGCGCCACGCCGATGTTCAATCCGGCCAGCAACCAGGTCATGCCCTCGGTCAGGCGCGATTCGGGCACGTGCTGTTCGACCAGCGACATCGCCACGATCATCGTCGGCGCGAAGAACACCCCGGCCAGCAGCACGGCAACGGCGAGTGCTGGCAGGTTGCCGACCCACAGCAACGGCAACGTGGTCAGCGCGGTGGCAGCTGCGCCGGCCAGCAACAGGCGCGGCAACGGTGCCTGCAGCTTCAATGCACCAAACAACAGGCCGGCCGCGCAGCTGCCCAGCGCATAGGCCGACAGCACCGCGCTGGCGGCAAGGGGCTGCCCCCGCTGTTCGGCGAAGGCCACGCTGGTGATGTCGACCGTACCGACGATCACGCCCATCGCCAGCATCAGCAACGCCAGCAGGCGGATCTCCGGTTGCCGCAACAGCGAGCGCGAGGGCGTTGCACCTTCGTGGTGCTGCAGCGGTGGCTCGGTGCCCCGCTGCAGCACCAGTGCGGCCACGCCGACCACCAGCAGCAGGGCGGCCGCCAGTACACCAGCCTGTGGCCATACCGCCACCGACAACCCGACGGACAACGGTGGCCCGGCGATGAAGGTCACCTCGTCGAACACAGTCTCCAGCGAATACGCGGTCTGCAGCTGCGGTCGTCCGCGATGGATCGCGGTCCAGCGCGCGCGCACCATCGCCGACACGCTGGGCATGCAGCCGGCCAGCATCGCCGCAATGAACAGCGTCCAGTCCGGCGCGGCCAGCAGCGTGCACGCGAGCAGCAACAGCAGACCGGCCGCACTGGCCGCCGTGGCCCATGGCAGCACCCCGCCCTGCCCGCGCCGGTCGACCCAGCGCGACACCTGCGGCGACAGCAACGCGTAGGTCAGCACGAAGGTGGCCGACACCGCACCGGCCAATGCATAGCTGCCGCGCAGCTGGGACAGCAGGGTGATGATGCCGATACCGGTCATCGGAAGCGGCAGGCGTGCCAGCAGCCCGGCCAGGGCGAGGCCGGCGGTGCCGGGGGCCGCGAACAGGTCGCGATAGGGGGTGGCCATCAGGTTCTCCAGGGCAGCGACTTGCCTGGCGCACGGGGCGCCATGACAATACATACAGAGCGTATGAATAAGAGGCTACATTCATACGCACCGTATGTAAATAATCATGCACTGTGTATGTAAGGAGCTCCGGATGGTTCGTCGCACCCGCGCCGAGATGGAAGAAACCCGCGCCACCCTGCTGGCCACCGCCCGCCGGGTGTTCAGCGCGCATGGCTATGCCGCCACCTCCATGGACGACCTGACCGCCCAGGCCGGGCTGACCCGCGGCGCGCTGTACCACCACTTCGGCGACAAGAAGGGTCTGCTGGCGGCTGTCGTCGCCCAGCTTGATGCCGAGACCGACCAGCGCCTGCAGGCGATCAGTGATACCGCCGACGATGCCTGGGAGGGCTTCGTGCAGCGTTGCCGCGCCTATCTTGAGATGGCGCTGGAGCCGGAGATCCAGCGCATCGTGCTGCGAGATGCGCGCGCAGTGCTGGGTGGCGCCTCACCGGAATCGCAACGCCACTGCGTGCACTCGATGCAGCACCTGATCGAACATCTGGTTGCGCAGGGCGTGGTCGCGCCGGTGGATGCGCAGGCGCTGGCGTCGTTGATCTACGGCAGCCTGGCCGAGGCCGCGTTCTGGATCGCCGAGGGCGAGGATGGCGACGCGCGCCTGCGGCAGGCGACGGCGGCGCTGGAGATGCTGTTGCGTGGGTTGAAGTCGGCGCGGTGACATGCATCCATGCATGGCATGGATCTACTGCGGAATCCGCTCCGGTAGATGCCAACCTTGGTTGGCACCCACCAGAATCATGGTGTCAGTAGATCCACGCCATGCGTGGATGAAGCTCTATCGCGCGACGCGTGCCAACCAAGGTTGGCACCTACCAGGCAATCGCGGGCCACTCGCGCAGGGTTTCCACCGGCACGCCCATGCGCGTGCAGGCGCGGCTGGCCAGGCCATCGGGCAGCGCGCGGCGGAACAGCGGCGCCATGCCCTGCATCAGCTTCGCTGAAGCTGCCGCCTGCGCACGCTGGCGGCCACTGCGTTCCAGCATGCCCTCGGCCCAATCCGGCAGCAGCGCCGCACCGGCGCCGAGGAACACTTCGCGCGACAGCCCCGGCACCGGTACCGGCAGGCGAACGCCGGACAACACCTCCAGCACTTCGCGCGAGCGCTCATCCACGCGCAGTTCCGGTTGCCGCGCGCAGAAGTATGCCGCCACTTCCGCTTCGCTGCGTGGCACATCCACCGCGCCCAGCGCCTCGGCCACGCAGCGGTGTTCGTCGTAGTAGCAGTCGGCAATGTGCACCGGCACCTCGCGCCCGTAGCGACGGAAACCCTGCAGGAAACCAAATGCTTCCGTCACGTGCACCCACGTCAGCAGTTGCGGATCGTCCGCCGCGTAGGGCTCGCCCTGCGCGGTCTGGCCGCGGATCTGCGCATGGATGCGGCGTACCTTGGCCACCAGCGCCTCCACCTCGCCGGTGGGCGCATAGCTGGTGCCGGCAACGAAGGCGGTGGTGCGGCGCAGGCGTCCCACCAGGTCCTGGCGGAAATTGGAGTGGTCGTAGACCCCGGCCAGCGCGCGCGGGTGCAGGGTCTGCAGCATCAGCGCACACAGGCCACCGGCCAGCATCGAGGGGAACTCGGCGTGCAGGCGCCAGGTGACGCTGCCAGGTCCAAACCAGCCCGGGTCGCCCAGCGGGTGGTCGTAATCGATGCCACTCTGGCCACGCGGGAAGGCCTCCAGTACCCAGCGCCGGATCGGCGCGGTGACGGGGCGGGAGAGTCGCTGCAGCAGAGCCGGCATCACAGGTCCAGGAAAGGCGGAAGAGCGGCCGCAGGTTGCGCGGTCGGCCCCGATTCTGGGCGATCGCGACGCCGGCGGCGAGCCTCCGCGCTCAGCGGCGGTTTCATGTGCAGCCGCAGCACGTTTCACCCTGCGACATCCTGTCGCAGGCTGCGGCCATGATGTTGCGATGCAGCAACATTCACCCATTCAGACAAAACCCTTACGCCGCTAGGCATTGCGCCCATTGCACGGCTCGCTGGAAGTGCTAGAACTGAACCCGCCACACCGTCCAACGCTGATCGACGCACGTTCCACAAGGAGCCAGCCATGATTGCTTTGTTCAAGGGTTTGGGACTACTGCTTCGCGACAACGAGCTCTACAGCAGCCCGTTCGAAAAACAGGTCGCGCACTGGCGCAGCCTCAGCGAGCAGCAGATCCGCGATGAAGTGGCTGTGCTGGCCCAGGCCAAGTGCCAGTGGTTGATCGCCTCGATCGTCGGCTGGCAGGCGGCCTCGCTGCTGATCCTCGGGCTGATCACCAACTACCTGTGGCGCGACGATTACCACATCACCTTCACCCGCGTGGTCGTGGTGTTCGGCTCATGGATCTCGATCCTGTTCGTGATCTGGTTCATGGCCAACATGTTCGACCGCACCGCCGGTTTCGAGCGTTGGATGAAGGCCTTCAACAGCCGCGCCCGCATCAGCTCCAAGGCCGACAGTGTCGAGAACGTGGCCGAGGCCCTGGACCTGGCCGAGCACTACCCGGAAGTGCTGGACTACAAGCAGGCGGTCACCGCCAAGCGCGAGCTGCGTCACGAGGACATCCGCATCATGACCGAGATCGGGCGCATGAAGCAGCACTCCGAACTGGTCGGCCGCCTGAACCATGTGGGCGAGAACGAGCACCATCACGACCTGACACTGCAGCCTGCCTACTGACCCTTCAGGGAAGCGGGGGGACCCACAATGCCACCGTGATCACTCACGGTGGCATTGTTCTATCGGGTCCTGGCTGACGCATTGGTGGAAGCCCCTGGGCAGGTCACGCATCGCCTCGGTCTTTCCCACCGCCACGGCAAACCGGCGCAATGGCGGCGTGGCACACGCGGCCTCGCTGCTGCATGCAGGGTCCAGCACCACGTAATGGCAGTGGCCACTGCTGCTGGCGATGCACTGGAACCGCGCCTCGCCCTCGACCACGGTGCGTTTGCTGTACAGCGTGTCCACGCCGTTGGCATTGGTACGGGTGATCGAGGTTTCGCTGGACTTCTCGCAGCCGGCCAATGACAGCGCAGCAACGCAGGCAAACAGGAACAGGCGCATGGTGCCTCCAGGATGCGGCTACATGCCGCGGAACAGGCTCATGAACGGTTGGCTGACCACCAGTGTCTCGGCACGCCCCCGCAGCCGCAGTACACCGCGCCCGGTATCGTCGCGGCTGACCGCCGCCACCGCCTTCATGTTGACGATGGTCGAGCGATGGATCTGGCGGAAGTGCTGCGGATCGAGCACTTCCAGCAGTTCGCGCAACGGCGTGCGCAACAGGCTCTCACCGGCCGCGGTCACCACGGTGGTGTACTTGTTGTCGGCGCGGAAGTAAGCCACGTCTTCCAGCATGATCAGCTGCGTCTCGCGGCCGTTGCTGGCGGTGATCCAGGCCAATGGCGGGCGCTCTGCCGCACCCTGCGATGGCCCCAGGCGCCGCAGCAGGCGTTCGAGTACAGCATCGTCCTGGCGCGTTGATGGCAGCCGCGACAGGATGCGTTCGCGGGTGGCCAGCAGGCGCTCATCGCTGACCGGCTTCAACAGGTAATCCATCGCGCCCTGCTCGAACGCGTCGATGGCGTACTGGTCGTAGGCGGTCACGAACACCACCTGGGTACGCGGACTCAGCTCGGACAGCGAACGCGCCACTTCAATGCCACTGATGCCGGGCATGCGGATATCGAGGAAGGCGATGTCCGGCTGCTTCTCGGCCAGCTGCTCCAGTGCACTGGCGCCATCCTCGCACTCGGCCACCAGCTTCAGGTCCGGCCACAACCGGCCCAGCTGCTCGACCAGCGACTGCCGCAGCAGTTCCTCGTCTTCGGCAATGAGCGCCTCAAGCGGCATGGCTGCGCTCCTTGCTCGACTGCGGCAGGGTCATGGTCGCGGCCACGCCGCTGGGGAAGTTGGCGACGATCGCCACGCCGGCCTGCTCGCCGCAGGTCAGGCGCAGGCGCTCGCGCAGGTTCTTCAGGCCGATGCCGGTACCGCTGGTGCCCTGGCCGAAGCCGAGGCCATCGTCGGCCACCGTCACCGTCACATGGTCATCGAAGCCACGCGCCAGGATCCAGATCGTGCCACCGCCGGGCTTGGGTTCCAGGCCATGCTTGATCGCGTTCTCCACCAGCGTCTGCAGCGCCATCGCCGGCAACTGCACGCCGTGCAGTTCGTTCGGCACCTGCACCTCCACCCCCAGCCGTGCGCCCATGCGGATCCGCAGGATCTCCAGGTAGGCACGGGTGCGCTCCAGCTCCACGCCCAGCGTGGACAGCGATTCGTCCACCTGTGGCAACGAGCTGCGCAGGTACTGGATCAGGTGGCCCAGCATCTGGTCGGCACGTGCCGGGTCGGTGCGGGTCAGCACCTGCGCGTTGGCCAGCGTGTTGTAGAGGAAGTGCGGTTCCACCTGCGCGTGCAGCAGGTTCAACCGGGCCACCGACAGTTCCTTTTCCACCTGGGTCTGCTCGGCCGCAGCCTGCTCGTCGCGACGCTGGTCGGCAACACGGCGGCTGATCGCGCGGGTGACCGCTTCGGCGTTCTCGAAGTTGCTGCCCTCATCCAGTGCCAGCAGGTCGGCCCACCAACCGGCATCCGGTTCAAACAGCAGGGTGACGGTACTGGTGCCCTGCCCCGGCGTGACCGTCGCCAGCACGCTGTTGCGCTTGATCGCCAGCCGAGCCGGCAGGTTCCAGCGCGACGGCTGGCGGCCGTTCCAGGCATCCACGCGTCGCACGTAGGCCCGCACCTGCAGGCTGCCAGCCGAACTTTCCACGTCTTCAACGCGCGGCAGTTCGGCGATGGCCGCTTCCACCACCGAGAATGCCTGGCCAGCATCCATCGGCAGTTCCACCTGGCGGCGCTGGCGGCCGGAGAGCGTGGTCGAATCCAGCCGGCCGGCAACCAGCCAGACGCGGCGGATATGGGTGATTGCGCTGCCCAGCGCGGAGATCATCAGGAACATCGCCAGCAGGCCGAAGATCCAGCCCGGGCCATCGTTCATGCCGCTGAAGATGCCGCTCCAGACCATGCCGGCGACGAACAGCGCCGCAGCCCAGGCCAGCAGGTGACGAAGCAGGAGGGAGAGGCTGGCGAACACGGCGGCGCCTTGAATGAAGGGGGTGAGCCGAGCATAGGGCGGCCCGCCGGGCAAACAAGCGGGCTGCGACGAAGGGGGGAAAAGCGGGGATGGAAGCCGTTCTGGCGGAGCCGGCCGCTGGCCGGCTCCGCGTTACCTCCGCAAGCCTCGCAGGGATGCCGGCCAGTGGCCGGCACTACCCGGGAGGCGCCGGGCGAACCCGGCGCATGCCCTTACTTGCGCTGGTCAGCGCTGGCGTCACGCACGGCGCGGAACGACTCGTCCTTGCTCCAGTTCGGCCAGCTGCGCGCGTTGGCCAGCTGGTTGCCCAGCGTGTACAGCACTTCCAGGTCGCGGGCGGCACCGGCGAACACCCAGTCCGGCTGCCACTCGTCGCCCTGCTGGTGGTAACGCTTGGCGGTGTAGTCGTCGGAGGCCTTCTTGCCTGCGGCCACGCCACCGTCCACCCAGTCCTGGCCGGCCGACCAGGACAGCGCCGGCACGCCACGCTTGGCGAACGGGAAGTGATCGGAGCGGAAGAACAGGCCCGCTTCCGGCTTCGGGTCCGGCGTGTAGCGGATATCCCAGCCCTTGGCCACGTCCTTCAGCTGGTCCAGCAGCTCGAAGCGCGCGGCACCGTAGATGCCGAAGTCACGCGACGGCCCGAACGGCGCCATGCCATCCATGTTGATCACCGCCACGGTCTTTTCCAGCGGATACAGCGGATGGGTGGCGTAGTACTCCGAACCCAGCAGGCCCTTTTCCTCGGCGGTGACCGCCAGGAACAGCACTGACCTCTCCGGACGCTTGGCCTTGGCGAAGCCACGGGCCAGTTCGATCAGCGATGCGGTGCCACTGGCGTTGTCCAGTGCACCGTTGAAGATGCGGTCACCGCGTGCGTCCGGCTCACCCACGCCGATGTGGTCCCAGTGCGCGCTGTAGACGATGGTCTCGTCCGGGTGGCGGCTGCCTTCCAGACGCGCGGCCACGTTGTGCGAGGTGATCACTTCGGTCTTCACCGCGTACTTCGCGTCCAGGCTGGCGCCGGTCAGCGGCACCGGGGTGAAGTCGCGCTGCTGCGCCTTCTTCTTCAGTGCCTCGAAGTCCTGCCCGGCCGAGCGGAACAGCTCCACCGCGAGGTCGCGCTGGATCCAGCCTTCCAGCAGCGGGTGGCTGTCGGCCGGGTTGTCGCGCACCACATCGAACATGGTGTTGGTGTTGGAGCCGGCCACGGTGGCCCAGCCGTACGACGCCGGGGCGGTCTCGTGCACGATCAGCACGCCCAGCGCGCCCTGGCGGGCGCCTTCTTCGTACTTGTAGGTCCAACGACCGTAGTAGGTCATGCCCTTGCCGTCGAAATCACCCTGGCCCGTCTCGAAGTCCGGGTCGTTGATCAGCACGACGGCGATCTTGCCCTTCAGGTCCACGCCCTTGAAGTCGTCCCAGTTGCGCTCCGGGGCCTTCACGCCGTAGCCAAGGAACACCAGCGGCGCCTTGCTGATGTCGACGTTGCTGGCGCCGTTCATGGCGGCGCGCACGGCAATCTGCTTGCCCTGCTCCAGCGCGACGGTCTTGCCGTCCTGGTGCAGCGCCAGCTGCGGTGCGCCGACGATGTCGCCCTTGCGCAGCGGCACGGCCTGGGTCCACAGGCGCTTGCCGTCCTTGAGGTCGCCGCCCGGCTGCAGGCCGGCGTCAGCGAACTGCTTGCTGAGGAAGGCGATGGTCTTCTCTTCGCCGGCGGTGGCCGGGGAGCGGCCTTCGTAGGCGTCGGAGGCCAGTTCCTTGACGTCGGCGGAGATCCGCGCGCCATCGAATTTCGGGGTGGCCGCCATCAGTGCGCTCGACACCGACAGAGCCAGCACGCCCAGTACCACTCGTTTCATTGCTCTCTCCAGCAGGGAAATCCTTCTGGAGTGTAATGGGATTCGGCAGGGCTGCGCCCTGCACCTGCCGAAACAACGGCAACAGCCGAAGCAACAGCAACAGCGGCATTCCGTGGGATGGCGGGGTGGGTCCGGTTGCGGGGGACGCTGCAAGTACATCCATGTAAGCTCGGTCGCCGCATCCATGCGGCTCACGCCCCCGCAACCGGACCCACCCCGCCTTCGACAGCTTCCCGCTGCTGTTAGTGGGTGTCGACCTTGGTCGACACATCGCTGTTGGTAGGTGTCGACCTTGGTCGACACGCACGGAAACACGAAGGGGTCAGATCCCTTTCCCGGCGGGAAAGGGATCTGACCCCATCTGTGTGTTGCTTGGGCGTGTTACCAGTTCGGGTCTTCGGCCGGGGCGGCAGCGGGCTTGGGCTTCGGCTTGGCGGCCGGGCGTGCGGCGGCGGCGGGAGCGGCCGAGGCGGTCGCACCTGAGGCGGCGGCAGCCGGCTTGCTGCCCAGCTTCTGGCGCAGTTCGATCTGGCCCGGACGGAAGCCGCCGCGCATCGCGTCGACGCCGTCTTCGATGGTGCCGTACGAGGTCTGTGCGGCCACGCGGTCGATGCGGATGGTGCAGCACGGGTGTTCGCTGCGGCCCAGCGAGCGGCCGGTCTGCGGGTCCTTCAGTTCTTCGCCCAGGCGCACGGCCTGCCAGCGCTGGCCGGCCTGCACGGTGTCACCGCCCTGGCTCAGCACTACCTGGTCACCGTCCACAGAAACCACCGACACCGGAAACAGGGTGGTGACGATGGTGGTACCGATCTGGCCCGAGAGCGACTCCATCATCGCCGCGGCCATGTTGCGGCCGTTGACCACGCGCGGCAGGGTGCTGGGGCCGGTCGAGGCCAGCTGGTGGTCGAAGCTGTCGGACATCACCACCTGGCCGGTGGTGGCGTTGATCAGGCGCAGGGTGATGCGGCCGCCACCGGAGTACGAGGTCACCTGGCGGTCGGACATGCGCAGGTTGCGCACGCTGCGCGGGTATTCGAAGCGCTCGATGGTCGGGATCAGGATCAGGTCGGTCGCCAGCTGCTGGCCCACGCGTGCGGTGTCCTGCAGGCGCACGTTGCCGCTGTTGATGTGGTCGATCTCGGCCTGCAGCTCGTCGCCGAACTCGCGGTCCAGCACGATGAAGCGCTGGGTCTGGGTCAGCGTGTCGGACAGGCGTGCGCGGATCGCGTCGGCCACTTCATCGGCGTCCACGCGGCCGTCGCCCACGGCGTAGCTGCCGGCCTTGGTGCGCGGCAGGGCGACCACGATCTTCGGTTTGCCCTGCTCGTCCGGTGCGCGGTACTGGGCGATCTGCGCGCGCACGCGCACCTTCCAGTAGCTGCGCATGCTGCGATGGGTCACATCGGAATCGTAGGAGCTGGCGCCACGCTTGGCATCGACACTCACCTTCTCGTCGTAGCTTTGCTTGACGCTGGCCGAAGCAGAGCCGCCCTTGGCCGAGGCTTCGCCGGACGCACTGGCCGACGCCGAGCCCTTGAAGCTCCAGCCTTCATCGCTGGCGCGCACGCGGGCGATGGTTTCCTCGTCCAGCTGACGCACTTCATCCTGCGACAGGATTTCATAGCCCAGCACCGCGCCCTGCGAGCCGGCAATCATCTGCTGGGTGAACGCGTCGGCGCGGATATCGCCGACGTGTTCGCCATCCACATCCACATGCAGGCCTGCACGCAGGCTCTGCATCTGGCTGGCCACGCGTACGCCGTTGACCTGCGCCACCGCCGACTGCAATGCCGCCAGCACCGCCAGTTCCGGGGTGCTGCCGATGCCGTCGGCTTCGCGCGCGACCTGGGTGGTGCCGCCGAAATCCGGCGTGCCACGCAGGGGCGCTGCTTCCACTGGCGCATTGCTGGCCAGTGCACTGGTTGCCTTGTCCTTGGCGGGCGCGGCGGCCGGGGTGTCCTGCTTGCCACAGGCTGCAAGCAGCGTGGCAGCCAGGCCCAGGCCGATCAAACGGTAGGTCATACGCATGGAGATTCGCCTCGGATCAGAGCTTGTCGAGCATCGAATCGGCGTTGGACGGCACCTTCACCTTGCTCTTCTTGGCGAAGGTCACGGCCGACTTGGTCGAGCCGTACAGGCCCTGGATGAAGCCCGGCGATTCCTTGGCCACCCATGCACCTGCCGCCAGCTTGCGGCCGACGGTGGCCAGCTGGGTCGCACCCAGGTTCTTCATGCCGGCGGTGAAGTTGCTGGCTTCGCCGCCCAGCTTCTGTGCTTCGGCCGCCGAGGACAGCAGCGAGACCAGGCCTTCGGCGTAGTGCTGCTTGGATTCAGCGTTCAGTTCCGGCTGTGCGGCCTGGCGCTCATTGATCGCCGCCTGCGCAGCTTCGCTGACCGACACCGACTTCTTCATCGCATCGACGCTGACCGAACCCGACGACAGCGCCTGGCGCTCGGCTTCCAGCAGCTGCACCTGCTCGGCCAGACCGAAGGCGCGGGCGAACGAGGTCTGGGCCTGCAGCGAGTGCGACTGCGAGGTAACGAAACGACGCACCAGCGCTTCCTGCGCGGCTTCGTCCGGGGCGGCGGCGCTGGAAGCGCTGCTGCTGGAGGTGCCGGTGGCGGCACCGGCCAGGTCCTTCAGCTTGCCCAGGCCAGCGTGGGCCGGCATCGACAGGGTGGCGGCAGCGATGGCCACGACAAGAGCAGTATTGCGGATCATATGAGTGTCCTTTGGGAGAGACGGCCGCGAAGCGGCACGTGGGAATCGGTAACCCCAGGGCGATGCCGAGCGAGCTCGGCACCCACCGGGGTGGCGGATCAGCGGACCGCCTTGACGTTCAGTTCGTTGATCATCTGCTGGGCAGCCTTTTCAGCCGCCAGCTGCAGCGCGTTGGTACGGGCGACGGTTTCGTTCGGACCGGTACCGGAGAACTGCACCGGGCCCACCGACGACACGGTGCGCGGGAAACGACCGGTCACGTCCAGCACCTTGCCGGTGACCGTGACGAACACGCGGGTGTTGCCGCTGGCCGGATCGCGGTCGCGCATGCCGACGTCGAGGGTGCCGACGGCGATGTACGGGATGTTGGCTGCACGGATGCCGTTGGCGGTATCACGCAGGGTGGCCGGGGCCAGGTCGTTGCCGGTGCTGAAGTCCTTGCGGATGCGCTCGATGCTGAGCAGGCCGCGCGACTCACCTTCCACGTATTCGGCTTCGACCACTTCGTAGCCGGCGGCGCTGAAGGCACCGGTCATCGCGGTGTTCACTTCGGCGGCGTTGGCCACCTTCCAGCTGATGTTGTCGCTGCGCTGGGTGGTGCTGCCACCGCTGGTGACCGACATCGAACCGTTCTGGTTGATGCTGCCGTTGGTGCTCACCGAGTTGCCGCGGAAGCTGTCGCCTTCACGGGTGTTCTCGCTGTAGCTGCTGCTGGCGTCGACACGGCGGTATTCCTTGTCCTGGAACGACTGCACGGTGTCCTGCGAGCGCGCCATGAACAGGAAGGTCAGCAGCGAACGCTGGGCGGCGGTGGCACCGGCCACGGCCGAACCTGCATCCAGCTTGGTCTGCAGCAGGGTGGTGTTGATCTCGGCGCGGACGGTGACGGTGTAGGTCTTGGCCTTCTTGTCTTCGGTGTCCGACAGCTGCACGGCACTGAGCACGTAGCGGTCGATCTCGCCGATGAACTCGTCGCGACGCGCTTCGAACAGGCGCAGCTTGGCCGCACCGGTTTCGGCGATGTACGCCTCCAGTGCATTGACCTTGGCCTTGTTCAGGGCCTGGGCGCGGGTGTCGGCACTCAGGCGCAGACCGTAGCTGGCCGAACCGGTACCGCGCGAACTGGCAGTCTGTGCAGCGACCGGCGAGGCAACCACCAGGGCGATGAGGATGAGCAGGATGGTACGCATCAACGACATGACTTGATCAACTCCTGAAGGGCTTGGGTCTGCTGCTGCAACGGGCGGCCGCCCGGCTTCTGTTCGTCCAGCCAGCCGCGCGAATCGGCGCGCTTGGCGGCAGCGCCGGCGAAGGCGTCGAAGCCGGCCAGCAGGGTTTCGTAGCTGGCCGACCACTGGTCAACCTGCCACTGCGTGACCGGCACCACCTTGGTGGCCCCCTTGCGCAGCGGCTGTTCGAAATAGACCTTGCCGGAGAACGGTTCGGTCACCTTGGCGGTGAAGAACGCGCCGAACAGCATCGTCTTCATCGCCGGGGTTTCTTCGATCACGCCGTTCTTCAACGCATCCACCTGCAGGTTGATGACGTAGTCCGGCTCGGGGATCTTCAGCTGGTAGACCTTGCCGTCGGCAAAGCGCGCCGCCATCGCACCACCGATCGCCTGGCCCGAGGCCGGCGGCAGCAGGCCGACACCGGTATTGGACGACAGCGTCTTGGACAGCTCATGGGCCAGCGTGGCGCGCAGCGGGGCTTCCCACTTCGGGTCGGGCAGCTTGGCGCGGACCGCGTCGGACAGGGTCACGCCACCGACCTGCAGCCGGCGCACCGCCGCGTCGGGCAGCTTGGCCTGGGCGAGGCTGGCCGCGAGTACCTGCGACAGGCTGGTCGCAGCGTTGCCGTACAGCAGATCGGCGACGATCGCGTCGATATCGTCGTTGTCCGGCCGGTAATCCTGCACGTCGATGCGCTGCAGGGTCAGCGGATAGGACGCGATCACCTGGCGTTCGCGGAAGTCGAAGAACAGCGCCTGCAGCGCCACTTCCACCAGCACCTTGTACTGGTTGCCGATCGGTTCGACCGACACCAGCTCGCGGTCCAGTGCCGCGGCCAGCACGGTCGCGCTGGTGGTGCCGTCGAGCATCGCCACCGGCTGGTCGATCAGCTGCAGGTGGGCCGGGGCGCGGCGCTTGAGCGACTGTGCCAGCGCCTGGTTCAACGGGATCAAGCCGCGCTGTTCCAGCACCGCATGCGCATGCGGCGTGGTCGCCTGCACGGCAGCGGCATCAGCGGTATAGGCAAAACCGGCCCAATAGGCCTGCTGTGATTTGTCTGCTGCCTGCACGGCCATCGGCCATACGACCAGGCACAGGGCACAGGCAAGCAGGCGCGCAAAAGCGCGCGATGCGCTCTTCGTCCTTGAATACATCCAACCGCTCCTCGGTCAATACGCATGGAAAGTGGACGCTGACGCGTCCGCTGGGCGCGAAACATAACGGCTCGCGGGCCCGCCGACAAGTGCTGCCTTCGTCGAGGTCACTCCGTGGGGGGCAGACCGGCCCTTTGCCGCAACAGGCCGCGCTCTGCCTGGTTCTGGCTGAGTCTGGCGGCTTCCGCAAAAGCGTGACGTGCATCCAGGTCGCGTCCCAGCGCCTGTAGTAGCTCCCCGCGCACCACCTGCAGCGGCGCGTACTCTCGCAGTCGCGCATCCACCAGCAACGGCTGCAGCTGCGCCCACGCCGCGAAGGCACCGTCGCTGCGCAGTATCGCCACCACGCGGTTCAATGCGACAACTGGCGAGGGCTGCACCTGCAGCAGCTGCGTATAGAGTGCTGCGATGCGCGGCCAGTCGGTATCCTCGGGGCGACGCGCCGCTGCATGGCACGCTGCGATGCGCGCCTGCAGTACATAGGGATCATCAGCACCACCGGCGGCCAGCGCGCCCGCCAGCACCTGCTGCCCGCGTTCAATCTGCAGCCAGTCCCAGCGCGCGCGGTTCTGCTGGTCCAGCAGCACCGGCACGCCCTGCGCATCGGTCCGTGCTGCGGCACGCGAGGCCTGCAGCTCCATCAGCGCCAGCAGGCCCAGCACCGGCGGCACCGGCAGCCGGTGCGCCAGAATGCGCGCGAGCCGCAATGCCTCCTCGCACAGCGCCGGACGCATCCAGTCGTCACCGGCACTGGCCGCGTAACCTTCGTTGAACACCAGGTAGATCGCCTCCAGCACCGAGCCGAGCCGCTCGGGCATCGCGTCTGCGCGAGGGACCTCGTAGGGCACCTGCTTCTGCGCCAGGGTGCGCTTGGCGCGCACGATGCGCTGGGCGATGGTCGGCTCCGGCTGCAGGAACGCACGTGCGATCTCGACGGTGGTCAGGCCACCGAGCAGGCGGAGGGTCAGTGCCACCCGCGCGTCGGCCGGCAGCACCGGATGGCAGGCCACGAACATCAGCCGCAGCAGATCGTCACCCAGGTCATCCTCCAGCGCCTGGCTGTCATCTGGTGCCGGCAGCGCCGCTGGATGCAGTTCCTCGCCCCACTGCGCATGCTGCTGCGCCACCCGCTGGTGCTGTCGCAGCACATCAATGGCACGGTTGCGCGCAGTGGTCATCAGCCAGGCTCCGGGGTTGTCCGGGATGCCCTGCTCCGGCCAGCGCTCCAGCGCGGCCAGCCAGGTGTCCTGGGCCAGCTCCTCGGCACGGCCGACATCGCCCCCGAGCAGCCGCGCCAGGCGCGCGATCAACACCGGCGACTCCATCCGCCAGAGGGTTTCCAGACGCTGCGTCAGTGCGGGATCGAGCATGCGCCGATCACAGCACGCACGCCCGGCCCGCACAAGCGCCGCAGCTCACGCTTCAACAATCGGCTTGAAGCCGCCCCAGAACATGCGCTTGGTATCGAACGGCATGTCCTTCGGGCCCAGCGACGCCAGCCGCGGGTCGGCCATCACCCTGGCGTTGATGCGGTCGCGCGCCGCGCGCGAACGAAACACCACGAAGGCGACGATCACCGTTTCGCCGGGCTTTGCCTTGACCGCACGCGGGAACGAGGTGTGTTGTCCCGGTTCCACATCGTCACCCACGCATTCCATGTACTGCAGCGCGCCATGGTCCTTCCACACCGCACCGGCCTTGCGGGCAAGGCGGCGGTAGGCCGCCACCTTGTCCTGTGGGCACGGCAGCACGTAAGCATCCACGTAAGCCATGAGGGTTCTCCCTTGCGGCGGCCGTCAGCCCGGCTCGCCGTCCATGTGTGCGATTTCCCAGAGATGGCCATCCAGGTCCTGGAAGCCGCGCTGGTACATGAAGCCCAGGTCGCGCGCCGGCTGCGGTTCGCTGGCGCCGGCGGCCAGTGCCTTGTCCACCAACTCGTCAACTGCCTTGCGACTGGGTGCAGAGAGCGCATTGATCACTTCCGTGTGGGTGTGCGCATCGGCAATCGGCTTGTTGGTGAACTGCTGGAAAAAAGGTTGGGTCAGCAGCATCACGTAGATGCTCTCGCTGATGACCATGCCAGCCGCATCGTCATTGGTGTAGGTTGGATTGAAGCTGTATCCCAACGCGGTGAAGAACGCCTTCGACTTCTCCAGGTCCTGCACAGGCAGGTTGACGAAGATCATCTGCGGTTGCGGTGCACTCATCGGTGAAGCTCCTTGTGGATGAAAGAAAGAGAGGAATCAGGGTTGCTTCATGCAGTTGACCATCCACGGCTTGCCGTAGCGGTCGATCAACATGCCCCAGCGGTGCGCCCAGAACGTTTCAGCGATCGGCATCTGCACCTGGCCACCTTCGGCCAGCGCCGCGAACACGCGCTCGGCTTCTTCGATGCTGTCGACGTCGACATTGATGGTGGTCGAACCACCCTCGCCACCGCCGGGACCGTCGGCCGCCATCACGATGGCGCTGCCGATTTCCAGCTGGCTGTGCGCAACGTGGTCCAGGGTTTCCGGTGGCATTTCATTGCAGCCCGGCGAGCCATCGGAGGGCGGCATGTCGCGGTACTTCATTTCCGACGTGACCTGGCCACCGAGTGCCTTGGCGTAGAACGCCATCGCCTCATGGGCCTGGCCGCTGAAGCCGAGGAAGGGAATCAGTTTCATGGCAATACTCCGTTGTGTGGTTCAGGGCAGTAACGCCGGGGCGTGCCCGGCAGGGAGATGAATCGGGTCAACCTTCCAGCTGTGCACGCAGACGCTGTTCCTGCTGCTGTAATTCGGGGGTGAAGGCTTCACCGAAGTCTTCAGCGGAGATCAAGGGACGCAGTTCGAGCGTGCCGCCGCTGCCGAACGGCGCGCGGCTGGCCCACTCAACGGCCTCATCCAGCGACCGCACATCCCACAGCCAGAAGCCGGCGATCTGTTCGCTGGCAGGACCGAACGGACCGGCCTCGACCTTGGGTGTGCCGCCGCCGAAGTGAATGCGGCGGCCACGCTGGGTGGCATGCAGGCCCTCACCGGCCAGCATGATGCCGGCGGCCACGAGTTGTTCGTTGAAGGCGCCCATTTCGGACAATTCCTGTTCGCTGGGCATGCGGCCGGCTTCGGAGTCGGCGTTGGCCTTCACGATCACCATCACTTTCATTGCGGTCTCCCGTGGGGACGCGTGGTGCGTGCCCTTCACTGGGTACAACGAACCAGGGGGCTGGGAATCGACACGTCTTTTGGAAATTTTTTCTTCCGCGGAAAGCGTGCCTTCGGCGGAGGTCGGCGAACGGCGGAGCCCCTCCGTGGTGGGTTGGGTTTGGTCGCTGAAAGCTCGGGTTCATGGGTTTGGCCGGGTGGGGAGGCAGGGCAGGGGACGCTGCAAGTACGTCCATGTAAGCTCGGTCGCCGCATCCATGCGGCTCACGCCCCTGCCCTGCCTCCCCACCCGGCCTTGGACAGTTTCCTGCCTCCGGCACGCACCACGGGAAAATCAAGAGAAAAGGCAGAAGCAAAGGCAACAGCAACCGCGGTTGGCTGGCGGCCTCGGCTTTGCGAGCGGAGCGACCCGCTTTTGCTCTTGTTTGTGATTTTCCGTGGTGGATCAGCTGCAGAGATCTGTCCAAGGCCGGGTGGGTAGGCGGGGCGGGGGTGTCCGCGGCATGGATGCCGCGGCCAAGCCCCCAAGGATGGGTTTACGGCGTCCCCCGACCCGCCTACCCACCCGGCCAACCGCCAGGAACCCAGCTTTCAGCGACCAAACCCAACCCACCACGGAGGGGCTCCGCCGTTCGCCGATCCCCGCCGAAGGCGCCGCCTCCCGCGCTGCAACATGCCCGTGCGCAAACCTGCGCGATCATGGACCCCCGCCCCCGCCAGGACCGTGCCATGCAGCAGTACCTGCTTCTGATCTACATCGAGCCTTCCCTCCTGCAGGCCCTGCCCACCGAAGAATTCAACGCGCTGATGCGCGACTGCCTGGCCCACGCCGACAAGCTGCAGGCCGAGGGCACGCTGCTGGCGGCGCAGAAGCTGCAGCCGGTCGACACCGCGCAGACCCTGCGCGTGCGCGATGGCCACAGCCGTGTACTGGATGGCCCGTTCGCCGAAACCCGCGAACTGCTGGCCGGCTTCAACCTGATCGTGGCTCGCGATCGCGACGAAGCCATGCGCATCGCCCGCGACTTCCCGTGGGCACGCTTCGGCAGCATCGAAGTGCGGCCGCTGGAAGACATGGACGCCGAGCGCGAACGCTGCGGCGCCCCGGCTGCGGCTATGGCAGCAGCCGTACTCTGATCTCGCGCGGGCCGACGCCTTCGTTGCCGCTGTAGTCGCGCACGCTGGCGCGCACGATGTACTCGCCCGCTGGCAGCGCCGCCGGCTGCCAGCGCCCGGTTTCCATCAGGCCATCACGCACGGTGTTGGTGGCCAGGTAACGGAACCGGGTCACTGCACTGCCATGCACGGTGATGCCGCTGTCCGGTGCGTAGGCCACGCGCACCGCTTCCTTCTGCGGCGGCATGCGGTTGAACACGATGTTCCAGCGCGGCTGTTCGTAGCCCTGCAACGCCCGGCCACTGGCATCGAGGATCTGGTAACCCACTTGGTACATGCCCAGGCGACGACGCGGCAGGTTGTTGTCGACCTGGTCCCAGGCCTCGATCACGATCTGCACGCCGCGGCCCTGGCGCGCCACCATCACCACGCCATCGGTGCCGGCGGTCATCGGCTGGTCGTTGTCGTCCAGCAACGCTACATCGGTGATGCGCGGCGCGAAGTGGTCGGCGTAGCCCTGGAAGCCCAGCGCCACCGCGTTGGTCTCGAAGCCGCCGGTACCCACCGCCAGGTGCACGTGCGCCTGGTTGTTGATGCTGCCCAGGCGATCGCCGACGTGGATGCGCATGCCGCGGCGCACGCGCATCCGCTGCAGCTTGCCCTGCTCGTCATACAGCGCCTGCCAGCGCGCATCGTAGGGTTCATCGCGCGGGGTGCGGCCGACCCGCATGTGGATGTACTTGAGGCGGTCCACCGCCAGGCCCTCGGCCTGCTCGCCCAGGTTCCAGGCAGCCACCGGGCTGCTGATCTTGCCCTCGGCAATCGCCAGCACGGTCTGGCCCACATCACCGCGCACGTCGAAGCCGCCATGCAGGTGGTGGCGGCTCTCGCCGGTGAAGTTGCCGCGTACCTCACCCAGCGTACCGACCACTTCATGCCAACCGTCCTGCGGTGCCAGCGGCCAGCGGCCGCCCGTCTTCGGCAACGCGGCATCGGCGGCCGGGCCGACCAGTGCCGGTGCCGGCAGCTCGCCCACCGGCAGCGGCCGCAGGCGATGCAGACGGTAGCTGGCGGCGTCGGCCACCAGCACGCTGCCATCGGCATCCATCGCCAATCCGCTGGGGCGGGCCAGGCGCGGCAGGCGACCATTGCCGACCAGCGCGATCTGGTGGCCCTGCGGCGTCACCTGCACGATGCGGCCATCAAGATCGCCCACGTACAGCACGCCGTCGTGGGTGGTGGCCAGCGACAGCGGCCCATTGATCACGCCACCGGCGGCGACCACGGTGCTGACCGTACCGTCGGCGCCTACGCGGCGTACCGCGTTGTTGAACAGATCGGCCACCAGCAGCGCGCCCTGCGCATCGAAGGCCAGGGCCACAGGCGTATCGAAGCGCGCAGCGGCGCCCGTGCCATCGGCCAGGCCCGGCCGATCGCCACCGGCCAGGGTGCGTACGTTGCCATCGGTACCGATCACCCGGATGCGGTCATTGAAGGTATCGGCCACGTAGACCTGGCCCTGCGCATCCACTGCGATGCCCATCGGCGCATCGAAGCGTGCCTGCGCGGCAGGGCCATCGGCGTAGCCTTGTTCGCCACCGGCCAGCGTGGTCACCTGGCCATCGGTGCCGATGCGGCGGATGGCATGGTTGCCGGTGTCGGCCACATACAGGTTGCCCTGCGCGTCGGCGGCAATGCCCGAGGGCGTGTTGAAACTGGCCTGCAGTGCCGGGCCATCAACGCGCCCCTCGCCCTGCCCGGCCACCGTTTCAACGCGGCCATCGGGCAAGCGGCGGCGGATCCGGTTGTTGTCACCGGCATCGGTGAAATAGACGCTGCCATCGGCGCCGCGCAGCAGCGCGTACGGATCGGCGAAACGTGCCTGCGCGGACGCGCCATCGCGGTCACCCGGCTGGCCATCGCCGGCCAGCGGTTCGATCTGCGCGGTCCACGCCAACGGCGTTGGAACCGGACCCGCCGGTTCAGCCAGCGTATGCAGCGGTGTCTCCCACCAGGTCGCAGCCAATGCCACTACCGTCGCCAACGCTACGCCTGCCGCCATCCATTGCCACCGTGCCATCGTGCTGCGCTGCCTGCCTGCTGTCTGAAGAGGCACCGACAATAGACGCTGAACGCACGATCCGCCATGGCCAATCGTGCGGTCAAACGCCAGAGTTCCATCCATCGCGCTTGTTCTCGCTGGCTCCAGCAGGTTCAATGCGGTTCCCACGGATGGAGATCCTCCATGCCCCGCATCCTCCCCCTCGCCGCCCTGCTGATTGCCGCATTGGCCAGTTCATCCGCCACCGCTTCGATCACGGTGGCGCCACAGAAGCCGTCCGTCACCGCCGATGCGATGCACCAGGCCTATGCCACGCGATGGGATGAAGCCATCCAGCAGTCGCGCAGTGGCAACACGCTGGGCGCGCTGATCGCGATGGAACGGCTGATGGAAGATCCGATGCTGGATGACTTCGATGCCGAACATCGCGGCCGCGCCGCGCAGGTGGCCGGCTGGACCGCGATGGTGCAGAAGAAGCCGGACCAGGCCCGCCGCTACCTGCAGCGCGCACAGGAAGCACTGCCGGACGATGCGCAGATCCTACTGACCCTGGTCTCGGTGGAACTGTCCGAGAACCAACCAGCACCTGCCACGAAGCACCTGGTGCAGGCGCTGAAGCATGCCGACGCGCCGTTGCCGGTGGACCGCCACGCGATCAACTACCTGCAGTTCCGCCTGCGTGACCAGCCGCAGCAGCGCATGGAACTGCTGCAGGCGCTGTTCGACAACGGCTGGAAGAGCGGCGGCCTGGAACCCACCGGACTGTGGCTGGCACTGGCCACGCTGCAGGCCGACAACGGCCGTGGCGACGACATTCCCGCCACGCTGGCGCGCATCACCGGCCCCGCCGAGATCATCCGCCTGCGCAGTGACAAGCGGTTTGATCGCTATGTCGACCGCGCCGATGCCCGCTTCGATCCGGTGCAGGCTGCACAGAAGCACCTCGACGAACTGCGGGTTTCCGGCCTGCTCGACCGGGCGCTGGACGCGCGCATGGCCGAGTTCAGCAGCACGCTGCTGATGCTGGACCGCAACGAGGAAGTGCTGGCACTGACCGATGGCATGGCCGATGCGGCGGCCGAAGGTGAGTCGCCTTCGGCGGCGGAAGCCGAATGGGTGGCGTGGCTGCTCAACAGCCGGCTTACGGCGCTGCGCCGGTTGGGCCGTACCGATGATGCGCTGGCCGCAGCCAAGCTGGCCGCACGCATCGGCGCACTGGGCCCGGATGGTGCCGAGCACCAGTTCAACGTCGGCTTCGTGTTCAGTTCGCTGGGCCGCATGCAGGATGCCGCCACCGCGGTGAATGACATGCCGGGCCTGGCCGGTTACGGCAAGGCGGCCCAGGCACTGCTGCAGTTCGTTGCCGCCCGTGAACGTGGTGATGCCAAGGCCGAACAGGCCGCGCGTGCAGCGATCCTGGCCCAGGGCGATGACGCGCGCCTGTTCCAGCGTGAGATGCTGCTGGACGAGGGCAATCTCGATGGCGCCGCAGCCGTGCTGATCGAACAGCTGCGCTCACCCGTCGAGCGCGGCGAGACACTGGCCTCCCTGCAGGACATGCGCACCTATCCGTCGCTGCCCGGTGACGTGAAGATCGATGCAGCCTGGCGTGCGCTGAAGCAGCGCGCCGACGTGCAGGCCGAGGTTGCCCGCCTGGGCCGCATCGAACGCTACGAACTGGTCAGCACCTCCACCTCGCGCTGAGCGGATGTCCTGTGGAGCCGAGCATGGGTTCGGCTCCACAACGCCACGTGCGTGCAGCACCGCCCGCCTAGCGCGCCGGCACCTCGGTACGGATGCCCATCGCCTCGCGGTAGCGTGCGTACAGGGCCATCACCTTGTCCACGTAGGCCAGGGTTTCGGCATAGGGCGGCACGCCCTTGTAGCGGGTGACCGCCCCGATGCCAGCGTTGTAGGCAGCCGCTGCCAGCGGCCGGTCACCGTTGTAGCGACGCAGCAGCGCGCGCATGTAGCGGGCGCCGCCATCGATCGACTGCTGCGGCGAGAACGGATCATTCACGCCGTACTCCTGCGCAGTGTCCGGCATCAGCTGCATCACGCCCTGTGCACCCTTGCTGGACACCGCCAGCGCATCGAAGTTGCTTTCGGCATGGGCAATCGCGCGCAGCCATGCGTCATCGACACCCGTGGCCTTGGCGGCAGCCTTGAACTGTTTGGCATGCTGCGCCAGCTGCGGCTTGCCGACCTTGCCCAGGCCTTCGTGGGCAGGTTCGCCCGGCGGCGTGGCCATGGTGAACTTCAGGAACACCCGCGAGCCGGGCAGGTTGCGGGTGGAGTAGACCAGCGCGCCATCCTGCTCGCGCTCGTACAGTACGCCGCTGAACACGCCCATGTTGCCCCACAGGTTCGGGGTCTGGATGGCGTTGTCGTCGATTTCCTTCGGCGTGCAGCGTGAACCGGGTTCCGGCGCGGTGGCCAGGCTGACGGTGTTGCCCTGCACGCAGCGGTAGACGGTGCGCGCGGCGGCCAGCCCGGGCCACAGGCTGGGCAGCAGCAACAGCGCAAGCAGGAGAGGGTGACGGGGCATGGCGGCCGGATCATCCGGCTGCGCCCGCTAATGCTGGGTGAATGGGGGCCGGCAGGGCTGCGCCGTAAACCCCGCTCCGCGGTCCGGCCCAGCCGCCGGCGGCTGTGCGTTCGGGCGCTTGCGAAGCAGTGCTTCGCAAGCAAAGCGCCCTCACCCATGGGGGCTCGATGGCGCCATCCATGGCGCCAACGGTCCTGCCGGGCCATACCCGCCCGCCCTCGACAGTTTCCTGCGGCTGACAGTAGATCCACGCCATGCGTGGATGAAACGTCTGGAGACAATGGATCAATCAATGGAACGAAAACGCCGGGCTACTTCGCGGTCCTCCGACGCACCCAATACCCCACGCCCAGCAGCACGAACCACGCCGGGCTGGCGATCAACGCCTGGCGGGTATCGGCCTGCAGGCTCAGCAGCACCAGCACGGCGGCGAAGAACACCAGGCAGGCCCAGCACATGGCAACGCCGCCAGGCATCTTGAAGATCGAGGCAGCGTGGCGCTCCGGGTAGCGGCGGCGATAGGCCATGTAGGCCACCAGGATCAGCGACCAGACGAAGATGAACAGCACCGTCGCCAGCGTCGTCACCAGGGTGAAGGCGGTCACCAGGTTCGGAATCAGGTAGATCAGCAGCGTGCCGCCCAGCAGGCACAGGCACGAGAACAGCAGGCCACGGGCCGGCACGGCGGCGCGCGACAGTTTCGACAGCCCGCGCGGGGCGTGGCCCTCTTCGGCCAGACCGTACAGCATGCGGCTGGTGGAGAAGATGCCGCTGTTGGCCGAGGACGTGGCCGAAGTCAGCACCACGAAGTTGATCAGGCTGGCCGCGGCGGGAATGCCGGCCAGTACGAACAGCTGCACGAACGGGCTCTTGTCCGGCACCACCTGGCGCCACGGGGTGACGGCCATGATCGCGATCAGCGCCAGCACGTAGAAGATGATGATGCGCACCGGGATCGAGTTGATCGCCTTGGGCAGGTTGCGCTCGGGGTCGGCCGTTTCGGCGGCGGTGGTGCCGACCAGCTCGATGCCGACGAAGGCGAACACCGCAATCTGGAAACCGGCGAAGAAGCCGACCAGCCCCATCGGGAACATGCCGCCGTCATTCCACAGGTTCGACAGCGACGCGGTGTGGCCGCTGGGTGAAGTGAAGCCCCACGCCACCAGCCCGGCGCCGGTAATGATCAGCGCGCAGATCGCCACGATCTTGATCAGCGCGAACCAGAATTCCATCTCGCCGAACAGCTTCACCGTCACCAGGTTCAGTGACAGCAGCAGCATCACGCACGCCAGCGCCGGTTTCCAGGCTTCAAGCCCGGGGAACCAGAACTGCGCGTAGGCGGCGATGGCGATCACATCGGCGATGGCGGTGACGATCCAGCAGAACCAGTACGTCCATCCACAGAAGAAGCCGGCCCAGGGGCCGAGCAGATCGGTGGAAAAATCGATGAAGGATTTGTACTGCAGGTTGGACAGCAGCAGCTCGCCCATCGCGCGCATCACGAAGAACAGCATCGCGCCGATGATCAGGTAGACGAAGACGATGGACGGGCCGGCCAGGCTGATGGTCTTGCCCGACCCCATGAACAGGCCGGTGCCGATGGCACCGCCGATGGCGATCAGTTGCAGGTGGCGGTTGGACAGGCTGCGGCGCAGGTGCTCGGGGGGCGTTGCGGGCTCGGTCATGGGCGCGGGCAAATGGCGGGCGAAGCGTTCGACGGTAGTCCTCCACAGGCCGGAGCGCCAGCGTCGGATGGGCCAATCCCGTCAAACTTGGCCGCTTTCATCACAATGTGACCGAATACCGGATTCATCCCATTCCGCCCGGCCCGGCGCCATGCTCAGATAGCCGCACCTGCCCAAGGATCGGCCCGACCATGTGCCCTGCCCTGCCCGCCCCGCTGGAGCCCCGGCCATGAGCCGGCTGCGCGTCATCATTGGTGGCACCGCACTGGCGCTGCTGGCCGCGGCCGTGCCGATCGCGGTGATGGCCTATGCCACCTGGGACCGTGCGGTCAGCGTCGAGCAGCAGCGCCTGCGCGACATCGCCGGCCGCGCCCTGCGCCGCGCCGACCAGTCCTACCAGGAAGCACTGGCGGCACTGCAGTCGGCCGAGGTCGGTGCCCACGACGCCTGCGGGCCCGACCATATCCGGCGCATGCAGACGCTGGTGATGACCTCGCCGTCGGTCGACCAGATGGGCTACTTCGAGGGTGGCAAGCTGCGCTGCACGTCGTGGGGGCCGTTCCTGTCAGACGTCAACCAGCCCAAGTCCGACCACGTCACCAGTGATGGCGCCGGCATCGCCGTGGATGTGCGCCCCGAGGCAAGCGGACGGCGCCAGGTCCTGTCGATCCTGTATGGCAACTACGACGTGCTGGTCGATCCGCGCCGCTTCGTCGATGTCATCGCCGACCCGAACGTGCGCCTTGCCCTGGCCAGTCCGGACGGCCGCCTCCTGGCCAGGCAGGACGGGATGGATCCGGCATTGCTGGAGACCCTGCTGCGCGCGCCCGGTGAAGGCCTGGACCACAACACCCTGTACGCCACCGCCCGCAACGAAGAGTGGCTGGCGATCGCGACCACGCCGCGTACCGCGCTCGCCGCGACCTTCCGCCAGCAGGCGTGGCTGTTCGTGCCGATCGGCGTTCTGCTGGCCGCTGTCGGTGCCGGCCTGGTGATCTGGCTGTCGCGTCGCCGCCTGTCCCTGCGCGGCGAGCTGGCCACGGCGATCCGCCGCCGCGAACTGTACCTGCACTACCAGCCCATCATCGAACTGGATACCGGCATCTGCGTCGGCGCCGAAGCGCTGGTGCGCTGGCAGCGCCCGGATGGCACCCAGGTGCGGCCGGACCTGTTCATTCCGCTGGCCGAAGAGGCCGGCATGATCGGCGCGGTCACCGATCTGGTGATCGAGAACGTGGTGCGTGACATGCGCGAGCTGCTGGTGGCCGACCGCAGCGCGCACATCGCGATCAACCTGGCTGCCGAAGACATCAGCAGCGGCCGTGCGCTGAAGATGATATCCAAGCACATGGCCGGCAGCGGCATCCTGCCGCAGCAGATCTGGATGGAGGCCACCGAGCGCGGCTTCCTCGATCTGGACCGCGCCCGCACGATGCTGGCGCAGGCACGTCGCGCCGGGCACAGCGTGGCCATTGACGATTTCGGCGTCGGCTTCTCCAGCCTGCAGTACCTGGAGCAGCTGCCACTGGATGCGCTGAAGATCGACAAGTCGTTCATCGATGCAATCGGCACCGAGAGCGCGACCAGCCCGGTGACGCCACACATCATCGACATGGCCAAGGAGCTGGGCCTGTGGGTGGTGGCCGAGGGCGTGGAAACCGAGGCACAGCTGGCGTATCTGCATACCCGGAAGGTCGAGTTCGCGCAGGGCTGGCTGTTCTCGCGGCCGCTGCCGCGGGATGAGTTCGTGGTGTTCCATCACAAGCGGCAGCAGCGCTATGGCGCGGCGCGGGAGCACATGCAGAATCCGCGCAGCGTGCCGATCGAGCGTGAGGGAGTGGAGTAGGACGGCGAACGGCGGAGCCCCTCGTGGTGGGTCGCGCCCGGTGAATCCATCAGTTGGGGCCGGGTGGATGGGTCGCGCAGGGGGCGCTGCAAGTACGTCCATGTAAGCTCGGTCGCCGCATCCATGCGGCTCACGCCCCTGCGCAACCCACCCACCCGGCCACGGACACATTGCGGCGGCGTCCCGCCACGGAATCAACGGAAGAAAGCAAAAGCAAAGGCAAACGCGGGTCGATGCGCTCGGTAGATCCACGCCATGCGTGGATGGCGTGGACCACGGTAGTGCCGGCCGCTGGCCGGCACCGCGCCATCACTGATCGCCGCCTACGCCCAGGCCTTCGGCCGTGCCAGCAGCCACGCCACGCTAACCGCCAGCAGCAGCAACGGCAGCCATCCCAACTGGTTCGGGCCGCCCGCCTGCAGCAGCACACCCCCTGCAACGCCACCGGCGGCAATGGCCAGGTTCCAACCGGTCACCAGCATCGACTGCGCCAGATCCGCGGCGGCACCCGCACGCCGTGCCAATGCGGTCTGGAACAACGTGGGCACCGCGCCGAAGGCCACGCCCCACAGGATCGTTGCCAGCAGCAGCGGCGTCGCTTGGCCCGGCCACAACAGCAGGGTCAGCACCGGCACGATGAAACCGATCACCGCCGCCCACACCAGCGTGCGCAGATGACGGTCCACGCCCCAGCCGGCAAGGCCGATGCCGGCGATGGCGGCCACGCCAAAGGCCAGCAGCAGGCGGTCCAGCCACGGGCCGGCGCCGGCCTCCACCGCCAGCGGTTCGATGTAGGTGTAGAGCACGTTGTGCGCCAGCACGTACAGCACCATCACCGCCAACGCACTGCGCACGCCGGGCATGTGCCACACCGTAGCCAACGACGTACGCTGACCGGCAGCCGCCGCCGGCAACGCGGGCAACGCCCAGCGCGCGTAGGCCAGCAGCACGACCGCCAGCACGCTCATCAGCGCGAATGCCCAGCGCCAGCCGATCTGCTGGCCCAGCAGCGTGCCCGCCGGTACGCCCAATGACAGCGCCAACGGCGATCCGACCATCGCCACCGCAATGGCCCGGCCCTGCAACGACGGCACCACCATCCGCGCCGCGTAACCGGCCACCAGCGACCACAGCAGGCCACCACTCACGCCGGCCAGGAAACGTGCGGCCAGGATCAGTGGATAGCTGCTGCTCAGCGCGGTCAGCGTGTTGACCAGCACGAAGCCGGCAATCGCAGCGAGCAGCAAGGGACGGCGCGGCAGGCGCTGGGTCAGCGCGGTCATCGGCAATGCGGCCATCACCGAGCCAAGCGCATACACGCTGACCAACTGGCCGACCGCCGCATCACTCACGCCGAGGCTTTCGCCCATCGGCCGCAGGACACCGGCCGGCAGGGTCTCGGTCAGCAGAGTGATGAAGCCGCCACCGGCCAGCGCCAGCAGTCCCGCCCACGGCAGGCGCGTGGCTTCACCGGCCGGGCTGGCCGCATCGATGGCATGGCCGCTCATCAGGCAGTCTCCAGATCGGCGTACACCGCATCACGCAGCTCATCGACGAAGGCACCGTCCATGCCTTCGTACAGCGTGTTGGTCAGCGCCACCACGCTCAGCCCGCGCACAGGATCGACAAACCAGCTGTGCCCGTAGGCACCGCCCCAACGCCATGTACCTGTGTTCTGCGGCGTGCCGCTTGCGGCCGCATCGCGCAGCACCGCAAAGCCAAGGCCGAAGCCCCAGCCGGCCGGTTCCGGCGGTCCCTGTTCGCCTACCTGCGGGCTGGCCATCTCCGCTGCCAGTACGGGCGGCAACAGGCCTGAACGCTGCACGTCACGCAAGGCTTCCAGCACCGCCATCACGTCATCGGCGGTACCGACCAGACCGGCCCCGGCCGAAGGGAAACGGCTCGCATCAGTGGCGCGCGCGAGGCTGTACTCGATGCCAACCGTACCCGCGAACGGAGCGACCACCTCGCCTTCCTGCAGGCGATGCGGCTGCGGCGCGTCGCTTACATAGGGCGTGGCCAACCGTGCCGCGTTGCGCGTAGCGAAGGCGGTGTCGCGCAGGCCCAGCGGTGCGGCCAGCACGCGCTCGTACAGTGCCTGCAGGGTTTCACCCGTCGCTGCTTCGGCCACGGCGCCGGCAACGTCCACGCCCAACGAGTACAGCCACTGGCTGCCCGGCGCGAACAGCAGCGGTGCCTGCGCGATGCGGCGCACGTTGTCGGCCAGGGAGAGCGGGTTCGCGTCCAGGCCATCGCTGACCCCAGCACGCGCATACGGGCCGTCGGCATCGGCTTCGAGGAAGCGATAGCCCAGCCCGCTGCTGTGGCTGAGCAGTTGACGCAGGCTGATCGCCGGCGTGCTGCCATCGGCCAGTGCCGGGCGGAAGTCCGGTAGCCAGCGCTGCACCGGCATATCGAGGTCGAGCGCGCCCTCTGCTACCAGGCGCAGGATCACCGTGGTCAGCAGCGGCTTGCTGACCGATGCCAGCCGGAACAGCTGGTCGCGCTGCATCGGCGTGGCCGACTCACGATCGGCCAGGCCGCTGGCGCTGGCATGACGCAGCACACCGTGTTCGCGCACCAGCACCACCGCACCGACCAGGCGCTGCGGGTGCACCTGCTGCAGCAGCCGCTGCACCGATGGCAGCGTCGGCGTGGGTTCAAGGGAAGGAGCGGCATTCATCGTGGGAATCCGTGGGGAGAGGCCCGCCACGTTAGGCAGCACGGCCCAGCGCAAAAAGCCGGTTGCCGCTCCGGGCATCATGGACCGTGCAGTCCGCAATCGGCATGATGGCCGGAACCGCAAGGCCGCAACGGTCTCCACGCCACCCCGCACCACAGTGTTGCGATGGCGGAACCGCCCGCTACGGCCGCGCCAATCTACCCTGCCGCTTTCATTGCCCGCACGCCCATGTCAGTCCTGGACAACCTCGCCAATCTGCAGACCTTCGTGCACGCGGCCGATACCCGCAGCTTCGTCGAGACCGGGCGCCTGCAGGGCATCTCGGCCTCGGCCGCCGGCAAATGCGTTGCGCGGCTGGAACAGGCATTGGGCGTGCGCCTGTTCCACCGCAGCACGCGCAGCATCACCCTCACTGCCGAAGGCCAGCTGTTCCTGGCACGCTGCAGGCGCATCCTCGACGAGCGCGATGCCGCGCGCACCGAGCTGGCGCAGCCGCACGCCACGCCCCGCGGCACGCTGCGCATCGGCCTGCCGTTGGTGGGTGACCTGACCCTGCCGCTGATGGCCGAGTTCATGGCCGCGTATCCGGACATCCGCCTCGACCTCGATTTCAGCGATCGGCTGGTCGATGTCATCGAGGAAGGTTTTGACGCTGTACTGCGTGTCGGCGAACCCAGCGATTCACGCATGAACGCACGTCGCCTGGGCGTTTTTCCACGCCGCATCGTTGCCTCGCCGGCGTACCTGCAGCGCCGCGGCACGCCACGCACGCCGGCCGACCTGTTGCAGCACACGTTGCTGCACTATCGCTTCCCCAGCACCGGCAAGCTGGAACTGTGGCCGATCCACTGGCCCGACCATGAAACACCGCAGGAGCTGCCTGTGCACATGGTGGCCAACACCATCGAAGCGCGGGTAGCGCTGGCACTGCGCGATATCGGCCTGGCTTTCGTGCCGGTGCACTCGGTGCGCGATGCACTGGCCGACGGCCGGCTGGTAACCGTGCTCGACGAGCATGTGCATTCCTGCGGCATCTTCCACCTGCTGTGGCCCTCGGGCCGCCACGTGCTTCCGAAGCTGCGGGTATTCATCGACTTCGTCAGCGCGCGCCTGGAAACCGTGCCGTAGGCCGGTAGATCCGCGCTCGATGGCCGTGCCACGTAGAGTCGAGCTTGCTCGACTGCTCCTCAAAAACAGTCGAGCAAGCTCGACTCTACAATTCGCCTGCCCTGCGGGCGGTATAATCTCCCCTCATTCCTCCCAGAGGCTCGCGACCAATGCGCCATTGATGCCGCCGTCTTCCCACTAGACGGCCTGACTCTTCCCGCCCCTGCGCGCAGGGGAGAACCCGGCATCCATGGAGGTCGCATGACCCCGCATTCCCTCACGCTCGATCGCGTGTCGTATCGATTGGCCGACGGCCGCCCGCTGTTTTCCGATCTGACGTTTTCTTTCGAACCGGTCGCCACCGGCCTGGTCGGTGCCAATGGCGCCGGCAAGAGCGTGCTCGCACGCCTGCTGGCCGGCCGGTTGTTGCCCGACAACGGCCAGGTTCGCGGCAGTGGCCGCGTGTTCCTGTTGCCGACGCCCGGCTATCCACCCGCCGGCACGGTCGGTGAACTGGCCGGTGTCGGCGCGGAACTGGCCGCGCTGCAACGCATCGAAGCTGGCAGCGTGGACGAGGCCGACTTCGCCTGCGTCGGCGACCGCTGGGATCTGCGCGAACGCCTGCAGCAGCAATGGCGGGCGCTGCAGCTTCCCGACGACCTCGATCCCGCCCAGCCGGCCGCGCGCCTCAGTGGTGGCCAGGCCATGCAGGTCGCGCTGTCCGGTGCCTGGGCCAGCGGTGCGGACTGGCTGATCCTGGACGAACCCAGCAACCACCTCGACGCACGCCATCGTCAACAGCTGTACGAACAGCTGCAGCAGTGGCGCGGTGGCCTGCTTGCGATCAGTCATGATCGCGAACTGCTGGCGCACATGCAGCAGATCGTCGAGCTCGATGGGCGCGGGCTGCATCGCTATGGTGGGCCGTGGCAGCACTACGCCGACACGCGCGCCGCCGAACGCGAAGCCGCTACTGCACAGCTCGACCATGCGCGCGCCCAGCACCGGCAGCAGCAACGCAGCGCGCGCGAACAACACGAACGCCAGCAGCAACGCCAGGCACGTGGCAATCGCGATGCGAAGCAGGCCAACCAGGCCCCGATCCTGCTCGGCCGGCAGAAGCAGCGCGCCGAGGCCAGCCACGGCCGCGCACAGCAGGTGCAGGCCGAGCGCCTGCAGGCCAGCGCAGAGCAGTTGCGCGCAGCGGCATCCGCAATGCATGCCGCCCCGGAACTGGCACTGTTTGCCGGTTCAGGCGAGCGTGGCAGCGCGCGGCTGGTGCAGGCGGATTCGCTGGTCCTGCCCCATGGCTGCAGCGCACCGTTGCAGCTGGAGATCCGCCGGGGGCAGCGCATCGCCGTGGTCGGTGACAACGGCAGCGGAAAATCGACCCTGCTGCGTGTATTGGCCGGCCAGCTGCCTGCGGGCAGCGGCACCGTGCAACGGCATGCTCCACTGGCCCTGCTCGACCAGCAGCTGCTGGGGCTGTCCGGCGAGCGCAGCATCCTCGACACCGTGCAGGCCGCCAACCCGCGCGCGGACCCAGGCGAGCTGCGCACGCGGCTGGCCCTGCTCGGGCTGGATGCACAGCGCATCCAGCGGGCAGCCCACAGCCTCAGCGATGGCGAACGGGTGAAGGGTGCGCTGGCCAGCGTGTTGTATGCCGATCCCGCGCCCCAACTGTTGCTGCTGGACGAGCCCGGTAACGCGCTGGATCTGAGCGCGCTGCAGGCGTTGGAGGAACTGCTTGCGGCGTGGCCGGGCGCGCTGGTGATGGTCAGCCACGACCGGCACCTGCTGCAGGCATTGCGACCGACCCACGTGCTGCAGGTGAGCACCGGGGGTTGGCAGTGGCGTGACGCCTTGTAGATCCGCGCCATGGGTGGATCGATGCAGGACGGGTAGTGCCGGCCGCTGGCCGGCACACCCCAAACCCTCAGCGCCCGCTCAGCGCTTCCACACCGGGAACGCCTGCGGCAACTGCTGCCACAGCAATGGCCCCGCACGCAGCTCCTGGTCATTGAGCAGGCAGGCATCCAGCTCCGCACGCACGGCGCGCTCATCCATGTGCACGCCAATCACCACCAGCTCCTGGCGCCGATCCCCCCACAACGGGTGCCACAGCCGCTGCATCGCCGTATGCGCGGCCGAGTCCGGAAATTCCTCAAGCCCCGGCAGCGGCGCGCTCCAGCAATCGGCCTGCTGTCGCGCCCATCCCAGGTCGCTGTAAGGCAGCGGTGTCGGCGGTAACAACGGCGCGGTGTCTTCCAGCCCGGCACGCACGCGGTCGCGCGCGGCATACCAGAAGCCCGCCGCCTGCGTGCGCGTCGCGGCGCCCACGGTGTTCAGCTCACCCACCCAGTCCATGCGATTGGCCAGCCAGAACCAGCCTTTGCTGCGGATCACGCCCGGCATGCCGGACTGCAGCGCGCGGGCGAAGCGCGCGGGGTGGAACGGACGTCGCGAGCGGTAGACGAAGCTGCCGATGCCGTACTCCTCGGTTTCCGGTGTGTGCTCGCCCCGCAGTTCCTTCACCCAGCCCGGCGCACGTTGCGCACGCTCCATGTCGAAGCGACCGGTATCCAGCAGCTCGGCCAGCGGCACATCGCCGAAGCTGGACAACAGCAGCTTCGCGTCGCGGTTCAGGCCACGCAACACGGCCAGCGTGTCCTGCAGCACTTCGTCATCCACCTGGTCCACCTTGCTGACCACGATCACGTCTGCAAATTCGACCTGCTCGCACAGCAGGTCAACCACACCTCGATCGTCCTCCGGGCCGGCCTGCTGGCCGCGCTCGGCCAGTCGCGACGTCGAGCCGAAGTCGGCAAGGAACGCGCTGCCGTCGACCACCGTCACCATCGTGTCCAGCCGCGCGATATCACTCAGGCTGAAGCCATGCTCGTCGCGCACCGCGAAGGTGGCCGCCACCGGCATCGGTTCACCGATGCCCGTCGATTCGATCAGCAGATAGTCATAGCGGCCCGTATCGGCCAGGCGCCGCACTTCCTGCAGCAGGTCATCGCGCAGCGTGCAGCAGATGCAGCCGTTGCTGAATTCCACCAGCGTCTCTTCAGTGCGGCGCAGCTCGGCGCCACCTTCTCGCACCAGCTGCGCATCGATGTTGACCTCGCTCATGTCGTTGACGATGACCGCCACACGCAGGCCCTCGCGGTTGCGCAGGATCTGGTTGAGCAGGGTGGTCTTGCCGGCCCCCAGGAAGCCGGACAGCACGGTGACCGGAAGGCGACGGTCGGCGCGGGAAACAGTGTTCATGTCGGAGCGGGTTGGCTGCGGAACGGAAATGTTACTGTATAACAATTGTTGCGCAAGGAACCTCCCCCGATGAAGTCGCCTTCTGCCGCCCTGCTTGATGCTGGCGCGGTCGCCCTGTCCAGCCTGTGCCTGCTGCACTGCCTGGCGCTGCCCCTGCTGGCCGCCGCGCTCCCCCTGTTCGGCACGTGGGCCGAAGCGGAATGGGTGCACCTGCTGTTCGTGGCCATCGCCCTGCCGCTGACCGGCTACGCGCTGTGGCGGGCCGAGCGCCGTCACCCGCTGCCGGTGCTGGCCTGGGCCACCGCCGGCGCCGGGCTCGGCCTGCTGCTGGCCGGCGCGCTGGCCTTGCCCTCACATGACTGGGAAACGCCGATGACCGTCACCGGCAGCCTGCTGCTGGCCGCCACGCATATCTGGAACGCGCGGCACCGTCACGGGTAGTGCCGGCCGCTGGCCGGCAACCGCATGAACTTCGGACGCCACGGGTAGTGCCGGCCGCTGGCCGGCAATCCCCCTGCTATTTGCCGTAGCGGCGCAGCAGCTCCACCAGCACCGCGGCCTCGTCCGCCCGCTGCTGCGGGTCATCGGCACCCACTACGTGTTCCTGCAGGTGCTCGTGCAGCAGCTCCATCAGCAAGCTGTGGGCGGCACCGCGCACGGCGGCAACCTGCACCAGCACGTCCGCACAGTCGCCGGCTTTACCCTCGGGCTGGTCCAGCGCCTGCTCCAACGCCGCCACCTGACCCGCGATGCGGCGCACCCGGGTCAGCAGCTGCTTTCGATTCTTGTGTACATGCGCCATGGCGGGATCATATACCCTATGGGGGTATCCACTCCAGCTCCCGCCGCCATGCACTTGGACGCCCTCGCCGCCGCCCGTCGCCACGAACACCGCTTCGACGACGGCAATCCGCTGGCCGAACGCAATACCCGCCGCGCCCTGTGGCTCACCGTCGGCATGATGCTGGTGGAGATCGTCGGCGGCTGGTGGTTCAACTCCATGGCCGTGCTCGCCGACGGCTGGCACATGAGTTCGCACGCGCTGGCGCTGGGCCTCTCGGTGTTCGCCTACCGCTGCGCGCGCCGCTACGCGCACGATCCGCGCTTCGCCTTCGGCACCTGGAAGATCGAGATCCTGGCCGGCTATACGAGCGCCATCGCCCTGCTCGGCGTCGCCGCGCTGATGGCCGTGCAGTCACTGGAGCGGCTGTGGGTGCCGGCGCCGATCCACTACAACGAAGCCATCGCCATCGCTGCGGTGGGCCTGGGCGTGAACCTGCTCTGCGCATGGTGGCTGCACGACAGCCCGGGCCACGCGCATCACCACCACGGGCATGACCATGGCCATCATCACGGGCATGACCACGAACACGGCCACGCGCACGGTCACGACCTCAACCTGCGCTCGGCCTACGTGCACGTGCTTGCCGACGCCGCCACCTCGGTGCTGGCCATCGTCGCCCTGCTCGGCGGCAAGCTGCTGGGCCTGACCTGGCTGGACCCGGTGATGGGCCTGGTCGGCGCCGTGCTGGTCACGGTGTGGGCGGTGGGCCTGCTGCGCGACAGTGGCCGCATCCTGCTCGACGCGCAGATGGACGCACCGGTGGTGGCCGAAGTGCGCGAAGTGATCGAACAAGGTCCGTGGCCGGCACGTTTGGCCGACCTGCACGTCTGGCAGGTCGGTCGCGGCAAGTACGCGGTCAGCGCCAGCGTGGTCACCAGCGACGCCCGTCTGGATGCCGATACCGTGCGCAATGCACTGGCCATCCACGAAGAGCTGGTGCATGTAACGGTGGAGATCCACCGCAGCGCGTGACCCGCATCCGGTAGTGCCGGCCGCTGGCCGGCAACCTCATGGGCTCCGGAAACAATCCAGCGTTGCCGGCCAGCAGCCGGCACTACCGCTAGAGCTTCAGCATCATCCGCAGCAGGTACATCAGCAGCGGCAGCGCGCTCAGCACCGCACCACCGATGCCGATCCACGGCCAGCGCTCGCCGCGCACGCGCGAGGCCACCGCCAGACCGCAGCCCACCAGTGCCGCGCCCAGCACGCCCACACCCAGCCCTGCGGCCATGCCATTACCGCCTGCGGCCACCGCCGCCTGCGCAGCCAGGCTGCCTGCCCCCCAGCCGACCACGATCCCCAGCCAACTGGCCATGCCGCACCACGGTGCCTTGCCCTGCGCCATCCGAAAACCCCTGTGTCCTTGCCGAATTTCTGTACGGACCACGCCCGTGTGCTGCCTACACTAGTCGCACCTGCCCCGTCGGGACATCCCATGCGCACGCTCCGCCTGCTGCTGCCCGGTGCCGTCCTGCTGCTCGCCGCCTGCGGTGGCGATGCCGGGCTTCCTTTCAGCGCCGACCCGTTGCAGGGCTGCTTCGCCACCGGCGCGCGCAAACCGGCCGACTTCCGCATCGACAAGGAAGGCGGCCAGTACTTCGTCTCCTTCAGCCGCGGCGAGCAGTGGCAGCGCGAGCCGAATGCCCTGCACAAGGCCACCCGCAGCGAGATCAGCCGCTACTTCCGCGATGACGCCGAGCAGATCGACAGCGCGTTGATCCGCATGGCTGGTGGCTTCGGCATCTTCCACTTCAACAAGGACGCGACGTTGAAGGGCAAGGCCAGTGATAGTGACTACATGGCGCTGATGCTGATCGGGGCTGGGCCGGTGTATGCGGTCAAATGCCCGTAAGACGCAATGATTCTGATGGCGACTCAGGGCACTAAGGGCACATCCTGTCTTCTTTGAGGAGCGATGCCAATGCTGCTGTTTCTGCTGCTTGCGGTAAGCGCACCGAAGACCCAGGGTGCCTATGACGAAGTCCGGCAGCTGCCCGATGGCCAGACCCTGATCATGCGCACCCTGGACTGGGATCTCGGTGATGGTCGCTACGAACGCGTTACCGTGCATTGGCTGCTGCAGGAAGACGGCAGCCTGCGCTACGACTTTGATCGGCAGCCACCGGAAACTCAGGACGTCCATCGTCGGTCGTGCGCGCTGCAGGGCATGCAGCCATCACGTGGCGTCGGCATGATCTCAGGAGAAGGAGCCACACACGGCTTCAGCTGCACCAGCCAGCGGTAGAGCCGAGCCCACGCTCGGCTCCTCCCGTCTACATCCACGCATGACGTGGATCTACTGCAGCAGCCACGCGTGGCCCCGGCAACAGCTGCGGTACCATGCCCTCCCCCGAACCGCCCCGGTACCCGCCGTGCCCCATTACACCGGCCCCCTGCTGACCCGCGACAGCGCTGACACCCTGCGCCGTGCCCATGACAAAGGCGCTGCTGAATGGCAGGGCTCGCTCGACCTTGGCCGCAGCGAGGACGGCGTGGCGCTGGATGCCGACGGCTTCCACTTCCGTGGCCAGCGCTACCCGTGGCCGGGCAAGCTTAAGGACCGCACGCTGTACTACTGGGACGGCGAGGACTTCGCGCGGATCTCGCGCTACAGCGGTTCGCTGATCAAGCTGGTGCCGACCGAATGGGGCGCACCGACCTTCGAGATCGACGGCATCAAGATGCTGCCGACTTCCAAGCTGTCACCGTTCGAGGACGCGCGCCGCAAGGTCGAGCTGGTCGCCCCGGCCGGCAAGGTCATCCTCGATACCTGCGGCGGCCTGGGCTACTTCGCCGCCTGCGCACTGGAGGCCGGTGTTGGCCAGATCCGCTCGTTCGAGAAGAATGCCGACGTGATGTGGCTGCGCACGCTCAACCCGTGGTCACCGGATCCGGAATCGGCTGCGGCCGGTGGCCGCCTGCAGTTCAGCAACGGCGATGTCTCGCAGCAGATCGAACAGGTGGCCAGCAACAGCGTCGACGCGATCCTGCACGACCCGCCGCGCTTCGGCATCGCCGGCGAACTGTACTCGCAGGTGTTCTACGACCACCTCGCCCGCGTCATCCGCAAGGGCGGGCGCTTGTTCCACTACACCGGCGCGCCGAACAAGCTGACCAGCGGCCGCGATGTGCCGCGTGAAGTGGCCAAGCGCCTGGAAAAGGCCGGCTTCAAGGCCGAACTGGCGCTTGACGGCGTGCTGGCCGTCAAGCGCTGAGCCTCATTCCGAGTCTACCTTCGCCAGCTTCATCACCCACGACGGCACTTCCGGTTCTCCGGCGTAGAAGTCCTTCGGCTTCTTCTCCGCCATCGCCCAGCGGTGCAGCCAGCTCGGGCCGTAACGGCCACTGTAGCCTTCGGCACCACGTGCATAGGCCGGGTCACGCATCGCTTCGTCCAACGAAATGAAGCGATAGCCGCGCCGCTTCGTCGCCGCCACCAGTTCGGCAAACGCGGCTGCATTGAGTTCGTTCGCATGCATCAGCCAGACCTGCGGAAGCGCGTAGCCCAGCAGCGCCTGCGACTGCTTCTCGTAGTAATCCAGCTTGTTCAGCATGTACGGCACATAGCCCTTTCGCAGCTGTGCCAGCGTCGCTTCACGCGCCGGGGAATCCGGCTGCTCGTTCATCACGTTGGCATAGGCGAACGCCCACACCCACTCGCCGTTGTCGACGGTCACCGGTGCCACGCGGTAGCCATGCGTCTTGAAGAACGCGTCCATCTCCACACGTTCTTCCGGCGTGCGCCCAGCACGCAGATAGGGGTGGCGCATCCACTGCGGTTTCAGTCCGCGCTCGGCCAGCAGCGGCCGCAGCACCGTCTCGCCACGCAGGAAATCCTGCTGGAACGCAGGCACGCCCTTGGCGTTCAGATCCATGTGCGAGTAGGTGTGGTTGCCCAGCACATAGCCAGCATCCAGCCAGTCGCGCAGCATCTTCACCCGCGCCGGCTGCACCTGCCCGTCGATCTCAAGCTTGTTCTCGTTGACGAAGCCGACCACCGGCACGCCTGCCTGATGCAGCTGCGCCATCAGCGCTTCGTGCCGCGACTTCAGATCCGGCGGAACGATCTCGTCCACCCGCGCCCAGGGCAGGTCGTCGATGGTCACCGCAAGCCGGCGATCCACTTCAGCGGCGTGCACCGCCAACGAACACAGCAGCAATGGCACAGCACGCAGCAACCAACGCATCAGCACATCCTTGCAGGGGCGAAGCGCAGACTGTAGCGCGATTGCGGGCGCGTGGTCGGTCACACACCCGTTATGAGCTGGGCGACTGCACCTGACGTTCGCGCACGATCGCCCGCCACAGCATGAATCCTGCTGCCATCGCCATCAGCATCAATGCGACCAGCACGAGGGCAAGATCATCGGGATTGCGCAACAGCGGCGCATGCTCATGGGTGAGGATCTCGAACACCACCTGCTGCGCCTGTGCCAGCGGCAGCCGGCCCTGCTCGCCCAGTTCAACCAGGCATGCCGCCGGGGACAGCTTGGCTACGCTGGTCCACGCCCTGTCGTACAGGTGCAATGCCCTGAGGGCCAGCGCCAGGATCGCGGCGTGCAGGGCCATCACGCCCCAGTTGGCGCGTCGCAGGCGTTCCGACAGGCGACCCAGGCGGTAGACGCTGATCGACATCGCGCCCAGCAGCGCCAGTACCACGCCCGCCATCGGAATCCACTGCAACGGTTGCCATGGTGCAAGCGCAGTGGACCGCGCCAGCAGCTGTTCGGCCACCTGCATGCGTGCGACCGGGTCGGGCCCACCGCATGCGTCATCCACTGGCTCCAGCAGCAATCCCACACGGTAGTGGAAGAAACCAGCTGCAAGGGCTACCGCCAGCAGCGCCACCACCTGCAGGGCCAGCAGGATCGGGCCAGGACCACAGATACGACAGAAGCGGGTAGCAGCAGAGACCATCGGTTCATCCGTGACAACAAAGGACCATCCTAACCAAGCGCCCTGTGCTTGTCGGCTGGCGGATACGACAACCGCCGCGTGGTCCCGGTAGGATGTGGATGAGCATGGATGGTCGTATGTAGAGGTGTTGTGGATGGTCACGCTGTATCTGTGGGTGCGAACGCTGCTTCCGCTGCTGGCGTTCGTGATCGCCTGGATGCTGCTGTCGCGCCTGATCAAGGCCCGCGTGGCGCGCCTTCCACGCGTTCCCTTGAACCTGCCCGAGCACAGCAGCAGCCCGCGCCGGAAGGACCGGCGCATCTACGCGCGCAAGCTGCGGCGCAAACCGGGCCTGCGCACCGCAACGCGCCCGGCCACCGCGCCGCGCAGCTGGAACCTCGCGGCGGTGTTCGTTTCGTTCTCTGCGTTGATTGCCGCCGTGCTGGTCATGCCGGATGGGGCGCGCTTCCAGGTCATGGTCGAGAGCATCACCGGCTACCCGGCCACGATTGCTGAGGTACATGTTCCCGCTGCCCGGCAGCCCCTCGTGCTGCAGGCGTGGCAGCCAGCACTGGCGCAGCTGTCGCGGCCGGTAACGATGCGCTACCCGATCGGTCGCACCGGCGGCGAGCATGACGCGCACGCCACACTACCGGTACAGGTGAGGCACCAAGGTGATCGGCTGCAGGTGGCTACGGCCGTGTCGGTGGATGCCGAGCTGCTGCGTGCAGAGCTAGCGCGCTTGGCTGGGCTGCCGACGGAGGCAATCACCGTCCGCCAGCGCGAGATCTCACCCTGGCAGGAACCCGGCTGGAAGCCGCTGGCCGACCTGTAGAGCCGAGCCCATGCTCGGCTGCTGTCCCGTGAAAAAGCACGCGCTACGCGCGCAAGCCGAGCATGGCTCAGCTCTACAGATCAGGACCCGCGAGGCAGCTTCACCGCCCACATGTTGTCCACCAGATTCGGGTAACGCCGCCCATTCTCTTCTGCACGCCGTCGCGCCGCTTCTTTCTGCGCAGGCGACAGCGGCTGCGAGGTCTGGCCCTTGGGGTTGGGCTTCTTCCACGGCGGTGTCTTCGGCTCACGCATGGCCGCATGCTTACCGCTTCAGGAAGTTCAGCAGCGCCAGGTTGAAGTGGTCAGCATGACTGGTGTTGCACCCATGCGGTGCGCCTTCAAGGATCACCACTTCGCTGCCTGGAATGGCCCGGTGCGTGCGCTGGCCAGAACCTTCAAACGGCACGATGGCATCACTGTCACCGTGCAGGATCAGGGTTGGCACCGTGATCTTCTTCAGGTCTTCGCGGAAGTCGGTAGTGGCAAACGCCTGCATGCACCCCAGCGCCGCCGTCTGGTCGGATTGATGGCACAGTGCAATCGCCGCCTGACGCGTCTCTTCGGTCACCATCAGCTGGCCATTCGCGCTGAAGAAATCTTGGGTGAAGCCATCGAAGAACGCCTCGCGATCCTTCTCCAGACCGCTGCGCATCTCATCGGCCTTGTTCTGGGTGAGCGGGCCTTCCGGGTTGTCATCACTGCGCAGAAGGTAAGGCGGCACCGCAGCTGCAAACACCACGCTTTGCAGGCGTTCCTGCCCGTGGTTGGCCACATACCGCGCCACCTCGCCGCCGCCCATCGAGAAGCCGACCAGAGTGACGTCGCGCAGGTCACGCTCCTCGATCACCCCGGCCAGGTCCGCTGCCAGCGTGTCGTAGTCATAGCCCTCGGCCGGCTTGTCAGAACGGCCGAAGCCACGACGGTCGTAGCTGATCACCCGGTGCTGCGCATCGCGCAGGATCGACACCTGCGTCTTCCAGGCATCGGCGGACAGCGGCCAGCCGTGGATCAGAATGACCGGGCGGCCGTCGCCACCAGTGTCTTCAACGTGCAGGCGGATGCGGGAAGCAGGCATGGGAGCTCCTGTGGAAGGGGAGGATTTCAGGCTATGGGCCGCCGCCTATCGCGACCGTGATGGAATCACCGGTTGCCATGACATCGCCTGCACAGACGGTAGCCCCGACGCTGAAACCGGGCCGTCAATGCGGGCATTCACTCCGTGGAAGGACCGTTTCGTCGGACGCCGGCTGCAGCGGCCCAAACGCCATGCGAGCCTGCGTGAACCATCCCTGGAGCCTCGCCATGCTGCTGCTCACCCTGCCCCTGCTGGCCGCCGGCCTCGCCGCCGCACCCGCGTCCTCCGATGACCTGCGCGAGCAGATCCGCCAGGCCGACACCCAGTTGTTCGCCGTGGCCTTCGAGGCCTGTGATGCCGACAAGGCCGCCGCGATGACCACCGAAGACATGGAGTTCTTCCATGACAAGGACGGCAAGTCGGCCAGCAATCGCGAAGACTTCCGTCGCAGCGTCGCCAACATGTGCAGCAATGCACGCAAGGGCGGCTGGAGCCTGCGCCGCGAGCTGATGGAGCCTTCGCTGCAGGTGTTCCCCTTGCACGACGAGCGGGCGCTGGAGATCGGCGACCACCGCTTCCATGAACGCGGCAAGGACGGCGTGGAGCGCTGGGTGGGCCAGGCCCGCTTCATCCAGATCTGGCGTCGCGTGGACGGGCGCTGGTTGGCCGAGCGGGTGATCAGCTATGACCATCGACCGGCGGACTGACCCCTCGGGCGCGCTTCACGGGCCGGATCTATACTGACCGGGCCCACCACGACCCACCGCTACCGTTCGATCGCCATGGCAGAGATCACCCCCAACCACCCCGACTACGGCCTCAATCAGCAGGTCCGCCAGGGCGTGGCCGCACTGGACGCGCAGCACGGCCGTCCGTTCGACCAGACCAGCGAGCGACTGACCGCCAGCCTGACTGTGCTCGCCCGCGAGCAGGGCCTGCAGCAGGTCGACCATGTGCTGGTCAGCAACGCCACGGCCAACCAGCCGGCCGGGCACAACATCTTCGTGGTGCAGGGCGACCCGGCCAACCCCGCGCATCTGCGGGCGATGATGCCGACCGCGGTGGCGGCGCAGACGCCGGTGGAGCAATCGATGCAGAAGCTAGGCATTGCCCCGCAGCAGCACGCCATGGGGCAGCTGCCCGAACAGCAGGCCCGTGAGCAGGAACAGCAGCAGAACCCGGCACACCGCCTGGGCTGAGCCGGCTCCAGCGTTGCTGGCGGCCCAGCGCGAGAATGCTGGCTCGCCGTGGCGCTTGCCGCCCTAGGCCATACGCGGCCCGGACTGCTCCTGCACTTGGCGCTGCTGCAGCTCATCCTGCGTGCGCGACTGCGCAGACTGCGACAGCTGCTCGGCACGCTCGAATGAGGTTTCCGCCGGTGTCTGCGCGGCCACCGCAGTTGGCATGCTGGCACGCAGCTGTGCCGGGTCGTCGCGCTCGCCCTGCACGATGAAGATGTTCTGCGCCACATCGGCCTGCGCCGTGCGATCGCTCAACAGCACGTGGTCGACCTGGGTCAGGCCGCTTGCCTTGGCCAGGGCGTACAGGCTGGCGCTGATGTTCTCGCTGGTGGCATCGAAGGTGCGGCCCCGTTCTGCATCAAGCAGGGCCACACCCTGGTGAATCTGCGATAGGAGCGGATCATTGCTGTGGCGGGCCAGACGATCATCGCTTCGTTCGCCCATGCCCTCAGCATCGCTCAGGATGCGTTGTCGAAAACTACGCTCCGGCAGGGGATTGGTTTTCCTTTGATTGAGCTCACTGTTGGGGAACGGCGGATCAATGCTGTCCACGCCATGGATGTTGCGCAGCGGTCGGAACCCATCCTTGCCTGCGCCCTTGCTCTCCAAGGGAATACGGACATCGGGAAGCAATTGGCCGATCCCACCTCCCAGCGCGTTCACGTCGATGCTCTTTTTCCGCTCGATGCCCGCGTGGTTCAGGGCTTCCCAGGTGAAGTCAACGCAGTTGTGGCGCACGTCCTGATAGTGCTTGCTGAAGCCGAACTTTTCCGGGTCCGAGCCGAACTGTTGGAGCTTTCTGTACTGCTCTTCGCTGATCTCGAGGGTGCGCGTATAGCGCGGGTCTTTATAGACCTTTGCGTCATCCTCCATGATGCTACCAGGGCCATTCATGCTTCCGTGCTCCTTGGGAGCAAATCCATAGCTCCTTGCAGGCTCGCCTGGTGCGTGCAGGACGTAGAACATATGACCGGGTGACGACGTCTGCGGAATACCCTCAGCGTCGACCGCTTGCTTGCGCGTCCTGGGATCAATCAGCGGTGTGCCGGGTGCGGCGATAACGATCTCTACGGTATAGCGTGGCTTGTCCATAAGTTGATTCCTTCGTTCCTTCCCGTGGTGAGGTTGACTACTTGCCTGGCAGTCGGGCTGCATGTACCCGCAACTGAGCCGAGTAATGCTGCAGTTCAGGCGTGGCCCGTACAGTGCGAACCTGTACGCGATAGCGGGTATCAGGCTCCACTGGCAGAGCAACCAGGCTCAGCGTGTATTGGCCGTCACCCCCCATGTGTGGCGACGTATACCGCCATTCGCTGGATGCATGCCATTCTGGAAGCGGCTCACCTGCATTAAGTACCCCGGCCTGGTAGCTGTCGTAGGTAGGAACATCCTTCCAGGCATCGGCGACCCATTGCTGCAGGGTCACCTCGAACGGGACCCTCAATGTGCCCACGTCAGGCCCGTCGGGCCTTTGGGTCTCCCGGCGCCGCAACTCCAACTCCACTGCATAGGTGCGATGCGGAATGTAGTTTCGAGCATTCATCTCGAACTCGAAATTCACCACTTGGCCCGTCTGATCCACAGCGATCGGCTGCGCCAGGTCCAGTGGCTCGGGTGGGATGGGATCCCCCCCGGAACAGGCGCCAAGCGCGCCCGCCAGCATGAAGAACAGGCCGGCGTGCAACCAGCGATGGATATCCAGCATGATTCAGATCCTTTGGCTCCCTGCCATGGGGTTCAACCGTAGCCCCCGGCTGCTGGCGCCGCAACCCGCCAAAGAAAAAGGCAGGGTCAGCACCCTGCCTTCTTCACGCCGCACGCCGCCGGGCGTGGCCCGGCGTCATCGCATCACAGCTGAATCCGCGCCACGCTCTCGTCAGCGCTCTTGTCGTCCTTCTCGCCGTTCTTGATGCTCACGAACAACACGTTGTTCTTCGCATCCAGCGCCAGGCTGTTCGGGTGGGTCGGCACCGTGTAGGTCGCCACCTTCTGGTAGCTGTCACTGTTGTACGCGGTCACCGTACCGGCTTCGCGGTTGGTCACGTACAGGCGCTTGCGCGGTGCATCCAGCAGGATGCCCAGCGGGCCGGCGTCGGTCGGGATGCTGGCCAGTTCCTTGCCGGTGCTGCGGTCGAGCACCAGCACGCGCTGGCCCGGATGCTTGCTGACCAGGCCGCTGCTCTTGGCCTGGTAGCCACGCAGGAATTCCGAGCCCTGGTCGGTCACGAACAGGCGCTTGCCGGCCGGATCCAGGGCGATGTTCATCGGCTGCTCGGCGGCGATCTTGTGCTGCGCCACCACCTTGTTCGAATCGGTGCCCACCACCACCAGATCGGCCAGCAGGTTGCTGGTGTAGACGCGCTTGTTGGCCGCATCCAGTGCCAGGCCCGGTGCCTTGGCATTGCCCAGGCCGTCGATGGTGTTGATCACCTTCAGCGTGTTGGTGTCGATCACGAACAGCACGCTGCTCACGTCGGGCTGGCTGCTGTGGCCGGTCACGTACAGGCGGTTTGCGGCGCTGTCGACCACCAGCTCGCGCAGGTCATGGGTGTAAGCGGCCTTGCCATCCTTGCCGGTCTTCTTCTCCATCAGCTGGATGGTGCCGACGGCCTTGTTCTGCGCGGTGTCGACCACCGTCACCGACAGGTCCACGGTGTTGCCCACGTACAGGCGGTTGTGGGCGTCATCCAGCACCACGCCGAAGGCTTTGCGCTCCAGCGGGATGCGGCTTTCCACAGCCAGCGTGGCCGGGTTCAAGTGCAGCACCTGGGCCGGACCGGCGTCATCGCCGAAGCCGCCGGAGGAGGCCACGAACACGGCGTTCTGCTTCGGGCTGTAGGCCAGCTCGTACAGGCCCTTGGCCACGGTCTGGCGCTGCACGGCGGCGGTGGCACTGGCGGTGGGGGCGTTGTCGGCGAACGCGGAAGGCACGCCGAGGCTGAGCGAAACGGCAACGGCCAGGGCGGCCGAGCGGAAGAGAGGATTACGGAACATGCGAGCGTCCTTGAATGGGCACGGGAGGGTGTCCTGGCTCGCTGGGCCGTTCTACGACGGCCCGCACCGCATCTGTCTGCGCGGGCTGGGCTGGCTGGGTAGCGGGGGAATGGTAGCAGGTGGGGGGCGTGGCGTGCGCCGGCGCGCGCATGGCAAGCGCGCGGATTACTGCTCTTTCAAGCGCAGCGAATCGGCCACATCGGTCTTGGCCGCCACCTCGGTGGCGATGCTGGCCCGGCGGTGCCCCGGGTCGTTGCGATCGCCCTGCACGATGAAGATGCTCTCGGCCGCATGGCTGCTTTTGGTCGGCTGGCTGAGCAGCACGTGGTCCACGCGCGAGAGATTGTTCTGCTTGGCAAGCACCAGCAGGCTGGCGCTGATGCGCTGGCTGGCCGCATCGAACGGGCGCCCATGCGCCGCATCCAGCTCGGCCACTTTCTGGATCAGCTGGGAGAACAGGCGATGGTCTGGATGCGAGGGGTCCAACAGCGTACCGGCCACTTCAATCGGCGTCGGCGGCGGCTCATCGCTGGCGCGGTCGCCCTGGCGATGATGCTCAGCCTCGCGCTCGGGCATCGCGTGATGGGCTTCGGCATTCAGATCGCTGCCCGGGAACGGCGCGGCAATGCACTGGATTTCCGGCAGGTTGAACAGCACCGCGAACGCGCCCAGGTTGCTGCCCCCATCCAGCGGCGCCGGCAGCGGATGCAGGCCGGCATAGTGCAGCGCTGCCCATACGAAATCACTGCAACGGTTGATGGTGGCCGGGCGATCCACATCGAATTCGAACTCAGCCGGTTCCTCCGCGAAATCACGCAGGCAGCCGTAGTGCTCCTCGGTGATCTCCAGGGTGCGGCTGTAGTACGGGTCGCGGTGCTCGTCGGCGTCGTCGTGAACGACTTCGGCGTACTGCACACCGACAGCGCCATCACCGGACGGCAGGCGCGGCGGTGCGAAGCCGTAGCTGTGCGCTTCCTCGCCGGCGGTGGTCTGGAAATACATGTGGCCGCGCGGTGAGCTGCCGCCGCTGTTCAGCGGGGTGCCGGGCGCGGCCAGAAAGAGGGTTACCGTGTAGCGTGCTGCTTGCTCCATGCCTGCTCAGCCTTGTTGGGTACTGCGGTCCTGGCCGGATGATCGCATAGGTGGGTTCGCGGGCAGGTGGAGAGAAAAGCAGCACAGGGGCCGAAGCCCCCGAAACTGTGATCTACCATGCAGTACTCGACCCGGGTCAGCCCATCTGCATGGGAGCCCGGCTCTGCTCCAGCACGGGCTCCTGCTGTGCCGCCAAGGCGCGTTCCTGCTGGCTTTGCGAAATCTGCTCCACCTTGGCGAACGACTGCTCCACTGGCGTTCGGGCTGCTTCCTCTGCCGTCATGGAGCCTCGCACCTGCGCAGGGTCGTTGAGCTCTCCCTGCACTACGAACAATCGCTGTGCTGAGCCATCAGCTGGCGTATTTCCCAATACAACATGATCGACGCGCTCAAGCCCGTTTTCCTTGGCGGTAGCCAACAAGCCTACAGAGATACGCTCACTGGTCTCGTCATAAGAGCGGCCATGTCTTTCATCAACGTTCGCAACGCCCTTAAGGATTGAATCAAGCATGTCACGATCCTTCCCCGGCAATTCCTCTTCGCTGATGAGGCGCCGCTTCCAATTGCGATCCGGCATGCGGTTGTAATGCTCGGAATTCAGCTCACTTTCGGGAAACGGGGCACGTATGCTTCGGATGTACTCGACGTTACTGAGTGGCTTGAGCCCCCCTGGAAATCCTTGTCCTGCATGAAAATCGCGTTGGTGCGGTGTAAGCCAGCGTGGTTCAACGCGCCCCACGTGTAATCGATACAGCTGTTGCTTGCACCGTGGTCCGCTGTTGTTGCTGCACAGAGGTTGTACCGAAAGTCGAACGGCTGCGCGACCTGCGCTGCGGCGTGCCATACCAGCTGATCTTGGCCAAGTGCGACATGGGCGGCGGCCCCAGCTTGGAGCGGGGCCGCCTTGTACGAGCGTATGAGATGTTTCCAAATCGTTTCCCTGCTGCGGGCTCCCATGACCGCCTTTAGTACCGAGTGGCTGCACGCCTTCGACAAAGAACTTCTTCACCTGTTTGCCATCGACCATAGCGATGCCGGCATGGACGACTATCTGCTCGGCTGCTACGCAGACCTGCCGCCGCGCGAGGCGGCGCTGGCGTTCGGTAGCGACTACGACCTGGAGCGCGACGATGCGCTGTGGCCGCGACCGGGGCGGTGCATCAGACCCGCCCCACGAATCAAGACTGCTTTAGTTCTTGTGCTTGAGATGCCCGCGCTGGTTTCGCGTCTGCTGGTTCGCACGCTCGCCCCGGCGTCAATCTGTCGTAATTGATCTGTCGTGTTGTTGCGCGTCGCCGCTCTCGACCTGCGAATGGCAAACACAATCGAATTCGTCAGAACCTTTGTCGCGCAAGACTTTCCTGCATCGGCGGCTATGCGACAATGCCGTAAGCGTCAGCACTTGCGGCCTTTCTGGCCTGCGGATTCTTGGCATTTCGCAGCTGCACGGGTACACCTTGGCGTGCCACCTAGCACCGGTGGCGCGGGCCTCGAAAACCCGTTTGAATACCTAGTGCTTTACGCTTGTCAGCCGGCGTCACCTCTGCGTGGCGCCGGCTGGCAATCCGTTCGCGTTCAATGGCGGGCGGTGCGTGGGGGCCTTCGGGCCCGCCGGCTTAGGTATTCACCGGTTTTCGAGCCACGCACCGTCCGCCACCTCTATCGGTGGCGCTGCCGTTTGTACTGCACGGAGCACTGCCATGAACGCACCGAAATTACGCCCTTTGCACGCTACCCGCGACCCGGCCAAGGCCGAGCCCGAGCGCGAACCGACCGCAGACCCCAACGCCTTTGTTGCCACGCTGCACCGCGTTGGCAGCGGCGCCGCCGCCGACGGCCAGCCCTGGCCCGAGCGGCATCCGATGCCCGCACGCTGCATGGAATTGGCCGACGCCGATTGCGCGCTGGCCGGGCTGCGCGTGGTGCAGGAAGTGCTGCTGGCGGCCGAGCGCACTCGACAGAACGGCGCGCCCGAGGAGTACCTGGGGGATCGGGTGATGGAGGGCCTGATGATGGCGTGCGTGGCGCTGACCGCGCAGGTGGTGGAGCGGTTGCAGACTGACGGGTAGCGGTGGCGTTTCAGTCAGCCGTATGACGGCCTGCGTGGGGACGCGGGCCTTCAAACAGCCATTGATCGCAGGTGACGTTGCGCGCGACCGGCAAGCAGCCGCAGGGGCGCATTTGCTGTCGTCAGGGCTTGCAGTGAGGAGATCGGATGAGGACGTTGATGTTTGTTGTTGCGTTGGTAGGTGCGGGGCTGGGCGCGCTCTTTGGGGAGGGGCGCCCGCCGGGAGTTGGGCTTGTGTTCCAGGAATTTCCTGCGATATCTGCTGCTGAGTTCGCTGATCTGCGGGCAGAGGCTGCATGCGTTGCGCGTGAGGCTGGGGGAGATGCCGCGATCAGCCTGGGCCACGACCGGGAAATGTTCTTTGAGTTGAGTGTTGGCGCCGAGCCGACGATTGTTGTGGACAACACGACTGGGCAGTTGTTGATCACTACCTTCAGTGGTGGTGTGAGAGGGCTTGATGGTCTGAGGTTGCTGCAGGATGCGTGGCGTAGCAAGTGTGATCCTGCGCAGGAGGTTTGGTGAGTGGCATTTGGTGCCGTCAAGGCGATGCCTCGTGGCCGACTGTCGAGGCGGAATCGAAACTAGTGACGCCTCGACTGTAATGACCCACCGGTTTCTGCTCAGGTCATGCGGTTAACGTAGCGGCATAAGCCGCGTCCGGGGTCATCATCTTCAGCGCCTGATGTGGGCGCTGTTGGTTGTAGAAGCCAATCCAGTCGCCAATGATCCGCAGGGCATCGACTTGGCTCTCAAAGCGGTGGCGATGCACGCATTGCTCCTTGAGTGTCCGGATGACGCGCTCCACCATTCCGTTCTGCTGCTGGCAGTGGGGTGTAATGAATTCCTGTTTCAGGCCGTAGCTCCGCACCAGCCGCGTGTAGTCACGGCTGGTGAAGACCTGTCAGTAGTTTCTCTAGGCGCGTGTCCTCAGCTTTCAGGCCCTTGAGCCGTTCGGCGGCACGCGCAATGCCGCCGAACTTGCTGCGCACACGTAGTACGATGACTCGCTGCAGCCGTGCTGGCGGCACAGGTCTTTGATGGGCATGCCGGCCTCAGCTTCGCGCGGGAAGCAAATGATCTGTTCTTCGGTGAAGCGCTCCTTCACGTCCAATCACCTTGTCATTGAGGATTGGACTCCAAGCCGGCTCGCTACTCGATCTCGTGGGGACGTCGCATGGATCGCTGCACCAGCCACGGCATGTTGATAGCGATTATGCGGCCCCCTCACGCCCCCAGCTGGATACTCCAATCATCGCGATATGGGGGGTGAAGGGTGGCCGATACATTGACGAAGGTGCTGCGTAGCGAGCGCATGTCTCTAATCAAGGGGAGTGACACAAAGCCGGAATTGGCTGTGAGGCGAGACCTTCACAAGTTGGGATTCAGGTTCCGACTTCACGCGCGAACCTTGCCCGGCAAACCGGACATTGTGCTTCCGAAGTATCACGCAGTCATTTTCGTGCATGGGTGCTTTTGGCACGCACACGGCTGTCAACAAGGACGCGTTCCTCAGACAAATTCTGCGTTTTGGAAAGAGAAGTTCCTGAACAACAGAAGGCGGGATGTGCGTGTAGCCCGAGCACTCCGGAAAGATGGCTGGAGGGTTTTCAAGATCTGGGAGTGTCACCTGAGAACTCCCGCGCTTCGTGAGAAGTCAATCGCCAAGGTGGCGCGCCTACTGCGCGCCACTCAGCAATGACCCGTTATTTACCTAGGCATCGAGGCTGTACCTCGCAAATTGGACACGGATCTTTCCACTACCCGTCTTAATGAGGGCGTCTCCTTTGCCGACGAGCTGTTCCGCTCCGCCTTCGTCCAAGACAACTCGACTCTCGGCTAGCGTATTCACTCTTAGGGCGATCTTACCTGGCAGGTTGCCCTTAACCACGGTATTAACAACGGTCACAACTGGCTTCTGGGTCGAGACGATCAAGTGTATTCCCGCAGCCCTGGCCTTCTGGGAGATCCTCTTCAAATTCGACTCGACCTTCTTCCGCTCGTCGTCGTCATTCGTCAGATCCGCGTACTCGTCCAAGACTATGATCCACCGCGGCAGCATCTTCCCGGAGGCAGTGTACTCCGCAATGCTACGCACGTTTCCAGACTCCGACTTGAACAAGGCATATCGGCGCTCCATCTCCTGAACGCCCTCCTCCAGCAATGCAATTGCATCCTCGGCCATAGTGCCGATGGGGCCATCCGTATGCGGAAGGTCCTCCAATGAATTGAGCTCCGTACCCTTCGGATCGATCAATTTCAGCCTCAACTCCTCTGGCGAATAGAAGTGTGCAGCACCATGAAGGATGGTCAGGAGAGCCTCGGACTTACCACTTCCTGTTACACCAGCCATTAGCAGATGGGGGGAGTTTGAGCTGGAGAAGTCAATTTCAACGATCTCCCCCGAAGAGTCCTCGCCCACCGGAACGGCGAACCCCTTAGAGGGTCGTTGCCACCTATTCCACATTTCCTCGGCGTCCACGAAGTAACGTTCAGAGTCAGCCTTTGGTACTGTGATGACAACATTGCCATTGTGAGTGGAGCAACCAAGTTGCATGTCTGCAGCAAGGCGCATCCTCAACTTCAGGTTCTGGACCTGCGCCTCAATCTTGCTCACTGAGACTCCGTACGCCGGAACTACCGCATACTCAACGAAAGCAGGGCCCTCCTTGTAGGGCGACTCGGCTTTTGGCCGGTTAACCTTTACGTGAAACTCGGACAAGTAGGAAATCAGCTTGTCATATCGCTGCTCGAGGGTCTTCTGATCGATCTTATTGGACGGAGATGATTGCGGGGTTGCAGCCTCTACCTCGGGGACAAGCTCTTCCGGCGCGTGAACGGGGTTCGAGTTCAGAACCGGATCTGCTCCAGAGTCAACGTCCTGATTAACTTTCGATTGACCGAGACGCGCAGGTTTGCCCTCTGACATCTCTTTCACGTCAGTCTGAAGCTCACTTGGACTCGTTCCCTGGGAGCACAAGTCTTCAACTGAATGTGCCAGAGCAGCTACCACAACTTTATGGCACTCAGCGTCCCCGCCTTCCTCCCCCCAGAGCACTGCATCGTACGCGGCAGGGTCAATCCGAACTTCAATTCGCCGATCGCCTTCGTCACCGTACTCTCCGCCAAACTCATCCCAAGATGCGCTTTCGCCTTGTTCGGTCCTCGCCCAAGCCTGATACCAAATCAGAATTCCCATGCCAGTGGCGAATTTTGCCTTTCCTTCGGCTACAGAACGAAGGATGCCAACTGCGTGCTCGCTACTCTTGCTATTCAGCTGAAGGCCGGCGTCAAGCACGGCCAGAAGACGTTGCCCAAGAATGGACGCTTTGCTTCCTGCCGCCGAACTGATGTTTGAGCACAGCTCCACTAGCTGCTTGCTGTAGTCCCTCAGCTGTTCGGCATGCTCCCTTAGGCTTTCCTCGCCGGCTTTTGGAAACGCCGTCTCGACCTCGGACTTCACTAGGCCGTAGTGTTTTATCTCAATTGGAATAAGGTTGACGCACGAAAAGCCATCGTCGCTGCCAACCGCGCTTATTCCCAGCAAGTCAGCGCGCCGCCTACTGTCACCTCGCGCGTAGCCAACGGTATCCCGTAAGAACGGATCCACTGCGTCTACAGGCACGATCAGCCGCAGCTCGCCTGGAAGCGCTTCATCTACCCATCGCTGCAGCGATCTGAGGGCAAAGAAGAACCCTATGGCCCCGGTCGCCTGATGATGACCGATTGACAGCAAAGTATTGAGACCGATTGCTCGCCTCGCGAGAGTTGACACCAGAAGCCGAGCCCTTGAATCGATCTCCCCGTTCGTCGCCGCAGGGTTGAGACGCTTAAGCCGCTCTCGTATAGCTCCACTGAGCGCGGCTGGGACGTTAGCGAGAACGAAATAGGGCTGGACCCGCGCCTCTTCACCGCGGAATGCACCTACCGTGGTTGCTGGCCTCCAGTCCCATAGAACATAACTACCACCGACATGGCTGGACGCAGCAAGTGCGAGTGCCTGGGGGTCCACCCCAAAGTCTCCAGCGACTAGCCAATTGGGATTTGCCTTACCCACTGCGAAGTTCGCCATGACGTTGACCATGTAGGCCTCACCCATAGCTCCTTCGTAGCAGGTCAACAAGGTAGAGAGATCAGAGTCTGTTTCGTCACTGTGCTCAAGACTGTAGTCCAGTGTGGTGAATCGACCGGGGCTTCTTCTGATGGGCGTACGTCGCAACGGAAGGCTCGGCAACCAACCCTGCGAGCGGCCGCCTTTAACCAGCACCGCCTTTGCGGCGCCACCTTCAACAAACGTGATATGGCTTTCGCTGGTGTCGCCATCTGGGGCGGAGCGCCACGTGAGATTGAAGCCCGGCCTCGCTGAAAGGAGACCCTCGTCGAGCCTGCCGAGCGCCGGAATATCACCCAGTCGGTGCTTCGAATCTCTAATCGTGACCCCCGCTACCCCTGCAAGCTCTGAGCTCGAAGCAGCGAGGTCCTTCAGCTTTACAATTAACCCTTCGTCCATTGCAGCGGATCTACGGGACTGTGTCGAGCTTGTTAGGGCAATCTGCAGTGTCTGCACTTCTGGAGAGACACGCAAAAAGTCGTCGACCGCAGACGAGATGGACGAAGGAGTCAGCGTCGACAGGCCCTCGGCCGGAAACCGCTCACCCTGCAACCAGTCAGGAATCACTGGAGACCCGTCCAGGATCGGAACGCTTACGTGCCAACCGATGTATAAATCCTTTGGTCGCGCGTCCACGGGAACGGGCAAGAACGGGGTCTCTTGATCGAAAACGTCCAGTGCCGCCACCAATGCAGGAAAATTCGTTCCGTCGAGTAGGGACAGCGTAGCCGCGGGCAAGGCGCCGTCAGCATATGCTTCTCTCAGACCCACCTGAACCTTCCACGCCCATGCAAGCCTAATGGGATGGAGTGGGCTGAGTAGTACCGCAGATGCGCTCTGAAGGCCGCTCTTCTCGGAGAACGCAACGGCACTGAATGGATTCCGTGCCCAGAACTGATCCGATGCAGAAAGTTCGGCTATGGATCGGAGAAGCACTGAGTAAGCGGCAAGAACAGCGTGCACACGCTTCTTGTCGAGAGCATCAAGCGGAATCCGAGAGACAGTGAGCTCGCCAGATCGCTCTCGCTGCTCGATTGTGGTAACTAGCTCGAACACGCCTAGATCTTGGTACGCGTTTCTGAGAGAGGCGTACGCCGGCAGGTTAAGGAGATCGCCACTCGGGGCACTTGGGTAAAGATCCAGCCTATCCTGTAGGCTAACTGCGGACTTACACCCTGGAATTGAACCGCCATACGCTTCCGCCTGCTTGGAGGTGGTCGCGGAGATGGCTCCCAGTGCATGCCAAGGCCCAAGCTCCGTGAGGATATGCTGCATCTCCAGCTCGAGCTGGCCCAAAACTGAGGGTTCAAGTAGCTTGTCCGTCGCGGGTCGCGCACCGCTCGCTGCTGCGGTAAAGGGTGATATCGGTCTACTACTGGTGGACGCAATGTCTAGCGCGAAGCAGATGTTGGAGTTCGCCTTAAGGTCCACGGAGGAGGTGAGGTCCTCAATAGCACTAGCGAACTGGCCATTAGTCCCACCCCACGCCAGACACTCCATCGGCTGGCCGTCCAGCGACCAGCCAGTTTGACTAAGCTCCAGATCGCTACCCCAGGCGGCGTACATCTCGTACCGAGACGGTTTATTAATCAACGCAACCGTCGACTCGTTTGCCCGGGCCTTACAAACCCAAGGTCCAAGCGCGCGGCTACGGCCTCGGCCAGCCGACTCTTCTCTAGCCCAAAAAAGACATTCGTCCGGGCGTATCTGGACCAAGATGAGCGGCTCTACTGCCCGCACGTACTCCGGACCTTTCACCGTGATCGCCAAGCTGTTTGGCTTTGCCTTGCTAGGGGTTAGCGTTAGATCGCCAACCAGAGTAATGGTTCCTGCAGTGACCTCATATTTCTTGACTTCAAGTGAGGCTCGGCAAGTACCCACGCCCGACACCTCAATTCGCGGAACCCCCTTCCCATCCCTAAGTGAATCAGGAATTTCTTTATCCTGCTCCAAGGGAACAACGAGCTCCACCCCAACATAGATGGACTGACGGGAGATTTCATCGTGGAAATCAGCGGCCGTCGCTACCAGCACCGGGGGAGACTGCGGAAACGGGCGTGGCAATGGGACCCCAGTTCGTTGGATGATGAGTTGAGCACGATCGTCGACCACCGGCGCACTGAACGCGGTCTGGTCGAGTGCGGCCCATCCTTCTGTCTTCAACTTCTGGTCGGCTCGCGAGGCTAGCGCGACTCTAGCTACTGCCGAATCACTATCGTACTGAGCGTGCTCAACCGTCGCTGCCCAGTCAATCCGGTCGAGCGGACTCGTCTCTTGGTCTTCCCCAAGCCCGGTTTGCAGCCGTGCAAGTTCTGCACTGATGCCATCGGCATCCACCCATCGGTCTTGCAAGATCTTGACGTAGTTCTTTGGCTTGATGCCCAGCGTCTTCTTGCGACCAGGATTTGGCAGCCCGGCTGCGCCGTAGAGGAACGCGGCCGTATCCGACCCACGATTACGGGCATGGGCGATCACATTATCCACCCAGCTTTCGACGTGGATCCACCAATCCTTAGCAACGCTCGATTGACCGCCGCTAGTGATCTCGTAGACGTCAGCCAAGAACTTCAGGATCTCCTGCGTTACGGAATCTAGCTCCTCGACCTCGATCTCCAGTTCGGCGCAATGCTCTAGCAACACGGCTGCAATAGCGGCCGACAGATCAACAAGCGTGGCGACGCCTGCGCCCATCTCGCCGGACTGAGTGGACGGGAATCCAGCACTCAGTAGAAGAGGATAGACGCTACTGTAGGTGGCCATACCTCGATTCTTGCTGGCATACGTCACCGCAAGATGCTGCCCTTGCCGATACATCGCCAACTCGCGGAAGTCTACTCGAGGCTCAACTCCCACGAGATCGTCCACTTCCTCGTGCACGAGCATCGCGAAACTAGGCACCTGGTGGAAAGTCGAATTCGCGCCCTGCAGGACATCCTTGATGAAGTCAGGCGGCAGATCATCGGGCAACTCAAGCATGAGTTGTCCGCCCATTTTTGCAGCGACAATCGCAATGGCCTTGCCGATCAATGGCACGTTACTTCCCCCCGATTCCAAGATTGATCTCGATTCCCTCGTCCCCGTCAGCGGCGCCCGCGCAGAGACCCGCGCGTTCGAGCTCTGACAGCAGGAAATCGATTCGCGGTTTCAAGCCTAGCGCGTCCAGTTGCCGCTGCACATCACCCAACCGAAGCTCACTACCTGGTGAACTCGACGACATTGCCGCCATGACAACGATCCACTCGGGTCCGGGCGATACGTGCGTGAAGTTGCGGTTGACTCGCCTGAGGAATGCATAGTGGTCGGGAACGTCAGATCCCGTACGTGCGATCAGCGAGTACCTCACTGTCTCTACAAGGTTGGTGGTGCCCGAGTCATCAAATGCCTCCAGCCGCTCCTTCAGTTCATTCGAATGCTTGGTTCGCAGCATGGTGATGACGTCAGCGAGCTGCTTGCAACCTGCCTTCTCGTCCTTCAGCACAGCCTCGATTGCCTTGCGACAGGTCGAACCATGAATCAGGCTCTGCCTCATGCTTGGCATGACGTCCATCTGGGCAATGCTGCCCTTTTGGTACGGGATCAAAGGCCGGCTTGGCAGCAAGGAGAGTCGCGCCACATTAGCGGCGTCGCGACTGCCATCTCGGACTCCACGGGCAAGCTCCGCGAAGAAGTTTGCCTCCCAGAGAAAGGCGAAGCCAAGCGCATTGCGCAGCACACACACCGCCCAGGCTGACCACTTCCGTGGCGACAGCGCGGTGTACCACTGCTCGGAACACAATCTGTCCCAGCTATCGCGGAACCAAGAGAAGGGTGTGCCAAGCTGCTGGTTCAAGACATCAGCCGTCCACCAATCCGGCAAAGTCGTTGATTTGGCTCCTTCAGCCAAGACCGCCTTAGCCTGAGGCCACCCCTGGGGAAGATACTCCGACAGAGAAGTGCTCGCGAGAGCCTCCTCAATGCGACTGAGCACTGGATCACCGGCATAATGAGACGCAACGTCGAACCAGCGCTCCGCGGCCGAACCGCTCCCTCCCCCCAACGCATACATCGTATTGAGCAGGTTAGCGAAATTCGGAGGATTTGCCGCACCGAGGCCGCCAATCGGGTCTTGAAGGAGCGCACCGCAAAGGCCAATCGCTGATGAGGTGTATCCAACCCCTTTATCTGACCTAACGCCTACCAGCGAGTCTGCTATGGCATCGACTACGAGCGAAGGAAGTCCACCGTCTTTCGTTCGTACGCCAGCGTTTAGCAACGCGGCGGTGAAGCTCGCTAGCTCATCGCCATCTTTAGGCTTTGTCTGTCGGATCTGTACGCCACGTTTCGCCTTGCTTTCCTTGCGAACATAAATGAGGCCAGCCTCCGGAGCGCTGGATGGACGTTCAACTACCGACCATGCCAAGGCTGAGAGTAGGATCTCGGGACTAGACGGGTATTGCGGCCGCTTCAGCTCGGGGAAGTAGATGCTGCTCATATCGCAAGCTCCTCATGCCTTCCATTCGCGACCACTGCCAGTGTTTGCTGCGCATGGTCAATTGCTGCGATGCTTGATGACCTACAGCGCTCAATTCGCGGCTCAATGTACGCCGTAGATTCCGTTTGCCCAGAGCGATCCTCGCTAAACGACTGCGCCTCGCGCAGAAGCGCGAAGTCGAGTGCGAGCTGTCCAATTACGCCCGCATTTTCCGAGGTATAGCACTCAATGAGTAGGCGCCCACCCATCGTACGAACCCTGAGGGATACAGCACTGATTGGCACCACCTCAACAAGCCGGGGGTGAACCTGATCCTTCAAGGATGAAATGGGCTCGGCACGGACAGAGAATGCTGGCATCAGCATGCTGTTCGCTGGTCCATCTGGGTGCTGCGGGAAGATCAATGAGCGTATCGATCGTTCCAGGTCGCTCGGCAAGGCAACCGGCTTGTTCGCACAGCTACGCTTGCACCTACGCCACTGCTTGATGATCTCCGCATTGCCATAGGTACTCGTGCCGATGCCCACTAACCTTGCCACGTAAGCCCCGTACCAGGAGACCAGCCTGCGGCGCTCGATATCTCCGCAGCCCGGGGATTCCAAGAACTCCAAGAGCGTCTCCTCGAGGTAGGCGTCGAACGGAGACCATGCCAGCGAACCGGAGAGGAGGCCGAGAGCATCCCCACTAGGGAGATCGCCCATCGCGACACGCTGCATGGCAGCCTCCACCGACCGCGAGTCCGTAGATCTCCATACGGCGGGATCTACAAGAGCGAGTCCGGCGTGAATTGGAGTCGCGGGCGGGTACTCTATCCCCATCGCCCCGACTATGGGCGATGGAGCTCGGAACAGAGCGCTGTGAGCCCTGAGTCGAGAGAGTCGGACGAGCGCTGCTAGCCGTATGCTCAGCTCCCCATTTCCGGCCGCCACCCCGAGCAGCTCATCTACATGATCAAGCAACTCTCCATGCACTGATCCGTAGTCAACCCGCGGGCCTAGCACGGAGAGGGCCGCCGCCCCCCATACGTCCCGGTAGCTATACAGTCGGCCAGACGCGATCTCAGCGGACGACAGCAACTCTTGCCAAGCGTGAATACCCTCGCCTGTCTGCCATTGTTCAATGTTTGCACGAATAGGGCAGAGCTCTGGGCGATGACCGCGAACGGCGTCGAATCGACTAATCAGCTCACTAAAAAGTACCTGAGCGCGGGATGTCTCGGATCCATCGGGTGCGAAGAGCGAATGTGAGTCAACTGCCAGTGCGATTAAACGAATCCGCCTTCCGTCCAAATTGAATTCGATATTGTGGGCAGCGTGCCCACCGTCGGCTCCCGGGGAGCAAAGATCCTCTGCGCCAAGTGCTTCAAAATGGCCCTCCTGAGGATTGGCAAGCCAACGCAGGATTGAGAGGGAGAGCAGATCCGCACTGCCGGCCATGTGTTGCAATGCACGAATTTCGTCAGAGATTATCCCTCGATTTACGCAGCAGAAACTGCGTACCGGAGTGTCTTTGGAGGTACTCCACCACTTAGCCAAATCCTCCGCAAGCGCGGCATCTTGATTCTCGTAGTCTTTACTGGGGGCTATCGTGGCGTCATTCAAAAGATGGAACTCAGCGCCCTTGATTGAGCCTGAGTAGATCCGGTGCGCTAGGGGATCGGAAGGATGGCTCTTGAGACCCAGCTGGTCTCCCAGATACCTCGCCGCAAATGATTTACCATTGCCCGCGCCGCCGACAAGGAATATCACTTCAAACGCAGTGTCCGCAGCGCTGTTCGCGATAAATCTATCAATCGCCTCTTGCACCCCAGGGACCAGCGGAGCCCGGGGCCACCAAATGTCATCTTCGGTGCTCGGCCTGACGGCTACGTCCTCTCCGCCGAATGCGCGCCTTTGTAGGCGGTTGACCCCATCTCGAACTGACTCTTCATCCCCGCCTCGTTCGGCATCAACACTAAGAGTTCCCATAATTCCCTGTTCCTCAGTCCATAGAAGAGCGACGAATCATCGCAACCTAACCATCGCAGCGTAGAATTCCGGCCAGGTTGTTACCAATTGCGCGTGCAAGCGGCACTGGTACTGCGTTGCCAATCTGGGTGTACTTAGGCAGCTCGCGGAAGTGAATTCCTTCCAGCGGATTCCCTGCCCTTCGGATTCCCCCGGTGGTGCGCTTACCACGGAACTCATACCAGTCCGGGAAACCCTGCAAACGTGCCCACTCGCGCACGGTCAGAGTCCGCGGCTGCTTGAAATGCACGTAATCGTCGGGCAAAGACGTTGCAGTAATCATGGGTCCATTTCGCCCCCAAGTCGCCGGCAAAAGCCGCTGCGCGAACTTCTTAGTACCGATGTAGTGCTCTTGGTTGATCATCGCCTGGAACTTTGCCCGGACTTGCTCGCTGTGCTTGCTGTACTCGTGATCAGTGACTGGCTCGCCCACTCCCGACAGCTTACCCGCGAGATTTGTCCGCAACTGAATTTGGACATCAGTCAGTGCAGGACTTGGATATACATCGGTTCGCCCACCATTGAAATGGGACGGATCTACTAGATCACCTAACAGATCGATCAGATCTGGGGCGCCACCGCTTGGCCGGGGAAGAAATCCAAGGCCGACCGCAGTGTCGTCGATGAAGTCGACCTCATTGGTGCGCGTAGCGGCACCGCCGATATCCTCTCGAATGCCGACCAGCATGATTCTGGGCCGATTCTGGGCGACCCCATAGTCCTTTGCATGCACCAGCTGAGATGCAAGCCTGTAGTTTCCGATCCTCGCAAAGGACCTTTTCACCGCGTGCCAGATTTCGCCATTCTCACCGTCGGGCGTCCAACGGCTTGTAAGCAGACCGCGCACGTTCTCGAAGACGAAAGCCTTTGGCTGCAAATGGCGAACAATGCTCGCCATGTCTTTGAATAGATGGTTTGAGGGCACATCGTGCTTGTCCACCGCGTACGATCGCCGATGTCCAATTCCCGAGAAGCCCTGACAGGGAGGGCCTCCCACGACAAGGTCAATTTCGCCGTGGGAGATACCGAACGCTGAATGGAAGCGCCCCTCGAGCTCGTCCAGATAGGACTTCTTTGTCATCTTCCGCGCATCGGAGGAGCTGAACGGATTCAACCAGCGGGATTCGTCCATCTCATGACGAAAGTGCTCGTAACGCTGGCGCCGATTCACCAGGTACGTACTACGTGCGTCGTCGTTGAGCTCGTTCACAAAGATCGGAGTAAAGCCAGCCTCCTCCAACCCTAGGCCGAAGCCGCCACAACCTGCGAACAGATCTACTACGCTCAAGAATTTCTTTTGCAAGGTCGTCCCCAATCGTCCCGCCAAGGGGCAACCTTGGCGCAACCTAATTACTTTCCTAGAAGGCCTCGCCAGCTCGCCCCGCGGCATGTCATGGGCCTCTAATGGAGAGCCTCGTGCCGCTGCGACCTAAGCTGCTCCTTTAGGTGCACAAACTTGTACTGCCCCGCCCCACCCCACACGAGGCTAGCTAGACGCAGTCACCGACATTTTGACAGGCCCCAGGCCTAAGAGCTAGCCGCCGCCCGCGGACCACTGTTTTCCCCAATTCTGCCTCAAGCTGAGCGCGGCGCACCACGACCTCACCCAAGACGGCTCAGCTCCTGTAGGCATACAGACTGGAACGCGGATCGATAACGCACGAGATTCCGTGCTTCCTCGTTGCTTTATGCACTCCCTGCTTAGGAGCAAAAAAGCTTGGCACCCCCACAAGTCGCACTTGATTGCATTTCGCACTGGAGTGCCGTGGACGGTTTGCGCCCCTAACGGGCCTTCAGACGTTACATCACTTCAAGCGAGATTCTGCCAACGGCTACCCGCGCCCTATGCGATCCCCGCCCAGCGAGCTTCTCGAGCAACTGGATTGCCGCAATCTTCCGACCCTTTTGCTTGTACGAACCAACCCTTACCACGAGGTCTACGACCTTTGGCCGATCCCCAACTGCGAAATGGTCGGAGAGCCTAGCCGCATTCAGTTTATCAATTCTACAGATACTGATCGTGCACCGCCCCTTTTCCGTTCGATGCAGCACGCGATTGAACTCGTCCAACCTCAGATGAAGACCCCACTCGTCGAACTGGGGATGAACAATTGCGTACGCTTCCGACGACATAGGAACCACGGCAAGTTCGGCCGCAACAATCCCGGTCGCCAATGCTGCCTTCTTAGACTTTGCCCCGTTGCAAGGTCCACAGGCGACGGCCAGGTTCAGCAAGCAGACCATGAAGTCCGCCCTATCGTTCCTGGATATTACGTGATCCAGCTGGTATGCAAGCTTGTTATTAGGCAACTCAATGCCGCAGTAGCAACAGCGCCGTGCTTGCCCGTAGTAGAAATGATCCTTGAGGCTCGCCTTTAATGCTTGCAGGTCCGCCTCCAAGTGCGCTGGAGGCGCCTCCCAGTGGACCCGATCAGTAAGTCCGCAGACTAATGCAAAGTATTTGGCAGTACTAAGCCCAATGTCCATTCCGCTCGGCGGCCGAACTAGTCCATTGTTCATTGCTTCATCAACCTTATCGCTTCATTGATTAGGCTTTGATCTTCGTAATTTCCGCTGTATGTTTTTGAAAGCTCCTTGAGACGATCGATAGCATCCGTTGCCGCCGCCGGACGTTCTTCGGCTTCTGAAATAGCACGCATGATCTCATCCGCCAGGAACAAGCTAGATGGAACGGGCGACTCAAAAACATCGACCAATATCTTCTCAACGGAGCCAAATTGATGGTCAGCCGACTCACCATGCCTGCCACTACCAAGCTTGGTTACCCTGCACCCATAGCTTGAGAACCCTTGAGCGATTAGCGGAGAGTGGGTCGCGATCACTACATGACAATCTTTAACAATACTCATCAGTTGAGCCATGTGCTTTGCGTAGTCTATCTGCCACTTGGGGTGAAGACTAAGTTCCGGCTCATCTATGAGAACCACAGCATTGTTCCTCAGTGTTCCGGCGAGGCCCAACAGAGAGCAAAGAAGCTGCTGCTCACCAGAGCTCGCCGATGCAACACTCAGAGCCTCGCCGCTCCCCCTAAATACCGCCGCTTTTGACACCCTCACAAGTTTCAAGCGCCGGAGTACGGCTAGGGATTGGAACCTCGCAAATGTCAGCGAGGAGCTGGCTACATCTCTGCCGAACTGGACTGTAAAGGTACCCTTACGAACCGTTTCACCAAGTGTATCGACGGACGTTTGGATAACGTTCGCGAGTTCCCCCCAATCATCGCCAGCACATTGGCGCTTTAGTTCACGCAGGGGCGCAAACGCATCGGTAGACTCCAACAACCATCTGGTTTGTTGAGGATCCCTCTTTAGTGCTTCAAGGAACTGCTGCGCCTTTGGGAGGAAATTGAAGGCGAGCTCGCATTTTTCGAGAAACCCAGCAGCCTTCAAGAAGGTAAAGAAGTGCTCAGCCCTCTCATCACTCTGACTTACGCCTATTATTGCTCGCTCGAGGACATCGATCGTCACCCTCCTCGGTCTGAACGCCTTGTCAGCCGTAACTCCAAGCGGAATATAGAATGACAGATCGTCAGCCCCGTCGCGATATGAGCTCACCACACTCATTCCCCTTTCCCCTTTACTCGAGAATCTGGAAAAAGGACTGTATGTTTGGCAGATTAGCCTCGCGACCGTTCCGTCAATCTGACCGGTAGAGAAGTCATCATTTTTGATGCGTGCCGCTATAGATGTAAGCAGGTGGGTTTTACCTGCTCCATTGGGACCTGTGACTAGCGTAACCCGATTGTCGCCTAGGTAGTCCCCGTACAAATCAAGCTGGCAACCCCTCACCTCCGCCGTTCTGATTGAAACCATCTTCTCCTCCTTTGAGAATGACAGTTATGGATTCATCAATACTGAGGTGCCAAGCAGCGAATTCTCATTCCACCGCGCAGCATATATTCTGGAAGTGCGGGACCTTAGACACAGAAAAGGGAAGCCGAGGCCCCCCTTTTCTGCATTCAACCGCAACTCTTCATCAAACCCCGACAGGATTAGCCTTCTCCGGATCAATCTTGTACTGCTTGATCGCCCGGGCCACATCCTTCGCGGTCATCTTCCCTTCCTTCGCCAGCGCCGCAATCGCGGCATGCGCGATGTAGTAACGGTCAACCTCGAAGAACCGACGCAGGTTCGCACGCGTATCCGAACGGCCGAAGCCATCGGTACCCAGCACGGTGTACGACATCGGCACGAACGCACGGATCTGGTCCGCATACGCACGCACATAGTCGGTGGCGGCAATCGCCGGGCCCTGGCGGCCTTCCAGCAGCTCGGTCACGTAGGCCTTGCGCTGCTCACCTTCCGGATGCAGGCGATTGGCACGCTCCACGTCGAAACCATCGCGACGCAGTTCGTTGAAGCTCGGGCAGCTCCAGATATCGGCGGTCACGCCGAAGTCCTTGTCCAGCAGCTCGGCGGCGGCAATGGCTTCGCGCAGGATGGTGCCCGAGCCCAGCAGCTGCACGCGCAGCTCGCCCTTCTTCGGCTTGCCGGCGTCGGTCAGCAGGTACATGCCCTTGACGATGCCTTCGGCCGCACCTTCCGGCATTTCCGGGTGGGTGTAGTTCTCGTTCATCAGGGTGACGTAGTAATACTCGTCAATCTGATCTTCCATCATCGCCTTGGTGCCGTGCTGCAGGATCACCGTCACTTCGAAGCCGAAGGTCGGGTCGTAGCTGCGCACGTTCGGGATGCCACCGGCCACCAGATGGCTGAAGCCATCTTCGTGCTGCAGGCCTTCACCGTTCAGCGTGGTGCGGCCGGCGGTGCCACCCAGCAGGAAGCCGCGGGTACGCATGTCCGCTGCCTGCCAGGCAATGTCACCCACGCGCTGGAAGCCGAACATCGAGTAGTAGATGTAGAACGGCAGCATCGGCACGTTGCTGACCGAGTAGCTGGTACCGGCGGCCATCCACGAGCTGATCGCACCCGGCTCGCTGATGCCCTGCTGCAGCACCTGGCCGCTCTGGTCTTCGCGGTAGAACATCAGCTGGTCGGCATCGACCGGCTTGTACTTCTGGCCGAACGGCGCGTAGATGCCGATCTGGCGGAACAGGCCCTCCATACCGAAGGTACGGGCTTCGTCGGCCACGATCGGCACGATGTGCGGGCCCAGTTCCTTGTCACGCAGGGTGATGTTCAGGCTCTGCACGAAGGCCATGGTGGTGGAGTAGCTGCGCTCGCCGCTGCTCTTCAGCAGGCGCTCGTAGCTTTCCAGCTTCGGTGCCACGAAGGTCTTGTCGGCCTTGCGGCGGCGCTGCGGCAGGTAACCGCCCAGCGCGGCACGACGTTCCTGCAGGTACTGCACTTCCGCCGAATCCGGGCCCGGGTGGTAGAACGGCACCTGGCCGTCGGCCAGCTGCGCGTCGGTCACCGGAATGTTGAAGCGGTCGCGGAAGTGGCGCACCGCTTCGTCGTCCAGCTTCTTGGTCTGGTGGGTCGGGTTCAGTGCCTCACCGGCGCTGCCCATGCCGTAACCCTTCACGGTCTTGGCCAGGATGACGGTCGGCATGCCCTTGGTGTTCACGGCCTGGTGGTAGGCGGCGTACACCTTGTGCGGGTCGTGGCCACCACGGTTCAGGCGCCAGATGTCGTCGTCGCTCAGGCCGGCGACCATCGCAGCGGTTTCCGGGTACTTGCCGAAGAAATGCTCGCGGGTATAGGCGCCGCCGAAGGCCTTGCAGTTCTGGTATTCGCCGTCGACGGTTTCCATCATCAGCTTCTTCAGGACGCCGTCGCTGTCCTTGGCCAGCAGGGCATCCCAGTAACCGCCCCACAGCAGCTTGATCACGTTCCAGCCGCCGCCACGGAACACGCCTTCCAGTTCCTGGATGATCTTGCCGTTGCCGCGCACCGGACCGTCCAGGCGCTGCAGGTTGCAGTTCACCACGAAGATCAGGTTGTCCAGGCCTTCACGGCCGGCCAGGGCGATGGCACCCAGGGTTTCCGGTTCGTCGCTTTCGCCGTCGCCGATGAAGCACCACACCTTGCGGTCGGACTTCTCGATCAGGCCACGGTTTTCCAGGTAGCGCATGAACTGCGCCTGGTAGATGGCGGCCAGCGGGCCCAGGCCCATCGACACGGTCGGGGTCTGCCAGTATTCCGGCATCAGCCACGGGTGCGGGTACGAGGACAGGCCACCGCCGTCCACTTCCATGCGGAACTTGTCCAGCTGCTCTTCGCTGATGCGGCCTTCCAGGAAGGAACGCGCATAGATGCCCGGGGCGCTGTGGCCCTGGATGAACAGCAGGTCGCCCGGGTGGCTCTCGCTCGGGGCGCGCCAGAAGTGGTTGAAGCCCACGTCGTACAGGGTGGCGCCGGAGGCGAACGAGGCGATGTGGCCGCCCAGGTCACCCGGCTTGCGGTTGGCGCGGACCACGGTGGCCATCGCGTTCCAGCGGATGATCGAGCGGATGCGCCATTCCAGCTCGGCATTGCCCGGGCTCTTGGCCTCGAGCTGCGGCTCGATGGTATTGACGTACTCGGTGGTGGGAGAGAACGGCAGGTAGGCGCCCGAACGACGGGTCAGTTCCACCATGCCTTCCAGCAGCTGATGCGCGCGCTCGGAGCCCTCGACATCAATAACGGCCTTCAACGACTCGATCCACTCCTGGGTTTCCACAGGATTCGGGTCGTTGTTCAGCACCTCGTTCAACCAGTTCATTAGCGCTCCCATAACCGCACGCACGCGCGCGACTGTTGTATAGATTTCTAGACCGCAAAGTGTAGCGCACCAAGGGCTTTCGTCACTTGGCTACGCAGGCGTATGGATGCAACCAGCCAGTGTCCGCAAGGGGCTTGCCAGGCCCGCTGAAGGCCCTGCGGCGGGCCTTGGTGGCTGCGCGGGCTGTCGCTTGCGGGCCGCTGCGCCCATGTGCAGGACGCAGTGTTACCGCTGCCGATGACGGTTGTAGGGCAGCGCCATGCCCACCAGTATCGGCTGCGCGTGCCGGCGCTGAACCGGCGACAACGTGTCGCACCTGCCTCTGGATCGCCCCCCGCCCTGCCCTCAGGGTAGGCCTCGAGTGTTGGCCTCGCCCGCTTCGGTCCGCCGTCTGGCCCTGCCTCACTCCCTTCCACAGTGTTGCCCGGGGCGCCTCGCAGGGGGCGCCCCTTTTGCTGTGCGCGGGGCTGGCCGTGGCCCAAAACTGACCCGCTTGTGGCCGGATCGGTGATTGTCGTCTTCGATATATCGATATATCGTTTGCACACTCGTTTACCGATATATCGAAATGAGCCGTACCGCTTCTCCCAGAACCCGTTCCACCGACCCATCCGTGCCGCGCCGCAACGGCCAGCCGCGGGTGCTCAGCCGCGGCGACCTGCGCCTGCTGGTGCTGGCCCTGATCGGCGAGCAACCCCGCCATGGCTACGAGCTGATGCAGCTGATCAGCAACCAGTTCATGCAGGCCTACACGCCCAGCGCCGGCACCATGTATCCGCTGCTGGCCAGCTTCGAGCAGGCCGGCTGGATCGAGGCCGAGGAAGTGGATGGGAAGCGGATCTTCCGCATCACCGCCGCCGGCGAGTTCGAGCTGAAGGTGCAGCGCACCCAGGTGCGCCTGGCGCAGCGGCGTGCCTTCGACCGTGCCCGCGAGATCACCAAGGCCTCGCTGCCGCCGCCGCTGGCCGGTGCCCTGCGCGAGTTCAAGCGGGCGCTGGTGCATCACCACGGCCGCTGGGCCGAGGGCGAAGCGGAAGAAGTAGCGGCGCTGCTGACGCGGGCGTCTGCCCTGCTCAACGGTACGGCCGGTAGCGAGAGCCCACCCATTTCAACGACCCAGCCAGACTGAATCCAGCCAGGTCTCCCCTACGCCGCGCGCCCCCGCGCGACACCTTTACAGGTAACTCCATGACCGAACACAACAACACGCGCCTGCGCCTGGATGTGCGCTTCCGTGAACTGACCGTGCTGCGCACCGAAGAGGTCACCCCGCACATGCGCCGCATCGTGCTGGGTGGCGCCGAGCTGGCCGGCTTCGATTCGCCCGGCGCTGACGACCACATCAAGCTGTTCTTCCCCAATGCCAGCGGCGAGATGGTGCTGCCGGTGGTCACTGCCGAAGGCCGCAGCTATCCGGCCGGCAAGGAGCCCTCGCCGGCCCGCGACTACACCCCACGCTGGTGGGACCACGAGACCGGCGAGCTGGCCATCGACTTCGTGCTGCACGACCAGGGCATTGCCGGGCCGTGGGCCGAGCAGGCCAAGGCTGGCGATACGCTGGTGATCGGCGGCCCGCGCGGCTCCTTCGTGGTGGCCGACAGCTTTGATGCCTATGTGCTGATTGGCGATGAAACCGCGCTGCCGGCCATCGCCCGCTGGCTGGACGTGCTGCCGGACGGTGCCGAGGTGCAGGCCTTCATCGAAGTGAGCGACGAAGCCGAACGCCAGGACCTGCCGCAGTACGAGAACGTGCGCATCCACTGGCTGGAGCGCAATGGCTTCCCGGCGGCCAGCAGCACGCTGCTGGAAGACATGCTGACCGACTTCGAGGCACCGGACGGCGATGTCTTCTACTGGATCGCCACCGAATCGCGCCGCGCGCGGATGATGCGCAAGTTCATCGAAGGCCACCTGGGCGTGCCGCGCGACTGGATCCGTTCGACCGGCTACTGGAAGGCCCACCCGGACGAAACCGACGGCGATTGATCAAAAGGCGGTGGGTGCGGACCGTTGGTCCGCACGCCCTGCAACAGGTAGTGCCGGCCGCTGGCCGGCAACCTCATGAACCCTCGGCAGGAACCTGCAATTGCCGGCCAGCGGCCGACACTACCGCGCGGGACGCCACCCGCCGCATCCACCCGAACCGCTGCGCGGCCCAGATCTCCAGCGCCACCAGCAGCGCGATGATCAGCAGCGGCAACAGCAGCCCGAAGTACACGCCGGGCATCATGCCGTTGATCTGCGCCTTCACCAGCCGCAGCACGCCACGAGTGTGCAGCAGCTCATCCACATGCATGGACAGCGCCTCGCGCACCACCTTGGGTTCCAGGCCGAGGGTGCCGGCCTTGTCCACCAGCGTGTCTTCCACCATGCCGCGCAGCAGGCCTTCGCGCACTTTGCCGATCACCCAGCCGGTGCCGCGCGCCAACGGGCCGTTGCCAAGACGATCAAGGCCGGGCAGCGGATGTTCGCTGAGGTAGGCCGAGGCAATGGTGTCGGCCACATCACCCACCGTGCCCTGGCTGCGCAATGCCTCACGCATGCGCGGGTCGTCCAGCGAGTCGGTGAAGCCTTCGCTCCAGCCTTCCACCAGGGTCTGCAGGTGCGGCTGGAAATGATCGAGCTGCTTGAACAGCGCGCGGTGCGCACCGGCGGTGAAGCCCAGCTGCAGGCCGAAGAAGGCGGTGGCCAGCGGCAGCAGCACCACGTAGCTGGCCAGCAGCCAGTGATGCCAGCGCTTGCGCCGCTGCAACCAACCCCGGCGGTGCAGCCCGCGCCAGGCGACGATGCCCAGCACCAGGCCAAGCAACGTGCCGAGCACGCTGCCGCCCACCAGATCGAGCACGCTCAGGCCCGACCAGAATTCATTCAACCAGTACTGCGCGTCCTGCATGGGTCTTCCTTCCGTGGGTGCGGCTGCGCCTGAAATGCCAGCCAGGTAGGGTCGACTGTTAGTCGACTATCGCGCGCAGCGCGGGGGTTTCCGGTATCGCGCCAAGAGCAGTCGACTAACAGTCGACTCTACCAAAGCGGAAGCGTCCCGGCCCGGAGCACGCCAAGCAATGCGACAATCGCGCTCCTTTCCTGCAGCAACGAGGCCCACATGGCCAAACTGACCCTGGCCAGCGTGGACGCGCTGCGTACCCGCTTCGCCGATGACGCCGCCTGCGATGCGGCTCTGGCCGCGTTCGCCGACACCGCCGCACTGCGCACGCCGCTGCGTGAGCTGGTGGAGGCCCAGCACCGCTACCTGCAGGCCGAATTCGAAGTAGCACAGGTGGCCGACGTGCTGCGCCGCGACCAGAAATACGCGCCAGTGGGCCGGCCTTCGATCAACATCGTGCAGCTGCGCAAGCAGCAGGCCGCGACCAAGCAGGCGGCGCTGATCGCACGCCAGGTGGTGGCGCAGACCGCGCAGACCTTCGCGCGCATGAGCGGGCTGGCGGTGAAGGCCAAGCAGAGCCCGAGCGAAGCGTGCGTGGCTTGGTTGGGCGCGTTGCGCTGAGGGATCGTGCGGACCAACGGTCCACGCCCACCAGATGCAGGCTGGCACCTACCGGGTAGTGCCGGCCGCTGGCCGGCAACACCATCATCATCGGGCACCTCGCATGCGGCCGGCCAGCGGCCGGCTCTACCCGCGCTCCAAAAAGAAGGCCCGCTTTTCAGCGGGCCTTCTGCCTTCTCACGACGAGTGAGTGGGATGCATCAAGCAGCCGGCTTTTCGCCGGTGGCTTCGGTGGTGATGCGGATCTTCACTTCATCGCTGACGTTCGGGGCATAGGCGCCGACGCCGAAATCGCTGCGCTTCAGGGTGGTGGTGGCATCGAAGCCGGCGGCCGGAACCTTGGCCATCGGGTGCTCGCCGCCGCCGTTGACGGTGACGTCCAGGGTGACCGGCTTGGTGATGCCCTTGATGGTCAGGTCACCGGTGACGGTCAGCTTGTTGGTGCCAGCCGCTTCCACCTTGGTGCTCTTGAAGGTGGCATCGGCGAACTTGGCAGCGTCGAAGAAGTCGGCGCTCTTCAGGTGCTCGTCGAACTTGGCGGTGAAGCTGTTCAGGCCGCTCAGCGGCAGCTTCACTTCCACGGTGGACTTGGTCACGTCGGCGGCGTCGTACACCAGAGTGCCTTCAACGTTGCCGAAGTGCGCGCTCGGGTTGGAGAAGCCGAAGTGGCTCCACTGGGCCAGCACGTCGGTGTGGGTCGGGTCCAGCTTGTAGGTGCCCGAGGCGATCTGGATCGCTTCGGCGGCCGGCGCGGCGGCAGCGGCGTCGGCGGCCGGGGTGGCAGCCTGCTCGGTGGTAGCCGGGGCGGCGGCATCGGCAGCCGGGGCAGCGGTGTCGGCCGGCTTGGAGCAGGCGGCGATGGCCAGGGTCAGGGCCAGCGGCAGCAGCAGTTTACGGGTGGCGCTCATCTGAGGAACTCTCCGGATCGTAGGGTGGGTACACGGTGCAGCAAGAGCCTGCCACGGGACGGCAGGCCCGAAACCGATACAGCGACTTACGCGATGCGCGCCGCTTCGTCGAACGACAGGCGCGGCAGACGCGGGAACAGGCCCGCCGAGTCACCGTAACCCAGGTTGACCAGGAAATTCGACTTGATGGAGGTGCCGGCGAAGAAGGCTTCATCCACCTTGGCTGCATCGAAGCCCGACATCGGGCCGGCATCCAGGCCCAGCGCGCGTGCGGCCAGGATCAGGTAGGCGCCCTGCAGGCTGCCGTTGCGGATGGCGGCTTCGTGGCGGCCTTCCTGCGGGCCGTCGAACCAGGCCTTGGCATCGGTGTGCGGGAACAGGTACGGCAGCTTCTCGTGGAAGTCCAGGTCGAAACCGATAATGACGGTGACCGGGGCGGCCATGGTCTTGTCGTGGTTGCCTTCGGACAGGGCCGGGGCCAGCTTGGCCTTGGCTTCCTTCGAGGTGACGAAGACGAAGCGGGCCGGCGTGGTGTTGGCGGCGGTCGGGCCCCACTTCACCAGGTCGTACAGTTCCTGCAGCAGGCTGGCCGGGACCGGCTTGTCGAGGAAAGCGTTCTGGGTGCGGGCAGTGCGGAACAGCTGGTCGAGGGCAGCAGCGTCGAGCGCGTGGGACATCGGTGGATCTCCAGGGCGGCTAAGGGAAGTCAGTGCCCGCGGGCGGCGCGGGGCGAAACGACGAGCCGCAGTGTAGAGTGTCGCGACTGTTGCAACACCCAGCAGGGCTGAAACGAATTAATGCCACAGGTGAAACGATCGAGTGCGCCCTGGACGGTCACGGACGGCCGTGCCGGCAATGTCCGCCAGGCGGTCGCGCTGGCCTCTGCGCTGCGCCAGGGCACCCATCGGCCGCTGGTCCTGCAGCCCCGCGCACCCTGGCGCTGGCTGTCGCCGCGGCGGCTGCCCGGTGATGTGAACGGCTACGGCGAGGCATTCGCGACGCTGGCCACGGACGCCCCGCCGCTGGCGATCGGCTGTGGCCGTCAGGCCGCCGGCGCACTGCGCGTGCTGCGCGCACGTGGCAGCCAGGTGGTGCAGATCCTCGACCCGCGCATCAACGCCCGCCACTGGGATGTGGTGGTGGTGCCCGAACACGATGCCCTGCGTGGCAGCAACGTGCTGACCCTGCTCGGCAGCCTCAACCCGGTGGACGATGACTGGCTGGCCTGGGGCCGCGCCGCGTTCGCTGGCTTCAGTACCCTGCCCGGCCCGCGCACCGCGCTGCTGGTGGGCGGGCCGACGCCGCTGGCGCCCTGGGACGAGACCGCGATGGTGGGCGTGTTCCAGGCGCTGGCCGAGCAGATCCGCAGCGAGGGCGGCAGCCTGCTGGCCACCACCTCGCGACGCACGCCGCCGGCCTTGGCGGAGATCCTGCGCGCGACGTTCGCCGACCTGCCGCATGTCATCTGGGGCGACGGCGGCGACGGCACCAATCCTTATGGCGGCCTGCTCGGCTGGGCCAACCGCGTGGTGGTCTCGCCCGATTCGGTGAACCTGCTGTCCGAAGCCTGCGCCACGCGCATGCCGGTGATGGTGGCGCTGGCCGATACCGTGCAGGGCCGGCTGGCGCGCTTCCAGCAGCAACTGCGCGAGCGTGGGCGGCTGCAGGCGCACTGGCTGGACTGGCAGTACGACCGCATCGAGCCACTGCGCGAGACCGCGCGGGTGGCGGCAGAAGTGAAGCAGCGCCTGGCACTGGGGTAGTGCCGGCCGCTGGCCGGCAATCGGGGGCGCCTGGCATCACGGTAGTGCCGGCCGCTGGCCGGCAACGCTCTACGCGCTACCGAAGATCCTGACATTGCCGGCCAGCGGCCGGCACTACCCGATTGCGCAGCGATTTCTGAACATTTCAATCCGCTTGCACAGTTAGAGTCCGGTTTCCCCCATCACTCCGAACGTCTTCATGCGTACCCTGCTCCTGCTGCCCCTGGCCCTGCTCGCCGCGTGTTCCACCGCGCCCACCGAACTGGATCCGATCTCGTATCAATGCCAGCAGCAGCTGGACGCTTACCGCGAGCAGCCGGCGCTGCGCGATCCGAAGACTGGCGAGCGCCCGCCGTTGCCGATCGCGCCGATCAGCGATGCCTGCGACAAGGAGCTCCAGCGCAAGGGCGTGGATCGTCCGCTGCGCTGAGCAGCGTATGATCGGCGCGCGGGCCTGCCCGCCGTTGAAGGTACCGACATGGATCGTTTTTCCCGCCTGCCCCGCGCCGCGCTGCTGATCGCCAGCCTGCTGGCGACCGCATCCGCTTGGGCCAACAGCACCGAGTGCCGCGAGCGCTACCCGAGCGTGGCGTCGCAGGCGGCGATGCTGGACGTGGCCTGGACCACCGCCGAGCGCCTGGACGCGCTGCCTGATGTTGACGTGGTGGTGGCCGCACGCGGTGGCCAGGACCTGAGCCGCTATGGCCTGCGCCACAGCCACCTGGCCTTCCTGCTGCGCGAGGACGACGGCCGCTGGCGCGCGATGCACCTGCTCAACCGCTGCAAGACCGACAGCTCGCAGCTGTACCACGAAGGGCTGGGCAACTTCGTCGGCGAGAGCGGCGGCCATACCGACCTGCGCATCGGCGTGCCGTCGGCACCACTGCGTGCCGCACTGAAGGCGATGCTGGTGTCGCCGTCGATCCAGCCCAAGGCACTGCACGAGACCAGGTACAACGTGGTCGCCTACCCCTTCGCCACCGACTACCAGAACTCCAACCAGTGGGTGCTGGAAGTGCTGGCCGCGGCGATGGCGCAAATCGAAGGCGCGCCGGCCATCGTCAAGCGCGAACAGGCGCAGCAATGGCTGCGCCAGCAGAAGTACCAGCCCAGCGTGCTGCATATCGGCCTGGGCAAGCGCGTGGGTGCGCGCCTGTTCGTGGCCAACGCCACCACCACCGACCATCCGGCCGGCGAACGCATCTCCGGCAACTATTCGGTGGTGACGGTGGAATCGGTGTTCGATTTCCTGCACCAGCGCAGCCAGCTGCAGCAGGAACTGGTGATCCCCCATGTGCCGGTAGCCGGTGCTGCCGCCGCCACGCCCTGAATCCAGCAAGGAGAACGACATGCGTACCCTGCCCGCCGTCCTGATGCCGATGCTGATCGTCGCGAGCCTGGCCTGGTCCACGGCCGCCCATGCGGAGCGCCGCATCGTGATCATCCATGACCCGGGTCCGCAGGGGCCGAGCCTGGAGATGTCCACGCAGATGGTGACCTCGGCACGCGCGGCGGCGGCGAAGGAAGCCCAGGATGCCGCCGATGCTGGCCAGCCGCTGGCGCGCCCGCAGCAGATCAAGCTGCCGCAGATGCAGGTAAGCGCCATCGCCACCACCGTGGATGGCCGCCGCGAAGTGCTGCTGCGTGATGCCAACGACCCGCAGAACACCGCGTCGATGCAGTACCCGCGCGGCATCGGTGATCCCGCCGTGCAGTTCACCGTGGGCCAGACCGTGAACTTCGAGCCGACCGGCGCCGACCAGGGCTGGCAGCTGAAGGACAACCAGGGCCGCCCGCTGGAATACCTGCCCGAGGCCACCGGCCCGCGCGACATCTTCGATACCCGGCGCTGAGCCGCCGTCCCCCCCTGACCAGGAGGTCTCCATGTTCCGTTGCCTGCGCGTTCCCGCCACTGCCCTGCTGCTTTCGGCGCTGGTGGTACCCACCGTCCATGCCGGCGCCGCGCCACAGTTGAACAGCGGCCAGACCAGCGTGCTGGTCACGTCGCTGATCGTGCTGTCGATTCCGTTGGCCACGTCGATGGGATTGGCCGAACTGTCCAAGGCCCCGTTCAAGGCCAGCGAGCGCAACGGCAAGGTCGCCGCACGCACGCCGGCGGTGCCGCTGCCGCCGATGGAGGTGAAGCAGGTCGCCACCACGCCAGCCGGTGATCGCCAGGTGCACCTGCAGGTGCCCGGCAAGGCCGACCAGACCGCAACGCTGCAATGGCCGGCGGCTGCAGGCGATGACCCGATCGCCGGCTTCGTCGTTGGCCAGCAGGTGCGCTTCGACCCGACCGACGCGGGTGCCGGCTGGACCGTGAAGAGCGCGCAGGGCCAGGCGCTGGCCTATGTGCCGACCGCCTACGCCGCCGGCGACGTGATGAGCGAAGTGCTGTAAAGCTGAACGACCGGTTTTGGCTTTGCCGCGGGCCGGGCGGATAATGGGCGATCCCCTTTGTCCCCCTGGCTCGCCATGTCCGTGCGTCCTGCCCCTGTGTTTGCCCCGCTGACCGCCCGCGCCCTGGTGCTGGCGGTGCTGGCGATGGGCGCGGTGGTGCTGCTGTCCAACGTACTGGTGCAGTACCCGATCAACGATTGGCTGACCTGGGGTGCCTTCAGCTATCCGGTCGCGTTCCTGGTCAGCAACCTGATCAACCGCCGCTTCGGCCCGGGCCCGGCGCGCCGCGTGGCGTGGATCGGCTTCCTGGTGGCGGTGCTGCTGTCGATCTGGGTGGCCACGCCGCGCATCGCCGTTGCCTCGTGCTCGGCCTTCATCGTGGCGCAGCTGCTGGACATCACCGTGTTCGACCGCTTGCGCCGTGGCAGCTGGTGGCGCGCACCGATGGTGGCCACCACCTGCAGTGCGACGGTGGATACCACCATTTTCTGGTCGATCGCATTTGCCGGTTCGGCGCTGCCGTGGGTGAGCTGGGCCGCCGGCGACCTGGCGGTGAAGCTGGCGATCGGCGTCTGCCTGCTCGCGCCGTTCCGTGCGCTGCTGTGGAAGATGGCGCCGCTGCGCACCACCAGCTGACCGCCATTGCCCTGGTGGGTGCCGACCTTGGTTGGCACGCTGTTGCCGGGGTCATGAACGCTGATGGATTGTGCCAACCAAGGTTGGCACCCACCAACAGCAGGTCATCGCCAGGCCATAGCTCTGGTAGGTGCCAACCTTGGTTGGCACGCTGTCGCCGGGGTCATGAACGCTGACGGATTGTGCCAACCAAGGTTGGCACCCACCAACAGCAGGTCATCGCCAGGCCATAGCTCTGGTAGGTGCCAACCTTGGTTGGCACGCTGTCGCCGGGGTCATGAACGCTGACGGATTGTGCCAACCAAGGTTGGCACCCACCAACAGCAGGTCATCGCCAGGCCATAGCTCTGGTAGGTGCCAACCTTGGTTGGCACGCTGTCGCCGGGGTCATGAACGCTGACGGATTGTGCCAACCAAGGTTGGCACCCACCAACAGCAGGTCATCGCCAGGCCATAGCTCTGGCAGGTGCCAACCTTGGTTGGCACGCTGTTGCCGGGGTCATGAACGCTGACGGGTTGTGCCAACCAAGGTTGGCATCTACCAACTGCAGACCTCCGCCATCCGCCACTCAGGCGAACGGCAGCTCTGCCGCTCTGCACGCTGCGGCAATCGCTGCACACGCGTCATCAATCGCCGGTGTGGTCGGTGCCAACCGCGGGCGGCGGTCCAGCGTGCAGGCCAGGCCAACATCCAGCAACGTGGCATGTGCTCCATGCAACGCCTGCGCGGTGGCATCCGGCAGGAAACCGGCAACCGCCAGCGCATCAATCAACGAGGGCGTATCGCGCGGCTGCAGCAGCGCCGCATGCTGCGCACTGCGCGCCAGCACACCGGTCTGCAGCAGGAACTCCAGGTCCACCACGCCACCGGCGCCCTGCTTCAGGTCCAGCCGCGCGGCATCGCTGCGGTCCAGTTCGGTGCGCATGCGGCCGCGCATCTTCAGCACATCGGCATACAGCGTGGCCGGATCGCGCTCACGCCCCAGCGTCTGCGCACGCACCTGCTCGAAGTCGGCCAGCAAGCTCGCATCGCCGGCCACGCCGCGCGCGCGCACCAGCGCCTGGTGTTCCCAGGTCCACGCCCGTTCACGCTGGTATTCGGTGTAACTGGCCAACGAAGACACCAGCGAACCCTTGCCTCCATCGGGGCGCAGGCGCACGTCGATATCGTACAGACGCCCGGCAGCAGTGACTGCACCGAGCAGCGCCATCACCTTCTGCGCCAGGCGCGCGTACCAGCGTCCCGGCTCCAGCGGACGCGCGCCATCGCTGGCGTCCACCCCGGCCGGGTTGTCGTGCAGGAACACCAGGTCCAGATCGGAACCGAAACCCAGTTCAAGCCCACCGAGGCTGCCGTAGCCGATGATCGCGAAGCGCCCGCCGGGAATCTCGCCGTGTGCGGCGTGCATGTCCGCTTCGGCCATCGCCAACACGGTGACCACCACCGCCTGCGCCAGCTCGGCCAGTTGCCGGGTGCTGTCCACCGCGCCCTGGCGGCCATCCAACGTGGCCATCGCCATGCGGAAGCTGAGCGCCAGCCGCGTCTCGTTGAGCCAACGCAGCGCGGATTCGGGATCCTCCACTGCCAGTACCTGTTGGCACTCCGCCAGCATGCCAGCGGCATCCGGCATCGGCCCGGACACGCGCACGTCCAGCAGTTCGTCCAGCAGCAGCGGATACGCCGCCAGGCGCTCGGCCAGCAGCGCGCTGCGCGCCAGCACATCGACCAGCCGCGCCAACGCGCTGGGCTGCTCGTCCAGCAGCGCGAGATAGCTGGTCCGGCGCAGCACCGCCTGCAGCAGGCCAAGCACGCGCTTGAGCGCGGCATCCGGCTGCGGTGAACGCGTGGCCGCATGCAGCAGCGCAGGCAGCACGCGATCCAGACGCGCACGCGCGGCATCAGACAGTGATTTCACGCCGGTGCCCTGGGCGAAATCACGCAGCGACTGGTCGGCGCCGTTGGCATCGAGGAAACCGGCTTCGGCCAGCAGTGGTGCGTTGCTGCCTTCGGGCAGGCTGCGCCAATAGTTGGCCAGCGCGTCGGGCGCGGCCTGGCCCTTGCGTGGTGCCAGCAGCGCGGCGAATTCAGTACTGACGCGCAGCTGCTGCACAGCCAACGCCGCGCGCAGCACCTCCCAGTCCGGATAGCCGAGGCCGACGGCGATGCGCTCGCGGTCCAGCGCGTCGCTGGGCAGTACGTGGGTCTGCGCGTCGCGCAGCATCTGCAGGCGGTTCTCCAACCGGCGCAGGAACAGGTAGGCCTCGCGCAGCGCACTGCCGTCCTCGGGCGCGATCTGCCCGGCAGCCACCAGTGCCTCCAGCGCCACCAGCAGGCGACGCTCGCGCAGTGCCGGCTCACGGCCACCCCGGATCAGCTGAAGCGCCTGGCACAGGAATTCGATTTCGCGGATGCCACCGGCGCCGCGCTTGATGTCTTCATGCAGTTCCCGCCGCGCGACTTCGGCGGTGATGGCCGCTTTCATCTCGCGCAGGCCGTCGAGCGCGGTGAAATCCAGGTAGCGGCGGTACACGAACGGGCGCAGGGTCTGCAGCCACGCTTCACCCGCCTCGATGCCGCCAGCCACCGCGCGCGCCTTCAGCCAGGCATAGCGTTCCCAATCGCGGCCCTCGCGCTGGAAATACTGGTCCATCGCCGCGAACGACAGCGCAACGCGGCCGGCGCTGCCGAACGGACGCAGGCGCAGGTCGACGCGGTGGCTGAAGCCATCGACGGTGGTTTCATCCAGCAGCTTGGCCAGGCGCTGCCCGAGACGAGCGAAATATTCTTCCGCCGCCAACGGGCGCGGTCCGTCCGATTCGCCGCCCTGCGAGTAGGCATAGACCAGATCCACATCGGAACTGAAGTTGAGCTCGCCACCGCCAAGCTTGCCGAGGCCGAACACGACCAGTTGCTGCGGCGCACCCTGTTCATCGGCGATGACGCCGTGGCGCTGGGCGAATTCCTGCTGCAGGGCATCCAGTGCCAGCCGCAGGCAATCCTCTGCCAGGGTGGTGGCACCGGCCAGGGTCTGCGCCACGTCGTCCAGACTCGTCAGGTCGCGCCAGATCAGCCGCGTGGACATGGCGGTGCGCCAGCGCCGTATCTGCGCCGGCCAGTCGCTGGGCTGCAGCGGATCGAGCACCGGGGCCGGGATCGGCGGGCAGCCGGGCGCGGCCAGCTGCGCCAGCAGCGCCGGTTGCCGCACCAGGGTGTCCAGCGCGAAGTCGCTGGTCACCGCCAACCGGGTCAGCAACGGCAGCAGGTCGGCCGGGATCGGCTCGGGCAGGACCTGGGCCAGACGCGCCAGGGCGCGGTCGACAAGAGGCTGCAGGGAGGCGGGCAGGTCAGCGGGGGCGAGGGTCATGGGCTGATTCTCGCGGGGTCGGATCCCTTTGCCAACGGCGAGGGGCTCTGACCCCGAGATACCGCCGGTTGGTGCCGCTGGCGGGATCAGAGCCTTTTGCCTGTGGCAAAAGGATCCGATCCCCGATGGGAACCGCGCATTCATACTGGGCGACAGGCAATAAAAAAGCCCGCTTGCAGCGAACTGCCAGCGGGCTCTGCTCCCTCCCCCACGTCGGGATGCAGGGCCATCGTGCGGGCTGCGAAAGCACTTTGCACGCTGCACTGCAAAACAAAACCGGCGGGTTTGGGTGACCCCTGCGGGAAAAGCCATTCCACGAAGGTAGAACCCCCCGTACGGATGAGGATGGCCGATAATCGGAATTCCCCCCAGCAACACGTGTCGTCATGTCTGTTGATCGCATCGCCAACGCGCGTCTCCGTGACCGCGTGGTCTCCGCAGAGGCCGCAGCCGCGCTGATCCAGCCCGGTGAAACCGTGGCCATGAGCGGCTTTACCGGCTCCGGGTATCCCAAGGCCGTTCCCGTCGAACTGGCCCGCCGCATCGAAACGGTGCATGCCCAGGGCCTGCCCTTCCAGATCAGCCTGATGACCGGCGCCTCCACCGCGCCGGAACTCGATGGCGCGCTGGCCAAGGCCGATGGCATCGCCATGCGCATGCCGTTCCAGAGCGACCCGGATGCGCGCAACCGCATCAACGAGGGCAAGCTGGATTACATCGACATCCACCTCAGCCACGTTGCCCAGCACGTGTGGTTCGGCTTCTACGGCGAGATCGATACCGCCGTGATCGAGGTCTCGGCCATCCGCGAAGATGGCTCGCTGGTGCCCTCCACCTCGGTCGGCAACAACAAGACCTGGTTGGACCTGGCCAAGAAGGTGATCGTCGAGGTCAACGAATGGCAGCCGGCCGGCGTGGACGGCATGCACGACATCTACTACGGCACCGCGCTGCCGCCGCACCGCAAGCCGATTCCGCTGGTGAACGCCAACGACCGCATCGGCGACACCGCGCTGCGCTGCGACCCGGACAAGATCGTGGCGGTGGTGCGCACCAACGGCCCCGACCGCAACAGCCCGTTCAGCCCGATCGATGCGACCAGCGAACAGATCGCTTCGCACCTGATCGAATTCCTCAAGCACGAGGTGAAGAAGGGCCGCCTGCCGCCGAACCTGCTGCCGCTGCAGTCGGGCGTGGGCAACATCCCCAACGCCGTGCTGGCCGGCCTGGCCAAGAGCGGTTTCCGCGACCTGGCCGCGTTCACCGAAGTGATCCAGGACGGCATGCTCGACCTGCTGCGCGATGGCGTGCTGAGCTACGCCTCATGCACCGGCTTCGCGCTGAGCCCGCAGGCCAACGAGACGTTCAAGGACAACATCGATTTCTACCGCGAGCGCATCATCATGCGCACGCAGGAGATCTCCAACCACCCGGAACTGGTGCGCCGCCTGGGCTGCATCGGCATGAACGGCATGATCGAGGTGGACATCTACGGCAACGTCAATTCGACGCACGTGATGGGCACGCGGATCATGAACGGCATCGGCGGTTCGGGTGACTTTGCCCGCAACGGTTTCCTGTCGGCGTTCCTGAGCCCGTCCACCGCGAAGAACGGCACCATCTCGGCGATCGTGCCGATGGCCAGCCATGTGGACCATACCGAGCACGACGTGTCGGTGATCGTGACCGAACAGGGCCTGGCCGATCTGCGTGGCCTGACCCCGCGCAAGCGTGCGCAGGTGCTGATCGACAACTGCGCGCATCCGGATTTCCGCCCGCAGCTGCAGGATTACTTCGACCGCGCCAGCCGCGAGAGCTACGGCAAGCACACCCCGCACCTGCTGCCGGAAGCGCTGTCGTGGCACCAGCGTTGGCTGGATACCGGCACGATGAAGGGTTGATCATTGTCGGTTCGCCGGGCATGGCCCGGCGCTACCAGCGTCCGGTGGGTGCGGACCTTGGTCCGCACTGCATTTGCTCTGGAGCCCGGATACATCAGTGCGGACCAAGGTCCGCACCCACCACACGCACCCAAGCGGTCCCGATCAGGCGCGCAGCGCCACCAGCGATTCAGCCTGCAGCCGCTCGTAGATCTCGAACTCGTCATTCACCGCCACGCCCAGCGCCTGCTCGAAGGCCTCGCGGTTGGCTTGGGCGGCGTAGGCGCGCTGTTCTTCACCGCCGAGGTTCGACTGGAAGATGCCCGCGGCACTGACCGGCAGGAAGTCCTCGTAGACGATCGGGTCGGCCGTGGCCAGCCCCGCAGCCACCAGCACTTCAGCCGGCAGATCGGCCACGCGCTCCGGCGCGGCACGGCCGGCATCGGTCAGCTGGTAGCGGTAATACCCCAATCCTTCCTGGCGCAGCGTGTCGTGGTCATCCGGGAAGCTGGCGAACACCGCCTGCAGGCGCTGGCCGTAGTCGCCACCGGTGCTGCCTTCGCCACCGGCATCGCGGGCCTGCGACAACAGCTGGTCGTACAGCGCGCGGCCCTTCGGGGTCAGCGCAAGGCCGCGCTGTTCGATCTCGCCGAAGCGCGCGGTATGGGTGCCGGCATCGCCACCTTCCGCGTCCGGGAAATGCACGGCCTCTTCCAGTGCCTTGAAACTGGTCTGCCGCAGCAGGATCGGGCAGGCACGGCGCGGCGGGCCTTCGATGACCGCCTTGGCCGCCATGCCGTGCTCGATCATCGCGGCCTGCGCGGCGTCGATGTCCAGCGTGCGCGGCGTCAGGTGATTGATGTGCGGGCCACGGAAACTGACCACGTCGGCCACCAGCCGATGCGCGTTGTGCAGCGCGTGGTAGGTCGGCAGGTCGACCGTGGCATCGCCGTGCCAGCGGAAGGTTTCCAGTGCTTCGTCGACGAAGCGCCCGGCATCGGCCTGCGACAGGCCACCGTCACGCTCGGCCTGGTCGATCAGCGCCAGTGCGCCTTCGGTGAAGATACGGCGGCGTTCGAGGATGCGCGCGGACTCGGCACGCAGCGCTTCGTCTTCGATCAGCTCCAGGCGCAGCAGCGAGGTGAACACGCGGAACGGATTCTGCGCCAGCGCGGCGCCGGTCAGCGGGCGGAACGCGGTGGAGTGCACCGGCACGCCGGCCACCGACAGGTCGTAGTAACCGACCGGGAACATGCCCATCACCGCGAACAGGCGGCGCAGCGTCGCCAGCTCCTGCACCGTACCAACGCGGATCGCGCCATGGCGCTCTTCGTCCAGGCGCGCACGCTCGTCGTTGCGCTGCAGCTGCGCGGCCAGAGCGGGGTCCTGCTCCAGCACCTGCGCGTTGATCCGCTCCACCAGTTCCACCAGCGTGCCGTACAGCGGCACTTCGGTGCGGTACATGCGGGACATGGCCTGTGCGAACAGGCGGCGGATCACATCAGGCGAAACGAAAGAGGCGCTCATCAGTCACTCGATTACGGGAACGGGGAACAGCTCGGACCCGTATTGTCGCCGGAGCGCGGCGCGGCGGCGATATGCAGAGCAACATGAAAGAAATCGGTAGTGCCGGCCGCTGGCCGGCAACCTCCGGATGCCTGGAATGGTGCAGTTGCCGGCCAGCGGCCGGCACTACCGCTTGAGCTGGCGCTTCAGGGTGGCATCCAGGGTGATCGGCCGGTCCCAGTGCTGGTAGCTGGCCACGATGGCGTGGCGCACGGCGCGGTAATGCAGGTTGTCCGGCTTGGTGGGCATGCGCTTCACCACCGCTTCCCAGCCACCCTCCGGGTCCTGGCTGAAGGCGCGCACGCTGTCGCGGCAGGTCTGGCCGCTGGCCTTGGCCCAGAAACAGGCGAAGTAGATGTCCCCGGCCTGCCAGCCATGGGTGGTGAACAGCGCGCTGATGTAACCGCGCGGCACCTCGGCATAGCGCGACACTTCGTCGAGGAAGGCGTCGGGGTAGCGCTCGGCGTAGTGATTGATGTCCTGCAGCTGGGCATCGACCCAGTGGTCACCGGTTCCCACCGTGTAGTCCGCCGAACGCTCGGCGGTCTGCTGGGCCAGCACGGTGGCCGGCACCAGCAGCAGGGACAACAACAGCGCGCGAAGTCGGACGTTCATGCCCCGATTCTGCCGCAGCCGCCGGGCCCTGTCAGGCCGCCGCAGCGGCCTTGGCCTCGATCGCCGCCAGTGCGGCCGGCCAATCGTGGGCGGTATCGGCAGTGACCATGCGCGGTTCGTCGTCGGCCACGCCATGCTGGGTCTCGTGCGCCCAGGTCACTGCATACGGGGTATGCACGCCCCAGCCGCCCAGGGTCACTACCGGCTCGATATCCGAACGCAGCGAGTTGCCGACCATCACGAACTGCCGCATCGGCAGATCGAACTCGGCCAGCACGCGGGCGTAGGTTTCCGGGTCCTTCTCCGAGACGATCTCGATACGCGGGAACAGCTCGCGCAGGTTGGCCACGTTGATCTTGGCTTCCTGGTGGAACAGATCGCCCTTGGTGATCAGCACCACCGGGTAGTGCTCTGCGATGGCCGCCACCGATTCGCGCACGCCGTCGATCAGATCGACCGGGTGGCGCAGGGTGTCGTGGCCGATGTCCAGCATGCGCTGGATGTCCTTGGCGTCGATGCGCTGGCCGGTGATGTCGATGGCCGCTTCGATCATCGACAGGACCATGCCCTTCACGCCGTAGCCGAACACGGCCAGGTTGCGCTGCTGCACTTCCAGCAGGTGGCGTGCGGTCTGGGTGTCGTGCACGTCGACGTAGCGCGACAGCAGGTCAAGGTAATCCTGCTCGGCCTTGCGGTAGTAGTCCTCGCTCTTCCACAGCGTGTCGTCACCGTCAAAACCGACCAGGCCGATGGCGCGCGACGGCGCAGGCGTGGAGGTGTTCATCGTGCAAGGATACAGGGGTGCTGGTGACGATAAAAACCCGGGCGGCCGCAGCCGCCCGGGTCCCCATGCACCAGTCTTCCCGAATCAGGTGTGGATCAGCGGCCCTGGGCCGCGCCGGCACCCGCACCGGCCTGCTGCGCGGCCACGTAAGCCTTGTACTCATCGGCGCTCAGCTCGCCGTCCTTGTTGGTATCGGCCTGGTCAAACACCTGGGCCAGGCCCGCGTTTACCTGTGCCTCGGTCTTGCTGATGGTGCCGTTGCCATCGGTATCGATGCTGGCCCAGGTCTGGCCACCGCCATTGGCCTGCGCCGATGCCGCCGCGGCCGCATTGGTCGCCTGGTCAGCCGCCTGCCCTGCCTGTGCCGCCGACTGCTGCGCCTGCGCGGCTTCGTTCTGTGCCTGCGCGGCCTGCTGCTTGGCCGACTGGGCCATCGCCGGAATGGCCAGCACGCTGCCGGCGGCGACGATCAGGGCGATCAGGGGCTTGCGGTTGCGAATAGTCATCAGGGGTGTCTCCTACCAATTGGGTGGTGTTGCGCGGCGTGTTGTCTCCGCACGGCACCTACCCTGCCACCGCCTTTCTGAATCGATTTTGCGTTGCGACCGGCGTGCACACACACGATTAACCACTCGCCTCCACGCATGCATTAGCGCGGTGGTTAGCAGCAAGTGAGCAGCTCATAAGATGCGCATTCAGCGCTGCCGGATTTAACCGGCAACCAACGAAAAACCTGCGTCAGTCGACGGTTTTTTCCAATGACCGCGAACTGAACAACACCCAGCCGAGGGCAACACCGGCGAGCGCTCCGGCGATTTCCAGCACCACGCGGCTGCCGAGTTCGTTCGGATCATGGATGGTGGCCAGGAACAGGCGCGCGTACAGCGGCGACTCCAGCCGCACGATGCCCATGTAGAACAGCTTCCATGCGTCGATGCCGGCGGAGATGATCACGGCGATGACGCAGGACCAGCCGATCGCGTGACCCACTGTCCAGTGCAGCAGCCGGCACAGCTGCGACCACAGGACGTACACCAGCAGCCCGACCAGCAGGGCGATGGCGCCGGCTTCCAGGGTACCGAGCAGGCCGAAGTGCAGGGGTAGGTTCATCGGGTGGGAAACGGTGGGATGGCGGCCAGTGTAAGGGATCTGCCCCGGACCCAATCCGGTAGCCCCAGTAGATCCACGCCATGCGTGGATGCTCTTCGTTCAATTTTCGAGATATTCGATGTCGATGGAGATTCATCCACGCATGCCGTGGATCAACCGTGTCGACCAAGATCGATACCTACCAGGAGCAGCGGGAAATTGTCGAGGGCGCAGCCCTGCCGATAACCCCTAAAGCACCGGCACGTCGTACGCGGTGCCGGGATCCGGCTCGGGCTGCAGGGTGTAGTGCCACCACTCCTGCGGATAGTTGACGAAGCCACGGCGCGCCATCGCCTGCACCAACTGCTGGCGGTTCGCCTGCTGCGCAGCGCTCAGCCCGCTCGTCCGGGTATGCGCGCGCGGGCCAAAGAAATCGAAGTCGGTGCCCATGTCCAACGGCGTACACGCACCGCTGCGGCAATCCAGCAGGCCCAGATCGACCGTGGCGCCGCGGCTGTGGCCGGAGCGCTCGGCGATGTAGCCGTCGGCCAGCAGCCGTGGCTTGTCCAGGTCCGGGTACTGCTGTGCCTTGCGCGAGCGCTCGCGCGGATCGTTCACCCAGGCCATGAACGCCTGCACCGAGCGCACCGGCCGGTAGCAGTCGTAGAGGCGCAGGCCCAAGCCCTGCGCGCGCAGATCCTGTTCCACCTGTGCCAGCGCCTTCGCCACCGGCGCCAGCAGGTAGCAGGACGGCGCCTCGTAGCCGGGCACGCGCGCGCCGGTGAAATTGTTGGCGCCGGCGTAGCGGATGTCCATGTCGATGCCTGGCGACAACGTGCGGATCTCCACCAAGCCAGCGCTGGCCGCGTCGGTGGCCGGTGAAACACGCGGTGGCTCAGCGGCGCTGGTGGTCGCTGCCAGCGCAGTCGCCAGTACGAGTGAAATGCAGGTCCTGGAAGTCATAGCTGAAGTCGATGTCCGGATCGATGGCGCGCAGGTCCAATGTCGGTGCCGGGCCTTCGCCCGGCTGCAGCCACGCCTGCGCCTCGTCACCCAGCGTATCCCAGCGCAGCAGCCAGCGCCCCTGCAGTTGCAGCACGGCCGCCTGCAGCCTGGGCGACTTGTCCACGCTGAAGCGCAGGCCGTCCTTGCCCGGGCACAGCGAAGCCGGGCCCAGCCAAGGATCGCGGTAACGGCCCTGCCAGCGTGGCAGATCCGTGCGGCTCGTCTCCTGCGCCGCAACGGTGGACGGCCGCGAATGGCCGGTTGCCGCACGAGCGGCCTGGTCTGCCTTCAGTTCCGCCAGGTACTCCATCGCAGGGCGCGCATCATCGGGTGTGGTGAAGCGTTTCAGCGCGGCCTGCATCAGGGCCGTGCGTGCATCCTCACCTTCGCCATTGATCAGCATCACCACACCCACCTTCCGGTCGGGCAGCAGCGCCAGCGACGAGTACATGCCCGACAGCGTGCCGGTGTGCGCCACTTTCCACTGCCCGTCCATGTCCGACACGCGCCAGCCATAGCCGTAGCCGTAGAAATGCGCATTGTCCCAGCGCCGCTGGCGCTCACCCAGCGGCATCGGCATGTGCAGGGTCCACAGCGTGCGCCGCTGTTCGCTGCCCAGCCAGTCCGGCACCAGCGCGGGATCCAGCAGCACCTGCATCCAGCGCGTCATGTCGCGCAGTGAACAGCGGATGCCGCCCGCTGCCATCGAAGGCAGGTCCGGGCTGATCGCAGCCTCGGCGTTCACCACCTCGTTGCGTTCACCACGCCAGGCATGCGGCTGCGCCACGTTGCCCACGCGTTTCACCAACCACGCACCCACCTGGCAGCGCGTCATGCCCAGTGGTTCGAACACCTGCTCGCGCATCAACCGGTCGTACGGTTTTCCACCCGCTGCCGCCGCCACTTCACCGGCCACCACGTACATCAGGTTGTCGTAGGCGTAGTGGCTGCGGAAGCTGCTGACCGGCTTCAGGTGCGCCAACCCGGCAATGATGTCGTCGCGGGTGAACGTGTTCGGCTCCGGCCACAGCATCAAGTCACCGGCGCCCAGGCCAAGGCCGCTGTTGTGGATCAACAGGTCACGTACCTGCATCTGCTGGCCCACCCATGCGTCGTGCATGCGGAACTCAGGCAGATGGCGCTGCACCGGATCGTCCCAGCGCAGCGTGCCCTGCTGCACCAGCCGCGCTAGCAGCGCGGCGGTCATCGCCTTGCTGTTGGAGGCGATCTTGAACAGCGTGTCCTCGTTGATGCGGCCGCCATCACCACGCGCACCCTCCACATGGCGATAGACCACCTGTCCGTTCTCGATCACCGCCATCGCCAGCCCGGGCAGATGCTCGACCCGGACCACGGCGGCGACATCGGCATCGATCGAGGCGGTGTCGGTCGCCGATGCCGAGGGTGCGGCCAATGCGGCCGCAAGGATCAGCAGATGATGCATGGGTGTTCCTCACGGGTGCGACCCGGCACCCGCGCCGCCCATCGGGACGGCGCAGATCGTGCTTCAGTAGTTCAGGCTCACGGTCAGCTGTGCATAGCGCGGTGACTGGAAGCTGGTCGGCCACAGGAAAGTGTCGCTGATGTGACCAATGGCGTTTTCCTTCTCCTGGTCAACCGACATCTTCTTCTGCTGGTTGGTCAGGTTGTAGATGGACAGCTTGACCTTCAGGTCGGCCTCGCCGAACTGCTTGTTCCAGGTGATGTTCGCACCCAGTTCGTAGGTCCACGGCATGCGCCCGTAGCCGCCACGCGGGGAATGTTCGTAGACACGCTCGGAGGGAACACTGGACGTGCAGTTCTGCACGCAGATGTAGTAGCTGTGGAAGGGTTTGGTATTGCCGCTGGGGTTGCCCACACCAAATCCGGTGACCGGGCCGCCGGAACGGGCATCAAGCGTGGCGCCGACCAGCAGGTTCTCGGTGATCGCATAGCTGCCGCGCAGCTTGAACTGATGGCGACGATCATTGGCCAGGTAACCATAGCCTCCACGGTTGACCCATGGATCATCGAAGTTCTCGGTGCGGCCGGTATCGGCGAAATCGGTATCGGAGTTGACCGGCCCCTCGGCGTTGCCGCGCCCATAGGCCAATGTGTACGAGGCATTCATCGCCCACTTGCCGTCCCAGCCACGGTCCAACTGCAGTTCCAGTGCCTTGTAGTCGCGACGCGGCTTGTCCCAACCGATCTGGCCGATGTAATTGCCCTTGTCATCGTACTGGGCAAAGCCTTCCTTGCTGGTGTCCACGGTCAACCAGCCATCGGAGGTGCCGTCGCAGTTGGTATCCCCCCACACGGTGACCTTCCTGCCCGGGTTGGCCATCACCCAGCCCACTTCGGCGTTGCCGCACTGCGCGCTGGCAGTGATATGCATGTCATCGATGGCGTTGTGCAGCTTGCGGTAGATGCCACGCACCCCATAGGACCAGCGCTCGTTGAGCATCTGCTGGAAGCCCAGGATCAGCTCGTCCTGGTAGACCGGATCCATGTCACGGTCCACTTCCGAGCGCAGGTCACCCACGGTGCCATCGCCCTGCGAGTTGTCCACCGGCCCGATCTGCGCACCGGTGCGCGGCACGGCATAGCGGCTGCCATTGATCTCGCGGATGTCCCAGCCGTTGAAGGCATAGTAGGTGCGCTCATCAAGCAGGCCACCGGCCTGCTTGATGTTAATGACGTTGGCCACCGGCAGGTAGTAGCGGCCGATGTTGCCGAACAGTTTCATTGCACCATCGCCCTTGATGTCCCAGGCGAAGCCGGCGCGCGGCGCCCACATGTTGTCCATCTTGATGTAGCTGCGACCTTCGGCATCCTTGTTGTCGAAGGTCTCCATGCGGATGCCGAGGTTCAGCAGCAGGTTGTCAGTGACCGACCAGTTGTCTTCCAGGTAGTACGCCGAATTGGTGCTTTCGAACTCACCCCCCACTTCATTGCGCCGCGCACGCACGTAGGCGGTAGTGCCCGCTGGCACCACGCCGCCGTTCTCCAGGATCGAACCAGGGGTGGTCTTGTAGACGTTGTAGTAGAACGCACCGGGGCCCGGATAATAGCGGTCATAGGTGGACACGTTCTTCTCGTGGTCCACACCGAAGCGCAGCAGATGGGCGCCCAGCTGCCACTCGAAATCCAGCCGCGCCTGCTCGCGGTCATCCACGCGCGACTGCACGGTAGAGTTGGTGGTACAGCCCAGCGGTACGCCTGCCGGCGCCAGTCCGCTCTCGGCCACCACGCGGTTGCACTCCAGGTCGGTCATGCTGCGCTGCGAGGCATAGCGCTGGTTCTTGCCGTACATCGCACGCACCGACAGGCCTTCGGTGAGCTGGCCGTTGTAGGACGCGGCCCAGTTCTTGCCGCCGTTGGTGGTGTAGATCTCGTTGGTCTTGGCAGTGGGCTCGCCCTTGGCCAGGTCGAAGCCGTAGACGTCGTAAGCCCAGTTGTCCTTGTCCGAGAACCCCATCAGCGACAGGCGGTGGTTGTCGTTGATCTGCCAGTCCAGCTTGCCGCCCCAGAACGGGTCGTTGGTGCTGCCCTGGTTGAAGACGTTGCCATCGTTGTTGGTGTACTGGGCGCGATTGTCGCGGATCTCGTACATGCCGAAGAAGAACAGGCGGTCCTGCACCAGTGCACCCGAACCCCATACGTTGAGGCGGTTGGTGGTGTGCTTGTCCTGGCTGCCGATGATGTACGGCGTACCGTCAACGGTGTAGTGATCGTTCTTGCTGGACTGCCAGGCACGCGGCTCGAAGGTGTACTCGACGCCAGCGTGGAAATCGTTGCTGCCCGAGCGGGTCGCAGCGTTGATCACGCCGCCGGTGGTACGGCCGAACTCCACCGAGTAACCGCCGGTCTTCACCTGGAATTCCTGGAAGAACGCGAACGGTGCCGACGAGAAGCCGACACGGTTGTAGAAGTCGGTTACGTTCAGGCCATCGATGTAGACCGCATTCTCGGCCACCGACGAACCGCCGAAGGAGATCCCCTGCGCACCCAGCGAGCCTTTGCCCGAGACCACGCCCGGCGCCAGCATCGCCACTGATTTCAGATCCTGGTCGACCGGTAACCGCTCGATATCCTGGCGGCTGAGGTTCATGGACGAGTCGGTGGAAGTTACGTCCACCATCGAGATGACCTGAGGTGCACGCACCTGCACGGCGCCCAGCGTGCTGATACCCGAGACCGGCACGTTGACCGTGGTGGCGTTGCCCAGTGACACCGTCACTTCACCCACTTGCGCAGGCGCGCCGCCAGCCACCGCCACCTCCAGGGTGTAGGTGCCTACCGGCAACTGCGGTATGCGGTAGCTGCCGCTGGCGTCGGCCTTCACCGAACGCGAGAAACCGGTGGCAGGATTGCGCACGGTCACGGTAGCGGCCTCCAGGCGCTGGCCCGAATCCGTGACCAACCGGCCGACCACCGAACCATCCTGTGCGAATGCGCTGGGCGCGATCACGCCCAGACACGCCCCGAGGGCGACGCACAACGCCGCCCGCTTGATGCTGTATGCCTTCATCCCCTGCTCTCTCCTGCAAGAATTGAATGGTGTGGAATGCGAGGTGTCGCGCTAGCGTTGCCTGGCTGGCAGTACCCGCCACTGGAAGTCGTAGCTCCATTGGTCGAAGTACAGGTTGCCGCCTGCCCACTCGGCCTCGCCGCGCTGCGAGTCGACCGTTTCCGAGCGGAAGTGCTGCTTGGCCGGCACAAAGGCCTGGCCGAAATCGTCGTTGAAGGCGATGCGGTAGCCGTCGAGGCCACCCAGATAGAAATCACGCAGTGCAGGCACATCGCTGGCCAGTGCGCCGGTGGTCACGTCCATCGGCAGCCAGCCGTATGGCGCCAGGTAGACCTGTCCCCAGTCATGCAGGTTGTTGTAGCCGCTGCCATCGTCGGAGAACACCATGCCCGACTGCCAGCGCGCAGGAATGCCGTTCATGCGCAGCAGCGCAATCAGCAGCAGGGTCTGCTGCCCGCAATCGGCATGGCCGGCACGCAGCGCGTAATCGCTGATGTTGCTGATCGTGGAGTACTCTCGCGCACCGGCCCAGGGAATGCGATCCACGGCAGCAAACAGCTTGCGCACCACTTCATACGGACGTGTCTCGCCCTGCAGTACCTGGTCGGAGAACAGCTTCAGCGCCGGGGTGAAGCGCACATGCGGCAGCTGCTCGGACAGATAGGGCTTCAAGACCGGATCAGCCGGGGTTGGCTGTACCTTGGCCGGGTCGATCGCGGTATGCCGGGCGAGGATCGTGACCGCGTAACGGATCTCGAAGCGGGTCGGCTGCCCGGCCACCGCTTTGGCTTCCAGATAGGCGGTGCGCTGCAGGGTGCTGGCCGGTGCCACGCGTGCCTTGCCGGGCGTGCTGCCCAACCACTGCACCTGCTCCTGCTGGCCCGGGATCTCGCGCGGGTACGGAATCCAGGCGCGTACGGTTTCTCCGGCCGGGACGGCATCGGCTTTCACCGTGAGCGACTGGGTGAATTCAATGCGCTGCGGCAGCACCGCCGCCTTGCCACTCTGTTCGGCTGCGGCAAGCACGCGCGCGTGGTGCGCGTTGAGCACCTCGTTCGGGCCCGGCGGTGACATCGGTGCATCCGCGCGGCGGCGTGCGCGTGCTTCGTCACTGAGCAGGAACAGGTTCGACGGTGCGCGCTTGAAATACCAACGCGTGCCATCGATATCGAGATGCTCGATCAGGCCGAGCTGATCCCAGCGCGCGAATTCCTCGTCGGTCAGATCGGGAATCCAGCGGCGCACGGCCGCCTTCGCGGCTGCCTGGTTCAGGCTGAAATCCAGGCGGATGCGGCGCATGCGTTCTTCCTGGAACGCGATGTCGTCGAAACTGACGCCAGGCTCCGCCGCGTCGGCGGCCGACCAGGTGTTCAGTTCGCTGTGAGCTTCGAAGAACCGTCCGGCGTCGATCATCTGCACGACCCGTGCAAACTGGATGGCCGAGGGCGGCGGCTCCGCGCCCGCCGACGACGCCCACAGCAGCAGCGCGGCACACATGCCGGCAGCAACAGGCAGACGCGGTTTGCGAACGGCAGGATCCACAGCGACACTTCCCCAGCGCGGGTGGTAACGGCTGTGTAACACGGGCCGGGATGCCGGTCAATAATTTATTCTTGCTTTCGCGGTCAAAAGGAATAAATATTCCTAAAGGCATTCGAGGAGGGTATGCAGCGCATGATCCTGGCTTCCCGCGCACCGGACCGGCAGTGGCCGCGCCGGTTGACCCTGGCCCTGTGCCTGCTGGCCGCCCCGGCCTTCGCCCAGGCTGCACCGCCACCTGACCCCGGCGCGCCGCTGCCCTATGTGATCGGCCTGCACGAGGCCTATCTCACACCGCAGTACTGGGCCGCACGCCTGGACAACGCCGATGCGCCGATCCTGGATCGCGCGCAGATCGAGGCACAGAACGCACGGATGCGGGCACAGGACAGCCACATCCAGGACATCGCCGCACTGCCAGCCCAGCTTGATGCGGCGGCGGTGCGTGCCAGCATCACCGCGCTGTCGAGCTGGCCCACGCGTGCCCTCTACAACGACAAGGGCCAGGTGATCGCGCCCGCTTTGCGCAGCGCGATCGAAGCCAACCTCGGCCTCGATGCGATTCCCGCCCAGGTGGCACCGGCTTACGGGCTGGTGGTGAAGCGTGCGGCACTGCGCACCTTCCCCACCCGCGAGCGCGTCTTCAGCACCGTCGGTGACACCGACATCGACCGCTTCCAGGAATCGGCACTGTTCCCTGGCGACAAGGTCGCCGTGGTCCACCGCAGCACCGATGGCCACTGGCTGTTCGTGCACAGCGAGCGCTACAGCGCGTGGATCGAAGCCGATGCCATCGCCAGCAGCGACAAGGCCACGGTGCTCGGTTACGGCGCGAAGGGACCGTACCGGATCATCACCGGCGCTACCGCACAGACCGTCTACACCCCGGAAGAACCGCGCGTTTCGCGCCTGCAGCTGGATATGGGCGTGCGCCTGCCGGTGCTGGCCGACTGGCCCGCGTCAGAGCCGGTGAACGGCCAGCAGGCGCACGCCTCGTGGGTGGTGCAGTTGCCAGTGCGGGAGGCCGATGGTCGGTTGAAGCTGGTACCGGCCCTGCTGCCGCGCTCACAGGACACCGCCGCCGACTACCTGCCGCTGACCCCGCGCCTGCTGCTGCAGCAGGCCTTCAAGTTCCTTGGCGAGCGCTACGGCTGGGGCCACGACTACGACACCCGCGATTGCAGCGGTTTCGTATCCGAGATCTACCGCAGCTTCGGGGTGCTGCTGCCGCGCAATACCAGTGCACAGGCGGTCAGCCCGGCGCTGGATCGCCTGCCGTTCACCAGCAAGGACAGCAAGGCACTGCGCGACCGTGCCGTCACCGACCTGCAGGTGGGCGATCTGGTCTACATTCCCGGCCACGTGATGATGGCCATCGGCCACGTCGACGGCCGTACGTGGGTGATCCACGATACCGCGGGCGGCAGCTGGTTCGGCGCCGACGGCACGCGCGTGCAGGCCCATCTCAATGGTGTTTCGGTCACACCGCTGGAGCCGATGATGGCCAGCGATACCGTCCGCTACATCGACCGCATCACCAACATCCAGCGCCTGCGGGCCAAGACTCCTGAATGAAGATCACCGCCATCGAACTGGGCATGCTGCGCGTGCCGCTGAAGACGCCGTTCAAGACCGCCCTGCGCACGGTGGAAACCGTGGAAGACGTGGTGGTGCTGATCCGCACCGACACCGGCAACACCGGTTACGGTGAAGCCCCGGCCACCGCAGTGATCACCGGCGATACGCACGGCTCGATCATCGAAGCGATCCGCCACTTCATCGCCCCGCGCCTGATCGGCCAGGACGTGGTCAACCTCAACCATCTGTGCACGCTGGTGCAGACCGCGATGGAGCGCAACACCAGCGCCAAGGCGGCGGTGGAGATCGCGCTGTACGACCTGTGGGCGCAGCTGCACGGCGCCCCGCTGTACCAGATGCTCGGTGGCGGCGACCCGGTGATCACCACCGACATCACCATCAGCGTGGACTACATCGACAAGATGGTGGCCGATTCGCTTTCAGCGATCGAACGCGGCTTCGAGTCGCTGAAGATCAAGGTCGGCAAGGACATCGGCCTGGACATCGAACGGGTCAAGGCGATCCACGCCGCCGTGGAGGGCCGCGCCCTGCTGCGGCTGGATGCCAACCAGGGCTGGACCGCCAAGCAGGCGGTGCACGCCATGCGCACGCTGGAGGAAGCGGGCGTGGTGCTCGAGCTGCTGGAGCAGCCGGTGAAGGCGGCCGACATCAGCGGCCTGAAGTACGTCACCGACCGCGTCAACACGCCGGTGATGGCCGACGAAAGCGTGTTCAGCCCGAGCCAGGTGATGGACCTGATCCAGCAGCGCGCGGCCGACATCATCAACATCAAACTGATGAAGACCGGCGGCCTGTCCAACGCGATCCGCATCGCCGACATCGCCGGCATCTACGGCGTGCCGTGCATGATCGGCTGCATGATCGAATCGAGCATCAGCGTGGCCGCCGCCGTGCACCTGGCCGTGGCCAAGAGCGATGTGATCACCAAGGTCGATCTGGACGGTCCCTCGCTGGGCCAGTTCGACCCGGTCAGCGGCGGCGTGCATTTCAACGAATCGGAGATCAGCATCAGCGACGTGCCGGGGCTGGGCATCACCGAAGTGCGCGGGCTGGAGATGCTGGGTTGATCTCTGCCTTGCGGCTGGCCTGGCGTACAACTGACTTTGTGTCGGGCGTTACTTTTCTTTCTGCGGAAAGAAAAGTAACCAAAAGAAACGCTCCGCCGGCCGCGAGCCGACGTGCTGCGCACGTCGGTGCCCTGCGCTCCTCGGCCCGCCGAGGGACAGCGCGGAACTCGCTGCGCTCAAACACCCGCGCCTCTTCGCCCTCGCCGGACCTGCGGTGCTCGGCTCGCTTGAAGGCGGACTCAACGGCAGCTCCGGGTAGATCCACGCCACGCGTGGATGCTCCTGCTCTTGCTTCTGCCCTACCCCGTATCCCCTTCGCGGCTGGCACGTGCGCGATCTGTCCGGGGTCGGGCGGGTGGGGTTTGCAGGGGTGTCCGCGCCATGGATGGCGCGGCCAAGCCTCCATGGACGGATTCACGGCGTCCCCTGCAAACCCCACCCGCCCGACCCACTCCATGACACGCTCTACGCGACCAACCGCAACGCGCCTACACATGCCCGGACACCCCGCATGCCGCCCCTGCTGAAAATCCGCACCGAGCGCGGGCAGATGTCGGCCATCGAGCGCCGCATCGCCGACTTCATCCTCGACAACGCCCACCTGCTGCGCGACTACTCGTCCCAGCAGCTGGCCAGCGCGCTGGGCATCAGCCAGTCCAGCGTGGTGAAGTTCAGCCAGAAGCTCGGCTTCAAGGGCTACCCGGACCTGAAGTACTCCATCGGCCAGGATGTCGCCCGCGCCGGTGCCGACCCGCAGCAGGCACCCAGCGAACCCGACAGCGGCGACGACTACCTGCGCCTGGGCGAGGCCCTGCGCCGCAGCAAGGCGCAGGCCGAAGAGGAAACCCGACAGGCCAATCCACGCGAGGAAATCGAGCGCATCGTGCAGCTGCTCGACGGCGCACCGAAGCTGTTCGTGTACGGCCTGGGTGACGACGGCCTGTTCGCGCGCGAGTTCGCCATGCGGCTGTCACTGCTCGGCCTGCTGGTGGTGCCGCATACCGATCCGATCCTGATGCTGGCCAACCTGTCGGCCGCGCGCCCCGGCGATGCACTGCTGGTGTTCTCCGAATTTGGCAACCTGCCGCAGCTTTCGCAGCTGTCACGGCAGTTCCAGGACATGGGTGGCAAGGTGATTTCCATCACCCGCCACACCGCCAACCCGCTGCGCGCGCATGCTGATGCGACACTGGTGGTGTGCGCGCATGACCGCACGCCGCAGGTGGCGCAGCTGCTGTACCGTAGCGCCATGCACGCCCTGCTCGATTTCCTGTTCGTGCTGCTCTGCCACACCAATCCGGATCGCCAGCAGCAGCTGGCGGTGAACCTGGAGCGGATCGACCACCTGCTGGATTCCTGACCGGAGCGCACGTTGATGAAATCGCTGGTCCGCCTTGCCACCACTGCACTGCTGCTTGCTGCGGCAGTGTCCGTTCACGCGGCGCCGCTGGATGGCGCGCGCCAGCTGATCGTGGTCACCAGCGATGGCTGGGACAGCACCCAGGGGCAGCTGCAGGCCTATGTACGCGACGGCAAGGGCTGGCACACGCACGGACAGGCGTTCCCGGTCGCGCTCGGCCGTACCGGCAGCGCCTGGGGCCTGGGCCTGCATCCGGCACAGGCCGATGGCCCACAGAAGCAGGAAGGGGACGGCCGCAGCCCGGCCGGCATATTCGCGCTCGGCAGTGCGTTCGGCTATGCCATCACCCGCCCCGGCACCGCGATGCCCTACCAGCCGATGCTGGACAGCAGCTACTGCATGGACGTGCCCGGTTCGCCGTTCTACAACCGCATCGTCGATGAGAAGAAGGTCGGCAGTGCAGCGGTCAAGGGCTCCACCGAGCCGATGCGACTCGACCTGCACGACAAGGGCGACGTGCGTTACCAGGAAGGCTTTGTGATCGCCCACAACCCGGACAACCAACCCGGCAAGGGCAGCTGCATCTTCGCCCATCTGTGGCGCCAACCGGGCGAGGCCACGGCCGGCTGCACGGCCATGCCACAGGCGCGCATGCAGGCACTGCTGGACTGGCTGCGGCCGCAGGATACGCCGCGCTTCGTGCTGCTGCCGCGCGCCGAGTACACGCGCCTGCAGGCCCAGTGGCAGCTGCCCGCACTGGCCGGAGACGCCCGTTGAGCGCGCAGGACGAACCGCAGCTGCAGCGCGCGGTCAGCCGCTGGCAGATCGTCGGCCTGTCGATCAACGATGTGATCGGCAGCGGCATCTACCTGCTGCCGGCCGCCACCGTCGCCCTGCTCGGCCCCTTCAGCCTGTGGGGCGTGGTCGCCGCCGGCATCGTCGTGGCGCTGCTGGTGCTGTGCTACGCGCAGGCCGCCAGCTACTTCGATGAGCCCGGTGGCAGCTACCTGTATGCACGCGAAGCCTTTGGCCGCTTCGCCGGGTTCGAGATCGGCTGGATGATCTGGCTGACCCGCATCAGCTCGGCGGCCGCACTCAGCAACGCGCTGGCCGATGCGGTCGCGCGCTTCTGGCCGTGGGCCGGCGCCGGCATGGGCCGCATCGCGGTGATCGTGGTGTCGCTGGGCTTCCTCACCGGCGTCAACATCATCGGCGTGCGCTCGGCCGCGCGTACCGGCGTGGTGCTGGTGATCGGCAAGATGCTGCCGCTGCTGCTGTTCGTGGCCATCGGTGCGTTCTATATCGACCCGCAGCTGGCCTTCTCCGGACAACGCCCGGACCCGCATGACCTGCAGCGCATGGGCGAAGCCGCCTTGTTGCTGCTGTACGCCTACGCCGGCTTCGAGAACATCCCGGCCGCCGCCGGTGAGTACCGCAATCCGCGCCGCGATATTCCGTTCGCACTGATCACCATGATCATCACCGTCACCGTCATCTACGGCGCGGTGCAGGTGGTGGCGCAGGGCACGCTGGCCGGCCTGTCCAGCTCGGCCACGCCGCTGGCCGATGCCGCTGCCGGCTTCGGCGGCGAGGCGCTGGCGCTGATCCTTACCATCGGCGCGACCATCTCCATCCTCGGCACCAACAGCAACACGATGATGATGGGCCCACGCTTCCTGTTCGCGTTGGCCCGCGACGGCTACGGGCCGAAGATCCTGGCGCAGGTGCATCCGCGCTTCCATACCCCGGCCGCGTCGATCCTGTGCCAGGGCCTGATCGCACTGGGCCTGGCGCTGTCGGGTTCGTTCGTGCAGCTGGCGCTGCTGTCGATGACCACGCGTCTGTTCGCCTACATCGGTACAGCCGCTGCAGTCTTGGTGCTGGCCAAGCGCTATGCCGATCGCCCGGGTGCGTTGAAGCTGCCGGGCGGCCCACTGATTCCAGTGCTGGCGCTGCTGCTGTGCGTGGCCCTGTTCGCCAGTGCGAGCTGGCAGAACATTGCCGCTGCACTGGTCGCGTTCGCCATCGGCGCGGTGATCTACAAGCTGCCACGCAAGGATGCGGACGCCGGATGATCGGTAACGCCGAGGCATGCCCGGCGGATTGATCTGGCAATCACGCTGCCGGACCGGGCCGTTAACCGCCACGCAGGCACGATCAGGCTTCGTCAACAACGGAGCCCTTCCATGACCGAGTACCAGATCCCCGGCCGCGTACCGGACGACAGCACGCCGCGTGATGAGGTCAGCAACTACTGGCGTGAGCGCTACACGGCCGAGCCGTATTACGACGACCAGCTGTTCTTCGAGGACTACGAGCCGGCCTATCGCATCGGCCACGCCGCGCGTGCACAGGACATGATCCGCGCCTACGAGGAAGTCGAGCGCGAACTGGAATCACGCTGGGCCAGCGAACGTGGCCGCAGCCGGCTGGACTGGGCGCAGGCACGCAGTGCGGTGCGCCGCGGCTGGGACGAAGCGCAGCTGGCGGAGCCGCGGCTGAAGCGATAGCGCCATGCTGTCGTAGAGCCGAACCTACGCTCGGCTCTACACTGGATCGATCACTCCTGTTCCGGCAGCGGCGGCACGATCGCGCCGCGCTTGCTCTCGCCACCACCGGCGGCGATCAGGTCGCGCGTGTTCTTCTGCACCGCCACCGCGCCGAACAGCGACAGCGCGTAGGCCATGCCGTAGAAGCCCTTCTCGCTCGACGCCAGGGTGGCATTCCACAGGCCGACCAGCAGCAGCATCAGCGCCGACAGCAGCGCGAACCAGCACAGCGCGTAGTACAAGCCACTCACCGGAATGCCCTCGACGCGGTCGCGCACGCTCTTCTGCAGCGATACCGCCGCGAACAGGCCGAACAGCAGCAGGGTCAGGTAGTAGCCCTTCTCGTTGAGCGCCATCGTGGCGGCGTTGAACAGGCCGATCAGGTAGGCCGCCGCGCCCAGCAGCAGGGCCACCCACGAGGCGGCGATGAAGGCGGTGGACGGCTTGTGGGGCATGGCAGTGTTCATTGCAGGTCCTTAGCAGGCAGGCGGGCACGCTTTGCCCGGGCGTGCCCACCCTAGACGATCCCGCTGCCGCCGCACAGGGGGCGCGGGACCTTCGGGCCACGACGGTCACCGTGCAAGTGGTATACAAGGGACAGCCCGGCCATCCGCATCCCCGCCCTGGAGATACCCATGACCCGCACGCCCCTGCTGCTCGCCCTCGGCCTGGTGCCGATCCTCGCCACCTCCGCCTGCAATGCTGCCGACCCGGCCGCCAGCGGCGCCCAGACCGCCGCACCGGCCTCTGCGGCCACCGACCAGCGCCCGTTCACCGCCACCGAAGTCAGCCGCTTCGACCAGCCCTGGGCGATGACCTTCCTGCCCGACGGCAGCCTGCTGGTCACCGAAAAGCGCGGAAAGCTGCAGCACCTGGACCTGGCCAGCGGCCAGAAGCACGAGATCACCGGCGTTCCCAAGGTTGCCTACGGTGGCCAAGGTGGCTTTGGCGACATCATCCTGCACCCGGACTTCGCCCGGAATCATGTCGTTTACGTCAGCTATGCCGAGGAAGGCACGCTGGATACCCGTGGTGCCGTCGTGGCCCGGGCAACGCTGGCGCTGGATGCCAACGGCGCCGGTCAGCTGAAGGACCTGAAGGTGATCTGGCGGCAGAGCCCCAAGGTCAGCGGCGAGGGCCACTACGGGCATCGCCTCGCCTTCGGCCCGGACGGCAAGCTGTGGATCAGCTCCAGCGAGCGGCAGAAGTTCGATCCGGCCCAGGACATGGGCAGCAACCTCGGCAAGATCATCCGCCTCAACGACGATGGCAGCCTGCCCGCCGACAACCCGTTCGCCTCGCAGGGCGGTGTTGCCGCGCAGGTGTGGTCGCTGGGCCACCGCAACATTCTGGGCATGGCCTTCGACGCCAACGGCAAGCTGTGGGCACACGAGATGGGCCCGGCCGGTGGCGACGAACTGAACCTGATCGTGCGCGGCGCCAACTACGGTTATCCGGTTGTTTCCAACGGTGACCACTACGACGGCCGACCCATTCCCGACCACGACACGCGCCCGGAATTCGCCGCCCCGAAGGTGACCTGGACGCCGGTGATCTCGCCGGCCGGCTTCGTGATCTACAGCGGCAACCTGTTCCCGCAGTGGAAGGGCAGCGGCTTCATCGGCGGCCTGTCGTCCACCTCACTGGTGCGCGTAGCCTTCGACGGCGACAGCGCGCGCGAAGCCGAGCGCTTCAACATGGGCGAGCGCATCCGCGAAGTGGAACAGGGCCCCGATGGCGCACTGTGGCTGCTGGAAGATGGCAGCAAGGCACGCCTGTTGAAGCTGACCCCGAAGACCTGATGCCCGGTAGTGCCGGCCGCTGGCCGGCATGTTTGTCCGCAACTGCCCCGCGAGCGGGGCCGTCTGCGTTCATTGGATGGTGATGACCTTCACCTCGGTCTTCGTGCAGGCCTGGTCCAGGCACTGCCCGTTCAACCAGACCTGGCCATCACCGATCATCACGCCCTGCTGGTTGACGAAGACCTTGCCGAAATCCTGTTCGGACACCGCCTTGACCACCGCCGGAGTGATGATCTTCTCGTAGTTGCGCTGGAACTCACCGGGGCCGGTGATCTGCTTTCCGCCGCTGATATTCAACGGGAAGCGCACTTCCTCGACCACGGCAGCGCGATCTCCGCCGACCACGGCGGTCTTGAACGCGTTGAAGACCTTTTCGTACTGAGCAGCATCACCCAGCACGCTCTCGATGCGCGCACGCGCGTCTTCCGTGGGTGCATCCGCCGGTGCGGTTGCGGCAGGTTCGGCTGCCGGCGTTGCCGGTTCAGCCGCAGGCGTGGCTGCAGCACTGGCCTCCATAGGCGGCGGAGCATCCACCGCAGGCGCGGCCGGCGGCGCCGGCTGCGAACAGGCCGCCAGCAGCAGGGCGGGAATCAACACAGCGATCGTACGCATGCGCGGGCATCCATTGATTCAAGAACACCGATGGTAGCGCCGCCACAGTGAGGACAACAAAAAGGGGACGGAGGGGATTAAGTCGTTTGTGCCACTAACGACTTAATCCCCTCCGTCCCCTTTTCTGCGATCAGGCCTTCAGCAGCTCGAACTGTACGGCTTCGCCTGCCGCCGAAGAGGCGCAGACCCACAGGTCGAACTGGCCCGGCTCGGCACGCAGCACGCCGTCGCGGCCGGTGAACGCCAACTGCTCGCGGGTCAGGGTGAACACCACTTCGGTCGACTCGCCCGGCTGCAATGCCACCTTGCGGAAGTCCTTCAGTTCGCGCACCGGACGCACGCGGCTGGCCACGCGGTCGTGGATATACAGCTGCACCACTTCCTCACCGGCCACGTCGCCGCTGTTGGTCAGCGTGGTGGTGATGGTCAGGGTGTCGTCCCAACCGAGCTGCGCCGCACTCAGCTGCGGCACGCCGTAGGCGAAGCTGGTGTAGCCGATGCCGTGGCCGAACGGATACAGCGGCTCATTCGGGATCTCGCGCCAACGGGCCTTGAACTCCGACATCGTCGGCAGTTCCGGGCGGCCGGTGCGCGGGTGGTTGTAGAAGTACGGCTGCTGGCCAGACACCTGCGGGAAGCTGACCGGCAGGCGGCCGGACGGGCTGTAGTCGCCGAACAACACATCAGCCACCGCATGGCCGGTCTGCGTGCCCAGGTACCAGGTCACCGCCACGGCCTGTGCATTGCGCACCGCGCCCTGCAGTGCCAGCGCGCGGCCATTGCGCAACAGCACCACCAGCGGCTTGCCGGTCATCGCCACGGCCTCGGCCAGCGCCTGCTGTGCCGGCGGCAGGGTGATCTCCACCCGCGACTGTGCCTCACCGCTGTAGCGCTGCGGTTCGCCCAGCGCCAGCACCACCACGTCGGCGCGCAGCGCGGCGGCCACCGCCGCTTCAGTGCCACCGGGGATGGCCACTTCCAGTTCGCAGCCCGGCACGATCTCCAGCAGCGCTTCATCGCCGATGGCGGCACGCACGCCGGTTTCCAGGTCGACATAACGCTGCTTGTCACCGAACAGCGTCCAGCAGCCTTCGATGTTCTCGCGGTCCTGCACGAACGGGCCGATCAGGGCGATCTTCTGCCCGGTCTTCTGCAGCGGCAGCACGTTGTCGCGGTTGTTCAGCAGCACGATCGAACGGCGCGCGGCATCGCGCGACAGCGCGTCATGCGCGGCGAGGTGCGAGGTATCCGCTTCACGCGCCGGGTCCAGCGAACGGTACGGATCGTCGAACAGGCCGATGGTTTCCTTCAGCCACAGGATGCGGCGCACGCCTTCATCCAGCACACTCATCGGCACGTCGCCGCTCTCGACCAGACCCGGCAGGTGTTCGGCATAGAAGCCGCTCTGCATGCTCAGATCCAGGCCGGCGGTGAACGCCTTGGCAGTGGCGTCGCGGTCGTCGGCGGCGTAGCCGTGGGCGACCAGTTCCATGTCGGCGGTGTAATCGGAGATCACCACGCCCGGGAACTTCCACTCACCGCGCAGGATGTCGGTCAGCAGTTCGGCGTTGGCGCTGGCCGGCACGCCGTTGATGTCGTTGAACGAGGACATCACGGTGATCGCGCCGGCGTCGAAGGCGGCCTTGAACGGCGGCAGGTGCACGTCGCGCAGGGTCTGCGGCGAGATGTCCACCATGTTGTATTCCATGCCGGCCATCACCGCGCCATAGGCAGCGAAGTGCTTGGGCGTGGCCAGCAGCGAATCGGCCGCGCGCAGGTCGCTGCCCTGGAAGCCGCGCACGCGGGCGGCGGCGAACGCACAGCCCAGCACCACGTCCTCACCGGCACCTTCGGCGCCACGGCCCCAGCGCTGGTCGCGGGCGATGTCCACGGCCGGGGCGTAGGTCCAGTGCAGGCCAGCGGCAGTGGCTTCGATGGCGGTGGCGCGCGCGGTGCGCTCGGCCAGGTCCGGCTCGAAGCTGGCGGCCTCGCCCAGCGGGATCGGGAACACGGTACGCATGCCGTGGATGACGTCGGCAGCCAGGATCACCGGGATGCCCAGGCGGCTTTCCTCGGTGGCGACCTGCTGGATGCGGCGGCCCAGTTCGGCGCCCACACCATTGAACAGCGAGCCGACCTTGCCCTCGCGCACCTGTTGCAGCACCTGGTCGGCATTGCGCACGTTGGCTTCCGGGTTCACGTCCGGGGCGAACGGGCGGACCATGTCCGCGAAGACACCCAGCTGGCCGACCTTTTCCTCGACGGTCATCTGGGCAATGAGGGATTCGATGCGATCGGAGGCCACCGGCAGTCCTTGATGAAAACGTTTACAAGCCCGGCATTCTAGCGATCCCGAGCCGTTTGGCGAGAGGTTTCTTCATTCAGTTTCAGCCACCAGCGGGGACCGTATGGCCCCGCCGGGGGCACCGCAGCTTACTCCGAGCCGGCCAACTGGCGCTGCCCGGCCATCAACATGGCGTCGCTGGAGGCTTGGAACACCCGCAGGCCGAAGGCCGGCAGGATCGCCAGCAGGTGGTCGAAGATGTCCGACTGCACTGCCTCGTACTCGCCCCAGGCAGTGCTGCGGGTGAAGCAGTACAGCTCCAGCGGCAGGCCTTCGGTGGTCGGCTGCAGCTGGCGTACCAGCAGGGTCATATCGGTATGGATGCCCGGGTGGCTGCGCAGGTAGCGCTCCACATAGGCCCGGAAGGTACCCAGGTTGGTCACCCGGCGGCTGTTGACCTCGGCCACGCCCTGCTCGCGCAGGCGCCCGTTCCACTGCCCCAGTTCCTGCTCCTTGGCCTGCAGGTAGTCGCGCAACAGCGCGAATTCGCCAAGGAACGCCAGATCACCCTCATCGAGGAAGCCGACGCTGTGCTGGTCCAGGTACAGCGCGCGCTTGATGCGACGGCCGCCGGCCTCCTGCATGCCGCGCCAGTTCTTGAACGACTCGGTCACCAGCTTCTTGGTCGGGATGGTGGTGATGGTCTTGTCGAAGTTCTGCACGGTGATGGTGTGCAGGGCGATGTCGATCACATCACCGTCGGCGTTCTGGCTGGGCATCTCGATCCAGTCGCCGATGCGTACGCGGCCATCGCCACTGATCTGCACGCTGGCCACCAGCGACAGGATGGTGTCCTGGAAGATCAGCATCAGCACTGCGGTGGCTGCGCCCAGGCCGGTGACCAGCGGCCCCAGTTTCACCCCCAGCAGAGTGGCGATGATCGACAGGCCGGCGGCCACGAACACCACGATCTTGACCACCTGCAGGTAGCCCTTGATCGGCTTGTTGCGCGCATCGGGCTTGCGCTCGTACAGACTGTTGGCCGCGTCCAGCGCGTGCGAGAACGCCATCGACACCGTCAGCACGGCCCACACGATGCACAGCTTGATGATGACGTTGACCAGGCTGGGCGGCAGATCGGGGATGAGGGTAATGCCCGAGGCGATCACCTGGCTGGGCACCACGTTGGACAGGCGCGAAATCACCCGCATCAAATGGCTGCCACGCCCGGACTCGGCACCCGGCAGGCGCTGCAGCAGGCGCCGCAGGCCACGCACCAGGATGCGCTTGGTCACCCAGTTGGCCAGGCCGGCTGCGATCAGCAGCGCCGAGATCATCAACGCCAGGTAGGCGCCGGGATAGGGTTCCAGTGTGTTCTGCAGCTTCTCCAGCCACTGTACCGCCACCACCGCGTCCACCATCAGTTGTCTCCTTCTTCCTTCATTGATGTTGAGGTTGCCGGCCAGCGGCCGGCACTACCGGGTCAGTCCCGCGTGCGTTCGATGATCACGCCCACCGCACGCGCGCCGCGCACCGCGCCCGGTTTGCTCAGCTTCAGGCGCAGCCACTTCACGTCGAATTCGTCCAGCACGATCTGCGCGCAGCGCTCGGCCAGGGTCTCGACCAGGCCGAATTCCGACTCGCGCACGAACTGCTCCAGGCGCTTGCTCACCGCCTTGTAGTTCAGGGTGTGAGCGATGTCATCGGTGGCTGCGGGGCGACGATTGTCGAAGCCCATTTCCAGATCGAACACCAGGTCCTGGCGGATCCGTCGTTCCCAATCGTAGATGCCGATCAGGGCGTCGATCGTCAGCCCTTCGATGAAAACCTTGTCCATTGCGCTTACCAGCCCGAATACAGGCGGCCATGGTAACGGCACGGCGGTGAGCCTGCCCGGAACGGGCGGCGGGTGACCGGCAGGGGCGCGGCTCCAGAAAAGACAAAGGGCCCTGCTAGCGGGGCCCTTTGGTACCTCTCAACGTCCCCGGGGGGAGCTGGAATCCAGCCGCGAGTCCCGGAGCACACGATGCAGATCATGACGTTCATTCCCTCTACGGTCCAGAGTCAATCGCGACATACTGGAGGAAGCCCAAGTCGATAGAGGAATTCTGCTGCCTGACGCGACGGCATTGCCCGATATCACGCCTGCGGCAACCAGCGCAGGCTGATGATCCGCCATGTGGTCCCGTATTTGATGAGAGAGCAACGAATCCTGCAGGCAGCGGTGTCACGCCCACGGTGGGCGACGTACAAACGTATTGCGTACCGGCACTCTTTGGACGCCGCCTCGCTTTACGTATGGAACATGCAGATGTGCGGCGCGCTGCTATCTCCCCTGCACGTCTGTGAAATCGTAATCCGCAACGCGGTGGCCGCGGCGCTGGCGCATGCCTTCGGGCCGCGCTGGCCCTGGCATCCTGCACTGCTGCAGCGGATGCCAGCAGATGGCGCGTTGTCGGCCTTGCAGGATATCCATAGACAGGCAGATCGTCGGATGGACACTCCGGAGATCATCACCAGCCTTCGTTTCGCTTTCTGGCAGCAGCTTTTCACGCGGCGCTTCGAGGGAGCCATCTGGGCGCGGGGCTTGAAGATTGCGTTGCCGAACGCGCCACAGGATGCTCTCAGCGTGGTCCGCACGAACATCCATGCTGACCTCGACCGCATCCGCCACCTACGCAACCGCGTCGCGCACCACGAACCCATCCTGGAACGCGACATCGGCGCCGACCTGGCAGCGATCGGGCGGCTGATCCATGCCCGCTGCCCGCATACGCTGGGCTGGCTGCAACGCCATGAGCGGGCGACGACGGTGTTGGCGGCATCGCCGTTGGCACGGCGTCTGTAATACGTCCGCCGGGCGTGGCCCGGCGCTACGGAGGCCTGCCTGTAGAGTCGAGCTTGCTCGACTGCTCTGTGTCCGTCATTGCGCCCAGTCGAGCAAGCTCGACTCTACAAACGCCGATCGAGCGGTTCGCGCGGCCGGGGGCTCACACCGCCGGCAGCGTCGCCATGTCCCAGCGCGGGGTCACATCCACCTTCGGCGGGCTGTGCTGGCCGGCCTGCAGGCGCAGCGCGCCGGCGAAGGCGATCATCGCGCCGTTGTCGGTGCACAGCGCCGGCCGCGGGAAGCAGGCACGGCCGCCGAGGCGCTCGGCCATCTGCTGCAGGCGGGCGCGCAGGCGCTTGTTGGCGCCAACGCCGCCGGCCACCACGATCACATTGGTCCCGGCCGCTTCCAGCGCGCGCTCGCACTTGATCGACAGGGTCTCGACCACCGCATCTTCAAAGCCACGGGCGATATCGGCACGGGTCTGCTCGCTCTGGTCGCTGTCGCGCCAGGCCATCAGGACCTGGGTCTTCAGGCCGGAGAAGCTGAAATCCAGCCCCGGGCGGTCGGTCATCGGCCGCGCGAAGCGGTAGATACCCGGCGTGCCCTGCTCGGCCAGCCTGGCCAGCTGCGGCCCGCCCGGATAGGGCAGGCCCATCATCTTGGCGGTCTTGTCGAAGGCCTCACCGGCAGCATCGTCCAGAGTCTCGCCCAGCAGGCGGTACTGGCCGATGGCGTCCACTGCCACCAGCTGGGTATGGCCACCGGACACCAGCAGCGCCACGAACGGCGCTTCCGGCGGGTCGTCTTCCATCAGCGGGGCCAGAAGGTGGCCTTCCATATGGTGTACGCCCACCGCCGGCACCTCCAGCGCCCAGGCCAGCGAACGGGCCACGCCCGCGCCGACCAGCAATGCGCCGACCAGACCGGGGCCGGCCGTGTAGGCCACGCCGTCGATGTCGTCCACGCCGAGGCCGGCTTCGGCCAGGGTCTGGCGCACCAGTGGCAGCAGCTTGCGGACGTGGTCGCGGCTGGCCAGCTCGGGCACCACACCACCGTACTCGGCGTGCAGGGCGATCTGGCTGTAGACCGCATGGGCGCGCAGGGCCGCGCTGCCGGCAAGGTCGGTGTCATACACCGCCACGCCGGTCTCATCACAGGAAGATTCGATGCCAAGGACTCGCATGCCTGCTATTATGACGCCCCTGCCACCCCCTCGGGGGACGTGCAGATCTCACTGCTTTCGAACTTCCGGCCCGTATTCAGGGTTGGCCGCTTGCAGTTTGTCTATTCGCCGCTATAATGTGCGGCTCGCCGGGCGTGACCCGGTTCTACTGTGTCCCGGAGATTCCATGCCCAGCGTCAAAGTCCGCGAGAACGAGCCCTTCGAGTTTGCTCTTCGCCGCTTCAAGCGCACTTGCGAAAAGGCCGGTGTGCTGGCCGAAACCCGCAAGCGCGAGTTCTACGAAAAGCCGACCCAGGAGCGCAAGCGCAAGGCCGCCGCTGCTGTGAAGCGTCAGCTGCGCCGCTCGTCGCGCGACGTCACCAAGCGTCAGCGCCTGTACTGATCGGACGCATCTTCATTGCGGCGGGCTTGCCTGTCGCGATGGAGCCGAAGCCGGCACGCGCGAGCGTCGCCGGCTTTTTGCGTTTCCGGGTTCGGGCATCCGCCCCTCCCCACCTACCACCACGAGGTTCCTCATGAGCATGAAGCAGCAGCTCACCGAAGACATGAAGGCCGCCATGAAGGCGGGCGAGAAGCACAAGCTGGGCGTGATCCGCCTGATCAACGCCGCCATCAAGCAGCGCGAAGTGGACGAGCGCATCGAGCTGGATGACACCGCCGTGATTGCCGTGCTCGACAAGATGGTCAAGCAGCGCAAGGACTCGGTCAGCCAGTTCGAAGCCGCCAACCGCGAAGACCTGGCCGAGATCGAGCGCGCCGAGATCGTGGTCATCGAAGCCTACCTGCCGGCCAAGATGGGCGAAGCCGAGATCGTGGCCGCCATCCAGGCCGCCATCGCCGAGACCGGTGCTTCTGGCCCGGCCGACATGGGCAAGCTGATGGGTGCGCTGAAGCCCAAGCTCGCCGGCCAGGCCGACATGGGCCTGGTCTCCAAGCTGGTCAAGCAGCTGCTGGCGTAAGCCATTGCCGGGGTCGGATCCCTTTCGCATCGCGGAAGGGCTCTGACCCCATTGATGCACCCGCTTCACCGCACCTTCGACCCCCGGCTGTTACAACACCCTCATGGTCGAGCAACCGCACTCCCCCGCCGACACGCGCCCCCACGGCATTCCCGCACGGCTTCGCCACTACGCTGACCGCCTGCAGGACAGCTTCCCGATGGCGGTAGCCAAGCGCTTCGTCGAAATCGACGTGCTGACCCAGGCCGCTTCGGTCTCCTTCTACGCCCTGCTGTCGATGGCACCGCTGCTGGTGCTGCTGCTGTGGCTGACTGCCTCGCTGTACCCACCGGCGCAGCAGACGCTGATCAGCCAGATCGGTTCGGTGGCCGGCAGCAGCGTGGCCAGCGTCGCCGACACCGTGCTGCACAACGCCAACAGCCAGCCCAGCGTCGGTTCGCTGGCCGGGCTGTGGAGCACGCTGCTGCTGTTCGTCGGCGCCACCGCCGTGTTCGCCCAGCTGCAGAACGCGCTGAACCGGATCTTCCACACCAGCGGCCAGCGTCTGGAAGGCATCAAGGCCTGGCTGCGCAAACGCGTATTCTCGTTCGGCGTGGTGCTGGCACTGGGCTTCCTGCTGATCCTGTCGATGACTGCCACCACGGCGCTGCAGGTGGTGTTCGCGCAGCTGCCCTCGGTACTGCCGGCAATCGGCTACCTGACCTCGCTGCTGCTGTACACGCTGGCCTTCGCCTTCCTCTACCACTACCTGCCGGACCGCCGCGTGGCCTGGCGCCAGGCCTTCATCGGCGGCGCCATCACCTCGGTGCTGTTCACCCTCGGCCGCTACGGGATTGGCGTCTACATCGCCACCGTGGCCCCGGGCAGCGCCTACGGTTCGATGGGCGCGCTGGTGATCTCCCTGGTCTGGATCTACTACGCCACCGCGGTGTTCTTCGTCGGCGCGCTGATGACCGCGGTGATCGACGAGCGCCTGCATGCACGGGCGCAGCTGGCCAAGGCCGGGGTCGAGGCCGAACAGGTCAGTCCCGACGCCGCCAGCGAGTAAACTAGGGGAACCTGCCGCCCCTGCTGCGCGCCCTGGCGGCCGCGCCCCGTTCTGTTGCCCATGGCCCGTATCCCCGACGCTTTCATCGACGATCTGCTCGCCCGCTCCGACATCGTCGAGGTGGTGGGCAGCCGCGTGCCGTTGAAGCGACAGGGCAAGGAATATGCAGCGCGCTGCCCGTTCCATGACGAGCGCTCGGCCTCGTTCACGGTCTCGCCCACCAAGCAGTTCTATCACTGCTTCGGTTGCGGCGCGCACGGCACCGCCATCAGCTTCCTGATGAACTACGACCGCCTCGAGTTCCTCGACGCGGTGGATGAACTGGCCAAGCGCGCGGGCATGGAAGTGCCCCGCAGCGAGAACCCGCGCAGCCCGCAGCAGCAGGACGACAGCCGCGAGCTGTATTCGGCGCTTGAGGCGGCCACGAAGTTCTTCCAGAGCAACCTGCAGGGCAGCGAAAAGGCACGCAGCTACCTGGATGGCCGTGGCGTGGACGAAGAGAACCGCGCACGCTTCCAGATCGGCTACGCGCCGGATGGCTACAGCGGCCTGCGCGATGCGCTGGGCAAGGACGAGCGGCGCATGAAGCTGCTCGACCGCGCCGGCCTGTTCTCCAAGAACGACCGCGGTCACGTCTACGACAAGTTCCGCGACCGGGTGATGTTCCCGATCTTCGACCGCCGTGGCCGGGTGATCGCCTTCGGCGGCCGCGTGTTCGAGAAGGACGACGGCCCCAAGTACCTCAACTCGCCGGAGACCGCGCTGTTCCACAAGGGCCGCGAACTGTACGGCCTGTGGCAGGTGCGCCAGGCCAACCAGAAGATCGAGCGGTTGATCGTGGTCGAGGGCTACATGGACGTGGTCTCGCTGTTCCAGTTCGGGGTCACCCAGGCGGTGGCAACGCTGGGTACCGCAACCACGCCGGACCATGCCGAGCTGCTGTTCCGCAACGCGCCGGATGTGTTCTTCTGCTTCGACGGCGACGCCGCCGGCCGCCGCGCCGGCTGGAAGGCGCTGGAGTCGGTGCTGCCGCGCATGAAGGATGGCCGCCAGGCCTTCTTCCTGTTCCTGCCCGATGGCGAGGACCCGGATACCATCGTGCGCAAGGAAGGCGCCGAGGCCTTCAACGAGCGCCTGAAGCAGGCCACGCCGCTGTCGCAGTTCTTCTTCGACGAACTCACCCGCGAGATCAACCTGGGCACGCTGGACGGCAAGGCGCGCCTGGCCGAGCGGGCCAAGCCGATGCTGGCGCAGATTCCCGACGGTGCCTTCGGCGACCTGATGAAGCAGCAGCTGGCGCAGCTGACCGGCCTCGGCGGCAACGCCCAGGCTGCGCGCGCGCCGATGCCGCAACGCCAGCCGGCACGCACTATTCAACCGGTGGCCAAGCGCAGCCTGGTGCGCGGCGCGATCGCCGTGCTGCTGCAGCAGCCATCGCTGGCACTGACCCTGGGTGGCAAGCACCACTTCCAGGGCCTGCGCCTGCCCGGCGTGGAGCTGCTGCTGGAGCTGCTGGACCTGGTCGAGCAACGCCCGGACATCAGCACCGGCGCCCTGCTGGAGCACTTCGACGGACGTGAGGAACAGGCGTCACTGCACACGCTGGCCGCACAGACGATGCCCGGCGACGACGCGATGTGGACCCAGGAACTGCACGATGCCGTGGCCCAGCTGGAGAAACAGCTGCTGGTGCAACGTCTGGAGGAGTTGTTGGCAAAGCAGCGCCAACAGGGTCTGGACGATACTGACAAATACGAACTGCGCGAGCTGCTGAAGGCCCGTGCCGGACTGCGCCTGTAGCGGCAGAACGTTTTCACGGAGAGGACCATGCTGCTGCGCCTGACCTGCCTGCTGTTGTTGTCGCTCTGCCTGCCGCTGACGGCCCTGGCCGAAGACGTGCCCCTCAACGAAGTCCGCCCTGGCCTGTATGCCGGTGGCCAACCCAGCGCCGCACAGCTGCAGGCCCTGGCCGCGCAGGGCGTGCGCACGGTGATCGACCTGCGCCAGCCCGGCGAGGATCGTGGCTTCGATGAAATCCGCGCGGCCGAATCGTTGGGGCTGCGCTATGTACGCATTCCGGTGGCCGGCGCCGAGGGCCTGGATGCGGCCAATGTGCGCGCCGTGCACCAGGCCCTGCAGCAGAGCCAGGGGCCGGTGCTGCTGCACTGCGCGTCCGGCAACCGCGCCGGTGCCGTGCTCGGCCTGGTCAACGCACGCTACGAACACGCCAGCCCGGAACAGGCACTGCAGCTGGGCCAACGTGCCGGCCTGAAGTCGCTGGAAGCCGCCACCCGCCAGCGCCTGGCCACACCGGTCACCTCGCCCTGAACCCTCCGCACCAAGGACTCTGCCCACCATGACCCGCTGGTGGTCGCGCCTGCGACCGGACAACTTCACCCTCGCCCTGCTGTGCACCGTCGGCCTGGCTTCGCTGCTGCCGATGAAGGGCGCCGCCGCCATCGTCCTCGATGATGTCACCACCGTCGCCATCGCCGCGCTGTTCTTCCTGCATGGTGCACGCCTGCCGCGCGAGTCGATCATCGGCGGCATGCTGCACTGGCGGCTGCACCTGACCATCCTGGCCTGCACCTTCATCCTGTTCCCGCTGCTGGGGCTGATGTTCAAGCCGCTGTCGGGCTGGCTGCTGACCCCGGAGCTGTACCTGGGCGTGCTGTTCCTGTGCACCCTGCCCTCGACCGTGCAGTCGTCCATCGCCTTCACCTCGATGGCGCATGGCAACGTACCGGCAGCGGTGTGCAGTGCCTCGCTGTCGAGCATCCTCGGCGTGTTCCTGACCCCGCTGCTGCTGACCGCACTGGCCGGCACCTCCGGCGGCGTGCACGATCCGCTGCACGCGATCGGCGGCATCATGCTGCAGCTGCTGGTGCCGTTCGTGGCCGGCCATCTGCTGCGGCCGTGGATCGCCGGCTGGGTGGAGAAGCAGCGTGCGCTGCTGCGCTACACCGACCAGGGCACGATCCTGCTGGTGGTGTACTCGGCCTTCGGCGAGGCGGTCACCGAGGGCCTGTGGAGCAAGACACCGCTGCTGTCGCTGCTGGCCGTGGCGGTGGTCGCCGCCGTGCTGCTCGGCATCGCCATGCCGCTGATCACCTTCATTGCCCGTCGCCTGCGCTTCAACCGCGAGGACGAGATCGCCATCGTGTTCTGCGGCTCGAAGAAGAGCCTGGCCACCGGCGTGCCGATCGCCAAGGTGCTGTTCGCCGGCGGCAGCCTGGGTGCGATCGTGCTGCCGGTGATGATCTACCACCAGATCCAGCTGATCGTCTGCGGCGTGATCGCGCAGCGGTATGCGCGGCGCAAGCCCTGACAGGGCGCGCGGGTTGTTCCGGGTAAACCATCCACGCATGGCGTGGATCTACTCCAAACCACGGATGGCGTGAAACAACAGTAGATCCACGCCATGCGTGGATGGGTTGCCTGACGCTACGGATCCACCAGCGTGCCGACGCTCAGCTCCGGCATCCACACCCACAGGTCGTACGGCCGTTCCGCATGGGTATCGACCCGCGGCCGCGGGGCCACCTGCTCTGGAAGTGGCCGCGCCATGCAACGGTCCGCGCATCCCCACGCCTGACCACGCTGCGCGCCCAACCGTACGCTGTAGATATCCAGGTCCCGCAGCTGCGACGCCATCGGGTGCATCTGCATTTCCGGCGGCATACCTTGCGGGCGCTGCAGCATGGCGTGGACATTGCCGGTCAGCACGACCATGCGTGCGCCATCGGGCAGGCGCCGGTACACGCGCCGTAGTTCGGCGGCCATGCGGTCATCGCGGGCCTGGCTGCCGCCGTCACTGTGATTGACGTCGTAGCCAACCACCTCGATCGCGCGGCCCTGCGCCTTCAGCACGCGCAGGCCTTCGATCATCGCCAGCATGTCGCGGCTGCGGCGGCCATCGTGCTGGTCATCGCGCACCGTCCAGAACGCGCGGCCGTGCAGGTGCTGGCGTGCCGCGGCCCCGCCATCGGATTCCAGATAGTCGTGCAGCGCACGGTTCTCTGCACGTGGCAGTTCCAGCGCCAGCAGGACCGGGCCGTTGCGGCTGTAGTCCTCCACCAGTTGGCGTACCAGCAGCGGGGTCTCGCGGGTGCCGTGGAATTCGCCCAGTACCAGCAGGCGATGGTCACCGGCGTGCTGGCGGATCTGCGCAACGGTGTCGTCGGCATGCGCATTGAGGGCCATGCCGAGCGCCAGCAGCAGCGCGCTGGTCCAGCGGAAGATCGAATGCATCCCTGCGCCTTCCTTTCCTTGAGGTCAGGAACAGCAATGGCGACGCAGCTGGCGCAGATCAAGTGTGGAGCCGAGCCCATGCTCGGCTGCGTCTCCGATCAGCCCTCAGCCGAGCATGGCTCGGCTCTACATTGGACTGGCGCCTTGGATGAGGTCACAACCAGGGCAGGATCCAGTGGTCCACCAGCAGGAAGGCGAACAGCGCCATCAGGTAGACGATGGAGTAATAGAACATCTTCATCGAGAACAGCTCGTCCGGCGGGTCCAGCATGCGCCAGGCGTACCAGAGGAACACCGCGTTGAGCACGATCGCGCCGCCCAGATAGAACGCACCGCTCATGCCCACCAGGTACGGCAGCAGGCAGACCAGCGCCAGCACCACCGAATACACCATGATCTGCTTGCGGGTGTGCACCACGCCGTGGGTCACCGGCAGCATCGGGATCTCCGCCTTGGCGTAGTCCTCGCGGCGGAAGATCGCCAGCGCCCAGAAGTGCGGCGGCGTCCAGATGAAGATGATCAGCACCAGCAGCGACGAGTACGCCCAGTCCGACGAACCCTGCATGCCGGTCACCGCGGCCCAGCCCAGCATCGGTGGCATCGCACCGGCCAGGCCACCGATGACGATGTTCTGCGAGGTCGCACGCTTGAGGTACACGGTGTAGATCACCGCGTAGCCGATCAGCGAGGCGAAGGTCAGCACCGCGGTGATCAGGTTCACCCACAGCACCAGGATGACCATCGACAACACGATCAGCACGCCAGCGAACACCAGCACCTGCCACGGCTTGACCTTGCCCACCACCAGCGGACGCCACGAGGTGCGCGCCATCTGCGCATCGATGTGCGCGTCCAGCAACTGGTTGATCGCGGCTGCGGCCGAGGCCGCCAGCCAGATGCCGAGGAAACCGAGCACGCCGGCGCGCACCTGCTCCCAGCTGGGCACGCCCGGAATGGCCAGGACCATGCCGACCAGGGCGGTGAAGACAATGAGGGCGACGACCTTGGGCTTGGTCAGGTCCCAGTACTGGCGGTAATTGGAAAACATGGAATCAGTCCGGGGCACGCAGGCGGGCCAGCAGGCTGACCAGCACGAACAACAGGGCAACGGCCACGCCGTTGTGGGCCACCGCCACTTCCAGCGGCAGCGCCAGCTTCACATTGAGGATGCCGAGGGTGACCTGCAGCACCAGCAGCGCCATCAGCGCGCTGGCCCAGCCACGCATGCTCGGCAACCGGAACAGGCGCACGCCCAGCCACAGCAGGTAGACAGCCACCACTACCGCGAACAGGCGGTGCGCCATCTGGATGGCGATACGCGAGGCGCCATCCAGCACGCCGCCCTCGTAATCCACGCCGATGCCACGCCACAGGGTGAAGCCTTCGACGAAGTTGTGCTGCGGCCACCACTGGTTGGCGCAGCGCGGGAAGTTGTCCAGCGAGGCGCTGCCGCCGCCGCAGGCCAGCGCCGCGTAGTTGGCACTGACCCAGCCCCCCAGTGCGATCTGGGTGACCAGCACCGCCACACCGATGCGCAGCAGCCACTTCAGCTTCGGCGCTTCGGCCAGGGTGATCGGCATGTGCGTCGCGCGCCAGGCCATCCACACCAGCAGGCCGAACATCAGCATGCCGCCCAGCAGATGGCCCATCACCACGATGGGTTTGAGCAGCAAGGTCACCGTCCACATGCCCAGCAGGGCCTGGAAGATCACCACCGCCAGGGTCAGCAATGCAGCGCGCGCCAGGTCGATGTTGCTCCAGCGCAGCGCGGCGATCAGCAGGATCGCCTCGCCGATCAACGCCAGCACGCTGGCCGTGCCATGCCAGCCCATCATGTACAGCGGGATGCCGGCAGCCACCAGCACGCAGGCGGTCACTACCGCCGTGCTTCCGAATCGCCGCTTGCGCGTGGCCAGCAGCGCCAGGGTCAGGATCTCGATGCCCAGCGCGCCGGCCAGGAAGCGGTGCACCTGCTCACGCCAGGCCTTGTGGGTTTCCAGCGGGCGGATCTCCGCCGCCGGGTGGCCGATGGTCTCTTCCACGTGCTGCGGCCAGGTGGCCTGGCCATAGCAGGTCGGCCAGTCCGGGCAGCTCAGGCCGGCATCGGACAGGCGCACGAAGGCGCCGAACATGATCGTGCTCGCGGTCATGATCATGGCGAACCACGCCAGGCGGTGGAAATTGCGGTGCAGCGCCGGACGCGCGGAAAGGCTCATCAAACGGGACTCACTTCAGTTTCAGCAACGTGGCCATGTCCTTGCGCAGGCCACCCAGGTCGGTGCCCGGGGCATGACGCATGATCACGAAGCCGTTCGGATCGATCACGTAGACCGGCAGGCCAGCCGGATCGTCGACGCCGGGCAGGGCCGCGCGCAGTGCTGGCGACGGAGCCAGCGGCCGCAGCGCGGGCAGCGAGGCGATCGACGCCGGTGGCGTTCCCAGCCACAGGATTTCGACATTATCGGCGTTATGGCCGAACAGCTGCCACACCTTGCCCAGTCCCTGCGACAAAGTGACGCACTGTGCGTCGCAGGCACCGGCCGGCGCCACCAGCAGGCGCCAGGTACGGGCCTCGGGGTTCCAGGCGTAGGGCTGGCCGCTGGCCAGGGTCGGCACCTGCTGGCGCAGGTCCACCGGCGGCTTCAGCAGCTGGCCAGCATTGCGGTGCCCGGTCGGCTGCCAGCCGGAGAAGCGCAGCACGGCGGCCAGCGCCATCGCACCGAAGAACACGGCAAACAGCAGCACCAGGGTCCGGCGGCCGGAGCCGCGCGCCTGCGGGGACGTAGCAGTGTTCATGCGGGGCATTTTCTCATGGTTGGGTGAGGGATGCGGGTGTGACGCCGCGGTAGTGCCGGCCGCTGGCCGGCATCCAGTAATGCGGGGGTTGCCGGCCAGCGGCCGGCACTACCGGGCAGCACGTCGCCTGCGCCGCTCCAGCACCAGCACGACCACCAGCACGGTCAGGGCCAGCCCGAACCACTGCACGGCGTAGCCCAGGTGACGCTGCGGCGGCAGTGTGTTCGGTAGCAGGTCCAGGTCGCGCTCATCGCCGAAGGGCAGTGCCGGGTCCAGACGCAGGACGCGGTCGGGCAATGCCTGCAGCCCCAGCGCGCGTGCCAGCCCCTCGGCCGGCAACCGGCTTGCCAGCCAGCGCCCGGCCTCACCGGTGGTGGAGAACGCCGGGCCCAGTGCCAGCCCCGCTGACGGCGGCGGCGCCAGCAGCCCACGTACGGCCACCGGTGAAGGCGGCGCCGGCACATCCGGCAACGTGCGATCCGGCGGCAGCGCACGCCAGCCCAGATCGACCAGCAGCACGCTGCCATCGTCACTGCGGAACGGGCGATAGATCTTCACCCCGGCGCGGCCATGCCGGGTCTGGTTGTCGAGCAGCACCACGCCGGGCAGGAAGCGGCCGTGGTCGGCCACGCCGTGCAAGGCGCCGGGCGTCGCCAGGGCCTGCGACAACGGAAGCGCCTGCGCCACAGCTGGACCTTGTGCATCCAACATTGCCTGTTTGGCATGCATGCGCTGCAGCTGCCACAGCCCCAATGCGGTGAAAGCAGCCATTGCCAGCACCGCCAGCAGCCATCCGATCACGCGCGTGTGCTGGCGCATCATGACAAGTCCGCGCAAACGCGGTCAGATAGGCGCATCCACCCTGCCCTCGAGCCGCGCATGAGTGATTCGCTGAAGACCCTGCTGGTAATCGCGTTTCTGATCGTCATCGTCTGGAATCTGGGCGCCGGCCTCTATTACCTGCTGGTCGACCGCGGCCAGACCAAGCGCACGGTCAACGCACTGACGCGCCGCATCGCGGTGTCGGTGGCCTTGATCGTACTGGTGATCGTGAGCATCTACATGGGCTGGATCAAGCCGCACGGCATCGGCGGCTGAGGCCACCGATGCGTGCGTGATCAAAGCACGTAGACGAACATGAAGAGCATCAGCCACACCACGTCGACGAAGTGCCAGTACCACGCGGCGGCTTCGAAACCGAAATGGTTGTCGCGGGTGAAGTGTCCCTTCGCCGAACGCAGCCACATCACGATCAGCATGATCGTGCCCAGCAGCACGTGCGCGCCGTGGAAGCCGGTCAGCATGAAGAAGGTCGAGCCGTAGATGCCCGAGCCCAGCGTCAGGTTCAGTTCCTTGTAGGCGTGGATGTACTCCTCCGCCTGCAGGGTCAGGAAGCCGAGGCCGAGCACCACGGTCAGGCCCAGCCAGATCAGCAGCTGGCGGCGGTTGCCGGCCTTCAATGCGTGGTGGGCGATGGTCAGGGTCACGCCGGAGGTCAGCAGGATCAGCGTGTTGATCAGCGGCAGGCCCCAGGCCGGGATGGTCTGGAACGCGCCACCGATCGCCGCCGGGCCGTTGGTCGGCCATCCGGCGGAATAGCCCTGCCAGAGCAGCTCGTTGGTCATCACCCCGCGACCTTCGCCACTGAGCCACGACAGGCCCAGGTTGCGGGTGTAGAACAGCGCACCGAAGAAGGCGCCGAAGAACATCACTTCGGAGAAGATGAACCAGATCATCCCCATCCGGAATGAGCCATCGACCTGGTGGTTGTAGTTGCCCGCCTGCGACTCGCGCACCACGTCGCTGAACCACCAGAACAGGGTCAGCACCAGCATCGCGATGCCGATGTAGAACGTCCAGCGCCCCCAGCTGGCATCGTTGAGCCAGCTGGCCACGCCCACCATGGTCACCATCATCGCGATGGAACCCACGAATGGCCATTTGCTCTGGGCCGGGACGAAGTACACGTTGGCGTCGGTCGGTGTCTGGGCCATGTCGGTATCCGGGTCAGGGTGCGGCGTGCGCGCCTTCCGAGGTGGCGGCCGGGGCCAGCCGATCGGACAGCGCGTCGTTGCGATAGAAGGTGTAGGACAAGGTGATCGTCTTGATCTCCGGCGGCAGGTCCGGATCGACGATGAAGCGCACCGGCATGTCGCGCTTCTCGCCAGCCTGCAGCGTCTGCGCGGTGAAACAGAAACATTCGGTCTTGCTGAAGAAGCCCGACGCACGCGCCGGCGCCACCGAAGGCACCGCGCTGCCGACCACCGCCTGCTGGCTGTCGTTGCGGGCGAAGTACAGCGCTTCGTTGAGTTCGCCGGGCACCACGTCCATGGTCAACTGCTCGGGATGGAACGACCAGGGCAGGCGCGAATTGACGCCGCCATCGAACTCCACGCGCACGGTGCGCTTGCCGGTGGCGGCGCCGGTACTGGCCTCGCTGCCGGGGCCGCGTTCCAGGCGTACACCGAACACCTTTTCGCAGGCGATGCGGTACAGCGGCACCAGCGAGAACGTGAGCAGGAACACCGCCACCGCCACACCGATCAGGCGCGGCAGCCCCGCACTGCGAGACGGCGTGCTGGCTGGCGCCTCGCTCATCGGCCGATCACCCCGCTGAGGATGAAGCCGACGTAGACCAGCACGGCGATGGCGCCGACCCACATCGCCGTGCGCCTGGCGCGCTGGCGCTGCTGCTCGATGCTTCCGCCCTGGTAGAGCCGACCGTTGGTCGGCTGCTTTTCATTGTTGTGGAGCCGAGCCATGCTCGGCTGCTCCACGTCAGCCGAGCATGGCTCGGCTCTACAGGTCTGCAGCGGGCTCTCGTTATGCATGTCCCACCTCAATGCGTGATGTCGTCATGCGCCAGATCGCCCGGACGGATGGTCGGCGGCGTGGTGAAGGTGTGCGCCGGTGCCGGCGACGGCAGCGTCCACTCCAGGCCGCGCGCACCCTCCCAGGAACGGGCCTCGGCCTTCTCGCCGTTGCGCAGCGAGGACAGCAGGATCGCGGCCATCATGAACGGCGTGGCGAACATGCCGAACGCACCGATCGAGCTGATCAGGTTCCAGTCGGCGAAGGCCACGCTGTAATCGGGAATACGGCGCGGCATGCCGGCCAGGCCGAGGAAGTGCTGCGGGAAGAACAGCAGGTTGACGAACACGATCGACCACCAGAAGTGCACCTTGGCCCACTTCTCGCTGTACATGCGCCCGGTCCACTTCGGCCACCAGTAGTACACCGCTGCGATCAGCGCGAACACCGCACCGGTCACCAGCACGTAGTGGAAGTGGGCGACCACGAAGTAGGTGTCGTGGTACTGGAAGTCGGCCGCCACGATGGCCAGCATCAGGCCGGAGAAGCCACCGATGGTGAACAGGATGACGAAGGCCACCGACCACAGCATCGGTGCCTCGAACGTCAGCGAGCCACGCCACATGGTGCTGACCCAGTTGAACACCTTCACCCCGGTCGGGATCGAGATCAGCATGGTGGCGAACATGAAGTAGATCTCGCCGCCCAGCGGCATGCCCACGGTGAACATGTGGTGGGCCCAGACGATGAACGACAGGAAGGCGATCGCGGCGGTGGCGTACACCATCGCCTGGTAGCCGAACAGCGGCTTGCGGCTGAAGGTCGGGATGATCTCGCTGACCACGCCGAAGGCGGGCAGGATCATGATGTAGACCTCGGGATGGCCGAAGAACCAGAAGATGTGCTGGTACATGACCGGGTCACCGCCACCGGCGGCGTTGAAGAAGCTGGTACCGAAGAACTTGTCGGTCAGCAGCATGGTCACCGCACCGGCCAGCACCGGCATCACCGCGATCAGCAGGAAGGCGGTGATCAGCCAGGCCCAGCAGAAGATCGGCATCTTCAGCAGATCGATGCCCGGCGCACGCATGTTGAGCACGGTGGCGATGATGTTGATCGCGCCCATGATCGAACTGATGCCGGCCACGTGGATGGCGAACACGCTGAAGGCGACGTTGTAGCCGCCCTGCAACGACAGCGGCGGGTACAGCGTCCAGCCACCGGCCGGTGCACCGCCAGGCAGGAACAGGGTCAGCAGCAGCAGGCTGAAGGCCACCGGCAGCAACCAGAACGACCAGTTGTTCATACGCGGCAGCGCCATGTCCGGCGCGCCGATCTGCAGCGGGATCATCCAGTTGGCCAGGCCGACGAAGGCCGGCATCACCCCGCCGAAGATCATCACCAGCGCATGCACGGTGGTCATCTGGTTGAAGAACTCGGGCTTGACGAACTGCAGGCCCGGCTGCGCCAGTTCAGCGCGGATCACCACGCTCATCGCCGCACCGATGATGAACATGATGAAGCTGAAACCCAGGTACAGCGTGCCGATGTCCTTGTGGTTGGTCGAGAAGAACCAACGCTCGAAGAAGCTCTGGTGGTGATGGTGATCGTCGTGCCCAACTGCCGAGTGCGCCATTGCAAAACACCTCTCAGAATCGGTTGTCACCGCGGCCGCGAACAGCCGCGGGCTTTACATCACGCTCCGCTGGCCGCGGTGGCAGGCGCGCTGCCCGCTTCTGCAGCAGCAGGCGCAGCCGGTGCCTCGCCCGTCGGTGCAGTCGGTGCAGTCGGTGCAGCCGGTTCGGCAGGTGCCGCAGGCGTTGCCGGCTCAGCCGGCGGCGCGGGCTTGCGCTGCGCCAGCCACTGCTTGAACTCTTCCTTGGACACCGCCTCGACCACGATCGGCATGAAGCCATGGTCCTTGCCGCACAGCTCGGCGCACTGGCCGCGGTAGACACCCGGCTGCTCGATGCTGGTCCAGGCTTCGTTGATGAAGCCGGGGATGGCGTCCTGCTTCCAGCCCAGCGCCGGTACCCACCAGGCGTGGATCACGTCGTCGGAGGTGATGACGAAACGCACCTTGGTATCGACCGGCAGCACCAGGCGGTTGTCGACATCCAGCAGGTAGTGCGGATGGCTCTCGCGGGTCGGTACGACGCCGCTCTGCCGCACGCGGTCGGACTCGCGGTCCAGGCGGCTGGTGAAGGTGACGTTCTCGCCGAGGTATTCGTACTTCCACATCCACTGGTAGCCGGTGACCTTGACCGTCATCTCGGCATCTCGGGTGTCGTACATCTTGATCAGGTTGGCCGTGGCCGGCCATGCCATCACGATCAGGATGATCACCGGGATCACCGTCCAGATCACCTCGGCCTTGGTGTTGTGGCTGAAGGTGGCTGCGACCGCGCCCTTGGATTTTCGGAACTTGAACATGGCGTAGGCCATCGCACCGAACACGATGACGCCGATCACCGTGCAGATGATCAACGACAGATTGTTCGATTCCCAGGCCAGGCGCGAGGTCTGGGTCACCCCCTTGCCCATGTTCAGCTGCCACGGCTTGGGATCGGCCGCCTGGGCCCAGGCCAACGCCGGCATCAGTCCCCCGGTCGCCAGCACTGCGGCAACCGCGTTCACGCACTTCGTGCCCCACCTGCTGCTTTGCTTCATTGCCTAGACCCTTAGCGTCGTCGGTTGCCGCCATCGCTGGCGGCGAGCAAGCTTTCAAGTGTCTCTGCGAGCGTCTGACGTTCGGCCGGCGCGAGGAAACTCCCCACCTCCACCTGCCGGCCGCTGGATGCCAGCCGGACCCTCTCATCGTCGGTGAGCAGGCGCACCCAGTGGGGGTGGGCCCGGAACACCGGCGATCCACCGGGTACGGGGATGACCTCCACGTACGCCGGCACTACCCGGATCTCCTCCTGCCGTTCACCGCTGCGCCACAAGGCACGCAGCGCCGCCGCCAGCACCAGGCTGTACAGCAGCGCGAACAGGGGGGCGAATGCATTGCCGGCCAACCACCCGAGGGCGGACACCAGCCACATCGCACCCGACAACACGGTGAACAACAGGACGAACTGCCGGGCATCGAGCGCCCGTGGGGGACGCAGCCGCAGCTGCGTACCTGACCCATCCGGAGCTGGAAGCACCTCGATCATGTCGCAACCGCGTTCCTGCCGCGGGAAACGTCTCGATGGTAGCCCCGCCCTCTCGCCGGTAGCAAGGGTGCATTCACACTTTTTCCCATGCTGCAACACAGCATGAGGTCGGCGACACAAATGACGAATTCAGCACAATCACTGAAGAGCTTGCTGAACACGCTGAACCCACCGCAGCTAGGGGCTATCAGCACTTCACGAAGGTGGCTGCGGGGCACTTCCGCAAGCCGCAAAAATGATTAAAATCGCCAAGTTTTCCACTGGCCGGACCGGCATGAACGCACCTTCCTCCTCCCCTGCCGCCAGCGACGCTCCGCGTCCCGGCGCGCTGCTGTCGCCGGAACTGCCGGCGCCCCCCAACCCGTTCCGCCAGGCCATCACCGATGGCTGGCTGAAGGACGAGGCCAGCCACGTGCGCGAGCTGCTGGCGCAGGCCCGCCTGCCCGCCGAAGAACAGGCCAAGGTGCAGGCGCTGGCCGCCGACCTGGTCGGCCGCGTGCGCGTGCGTGCCAAGGACCAAGGCGCGATCGAGGCCTTCATGCGCCAGTACGACCTGGGCAGCGAGGAAGGCGTGCTGCTGATGTGCGTGGCCGAGGCGCTGCTGCGCATTCCGGACCAGGACACCGCCGACAAGCTGATCCGCGACAAGCTGGCCGATGCCGACTGGGAAAAGCACCTGGGCGGCAGCGACTCGGTGCTGGTCAACGCCTCCACCTGGGGCCTGATGCTGACCGGCAAGCTGGTGCAGATGAACGACGCCACCCGCGCCGATGCGCCCAGCGCGTTCAAGCGCCTGGTAGGCCGCGTCGGTGAGCCGGTGGTACGCCTGGCCGTGCGCCAGGCGATGAAGATCATGGGCCACCAGTTCGTCATGGGCCGCACCATCAGCGAAGCGCTGTCGCGCTCGCACAAGGGCGACAACGCGAACTACCGCTACTCGTTCGACATGCTGGGCGAAGGCGCGCTGACCATGAAGGACGCGCTGCGCTACCTGGAAGACTACCGTCGTGCGATCCACGCCATCGGCGGCGATCACAAGGCACGCGGCGGCCGTCCGGACGGCGACGTCAACAACGCCCCGGGCATCTCGATCAAGCTGTCGGCGCTGTACCCGCGCTACGAGCATGCCAAGCGCGAGCGCGTGCTGACCGACCTGGTGCCGGGCGTGCTGGAACTGGCTCAGCTGGCCAAGAGCTACGGCATCGGCTGCACCGTCGACGCCGAAGAGTCCGACCGCCTGGAACTGTCGCTGGACATCATCGAGCAGGTGTTCTCCGACGCCTCGCTGGCTGGCTGGGATGGCTTCGGCGTGGTCGTGCAGGCCTACCAGAAGCGCACCCCGTACACGATCGACCACCTGGCCGACATGGCGCGCCGCGCCGGTCGCCGCCTGCAGGTGCGCCTGGTCAAGGGCGCGTACTGGGACGCCGAGATCAAGCGCGCGCAGATCGAAGGCTATCCGGGCTACCCGGTGTTCACCCGCAAGCAGAACACCGACGTGTCCTACCTGGCCTGCGCCAAGCGCCTGTTCACCCATGCCGACGCGATCTACCCGATGTTCGCCACGCACAACGCGCACACCATCGCCGCGGTGCGCAGCATCGCCAACGGCGGCGTGTACGAGCACCAGAAGCTGCACGGCATGGGCGACGACCTGTACGCCGAAGTGGTGCCGGCCGACCGCTTGAACCTGCCCTGCCGCGTGTATGCGCCGGTCGGTTCGCATGAAGACCTGCTGCCGTACCTGGTGCGTCGCCTGCTGGAAAACGGCGCCAACTCCAGCTTCGTCAACCGCATCACCGACGAGCGCGTGCCGATCGCCGACCTGGTCCGCGATCCGGTCGAGATGGTGTCCTCGTTCGAATCGATTCCGCATCCCAAGATCCCGCTGCCAGTTGACCTGCTGCGCAGCCAGAACCACGACAGGAAGAACTCCATGGGCGCCAACCTCGCCAACGACAACGAACTGCGCGCCCTGGCCGAGCAGATCAACGCGGCTGTGAAGCCCTGGCAGGCCGCCCCGCTGGTGCCGGGTGCCAACCCGGCCGGCGCCGCGCTGCCGGTGACCAACCCGGCCGACACCCGCGAAGTGGTTGGCCAGTGGCTGGCCGCCGATGCCGCCACCGTGCAGAAGGCGCTGGCCAATGCCGTGGCCGCGCAGCCGGCCTGGAACCGCACCCCGGCCGCCAGCCGCGCCGCCATCCTCGAGCACGCCGCCGACCAGCTGGAAGCGCGCATGCCGGAGTTCATGGCGCTGTGCGTGAAGGAAGCCGGCAAGAGCCTGCCCGACAGCATCGCCGAAGTGCGCGAGGCCGTGGATTTCCTGCGCTACTACGCCAAGCAGGCGCGCGAGCAGTTCAGCCACGCCGAGAAGCTGCCGAGCCCGACCGGTGAGTCCAACGAGCTGCAGCTGCACGGCCGTGGCGTGTTCGTCTGCATCAGCCCGTGGAACTTCCCGCTGGCGATCTTCCTGGGCCAGGTGGCCGCTGCACTCGCCGCCGGCAACAGCGTCATCGCCAAGCCGGCCGAGCAGACCAACCTGATCGGCTACTACGCGGTGAAGCTGCTGCACGACGCCGGTGTGCCGGCCGAGGTGGTGCAGTTCCTGCCGGGCGACGGTGCCACCGTCGGTGCCGCGCTCACTGCGGACCCGCGCGTGGCCGGCGTGGCCTTCACCGGCTCCACCGACACCGCGCGTGCGATCAACCGCACGATGGCCGCACGTGACGCCGCCATCGGCGTGCTGATTGCCGAGACCGGTGGCCAGAACGCCTTCATCGCCGACTCCTCGGCACTGCCGGAACAGCTGGTCAAGGACGCGATCGGTTCGGCCTTCACCTCCGCCGGCCAGCGTTGCTCGGCCGCGCGCGTGCTGTTCGTGCAGGACGACATCGCCGACAAGGTGATGACCATGCTGGCCGGTGCGATGAAGGAATTGAAGGTCGGCAACCCCGGCCTGCTGTCCACCGACGTCGGCCCGGTGATCGACGCCGATGCGCTGAAGATCCTGCAGGACCACGCTGAGCGCATGGACCGCGAAGCGCGCCTGATCGCCGCGGCCGAACTGTCCACCGAAGCCGCCAATGGCACCTTCTTCGCACCGCGCGCGTACGAACTGAAGGACCTTGGCCAGCTGCAGAAGGAAGTGTTCGGTCCTGTGCTGCACGTGATCCGCTGGAAGGGCGACCAGCTCGACGCGGTGATCGACCAGATCAATGCCACCGGCTACGGCCTGACCCTGGGCGTGCATTCGCGCATCGACGAGACCGTTGATCGCATCAGCAACGGCGTCCACGTCGGCAACGTCTACGTCAACCGCAACCAGATCGGCGCGGTGGTCGGCGTGCAGCCGTTCGGCGGCCAGGGTCTGTCCGGCACCGGCCCGAAGGCCGGCGGCCCGCACTACCTGCTGCGCTTTGCCACCGAAAAGACGGTGACGGTGAACACCACCGCCGCAGGTGGCAACGCCTCGCTGCTGACCCTGGGCGACTGATCGCCCGGTTGATGCGGTAAACGAAAAACCCCGCGAAAGCGGGGTTTTTTTGTGCCTCTGCTTCCCGTAGAGCCGAGCGTGGGCTTGGCTCTACAGGGATTCAGGCACAGTCGTGGACTCGGCCCGCATCAGATTGCGCCAGTGGCGCAACGCCACCAGTGCGTTGATCCAGAAGCCCACGTACAGGATCGAGGTCAGGTGCAGGCCACGGCTGTAGTACAGCGGCACCGCGACGGTGTTCACCAGCAGCCACACCCACCACGATTCCAGCTTGCGCCGCATCATCAGGATCTGCGCGATCACGCTCAGCACCAGCACCGCCGAATCGATGTAGGGCGCGTAGGCGTTGGTCAGGCGGGTCAGCATCCAGCCGTAGCCGAACGTGGCCACCACCGCCAGCGGCGCCAGCCAGGCCCATGCACGCGGTCGCAATGAGGTGATCGGCAGCGGCGCGCCGTGATCGCCACGCAGCCACTGCCACCAGCCCAGCACGCTGATGGCAATGAAGAAGAACTGCAGCACCATGTCCGCATACAGATGCGAGCGCTCGAACACCGCGGCAAACAGCGCGCAGCCGACGATGCCCAGCCACCAGGTGTGCACGTTGTTGCGGCCGGCCAGCAGGATCGAGCCGGCGACGGCGATGTTGGCAGCCAGCTCCAGCTGGAAGTTCGGATCGGACAGGTTCATGGCGCTATTGTCGTGGATCCACACCGTGGATGGCTGCGATCTTCAGTAGATCCACGCCACGCGTGGATGGCCCGTGGCCACAGAAAAAGAAGGCCCCGCTTGCGCGGGGCCTTCCGTTTACTGCGTCAGGCCGAGGCCTGGATCAGAACTTGTACTGGAACGAAGCAGCCAGCACGTCGCCACGGACCTTGTACTTGCCCGACAGCGAGTTGCCCTGGTTGGCAGTGGTCGCACGCACGTTCACGTTCGGATCGCTGGTGAACAGGTGGGTGTAGCCAAAGTTGTACTCGGTGTTTGCCGACGGGGTCCAGCCCACGCCCAGCGACAGCCACTTGCGGCTGGTATCCGGCACGCGGACGTCGCGGTGGGCGTCGGTGGTCGGGGTCTGGTCCAGCGCAACACCACCGCGCAGGGTGACGGTGTCACTCAGCTTGTAGTCGGCGCCCAGCGACACAAAGGTGGTGTCGCGGTAGCCGAACTCCAGGACCGAATCCGCCTGCGGCGAAGCGTAGTCGACGGTGACGCTGTCAAAGGCGGTCGACCAGGCGGTACGGGTCACGTCGCCCATCACGGTCCAGCGATCGTTGACCTTGTGGGTCACGCTCAGGGTGGCCGAGGCCGGCATGGTCACCGTGGCCTTGCCGCTGGTGTCCATGAACCAACCGCGGGTACGCGGCGAGTTGGTCAGCAGCGAACGGGCGCGGTCGGCGCCGCTGAAGGTCGCATCACCACCGGTGATCTTGTGCTCGACCTTCGAACGGTAGCTCAGGCCGATGTGGGTGTTCTCGTCGATCGAGAACAGGCCACCGACGGTCCAGCCCACGGCATTGTTGTCACCCTCGATCTTCAGGGTGCCATCCGCGCTGCCCGGGGCGAAGCCCGGAGCGCCGGCACCGGCCAGGATGCTGCCGTAGTCGACGGCGTTGCTCAGCTCAATGGTCAGGTGCTCGACGAACACCGACGCGCCGAAGGACACGTACGGGTTGACGTCATACGACGCGGCGAAGCCGAGGTCGATGGCCTTCAGATCGGTCTTCAGGCCGCTGTAACGACCCACCCAACCGTTGTCGTATTCGGTCTTGAAGCCGAACGGTGCGGTCAGCGACACACCGAAGTGGGCCTTCTCGCCGATCGGCATGTGGAAGTACGCGGCCGGAACCGGGGCGATCATGCCGGCGTCGCCGCCGTCACCACCGCTCTGCGGACGGCCTGCCGCATTGCGGCCCTGACCCTTGAACTCGGCCTTGAAGCTGATGGCGCTCAGGTCGCCCTGGACCATCGTGCCATCGAGCTGGCGCATGCCGGCCGGGTTCACGGCGATGATGGAGGCGTCGCCTTCGGCGCTGCCGGAGCCGGCGAATGCGCGGCCCAGGCCCTTGGCGCTGTTTTCCTTCAGCTGGAAGGCAGCGGCGTTGGCGTCGGCAGCAGCCAGCGCACCGGCAACGCCGACGGCCAGCAGGGTCAATCGGGCAATGGTGGAAGCGGTTTGCATCGTAGTTCTCTCTCTCCGGTAAGCGGTGATGGTGCTCTGAGTGCGCCTGCGCCCGGCGGGCCTTGGGGCCCTTCGGAGCGCGCCGGATTCCCCTCCCGACATACGACGCCGTATGCGAGTATTACCCAGAGCTGTTAATGAAACAATAACAGCGCAGGCGCTTTTTTCGTCTCAAAAGCTGAACAGGACAATCCCCGCCGTAAGCGCCCTCACGCTAGGCTAGTGCCCATGTTCGTCTCCCTCCCGTCGCGCAAGAAGGCGGCCCTGCGCTGGGCCACGCCCGTGCTGTTTGCGGCACTGTGGCTGGCGTTCCTGTGGTCGATCTCGCGTCCGGACGACGCCCGCGGCAGCCTTTGGCTGGACTGGGGCGCCCTGTCCACCGGCCTGACCCACCCGCTGGACTGGTGGGCGACCCTGCAGGACGGCAGCGTGCTGCGCCTGTTCACCGCCCTGTTCCTGCACGCGGACTGGTCGCACCTGCTGGGCAATCTGGTGTTCCTGCTGATCTTCGGCCTGCCCGCCGAACGGGTGCTGGGCCCGTGGCGCCTGCTGCTGCTGTTCCTGGTCGGCGGTGCAGTGTCCAACCTGGTGGCGATCTACACCATGGGCAGCCCGGACCAGATCATCATCGGCGCCAGCGGCGCGGTGTCGGCGCTGATCGGCGCCTATCTGGCCCTGTTCCCCGGCGCCCGGCTGGGCGTAGTGATCCCGCTCGGCCTGTTCCTGGAGTTCGTGCGTGCCCCGGCCTACCTGCTGATCGGCGTCTGGGCCGCCCTGCAGGTGGTGTTCGCCCATATCGGCCCGAGCTTCGGCATGGTCGCCTGGTGGGCGCACATCGGCGGCTTCCTGTTCGGCCTGCTGTACGGCGTGTACGTGCGGGCGGCCATCGCCCGTCGCCTGCGCAAGCGGCACGGCTTCTGACTCCAGGTAGTGCCGGCCGCTGGCCGGCTCCACGCTCACCCGTCCGTTCGTAGATCAGTCGAGCTTGGCTCGACTCTACAGAATCAGGGCTTGGCCGGGACCGGAGCGGGTTTGGCTTCCGGTTTGGCTTCTGGCTTCGCTTCTGGCTTCGCTTCTGGCTTCGCTTCTGGCTTCGCTTCTGGCTTCGCTTCTGGCTTCGCTTCTGGCTTCGCTTCTGGCTTCGCTTCTGGCTTCGCTTCTGGCTTGCCTTCCGCCTTCGGTTCGGCCTTCGGTTCGGCCTTCGCTTCCGGCTTCACCGCAGCGGCCTTCGCGGCCTTGGCCGCATCCGCTTTCGCCGCTTCGGCCTTCAAGCGTGCAGCCACCGAACCCGGGTTCTTCAGCTCGGCCAGCGCCTCGTTGATCGGGCCATCGCCCGGCAGTACCGCACCGGCGTGGTAGCCCTCGGTGCCTTCGTCGTCACCGCGCAGATGACCCGGCAGGGTCGCTTCGCTGTAATCGCTCAGGCTGGCCGGCAGTGCATCCTCGGCCGGCGTAACGGCCGGCTTCAGTTCGACCTCTGGAACGATGCCAGTGGCCTGGATCGACTTGCCACTGGGCGTGTAATAACGCGCGGTGGTCAGCTTCACCGAATCGCCGTTGTCCAGTGGCAGCACGGTCTGCACCGAACCCTTGCCGAAGGTGCGGCTGCCGACCACGCGGGCGCGCTTGTTGTCGCGCAGCGCCCCAGCCAGCACTTCCGAGGCACTGGCCGAACCCGCATCGACCAACACCACCACCGGTGCGCCCTTCAACAGATCGCCCGGCGTTGCATCGAAACGTGCATCGCTGATGCTGATGCGGCCACGGGTACTGACGATGTTGCCCTTGTCGAGCAGATCGTCGGCCACCTGCACGGCAGCAGTGAGCAGGCCACCCGGATTGCTGCGCAGATCCAGCACCAGGCCCTTGAGCTGGCCACCGGACTGCTTCTGCAGCTGCTGCACGTGCTTCTGGAAGTCCGAACCGGTGTCGGCCTGGAACGTGCTCAGGCGGATGTAGCCATAGCCCGGTTCCAGCAGGCGGCTTTTCACGCTGGTCACGCGGATGGTCTGGCGGGTGAGGCTCACGTCGAATGGCTTCGGCTTGCCTTCGCGCACGATGGTCAGCACCACCTTGCTGCCGGCCGGGCCGCGCAGCGGTTCGCTGGCATCGATCGCGCTGATCGGCTTGCCGTCGATGGCGATGATCAGGTCACCGGCGAGGATGCCGGCCTTGGCCGCCGGCGTGTCGTCGATCGGCGAGATCACCTTCATGCTGGCGTTGTCCGGCTGCTGCTGCAGCTCCACGCCGATGCCTTCGTAGGCGCCGCTGGCCTGTTCGTCGAAGGCCTGCGCGTCTTCCTTGTTGAAGTAGGTGCTGTGCGGATCGAGATCGAGCAGCAGGCCACGCACCGCTGCCTGCATCAGTTTCTTGTCATCGACCGGATCGACGTAGGCGGCCCGCACTGCGTTGTAGACGGCCACGAAGCGGCGGATGTCCTCCAGCGGCACCTTCGAGGTCACCGCCTCCTCGCTGCTCGCTGCCTGCCCGCCGGTTTCCTGGCTCGGGGCGGGCGCGGTCTGCTGCGCCCAGGACAGCGCTGGCAACAGGGCCAGCAAGAGGGTGGCGGTACGGGCTGCGCGCATGGATCACTCCTGTCGACGGTGGCATGGTGCCCAAGGCACATGCACCGATTATGCGCGAAGCACAGCTAAATTCCCGTTGAATCCAGCCCGCACGTGGCGAGCCGGGATTCAGCGCCGCTGCAGCCAGCTGTCCGGATTCACCGGTTGCCCGCCACGACGCAGCTCGAAGTACAGCGCGGTGACACCCTGGCCGCCGGAATTGCCGACCTTGGCCACCGCATCGCCGCGGCTGACCCGTGCACCGGCGTCCTTGAGCAGGGTGTCGTTGTGGGCGTACAGGCTCATGTAGCCGTTGCCGTGGTCGACGATCAGGATCATGCCGTAACCGGTCATCCAGTCGGAGAACACCACGGTACCGTCGGCCACGGCGGTGACGGTGCTGCCTGCCGGTGCGCCGATCAGCACGCCGCTGCTGGTACGTCCGTCAGGCAGCTTGCCGCCATAGCGGGCCAGCAGGTTGCCGGACAATGGCCAGCCCAGGCCCCCCACCTTCGGGGCCGGTGCGGACGCCACCGCCGGCGGAACCTTGGTGGGCGGTGGCGGGCGGCCCTGCGCGGCAGCCTGGCGCGCGGCTCGTTCGGCAGCGGCCTTTTCGGCGGCGGCTCGACGTGCAGCCGCGCGACGCTCGGCCTCGGCACGGGCAGCGGCCGCACGCAGATTGGCCAGCAGTGTTTCCAGCGCCTTGGCATCCTGGCCCAGCGCCTGTTCCTTCTCGCGCTGGTCCTTGAAGCGCTCGTCCAGCGAAGCAACGGTCTTGGCGCGATCGCGGCGGTCCACTTCCAGGGCCGCTGCCTGCTGTTTCTGGTCCTGCTGCGCCCCCTGCAGCTTCTGCTTGCGCTCGGCGATCTGCGCCTGCAGTGCTTCCAGTTCCTTCAGGTCAGCCGTCAGCGTGGTGATGCGCTGTGCCCGCTCGCGCTGCAGGTAGCGGTGGTAGGCCAGGGCGCGGTTGGCATCGGCCACCGTGTCCTGCGACAGCAGCAGCTTCAGGGGTGCGTGGTTGCCCAGCTGGTAGGCCGCACGCAGCAGGCCGGCCAGCTCGCGATGCTGCTGGGCGAGATTGGCCTGCAGCGTGCTGCGGCGTTGTTCGGCCTCGGCCAGGGCCCTTCCCTGCTCACGCAGCGCGGTCTCTGTCTGCGCAAGCGCACGGCCGGTGCGGGCCACCTTCTCATCTGCCTCGCGCAGCTGCTGCGAGGCCTGGCCACGCTGGCCTTCGATCTGCCGGCGCTCCTGCGCCACGCCCTTCAGCTCACTGCGCAGTTTCTGCAGCTTGCGCTCGGTCTCGCGCGTGGTCTGCGCGGCACCCGGCAACGGCAACGCCAGTGCCAAGGCCAGCCCCAACAGCAGGCAGCGCCCGCCGCGGGCAGCGGCGATGTGATGTCGGCGTGATGGGAAGGCGTTGTCGCGCAAGGGCTTTCCAGTGACTTCAGGCAGTTGCGGGGGCTACCGGGGAATGGTGACATCTCCGCACGCGGCCTGCCAGCCGCACATCCATCGAGGTCCCCATGAAAGCTCTCTCCATTCCGCTGCTGTTGGGCGTACTGCTGGTCACCGCGCCGGTAGCAGCGCAGGAAAACATCAGCAAGGTCAACGGCAGCATCAGCGCCGAACCCGGCCAGCGCTACGGCAAGCTGGATACCGTCAACGGTGGCATCCGCGTCGGCGAAGGCGTCGAGACCGGCAGCATCGACACCGTCAACGGCGGGGTGAAGGTCGCCGATCGCGCGCGCACCGGCAAGATCGAAACGGTCAACGGCGGTGTACGCTTGGGCCGCGAAGTAATCGCCCATGGCAACGTCAGCACCGTCAACGGCAGCATCTTCAGCGATCGCGGCAGCCAGATCGAAGGCGGCGTTGAAACCGTGAACGGTGGCATCGGGCTGGTCGAAAGCCGCGTCGGCAACGACGTGGAAACCGTCAACGGTGACATCACCGTGGGCATCGGTTCGCAGGTCAAGGGCGGTGTGCACGTGCGCAAGCCGAACTTCAGCGTCTCGCTGACCGCCAGCCGCAAGCCACGCGTGATCATCGGCCCGAATGCCGTGGTCGACGGCCCGTTGCAGTTCGAACGCGAGGTGGTGCTGTACGTGCACCGCACGGCCCGCATCGGCCCGGTCACCGGCGCCGAGCCGATCCCGTTCGACACCGAAACCGCTCCGGCGGACTGAGCACACCGCGCCCATCGGTTCGGTGATACTCGCTGTTACCGGTCGTACACGAGGTGCGGCCGCCCTTTGTTTTCCAGGAATCGACGATGCCCCGCAAACTCCTCCTGTGCCTGGCCGCTGCGGCCGCGCTCAGTGCCTGCAAAGGCGAAGACACTCCGGCGCCCGCGCCGGCCACCGACACCGCCGCTGCCAAGCCGGCGGCCCATGCGTTCTCGCCCGAGATCAACGCCGGCGACTTCGCCGAGATGGTGAAGACACTGGCTTCGGATGAATTCGAAGGCCGCGCCCCGGGCAGCAAGGGCGAGGAACTGACGGTCAACTACATCCGCGACCAGATGCAGCGCATCGGCCTGCAGCCCGGCAACGGCGACAGCTGGTTCCAGGATGTGCCGATGACCGAGACCACGGCCGACGAATCGACCGTGCTGAAGATCACCCAGGGCGGCAAGACCACCGAACTGAAGTTCGGCACCGACATGGTGGTGGGTACCCGTACCGGCCAGGCCGAGGTGAAGGTCGATGCCAGCGACCTGGTGTTCGTCGGCTACGGCGTCGATGCGCCGGAGCAGAAGTGGAACGACTACGCCGGCCAGGACTGGAAGGGCAAGACGGTCGTGATGTTCGTCAACGACCCCGGCTTCCATGTCGATGACGCGAAGCTGTTCGACGGCAAGCGCATGACCTACTACGGTCGCTGGACCTACAAGTTCGAAGAGGCAGCACGCAAGGGCGCCGCCGCCGCGCTGATCGTGCACGACACCGCCGGCGCTTCCTATGGCTGGGATGTGGTGAAGAGCTCCTGGGCCGGCCCGCAGTACGACCTGCCGGCCAAGGATGACCCGGACGCCCGCATTCCGGTGCAGGGCTGGCTGAGTGCCGACGCCGCCAAGGCGCTGTTCGCCGGTGCCGGCCTGGACCTGGCACAGGCCTACAAGGACGCCAGCAAGCGCGGCTTCAAGCCGGTGCCGCTGAAGGCCACCGCTGCGGTCGATCTGAAGAGCCAGATTGCGCAGAAGCAGTCGCGCAACGTGGTGGGCGTGCTGCCGGGCACCAAGCGTGCCGACGAGGCCGTGCTGTACATGGCGCACTGGGACCACCTGGGCAAGCATGAGGGTGAGACCGGCGACAACATCTACAACGGCGCGGTCGACAACGCGACCGGCGTGGCCGGCATCCTCGAGGTGGCTGAAGCGATGGCCCACCAGGAGCCGAAGCCGGAGCGTTCGGTGGTGTTCCTGGCCGTAACCCTGGAAGAATCCGGCCTGCTGGGCTCGAAGTACTACGTTGCCCATCCGACCTTCCCGCTGGACAAGATCGCCGGTGTGATCAACATCGACGCGATGTCGGTGGCCGGCCGTGCGAAGGACGTGACCGTCACCGGCTTCGGCAGCTCGGAGCTGGAAGACATCCTCAAGCCGCTGGCTGCGGCCCAGGACCGCACGCTGCATGGTGAAACCTCGGTGCAGAGCGGCTTCTACTTCCGCTCGGATCACTTCAACTTCGCCAAGGCAGGCGTGCCTGCCCTGTACGCCGATGGCGGCGAGGACCTGCGCGAAGGTGGCGTGGACGCTGGCCGCAAGGCCGCAGCGGACTACGGCGCCAACCGCTACCACGGCCCGAAGGACGAGTTCGACGCAGCCACCTGGAAGCTGGACGGCACCGTCGAGGACCTGCAGCTGATGTACGGCGTCGGCAAGGAACTGGCTGGCGGTGATCGTTGGCCGAACTGGTACGAAGGCAACCCGTTCAAGGCAGCCCGCGACGCGATGATGAAGGACAAGGCCCCGGCCAAGTAAGTCGGGCCATGCTCGACTGAACATCGTTGAGAGCAGAGCGGCGCCCCACGGGGCGCCGCTTTTTTTGTGCGCTCCGCCATTGGTGGGTGCCACCCTTGGTTCGCACTCTGCCATCGGTAGCCGCCAACCTTGGTTGGCGCCGCCGCTCGCGGCGGTTCCATCAACGCACCTGCCGGCCAGCGGCCGGCACTACCCGCATTTTCTACGCACAAAGAAAAACCCCGCTGCATGAGCAGCGGGGTTTTGGGTGTAAACCCTGGCGATGACCTACTCTCGCATGGCTTGAGCCACACTACCATCGGCGCAGC